>JAJZIR010000020.1 GCA_021810505.1 bacterium
TGGAAGATGGGGTCTTGGTGGTCGAGGACGGGGTCACGGTGGTCGAGGACGGGGTCACGGTGGTGGAAGATGGGGTCTTGGTGGTCGAGGACGGGGTCACGGTGGTCGAGGACGGGGTCACGGTGGTCGAGGACGGGGTCACGGTGGTCGAGGACGGGGTCACGGTGGTCGAGGACGGGGTCTTGGTAGGGGCGCTGGGTTGGCGCTCCGGGAAGATCTGCTGGCCCAGGGAGCGCCCCTTGGCATCGATCACCCGGTAGGCAACCTGGCTGGACAGGTTGAGCGGGTGGTCCACCGAGACGTCGAGGTAGGCGATCACCGCGCTGTGCCGCAGCGGCCTGGTGATCCCCAGCGCCGCGATGAAGGCCTGGCCCTGCATCTTCCAGAGCACGATCGGGCCGCCCCGGCCCGGCGCGACCGAGCGCACGGTAGCCCCGAAGGGCAGCACCCAACCCACCCGCAGCGCCCGGGCCCCCCTGGGGTGGACCAGCTCGAGGGGAACTAGGGTTCCCTGGCGGATCTGGGTGGGGGGCAGCTGCAGGCTGACCTGAGCGGGCGGCAGCTTCTCCACCTGCATGGTGAAGGGCTGTACCTGGGTAGAGAGGCTGGCGTCGGTGACCTCCACCGTGAAAGAGAAGTGACCGGTCAAGCTGGGCCGCCCGGCGATCGCCGTCCCGGAGAGCTTGAGCCCCGGCGGCAAGCTGCCCGAAACCACGGTCAGGGTGTAGGGACTCTGACCGCCTGAGACCTGCAGGGACTGCTGGTAGGAATCGCCCAGGTAAGCCACCGGCAGGGAGCTGGTTTGGAAGATCAGCGCTTCCTTAGACACGCCGCTCCCCGCGCCGGTACCGCAGGCGCTGAGCAGGCTCAGGAGCAACGAAGCCAGCAAACCATAGCTGATCAGCCCAAAGAGCGAGCGCCGGCGCATCCCCCGCAGTCTACCAGGGGCTAGGTGAGAGGGGTGGGGCGAACCTCAGAAGCCGTAGCGAGCGGCGAGCAGGGACAGGCCGTGGATCAGCGCCAGCAACAGTGGGAGCACCACCAGCAGCAGTCCCCAGAACATACCGGCGATCAGCAGGGCGGTGAGCGGCAGAGACATCCACCTGGGCCTGGCCCAGATCCAGTCCAGCGCCACCTGGAAAGGAAACCATAGGACCAGCGCGGGGAGTCCGTCCAACAGGGCCTGCACGAAGGTCAGCGGCCCGGCCGCGTTCAGCTTCCAGGCCAGGGACAGCAGAGGCGGCAAAAGTAGCAGCTGCCACAGAGCCAACAGCGGCCAGCGCCAAAAGAGCCACCAAGACCTCGCCGTGGACTGCACAGTTGAGAATCGCCCGGGCACGCAGGGAGTATAGGGAGCTTGGATGAGATCCGCCGCTAGACTGGGCAGGTGGCCGAGCTGCGGGTGATCCTGGTCTCCCCCAAGGGCGCCGGCAACGTGGGCGCCGCCGCCCGGGCGATGGCCAACATGGGTTTGAGCGACCTGCGCCTGGTGCGCCCGCGCTGCGATCCCCGCTCGGAGGAGGCCAGGCGCTTCGCCGTCCACGCCACTGCGGTGCTGTCCTCGTTGCGGGTGCACCCCAGCCTGGAAGAGGCCGCCTCGGACTGCGACCTAGTGATCGGAACCAGCCACCGGCCCAGGACCGAGGTCAGCGAAGTGCTGGGGCTGGAGGGGCTGCGGCCGCTGCTGGCGGCGTCCCGCCGCACCGCCCTGGTCTTCGGCCCAGAGGAGTCGGGGCTGGGCAATCACGACCTGGCGCTCTGCCAGCGCACCCTGTGCCTGCCCACCGCCGGTTACAGCAGCCTCAACCTGGCCCAGGCCGTCCTGCTCAGCTGCTACGAGCTGCGCCGGCAGGAGCTGGAGGAGACGCTACCTCCAGAGCGGCAGCTGGCCGAGCACGGCGCTCTGGAAGGGTTCTATCGGCAGCTGGGCGACTACCTGCTGGAGATCGGGTTCACCGACGCCGTCCGGCTGGAGCGGACCCTGAACGCCTTCCGCCTGCTGCTCAACCGCGCTCAGCCGGATTCCAGGGAGCTGGCCATGCTGCGCGGCCTGCTCTCGCAGAGTCACTGGGCCCTGGGGCGGCCCAGGCCCCCCGCGGGCTCCGGGTCCCCCGAGGAGGGGAGGTAAGCGGGCTATGCGCGTCCGCACACCGGATGTGCACCCCGACTGCGGGGGTGGACCGGGCCCAGTTTCCTGGGCAGGATCCGGGGCGGCGCGCTCCTCACGGCCGCTGGAATGGACCGCAGGCGCGCTAAACTGAAGGGGTGATCGGGAAGACCTGGAACGGTCCGGTCGCGGGGTCGCTGAAACGGTTGCGCTCCTGGTTCCACACCAGCATGGGCCAGCTGCACCCGGCCTCCGAGACCGAGGGCTTAGATCGCCGCGCCCGGCTGGCCCGCAACCTGCTCCCGCCCCTGATCCTCTTGGTGGTGATCGTCTACGAGCTGCTGCTCTGGGGGATCCGCCAGAGGACCGCGGCGCTGCTGGCTCACCTGTTCTTCTACGGGTTGCTGGGGCCGTTGGTCACCCTGTTCGTTCTGCAGTGGATCCGGGTGGGCATCCAGGCCCGGGAGCGGGCCGAGCTGCAGGCCCGGCTGACCTACGACGAGCTGGTGGGGGCCAACCGCAAGATGGACGCTGTACTGCAGCTGATCCGGCAGCTAGCCGAAGCGCGGGACTTGGAGGCAGTGTTCGACATCGCGGTGAGCGGCGCGGTTCAAGCTACCGGGGCTCACAGCGGGATGCTCTCGCTCCCGGTCGGCCTGGTCCGCTCGGTCGACGCGCAGGGGGTGGTCACCGACCAGCTACCGGCCTGGTCCGAGCAGGGTATGGCCCCGCCGGTGCGGGGGGGCAGCGGGGAGAGCCAGTTCTGGGAAGTAGCCTCACCGGTACCCTGGTCGGGAGAGCCGCACGGCACTCTGCGGCTGCGCTACGTCAGCGAGCCCGGCCCCGAGGCGCTGGGGCTACAGGAGGCCCTGGCTGGAGAGATCGGGACAGCCATCGAGGCGGCCAGGCAGCGCAGCCATGACCTGATCGCGCTCTACCAGGTGGATCAGTCCATCCGGGCCGAGCGCAACATGGATCTGCTGCTGCAGAAGATCCTGCAGCAGATAGCCCAGCACTGCCAGGCCGAGGCCATGGCCGCCTACCTAGTCGACCAGGGAGTGCTGCGCCTGGCCTGGGCCCAGGACGCCTCCGGTCAGGTCTGGCACAGCGGGGCCGTCTCCGAACTGGCCGAGCAGGTGGCGGCGCAGCGGCAGCCGCTGCACGGAGACGGGAGAGACGACCCGGTCCTGGGCCAGGCCGGCAGCGCGCTGGGCCTGCCGATGCTCTTGGAAAACCGCCTAGAGGGTGTCTTAGTGCTGACCCACCGCAGCGCCGGCGCCCTAGACGGCGCCCGCCTGCCGCTGCTGACCCTGCTGGCCAGCCAGGCCACCCTAGCGGTGCGCAACGCCCGAGCCTACCTCTACAGCGAGGAGCTGGCCATCGGCGAGGAGCGCGCGCGCATCGCCCGCGAGATCCACGACGGGGTGGCTCAGTCCCTGGCCTTCGCGGCGCTGCGGCTCGACCTAGCCCAGCGGCTGCTGCCCAGGGATCCCGACCGAGCCCAGGGGGAGATCGGCGGGGCCGCTGCCACGCTGCGGGAGCAGATCCGCGAGGTGCGGCGGGCCATCTTCGCGCTGCGCCCGATCGATCTGGAACGCTTCGGCCTCCTGGAAACGGTCCGGAAGTACGTCCAAGACTTCGGGGAGCAGAACAACCTCCACACCCAACTGACCGTCCAGGGCGCGCTGAATCTGAGCCCAGCCGACGAAGCGGTGCTGTTCCGGATCCTCCAGGAGAGCCTCAACAACGTCGCCAAGCACGCCAAGGCCAAGAACGTAGAGGTCTTCCTACAAGAAGGACCCGGCGGAACGGAGCTGGTGGTCCGAGACGACGGCGTCGGCTTCGACCCTGCCGAGCGGGAGCGGCAGCCGGGCAGCCTCTACGGCCTGGGCTTGGGCCAGATGCGCGAGCGCATCGAGCTGCGCGGCGGCCGTTACGCGCTGCGCAGTCACCTGGGCTCGGGGACCGAGGTGAGCGCGTGCCTGCCACGCCACTGACCGCCTCGCTGCGGCCGCTGACCGGGGCGGACGCCGCCCAGATCTGCCGCTGGCACTACCCCCCTCCCTACCACTTCTACGACCTGGGTGAGGAGGTCTTGCCCGAACTGCTCCGCTGGATCGCCCACTACCAGGCCATCACCCGCCAGAGCGAGCTGATCGGCTTTTTCGCTACCGGTAAGGAAGTCTGTCAGATCCCAGGGGGGCGCTATCCCGAGGGCCCGCTCGACATCGGCATCGGGCTGCGCCCGGACCTGACCGGCCGCGGCCTGGGCGAGCCGCTGTTGCGCCAGATCCTAGCCGGTCTGAGGGAGCCCAGGCTGCGGCTGACCGTGGCCGAGTTCAACGCCCGGGCCATCACCGTCTACCACCGGCTGGGGTTCCGTTGGGCGGGGCGCTTCGTATCCAGCCAACAGGTACCCTTCTGGATCATGGAACGGTATGCTGGCGGCTATGAGCCTGATGTTCCTGACCAACCTGCTTGAGGCCCGCGGGCCAGCTGGATTCGAGGGCCGGGCCGCCAAGGTCTTCGAGGCGGAAGCCAAGACCTTCGCGGACGCGGTCTACCAGGACCACTTCGGCAGCGTCTACGCCGAGATCAATCCCTCCGAGGAAGCCCCGGTGCTGCTCTCCGGGCACCTAGACGAGATCGGGCTGATGGTCAGCCACGTCAGCGACCTGGGCTTGATCTCCTTCCTGCCGCTGGGTGGCTGGGACTCCCAGGTGCTGGTCGGGCAGCGCATCCGCCTGCTGACCCGGGAGGGCGACCTGATCGGCGTGATCGGCAAGAAGCCCATCCACCTGATGGACGCCGAGGAGCGCAAGAAGGTCTCGGCCACCGAGGACCTCTGGATCGACCTGGGCCTGGAGGTCGGCCAAGTGCGCGAGCGGGTGCCGGTCGGTACCCCCGGAGTGATCGAGCAGCCGGTCTTGGTGACCGGGGAGCGGGTGATGAGCCCGGGGATCGACAACCGCGCCGGGGCCTACGTCGTCTTGGAGGCGCTGCGAGCCCTGAAAGAAGCCGGGGTGACCCGGCGGGTGGTCGCGGTGGCCAGCAGCCAAGAGGAGATCGGCGCCCACGGGGCCAGGGCAGCGGCCCACCGCCTGGAGCCGCTGCTGGCTATCGCCGTCGACGTCACCTTCGAATCGACCCAGCCCGGCGTCGAGCCCAAGCGGGTGGGCAACGCCACCTTCGGCAGCGGGGCCTGCCTGGCCGCTTCAGCCCTGGTCAATCCCAAGGTCCTCTCCGGGCTGATCGAGGCAGCCGGGCGCCACGGCATTCCCTACACCCTCAGCGCCAACCCAGCCCGTACCGGGACCGACGCAGACGCTATCGCGCCGACCCGCTCGGGGGTGCCGTCCGCGGTGGTGAGCGTTCCTAACCGCTACATGCACTCTCCCAGCGAGATGATCGACCTGCGCGACGTGCGCAGCTGCGTGGACCTGATCCGCCACTACGTCGCCGACCTGGGCCAGGAGGACTTCCTCAGGCCGGCGCTGCAGCCCGGCTGATCCAGGGCACAGCCGGAATCGCCGGCGGGGCGTCTAGGACAGAGTCCGGCAGGTCCCTGAGCGCCAGCTCGACCAGAGCGGGCCCTAGGCCGGGCCGGTAGCTCTCCCCCAAGGTCCTGCGGAAGCGGGCGCCCCCCGGCTGGCCGGCAAACAGGCCCAGCAGGGGGCGCACCAGCCTGGGCAGGGTCAGGCCGCGGGATAGACCGGCTTCGAGGTAGCCCAGGTAAGCCCGCGCGGCTTGGCGGCGGGTGGGGCCGGGGGAACCCCCGAAGAAAGCGGCGTCGACGCTGGCCAGCAAGAAGGGTTGGTCGCGGCAGGCCCGGCCCAGCATCACCCCGGCCACCGAGCCGCGCTGGGACAAGGCCTGCTCCAAGCCGCCCAGGCCACCGTTGAGCACCACCGGCAGCGGGACCTGGCGGGCCAGGGCGTGCACCCAGTCATAGCGCAGCGGCGGGATCTCCCGATTCTGCCTGGGGGTCAGGCCCAGGTCGGCCTTGCGGGCGTGCACGGTGACTCTGGCCGCTCCGGCGGCCGCCACCGCCTGCACGAAGGCCAGCAGCGCAGCTGGGCCGCTCTGCGGATCGGTCCCCAGCCGGTGCTTCACCGTCACCGGCAGGCCGGCCTCGGCCATGGCCCGGACGCAGTCGGCGACCAGCTCCGGCTCGGCCATCAGGCAGGCACCGAAGCGGCCGGCCGCCACCCTGGGGCTGGGGCAGCCCACGTTCAGGTCGATCTCGCTGTAGCCCAGCTGGACCCCGATCTCAGCCGCTCGGGCCAGCTCGGAGGGGTCACTCCCCCCCAGCTGCAGGGCCACCGGCCCCAGCTCCCCCGAGCTGGCCCGAGCGGGATCGCCGCGCACCAGGGCGGCGGCCGGGATCATCTCGCTGTAGAGCAGGGCTTCTCTGCTGAGCAGCCGGGCCAACGCCCGGAAGTGGGCGTCGGTGACTTCCATCATCGGAGCCACCGAGAAAGCGAACGAGGGGCCGGTGGGACGGTAGACGGGCACCGGCTAGCCCCTGGCCATCCGCAGCACGGTGGCCGATTCCACCGGGGTGAGCACCCGCTCGCAGGCGCCTAACTCGCAGGCATCCAGGGCGCGCAGGTGCAGGAAGCGCCCGTAGGGGAGGTCGATCAAGAGCTCGCCCTCCAGGCAGAGGTAGAAGGCCAACTCGGCCGCCTCGCGGCGGGGAGCGTCCAGGTGGAGCAGCTCCAAGCCGCCCAAGGCCGAGGGCAGGGAGCGCGCCGCGCCTAGGTGCGCGATCTCGCCGAGCCTCCAGACCACCTCCTGGTCCACCTTAGCCTCCCGCGGCGCGCCGGGCCTGGCTCAGCTTCTTGGCCGCTTGCAGCATCAGGCCGCGGGCCCGGCCCACCGCGATGCCCAGCTGACCGGCCACCTCCTCCAGGCGGCCCTCGGTGCGCGCCCGGGTCAGGGCCTGCTCGGTGGGGTCGAGCACTCCCAGGTAGGGAGCCAGGTCCTGCCAGCTGGCTTTCGGGCTGGCCGGCTTGGCGCTCCGGCCCCTGGCCCGGGAGGCGGTCCGCCCGCTCCTGCGGGCGGCGGGAGCTCGCTGGCCGGCGGCCGGTTTGGAGGCTGCCGCGGGGCGCTTGCCGGCGGCCGGTTTGGAGGCGCGCCCAGGGCGGCTGGACCTGGCAGCGGGGCGCTTGGCTCCAGCCGCCGCCGGCCTGGGTTTGCGGGCTCGGTACTCGCTGCAGTCCGGGTTGCTGCAGCTGGCCTGGTCGGGGAGCGCCATCTGGTTCCAGCCGCAGACCGGGCAGCGGCTCTCCAGGGGGGGATAGAAGGTGGAATAGTCGCAATCCGGGTAGCGGCTGCAGCTCCAGAAGACCTTGCCCCGCCGGGAAGTCTTCTCCACGATCTCCCCTACCCGCCTGGCCGGATCCGGAGCCTCCAAGGTGAGGCCCTCCCTGGCCTGACACTTGGGGCAGGGCAGCTGGGTGTGCTTGACCAGCGGGCTGGTGTAGTCGCAGTCCGGGTAGCGGCTGCACCCGATGAAGTCTCCGTAACGCGAGACCTTCTGGACCAGCTCGCCGATGCGCGCGAGGGGATCCGGCGCGGACACCACTTTCCCCTCGCGCTCCATGCAGCGCGGGCAGGGCTCGCCGAGCGGGATGGGCGGCTGCTTGGCCTCCAAGGGGGCGCTGTAGGTACAGGTGGGGTAGTTGCTGCAGCCCAGGAACTGGCCGAAGCGCGAGAAGCGGATCTCCAGCGCGCCGCCGCAGAGCGGGCAGCGCTCCCTGGGCACCGCGCCCACCTCCTGGTGGAAGGGGGCGTAGAAGCGGCCGACCGTCTCCTGCCAGGGCTGATCGCGCTCCTCGATCTGGTCGAGCTCGCTCTCCAAGTCCGCGGTAAAGCGCAGGTCGAGTACCTTGGGGAAGTGCTCGACCAAGAAGTCGGTCACGGTCATGCCCAGCGGGCTGGGCCGCAGCGCTTTGCCCTCCCGGAGCAGGTAGCCGCGCCGCTCCAAGGTCTCGATGGTGGAAGCGTAGGTGCTGGGCCGGCCGATCCCGAACTCCTCCAAGGCCTTGACCAAGCTGGCGTCGTTGAAGCGGGGCGGGGGGCTGGTGAAATGCTGCTGGCTCTGCACCTGCACCAGTTCCAGGAGTTCACCGCTGCGCACCTCCGGCAGCGGGCGGTCCCCTTCGGGATCGCCCCAGATCCGCAGGAAACCGTCGAAGCGCAGCAGGCTGCCCACCGCCCGCCACTCCAGGCCGGCCTGGGCCAGGGTGATGGTGGTCTGGTCCAGCCTGGCCGGACGCATCTGGCAGGCCATGAAGCGGCTCCAGATCAGCTCGTAGAGCCGGAATTCGTCCTGGGGGAGCAGCGAGCGCAGCGAGGCAGGGGTGCGGGCGGGGTAGGTGGCGCGGATGGCCTCGTGGGCGTCTTGGGCGTTGGCCGAGGTCTTGTGGGCGTAGCTGACCGGCTTGTCCGGCAGGTACTCCGGGCCGCACTCCCTGCCGATCCAGGCCCTGGCCGCGTCCACCGCCTCCGGGGAAAGCCGCAGCGAGTCGGTGCGCATGTAGGTGATCAGGCCGACCGTCTCCGCCCCCAGCTGAACCCCCTCGTAGAGCCGCTGGGCCACCCGCATGGTCCGCGAGGCGGTCCAGCCCAGGCGGCTCGAAGCCGCCTGCTGCAGCGTGGAGGTGGTGAAGGGGGGCAGGGGATTGCGCCGGCGCTCGCGGCGTTCCACGCTGGCGACCGGCCAGGTCGCTACCTCGGCCGCTCGGCGCTCGACCGCCCCGGCCTGCTCGGCGCTGGCGATCAGGTAACGGGTCTGCTCGCCCTCCTTGCGCTGGGTGCGCTGGCCATCCACGGCGTAGAGCTCGGCGCGCAGTTCGGGCCCGGCGGTGCGGAAGGTGGCGGACAGTTCCCAGTACTCCTCGGGGGTGAAGGCGGTGATCTCCCGCTCGCGCTCGACCGCCAACCGCAGGGCCACGCTCTGGACCCGGCCGGCCGAAAGGCCTTTGCGCCGGAACTGCGAGCTCAGCACCGGGGACAGCTCGTACCCGACCAGGCGGTCCAGGACCCGGCGCGCCTGCTGGGCGTCGACCAGGCGCTGATTGACCGGCCGCGGCTGGGTGACCGCCTGGCGGACCACCTGCGGGGTGATCTCGCCGAAGGTCACCCGCAAGGGGGAGTTGGGGTCTAAGTCCAGCAGCTGGGCGACGTGCCAGGAGATGGCCTCCCCTTCCCGGTCGGGGTCAGGGGCGAGCAGCACCCGCTTGCCCTTGGCCGAGCGGCGCAGGCTCTCGACCACCGCCTTCTTGTCTCGCTTGGTGATGTAGTTGGGGGCGAAGTTATTGGCTGGATCGACTCCCAGCTCGCGCTCAGGTAAGTCCCGGACGTGGCCCACCGAGGCCTTCACCTCGTAGTCGCTGCCCAGGAAGCGCTCGATGGTCTTGGCCTTGGCCGGTGACTCGACGATGACCAGCGTCTTGGCCATCAGGCTGGCCTCTCAGACATGGGTGAGCCAACCCTGGGGGGCTTGGCGGCGGCCGCGGACCAGGTCCAGGTAGGCGGCGCGTAGGGCCTGGGTGACCGGGCCCACCTTGCCGTCCCCGATGGGGCGGAAGTCCAGGCTGACCAGCGGGGTGACCTCGGCGGCGGTCCCGGCTACGAAAACCTCGTCGGCCAGGTACAGCTCATCCCGGGTAGCCATCACCACCTCCACCGGGACACCCAGCTGGCCGGCCAGCCACAAGACGGTGTCCCTGGTGATCCCGATCAGGGTGACCGAGTGGGCGATGGCGTGCAGGCGCCCCTGGCGCACGAAGAAGACGTTCTCGCCGGAACCCTCGGCGACGTACCCCTCGGCGTCCAGCAGGATCGCCTCGTCGAAGCCGGCGCTGACCGCGTCCGCCTTGGCCAGCGAGCTGTTGACGTAGTTGCCGCCGGCCTTGGACTTGGTGGGGAGCACGTGTCCGGGGGAGCGGATCCACGAGGAGGTCACCGCCTTGATCCCCGAGGTGGCGCCTTCACCCAGGTACGCGCCCCAGTTCCAGGCCGCCACCATCAGCTCGGTGGGGACCGGCAGGGGGTTCACTCCCAGGGAGTGAGCCCCCCGGAACAGCAGCGGCCGGATGTAGCAGGAGCGGTAGCCGTTGCGGCGGACCACCTCGCAGGCCACCTCGGAGAGCACCTCCAAGCTGACTGGGAGCTCCATTCTGAGGATCTTGGCGCTGCCGGCCAAGCGCTTTAAGTGATCGCCCAGGCGGAAGACCGCCGGACCGCTGGGTGTCTCGTAGGCGCGGATCCCCTCGAAGGCCGAGGAGCCGTAGTGCAGGGCGTGGGAGAGCACCGAGACCTTGGCCTCTTCCTGGGGCAGCCAGGTTCCGTTCAGCCAGATCCATCCGGCCTGGATCCCGTGATCGGCGCTGTGGGTAGTTTCCATGCCGCCCATGTTGCCACAAATCCGCTGATCGGCGAAGGAAGTAGCTCCCAGTTGCCGCGAGGTTTGCACCCGGCTGCCGCGAGGTTTGCGACCGGCTGCCGCCAGGCTTGCACCCGGCCGCCGCTAGGCTTGCGCCCGGTCCCCGCTGAGCCGCAGCGGGTTAAGCTAGGAGGTGTCCAGTCGGAGCGTCCAGGGAAGCGCCTCCAGCCTGGTGGCCCCGCTGCTGGCCGGCCTGCTGGCTCTAGGGCTCTTCGCCGGCCTGCTGGGGAGCCCGCTCAGACCAGCCCGCCGCCCCCACGCCACCCTTTTGGTCTTGGGGGCGGCCCAGTGGGACGGGAGGCCCTCCCCCCTGTTTGAGCTCAGGCTGCTGAAAGCCTTCGCGGTCTACCGAGGGGCGCAGCGCAGCCGGAGGCCGGTCACGCGGATCGTCGTCTCCGGGGGGCACGGCGATGGGGCGCGGCGCAGCGAGGGCCGAGTCGGGGTGGAGTTCCTGCGCAGCTTGGGGGTCCCGCCCTCTGTCCTGGTCACTGAGACTCACAGCCACTCCACCCTGGAGAACCTGCTCGACTCCAAGCCGCTCCTGAAGGGACCGGTCACCCTGATCACCGACCCCATCCACGCCGTGCAGGCGCTGGCGCTGGCCAAGGCCCTGGGGATCACCGCCGACGCCGAGCCGAGCCAGCTGCAGGCCAGCTGGCTCTACCTGCTGCGCTACCGCCTGAGGGAGAGCCTGCTGCTGCTGGCCTACGCGCTGCTGGGCCCCCGACCCCCGGTGGGATGGATCAGATCTTGAGCCGGCGGCGCAGATCCTGCCATTCCGGGAGGCCGAGCGCAGCCACCAGCAGGCCATAGACCAGCAAGCCGGCGGTCCCGCCCACCGCCAGGGTGATCAGGCTGGGCAAAAACGAACCGGGCCTGGGCAGCACCCGGGCCAGCCCCCAGACCACCAGGCCGGCCCCGGCAGCGGCCAACAGGACCTGCAGCCCGTAGCTGGCCAGGGCCCGCAGCGGGAAGCCCAGAGGGACCTGGCGGTGGTAGAGCCAGGCCAGCAGGGCGGTGGAGACCCAGCCGGTCAGGGTGGTGGCTAAGCCCATGCCGTAGAGGCCGAAGATCAGGTAGAAGTGCAGGTAGAGCACAGTGTCACCGCCGAAAGCGGCGGCGGTGACGATCAGGGGCTCCAGGCTGCGCTGGCGCACGTAGAAGGTCCTCAGCATGATGGCGTTGAGCCCCCAGGGGATCAGGGCCAGGGAGAAGGTGGTGAGGATCTGCCAGGAGAATAGGTAGCGGTGGACGTTGTAGCCGCTATGCCAGTTGTAGAGCGCGGCCATCACGCTGGGAGCCAGAATCAGCAGCAGCGCGCTGATGGGGGCAGCGAAGAAGAGGACCAGGCGCAAAGCGCGCAGGGTGAACTCCCCGAAGCCGGGCCAGTCACCCTCAGCCGCCCGGCTGGCCATCCTGGGGTAGACCGCCAGGGCCGGCGAGACGGCGAACAAACCCAAGACCAGCTGGAAGATGGTGTTGGAGTTGAGGTAGGCGGTGTTAGCCCCGACCGGAAACTGCGAGAGGATCCGGATCAGGAACACGCTGAAGATCTGGCGGGCCCCGGTGGTGAGCGTGAAGGGCGCCATCAGCAGCAGGACCCGGCCCAGCTTGGGATGGGGCCGCAGGGTGACCGAGTGGATCAGGCGGTGGCGGCGCAAGCCCGGCAGCTGCACCAAGAACTGGGCAGCCCCGCCGGCGGTGGCGCTGAGGCCCAGCCACAGCGGGCTGTGCGGGAACAGCAGCATCACCAAGATGGCCACGGCGTTGAAAGCCAGCGGCGCGAAGGAGGACTCCCAAAACCACTCGTTGGCGTTGAGCAGGCCCATGGCGATGGCCGACAAGCTGATAAAGGTGAGGAACGGCATCATCAGCCGGGCCAGGTAGATGGTCTGGGGCAGGTTTACGTGAGGGGAATCGGCGGTCAAAAGGGCGACGATCTGGGGGGCGAAGGTCAGGCCCAGGCCCAGCAGGACCATGTTGATCGCCAACAGCGCGCCGGAGAAGCTGGCCGCCAGCTTGGGGCGCTCCTCGGGGCTGAGCTGCTGGTAGACCGGGATGAAGGAGTTGACCAAAGCTCCCTCGGCCAAGAGTTCCCGAAAGAGGTTGGAGATCTGGAAGGCGATCGCGAAGGAGTCGGTCAGGGCGGTCGGGAAGAAGCCCAGGCTGACCAGGACGACCTGCCGCACCAAACCCAGGATCCGGGAACCCAGGGTCCCCAGCATGACCGTCAAGGTGTTGCGGGCGACCGAGCGGCCGCGAACTTGGCTCATCGTCTCCTCTGTACCGGCGTCTTCCAAGGCTGGCGGCTCGCTGGCTACGCCCTACGTCTAGGACGATCCTGGTCAGAGTCTAGCATCCGGCCTGGCGCGACAGACCGCTGCCCAAGCGGCTGGTTCAGCGAACCGCCTTGCCAAATTGCGCGGCGGCGTGCTACGCTCCCTTGGCTGGAGAGGTGCCAGAGCGGTTGAATGGGACGGTCTCGAAAACCGTTGTACCTTCACGGGTACCGTGGGTTCGAATCCCACCCTCTCCGCCAGTTCCGTCCCCGAGTGGGTACTGCGTTTGCGCTGCCGTCCGCCACGAGCGCCTGGAGCAGCCGGGACTTTGTCCCATGATCCGCACTTCGCCGTCACTGACCTCAACCCGCTGGGCGGACACGCGGAGGTGGTCGCGACGATAGCTCCCCTTCGCGCCGGATGCGCTGGCGCGCGGCACGGGCGAATTTGCTCAACATCTGCGGCGGGACCGCCTGGCTCCCTGAGTTCTGAAGCATGGCTTGAGCGCGCTCGGCACCGACTTCGGCTTGGTCACAGATGGTCTTGAGATCGCCTATACGATCCTTGAGCGCCGGATCGTCCAGATCGGCGACATCCGCCTCGATGACGTCTTAGAGGCGCTTGAGGCGGGCGTCGGACTCCGCTGCACGTCTATTCAACTCGGCGATGTGCTCGCACTGACGCTCGGATCGCTCCTGCCTCCGGTCGAGCACCGCGGCGAGGATCGTTTCCAGGCGCTCGGGTTGAAGCAGGCGGTCTTCCAGACGGCTGGTGACAAGATCGTCCAACTTGTCCGTCGGTACCGCCATGCCCTCGCAAGCGGCCGGCCCCTGCCGGGCTCTCATGGAGCAGGTGGGCGGTAGCGCCCGCCCTTACCGGTGTGGACGGTCTCACCGCCCCGCCGCACTTGGCGCAGTGGATCAGGCCGGTAAGAAGGGTTGGGTCGCTGATGACGGTGGAGGGCGCCACCGCGGGATGCCAGACCCTCAGCAGCGCCTGCACGGTGTCGAAGGTCTCGCGGTCGGTGACCAGCGGCACCAGCACGGCCCCCACCTCGCCGGTTGGCTTCGGCTCCCTGGACTTGGACCGCTCGTTGCACTCGCGCTCGCCCATGCAGGTGCAGCGCGTCAGGATGCAGTGAACCTATCCGACACCCCAACGGCCGCCGTCGCGGGTGAAGATGTGGTTACGGTCCAGGTAGCTGACAATGTTCTTGACGCCCGTGCGGAAGAAGCGGCTGAGCGAGTGGACGATCACCACGTCGAAGAGCGCAGGCTTCGAAGTTCCCGCCTCGATCATGCGCTGGAACTCGGGACGGCAGTCGTTGGTCACCGACGCTCCTGGCTCGACATAAGCTTCAACCAGCTCGTAGCCGCGGGGGCGCAACAGGCTTCGCCCTGGCGCTTCTGATCTGGGATGGAGACATCGTGCTCGGCCTGCCGCGCCGTTGAGACGCGCAGGTAAAGGGCAGCAGGCAACGGCACAGCCACCGCGCGTGTCTCCCGATCAGATCATCGGTCGGCCCGAGCAGTTCGTCGGACACGTCACCGGACCATTGCTCAGGCACGTCCACCCTGACCTCCGCAACCGGGATACGCCCTGACCAGTCGTCGGTGACAGTTCAGGTCGAGAGGTCATGCTTCGGCGGCCGGCCAACAAACGGCCGGGATTGACCGAGCAACGTTTCGAGCTGCTCAGATGCGGTCGGTGGGCGTTCCTTGCGGAGCCTGGCTATCGGCACAGAGTCACCGAATGAGGCCCCTGCAAGAATAGCCTCTTTCTTCGCCGGAAGCCTCCGCGCCCTGTGGCGCAAAAAGACTTGTACGCGGCGGAGCGGAGACAACGCAGGGACGATTGCGGTCGTCATGGCGATATCAGGCTCAGCGCCGTCGCCACTGGCAGATAGAGAGTGCGCGGCCGCCGCACCAAAGGCGTGAAGCCGAAGGCGGCATAGAACGCCGCCGCACCGTCGTCGATGGCGTCGGCGAAGATGGCGTGCGCACCGATGGGCGCGGTCGCCACGGTCTTGATGGCGTCGAACAGGAGGGCCTCGCCAAGTCTCTGTCCGGCATAGTCGCTATGCCGCCCAAGCCAGCCGATTAGCACAGCGGGAACAGTCGGATAGCGCGGCAGCTTCTTCGCCAGCGCCTCGGGCACCTCGTTCAAGGGAACGTTGCTGGACGACAAGGTGTAGAAGCCCGCCACCCGGCCTGCCACGATCTCTCTGGCAACGAAACAGGTGGCGTATTTGCGCTTCACGTCCTGCGAGACGGTCTCGCGGAAGTAGCTATCGATCCGCTCGTTGCCGCAGGTGAAATCCGCCCGCTTGTGCGCCTTCGCCAGCGGCTCGATGATGAAGCGGGCGGTCACCGACGTTCGATCAGCTCGGCATGGCGCTTCGCCGCGCGGGCCAGACGCGCGTTCGGCTGGGGCGGATTGATCAGCACCTCGGCGAAGCGAATTTGATCCTCGCGCGCCAGGCGCATGATCTCAGCGTCCTCGACGACGCGCCTTGCGTCCTCGCCGGCAGTGGCGATGAGATAACCGGTCAAGGTCAGGCCGCGCAGGCGGGCGGCGCGCTGCATCTGGCCATAGACTTGGACCGGGATACGCGCTTCCAATCGGGTGGTCTCGGCTTCAACTCGGAGCTTGGGCATAGGGGTCTCCTTCACTCTATAATATGCGGCAAAATGCCGTATCATTCAAGACACCTCACCACCCCAGCCCGATCTGCCGCTTGCGGCTGAACTCCCAGTCGATGCTCCAATCGTCGCGCCGGACGCCGCTGATGTAATGGTCGAGGCGCTTCTCAAGGCTGGGCTGCCAGGGTACGAGCTGGAAGCCGATCCCGTCCTCGATCATGGCGAAGCGCCCGCTGGCGAGGTTGGCGACGCCGGCCAGCCAGCCGGTCGCATACTCGCCCGGCCCGGATGGGGCGTAGGTCAGGCCACGCTCAGTCGCCATCTCTCTGCCGAGGCGCTCAACTTTCTGGCGCTCCGGGGACCACAACGGTGCGCCGAGGGATGGAAATGAATCCATCCCTCACGTGGCATAGCCGATTTCGACGAGCCGCGCGGCACGCCGGCCGAGCGCGGTGTTCACCTCCTGGCCGAAGCCGGCGTCGGCGATGGGCAGATGGTCCTTTGCAACCAGCTCCCGGCCGAGCCAGGCCGCCCCGTCGCTGCCGACTTGCCGGTCGAGGTTGAGGGCGGACAGGGTGCGGATCGAAAAATCCCCACCTACCGAAAATCGCGCTCTCTTGATAGGCGGGATGCACCTCGACGGAGTTGGTCCCGCTACTGTCGAACGCAAACCAGCTCGATCAGGGCTATCTACTCCACTGGGCCTGGCGGCAGGCCGTCATCGACACGTTGATGACAGAGAGCACAGGACGCGGATGCCAAAGGCCGGCATGTCGGTCCTCCTCGACATGCCGCGACTCCCCTGTCGCCGCCGGAGGAACAGCAGCGGGCCGTGGGACTGCTGAGCTGGGCAGCGTCCGTCGCCTATGGTGCATTGCTTTTCGGTTCCGGAGTTTGCGCCCAAGCTCAGGACAAGGCCAACGGTCAGATCATGAAGGACTAAAATGCGGACATCATGCATTCGATTCGATTTCCTCATCCTGGCTCTCCCGCGCCAAAACACCTCCACCGAACAGGCCCAGCGCCCCGGGGGAACGGGCGCGCAGAGGTGGCTAGACTCCAAACCGTTCCCGCATCTCTTTGGCCTTCGCCCATTCGTCACCGGGTATCCGGTCGATCAGTTCCTCCATCACCCTGACAAAGATGGCCTTGAGCGTCTCGTCGGTCAGTGCCCTGGCGCGATCTGTCCGAAGCAGCGGGCGCATGTCGGTGAAGGGGGTCGGATTGACGAGTTTCTGGAACATGCGCCGCTGCGCTTCGGCCCTGGAAATCGTCACCTCCGCCTTTTCGAGGTAGAGCCGGAAACATTCGACGACCCGGGCCGTGTTCAGTCCCTCGAACACAGCGAGCGCGTGATCGAGGTCGAACAGATCACGGCCTTTGTTGCGTTGAAGCAAAGCCCGCAGCTTGGTCGCCAGCATTTCCTCCCGCGAGAAGGTCGGGATTGCGGCCTCGCCGGTGAACCATGGATTTTCGACGCCGAACGGAATCTCAACGGGCGGATCATAGGCTTCCCGCTCGCGCGTGTTGATTTCGACCTTGAGGCGGATATGTACATCAGCAGGTTCACCTTCCGCATCGACGCGAAAGCGAAGTTTGGGGGCGACGGGGCTAGGATCGGACTTTGCCTTGCCAAGCCACGGTTCCAGGACGGCACAAACACCATCGAGGACCGGCCCAATCGGACCAGCGCTCGTCCGCACGAGGTCTATATCTTCGGAATAGCGCAGCGGCGCCGGGAAATGCAGCTTGTTGAGCGCTGTGCCGCCACGGAAACGCAGTTCACCGTGCAGGAATGGATCGGAGAAGACGGCGACGAGCGCGCGGCTGATGATGAGGTCTTGCTCGACCTGCCGCTGGCTCGCCCAAGGCGCCACGCGGTTCCAGGCGGTGATGTAAGCCTGTGGGATCACTCGTCGATTTCTGGGGGTCGGCGAACGATCACGCGCCAGCGTTCATCGCGTTCGGATGGCGGCGGCGACAGATCGGGATCGCCTGCCTGTTTGGGATCGAGTTCGACCCACGAGAGCGGCCCGCGCGCCGACAGCGCCGTGAACATTGCTTCCGCCGCCCGCAGGTGCCCCAGCCTTCCGAGCAGATGCCCGAGGCGCTGCACGACTGCTTTCTCGAAAGCGACCGACAGAGAGGCGAGCTTTTTCGGTTTCAGCCGCTCAGAGAGCTCAGCAAGCACCGTCGCGATGTTGTCCAGGCCCGCGCTGGATTGCGGGTAGCGCACCAGATCGAGCGCCGTGAGTTCCGGCGAGGACAGCTGCATATAGCCCGATTGCGTCTTGCGGTCTTCGACCCCTGACGACACCGTCGCCATATCCTTGCGGTAGGAAAAGGTGATCCGCGTCCGTCCGGCCTCGACGTCAGGCAAGAGCTTGTTTGTGACGACCTGAAACTCCATGACGGCCTGATGGGAAGCGCCGTGGGCCGCCGCCGCCGCCAGCAACCCCACATAATAGGGCTGCTTTTCATGGTGCATCAAAGCGTCGATGTACCACTCGGGCGGCGGCGCTCCCATCTTGGCGTACTGTGGCTGCACGACCACGTAGAAGCCGCGCCGGGGCCGGATAAGCTGGCCGCGTCGCTGCAAACGCTCGGCGGCGTCGAGGAATGCGCCGCGGCTGATGCCGATTTCCCTCTGCGCCTCGTCTGCAGAAAAGACTCCCCGGCCCGCAGCAAGCAGGCTGGAAGCGTAGGAGGACAGGGCCGATCGTTCGATTCGGATCATACCTCATTATCCGCTTTTAGTGCGGAATTATCAATATGATTCTGATATTGAATCGTCCTAAAAATCCGCCCTTAAAGCGGATTTTCCAATGATTAGGCTTCGCCCCTGAGGATTCCTGCAGCCTTCCTGCCCCGACCGTCTCGGCCACCCGCGGGCCACATTTCGCTCTCTCCAGCCTCGCCCCCCGACGAGGGGCCGAAGTCCGCAAAGCCTGTCCGCGGTACCATGAATCAACAAGTTACGCGCTGACCCTTTGAGCGGTTGGGTAGCGGCGTCGCCTATCCGGAGGAAACAACCCCCGTCCGGCAGCGCATAATGCGGCCTAAGTGTTCCGTTATGTCGGTCATTATTGACAACTACCTGCGTAACGGAACATCATGCCGGCATGGAAGCGAGCCCCCAA
The DNA here is from genome assembly GCA_021810505.1 of bacterium. Classification (GTDB taxonomy): domain Bacteria; phylum Deinococcota; class Deinococci; order Deinococcales; family Deinococcaceae; genus JAJZIR01. Next base: position 18,621 of record JAJZIR010000020.1, read on the forward strand.
GCCCTCCTCGATCTCGCACGCAAACGCGGCCTCATACGGCCTCGCGACCTGGAGCCGCTGGGCCTGCCCAGGGTCACGCTGACGCGTCTCGTTCGCCGGGGTGCGCTCACTCGGGTCGCGCGAGGTCTCTACGCGCTTCCGGACAGGTCTATCTCGGAACACACGGCGCTGGCAGAGGTGGCGTGCAAACATCCTCAAACGATCGTGTGTCTGCTCTCGGCGCTGCGTTTCCACGAGCTCACCACCCAGTCGCCCTTCGAGGTCTGGCTCGCCATCCCCAACAAGGCCCGCGCCACCCGGATCGACTATCCGCCGCTGCGCATCGTCCGCTTTTCCGGCCCTCTGCTTGCCGAAGGCGTCGAGGAGCACTCGATCGACGGCGTCCCCGTACGCATCACCAGTGTCGCGAGGACGGTGGCCGACTGCTTCAAGTACCGCAACAAGATCGGCCTGGATGTCGCGCTGGAGGCGCTGCGTGAGGCCTGGAGAGGAAAGCGCGTCGGCATGGACGAGCTGTGGCAGTCCGCCGAGCTTTGCCGGGTGGCTAACGTCATGCGCCCCTACTTGGAGAGCCGGACGTGAGCAGGCAGAACACCGCCGCCTCGGTCCGCGCGCGGCTGCTCGCCAAGGCCCGCACGGACCAGCAGGACTTCAACCTCTGCCGCTCGCCTCGCAGCCAGGCCAGCAGCTCGCGGTTGAGGCGATGTCGAGCCCCAGGCGCATGTCCACACCCTTCTGGCGTAGATCGAGCCGGAAGTCATCGTCGGTGAGTTGCTCCCAGCGCTTTCGTCCGTTGGTCAGGTCCTTCAGGGCACCCGGCTTGAGCTGCCAACGGACCTGACTGGTCGGTATCTCGCCCATGCGCAGCGCCACCTTACGCAGGCCGCGGAGGGTTTCGTGGAAGGTGTTGCGCCACTTCGCCGTCGCGGACTCGCCAAGGTCGATGGCCTTCTTTCCGATCGGGGTATGCCCTTTCCAGGTGGCGGGCGGAGCGTCGTAGACGAAAATACGGTAGAGCCGAGCGACGCGCCGCCTCTTGTCGTCGTTCAGGTGATCGAGCGCGAGCTGGTGGAGCTTCCTGGCCGCGACGTCGGGATGCTGCCGGCCGAAGATGCGCTGGGCCTGAGTCAGGTAGAAGCCGACATCAACCATGACGGCGGTCACCGTCGGGGAGACGTGATACAACAGATCGGTCGAGCGGGAGCTTGAAAAAGAATCGCCCCGGGGTTCGGCGTTTCCCGGATGAGAGGGGGAAGGCTTACTGCCAGGGGCGGATGATGTACCTACCATATCCAAAATCTCCTTGGTTGTCAAGGCGCTGCCGGCGCCATCCTCTGCGGCTCGGGGGCCGACAGATCCAACTCATCGACCAGATCCAACTCATCGACCCGGATCTCACCCGTCATCAGTTTGTGCAGCTCAGATCGCAATCGACGAACCACTTACAGATGTTGCGCTCCTTGTCCTCGTTCTTCAAGCCCGAGCCGCGCGTCACACTGCCGGTGTCGAGCACGACGGCGGCCAGGCCGCCGTCGTGCAGGCAGGCGGGGGTATGCTGAAGCCAGGCCGAGTCGCCCTTGCCAGCGGTGATGCCTCCCGCCGTACGAAAGCGGTCAAACGGGTCGTTGGCGAAGATGCCCGTCGCGAACGGCTGGTTCCACAATAGGATTGGCGGCGACGATGTCGTGCTGCTTGATGGTGCCGTCGGCGTTGCGGAACTTGGGGTTGATCATCGTATCGCCGCGCACCAGCTTCACCTCCACGTCGTGGATGATGGCGTTCATCTGCGCCACAGTATAGCTCTCGGCTTGGAGCTCCTGGCCGAAAAGCTTGAGCGGCGCCTTGGTTGGTCGGGGCGAGTTCGCAGGCGACGAGCTGGAGCTTGATCAGCAGGCCTGCCGAGCCGCAGGCGTAGTCGTGACAGGTCTCGCCCGGCCTCGTCCACGGGATGTGGGTCATCAGAAAGCCGGCCTCGGTCGGAGTGAAGAACTCGCCCGCGCTCTGGCCCGGGCCTTCGGCGAACTTGCGCAGCAGGTATTCGCAGGCGCGACCGAAGAAGTCCGACTGCACGTCGGCGAGCCCCAGGCGGTAGCGCAGGTCGGAGAAGGTCTCCACCACGCCGCGCAGCTTGGCCGGGTTGATGTCGCGCTCGCCGTTGCGCTCGGCGGCGAAGTCCACCACGTCGATGACGCCCGAGAGCGAGGGGTTCTGTTTGACCACATGCGCGCAGGGCTCGCGCCCGTTGATCACCGCCCACCGGGCTTCGAGCGGCAGATAGAATCGCAGTAGCGAGTGATCGCTTTCTGCGATTTCCAGAGCCGTGGCACGGCCGCCATACTCCTCGGCGAGGCGCTCCGTCATCGAACACGTCCGAGAGGTGCTTCAAGAATAGTAGCGGCAGCGGGTAGTCCTTGAACTTCGCCGCGTCCTTCTCACCCCGGATGGAGCAGGCCGCATCCCAGAACATCTGCTCCATCGGCTTGGTAGTGGGCGTCGTGGCAACGGCTCGCCGACTGCGACGACGCGAGACCTGAACTGCGGCCTCCGGGACATGCTAGGAGCCTCCTCCACCCCGGCCTCAAGAGCGAGCGCCATGATGGCCTCCTATGCCGCACGTTGTAGCTTTTTGGTATCTTGAGCAAGAGAGGATTTCTGGCGCATCTGCACCCCTTGGTCGTTACGATGAGCTAGAAATCCTTGGCTTCGGAAGCGCCTGCGGGGGCGGTGGTATATGACACCCGCCGTAGCCCGCCATCCCAGCCCCGTGCGGCCCCGCGCGAACACTCAGTCGACGCCGCAATCCGCCAGAATTTGATAGCAGCCGGACTTTCGGCCCTGACTCCACCGGCACCCACCCCAAGGCGCCGCCCCGCTCCTCTTCGGCAGCGCAGCTGAGCGCCCGCATCCGGTGGCACGTCCTTGCGAAATACGCCAGGGAGGACCTGCGATGATCGCACCGCTCGACCAGCCCAAGCCGTGAGCCGCTATCACCTGCCGGATACCCGCCCCCTGCGGAACAGAGCGTTCTCCTGGCTCTGGCTGGGCAACGCCATCTCGGTCCTAGGTGGCTACATAGGTCTCCTCGCGATCACCTTACAGATCTACCGCCTGACCGGCAGCCCGCTCGCGGTGGGCCTGGGAGGCCTCTTCGGGGGGCTTCCGGCCGTCATCCTTTTTCTCTTCTCCGGTAGCTTGGCTGACCGGGTCGACCGGCGCAGGTTGGTGCTGCTCGGCTCCAGCGGGCAGCTGCTGATCTGCGCCGCGCTCACCCTGCAGTCGGCCGTGCATCTCGACGCGCTGTGGCTGCTCTACGCAGCGCTGAGCGGGCAATCCCTGTTCGGAGCCATCAACTCCCCGGCCCGCAAGACCTTCGCGCCCAGATTGCTCCCCAAGGATGAACTGCAGGCCGCAGCGGCGCTCCAGCTAGCCAGCACCCGCTTGGCCAGCCTGGTAGGGCCGCTGCTAGGGGGAGCTCTGGTCGCAGCTTGGGGACTTCAGGCCGGCTACGCAGCCGACGGGCTGAGCTACCTTCCGGCCATCCTCGCGGTAGCGCTCTTACCAGCCATGGAACCGGCCGGAAATCGGGGAAGGCGCAATCTGGAAATGGCCTTAGAGGGGCTGCGCTACATCCTAAAGGACAGGTTGCTCTTGTCCCTGTGGGCAGCCGACCTCAGCATGACCCTGCTGACCAATCCGGCCGCGTTGCTCCCCGCCCTCGACGCGACCCGCTTCGGGGGATCCCCAGAGATCTTGGGCGCCTTGATGGCGGCCATGGCCGTAGGCGGGCTCAGCCTCTCCCTGCTCTCGGAACTGCTGGGGCGCGTCTCCAGGGTGGGCTTCGGCGTCTTGGCCTCCTGCGGAATCGCTGGACTGGCCGCCATGCTGCTCGGGCTAGCCACCCGGATCTGGCTAGCTACAACAGCCTTGGCGCTGCTGGGCGCTGCGGACACCGCGCTGGTGATCCTCAGGACCGCCCTGGTGCAAGCTCGCACCGACGACCGCTATCTAGGACGGGTTGGCGCCGCTGACTACCTGGTGGGGACGATCGGGCCCAAGTTCGGGGACCTGCGGGCCGGAGCCATGGGCTCCCTGATCTCACCTGCGGGCAGCTTGCTGCTGGGCGGAGTCGCTGCCCTATCGGCCACCTTGGCCCTAGGCATGGGTACCAGGTTGCGCTGGGAGGAGCAGGCGAGCTCCTCGGGAATGGAGGCCTGAAGCCCTCCCGGCAGCGGAGCGACCCGGCAGGATCCCCAGGCGCGCGGAACCCCCTGGGCCAGCGAGCCAGGGCGCGACCGAACCGACCAGCAGGCGGTACCTGGGAGTGAGCCCGAGCAAGCACCGCCGCCGTCCCCCACCCCGCGCGCCAGCTCGCGGCGCCTCTTGGAGCGGTTCGGGGTGCGGTCCGACCAAATTCCCATGGCCCGACGCCAGGCCGAATAGGCGGCAGCCGACGAGCATCCCCTATGCTGGGGAAGGCGATCGGCTGGCAAGCCGGCGCCGATGGCAGGCGCCAGGGAACAGCGACCGATCGCCGGCCCGGAGCAGAGAAGGGGCCGCGAGGGGTCGGTTGCACCGCGCTGCGCAATTCTAGGGCTAGGCCCAAGAGGCCTGACAGGGTCGGAATTCCCCGCGTTTCTGGGAGGTAGTCCATGGTCTGGTGGCGGATCGGCACCGTGCTGGGGATCGTAGGGGTGCTCGTAGCAGGAGCCGTTCTGGAAGGATACGGCTCCCCGGCATCCCAGGGAGCAAAACCCCCGGCAGCGGCCAAAAAAGCAAGCGGCCCCCTGGGTGGCTACCGAGTCTATCTCTGCGACGAGAAGGGAAACCGCATCTTGGAGGTCAACGCCGCCAAGAAGATCGTCTGGGAAGCCAAGGTGCCGGCACCTGACGACCTAGCTCCCACGCCGAGGGGAAACCTAGTGGTGAACAGCGACGTCCATGACCAGGTTTACGAGGTCAGCGGGAAAACCGGGAAAATCACCTGGACCTATGGCCAATTCAATCACCCTGGGGGGAAACAAGGGCAGCTGCGCATCCCTGAGGATTCTTTCAGGGTACCGGGGGGGCGGGTGTCCATCACCGACACGGGGAACTTTCGGGCCATCCAAGTCAGCAAAGCCAGCGGGCGCATCGTCTGGCAATACGGGAAGAGGGTTCCCGGGACCCTGCCGGGGTACCTGTGGACGAACAACGACGCAGTTCCCCTAAAAAACGGGAATGTTCTCTTGACCGAGTCCGGAGTCCACAAGGCGGGTTTTCTGCCCACGGTCCTGGAGGTAACCCCTAAGGGGCATACCGCCTGGAAAGTGACCTTACCCTTCCTCGGCTACGCCTCGGATGCCATGCCGGTGGGAAAGAACAGGTACGTCATCGCTAATTGGGTGAAAGGCGGCGGCATCTACGTCTTCAACCGCCAGGGCAAGGTGCTCTGGTCCTACGGCCCGAAAAGCGGCCCAGGGGAGCTGAACCACCCTTCGTCCGCGGAGCTCCTGCCCAATGGCAACTATCTGGTCTCCGATGACTACAACGACCGGGTAGTAGTCATCAGCCCCAAAACCAACTCCATCGTCTGGCAGTACGGGGTCAAAGGAGTGCCGGGGACGGGACCGAACCACCTGATGGGACCGACCGATGCCAAGGCGGTCGGGGAGCCGTTACCGCCCTATGTCTCGGCCGTGGGCCGGCTGAAGTAGGAATCCGACCGGAGTGGTCGGAGGGCGAGTAGGACCGCCAGCCCCCTTGCCACTTTGGGAATCACTGCTCTGGGTAGGGCCAGCCGGGGCGGGAGGCGGGAGAGCTCCAGGCGGCCGCGGAGCGAGTTCGGGCAGATTCATCCCCCGGCGGGACTGGCGGGTACGCGGCGGCACGCAGGGGGCTTCTAGCTTCCACCACCTCTTCCTGCTGGCTCGGCGAGGTGTTGCGCCGGGAGCCGGGCGGCTTAGCCGGAGCAGCCCCCTAGCCCGGGATGACCTGATCCAGACCCTCCGCAGCGGCTTAGCGCCAAAGCGCCTCTGGGGCCGGAAAATCTGGAGCAGGTACTGGCCGGACTTCGCGGAGTCGGTAGAGTGGAACCGTGATCCTCCCGAAGGTCCGGGACCCTCGCTTCATAACGGTCCGCCGCGGTGGAACCCTCACCGATTCGGATCACCACCTCCTCGCCCTTTGGGCGGCGTCTTGCGCGGAGCACGTCCTCTACTGCTTCGAGTCGGAGCGGCCCGGAGACCCACGGCCGCGCCGAGCGATCGAGCACGCCCGCGCCTGGGTGCGCGGCGAGGTCAAGATGACCCAGGCTCACGCGGCGGGCGCCCGCGCGATGGCCGCGGCCAGAGACCTGCGCGGGGCAGCGCGGTACGCGGCGTACGCCGCTGGCCAAGCCGCAGGCGTCGCACACGTCGCCGCGCACGAGCTCGGCGCAGCCGCCTATGCGATCAAGGCTGCAGCGGCTGGCGCGCCGGAAGAGGGCGAGGCTGCCCGGCGCCTGGAGTGCCAGTGGCAGCGCGACCAGCTTCCGGAGGCGATTCGCGAGCTGGTACTCGACGACCAGCGGTTGCGGAACGGCATCTGCTGGTCAGTGTTCGGTCGCTGAGCGTTCAGGCCGGCGGCGCCCATAAGCAGGTCGGACCCGGTTAGCCCGCTTCTCCCGCCCATCAAACTCGACAGGCGCCAGTACCGCGGTTGGGGGCTCGTGTCTGAAAACGAGCCCCCTCGGCTGAGGCGCAATTCCCCTAGCGCCTGGACCGACGGCTTGACCGGTTCCTTCCACGGGTTATAGAATATATCCATGGGCATATATAAAGGGCGCCGAACATGACACCGGTCTGCGCAGACCTCGCTGTCACGGACTTCTTCCACCTGTTGGCCGACGATACCCGGCTGGGGTTGCTGCAGCTCCTCGCAGCGCGGAGCGAGCTCTGCGTGTGCGAGCTGGTCAGCGCCCTGGGGGAGTCCCAGCCCAAAGTCTCGCGCCACCTTGCGCTCCTGCGCAGCGCCGAGGTGGTCTCAGACCGCCGCCAAGGCGCCTGGGTGCATTACCGGCTTCACCCTGGCCTAGCCAGCTGGCAGCGGCAGGTGCTCGCCTTGACCCTGCAGGAGCCCGTGAGCCAAAAGGCGCTACAGGAGCGCTTGGCGCGCATGCAAAAGGCTCGACCAGGGAACTGTACCGCTTGAGATCCCGCGGGTTCTCTTTTTTTACCCCGCTATATATGGGCAATCAGATATGATTCTCGCGACCGCCGTCTTCCTGGTCACGCTGTTCCTGGTGATCACCCAGCCCAAAGGCCTGCAGATCGGCTGGGGGGCGCTGCTGGGCGCTCTGGCCGCCCTCCTGCTGGGAGTCATCCAGTGGCAGGACCTGCCAGTCGTCTGGCACATCGTCTGGAACGCTACCTTGACTTTCGTGGCCCTGATCATCATCTCCTTGCTGCTGGACGCAGCGGGTTTTTTCCACTGGGCGGCGCTGCAGGTAGCCCGCTTAGGGGGTGGCAACGGGCGCCGGCTTTTCCCCCTGGTGATCCTGCTGGGCGCTCTGGCCGCCGCTTTCTTCGCCAACGACGGCGCAGCGCTGATCTTGACCCCCATCGTCTTGGCCACGCTGCTGGCGCTGGGCTATGACGCAAAGGCCGCTCTGGCCTTCGTCATGGCCACGGGCTTCGTAGCCGACACCACGTCGCTGCCGCTGGTCACCTCCAATCTCGTCAACATCGTCAGTGCTGGCTACTTCTCCATCCCTTTCACCCGCTACGCCCAGGTGATGGTTCCGGTGGACCTAGCCGCCCTGCTCGCGACCCTGGCCGTGCTCTGGGCCTACTTCGGCCGCCAGGTGCCGGCCCGCTATACCTTGGCTAGCCTGCCCACACCGTCCACGGCCATCCGAGATCCTCTGCTCTTCCGGTGGGCCTTTCCGGTCCTGGCCGTCTTGCTGCTGAGTTATTTCCTCACCACACCCTACGGTGTCCCGGTATCGGCAGTCACCGGCAGCGCCGCGCTCCTGACGCTGGCCATCGCCGGGCGCTGGTGGCGAAGAGGTCAGGGAGCTCTGGTGAGCAGCCGGCAGGTATTGCGGCAAGCCCCTTGGCAGATCGTGCTGTTCAGCTTGGGTATGTACCTGGTCGTCTTCGGTCTGCGCAACGCCGGCCTGACCCGGTATCTGGCGGAAGCTCTGCAGTGGCTGGGTAACCATGGTCTGGTAGCAGCAGCAGTAGGTACAGGGTTTCTAAGCGCCCTGCTGTCGGCAGTCATGAACAATATGCCTACCGTACTGGTGGGAGCTCTGGGCATTCACCAAGCTCAGGGGCTAGTGGAGTCCACGCGCCGGGCTATGATCTACGCCAACACCATCGGCTGCGATTTAGGGCCCAAGTTCACCCCCATCGGCAGCTTGGCGACTCTCCTCTGGCTACACGTCTTGGCGCAGAAAGGGCAGAAAATCTCTCCCTGGACGTATATGCGCGTAGGTCTGCTGATCACACCTCCGGTGCTCTTGTTCAGTTTATTGGCCTTGGGAGGGTGGCTGCGGATTCTGGGTTGAGGTTCCAGGCAGGAAGGCAATCCATTCAGGGGGTGCTATGCGAGTCCTGTTTCTGTGCACTGGCAATAGCTGCCGCAGCCAGATGGCCGAAGGGTGGTTGCGGGCACTGAGCGGCGAGGCGGTCGCGGTACGCTCGGCAGGTATCTATGCGCACGGCAAGAAACCGCGCGCGATCGCGGTCATGGCCGAAATCGGAATCGACATCAGCGGTCAGGAATCCAAGGTCCTGAGGGAAGAGGACGTCGCCTGGGCCGACCTAGTGGTGACTGTCTGCGGGCACGCCGATGAACACTGTCCGAGGTTACCGCCGCAGGTGCAGAAACGGCACTGGCCCCTAGAAGACCCCGCTCGCGCAGGGGGAGAGGAAGCAGCGGTCCTGGCCAAGTTCCGCGCCACCCGAGATGAGATCGGCGAGCGCTGCCAGGCTCTCCTGAAAGAGCTGGGCTATCCGGTGCGCTGGCCGCAGCGTCCCGGCCACACGGTCCCCGGCGCCGGAGAGTAAGGCGGCTGGGCAGCGGACCCGGCCACGGTCAAGACCCCCGCTCCCTGGGCTGGGAAAGGCACACCTCGCTAGGCGCTCAGCCGACCGTCCGCAGCCCAATACGGTCCCGCCGCGTAATCTGGTTCTGCCCATGGGGGCAGAGGGTGTGGACCCCGCTCCAGACCGGGGATCAGCGCCCTGGGTCGTAGGGTTGGCCGTCGGCGGCCGGCGGCGAAGTCCGGCCCACCAGACCGGCCAGAGCCAAGACGGTGACCAAGTAGGGCAGCATCAGCAGCAGGTTCTTGGCGATGTTGGAGACCGACTGCAGCTGAAAAGCCAGCGCAGTAGCGAAGCCGAAGAGCAGCGAGGCCAGGAAAGCGCCCAGGGGCGCCCAAGCCCCGAAGATCACTGCCGCCAGGGCGATGAAGCCGCGGCCGGCCACCATGTGCGGGCTGAAGCTGTTCAGCGAGCCGATCGACAGGCTGGCCCCGCCCAAGGCGGCTACCGCGCCAGCCGACACCACCGCCCAAAACTTGACTCGGAGCACCGGGACACCGGCCGCGTCGGCTGCTTTAGGGTTCTCCCCCACCGCCCTCCAGCGCAGGCCGGTGGCGGTCCGCCGGAAGATCCAGGCCAGAGCGATCAGCAGGGCGAAGAACAGGTAGACCAGGGCCTCGTGGTGGCCGACGATCTTGCCCAGGAAGGGGATCTGGTCGATTCCCGGGAGCACCCAACGCGGCAGGGAGGGGGTGTTGCTGGGCGTACCCAGCGGGCCGTACAGGGCGTTGAAGAGAAACCCGGTAGCGCCGGTGGCCAGGATGTTGATGGCCAAGCCGGTCACGATGTGATCGGCCCGCAGGTAGACGGTAGCCCAGGCGAACAGCATGGAGAGCAGCGCCCCGCAGAGCAGGGCGGCCAGCACACCCAGCCAGGCGTTACCCGACCAGGCCGAGACGGCCACGGCGGCGAAGGCGCCGGTGGCCATCATCCCCTCCAGGGCGACGTTCACCACCCCAGCGCGCTCCGACATCACCCCGCCCAAGGCGGCGTAAGCGATAGGAATCGCCAGGGCCAAGGTGGAGGCCCACAGCTCCGAGTTGGCCAAGACGTTCACGAGTTACCCCCCGACCTCAGGCGCAGGTAGCGCATCAGGCCCTCAGCGGCCACGAAAAAGATGATCACGCCCTGGATCACGTCCACTAGGTGAAAGGGTACTCCCGCGTTGATCTGCATGGCGTTGGCCCCGCTGGAGAGCACTCCGAAGAGCAGGGCAGCTAGCAAGACGCCGAAGGGGTTGTTCCTGGCCAGCAGGGCCACCACGATCCCGGTGTAGCCGTAGCTGGTCCCGAAGCTGTCGAAGAGCCGGTGGTCGACGCCCATCATCTGGACGGCTCCAGCCAGACCGGCCAAGGCCCCGGAGAGGCCCAGGGCCGCCAGGATGGCGACCACCGGCCGGACCCCGGCGTAGCGGGCGGCCCTGGGGTTGTACCCGGAGATCCGCAAGCTGAAGCCGAGCCGGGTCCGAGAGAGCAAAAACCAGGTCAGGGCGGCCAGCAGCGGAGCCAGGAAGATCCCGACGCTGAGCTGGGTGCCCGAGACCAAGTTGGGCAGGATCGCGCTGGGCAGCAGGTGGGGAGACTGCGGGGTGTAGCCGGGCGCCTGCATCGGGCCACCCTCGATCAGGTAGTGGCCCAGATAGGTAGCCACGTAGGTCATCATCAGGGTGGTGATCACCTCGTTGGCGCCCCTGAACGCCTTGGCCAGCCCGGGAATCAGCGCCGCCCACAGGGCGCCAGCCAGGGCGCCAGCCAGCAGGCAGACCAGCAGGTGCAGCGGGGTGGGAAGCTTCAGGCTGTAGCCCAACCAGACCGCCACGATGGCGCCCAGCCAGTACTGGCCGGAGGCACCGATGTTGAACAGGCCGCTCTGGAAAGAGAGCGCCACCGCCAGGCCGGTGATCATCAGGGGCAGGGCGTCGGTCAAGGTAGTGGAGATGGCGTAACCGCTGCCCAACGAACCGGAGATCAGGGCCCCGTAGGCGCTGAAAGGGTCGTGGCCGAAGGCCCAGGTGAGCAGCCCCCCCACCGCGAAGGCGATGAGGATGGCCAGCAGGGGCCACAGCAAACGGACCCCCCTCACGCTTCTTGCCCCAACATCATCAGGCCGATCCCCTCTCGCGTCGCGCTCTCGCTGGGCACGGTTCCCATCAGCCTTCCCCGGTAAAGCACGGCGATCCGGTCGGCCAGAGCGAAGATCTCGTCGAGATCGAGCGAGACCAGAAGCACCGCCTTCCCGGCCGCCCGGAGGTCCAGCAACTTGCTGTAGACGAACTGGCTGGCCCCGATATCCAGCCCCCGGGTCGGCTGGCTGACCACCAAGACCTTGGGCGAGGCAGCCAGCTCCCTGGCCAACACTACCTTCTGCTGGTTGCCCCCAGAGAGCGCTGCGGCGGGCGCGCGCCGGTCGGGGGGGCGGACGTCGAACTCGCGCACCAACGTCTCGGCATGGGTAGCCCAGTAGGGCAGATCCAAGACACCCGAGTGGGAGTACGGCGGCCGGTGGTAGGCCCGCAGAGCCAAGTTGTCGCGGACCGGGAGCGGGAGGACCAGGCCGTCCTCCTGGCGGTCGCTCGGGACCAGCCCCAGCCCCGCCTCCGCCCGGGCGCGCACGCCCAAGCGCCCGAGCGGCCGGCCATCCAGCAAGACCTCGCCCTGGCTGCGCGACCAGCCAGCCAGGGCGGCGATCAAGGCTTCCTGGCCGTTGCCCTCCACGCCGGCCACCGCCAGGATCTCCCCGGCGCGCACCTGAAATCCCAGCGGTCCCAGGCCCTGGGCCTGCAGATCCCGCACCTCCAGCAGCGCCGGACCGGGCCGCGAGGGCGGCCGGACCGGTGGGGCGAGGGAGCGCCCGACCATCAGCCTGGCCAGCTCCGCGGGCGAGGTCTGGTCGGTCGTTAGGGTCCCCACCACCTGGCCGCGGCGCAGCACCGTCACCCGCCCGGAGAGGGCTTGTACCTCGTCGAGCTTGTGGCTGATGAAGATCACCGAGATCCCGCGCTCCTGAAAGGCGCGGACCGCCCTGAAAAGCTGTTGGCTCTCCTGGGGAGTGAGCAGCGCGGTCGGCTCATCCAGGATCAGCAGCCTAGCCCGCCGGTAGAAAGCCTTGAGGATCTCCACCCGCTGGCGGAGGCCGACGCTGAGATCGGCGACTTTGGCCCTGGGGTTGACTTCCAGGTGGTACTCGGCTGCTAACTCGGCCAACTTCTTCTCGACGCTGCCCAGATCGATCCCAAAACCCCGCCTGGGCTCATCACCTAGGGCGACGTTCTCCGCCACGGTCAGGGCCGGAATCAGCATGAAGTGCTGGTGGACCATCCCGACCCCAGCCAGCACCGCGTCCTTGGGGGAGGCCGGCTGATAGGAGACCCCCTCCAAGGAGACGCTCCCGGAGTCGGGGCGGAGCAGGCCGTAGAGCAGGTTCATGAAGGTGCTCTTGCCGGCGCCGTTCTCCCCCAGAAGGGCGTGGACCTCACCGGGCAGCAGGTCGAAATCGACGTGATCGAGCGCGGTGAGGGTTCCGAAGCGTTTGGTCAGCTGGCGCACCTCCAGCAGGGCACTCATCTGAGTCCCTCAGGTAAGCGCCGATCAAGCCAGCCGAGCGGGTCTTGACGAGGGCAGGAAGGCATGCGCTTAAGGATTCTAGCAGTTGGCGGCCCGGCTCCTTGCGGCCCGCTACCGCGCAGCGTGGCACCCCGGCGGAGCGCTCCGGGAGCTCTGTAAGGCCGCCCGGGCTGCCTCCTTACCCAACGGGAGGCCGGCCCGAAGCGTCCGCGCTATAGTGGTCTCGTGCGCTGCGTCGTGATCTCCGGCCTTTCAGGGGCGGGCAAGCGTACTGCGCTGCAGAGCTTGGAGGAAGCGGGCTACTTCGTCACCGACAACCTGCCCCCGCCGCTCTGGGGCCCGCTCTACCGCATCCTCGAGGAAGAAGGGGGGCTCCGCTTGGCGGTCAGTATCGATGGCCGCACCCAGCGCTTTCTCAAGGACCTCCCGGCTGGCTTGGCCCAGCTCCGGGAGCGCGGCCGCACCGAGCTCCTTTACCTGGAAGCCGGCGACGAGGTATTGCTGCGCCGCTATAACCTGACCCGGCGGAGCCACCCGCTGGGCGACTCCTCCCTGCTGGTCGACTTCGAGCAGGAACGGCACATGCTGGCACCCCTCCGGGAGCTGGCAGATACCGTCTTGGACACTACCGAGCTCTCCGCTCAGCAGCTGGGCCAGCGGGTCCTGGAGCTCTACGGGCAGGACGCCGAATTCACCCTCAGCATGATCTCCTTCGGCTTCAAATTCGGCCCACCGCGCGACGCTGACCTGGTTTTGGACGTACGCTCCCTGCCCAACCCCTACTACCTGCCCCAGCTCAAGGAGCGCAGCGGCCTGGAGGCCGAGGTAGCCGCCTACGTCTTCGGAAGGGGCGCACAGGACCTCTACCTGCCGCTCAGGGACTTCGTGCGCCGCAGCTGCCAGGCCGCCCGAGCCGAGGGGCGGCGCAGCTACACCGTGGCGGTCGGCTGCACCGGGGGCCGCCACCGCAGCGTGGCGGTCTGCGAGCGGCTGAGGAGCGAGGTCTCGGACTTGGGATACGTCAGCGTCCATCACCGGGACCTGGACCGAGAAGGTGCACCTTGAACTTCAACTGGCACCAAGGCGTGCAGCGCGTCTCAGAGCGCTCCGCCAGGGCTGGGCGGGCGGCCAAGTGGCTGTCTCCGGGCATGGGGGTGAAGCGCTACCTCACGGCGCTGGTGCTCTCCCTATTTATCCTGATCAACGGTTTCGTGTACTACACCTGGACCGGACCGCTCAACACCTGGACGCTGCACTGGATCATCTGGCTGAACCGCCTGACCCGCCTGGGGAGGCTGCCAGCCGGATCCCTGGGCGGAGCCATCGCGCTGCTGGCGCTAGCCAGCTCGCTGTGGAGCATCTGGATGCTCAGCCGCAGCCTGCTCAAATCGACCGGAGTGGCCCCCAACCAGGCAGCTGACCGTATCTACAGCAACCGCGCTCTAGCCAGGGGGCCGCGCTGGGTGGCTCTGGGGGGCGGCACTGGCCTCTCCAACCTGCTCAGCGGCCTGAAGGAGTACTCCAGCAACATCACCGCGGTGGTGGCGGTCACCGACGACGGGGGCTCCAGCGGCCGGCTGCGCAGGGACTTGGACATGATCGCTCCGGGAGACCTGACCGACTGCTACGCCGCCCTCTCGGACACACCGGCTCTGGCCGAGCTGCTGCTGCACCGCTTCAGCCGCGGCGAGGGCCTAGCCGGCCACACCTTCGGAAACCTGATGCTGGCCACCCTGTCCGAGCAGCGCGGAGACCTGAGGGAGGCGGTAGAAGACGTCAACGAGATCCTCAACGTGCGCGGCCAGGTCCTTCCAGCGACCACCCAGAGCGCGGTGCTGGTAGCCGAGCTAGAGGACGGCAGCGAGGTGCGCGGCGAGAGCCAGCTGCACCTGCAGCGCGGCGACCGCAGGGTCCGGAGGATCCGGCTGGATCCGGCCGACGTCCCGGCTCCCCCGGCGGTGACCGAAGCCATCGCCAGAGCCGACGCCATCCTCATCGGGCCGGGTAGCCTGCTCACCTCGCTGATCCCGGCCATCCTGGTCCCAGGCATCCGGGAGGCCATCCAGCAGACGGCAGCCCCCCTGATCTACGTCGCCAACATCATGAGCGAGGCCGGCGAGACCGACGGGCTGGGTCTGGAAGAGCACCACCAGCTGCTGGCCGCCCACCTGGGGCGCAGCGCCGACGTGATCCTGGTCAACAAGGCGCCGCTGCGCGAGGAGGTCTTGGCTCGCTACCGCGAGGAAGGTGCCAGCCCGCTCCAAGTTCCCAAGCAACCCGGTCCCCCCTACCGGCTGGCCGACCTGGTGACGGGCCGGTCCGGCCAACACGACCCTGCCCTGCTGGCCAAGGAACTCTGGCTGCTCCTGAAGCGCAGGGAGCCGGGGCGGGTCGCCAACCCGGAGGGCGCTTTCGCCCCCAGCGCCAGCGCGCAGGTGCGCCGCTGAGCGGGGCGGGACGCCGCCCTGGCCTGGCTCAGCGCTGAGCCAGGAGGTCGGCTCGGCCTACCCAGCAGAGAGCTCAAGGCCCAGGACGACGTCTCCAAAGGAGGCCCGACCAGGGGATCTCCACCCGTTTCAGCGCGAAGCCCCACTCGAAGGCCCGCCCCCAAGGCAGGATGGCGTCTACCACCCACTCAGTGAACGCCGGCCAGCGCAGCAGTTGGGGATCGACCTGCCGGGCCAGGTGGGCGATCAGGTGGTTCCCTGCAGCGGAGGCGAGAAAGGCCGCGCTGCGCCGCTGCAGTCTCGGCCGCAGCTGGTCTCCGAAGACCACGTCGTTGGCGTAAGCATAGGCCAGGAGGTAGCGCTCGGCGGCGCGCCGAGGGGCTCGGAGGCCCTGTCCCAGCTCGGCCCAGGCCAGGGCCGTTCCCAGATTATTCCCAGGCGTCCCCCAGGCCGCCAGGCCCAGCAAGTGCAGGACCGCCCCGCTGGCGTGCAGGGCCTGCCAGAACGGCGGGTCACCGCGGTTCACCAGATAGACGTCAGCCACCGCGACCGGTCCGTAAGCCTCCAGCTGCGCTAGCTGCCAGGCGGCCCGCCAAGGATTCCCGCCGTCGAAGACGTAGAGGGTCGCCGCCGGGGTCACCGAGGGGAAGTGGGGATGGCCGGGCAGCGCCAAGCGGGTGGCAGGACGCACCGGGTAGACCCCGGCGGCCACGGCATGCCACCAAGCGCTGCGGTCCAGCGGGATCCCGTCGTAAGGGAGGATAGCGGTAGCCCGGAGCGCCGAGCTGTAGACGATGGAGACAGGAAGAGGGGGATATCCGGATGACCTGGCCAGCAGGTCGCTGATCACCTCGTCAGCCCCCGGGTAGATCAGGGTTCTCAGGTGCAGGTGGCGGGCCAGAACTCGCAGGGACCGACCCTCCGCCGGGGCCGGGGACCCGGGCAGGGCGTCATCCCAGGTGACGTAGAGCCTGGAGAAGACGCCCTGGGCCTGCCAGCGCAGCATCTCGCGGATCACCGCCAGATTTCTACGCGGGTCAGCAGCGAGGGCTCTAGGGATGGTGATGAAGGCGTCGATGGGCCGGCCGGTCAGCCGCTTCCAGCGGCGCAATACCTGCAAGCGGGCCAGGACTTGGTGGACGGTCAGCGCGCTGTCCCTGGACTGCACCAGACCGCCGTAAGCCAGGGCGTCCAAGGCGATGATCAACGCCGAGGGTTGGCGGTGCGCCATCAGCCAGCGGTCCAACAGGGGCAGCTGGGCCGGCTCCGAACCGCGACCCAGCCAGGCGGTGGGCGGTTCCCGCACCCGGAGGCCGCCCACGCGGGCCAGCAGCTCGGGCAGCTGGCCCGTCACCGGCCTGGAGTCGATCGGGATCAGCAGCAGGTAAGGGCGGTGGTCGGCCGGAGAGCTGGTCCTGATCGGGGCGGCGAGGGCTGGAAGCCCCAGGATCAGCGCCAGCCAGGTCAGGAGCCGCGCGGCGCAGGAACCGCTCACCCACCTACCTTTCTGGCCTGACGCTGAGGCCGTCCCCCGAGTCTCTCCAGTCGAACCGGCGCGCACAGGAAGATCCTGACATAGAACGGCCCAGTCCTAAGGCTAGCTTAGGAAGCCGGCCAGAGACCTGCTGGGCGCCTCCGGCGGCGCCCTTAGGTGGAGCTCCCGGAGCAGCTGGGAGGCGAGCGGTCCCTACCTCTGCTAAAATTCGGCAATGCTTACGGAGCCCCGCGCTCTGATCCGTGACCTGGGGGATCTGGACAGCGACTACCCGGAGACGCTTGCCAGGCTCTTCCCAGAGGAGCGCCCGGTCTGGCAGAGGCAAGGTCCCCCCTTCCTCGCGCTGATGGGCAGAGGCTACCCGCTCAACCTCTGCTCCGGGATCGCCCAGCTCCCGCCCAGCCCATCGCTCCTAGCCGAGCTGGAAGAACCTTTCCGGGAACGAGGCCTCCCGCCCGCACTGGAGACCGACCTGCGCTCCCAGCAGTGGACCGAGCTGCTCCGGAGATCCGGCTACCAGCAGAGCAGAGTGCTCAGCCTGCTGGTCCGGGATCCCCATCCCACGCCGCCAGGCGGGTCCGGCCCGGAGATCTCCGTGCGCGCCGCTGACAATCTGGTGGAATGGCAGGCAGCTGAGGCGACGGCCTGGGAGCATGGGCGGAGCGAGCAGGACTTGCGCTTCTCCGAGGTAGCCTTCTCGTTGCCGCGCTCCCAGCATTTCATCGCCTTCTACGGGGGCAGCGCGTGTGGGGTGGGATCGCTGCGCTCAGGGAGCGCGGCAGCCTGGTTGGTAGGCGGCGCAACCAGCTCCGCGGCGCGCCGGAGGGGAATCCAGTCGGCACTGATCGCCGCGCGGCTTCAGGCGGCAGCGGAGCTCGGAGCGGAAGCGGTGGCGGTCCAGGCGGCCAGCGGAGGGGACTCCGAGCGCAATCTGCTGCGGGCCGGCTTCCGGCCGGTCACCTCCCTGGGGACATTCAAGAAGGAAATCTGAAGGGGCAAGGCCGGCCGGAGCGCCAAAGCCTACGGCTCCAAACCGGTCCAGACGCCTACTCTGGACCGCCGGAGTGCTAGAGAGCCCCTGCGTAGGGGTAGCCGGGGGCACCGGCCGAAGAGCTCGGCGGGAAATACCCACCCGGCGCCTGGAGCGGCAGCAGTTTCCCGAACTGTCCGTCCGGTCTATCCGGAGCGGAGTCAGGTGCCTAACCCTCTAGGAGCTCGAGCAGGCGCGGCCTCCGGCGCCCCCGCCCCCCGGCCGGGCCTCCGGCAGCTTCAGGGCTGCAAATGGTCCAGCGGCATGGCGTACAGCGTCCCGCCGGCGCTCCCCTTCAGCGCCCCGGTGGCCACGAACAGCGTTTGGCCGACGATTAGCGGTGAAGAAGGGGTAAAGGGCAGTGGAAATTTAGCCTTTGCCAGCACTTTCCCGGTCGCCGCCGAGACGGTGTAGAACACCCCGGTTCCGTCCCCGAAGTAGACCTTGCCGCCGTCTACCACCGCGCTCATCTTGACCGGCCCCTCGGTGCGCAAGGTCCAGAGCAGCCGGCCGGTCTTAGCCGAGAGGGCCACGAACTGGTCGGTGGACGGTAGAGACTGGTAGAGCACGCCCAGGTGGTAGACCCCAGCTACGCCCTCCTCGTTGGAGGCCTGGTTGGTGATCTGACCCAGCCCCGAACGGTACTTCCAGACCAGCTGGCCGCTCTGAGCGTTCAGCGCGTAGATGGTGTTGACCGCGTTGCGCGGGGGCGGCGCAGCCTTGAGCGTCCTGGAGCCCTCCACGAAGACTAGACCGGCCCCCACCGTCGGCGAGCAGTCGGCGTCGCCGTAGGGGGATTTCCATAGGATCTTCCCGGTCCGGGCGTCCAAGGCGTAGGTATAGGTGGGGTGGGGCAGCGAGGAGACCGGACCCATCCCCGAGACCAGGTAGACGGTGTCCCCCACGGCTGCCGCCGAGGACATGGTGGAGACACCCTCCAGGGGTGTGCGCCACAGCGGCTGACCGGTCCTCACGGCGAAAGATTGGGCGGCGCTGTGGCCATTGGCAAAGACGATAGCGCCGGCGACTATCGCCGGTGTCGGCATGTCCTCGCCGACGGTGACATGCTCCCAGAGCAGCTTCCCGGTCTTGGCATCGACCGCGTAGACGGCGTCGGCAGGGGGCAGGATCCCCCAGGCCACCTTGGTCGGCTGGCTGATCAGAGCGGCGTTGGAGCCGGAGCCGATGACCACCACCCCGCCTTCGACCACCGGAGTGGTCATGACCCGGTGCGCAGTATGGAAAGTCCACAAGACCTTACCGGTGGCCGGGTCCAAGGCGTAGAGCCGGTGATCGAAGCTCTGCATGTAGAGGGTACTCCCCACCAGCGAGAGCCCACCCACGATGTTTCCGGCGACGTGCTCGGACCAGGAAGCCGAGAACCTGGCGGCGAAGACCGCATTGTGGTCAGGGCGGTACTGGTACATCGGCCAGGTGTGCATGGGCACGGCTGGCGCGGCCAGAGCAGATGAAAACAGCGCGGCAAAGGCGAACGCAGTCAAATTCCTAGGCATGGACCTCCTTCGATTCCACGAAATTCACTCCCGCTGACTAGCTGCCATCTCCGAGCTCCTGGAAGCGGCCACGATGTGGGCGAAGCGCTGGCTGTCGACTTGGGAGAAGGTATCTTTCAGCCACAGCGCCGCCTCTCCCCTGTTCAGCACCTGACTCGGGAAGCTAGGCAGCCGGAGCTTCTTGCCCTGCAGGGCAGCGTAGCGCTCCAGCACCCCCCTCGCCCCCCCAGGAGAGGCTGGGACCCAGGCGTGGTGGCGGGCGAACTCGCGCTGCAGGTAGGCGGTGGCGGCCTGAGCCCGCGAGTGGGTGACCGACTGGTAGAGCA
>JAJZIR010000008.1:0-1460 GCA_021810505.1 bacterium
TGAACGCGGTCTGGACACCGGCTCTCAACATCGTCTCTGAGCTGATCCAGAACAAGATCACTCCCCAACAGGCGGCCAAGGTGGTGGTCCAGCAGATCAAGACCGGCATCGCGACGCAGCGGTAAGCGGAAGCGCAGGAGCGGGCGGGGAGGTCCCCGCCCGCTCCTGCGCCATACTGCGGAGGGCCCTAGGGCCCTCCGAGGAGGACGAAATATGTTGCGAGCACAGAGCGGCCAGCAGGCCGGAGTAGACACCTCAGCCCCCGGCTGCCGGGTCTACGTCAGCAGACCGCTGCCCGAGCCGGGGATCCATCTGCTCAGGGAGGGTGGCGCCGAGGTCCTGCAGAACCAATACGATACCGCTCCCAGCGAGGAGGAGTGGCGAGCGGGCCTTGCCCAAGCCGACGGGCTGCTCTGTGTCCTGGGTGACCGTATCGACGAAGCTCGGATGGCAGCGGCCCCTAGGTTACAAGTCATCGCCAACCTGGCCGTCGGCTATGACAACATCGACCTGGCCGCCGCCCGCTCGCGGGGGATCACCGTCACCAACACCCCCGACGTGCTCACCGACGCCACCGCCGACCTGGCTTGGGCGCTGCTGCTCGCCCTAGCTAGGCGGCTCAGGGAAGGTGAGCGGCTGCTCCGCAGCGGCAGCTGGAAGGGGTGGAGCCCCATCCAGCTGCTCGGCACTGGCCTGCAAGGAAAAACCCTGGGGATCTTCGGCTTCGGCCGGATCGGGCAGGCAGTAGCCCGCCGCGCCGCCGGGTTCGGCATGTCGGTGATCTACTGCAGCCGCAGCCCCAAGTCCGTCCCCGGTCTAGCGGCTGAACCGGTAGGGTTGGAGGGACTGCTGGCTGGGAGCGATGTGCTCTCCCTGCACAGCCCGCTCACCGAGGAGACCCGCCACCGCTTCGGTGCGGCCGAGCTGAGCGCCCTCAAACCGGGTTGCCTGCTGATCAACACCAGCCGCGGCGCTCTGATCGACGAGGCAGCCCTGACCAGGGCGCTCCAAGCGGGCGAGCTGGCTGGAGCAGGCCTGGACGTCTACGAGTTCGAACCTAAGGTCAGCGAGGCGCTGCTCGCCATGGACCAAGTCGTCCTGCTCCCCCACCTGGGCTCAGCTACCAAAGAAGCGCGAGCCGAAATGGTCAGGATCTGCTCACAGAATCTGCTGCGGGTGCTGCGCGGCGAGCCGGCGCTGACGCCAGTCGGGTGAACAAATCGGGCGCTGCCGGAGCAAAGCGCCCAGCAGGCGCAGAGAATTGAGCCAAATTCCCTGAGTGGGCCGCAAGGTCAGCCAAATCACCGGAAGTTCGGCAGATCACCCTAGCCGGGCAGAACTTCCGCCAAGAAGTCGCGGACCAGCTCGAGGTAAGGTCCATGCTCCTCGATCTGAGGGGAATGCCCGCTGTTTTCGAAGATCCTTAGCCTGGATCCTGGAATTTCTCGGGCGATCTCGAG
>JAJZIR010000008.1:1470-106734 GCA_021810505.1 bacterium
GCAGAACTTCCGCCAAGAAGTCGCGGACCAGCTCGAGGTAAGGTCCATGCTCCTCGATCTGAGGGGAATGCCCGCTGTTTTCGAAGATCCTTAGCCTGGATCCTGGAATTTCTCGGGCGATCTCGAGCCGGAAGTTCGGCAGATCACCCTAGCCGGGCAGAACTTCCGCCAAGAAGTCGCGGACCAGCTCGAGGTAAGGTCCATGCTCCTCGATCTGAGGGGAATGCCCGCTGTTTTCGAAGATCCTTAGCCTGGATCCTGGAATTTCTCGGGCGATCTCGAGAGAGCTCTCTACCGGCGTGATCCAGTCGTGCCGCCCTACGGTAACCAGGGTCGGAACTCGGATAGACGAGAGCTGCGGTACCAGGTTGAAATCAGGCTGGTTACGGGAAAAAGCCCAGTTGTGTGTCTGGTAGCGGAAGGGGATCCGCTCCAATTCAGAAGCTCCCTGCGCCGGATCATAGTCGACCCGGTAGAGCGGCTGGATCATGGCGTAGCTGGCACGGAAGTCCTCGTCATCCCGGATCCTGCCACCGAACAACCTATCTAGCGCCGCGCGGTCCATGGGCAGGCCGCTGGCCAGAGCGCGCTCGATGGATAGGTGGTGGTAAGCCGAACTAGCTGCCGTATCGCGCAGGATCAGAGCCAGGAGATGGGCCTGGTGGCGCAGGGCGTATTCGAGAGCGATGTGGCCGCCATAGGAACCGCCCAGCAAGACCATCTGACCTAGGCCTAACTGCTTCCTGAGCTGCTCCAGATCGTCCACCCACTGAGCGTGCGAGTAAGGTGGCTTACCCTCAGAGGCCCCGCAGCCGCGCATGTCATAGGCGACGACCCTATAGGTATCAGCGAGCTCGGCGTAGCTGCGCCAGTCCGAGGCCCGGCTGGACATCCCGGGTCCACCGTGCAGAAGCACGATCGGGACACCGCTACCCGCCTCGGAAGCGTCCAGCACAACGCCATTGATCGAGACCCGCAGGGAGCGCTCTCCAGCTCGAACAGCCATCTCAGCGCGCCCAGATCTGCTTGAGAGCGCGCAGGACATTGCCACCAGCGATCTTGGCGATCTCGCCGTCGCTGTAGCCGCGCTTGACCATCTCCCCCACAATATTGCGGAAGGCCTCTCCGGGGTTCTCCAGGCCGTCGACGTAGGGAACTTCTTGAAAGGCAGCGTTGCCGTGAGATTGCTTGATCGACAGCTCGCCCGCCAGGGCGTGGTGCAAGCCGACATGGTCACCGAACAGGGTATCTGGACCCAGCGCTACGTGATCGATCCCCACGAGGTCGATGCAGTAGGCGACGTGCTCCAGGAAGGAAGCGATAGAGTGGTCGGAGTGGGCCTTGGTCAAGGTGGTGTGCGGAGCCGCCTCGATACCGATCACTCCTCCGCGCTCGGCACAGGTCTTGAGCACCGAGTCCGGCTTGAGCCGGTTGGAATCCCATAGCGCCCTAGCCCCAGCGTGGGTGATCAACACCGGTTTCTCGCTGGCGGCGATGGTATCCAGAGAGGTCTGGTCTCCGGAGTGGGACACGTCGATCGCCAGGCCCAGCCGGTTCATCCTGCGGACCGCGGCGCGGCCGAACTCGGTCAGACCGCCATCTCGGCGCTCGCGCAAACCTGCGCCTAGAGCGTTTCCCTCGCTGTAGGCAATCCCTATGCAGCGCACTCCGAAGCCGTAGAGGATATCTAGGCGGTCCAGCTCGTTCTCGATCATGGTCGAGGCTTCCAGGGAGGGGATGAACGCAACCTGTTGATGCGCCTTGGCCTTGAGGATGTCATCCGTAGTCAAACCCAAGACCACCATGTCCTGGTGGGCGATATCGCTGAGGCGCATCCCTAGATCGAACAGGACGTCGTCCCACTTCCAACCCGCCTTGGAAGTGATCATCGCCGTACCATCCATGAGGTTATCGAAGACTGCGTCCAGACCGGACTGGCTCAGGCCCAAATACCCGGTGAAGTCGCGCCCCTGACGGCGAAACTCCCGGAAACGCGAGAGATCCTCCGGAGCGACGAATAGGTGCTCGTGCAGGGAGACGATGGGGTGTTGCTCGAAGATGCGGTCTACCCTAGCCACCTGTTCTGGCGAGAGGGCCAGGTGATACGGCGGGACCCGGCCTACTTCCTTGGCCAAGGGGATCTCTTGGTAATCCACCCCTGCCTCTAGGTACTGGTAGGAGCGGTAGCCTTGGTAGCGTTTAAGGTTGGATGGCATGGAAACTCCTTGCGTCTAGGTGAGTAGCTCGCGATACTTTCGGCCGCGTGAGGCTGGGCGGCGGACCGGTGCCGCCCGAAGCGCTCGTCCGGCTGGCCCAGGGCCGCTTAAAACGCCTCCGCAACAGAGGTGCACCGCATCGCCTCACCGGATCCTCGGATCCAGAACATCTCTGAGGGCATTGCCGAGCAGGTTGAAAGCTAGCACCGCCAAGGCGATAGCCAGCCCCGGATAGATGGCCAGCCAGGGGCTAGTCCAGACATAGACCTGGGCGTTCTGGAGCATGTTGCCCCAAGAAGCCAGGGGGGGTTGGATCCCCAAACCGAGGAAGCTCAGCGCCGCCTCGGTCAGGATCGACCAACCCACCCCTAGGGTCCCCAACACGATGGCGCTGGGGACCACCTGTGGAAGCAGGTGGCGGAAAAATACCCTCGTCCTGGAAGCCCCTAAAGCCTGCGCCGCTTCGATGAACTCGCGTTGGCGCATTTTGAGGGACTCGGCGAAGACCACACGGGCCATCTGGCCCCAAAAGCTCAGCCCGACCACGAGGATCACTACCGGCGGGCTGCTGCCGAACACCGCTAATTCGGCCAGGATCAAGAAAAAGGCGGGGATGGCCATGAAGGCGTCGACCAGCCGCATCAGAATCGTCTCGACCGCCCCGCGCAGATAGCCGGCCAGGCCACCCACCAGCAACCCTGCCACCAGCGCTACCACCATGGAAATCAGCCCGACCGACAAGCTGACCCGGCCCCCATAGAGCATCCGGAGCAGCTCATCGCGGCCGAGATCATCGGTGCCTAGAGGGTGCAACCAGCTCGGCCCCAGAAGCGCGTGCAGGGGATGGGTAGCGGTAGCGGAGTGGTGGTCGAGCAAGGGGCCTAAGAAAGAGGCTCCATAGAGCAGGACCAGCAAAGCTAACGAGATCCAACCAGCCGGGCGGCGCAGCAGCAGGGCCAGCACCCCAGGGCGCCCCGGAACCCTGGCGACCGGGCGCCTTAGCTGTGTCAGGCTACGGCTAGGCATGGACCACTCTGGGATCGACCAGGCTGTAAAGGAGATCGATGAGGATATTGGTCAGGATCACGATGGCGGCAGCCAGTACCGTAGTGGCCATGATGACTGGGTAGTCGCGATTCATCGCCGCCTGAACGGCCAATCTCCCCATTCCAGGCCAAGCGAACACGCTCTCCACGACTACAGAACCGCTGAGCAGCTGCGGAAGGATCAGGCCGAGCATGGCGATAATCGGGATCCAGGCGTTGCGCAGAGCATGGCGCAGGAGGACGGCGCGTTCCCTGAGCCCCTTGCTGCGGGCAGTACGCACGTAATCAGCCTCCATGACCTCGAGCAGAGCTGAGCGGGCGAAGCGCACCACGTTGGGGAGTAGCACAAAAGACAGCACCAGCGCTGGCATGAGCAGGTGAACCAGCAAATCGGAGAGGCTCCAGGGAGCACCGACCGTCAGCATCCCCGAAGCAGGCAGGAAGTGCAGCCTGACCGAGAAGAGCATGATCAGGAGGGTGCCTAGCCAGAACTCTGGCAGGGACATCCCCAGGGTCGAAACCAGACCGACCAGGTGATCGATCGGCCGGCCGCGTTTGCGTGCCGACCAGATTCCGAGAGCTACTCCGAAGATGAAGACCAGAAGTAAGGCAGTCCCAGCCAGCAGGGCGGTATGGCGCAGCCGCTGGGCCAGCAGCGGCGCGACCGGCTCGCCCTGGGAGAGCGAGTTGCCCAAGCGCCCCTGCAGCGCAGCCCCCAGCCAGTTTAGGTAGCGGAGAAAAATCGGGCGATTCAAACCCAATTGCTGTTCCAGAGCAGCCCGCTGCTGCGCGGTGCTGTTGAGGTTCATCAAGCTAGAGGGCCCGCCCGGCGCCAGGTTAATCAGGAAGAAGGTGGCCGCGCTGACCAGGAACATCACCAAGATGCCCTGGAGCAGCCGGCGGCTCAAGTACCCCAGCACGCCAGGCTAGACCGCTGGCCGCCCGCGCTCAACGGACCGTCCAGTTGACCGAGTGCTGAAAAGCCTCGGGGAGGTTGACATCCGACATCCCACCGATCCGCTTGCTCTTCACCACCAGAATATCCGGATACCACAGATACAGGTAAGGTAGCTGGCTGGCAACAAATTCCTGGACCTTGGCGTAGGCGGCCTTCTCCTGCGCAGGCGTCCGGGCGTCCTGGCCAGCAGCCAGCAGGGCGTCCAGCTTGGCGCTGCGGTAGTTGGGGATATTGGATCCGGTCACCGCCGCCGAAGAGGCGTAATAGGGGCCGATATCCGGCGTCGGAGGGGTGCTCCACCACGCCAAGGTGGCCTGATACCGGCGATCGACCACCACCTGCTTGATATAGGTATTCCAATCCGTCACCTTCAGCTGCACATCGATACCGATAGCTTTCCAATAGTTCTGAACCAGCTCCGACATAGGGACCAATTGGCCGAACTGGCCAGTAGGCATGGTGATGGTGAAGGGCTTACCCCCCTTCTCGAGCCGCCCATTCGGTCCCGGCAACCAGCCAGCTTCGGCCAACAGCTTCTTGGCCAGGGTAGGGTCGTAGGGGTACTGGGCTACCTTGGGGTCGTAGATAGCCTTCTGCAGCGGTGCGATCGGTCCAGTCGCGACCTGCCCGTATCCCCCCAGCAGCGACTTGATGATAGCGGGGCGGTTGATCGCCAACAGGAGCGCCCTGCGGACCAAGACGTTGCGGAACCTCGGGTCATTCTGGTTCAGCGCCACCCAGTAGTACAGGTTTTCCTGGGAGCGGATGATCTGTAAATTGGGATCGCTCTTGAGCGGACCCAGCAGGGCGGTGTTTTGCAGGCTGATCAAGTCGAGTCCGCCCGAGAGCATCTCCGCCACCTGGGTGTTGGCGTTGGGGATGATCTTGAACAAGATCGTTCGCACTTGGGGCTTACCCCCCCAGTAGTGATCGTTCCGGCGAAGCTCTACGTAAGATCCAGGAACGAACTTGTCCAGCTGGTAAGGACCAGTCCCGATCGGGTGCTGTTTGTCAAAGCTGCTCAAAGTCCAGGGATTCTTGACCCCAGCAAAGCTGCTGGCCGGCAGAATTCCCTCGAAGTAGGCCAGATAGGATGGCAGGGCTGAAAAAGGTGTTTTGAGCAGGAACTGCACTTCGTAGGGGCCCACCGCCTTGACCTGGGATACCGGGGCGTAGTCGCTCGCGAAATTGGCCCCTAGCTTCTTATTCAGGGCGATGTCATTGAAAGTGAAGACCACGTCTTTAGAAGTAAAGGGGCGGCCGTTCTGCCAAGTCACCCCTTTGCGCAGGTGAAAAGTCCAGACCAGGCCGTTCTTGGAGACACTCCAGCGCGTGGCCAGGGCTGGGACCGGCTGCAGGTTCGAGCCATAACGCGTGAGACCCTCGAAGATCAGCTCGTTGATCAGGTCTGATTCGACCTCAGCGTTAGGGCTCCAGGGGTTGAAGGTGGGATCGGCGTTGGTGGCAAAGGTCAGGGTGCTGGTGGCCTGCGCGCGCGCTAAGGCGGGGAGTGCCAGCGAGGAGGCGAGTAGGACCAACGGACCCAGCAGTTCTCTCTTCATTCCAAGCCCTCCGAGTATTCCGGTGCAGCAGCACTGGGCAAAAAGCCCAAACGCAGGGAGACCGAATGCGCCACCTGAGCCACCTGAGCTCCGAGCGCACCCAGGAACTCGAGTTGCAAGCGAGTCGCCGGGCCGCCCACGCTGATACCCCCAATCACCTCGCCGTCAGCGCCGAACACCGGGGCCCCGACCCCTCTGGCTGCGGGATCAAAGTCACGGTCGCTCACGGCGAAGCCTTGGCGCCGAATCTGCGCGAGTTCGGCTAGAAGGCTTATGGGGTCAACTTGGGTGTACTCGCTATACCGAGGTAATTCAGGCAGCTGGTCGAGGATTCTGTCGCGCTGCTCGGAGGGCAAAAAGGCCAACATCGCCTTGGGGACAGCCCCGGCATGCAAAGGGACTGCCCGGCCGAGGATAGCGACCAACCTGACCGATTGGGCGCTCTCGCGCCGATCGATGCAGACAGCCAAGTCTCCCTGCCGGGCGAAGAGGTGGACCGTCTCTCCGGTGGAGAGCGCCAGCCAGTCCAATTCAGAGGAAGCGGCCTGAACGATAGACGGTTCGCTGGAAGCGCCGGCAGCTAAGGTAAAGACCGCCGAGCTGACCGAGTAACGGCCATCGGCGGCGTGGTTGAGGAAACCTGCTTGCTCCAGAGTTCTGAGCGAGCGAAAAACTTGATTGCGGTCCAAGTCGAGCGCAGAAGCCAGCTCGGCCATACCAAACTGGTGAGGTGGTCTCCCAAAAGCGCGCAAGATCTGCAAGGTCACCAGAGCCGACTGGATCACGTAGCGATCCCGCGGCTCGGCGGGCTCAGCCACGAATCACCAAGAAATCGCTCTGTTCTACTTGACTTAGACGCTTCCCCACTGAATCCTCCTTATTTGGATCAGATAGTCTGGTTTTAGCTCTCTATAAGCCATGATTGTTCTATTTTCGTATAAGCCAGTTTGATAGAATCAACTAACTTGATTAGATGATATAACAGGACCAAAGTGGTGTATCGATTGACCTAGACAGCCGACCGGTAGGCGATGGAGGGCGAGCGCACAGCGGATCGCTTCTCGGCGAGCGGCGCGCGGGGTGCTACCCCCACCGGCGGATGCTGGACGGGCGCCTCCCCCCGGAGCGCGCGAGTTCCGCGGGAAATCACAGAAACTCGGTTCTCGGAATTTGTGGCGCGGCCAGCACTCCATCGCAGCGTCTTCGCAGCTGGCTGCCAATCAGGGGAGTCCCGGGAACCTGGCCCGCCACGAGGCGCTGTCTGCTGAGCTCAGCCCGAGCTCGGAGCGCAGTCAGGCAGCCTGCAGGCCGTGCCTAGTCAGGATGAGCTCCACCGATCGCACCTCCCCGGCATCGAGCCGGCGCTGGGGCCGCGCAGTCAAGTTGGTCTGGATCACTCCGAGAAGCTGCAAAGCGGTCTTGAAGCCGCCGATACCGGCGGCTCCTGGACTCGTTCTGGGCCTACCGACGGCTGTGATCGCGAAGAGCTGGTAGAGCCGCTCCTGCTCAGCGCGCGCCACAACCCAGTTACCCCGCTCCGCCGCGCGCTGCAGGCGGACATACCCCCACGGATCTACGTTGGCCAGACCGGGCACGAGCCCGTGAGCACCCATCAAGAGCGCTGCGTCAGCAGTCAGCTCAGACCCGGTCAAGACCGAAAATCCTTGCAAAGCACGAGTGCCCAACAGAACGCCACGGAAGTTCGGTTCATCCCCACTGCTGTCCTTGAGGCCGGCGATAACTTGGTCGTCAGCCAGCTCCATCACCGTCTCTCGCTCCAGCTTGCTGTGCACGGAAACGGGAAGATCATAGGCGACCAAGGGGAGGGCGAGCGCGGCGTGGACTTGCCGGAAGTGCTCGGCAATCTCCGGCTGGCTCGTCCTGGTGTAGAACGGTGCGGTCAGGACCGCGGCGTCCGCTCCAGCCCGCTCGGCCATTCGGCCATGACCGATGCAGCGATCCGTGCTGGTGTCTACGATACCGGCCAGGACTGGCAAGCGCCCACCTGATAGGTGCACGGCGACCTCAAGGACAGTAGCGCGTTGCCGGGCGTCTAGAAAAGCCACCTCTCCGGTCGAGCCCAGCACGAATAAGCCATCGACCCCGGCTGTAATCAAGCGCTCAATCACCCGCTCCAGCGAAGGGACATCGACCTCGAAGTCCTCGGTCAGCGGAGTTATCACCGGCGGGATCACGCCGTGAAAGACAATTTTTTCCATGCAGTCCACCCTTCATAGGTCAGAGCGGGGGTCTAGGGCATCCCGCAAGCCATCTCCAACGAAATTGACACAGAGCACAGTCAAAGCCAGGGCGATACCGGCTGGCAGCCATTGCCAAGGGTACTGCTGCAAGACCACGACGCTGCGGGCAGCGTTGATCATGTTTCCCCAGCTAGCGGTCGGCAAGGGAATCCCTAGGCCGATAAAAGAGAGGCCGGCCTCGAGCAGTATGGCATTGGCCAACTGCAGCGAAGCGAAGACGACGAGCACATCGATCAAGTTGGGGAGGCCGTGGCGCAAGATGATCCTGGTAGTCCCCGCACCTAAGCCACGGGCAGCAGTGACATAGTCCTGCTCACGGATCTCCAGGAAGCGGGCCCGAACCAGGCGGGCCAGCAGTGGCCAGGACAGCAAGCCGATGACCAGAGTAGTCGTCAAGATCCCTGGACCGGTGATCGAGGCGACTACCAGAAGCAGCACGATAGGAGGCAAAGTCATAGCCAAGTCGACGAGGCGCATCAGCGCTGCATCGACCCAGCCCCCCAACACTCCAGCCAGCGACCCAATACAGCTTCCGACTAGCAGCGCGATACCGGTAGCACCGGCCCCTACCATCAAGGAAACTCGTCCCCCAGCCAGCAGCCTGGCCAAGATATCTCGGCCCACCCCATCGGTACCCAGCCAATGGAGGGGGGAAGGAGGGCGGTTGATCGCTAGGAGGTGAATTTGATTAGGGCCACTCCGCAAGAGCAACGGCCCTAGGAGCACCGCCAAAACGATGGCCGAGAACATCAGCGCACCGCCCACCGCCGCCCGGTGCCGCAGGAAGCGGCGCAGCGCTCGCTTACCTACGCTGTGGCTAGTTTCTCGCCCACTCCGGCTACGGCTCTGGTAAGGAAGAGCCAAGGCCTACCCCTCAGCCGTACTGGATCCGCGGATCCAGCAGGACATAAGTGACGTCAGTGAGCAAGTTGGCACACAGAACCCCCACGCCGATGACCAGAGAGATCCCCATGATGACCGGATAGTTGCGAGCGTCCACCGCATCGATGAAGAGCAGACCCATCCCGGGCCATCCAAACACGCTCTCGATAAAAATCGCGCCACCTACCGCGCTGCCCACACTGGCACCGATCAGGGTGACCACAGGGACCAGGGCGTTGCGTAGACCGTGCCTGAGGATGACCAACCACTCCGGCAACCCCTTGGCCCTCGCAGTCCGGACGTAGTCGAGGTTCAGCACTTCCAAGAGAGCTGCTCTGGTGTACCGCATGATGGTAGCGGTGTAGTAGAGCGATAAGATGACCGCCGGGAGGATCAGGTGCTCCGCGACGTTGCCAGCGGTGAGTGGCTGACCAGGAGTGCGGTAGCCACCAGCAGGGAACCAATGCAGCCGCACTGCAAACACGTACATGCCGATTAGGGCAGCCAGGAAAGCGGGAGTGGCGATACCGAGGAAGGCCAGCACGGCGAGGCTGTAATCCAACACCGTATTGCGCCAGACCGCCGCAATAACACCGCTAGCCGTTCCAACCAACACAGCCAGAAGAATGCCACTCCCCATGAGCAGAAGGGTGGGACCGGCACGCTCGGCGATCAAGAGCGAGACTGGACGAAAATCAACCGCTGAATATCCAAAGTTGCCGCGCAAGACGTTGCCGAGCCAGGCGAGGTATTGAGTGGTCAGCGGCCCATCCAAGCCGAGTTGACTCCGCAAGGTGGCCAACTGCTTCTGAGAGATAGCTATGCTCGGATTGATGTAGGCGTCGATCGGGTTCCCAGGGGCCAATCGCAACAGCAAGAAAATTAACATGCTGATGAGGATCAGCATCCCCGCGCTGATGAGCACCCGCTTGCCGATGTACACGGTCACGTGCACCCCCGGTGGGAGGGCTTTAGCCCCCCCACCCCCCACTCAGCGACTCAAACTCCAATCCTGCGGCATGGCAGCGTAGGCACCGCCCCCCGGAGACGGGGTCCAGACAAAGTTCTTGACCGAGGTCGAGACTACCCCGTAGCGGGTGGCGACCCACATCGGCGCCCAAGGCAACTGACGGTTCACCTCGGCGCATACTTGGCGGTATAGGTGAGTCTGAGCAGATAGAGCCGTAGTACTTCCAGCTTCTGTGAACAGCTTGGTCAGCTCGGGAATGTTCACGTGTAGGAAGTTCGCCCCCCTAGGAGGGAAATTATTAGCACTAAGACCTACGGCGACACTGGAAGGGTCAGGGCCATCTTGCAGCCCAGCAAAGACGATCGGAAACTTCCTCCAGTCGGGATGGGAAGCCAAAATAATGGAATTGTAGGTAGCGACGTCGACCTGGCGTGGGGCAATGTCGATACCCACTTGGGCGAGCATGGCCTGCATCGCCGACAGGACGTTGGCGGTAAGTTGATCGTCGTAGTAGGTAAGTACCGGAATCGGTTTGCTGCCGTTGAGTTGGCTCCAACCCGCTTGCGCCAACAACTCCTTGGCCTTGGTCGGATCATAGGGATAGGAATTCAGGCTGCTGCCGAGTAGTGCCGGAGCTACGTAAGGACAATCCGCCAAGGTAGCTGCTCCCCCATACAGGCTATCTACGATCTGCTTGCGATCGATGGCATACATGAACGCTTCGCGGACCAGCCGGCTCTTGAACATCGGCGCCCGAGCGTTGAACCCCAAGTAATTGACCACGTAGGAGGGCCCAGCGATAACTCGGAACTTGGGGTCGTGCGCGAAGGTCGAGACGTTGTCGGGGTTGACGTAGGTGAACTGGATCGACCCTGCCTTCAGCGCTTCGGCGGCGCTGGCCACCGTTTTGAAGTAGCGATTGACTAGGCCGCTCAGCTTAGGCTTCCCTCCCCAGTACTCCGGAAAAGCTTTGAGCTGCACGTACTGTCCTGGAACATACTTGACGAACTGGAAAGGGCCGGTACCGATCGGATGGGTATACCACCAATTGCTCTGGGCCAGCTGACTGGGCGGAATGGAAGCCAAGAGGTGCTGAGGCAGGATCATCAGCTTGGTCAGAAGGTCTAGGAAGTTAACATCCGGTCTGGAAAAACGCACGGTGACTGTATCTTTCCCAACCACCGAGATGCTCTGCAGATCAGAGAGGCGCCCGGAAAAAATGCTGCCGGTCGCTGGGTTGCTGGCCAATTCCAAGGTGAATTTTACATCTTGCGCAGTGAGCGGTTCGCCGTCCTGCCACAGAACACCGGGGCGCAGGTGAAAGGTGTAGCTGCGCCCCCCTTGAGCAGTGGTCCAGTTCTTGGCTAAGGCACCGACGAAGTGGGTGAACCCTGGGTTATATAAGACCAGGGTCTCAAAGTACGTGTTGTACCAGGTAAAGCCTGCCGTGGCCGTCAGCGGGTCGAACTTTCCAGGCAATCCGCCCGGACCCACGTCGAAGCCACCTATCAACACCTGGCCGGCAGGCAAAGCGGAAGCGGCAGCTGTTCCCAGCAGAGCCGGAGGGGTCATCATGGCTAACGTCACCAAGCCCGCCCTCCTCCACCTTGAGGTCCTCTTCCTATCTACGCGCATGTCCGCTCCTCTCCGGCCTTTCTGGCTCTCCGAATCGGCACCTGCTGTCTCCTGGCCACACCCCTGTTGGCCTTTTCGGTCAGGGCGGCACCCCCTTGAGCCGGAGACGAGCCAGCCGGACCTGGATTCCTGCGTAGTGACGGTCGAGCGCTTCCCTAGCCGCCACTATGTCGTGCTTCCTCACCGCTTCGAGGATGCTGGCGTGATCTAAGTAGGTGCTGAGCGGCTCCGAGCCCCCTAGGTCGGCGTACTCGACCGCTTTATGGAAGGTGAGCCAGAAAGCGTCCAGGATCTTGAGCAGGACACGGTTCCCAACGTTTTGATGCAATAGGCGGTGGAAGGCGCGGTCTTCTTCGGGGAATTCGCTGGGCAGAGCGGCCTTCCTGGCAATCGCAGATAGGACCTGCTCTAGCTCAGCGATCCGCTCATCGGTCATGGCCGCAATAGCCTGGCTGATCATGCCAGTTTCTAGGACTCTGCGGACCTCTAGCAGCTCTTCAAGCTCTTCCAGGTCGAAGAGCAAGCCATAGGGGAGGTTCTCTACCAGCGGCTCCAAAAAAGACTCTCTGAGAAACAGGCCGCTACCACGGCGCACCTCGATCAGACCGATGGATTCCAAAGCCTTGACCGCTTCGCGTATCGAATTGCGCCCAGCACCGAGCTGGCGAGCCAATTCCCCTTCTGACGGGAGGGGGTCTCCGGGGCGAAGGCTGTTACGCAGGATGTAGTCGTGGATAGCCTCTTGGAGGAGCTGGTGCAGCTTGGGACGCAAGATAGGTTGGAATTTAACTTGCTCTCTCGATTGCGCCATACCGAACTCCGATCTCTCCTAGATTTTGATGTAGGATATCCTATATGTTAGATCTTGTCAATCGAGCCAAAGGTGAAGCCCTATCACCCAGCCATTCGGCCGAAGAGGTATCCGAGATGGTGAGATCGTGAGCAGCCAACCGCCTCTAGCGAGTCAGCCCGGCCGGGCCAGTCTGGCCGGGCTGTACCGCCGCGGCCTTCTCGAAGATACCCTCCCCTTCTGGATACGGCACGGCGTCGATACCCAGTACGGCGGTTTTCACTTCTCAGTCGATCGGGACGGCAGGTTAGTGGATAGCGATAAAAGCGTCTGGCTGCAAGCGCGCTTTATCTGGCTGCTCTGCACCCTCTATCACAGCGTGAAGCCGAGCCGAGAGTGGCTCACGCTAGCCAGAGACGGCTTGCACTTTTTACGTACTCATGGTTTTGACAAAGACGGGCGCATGTTCTTTCAGCTGACTAGAGAGGGTGAGCCGATCCGCAAACGGCGCTACGTCTTCAGCGAGATGTTCACGACCATGGCCTTAGCCGCCTACGCCAGAGCCGCGGGAGACGAGGAGGCGCGCGACCAAGCAACCTCTCTGTTCAGGTTAGTTCTGCACTACCTGACTACGCCGGAGCTGTTACCGCCCAAGTTCACCCAGATCAGGCCATACAAGGCCCTGGCAGTCCCCATGATGCTCATCGCCACTGCGCAGACCCTGCGCAGTGTCAGCGAAGATCAGGATCTGTGCAATCTTTGGATTGATCGTTCCATAGAAGAGATCTCCAGGGATTTCATGCACCCAGAATTCGCCGCAGTTCTAGAGAATGTCGGGCTAAATGGGGAATTCCATGACCACTTTGACGGCCGCCTGCTCACACCCGGGCATGCGATCGAGGCTGCCTGGTTCATCCTGGCCGAGGCGGAGTACCGAGGGGCGCAAGAGCTGGTGCGGCTAGGTACCAAGATCCTGGACTGGATGTGGGATTGGGGTTGGGATACGGCTCAAGGAGGTCTTTTCTACTTCCGGGATGTCAAAGGTTATCCAGTTCAGGAGTACTGGGCTGATATGAAGTTCTGGTGGCCCCACACCGAGGCGATTATCGCCACGCTGTTGGCCTATCAACAGACTGGCAACCCTAAGTATGCCGAGTGGCACCAACAAGTCCACAGCTGGGCCTACGCGCACTTCCCAGATACGCAGTACGGAGAGTGGTTCGGCTATGCTCACCGAGACGGCAGCCTAGCCTCCAGCGCCAAGGGCAATCTTTGGAAAGGAGCTTTCCACGTCCCCAGAATGCAGTTGACCTGTTGGCGGGCTCTGGAGGGCGGTCGGCTCCTAGGGTAACTGCCGCCCGAAGCTATTGGCTGAGCAGCTCCTCGCTGGCTGACCACAGCCGAGCTGCAGCGGCATCGTCCTGAGCTTGCCTGGAAGGCGCGGCCGGCTTCTCCTTCACGAAGTAGAGGCCGCTGACATCCGCTACCTGAGG
The DNA here is from genome assembly GCA_021810505.1 of bacterium. Classification (GTDB taxonomy): domain Bacteria; phylum Deinococcota; class Deinococci; order Deinococcales; family Deinococcaceae; genus JAJZIR01. The sequence continues at coordinate 15,284 of JAJZIR010000008.1, forward strand.
GCTGCTAGCCAAATAGACCGTCGTCCTAGCTCCTTGCACCGGATCCAGCATGAAGGGACGGATCAGGCGCAAGGCCAGCTTCAGGGCCCCATTGGTCCCCCGGTCGAACAGGCTGGTCGCAACTGCACCCGGGTGCAGGGCGTTGGACGTCGCCTTAGTTCCAGCCAACCGGCGGGCCAGCTCTCTGCTGAACAACAGGTTTGCCAGCTTGGACTGGCCGTAGGCGGTGAAACCGCTGTAGCGCTTGGCTAGCTGCAGGTCGTCCCAGTGCATCCGGGCACCCACATGGGCCGCCGAAGAGACGGTCACCACCCGACCAGCCGGCGCGGCGGTGATCAGGTCCAGGAGAAGGTGGGTGAGCAGGAAGGGAGCTAGGTGGTTGAGCGCGAAGGTGGCTTCTAAACTGTCCTCGGTCACAGTTCTGGACGAGAAGAAAGAGCCGGCGTTATTGATCAGGACGTCTAACTCACCGTAACGCTCCCGGTATTCTGCAGCCAGGCGGCGCACCGAGGCCATCCGCTGCAAGTCGGCGAGCAAGTACTCGACCGCCTCGGGCTGGCCCCTGCTCAGCTCGGCCGCCACCCGTTGTGTCTTCACTGGGTCCCTGCCGACGATGACGACGGCCATCCCCTGGGCGGCCAGGGCCCTGGCCGCCTCCAGACCGATCCCCGAAGTAGCTCCTGTGATGAGCACGCGACGCGCCATACCCTGACTATAAGCGTAATCGGGGGCTGGGAGCGGCCGGGAGAGGGGACCGTGCATGCCCCGATCCACTGCTCCGGTCCCCGGCGATCTGCCAGGTGGTCTCGCCGGCGTTCAGATCAGAAACTGGCCGCTGCGCTGAATCACCCGGTCATCGAGCAGCAGCTCGCCGCCACCGCGCAGGTCGCAGATCAGGTCCCAGTGGATGGCGCTCTGGTTGACCCCACCGGTCTCCGGATAACTGCGGCCCAGCGCCAGATGCACGGTCCCCCCGATCTTCTCGTCGAACAGGATGCTCTTGGTAGCCCGCTGGATGCCGTAGTTGGTCCCGATCCCGATCTCCCCCACCCAGCGCGCCCCCGCATCGGCCTGCAGCGCTGCCTGCAGGATGTCATCCCCGACCTCGGCGCGCGCCTCCACCACTTGGCCACCTGCAAAGCGCAGGGTCACTCCCTCCACCGGCTGCGCCTGGTAAAGCGCGCCGACATCGAAGCGGATGGTCCCCTCCACGCTGGGCTCCACTGGGCCGGTAAACACCTCGCCGCTGGGCATGTTGCGCTTGCCGTCGCTGTTCACCCAGGTGCGGCCCTGCACCGACATGGTCAAGTCGGTCTGTGCAGCTCGGATTTTGAGGGTATGGCCCGCAGAGAGCACGCCGATCAGCTCAGCCTGCCTAGCGCGCACCGCAGCCCAGCGCGCCACCGGATCGGGGTCGTCCAGAAACATCGCCGACTCCACAAAGGCCTCGTACTCGGGAAGGGGCAGGTTGGCCAGCTCGGCGGCGTAAGCGGTCGGAAACAGGCTCAGGCTCCAAGTCTTGCTGCTGCGCACCCGGGCCAGGGGGGCCTGGGCTTTCTGCAGCCTGGCTGCGCGCTGCGGATCGGTCGCGACCGGGGGATAAGGAGCGATCAGGTGCAGGGAGGCGTCGGCCATCTCGATCGCCTGCAGCCCCAAGGGAAAGACTTCATCTAACAGCCCTTCCGGAGCTGCCCGAATGAACTCCTCCATCTGGCCGGGATAGCTCAGGTCGATCAGGGGGCGGGCGCCTTCGGCCAAAACGGCGCGCTGCAGCTCGCGCAGGAGCGGGATGGCTTCGCAAGAAGTGCTCAGCAGGATGCGCTGCCCCGGCCGGACCGAGAGGCAGTAGCGGACGAGGAGTTCAGCGTGCTTGCGCAGGCGTTCTGGGTCCATACCCCAGTTTGACACGCCGGCGCTCAGGCGCCCCTGGGGCGGCCGAGCGCCGCCACATCCCCCAAAAGAGCCGCCGCGGCCCGCTCGCCGCTCTCCAGGGCTCCCTGCAGACCGCTCATACTGGTGATCTCCCCAGCCACCCACACCCCGGTCCGCCCGCTGACCAAGCTAGGGAGCTGAGCAGCGTAGCCGGGCGGCTGGGCGAACTGGGCGTGGGGGATCCGCTCGATCTGCAGCAGCTCCAATTCGGCGATCTGTAGCGGCTTATACCACCACTCCAGCTCCCAGCGCAGCGCGGTGTCGATCTCGGGATCGCTCAGAGCGCTCTCGCCCAGCAGGGTCAAGCTGAGCAGGTGGCGGCCCTGGGGAGCGCATCCCGGATTCACATTGCTGACCCACAGGGCGTGGTTGATCAAGCCCTCCCGGGCATTCAGGATCAGCCGGTCGGTAGCTTCCAGCTTCTTGGGGGAGGTGTAGTAGACCGAGATGCAGGGCAGGGAAGGCACGGGGAGCTGAATACCCAGCAGCCTAGCCAGCTCCGGAGGGTCGGTAGCCAAGACCACCTCCTGCGCCCGCCAATCGCCCTGTGGGGTGCGCAAGATCCCCGGAGATCCGCCCTCCAACGCCTCCACTTTGGCCCCCAGCCGCAGGTCGAGACCGTCCGCTAGCTGCAGCGCCACCTGACCCATTCCGCGCCGGGGCAGGGCGACCTTCCCCTCAGCCATCAGGCGGAAATAGTAAAGAAATAGGCGAGCGCTGACCTGCAGGTCTCTGCGCAGGAAGATACCTCCAAGAAAAGGGCCGAGGAATGCTGCTAAAGCGCCTTCCGAGAAGCCATATCCCCTGAGAAAATCCAAGGTGGGTTGGTCCTCGCCTTGCAGCAGGCGGTAGGCCGGTCCGACCAACAGCTGGTTGCGCAGCCGCAGGATCAGGAGCTTATCCTTGGGGGTCAAGTAGTGAGCGCGCAGGGTGGGTAGCCGGTCGGCCGGCCGCCTGAGCGGGTCACCCAGCACCGCGTCACCGCGTGGACCGCGCAGCAGCACCCCAGGCGGTAGTTCGACCAGATCTAGGGCTCGGAGATCCAGGTTACGCCGCACCGCTGGATAGGCGGTGAATAGCACCTGGAAACCAGCGTCCAGCAGGTAACCATCCACCTCACGGGTCTTGACCCGCCCGCCCAGCTGGGCAGCAGCTTCCAAGACAACCACCTGGCGGCCGCCCTGAGCCAGCGCTCGGGCGGCAGTCAGCCCGGCCAGACCTGCCCCGACCACCACCACCTGGGCCTCGTTCACTGCCCCATCATACCCCCGTAGGCGGCACAGCCCTTTCTCACCGTCAGAGACGATGATCGCAGCGTGGGGAACCTCGAGGAGTTGATCCAGCGCGCCGAGCGTTTCGTCGAGCAGGACGCCGCACAGGACGCCACCGGACACGACTACTGGCACAGCGACCGGGTGCGCCAGATCTCCGCCTACCTAGCCGAGCAAGTCGGCGCCGACCGGTCGCTGTGCGAGCTAGCTGCGCTGCTTCACGACGTGGCCGACTGGAAGCGCACCGGAGAGGAAGACCCCTGCTGGGCGCTGCGGCCCTGGCTCGAAGCGCAGGGGGCGGGGGCCGATCTGACCGGGGCGATCATCGCCATCGTCAAGGAGGTGTCCTTCAAAGGGGCGGGGGTACCCACCGTACCCCCCACTCTGGAAGGTAAGGTAGTGCAGGATGCCGACCGTTTGGACGCCCTGGGAGCCATCGGGATCGCCCGCACCTTCGCCTACGGTGGGGCCCAGGGGCGAGCGCTCTACGACCCCAGGCAGCATCCGGTCCTGCACGGTGACTTCGTCAGCTACCGATCGAGCCAATCCAGCAGCTTGCACCACTTCTACGAAAAGATGCTGTTGCTCAGGGACCGCATGCACACCGAACCGGCCAGGAAGATCGCCGAGCGCCGCCACCGCTTCCTGGAGCAGTTCTTGGACCAATTCTTCCTGGAGTGGAACGTTCAGCTGGACTGAGCCAGTTTCCAGCGCGAACCGCCCTGGCCATCCTCCACGGTGACGCCCAAGGCCTCCAGGCGGGCACGCAGCCGATCGGATTCGGCCCACTGGCGGCGCTCCCGGTAAGCAGTGCGCTGCTCCAAGATCAAGTCGAGCAGCCCGGAGACCAGCTCCTCGCCGGCGCGGCCTTGGGTTTCAGCGAACAGGCCAAAAACCTCTTCGCCTAGTTGCCGGAAGGTTCGGGCAGCCGCAGCTAGCTCGGCGGGCTGCGGCTGCCCCTGCAGGGCCGAGGCCACCTCGCGGGCTAGGCCGAACAGGGCGGCTAACGCCTCCGGGGTATTGAAGTCGTCGTTCATGGCCCGCTCGAAGTCGGCGCGGCAACGAGCCGCCGCCTGAGCCAGCCACTCTTCGCCGGAGGGCTCGGGAAGGGAGTCCCCCAGGCGGCGCAGCAGCTCCTGGTAAACGCCGCGGAGGCGCGCGTAGGCCTGAGCGGCGGCGGACAGGGCCACCTCATTGAATTCGGCTACCGAACGGTAATGGCTCTGCAACAGCAGCAGGCGCACGGCCATGGGATCGTGCCTGGAGAGCAGCTCTTTCAGGGTCACAAAATTTCCGCGCGACTTGCTCATCTTCTCGCCGCCGACGGTCAGCAGGTTGGCGTGCATCCAGTAGCGGGCGAAGGGGTGGCCAGCCGCTTCGGCCTGGGCGATCTCGGCTTCGTGGTGGGGAAACTGCAGGTCCAGTCCCCCGCCGTGGATATCGAAGCCGTCGCCGAGGTACTTCAGGCTCATCGCCGAGCACTCGATGTGCCAACCGGGGAAGCCCACCCCCCAGGGGCTGTCCCAGCGCATCAGGTGGGAGGGCTCAGCCCTCTTCCAGAGAGCGAAGTCGCGGGGATCCTCCTTCTCTCCTCGGACTTCCTCTCTGGTCCCCGAGGTCAGCTCGTCGATGTCGCGGTGGCTGAGCTGGCCGTAGGCGGGCCAGCTGGCTACCCGGAAGTAGACGCTGCCCGCAGCTTGGTAGGCGTGCCCGCGGGCGATCAGCTCGGAGATCAAGGCGATCTGCTCGGGGATATGGCCGGTAGCCCTGGGGCTGACGCTGGGACGGCGCAGGTTCAGCCTGGCCATATCGTCGGCGTAGGACCAGAAATACTTGTCGGCCACCTCCATGGGTTCGAGCTGCTCCAGCCTGGCCCTGGCTCCGATCCGATCGTGGCCCTCGTCGCTGGTCTCATCGGTGATGTGGCCGACGTCGGTGATGTTGGAGACCATCCGGACCTGGTAGCCGGCGTACTCGAAGTAGCGGCGGATGATGTCGAAAGCGATCTGGGTCTTGGCGTGGCCCAGGTGGGCGTCGCTATAGACCGTGGGGCCGCAGACATAGAGGCCCACCCGCCCCGGCACGGACGGCAGGAAGCGCACCTTCTCTCGCTGCTTGGTGTCGTAGAGGTGGATCTCGAAACGGTCTGCCATGAGGTCTCCTCAGGGGGCGATGCAGCCTACCCCCTTACGATTCTAAGGTGAGGAAGCCGGTCTCAGGGTATGCTGCCCCTTCGTGCCCCCCTCCGCTCCCCCGCCCGGGCCCCGGCTGCGCGATCTCCCGCACTGGACCGCTTGGAACGTCGCGGTGGCGCTGAGCCGAATCCAGCCGGCCATGGCCGACTTAGGGCTGCTGCTAGCTGGCCAGGCCGCCACCGGTTCCCTGGCTGGCGGAGGCGTCCTGGTCGGGGCCTACACCCTGACCAGGACGCTCTGCGGACCGCTAGCCGCCAGCTGGATGGCGAAGCGGCTCCACCGCCGGCTGCAGGGCGGGCTGCTGTTCTCGGCGCTGGGGCTCCTCGCTCTGGCCGCCGCAGTCCTAGAGCACCTCAGCCTGCCTTGGCTGGTCGGCTTGACCCTGCTCGCCGGCCTGTTGCCGGGCGGGGTGTCGGGAGGGCTGTTCTCGATGCTGGGCGATCTGGTCCCAGAAAGGCTGAGGGGACGCGCTCTGTCCATCGACGCCACCCTGGTCGAGCTGGTCTGGTTGAGCGCACCGCTCCTGGTCACCGCCTCGCTGGGCTGGCTAGGAGCGCCCGGACCGGTCGCGCTCATGGCTATCAGCGCTCTGCTCTGCGCGGCAGCGATCCGCTCGCTGCCCGACAAGGCCGCTCTCCGGCCAGTCAGCCGGGGCCAGGGGCGGGCGCTCAAGCTGCTGAGGCAGCTGTGGCCGGCCCTGCTGATCAGCTTCTCTTCGGCCCTGGCGATGGGGATGATGACCGTCTGCCTACCGGCACAGCTGCAGGCCGACGGGACCTCGGTCTTGCTGGCTGGGCCGCTGCTGAGCCTGTTCTCGCTGGCCAGCGGGGTGGGCGGGGCGCTGTTCAGCGGGCTAGGGCAGCGCTGGCAGGGCAGCGTCCTGGGCAGAGTCGCTGCCCTGCTCGGAGCGCTCGGGCTCGGCCCGCTGGCCATGAGCCTGGCGCACAGCCCGCTGGCTGACGGAGCTGTCCTGATCCTTTTTGGAAGCACCATCGCCCCGCTGAACGGCCTGTCGGCGACGGCGCTGATGCAGTGGAGCGGGGAAAGCGAGCGGGCGCTGGCCTACGCGCTGAGCTCGGCCTGCTTCGGTCTGGGCTACGGCGGAGCCGGCCTGCTGCTGGCCAAGCTGCTGGGCCAGTGGGGCGCTGGCGGCCTGCTGGGTCTGGCCGGAGCGGTAGCTCTGGCCAGCGTCCCGGTCTGCTTGCTGGACCGCCGCTCCGGGCTTCTAAAGGCGCTGGGACGCGGCTGACCGCTGCGCGAAGCCCAGAGAGTCCTCCCAACCCTCCGCTCAGAAAGCGGCCCCGGGAACAGCCGGGGAGCTCAAGTCTCAGCCGATGCCACCGACCTGCCCGGGGACCGAGGCCGCAGGCTGGACCGCCCCGCCGCGACCGATCGCCCACGGAGGATGTGATGGGGCCCACCGAGGTTTAGCTCCAGCCTCACGGCTTCCCAATGGAGCCCTGGAGCCAGCGCCTAGCAGCGCCCGAAGGTGGTTTTCGAGGGAGCTGCGCGCAACCTAACCCCGCCTGGCTGGCGAAATCCAGCTGCCCAGCGCGATAGACCTTCCTGACCTCAGAGCGCTCGCGCTGGCACTTCGCAGTCCAAAGAGCGCCAGAGATACCAGGTAGCTAGGCTGCAAAAAGGAGACCAGCGCTCGCTCAGGTAGTCCCCCGGCTCGGCCCCCAAGCGGTTGAGCGCCCTGCGCAGGCCGCCGTCCCCCAGAGGCAGGATATTCGGCCTACTCAGGGCGAAAATGAGAAACATATCAGCAGTCCACGGGCCGATCCCCTTCCTGGCCGTGAGGGCGCTGCGCACCTCGGCGTCCTTCGCCTGGGAGAGCGCCGAGAGGTCCAGTGCGCCTGAGGCCACGTCCCGGAGCAGCTTAGAAACTGTCCCAGCCTTCACCTCCGAGAGGCCCAGAAAGCGCCAGCTCTGCAGGTCTAGCGCGGCCAGGGAGGTGAGGTCACCCCCTGCTCTCTCGGCGATCCGGTCCCAAATCGCCCCAGCCGCGCGCATGGAGAGCTGCTGGCCGACGATCTGCCTGAGCAAGATCTCGAGGGAGGTCCCAGGGCGCCGCAAGCTGGCTGGACAAGGAAAGCGGGCAATCCAGGGTACCAACAGGGGATCCAGACCGAGCCGAGCAATCGCTCGCTCTGGTAAGAAATCTTTGGGCGGTTTCTGGTCTACTTTTTTACTATAAGGCAGCATACAGCGGCTGTCAAGGCGATACAGGAAGCGACCCCCGCGAGAGGACCCAATGCCCAGAAACCGGCCAGTAACTCCGCTGTACGCCCGAAGAATCCCCCGCAGCAGGAAAGCGCCGGCAGCCAAAACCCCTCTGCCGGGTGCGCTGCCCCAGGCGCGGCTCCTACAGGCCACAGCCCAGAGCAGCCGAACCACTCTGTCAGAGCGTCGCGCAGCCCAGCCAGCAGGTCGGCCTCAAGCCGGTCCTTGCAGGTGGGCCAGCGCAAAGGCCAGCAAGTCGGCCATCTCGGCCACCTGCATGGAAACCGGCTTGCCGGCGCCGTGGCCGGCCCTAGTCTGGATGCGGATCAGGACTGGCCGCGCACAGCCCTGCGCCGCCTGCAGGGCGGCGGCAAACTTGTAGGAATGCGCCGGGACCACCCGGTCATCATGGTCCCCGGTCGCGATCAAGGTTGCTGGGTAGCAGGTACCTCTCCGGAGGTTATGCAGGGGTGAGTAAGCGCGCAGGGCCCCGAACATAGCCGGATCATCCGGCGAGCCGTAGTCGGAGATCCAAGCCCAACCGATGGTGAAGCGGTGGAAGCGCAGCATGTCCAGGACACCCACCCTGGGCAAGGCGACCCCGAACAGCTCGGGGCGCTGGGTCATCGCCGCCCCGACCAGCAGGCCGCCGTTGGAAGCGCCCGTGATGGCCAGGCGGCTGGGGGTGGTGACCCCCTGGTCGGTCAGCCACTCGGCGCAGGCGATGAAGTCATCGAAGACATTCTGCTTGCGCTCCAGGGTCCCGGCCCGATACCACTCCTCGCCGTACTCGCTGCCGCCGCGCAGGCAGGCCTGGACGTAGACCCCTCCCTGCTCGGCCCAGGCCAGCATGCTGGCCGAAAAAGTCGGCGTCACCGCGATACCGAACCCACCATACCCGTAGAGCAGCGTGGGGGCTGGACCGGGCCGCAAATCCCTGCGGTGCATCAGGAACACCGGGAGCCTGGTGCCGTCGGGCGAGGTCACCAGCACCTGGCGGACGCTGAAGTCAGCCGGATCGAAGGATAGGCCGGCAGGCAGCTGCACTTCCAGCGAGCCCTGGTGGTGGCGGTAGCGGTAAACCACCTCAGGGCTGGTCAGGCTGGTGCTGCCGAAGAGCAGCTCGTCCTCACCGTACTCGCCCCACCAAGCGGTCAGCGTGCTCAGGGGAGGGAAATCGACAGGGGTGATTTGGCCACCCTGCAGGCTGCAGCGAGCTAGGCGGTACTGGCCGTGGTGCAGGTAGGCGAGGACCAGCCCGTCCCCAGAGAGCAGCGCCCTCTCGAGCACCTCGCCGCCCTCTGCAACCACCGGCTGCAGCGAGCTCCCCGAGCTGGTCAAGTCCAAGGACACCACCCTTCCCAGCGGCGCCTGTTGGGAAGTTCTCAGGTAAAGCTGGTCTCCCACGCTGCCGAGCACCTCGTACAGGGCCCCGAAGGCGTCGATCCTGGGACCGAAGCGGCCCAGGCCGTCAGCCAAGCGGTTGACCCAGATCTGAGTTTCACGGAAAGTCCCGCGAGTCACGGTGACAAAGAGGTAACGGCCGTCCTGACTGAACTGAGGGTGAAAACCCCACTCCGGGTGCTCGGGCCGCTCCAAAAGAACCTGATCCAGCGCCGGGTCCTCTCCGAGGCGGTGCAGGACCAGCTGCTGGCCATAGTTAGCCTGGCTGAGTACCGCGCCGGCCTCGGGAGCCTGGTAGCGACCGTACAGGAAGCCGCTGCCGTCGGGGAGCCAGGCTGCCTGGCTAAATTTGCTCCAGGGCACGCTATCAGCCAGATCTTCACCGCTAGCTACATCGCGAACCCGCCAGGTCAACCAATCGGAACCAGCCTGGCTGAGCGCATAGGCCAGCAGGCGCCCGTCCCTGCTCACGCTCCAGGTAGCGAGGGCCACGGTACCGTCAGACGAGAGCAGGTTGGGGTCGAGCAGAACCCTACCGGGATCTCCCAGAGAAGCGCAGACGTACAGGACATTCTGATCCTGAAGGCCAGAGTTGCGCAGCTCGAAATAGCGGCCGCCCCGCTTGATCGGGGATGAGCGGCGCGGGTAGTTCCAGAGCTGGCCGAGGCGGTGGCGCAGCGGATCACGGGCAGTCAATCCGGAAAGCTCGGAAGAGGTCAGGGCGTTCTGGGCGGCCACCCAGCGCTCCACCTCCTCGCCTCTGCGCTCTAGCCACTGATAGGGATCCGGCACGCGCTGTTCAGGGTCGGCGTAATCCTCTCCACATCGGGTCTCGGGGTAGATCGGCATGGGGCCATGCTAGCGGAAGCGCGCGGCGCGGGCTGGATGTCCGCCCAATCGCCACTTTCCAACCCCACACGCGTAGGCAGGAAGTCAGGGGGTCCCGAACTTAGGCTAGCATATGGCTTTGGCTGATTGACTAGAGTATAAGGACCTATGCGCTACGCGTCAAGAGCATGCAGGAAAGACTGGCCTTGTCGCCCCGGAGAGCCCGCCCCCGCCCTGAATTTCCGACAAACCGGCCACGCCATAGCGCTCTGCTGGGGCCTGGGATCGCTGCACGGGGTCCCTTCGCGGGGCAACACCCCGCTTCCCACGAGGAGGTAGCTATGGCCCTCATCAGCGACTTGGTCCTGTTCGCAGCGCTGGTCTACTTCATCGTGCGGCAAGTCACGCCGAGAAGGCCATCTAGAGCGAGATTCTACGTTTTGCCGCTGATCGCTCTGGTGGTCGCCTACCTAGAGCTGCCCAAACCAGTACCGGCCGATCAGGTTTGGAACGCCCTGATCAGCGTAGCCCTCTCGGTAGTTTTCGGCGTGGCACAGGCACGATTCACCCGGCTCTATCAGTCCGGCGGCATCTGGGTCATGCAGGGCGACTGGCGTTATCCAGTCAGCTGGGCGGTGTTGATCGCCCTACATGCTGTCACCGACGCGGCTTTCCAGGCGGCCTCGTCTGCAAACCAACACGGCGTCCCCTTCACCCCCTGGATCGTGGCCTTGGAAGTGGCAGTAGCCTGGGGAACCCGGTCGCTGGTGCTGCATCGCCGCTACCCACAGCTCGCAACCGTGCTGGCCGAAAGAGCCAGTTAGCCGTTCAAGCTGGCCTTCGGCCCAGCACCTGTACCTGCGGCCAGATTGGCCGCAGGTGACCCTAGCTACACGCCCCCAGGCAGCCGGCTCAGCGCACCACCTACCGCGGATACCCGAACAGATCCCCCGAGGCAGGCGCGGCCATCCCGCAAGAGGATCTCGGGCGCAGGAGCATAGGGCAGCTGCGTGCTAGTTCAGGAGAGTGCAGACTCTCTTCCCTGAAGCAGCTGGATATCGGGGCAGCCGTCCCCCACGTACCGCGCCGGAGCTGCGGGGCCAGTAGTCCTAGCGCGCAACCAGCGAGCGAGGCTCGCAGGGGCTCGGTACGAGATTTCGGAAAGGAATTTTGCGCAGAGCAGCTAGCTGCCTCAGCTCGACGCTGCGGTGCGGATGACCGCGCCGCAGCGTCCTTAAGGGACAGCGATGAGCCAGCCGCGCTCAGCCGCCTGACCAGCCCGCTGCCCGAAAGGGCTTCTGGACCTCACCAGCGGGCTCTAGGCCCTGGGTTCCAGCGCGGGCGGGCCCCCAGGGACCGCCCAACCCGATCGGCCTAGCTCCCGGAAGCCGCAAGCCGAGCGGAAGTTCCTCGCTTCTGCGTGTGGGTAGGAAGTGGGTGCAGCACCGCCCCCCAAGCAAAGCCCATAACCAAGCTCGCGGTCCGGGATCCGTTGGAAGTCAAGCCGCGCAGCGCGAGATAGGCCGCGCTGATGAAGTTCTTCTCGGCGCGGTAGCCGCGTACCCCGGGTTCGGCGGGCTGCAGCAGGCCGCTCGGACCCTTCCAGCTCCGTGAGTGGTAGGGCTACCGAACTAGCACAAGATACCGTTCCAACCGTTCACGGTGGCATCAGCGGCCTTGACTATGAGCGGTAATCCGCTCGCCCCCGCTCACTCCGTCCAGCCCTTCGGCGCAGAAGCTCCCTGATGAGGGCTCCGGGCAGTTTATCCAACCGTGCTCAGGGTTCTTCCCAGCGCCCACTTGCTGCCTCTGGGGCCAAAGGAGTGGTCGGGTATGGTCTCTCGGGGCGGCGCGCCAGCCTCTCGCTGCAACCCAAGTCCGACGACATGGCTATAGCCGACTTGGCCGTCGCGCCCACCGGACCCTGCTCTCTCCGGGAGGCCCCCGGGCAGGGGCTGGGATCGCCCGAAACGAGCTCCGCTGGGAGAAATGGCAAGGTTGAGACTGGGCAGCGAGCGAGGGTCACACCCGGATCGGTGGTGCGCGCACAGCGGGTGACTGCACCGCTAACCTGATATCCCGAATCAGGATCCTGCAGGCGGCCTCTACTGCGCAAGCCTCAGGTATGGGACGTCGCGGCTGATCGGCGTAAAACCCACTCTGTAATACAGGTCGCGGGCTGCAGGGTGGGCCGCAGCCCCGAGGCAGGCCACCAGCGCGGTGTCCGCGCCAGCCTCGCGGGCCCTGTGCATCCCATACCACATGAGCGCCGTGGCGAGGCCTTGCCGGCGGTGCGTCCGATGCGTTCCCACCGGTTCAAATTCAGCGGTGCGGCTGATGGGGTCGAGCCAGATGATGGCGGTGGCAGCCAGCGTGCCATCGGGGGCTTCGACCAGCAGGTGTAGATCAGCGCGATAGGGCCAGGTGGCCTGCACGCCAGCCATGCCCGTCGCCGGGAACGACGAGGGGTACCACGCGTCGATGTGCGCGCGGGTCGCAGCCTCCGGTCCGACGTCAGCCGCGGAACAGAACCGAAAGCCGGTCGGCAAGGCGGGATCCGATAAATTGGCGAGCGAGCGGCGGTTGCATTGGTGCCAGTCGCCGCCGTCACCAGCCCCTTCCGCATCGAGGCTGTAGCCGTATGCGGGCAGCCGGACCAGCATGGCCGCGTCTGCATCCTGCGGGATGACGTACCGGTCGATGTCCCCCGCCTGCCCGGCGTACCAGTCCAGGATTTCGTCCAACAGCTCGGGGTGGTCCGGATGGACTTGCCACGTCAGATTGGCACTGTGGAATGCACCGACAGACCCGTCGGTCCGGATCACCGAGAATGGGAGCTGGACCCAAGCCCAAGCGTCCAAACAGCCACTGCCGTCGCCGCGGGACCACAGCCGGTGGCGCCAGGTATAGCCGATCGCCTCCCGGTCCTTGCCGAAGTTCCAGGCAAGTTCCCCGACCGTGGCGCCACCTACCAGAATCTCGGGGCATAGGAGGGTGACTTCTTGAGCCAAGCCTTGCATCAGCCGCAACTGCACAGGCCCAAGCTCGCTCGGATTGGCGGCCTTACTCAAGGTGTCCCTTCCCTACTTGAGTTGATGCGCGCGAAGCTGAGCGAGAAAACCTTGTAATCGCCGATCAACCGGTCGCGAAACTCGAAGATGTCCATGCTCTCAATCCTCCAGCGAGGCCGGTCACAGTGCCTGGGCGGCATTATAAGGCAAGGCGGAAGGCCGTCTCCAGGATGGGAGCAAGGTATCCGGGTGCAGCAGCGCAGCTCTTGGCTGCCGGGTATTTTCCCGTACTGGAGTTCCAACCCATCGGTGGGGACGGAAGCAGTAGCCCGCCACCGCGGGTCGCCGGTTCGGGCGCTCGGGTTGGGTAAGGCAGGGCGGTGTATTCCGGTGGGCAGCGCCTACTGCTGGGCGCAGCGGCTGGCCAGGAACCAGTAGGTCTGGCGGGTAAGGGAGGTGCAGTTCTGAGTCCGGCTCAGCCCTCTTCTCACGTATTCCCTACACTTCTTATGAGTAGTTCTTCTAGTTTACGCTATGAAAACCAGCTTAGCCAGCTGTTTGGCTGGAGCTGCCCTGATCCTGGTCGGATGCAGCTAGGGGGGAGCCCCCGCTCCCAACCACCAGAGCAGTTCGGCCCTGTCCTTGAGCGGAGCTGCGGCCCTCTCGGTCCAGCAGGGGAGCAGCGGGAAGGAGACCCTCAGCTTGAGCAGCCAGAGCTTGAGCGGGACCGTGCAGCTGAGCTACCGAGTCAGCGAGGGAGGGGCCGCGCTCCCTAGCTCGGCTTTCAGCTTCAGCCCTAGCAGCGTGACCCTCTCCGCTGGGAAGGCTGTGCAGGTTCCCTTGACCGTAAAGACTCCTTCCAGCCTGGCCGGCCACGATCAGGTGCAGGTGACCGCTAGCTTATCGGGGGCGAGCGCTTCAGCGACCTTCCCCCTCACGGTGACCGGGGAGCAGGTGATCTACAGCTTTCAGGGCGGGAGTGACGGCGCCAACCCCGAGGCCGCCCTGGTCCTCGGCAGCAACGGGGACCTGTACGGGACGACGGAGCTTGGTGGCGCTTCTAGTAAAGGCACTGTCTTCCAGCTCTCGCCTCCCGCTTCCCCTGGGAGCAGCTGGACCGAGACGGTGCTGCACAACTTTGGGAGTGGGAGTGACGGCGCTGATCCCAAAGCCTCTCTGGTCCTCGGCAGCAACGGGGACCTGTATGGGACGACGGAGCGTGGCGGCACTTCTAATCTTGGTACCGTCTTCCAGCTCTCACCCTCTACCACTGGGAACGGCTGGACCGAGACGGTGCTGTACAGATTTAAGGGTGGGACAACCGACGGCGCCCTCCCCTACGCCCCCCTGATCTTCGGCAGCAACAGGGAGCTATACGGGACGACGGCGTATGACGGCGCTTCTGGTGGCGGCACCGTCTTCCAGCTCTCGCCTCCGGCCTCCCCTGGGAGCAGCTGGACCGAGACGGTGCTGCACAACTTTGGGAGTGGGAGTGACGGCGCTAATCCCTTTGCTCCCCTGATCCTCGGCAGCAACGGGGACCTGTACGGGACGACGGCGTATGGCGGCGGCACTTCTAATGACGGCACCGTCTTCCAGCTCGCACCCTCTACCACTGGGAACGGCTGGACCGAGACGGTGCTGTACAGATTTAAGGGTGGGACAACCGACGGCGCCCTCCCCTACGCCCCCCTGATCTTCGGCAGCGGGGACCTGTACGGGACGACGTATGGTGGCGGCACTTCTAGTGTCGGCACCGTCTTCCAGCTCGCACCCTCTACCACTGGAGGTAGCTGGACCGAGACGGTGCTGTACAGCTTTAAGGGTGGGACGACCGACGGCGCCAACCCCGCTGCCGCCCTGATCCTCGGCAGCGGGGACCTGTACGGGACGACGTATGGTGGCGGCACTTCTAGTGTCGGCACCGTCTTCCAGCTCGCACCTTCTACCACTGGAGGTAGCTGGACCGAGACGGTGCTGCACAGCTTTGGAGGTACCGGTGACGGCGCTCATCCCTTTGCTCCCCTGATCCTCGGCAGCAACGGGGACCTGTACGGGACGACGGCGTATGGCGGCGGCACTTCTAATGACGGCACCGTCTTCAAGATTGTCCTCTGATCTGGCTGACCCGGCCGGACACCAGTAGGGTAAGGACTCGGATAGAGTGGCCGGGAGCGTGGGTTTGAATTGAGTGCGCAGGAGGGACCTCCGGCCGCCTTCGGTGCCAGGTGCCCACCGTGGTGCGTTGGAGTTGCGCGCGCTGGGACTCCCGGGGTCAGGGACCGGGAGCCGGACCGCCGGGGAGTTCCTGCGGGGAGCTAGGTCTAGACCGGTGTGGTGCTCTTGCAACTTCAGGAGTGGGAGTGACAGCGCTGAGCCCGTTGCTCCCCTGACCCTCGGCAGCAATAGGGAGCGGCGATTCCGGTGGCGGCACCGCCTTCAAGATCGTTCTCTGATCCAGCTCAAGATCGTTCTCTGATCCAGCTGGGGAAAGCTGCCCGGCGTTTCATATTGGGTAACCCAGATCTAGCTTATCCAAGACCAGAGGTACCACTCTGGTGGCGACTCCGGGTGGCGGAATCTCCTGGAAGGTAGGGCGAAGCTGGTACGCCCAGACAGTTTTCAGGTCCTGATTCTTCAGCAACCCTGGCAGGTGTCTCCTTCGCTTGCTTTACGGGTCACCGCCGTTCTTGGATCAGAGCTAGCGGGTTTTTTGAGGTTGGACCGGGAATTCTCTTCTCCTTCGGGGACAGCATCCACGGCTTCGTTGATGGCTTCATCGAGCGGGGTAGACTGGAGAGCATGCCCAGCGAAACTCAGCTATCGCGCTACGCCGAGGTAGCCATCCGCACCGGTGTCAACTTGCAGCCAGGCCAGGCGCTGCTGATCCTAGCCCCTCTGGAGACTTTTCCTCTGGTGCGCGCACTCACCGAGGAGGCCTACCGGGCAGGCGCCAGCCTGGTCAGGGCTCTCTATGAGGACCAGAACGCCCTGCTCATCCGCATCCAGGAGAGCGATCCCGCTTACCTAGACCGGGTAGCTGCCTGGGAGATAGCAGGTCTCGAACGGGCTCTGCAGGAAGGGGCCGCCTTGCTCTCGGTGGTCGCTCCGGATCCGGACTTGTTGGCCAGTGTCGACCCGGCTAGGCTGGCTACTGTCCAGCGAGCTGGAGCTCTCGCCGGTTTGCCAGTCGGCAAAATCATCAGCGGGATGCGCATCAACTGGTCCGTCATCGCCGCCTCCACCGCCCGCTGGGCTCAGAAAATCTACCCCGGAGATCCGAACGGCGAGGAGCGGCTGTGGCAGACCCTCTTCCGGCTGACCAGGACCGATCAGCCCGACCCGGTAGCCAGCTGGAGAACGCACCTAGACCGCTTGGGAGAGATCACCAGCTACCTCAACGCCCGCAGCTACCAGGCCCTGCGGCTGCGCGGTCCGGGAACCGATTTGCAGGTCGGGCTGCCGACCGGCCACCGCTGGCTAGGTGGCAGCACCCGCTGCGCCAACGGGGTCGAGACCGTGCCCAACCTGCCCACCGAGGAGGTCTTCACTGCCCCGGATCGGGGGAGGGTGGAAGGCAGCGCGCGCAGCACTAAAACCCTGATGCTGAATGGGCAGCCCATTGAAGGCTTAGAGGTACGCTTCAGGGAGGGCCAGGCCCTGGAAGTCCGGGCCCAGCGCGGCGAGGAACTGATCCGCAGCTGGATCGCCACCGACCCCGGCGCCTGCCGCTTGGGCGAAGTGGCGCTGGTGAGTGTGGATAGTCCGGTCTACACCGAAAAAACCCTATTCCTCAACACGCTTCTAGACGAAAATGCCGCCTGCCACCTGGCTTTCGGCCGCTGCTACCCACCTTGCTTGCCTGCAGCTTCCAACGACCAGGATCTAGAGGCTGCAGGGGGTAACCTCAGCAGCGTCCACACCGACTGGATGGTGGGTTCCGAGGAGCTCTCGGTGTTCGGAGTCGGCACTGACGGCAAAGAGGAGCCGCTTCTCGGAAGCGGCTCCTGGGTAATCTGACTTGTGGTGCGCCCGACAGGAATCGAACCTGTGGCCTAGGGCTTAGGAGTCCCCCGCTCTATCCAACTGAGCTACGGGCGCAAGCTCAGGGAGTATATCACCCCCCGGCCTGAAGCGCCGCCTGACCCACGGCAGTCATCAGGTCAATCCGGCCGGCCTCGGCCAGGGCAGCGTCGCGGATCCGGCAGGAATCGCAGCGGCCGCAGGGCTCCGCTCCTCCCAAGTAGCAGCTCCAAGTCAGCTCGATGGGGACGCCTAATTCCAGGGCGGCTTGCACGATCTCAACCTTGTGCATGCGCTGCAGCGGGGCGATTAACCTAGGCCCCCTACCCTCCAGGCCAGCTCGGGTAGCCAGGTCCGCCAGCCTGGAGTAGGCCTCTAGGTACTCCGGCCGGCAATCCGGGTAGCCGGAGTAGTCGACCGAGTTGATCCCGAGCACGATCTGATCGGCACCGACCGCCTCAGCCAGCGATAGGGCCAAGGCGATGAATACGGTGTTGCGCCCAGGCACATAGGTGGGCGGGATCCCCTCGGACAACCCCCCCGTCGGAACAGCCACCCCTGGGTCGGTCAGCGCCGAACCCCCCCAGTCGGAGAGCGAGACCCGGGCTAGGTGGTAGATGAAGCCGAAGTGCGCAGACAGGGTGGCGGCCCGCTCCAGCTCCACCCTGTGGCGCTGGCCATAGTCCAGTGCCAGCGCGTGCACCACCTCCCCTCCCCCGGTCGCCAGCAGAGCAGCGGTGATGGAGTCTAGCCCTCCCGAGAGCAAAGCGACCGCGGCCATCAGTAGCCCAACTCCGGGTTACCGCCCAGCGGGACCAGATCCTTGACGCTGGCGGGATCTAGGAGGTCGGCCTGGTAGAACTTATGCGCCTGCAAGCCCAGCCGCAGACGGGGATTATGCTTGACCGCCTCCACCATGTAGGCCAGCAGGGCTCTGTCGCCGTCGCGCATCCGGCTCCACTCCGGGTTGAGGAAGATGGGAGCGCTAGCCGAGAGGCCGTCTAAGGTGGCCAAGCCCGCCTGGATGTCTTCGGAGTCGTGCACGATCAACTTGACCTCGTCGGCCCTGGCCACCACCTCCGGCAGCGGCCAAGTGCCCTGGGGCTTGGGCGAGAGGGTCACCCAGTCCACCTGACCGCGCAGAGCAGCCATGCCGCTGGTCTCCAGGTGTACCAGCCGCCCCAGGCGGCGCAGGGCAGCGCACAGCGGATCCAGGTCAAACAGGATCGGTTCGCCGCCGGTCAAGACCACCAAGGCCTCTGGGGGGCTCTGGCCGGCTGCCAGCTCAGCCAGCTCGGCAGCCCTCAGCAACCGTACTCGCTCAGGGCGGTAGTCCGGGTGCCAGGTACCGGCGCTGTCGCACCACCAGCAACCCTGCGGGCAGCCGTATAGCCGGATGAAAAAAGCAGCCCGGCCCTGGTGCAGGCCCTCTCCCTGGACGCTGTAGAAGGTCTCGTGGACCGGATAGGCCAACTCACTCCCAGTAGGCACAGCAGCTCTCTTCGGTCTCCCAGACGGTCACGGTGAGCTTGAAGTCGTCTCCGCTGTCGCCTGGGGGCAAGGCCGAACGCAACCTGCGCAGGGTTTCAGCGTGCAGGTAAGACGCGATCTGCTCGGCGGTCGTCCCCGCTAGACCGGGCTGCTCGTTGAGCAGCTGGTGGTCCAATCCCCCTTGGTCACGGTCTCTCTTAGCCCAGCGCAGGGTCTTGAAGTCAGCTACCATCTCCGGCTTGGGCAGGTGGGCGCTGGGCCGCAACCGGGCCGCCTCCAGCTCCAGCCGCACCCGGTAACCGTGACCGTGCAGGCGGCCGCAGGGACCGTCGTAATCGTCGATCCGGTGGGCCGCGTCGAAGCGGAATTCGGTGGCCAACCGCCAGGGCATCAAGGCCTCGCGTACTGCGCGGTCACGACGGTGTGCAGCCCGCCGCGCAGGCCGTAATCGCAGCGCACAGTCATGGTGAGAGGATCGAGCAGAGCCACCAAGTCAGCCAGCACCCGGCGGGTGGCGTGCTCGTGGTAGATACCGACCAAGCGGTAGCTGGTCAGGTAATACTTGAGGCTCTTGAGCTCCACGCAGCGCTCCGAGGGCAGGTAACGGATCTCTAGCTCCCCGAAGTCAGGGAGGCCGCTCCAGGGACAGACCGGACTGAACTCGTCAGTCCGGATCACGACCTCGATGGGCTGGCCAGGGTAGCTGTGCGCATCTTCGCGGGCGACTGGGAAAGTGTCCAGTACAGCTACATCGATGGCATCCAGCCCGCGCACGTCGTAGCGGCGGGCCATCCCCTCCGCCCGCTTTTCCTGCAAGTCAGTCATGGCATCCTCGCTGCACGGCCCGGTCTGGCCGGGGAGATCAGCATACACTTCAGCGCAGGCCGTGGGCCCGCTCCCAGGCCTCGAACTCGGGGATAAAATATTCTAGGCGCACCTTCTTGTATTCCTTGGTGCTGTAGAGCACCTCGTGGGGGATATCCGGGGCTACCTCCGCAGCGATGGCGCCGATCTTGCCCAAAGCCTCCTCCTTGCTGCGGCCGTGTACCATGGTGAAGATGGTATAAGGCCACTCGGGGTAAGTCGGGCGCAGGTAGCAGTGGGAGACCGCCCGGAACTCAGCCATCTTCTGGCCCAAGTCGGCTACCTGGTCCTGCGGCACCGCCCAAACTCCCATGGCGTTGTAGCGGAAGCCAGCCGACTGGTGGTGGAATACCGCGCTGATCCGGCGCAGCGCACCGGCACGCCGCATGCGCTCGGCATGGGCGGCCAGCTGATCCACGCTCAGGCCCAAAGCCTCTGAAGCCTCCTGGAAGGGACGCTGGACAAGCGGCAGGTCCTTTTGAAATTCCAAGACAAAGCGGCGGTCCAACTCGCTGACTTGATAGTCAGGATTGCGCTGCTCTTGCTGGTAAGCGGGCTTGCTCTTGGCATTGAGGGCCAGCTGGCCGGTCATATCGAATTCCACACCGATCTTGAACAGGTGCAGAGTCGGCATCAGCCGGGTCACCTGGGCTCCGGAGAGCTGGTGGAGCAGGTCGACGTGGGCAGAGAGGTCGCTCTCCGGTGGCACGGCGATGGTGTACCACAGGTTGAAGCGGTGGTTGCGGCGGTAGTTGTGGCTGACCCCGGGGTGAGCGCTGATCACCCCGGCCACCTCGTCCAGCTTGTCCGGGTCGGCGATCACCGCCACCAAGCTGGACTGGTAGCCTAATGTCCGGGTATCGAAGATCGCTGAGATCTGCCGGAGCACCCCAGCCTGCTTCTCGGCTTGCAGCTGGGCCAAGACCTCCTCTTCGGCTAGGCCCAACTGCGCGCCGATCGCAGCGTAGGGGCGCTCCACGATGGGGATGTCCCCCTGGATCCGGTTGAGCAGGGCCTCTCGGGGCGGGGCAGTGGTCATGGGTGAGGCTACCACGCCGGAGCGAGACAGACGTCCCTAGCCAGGTGCCCCGAGCGAGCGGCTCAGGGAGCGATATCCAGCACCGCCACCGCCTCGATCTCCACCGCTGCACCCCTCGGGAGGGCAGCCACCTGGACGGTGCTGCGAGCCGGGAAGGGCGGCTGAAAGTGGCGGGCGTAGGCGGCGTTGACCTCGGCGAAGTTCGAGAGGTCGGTCACGAAGATGGTGGTCTTGACGATCTGGCCCCAGCGACCCCCAGCCGCTTCCAGGACAGCGCGCAAGTTGACCACGACCTGGTCGATCTGGGCAGAGATGCCCTCTACCAGCTGGCCCTGGGGGTTCAGGGGAATCTGCCCGCTCAGGTAAAGCGTCTGGCCGGTCAGCACGGCTTGGCTGTAGGGGCCTATGGCCGCCGGAGCTGCTGAAGTTTGAATGGGCTTCATGCCCCCAGTCTGACACAGGGAGGTGGCCGTAGACGCCGGCAGGCAGGAAGACTATCCTGGACACGCGAAGGAATGGATCGGCCAACCCTCGGAGGAGCTATGCGGAAGCTGGTGACCGAATTTATCGGAACGTTCTTTTTGGTCTTCACCGTGGGGATGACCGTGCTCAGCCCCGGGGCGGGTCAGTTCGCCCCGCTGGCGATCGGCTCGGTGCTGGCGATCATGATCTTCGCCGGCGGGCATATCTCCGGGGGCCACTACAACCCGGCGGTCACGCTGGGGGTCTGGCTGCGCGGTAAGGCCAGCGCCAGCGAGGCGGTGGGTTACTGGATCGCGCAGCTCCTGGCCGGCACAGTGGCTGCCCTGATCGTCACAGCGCTCAAGCCCGGGTTGCCTGGAACGGCCCTGGAAGCCCAGATGGCGATCGGTGCCGGTTTGGTCGCCGAATTCATCTTCACCTTCGCGCTGGTTTTCACCGTCCTGAATGTCGCGACCGCCAAAGGCACCGAGGGCAACTCCTTCTACGGTTGGGCGATCGGTTTCACGGTAATGACCGGGGCCTACGCGGTAGGCGGCGTCTCCGGCGGCTCCTTCAACCCAGCGGTCACCCTGGGGGGCTCCATCCTGCACATCTTCGCGTGGGGGGACATCTGGGTCTACCTGCTGGGCGAGCTGCTGGCCGGAGCCGCCGCCGCCGCGGTCTTCCGCTATCTCCATCCAGGCGAGTAGCTCGCCGGCAGGCGTGTCCGCCTGAGCTAGGGTGCCGGATCCCTCAGCGGCGGGTACGCCTGCGGATCAGCAACCGCCACAGCAAGAGCAGGATCAGGAGTGCGATTCCGGCCAGCTCAGAGAACTCCTCGTCCGGCCCGCGCAGGAGCAGAGCGAAGAGCATGGCATATAGGACCAGCAGGGTGGCGTAGCTCCAAGCCCGCTCGCTGCGGCTGGGCGGCGGGGTAGACCTCCGCCAAGAGCGCAGGGGCTGCGGGCTCTCCCCCTTCCAATCCGGCAGGGTGATGGCCAAGGAGGGCCTGGGCTCGCCGCCCAGAGCGACCACCGCCACGGTGACGTTGTCCTGGGGAGAGCGCTCTAAGGCCGAGCGCAGCAAAGCCCGGGCTGCCTGCTCGGGGGGGGCTTGGTCAGCCACCGCCAGCTCGGCTTCCTCCAACACCGAAGTCAGCCCATCGCTGCACAGGATCAGGCGGTCGAAGGGTCTGAGCAGGACGCCCTTCAGGTCGATCTTGAGCTGCGGGAAGCCGCCGGCCGCGTTAGACACCACGTGGCGCCACTGGTGGAGTCGCAACTCCTGGGTGGCTAGCAGGCCCAGGCGGTGCTGCTCGGCTACCCAAGAGTGGTCCCTGGTCAGGGGAGTAAGAGCCCCCCCGCGCAGCAGGTAGGCCCTAGCGTCGCCGGCGCTGGCGATCAGGGCCACGTTTCCCTCCAGCGCAACGACGACTAGGGTAGCCCCCATACCGCGGTGTCCCGCCTGGCGCGAGGCCTGGAAAACCTCCAAGTTGGCCTGCTCCAGCGCGGTCAACAGGCGATCCTGCAGCCGCCCAGAAGAGGCAGCGAAGCGGGCCAGCAGGCTCTCCACCAGCAGGCGGCTGGCGACGTCTCCGGCCTGGTGCCCGCCCATACCGTCAGCGACAGCGATGAGCGCGCCGGAAGCAGCGAGGTAGGAGCCAGCGAAATCCTCGTTGCGCTCGCGGCTAGGCCCTCCGTCGCTGGCGATCCCCACCGCCAGGCCGGCTTGGACCGAGTTGGTCACAAGGCCAGTATAGGACGCAGGGCGCTCAATAGCCTACCTGCCCGGCGATCTTGGCGAAGGCCGGAGGCGGGTCTAGGAAGCGCATGTTGAATTGCAGGGGCCCGCTCAGCTTGGGCGGCCCATCCACGCTGGAACAGGGCCAAGTGGCGGTTTTCTGGCGCACGAAGGGCCAGACCACCATCACCGCTCGGCCGGCGATGTTGTCCAGGGGAACCAAGCCGAACAGCCTGGAGTCCTCGCTGCCTTGGGCAGTGCGGTTGTCGCCCATGACGAAGTAGTCTCCCTGGGGGATGGTGATGGTCTTGCCCAGAGGGACGATGCCCAAGGGGGTGATCTGGTTATGGATATGGTTGGCCAGAACGCTGCTCTGATCCCAGCAACCCTGGGCTCGCCAGTAATTCGTCGTAAAGCTCTGGTTGAGCTTGTGCCCGTCGATGTACACGTGCCCACGGCTGATCCGGAGGGTATCTCCCGGCACCCCGATGATGCGCTTGATAAAGTAAGGCCGGTAGTTCCAGAGGCCGAGGAAGCTGTGCTGATCCTGGGCTCCGGCTGGCGGCTTGAGCACCACGATGTCTCCCCTGTGAAAACGGCCGATGCCCAGGCGGTGCAGCCAGGTCTCGTATTTGGGGACGATCACCCGCTCACCGGTACGCAGGTTGGGCATCATGCTGTACCCGTCGACCCCCACCAGGGTGAAACCGAAGGTGGTGACCAATACCGCGAAGACCAGGGCTTCGCCGTAGGGGCGGATGATCTCGCGCCACCACCGTTCCATGGGGGGCATCGGCGAGGTGCTGTCTCTGCGCATATCCACTCTCCTCGCGGCCCCGCTTGCTCCCCGGCCGCTTACAACCCGCCCAGGATACCAACTGGCAGGCAGCAGCTGGTAGAGTTGGCAGGCAGCAGCTGGTATAGTCGCAACAGGCATGTCCCTGATCGGGGATCTGGTGTTCAGCCGCTACCGCATCGTCAGGCCCGTCGGCCGCGGCGCCAGCTGCGTGGTTTTTTTGGCGGTGGACCCAGAGGGTGCTCCATTTGCGCTCAAGGTCTTCCCCCCTCGGCTCAGCCAGCGGGGCCGGCGCGAGTTCGCGCTGGCCAAGAACCTGCGCCACCCCCACATCAACAAGGTCCTGGAACAGACCGTCATCGATGGCCAGGTCGCGCTCCTGATCGACTTTATACCCGGACGCATGCTCAGCCAGGCCTTCTCCAACCCCGCCGGGGTACCGGTAGCCAGTTCCCGGAACCCCGAGCGGCGCCGGGCTTTTCTGAGCAGCCTAGACCAGCTGGGGAGCGCCCTGGAATACCTGCACGCCAACGGGATCGTTCACAGGGACCTCAAGCCAGCCAACGTGCTGCGGCGTGAGGACGGTTTCACCGTTCTGGTCGACTTCGATCTCTCTGGGCCGACCGGAGAGCGCTTCAGGAGCTCCCTGATGGTAGGGACTCTGGCCTACATGTCTCCGGAGCAGCTGCGCGGGGAGCCGGCCGAAGCGGCCAGCGACCTCTACAGCCTGGGGGTGCTGCTCTACTGGGGTCTCAGCGGCGAGCTCCCCTTCTACGGAACGGCCGAGGAGGTGGCGGCCCAGCAGGATTTGGGCCTCCACCAGGGCCCTGGGGAGCGAGCCGGTTTCCCCGATCCCCTAGACGCCCTGGCGCTGCAGCTGCTGCGGCGCAATCCGTCCGAGCGGCCAGAAGGCGCCACCGAGGTCCGGATCCGGCTGCGCTCGGGCGTGGTACCCTGAGCCATGCTGGACCGACCCGCGTATTCCCAGAATCGAGCTGGGCTTTGGGCTTGATCTCCGCAGCCATCCTGCCGCACGGCACCGGACTGCTGCCCGGTCGCGGCGAAAGTGGAAACGGTTTCCGGGCGGCCCGGACCGCGGCCCTGCAGGTCTGCGCAGACCTGGCGGAGAGCCGGCCCGAGCTGTTGGTATTGGCTTGGCCGCACGGCCTCCGGCCTGAGGGTTTCAGCGCCGCGGTCACCGCCGAGAGCGCGGGTGGGCGCCAGGGTGACCTAGAAGTCGAGGTCACCCTGGACCGGGATTTCGCCCGGAGGTGGGCGGCTGCTTGCCGGGAGCAGGGCTGGGCAGTTTACGGGGTAGGGATCGGCACCGATCAGGGGCCGCTAGCGCGCCTGGAACTGGACTGGGGCGCCTTCGTGCCGCTCTACCTGCTCAGCGAGGTCCTGAAGCCGCTCCCCCGGGTCGTGCTGGTCGCACCTAGGCGAGACGGCGCCCTGCGCGAGCTCATCGCAACCGGCCGGGTTCTAGCCGAAGTCAGCCGGGAGCAGCGGGTCGCCCTGATCGCCAGCGCCGACCAGGCCCACGCCCACCGCCAGGACGGGCCCTACGGCTTCCACCCAGCAGCGGCCTGGTACGACAGCGCCGTGGAGCGGCTGGTCCGGGACGGAAAGCTATCCAGCCTAGCCGACTTGGACTTGGAGCGGGTCCACCTGGCTAGGCCGGACAGCCTTTGGCAGATGCTGCTGCTGGCCGGCGCGATCGGCGACATCCGGCCGCTGCGCTGCCACTACACGGCTCCCAGCTATTTCGGCCTGCTCAGCGCCAGCTTCTTCCGGAAGGAGGCGAGTTGACAGCCTGACCAACGGCTGCTAACCTGGCCTAGCCCTCGGGGCTGTGGCGCAGCTGGGAGCGCGTCTGAATGGCATTCAGAAGGTCAGGGGTTCGAATCCCCTCAGCTCCACCAAAGTGGGTCCGCTGCAGCGGACCCACTTTTCGGTCACCACACCTTTGACGTCTGTCCCGGGCAGCTTGTAGCATGCAGCTATGCCTCACCCCCGGCGGCTTGCCCTGCTCGCGCTGGCCAGCTTAGCGCTGGGCGGCTGCAGCTTAGAGAGTGGCGCCCAGACCACACCGCTGGCTCTTCCGGGTGGCTTGGTGGCTTTGATCGACTATCCGGGTGCGCAGCAGCTCCACCGATCGGCCCGAGGCTACGGCACCCTGGACTTCCAAGTCAGCCACGCCGACCTGCGGCGGGTCTTCGATCTCTATGACGCCCAGCTATTGGCCCTGGGGTGGGTGAGGACCGAACGGGTCTTCATCGGCGACCGGGCCTTCGCCCACTACACCAGGAAAGGACGGGTCCTGGTCCTGGAGGTGACCCACCCTGCACTGGACAGTTACCGCGTCGCGTTTCTCCCGTAGCGCCCTCGCCACCCTGGGCCTACTGCTCGCGGGCGCCCGGGCGGCTGACCTGCGGGTCAGCCTGGCCCAGACCAGCCATACCAGCTTCCGGCTGGGCGTACACGGCATCCCGCTCCCGAGCGGTTTTTCCGGCCTGATCTCGGCCGGTGATCAGAGCTTCAGCGCCGGGCTGGGAAAGTCCTTCCAGCTGGGACCGGCCGGTTTCCTGAGCGCCTCGGGAAGGCTCTGGCTGGGAGTTCAGGGGGGTGGATTGATCGACCTGTTCGCCCAGGGGGTCTTGGGCGGCGCGGCCGGGCGGCTCCGGCTGGAAGCCTGGAACGCCCCCCTGGACCACTTCTCTCCCCTAGCCACCTTGGACTCCTCCGCTCTGAGCCGGGGCGCTGCCAGCACGCTGCCCAGCGGCCAGCAGCTGCACCTGGTCACCACCTTCCGCGCCGGCAGGGCGCTGCTGCTGCGGGTGGGGAGCCGGGCCGGGGCGCAGTCCTCGCTCTCGGCAGCGCTGATCCTGCCGAGAGGAGCCGGTCGCTACCAGATCGGCACCCTGTTAGCCCAGAGCACCGCCGGGGCGATGTTGGCGCTTACCTTAGGGGGTGAGCTGGCTCTCAGCCCGAGCTGGACCCTGCAGGCGCTGGGGCTGCTGGGCTCTAACCGAGCCGGCCTGGTCGGCGGCGGCGCGCTCAAGGTCAGCTGGCAAGGGGGCGGCGCGCTCAGGAAGCTGAGCGCCTTCCTGAGCGCCACCCCTTGGGAGCCGAACAGCCTGCCTCTGCGCTACGGGGCAGCAGCCACCTGGCAGCTCAGCTCCGACCAGTTGGCGCTGCGCTTAGCAGCTGGCTCAGGGCAGGCCGGAGCGGAGCTCCAAGGCCGCCTGCCGCTCTGAGACCCACCTCACTTGGCCTCGAACCAGCTGGCGCCTCGGCCGACTTCCACCGCTAGGGGCACCGCCAGCTCCATGGCTCCCTCCATGGCCGAGACCAGGAGGGACTCGGCTTCCCCCTGGCGGTCCAGAGGCGCCTCGATCAGCAGCTCGTCGTGAACCTGCAGCAGCAGGAAACCGCCCAGCGCCCTCAGCGCAGGATCCAGGCGAACCATGGCGCGCTTGATGATGTCGGCGGCGGTCCCCTGAACCGGCATGTTGTAGGCTACCCGCTCGGCGGCCTCGCGCAGGACGGCGTTGGGGCTGGCCAGTTCCGGCACGTAGCGGCGCCGACCCAGCAGGGTCTCGGCGTACCCGGTCTGGCGGCAACGCTCCAAGGTCTCTTGGATATAGCGGTGAATACCGGGAAAGATGGCAAAGTAGCGGTCGATGAACGCCTGAGCCTCCCTGCGCCCGATGTGCAGCTCCCCGGAGAGCCGGTGGGCGCTCATCCCGTAGATGATCCCGAAGTTGACGGTCTTGGCCGCCCGGCGCTGCTCCGCGGTCACCGCCTCCTCGGAGACGCCGAACAGCTCGCTGGCGGTCCTCCGGTGGATATCGGCGCCGGAGGCGAAAGCGCCCTGCAGCTGGGCGTCTCCGGTGATGTGGGCCAGGACCCGCAGCTCGATCTGGCTGTAGTCTGCGCAGATCAGGAGCATCCCCGGCGAAGCCAAGAAGCCCTTGCGGATCTCGCGGCCCAGCTCGGTGCGGATGGGGATGTTCTGCAGATTGGGATTGACCGAGCTGAGGCGGCCGGTCGCTACCGCGGTCTGGTTGTAAGAGGTGTGCAGCCGGCCGCTGCGCGGGTTCACCAAGCTGGGCAGGGGATCCAGGTAGGTCCCCTTGAGTTTGCTGAGCTCACGGTGATCCAGAAGCAGCGGGACGATCGGGTGATCGTCCCGGAGCGCCTCCAACACCGCCGCCGCGGTGGAGCGCTTGTTGGTCAGGCGGGTTCTCTTGCCGCTAGCGAGCCGCAGCTCATCGTACAGTACCCGCTCCAGCTGGTCGCGGCTGGCCACGTTGAAGGGATGGCCGGCCGCGGCAAAGATCTGCTCCTCCAGGGCAGCCAAGCGCTGCGCGGCCACCTCGCTCAGGGCGCGCAAGTAGGCGGTGTCCAGCAGGATCCCCCTAGCTTCCATCCCGGCCAGAACCTCGGAGAGCGGGAGCTCGACGTCGCGGTAGAGGCTGGCCAGAGGCCCCTGGAGCCTGGGGCGCAGCGCCAGGTCCAGCTGCTCGGCGACCTGAGCGCGCAGCGGGGGTGCGTCCGGCCAGGCGCGGTCTAGGTGTCGCCTGACCGCCCCTTCCGGTGTCCCATCGGAAGAGTCGAGCAGGTAAGCCATCAAGAGGGGGTCTTCCCCGCTGCTGACCGCGCAATCTTCCTGTTTGAGCCGGCCAGCCAGGCTCTTGGCCGCCACCGCGTTCAGCGCGCCGCGCAGCAACCAGGCCTGGCCTGGAGGGGGCTGGTAGAGGCTGCGCCCATCCCAAGCCCCCAGCTCCAAGCCTCCTTCTGGGCCCAGGCGGTAACCGTAGTAGTGCGCGCCGGCAGGCGGCTCGGGGAGCTCTAGGACTTCCGGATCGGCAGGGACCTGGGCGCCGCCTTGGGAAAGAGGCTGCAGAAAAGCTTCCAGCTCAGCCGACAGACCGCTGAACTCCAAACTGTGCAGAGCAGACATCAGCTCGGGGAGCTGAGGGCGCAGGCTGCGCAGCTCTCCCCAGTCCATGGGGAGGTCCAGATCGGTGACGATCTTGCTCAGGCGGCGGCTGAGCAAGATCTGCTCTAGGCTGGCCTGGAGCAGGCGGGCGGTCTTGGGGGGTTCCAGCGTACCTCTCTGCAGGACGTCTAGGATAGCGTCCAGGCTGCCGTAGCGGGCCAGCAGCGCCGCAGCCCCGACAGGACCGATACCCTTGGCCCCAGGGATGTTGTCGCTGGAGTCGCCGGTCAAGGCGCGATAGTCCACCCACTGATCGACGCGCACGCCGTATTTATCCAAGACCTCTTGGGGACCGATGCGCTCGCCGGAAGCCCCTAACACCCAGATGCGCTCGCCGAGCAGCTGGTAGCTGTCGCGGTCCGAAGTGAGGATCGCCACGTCGAAGCCCCGTTCGGCGGCCTGCAGCGCCAGGCTGCCGATCACGTCGTCGGCCTCGTACCCGGGTAGCTCCAGGCGGATTAAGCCGATCAGATCGACCAGAGCGCGGATCCAGTCGATCTGCTGGGGAAGATCCGGGGGCGTAGCCGCCCGGCCGCCCTTGTAGTCTGCGTACTCTAGGTGCCGAAAGCTGGGAGCCGGGGGATCGAAGACGACCACCGGGGCAGCGCCCTCCTTGAGCAGGCGCAGCACCATGCGCAGGAATCCGAAGACCGCTTGTACCGGCTCTCCCCGGCTCGTGGTCAATGCCCGGATAGCGAAGTAGCTGCGGAAGGCCAGGGCGTGCCCGTCGATCAGCGTGATCCTCTCCACCGGAGCGGATGCCATGCCGTCAGTGTACCCGCTCACAGGGCAGAGCAGCTGCTCCGTGGCATGATGGTCCCATGTTGCCATCGCCCGGAGAAGACGCCGACAAGGCCGGGCCGGTAAGGGCCATGTTCAGCCAGATCGCCGGCAGCTACGACGCGCTCAACCGGCTCTTCACCGCTGGTATCGACCTGCTCTGGCGCAGGGAGGCAGCGTTGGAAGTGCTGTCCTGTGGGCCTAAGGAGGTGCTCGACCTGGCCACCGGCACCGGCGACCTAGCCCTCGCCCTGGCGCGGCTAGCCCCCGAGCTGGAGATCACCGCCTGCGATTTCACCGAGGCGATGCTGGAGCGGGCCAGGCACAAAGCCGAGCGGGCCGGGCTAGCGGTCCACTTCCTACAAGGCGACGCTCTGGCG
This sequence comes from bacterium, assembly GCA_021810505.1. GTDB lineage: Bacteria > Deinococcota > Deinococci > Deinococcales > Deinococcaceae > JAJZIR01. The sequence continues at coordinate 44,731 of JAJZIR010000008.1, forward strand.
CTACCCTTCGGGGAAAACCGCTTCGACGCGGTGTGCTGCGCCTTCGGTTTCCGCAACTTCGCCGACTTCGGGGCGGCGCTGTCCGAGATCCTGCGGGTGCTGAAGCCCCAGGGCAAGCTGGTCATCTTGGAGCTCAGCCCGCCCGGGCGGTCGCTGACCAGCCTGCTCTACCGAGCGTACTTCGAGCAGCTGCTGCCGGTGCTGGGCGAGCGGCTGAGCGGCCAGGCCGCCTACCGCTACCTACCCGCCTCGGTGGCCGCCTTCCCCAGCCCAGAGGCTCTAGCCCAGCGGATGCGCAGCTGCGGCTTTCAAGCCCGCTACCGCAGGCTCAGCGGCGGTATCGCCGCACTGCACGTCGGGGTCAAGCCGGAGGTGGCGTGAAGGTCAGGTTAGCGATCGTCGGTGCCGGCCTGACCGGCTGCGAGCTGGCGCTGCAGCTGGCAGCCAGGGGGGTAGAGGCGCTGCTGATCACACCCGACTCGGCTACCATCGCCAGGCAGCACGACCACAAACCCGCGATCCTGCCGCTGGACAGCCGCCTGGTCCAGTTCCCGCTGATGGACCGGAGCGGGGCAGCCAGGGCAGCCATCTCGGCCACCCCGGCGATCACCCTGCTCGAAGACTGGGTCTGTGGCCTGGATCCTGGACCGCCCATCGCGCTGCACACCCGCTCAGGCCAGGTCATCCAGGCGGAGCAGGCGGTACTGGCGGTGGGGAGCTTTCTCGGGGCAGTGCTGCACCAAGACGGGGAGCACCGCTCCCAGGGGCGCGAGGGGGAACCCAGCGACGACCAGCTGCTGCTCAGGCTCTCGGCGCTGGGGGTCCCGCTGGAGCGGCACCACGCCAGCCGACCAGCCGGACCGTCTTGGCACGCCTACCTGGTAGAGTACTGGCGCATCAAGCCGGCCGGCCTGGATGGCTACCGGGTACGAGCGGTCCCGGGCCTGTGGGCCGCTGGCGCCTGCCGAGGTGCCGAACGCTACTGGGACGCGGTCGACGAGGGCCGGGAGCTGGCCGAGCTGCTGGCTAGTTCCCGGGAGCTGGCTTGATCCTGAGGCTCGGCCAGCTCCCGGCCGGACCGGACCAGCAGGCCCTCTGGCCCCAGCTCCCGCCTGCGCCCTGGCACTTAGAGATCGGCTTCGGGGATGGGCGTTTCTGGCAAGCCCACCGCCTAGAGCTCGGCCCCACCAACTACTTGGGGGTGGAGCTGAGCGGAGCCAGCTTGTTGCGGGCGCACAGGCGGCTGGCCCGAGTGGAACGGGTCCTCCTGGTGCAGGCCTCGGCCCGCAGCCTGCTGGCTCTGGCCGTGCGTCCGGGAGCGCTGCAGCGCATCTACGTCAATTTCCCAGATCCCTGGCCCAAGCGCCACCACCTCCGCCACCGGCTGCTGCAGCGCGATTTCTTCACCCTGGCCGCCAGCCGGCTGGCCCAGGGAGGAGAGCTGTGGCTGAGCACCGATCACCCGGAGTATTTCACCTTCGCCCTGGGAGAAGCCCAGGCCAGCGGCTGCTTTGCCGCCCGCTGCGTGCCGGCGCCGGAAGCGGCTTCCCAGACCAAGTACGCCGCCAAGTGGCGCGCGCTGGGGCGGACGCTACAGCACGCTCGCCTGCGCCGGCTGCCCGGGTCCTACCCGGCCCCGGCACCCCATCCCGAAGGAGCCGCCGTGCCCCACAGCAAAGTCCGTCTCCCCTCCCCGCTGCGCTTGCCCGAGAGCAAGCAGGTCTACCGCTCCGGCCGGAGCGTCCTCATCCTGCTGGGCTGCTTCGGGAACGCGGAGGGCAGCGCATTCCGGTTGTTTTTCCGCAGCAGCGAACCCGATCTGGAACAAGACCTGTTGGTCAAGTTGGAGGCCAGAGAGGGCGGGACCTGGCTGGTCAGCCTGGACACCTTCGGAAGCCCGCTCATCACCCCTCTGGCCCACCAGGCGGTGGCCAGGGCCACCGAACTGCTGCTGGCCGCTGGGGGGGAGCTGCTGCTGGCCGCCTACTGAATGTGGTCGGTCGCTTTTCCCGCCCCGCTGCCGGCCATGGACTACCTGGGCAGCGGGGCGGCTCCACTGGGTTGCCGGGTGCTGGTGCCTTGGCAGGGCGGGGTGCGGGTCGGCTTGGTGGTCGCCGAGGCCCAGACTGTGCGCGGCCACCTGCTCAAAGAGGCCATCGCTACCTTGGACCAGCAGCCCTGGGTGAGCCCAGCGGCCTGCCGGGCGCTGATCCGCCAGGCCGACCGGTCAGCTACCCCGGTGGGCCTGCTGCTGAGCGACCTGGTCGGCAGCGGCTTGGCGCCGGAGCTCGACCACCAGGTCCGCAGAGTGCCCAGCAGCGATCTGCGCGCTTTCGGCGAGGCGGCCGAGCGGGTTACCGAAGTGTGGACGGCGGCCTCTTCGCACCCTCAGGAGCTGCTCGACCAGCTCAGGCGCCAGGGCCTGCTGCTCGAGCGGGCCAGCGCGCTGCCGCCCAGCGCGTGGGTCTACGCCGCTTGCGGGTGCCTGCAGGGCGGCTCGGCCAAGCAGAGGCAGGCCGCCGAAGTGCTGAGCACCGCAGGCCCCTTCGCCACCCTGCAGGAATGGTCCGAGGCTGCTCAGGTGGGCACCAGCGTCCTGCAGCGGCTGCTGGCCCAGGGAGTGGCCAGGCGGATCCGCCGCCCTAAGCGATTGGCCCAGGAGGCTGTGCCCAGCAGCGGGGTAGCGCCCAGGGGCGGGCCCTGGGAAGACCCCTCGGTCCAGCGCCTACACGGGGGGAAGGCCAGGGAGAGGCTCGGCGCAGTGGCCAAAGTCCTGCAGGGCGCCCTGGAGCGGGGGCAGAGCGCCTTGGTGCTCTGCCCGGACCACGCCAGCTTGCAGCGGCACCTGGCCGCCTTCGGTTTCCTAGGTCCCCTGCACTTCTCCGGGCGGCTGGACGCCGAGCTGCGCGAGCAGCTCTGGGCGGCTTGCCGCGAGGGGGGTCCTCGGTTGGCCGTCGGGAGCTACGCCGCGCTGTGCCTGCCCTTGCCGGAGCTGAGCCTGATCGCCGTCGAGGACGAAGGCAACGACAGCTACGCGCTCAAAGTGGGCAGCCAGCCCTTTTTGCCTGACCTAGCGGCCACCCTGGCCGAGGAGTTGGGTGCCAGGCTGCTGCTCTTCGGAGACATTCCGGCCAGCGAGAGCCTGCTTCGGCCCGGAATCACCCTGCCGCCGCCGCGCAGCCGCCTGCATGTGGTGGCGCTGGGTCAGGAGGCAGCTACCTACCCGGTCGGCCCGCTGTCGCTGCCAGCTCACCGGCTACCCAGGGACAGCTGGCCGCTCAGCAGCGCGCTCTTAAACGGCTTACATCAGGTGGTGGAGCGGCAGCGGCAAGCGGTGGTGCTGGCACCCCGGCGCGGCTACAGCGCCCTGATCCGCTGCAGCCGCTGCGGCCACAGCCCCAGCTGCCCGCACTGCCAGGTGCCGCTGCGGCTGCACGCCGAGCAGCACCTGCTCAGCTGCGCCCAGTGCGGGCACCGCCAGGAAGCCCCCAGCCTCTGCCCGGAGTGCGGGGCGAGCCAGTGGGCGCCGCACGGCCCGGGCACCGAGTGGATCCGCCAAGCGCTGGCGCGGCAGTTCCCGGACGTCCCGATCTGGCAGCGCGACGCCGACCACCGAGAGCCGCTCACCGAGCTGGCCTCGGGGCACAGCGGGTTGCTGGTGGCCACCCAGAGCGTGCTGCAGAGCGAGGCTCCCCCTGACCTAGCCCTGATCGCCATCAGCTTAGCGGACAGCTGGCTGGGCTGGCCGGACTTTCGGGCCTCGGAGCGCTTCCACCGCCTGTTGCGGCAGGCAGCCTGTTGGCACCCCGAGCGGGCTCCTTTATTGGTGGTGCAGACCTACAGCCCGGAGCACCCCGCGCTGCGCAGCCTGGCCGAAGGCGAGGACGTCGCCGCCTACCTGCTGGCCGAACACCCCAGCCGCAAGGCCTTGGGCTATCCCCCCTTCGGGGCGCTGGCCTTGATCGAGGTCTCGGGGCGCAGCCAAGAGCTAGCCCTGGCCAGGGCCCAGCAGGCAGCGGCGGCTCTCCTGGAGGCTGGCGCCCTGCCGGCGCAGATCCGCGGACCTTCGGCTGGCATCCCGCCCAGGAGGGCCGGGCTGTACCGGGAGCTGCTGCTGCTGCGAGCGAAGAACCCAGAGGAGTTAGCCAAGTTGCTGCCCAAGTTACGGCAGCTGAGTGGGCCGCTGCCCCGGGTCGCTATCAACCCTAGGCGCTTCCTGGCCGATTGATTTCCCGCATCCGACCGGCCCGGCGGGACAAATGGCCGGAGGGGCTGGCTAGAATGCACTGGTGTTCCGGCGCGGCGATCCCCGGCTGATCCTGTTCCTGACTATCTTCGTGGCCATCTTGGGGCTGTCGGTCCTGTTCCCAGTTCTGGCTCCCCTGTCGGTGGCGCTGGGGCTGAGGCCCGACCAGGTGGGTTGGTTCAGCACGATCTACAGCTTGATGCAGGTGCTGACCGCGCCGATCTGGGGCCGGCGCAGCGAGCGGGTCGGGCGCAAACCGGTGTTGATCACCGGCTTGCTGGGTTACGGGATCTCCTTCGCTGCCTTTGGGGTTTTCGCCCATCTGGGACTCCATCACCTGCTCAGCGGCCTGCCCCTGTTCGCGCTGCTGCTGCTGGCCAGGGGCATCGGCGGCTCGCTGTCCAGCGCTACCCTACCCACCGCCCAGGCCTACATGGCCGATCTCAGCGACGCCGGCGGCCGCAGCGCGGCGATGGGGATGATCGGAGCTGCTTTCGGCCTAGGGATCGTCTTCGGCCCGGCTCTGGGCGGGCTGCTCTCCGAGCTGGGCCTGCTGGCCCCGATCTACTTCTCGGCCGGCCTGGCCCTGCTGGTCGCCCTGTTCGCCTGGAAAAAACTCAAGGAGTCCAGGCCCCAGGGGGCTGCCACCAGAGCCGATTACCGCCCAGCCCTGCGCTTTGCGGTATGGACTTTCCTGATCACCGCCGCCCTCTACACCCTGGCCAGCGTGGGGATGGAGCAGACCATCGGCTTCTACATCCAGGATCAGCTGGGCTTGCGCGGCACCGCTGCGGTCCAGAACATCGCGGTGATCCTCTCGATCTTCGGCTTCTCGGGAGCGGCCATCCAGGGCGGTGCTATCCGCCCGCTGAGCCGCCGTTTCGGGCAAATCAAGCTGATCTGGGCCGGCCTGCTGATCATGGCGGCGGGGATGTTCGCGGTACCGGCCACCCACAGCTTCCTGGCGATTACCTCAGCGCTGATCCTGATCGCGGTCGGCTCCTCTCTGATCGCTCCCAACCTGACCGCCGCCATCTCGCTGCAGGTGGGCCCAGACCTCCAAGGTACCGTGGCCGGAATGTCCAGCAGCGCGCTCGGGCTGGGCCGGATGTTGGGGCCGGTGATCGGAACCACACTGTTCCAGACCGTGTCGCAGGGTAGTCCCTACCTGTTCTCCGGGGGATTGCTGTTAGCTCTCCTGCTGTTCTCGCTGCTCAGCGCTCCCGCACTCACCCTGAGGGCCAGCCACAACTGAAGGGCCGCGGTAGACTGCCCCGGTGATCGAGCGCTATCAGACCGAGGAGATGCGGGCGCTGTGGAGTGAGGCCGAGCGCTATCGCTGCTGGTGGGCGGTCGAGCTGGCCGCCGTGGAAGCCTGGAGCGAGCTCGGAACGGTACCCCGGGAAGCCGCCGGCGAGCTAGATCGCCGGTCCCGAGAGCAGCCGTTGGATCAGGCTTTCGCCGATCGGGTATCCCAGATCGAAGCGGTCACCCGCCACGACATCGTGGCCTTCACCACCGCGCTGAGCGAGCGCTACGGGGAAGCTGCCCGCTTCGTGCACTTGGGGCTCACCTCCACCGACGTAGTCGACACTGCGCTGAACCTGCAGCTCAGCCGGGCGCTGCAGCTGATCGAGCTGGCCGCGGGCGAGCTGCGAGGGACCTGCTTAGAGTTGGCGGTCCGCTACCGCCAACTCCCCTGCATCGGCCGTACCCACGGCATCCACGCCGAGCCGATGGTCTTCGGCCTGAAGTTCCTGAATTGGGCCGACGCCCTGGAGCGTGACCTGGCCAGGCTGCTGAGGGCCAGGTCCGGCATCGAGGTGGTGATGCTCTCCGGCTCGGTGGGAACCTACGCCCACGTCGATCCCGGGGTCGAGCGGTTGGTCGCGGCCAAGCTGGGCTGGGCGGCGGCCAAGGTGACCAACCAGACCTTGCCCCGCGACCTGCACGCCGAGGTCCTAGCGGCCTTGGCGCTGCTGGGAACCAGCTTAGAGCGGATCGCCCTGGAAATCCGACATCTGCAGCGCAGCGAGGTCCGGGAGGTCCTAGAGCCCTTCGATCCCGGCCAGACCGGCTCCTCGAGCATGCCCCACAAGAAGAACCCCATCGGCTCAGAGAATGTGACCGGTCTGAGTCGGCTGCTGCGATCCAACCTCCAGGCCGCCTTGGAGGACGTGGCGCTTTGGCACGAGCGCGACATCAGCCACTCCTCCGTCGAGCGGGTGGTCCTGCCCGACTCCACCACCTTGGCCCACTTCGCAACCAGGCGGATGCAGGGGATCCTAGCTCGGCTGCGCGTCGATGAGCAGCGGGTCCAGCGTAACCTGGATCAGCTGGGCGGTCTGGTCTTCAGCCAGCGGGTCCTTCACCTGCTGATCGAGGCCGGGTTGCGCCGGGAGCAGGCCTACGGCATCGTGCAGCGGGCCAGCCTGCGCTGCTGGGAAACCGGGGAGCCCCTCCTGGAGCTGCTCACCTCCGATCCGGAGTTACCCATCAGCAGGGAACAGCTAGCTACCGCCTTCGACCTGAGCTGGTATCTACACTCGGTGCCAGCCATCTATGCCCGCTTCGGCCTCTGAGCGCCCCGGCAGCGCCCGTGTCAGACTAGCGGCGTGAAAGCGATCCAGGAGCGTTACCCCGAGGAGTTCGCCCACTGCTTCGGCTGCGGGACCGCGAACCCTTTCGGCCACCATATCCGCACCTACCGAGACGGCGGGGAGACCCGCACCGACTTCAACCCGCAGGACTTCCACACCGCCCTGCCCGGCTTCGTCTATGGGGGGCTGATCGCCTCCCTGATCGACTGCCACTCGACTGGCAGCGCAGCGATCTTCGCCGCGCTGGCCAGAGACCTACCGGAAGACGCCCCGGCGCCCCGCTTCGTCACCGCCCAGCTGCAGGTCGACTACCACAAGCCCACTCCGCTAGGGCCGCTGCAGCTGCGCGGCAGCCAGCTAGAGATCTCCGGCCGCAAGGTGGTCGTGTCCACCCAGCTCTACGCCCAAGGCCAGCGCTGCGCCAGCGGCCGGGTAGTCTGCGTGGAACTGCCGCCCGATTGGGGCAAGTAGCCCTGGGAAGCGGGCTAGCTGGCCCGCTGCTGGCCGCGGCTCTGTGGGGCTAACCCCGGTGCTCACCAGAGCGCTGGTGCCAGCCAGCTCGCCCGAGACCCTGCGGATCTCCCGCAGCGGTATCGCCTCCTCGCTACCGCTGCGGGTTCAGCCGTTCAGCTGGGCACTGCTCGGGAAGCGTCCCCGCAGGCGACCTGTTGGGCGGCTCGCTGATCCTCATCCGGTGCCGCCCTTCTAGGCCGCCGCAAACCAGCTGTCCGCCGAGCAACGCTCAGCGGCGAGCCAACCTGGGGTCGCGCTCCCTGGGGAGGTCGTACCAGAGACCGTCTAAGCTGGTCAGAACTTCAGCAGGCAGGTCGATGTCGCTGGCCGCCAGGCTGGCCGCCAACTGCTCGGGCTTGCTGGCTCCCACGATGGCCGAGCTCAGCCCCGGCTGGGCCAAGACCCAGGCCACGGCTAGCTCGACCATACCCAAGCCAGCCTCCCTGGCCAGCCCGGCCATACGGTCTACCGCCGAGAAGACCGCCTGATTCCAGTAGCGCCTGCGATACATCTCGCCGCTGCCGTGGCCCAAGGTGAAACGCCCTTCAGCAACCTCCTGGTCGAAGCGGTAGCGGCCGCTCAGCATGCCGCCGGCTAAGGGGTTGTAGGCGATCACTCCCACCCCATGCTGGCGGCAGAGCGGTAACAGCTCGTCTTCGATCATCCGGAAGATCAGGTTATAGCGGGGCTGGACCGAGTCGAAGCGGGCTAGGCAGCGCAGATCGCTGGCCCACAGCGCCCCCGCCAGCATCCAGGCCGAGAAGTTGGAGCAGCCGATGTAGCGCACCATCCCCCGGCGGACCAGCTCGGTGAGCGCCTCCAAGGTCTCCTCGATCGGCGTCTCCGGGTCGGGGGAGTGGACTTGATAGAGGTCGATGTGGTCGGTCCCCAAGCGGCGCAGGCTGGCTTCCACCGCCTGCATCAGGTGGTAGCGGCTGAGGCCTTGATCGTTGGAGCCCTCCCCCATCCGGCCGGCCGCCTTGGTCGCTAGCACCACCTTATCTCGCAGGCCGCGCTCTCTGAGCCAGGCCCCCACGATCTCCTCGGTACGGCCGACCCGCTCCAAACCCCCACCCAGGGGGTAGACGTCGGCGGTGTCGAGGAAGTTCACCCCGCCCTCCCAGGCGCGATCCAAGATGGCAAACGAGGTCGGCTGGTCGCACTGGTTCCCGAAGGTCATGGTGCCGAGGCAGATCTCGCTGACTTTGAGGCCGGTCCGGCCCAGGTGCCTTGTCTTCATGGGTTCCCCCTCAGAGATCTCAGGCGGCCATCCGGGTGGCGCGGAGGGCCTGACAGGTCTCGGTCAGCATCTCGGCCTGGTAGCGCACGGGATCTCCGCTGCCAGGATAGCGCGGTCCCGGGTGGCGTTCCGCTGCCCGGAGCACGAAGCTCTCCCCTACCCGCTCGAGCAGGCCGTCTCGGCAGAGCCGAACTAGGGCCCGATCTAAGCGGCGCCGGCTGGGGTTGCGGGCGTCGCCCATCCGCACAGCTGCCTGCGGCAGGGCACTCAGAGCAGCCTGCAGTCCCTGCCAAGCCTGCTCGGCGGTGAAAGGGCCGCCGCACCCCACCAGCCAGCTGCAGAGCAGCTGGCTCAAGGTGACCGGCCGCCCCGCGCGCAGCCGCAGCTCCAGCTCGGAGCGATCAGGGACGGGCTCTAGGTGCTCAAAATAGCCGTAGAGAGCCAGCCGCCGCCTGGCCAAGGGGTCGTAGGCTAGATGTACCACCCAGAGCTCTTGGGCTGCAGGAAGAAGGCGGTCCAGGGCCAGCCGCAGGCGGTGCATCCGGCCGTCGACCGAATAGCGCCCCTCGGGGGTGAGGAACAGCAGAGCGCCGCCAGCGAAGGCCGCCTCGATGGCGGCCAGCTGCTTCGAGATCCTGGGGAGGGTATCCTCCAGCAATTGGCGGCGGGCGCCCTCACGGAAGTCCACCAGCGTGACGTTCTGCCGAGCGGCTCGGAGCCAGCGCGCGGCGGTGAGCTGGCTCAAGCGCAGATCGGCGGGCAGGCCCAAACGCTCCAGCGCACTCGGCACCAAGACGTCACCGAGGGGAGCATCCCCCGCCCATTCCAGCAGGCGGCCGGCTTGGGAGATGAGCGACGGGGCCAGCGGCTCGTTCTCGATGGGCCAAACCCCCATGAGCCCGAATAGGCCGCGCAGGCCGACGCGGGCGATCGGCGGCCGCATCCAGGCTGGGGAGCGGGTGGCTAGGAACCCCGGTTCGAAGATCCTTTCAGAGGCGACGAACTGCACACCCGGCCCGCCCAGTCCAGCTAGACCCAGCCAGGCCGGGAGGACCGTCCCCTCCAAGTCATGCTGGTGGTTGGCTATGACCAGCGCCGGGCGCCCGCTCGGGCGGGGCAAAGGCCCCTCCAGCTCGATGTGGTAGCTGAGCTTCAGGTAGACCCACAGGCCAGCCGCGATCAGCAGCTTGAGCGCGCGGGGTTTGGGCGGCCTACCTACCTGATAGACCACGGCAGCGCTGATCAGGAAACACACCCCAGCTAGGCCGAACAGCCAGCGGTAACCCACGGCGTAGCCGAGGCCGAAGGCCAGCTCGCGCAGCAGCAGCCAGCCGCCAATAGCTGGCGCCAGGGCGCTGGGCAGCGCCGAGGCGATATCCCAGATCCCCAAGTCCCGGGCCAAGTTGTCTTGGCCCGGGAGGGTGTCGATGGCCAGCGCCCAGTCGGTGGAGATGAAAGCGCCGTAACCTAGACCGAACAGCACCCCGAACAGGAAAATCCAGCTGCTCTGGTCCAAGAAGGCAAAGCCCAGCGCCGCGCCGGCCATCGGGAGGGCAGCGACCGAGACCAAGGTGGCGCGCTTGGTCCGGTCTGACCAGCTGCTCACCAAAATGCTGGAGGCCACCGCGCCAGCCAGGGCCAACACCCCCACCGCGGCAGTGCCGGCCGAGGGGCTGGGGGCGTGCTGGACATTTTTAAAGAAGTACAGGATGAAGGTCATCAGCAAGTTCATCCCCAACATCACCAGCATCCTGGCCGCGAAGGTCAAAGCGAAATCGCGCCGGCTGCGCACCCTGACCCGATTCCGTCCCGGCGGAAGATGGGGGCTCTCCCCCACCCCCAGGGTGCAGGCTGCACCGATCGGGATCACCACCACCATCAGCTCCAAGACGCTCTGGGGGCCCAACAGGCCAGCCAAGGCGAGGCCGCAGATGGTCCCCAGCAGGTTGGCGACACCCCGGTAGCCAGCCAGCTGGCCGCGCTGTTCCGGCAAAACCGCTTCCGACCAGAAAGCCTGGTAAGCCGCGTTGCTGACGCTCTGGGCCAGCATAGCCAGCAGGAAGCCTAGGGTCAGCTGGCCGATGTTGCGGGCCAGGACCATCACCAGCAAACCGACCACGTTGGCCAGCGCTGCGGAGCGCAGTAGGGTTCCCCGGCGCTGGCCGCGGCGCACCAAGCGGTCGGAGAACTGGCCGGCAAATGGCGGGAGCAGGATCGCTACCACCGCCCCCAGGGTAGCTAGTTTGGCTAACTCGGCGGTATGCCCCCCCCTCTGCAAATCGAGGATGGCGCTAGGCAAGACGATGGTGAGCAGAGCCGAGGTCTCGACGTTCTGAGCGAAACCGTAAGCGTGCAGCCAGATCAGGTCAGAGGCCCGGAACGTCTCGCGGTGTTGCATCACTTCCTCCTCGGAGGCCGGGAAGGTCACCCGTCTGGACGTACGATATGCCCGGCGCGCGCGCCATCAATGGGCGCCGTATCACCTTTCACATCTTCTGCGCCACCTATCCGCGGCGTACGGCCGCAAAGGAGGCGACCTCGCTGCGGCCGGAGCTACCCGGAAGGAGGGGGCGGGTGCAACCGCCGCGATCGGGTGGGGCGAGACCTGGCAGCCGGCGCTGCTGGCGCGGGTATCCGCCCGGGACGGCGCTTTCCAGAGAGCCGCCCTCCCACACATGTGGCTCACGCCCTACACACCGCTCGGGGTGTTCGGCCTGAGGCCCAAGGGGTTCCGGGGGTGCCAGCAACAGGCCAGGGTACCGGCCCGCGGCCACCTGCCGGGCGCCGGTCCGATGTCGCGCCGGGTTAGAGCAAGCGAGCGACCCGGCAGCCGAGCTCCGCGATCAGCTGCCGATCAGGCTGGACCGGCGAGCAGCTCCCCCGGCGCAAAGAACAGGGCGATCTCGCGCTCGGCGTCCTCTGGACTGGCCGAACCGTGGACGACATTTTCGGTCACGGCGGTGGCGAACATGGAGCGGATAGTTCCAGGCTGGGCTTTGGCCGGATCGGTAGCGCCCATCAGGGTACGGACGGTAGCGATGGCATCCGTACCGGCCAGGACCATGGCCACCACCGGCCCACCGGTCATGAAGGCGAGCAGCGGCTCGAAGAAGGCCTTGCCCTGGTGCTCGGCGTAGTGCCGCTCGGCCAGTTCCCTAGAGATCCGCATCAACTTGAGGCCGAGCAGGCGATAGCCTTTTCTCAGAAAGATGGCCAGGATATCGGCGGTGAGCCCACGGCGCACCCCATCGGGCTTGATCATCACAAAGGTCCGTTCCACGTCTGCTCAGCCTAGCGTAATCCCGAGCTAGCCTGTGGCTGCTAAGGTATGTAGGGAATGGCGAGTCAGGCGAGGGCAGCTGGCGACGAACCGGCCGAATTCGGCAAGACCCTGCGGCAGGCGCGGGAGCGGGCCGGGCTGTCCCTCCAAGAGCTGGCCAGGCGCACCAGCGTGCGCAGCGACTACCTGCGGGCCTTAGAGGAAACCGACCCCCGAGGGCTGCCTGAGCGCATCCTGGCCAGGGGATACCTGGGGGCCGCCGCCAAGGAGCTGGGGATCGACCCGGAGCCGCTCTTGACCCAGTACGATGCCTGCTTCCCCGCAGCGCACGCGGTGCCCCGACCGGCCCGCGCCGATCCGGAGGTGCTATTCCGGATCGTCACCATCAGCTTGTCCGCCCTGATCATAGCCGCTTTGATCGGCTGGTGGATCTACGCTGCCCTCCAGAACCGCCCAGTCCGAACCGCCCGGCAAGCCAGCGCCGCAGCTCCAGCAGCTCCCCCGAGCAGAACGGTCCTGCTCAGCGTCAACAGCGTCCCGAGTGGGGCAGCGGTATACCTGGACAACAGCTACTTGGGCAAGACACCCGTGTCCGACTTCCCGATCATCGCCAGGTCGAAGGCAGTGCTGAAGTTCGTCCGGTCCGGAGATGAGGTCCTTCAGGAGACAGCGACTCTGGACTCCAACACCTCCCTGACCGCCGACCTGGTCAAATTACCGAAAACGCCCTCTGCGGCGGTCAAGACCGCGCCCGTGCGCAGCAGGGCCGAGGCTACCACCGCGGCCAGTGCGGCCACCCAGAGCGCAGCTCCCCCAGCCGGCACAGAGGTATCCTTCGACTTCACCGGCAGCTCCTGGATCCGGATCCGCAGCGGCCAGAAAGTGCTCTATGAGGGAATCCCGGCCGTGGGAACCGTCCTGCGCTTCCCGGGTCCGCTGCACGCCCGCATCGGCTCAGCTGGGAACGTGCGAGTCCGGGTGGGATCCGGAAAAGCCAAGACCTTGGGCGGCGTCGGCAGCGTGGTGAGCGCCAATTTTCCTTGAAAGTGTGCTAGCCTGAACCCGTGCCGGGAAACGCCTTCCTGATTCTGTGGCGCAACCCCTATCTGCGGGTGCTGGTCTACCTGATCCTGCTCTGGGCAGCCTATCGGCTGGTCAGGGACCTGTTGAGTGCCCTCGAGATCGGGCTGTCGGCTTATACCATCGCCTACCTGTTCAATCCGATGCTCAGCTGGCTGTCCAGCCACCGCATCAAGCGGCAGTTCGGCATCCTGTTCATCTTCATCGTGCTCTTGGGGCTAGCCTCGCTAGCCTCCTATCTGCTGGTCAATGTGTTCAGCCAGCTGGTAGTCCTGTTCAAGCAGCTCCCCGCTCTCTTCTCGGCCATCAACCAGTTCATTCAACACTCCATCATCTGGCTGGATGGCCTGCAACGCCTGCCGGCGCTCAAGTCCTACTCGACCCAGATCACCCAGGCTCTACAGAATGGGATCAGCCAGCTCTCCAAGAGCGCGGTCTCGCTGGCCGAGCAGGCCTTGGGGAGCAGTGGCTCGCTGCTGGGGGGCATCTACAGCTTTGCCAACGGCCTGGTCCAAGTGATCGTCGCCCTGATCTTGAGCGGCTACCTGATGGCGGATTATCAGAGGGTCAATCGGACTCTGCTGCGGCTGTTCCCGAGGCGAGCCCAGCCGCTCGTCGCCGAGCTGGCTGGCCACGTCAACCGTGCCGTCGGCGGTTACCTGAGGGGACAACTGCTGATCGCTTTGTCCATCGGCGTCCTTACCACCATTGGCCTAGCGATTCTAGGAATTCCGCTGGCGCTGGGGCTAGGATTTCTGGCCGGCGCCTTCAACATCGTTCCCTACCTCGGCGCTTTCATCGCTGTGACTCCAGCCATCTTGTTGGCATTGCCGCTGGGCTGGACCAAAGTCTTGGGGGTGATCGCCATCTTCATCGCGGTCAACCAGCTCGAGGGCCACCTGTTCGCCCCGGTGATCCTGAGCCGCACCACCGACCTGCACCCGGCCACAGTGCTGATCAGCATCCTGGTAGGCGCGGAGCTGCTGGGCTTGTTGGGGGTCTTCCTGGCAGTACCGGCCGGGGCGCTGATCAAGCTGCTGCTGGAATCCTACTATTTCCGCAGCAAGGCCTACGCAGCCACCTCGATCCTGAGCGGCCCAGATCCGCCAGCAGACGAGGTAAGCGGCGCAGCAGAGGCTAGCCCCGACCCACCTCACCGGAGCGAAGAGGAGGGCCCTATGTCGGGCCCCGCGAGCAAGGCGGTGACCAGACCCAAGTAAGCAGGCAGCTGCCGCTGCCCCAGCCCGCCGAGGGGCAATTGGCCCGAGGTAGCGTCTTCAGGCGCCGTATAGTGCTCTCGCCATGGAATACCGCAGATTGCTCGGAACCGATCTGACCGTCAGCGCCCTGGGGTTCGGTGTCTGGACGGTAGGAACTGATTGGTGGGGGGTACGCGAGCCCGCCGAAGGTATGCGCCTGCTGCAGCTGGCCTTCGACCTGGGAGTCACCTTCTTCGATACCGCCGACACCTACGGGAGCGGACAGGCCGAGAGCCTTCTGCAGAAGGCTCTCGGCCAGAGCCGGGATCAACTGGTCATCGGGAGCAAGTTCGGCTACGACATCTACCAGTACCCCGAGCGGCCGAGCCAGCGGGAACGGCCTCAGGATTGGAGCCCCACCTACCTGCGCAGGGCCGTAGAAGGCAGCTTGGAGCGCCTGAAAACTGACCGGATCGACCTCTATCAGCTGCACAACCCCAGGCGCGACGCTATTCTGCGCGACGATCTGTTCGCCGAGCTGGAAGCCCTGAAGGGGGAGGGCTTGATCCTGGCCTACGGGACGGCGCTGGGTCCAGCCCTCGACCTGCGCCAGATCGAGGAGGCAATCCTGAGCATCCAGGTACGCAAGGCGCCGCCCCAGATCATCTACAACCTGCTCGAGCAGGTGCTGGGGGAGCAGGTCCTACCGGTCGCCGAAGCGGAAAAGGTCGGTGTTCTGGTGCGGGTCCCGCATGCCTCGGGGCTCTTGGAAGGCACCTTGGACCAGCAGACCCAATTCGCACCGGGCGACCACCGCTCCTGGAGGATAACCACCAGCGAGCGCCGGAAGGCCTGGCTGGAAGACGGGCTGAAGAAAGTCGAACAGCTGGCTTTCTTAGAGGAGCAGCGCCCGCTGATCCAGGCCGCGATCCAGTTCTGCCTGTCTCAACCGGCCATCGCCAGCGTCTTGCCCAATATCTACGACCAGCAGGGCCTGGAGAGGATGGCCGGAGCCTTCGCCGCCCCGCCGCTCAGCCGAGAGGAGCTGGCAGAGATCCAGAGGCTCTACCGGAGCAATTTCGGCTTGGAAGCTGCGCCCACCGGGGGAGCTCAGTGAGCCAAGAGGTGCCCGGACACGGACGGATGGTCGATTTGGACCCCAGCGGTCAGGTGACCCAGAAAGAGCCGGATCGCCACCCCAGACAGTTCCTCAATTACGCCTTCTTCAAGCTCGACCCAGCTTTCCGGCGGCTGAGCCCTCAGGTCAAAGCCGAGGCCAAGGCTGAGCTGGCCCGCAGCTGCCAGAGCTGGCTGGATGCTCCCAAAGAACGCGGGCGGATCCTGCGCAGTTACTCCCTGGTGGGAACCCGAGGAGACGCCGATCTGATGCTGTGGCGGATCGCCTTCAGCTTGGAGGACTTCAATGCCGCCCAGGCTGCGCTGAACCGGACCGTCCTGGGCGGCTACCTCAGCCAACCCTATTCCCTACTCTCCTTGCAGAAGCGCTCGCAGTACGTCAACCGCATCGAGGGGAGCGGGCACGGACTGGAGATCCTGCCCGGACAGGGCAAGTACCTGTTCGTCTATCCCTTCATCAAGACCCGGCCCTGGTACGGGCTCTCCCCCCACGCTCGGCAGGGGATGATGGATGAGCATATCTTGGCTTCGGGGCCCTTCAAGGGAGTACGGCTGAACACCTCGTATTCCTACGGGATCGACGATCAGGAGTTCGTGGTCGCTTTCGACAGCGACTATCCACAGGAATTCGTCGATCTGGTGGGGCGGCTCCGCTACACCGAAGCCAGCGGCTATACCTTACGCGACACGCCGATGTTCAGCTGCCTGCGCAAGGAGCTGAGCGAGGCCTTGGACGATCTCGCCTGAATCCCGGGCACCAGCCGGCCAGAAGCGAGGCGCCCGGGCGCCCTCCCGGATCCGGGAAGGTCAGGAATTGGAGGCCTTCACCCTCCCGAGCAGCTCCCCTCCCCGGGGGCTGTCCCGTCGGTTCTGAAGCTGTGACCGCAGCCACAGGAGGAGGTGGCGTTGGGGTTATTGACCGAAAAGCCCCCACCGAGCATGTTCTCTAGGTAGTCGATCTGGCTGCCCGCCAGCAGCGGATAGCTCATCTTGTCGACGACCATACGCACTCCGCGGTCCTCGACCACGGTATCCCCGTCCAGCTGGCGGTCATCGACAGCCATCCCGTACTGGTAGCCGCTGCAGCCACCGCTCTTCACGAAGACCCGGATCGCTGCGCCGGGCTGGCCCCCTGCAGCCAGGATCTCCCTGGCCTTGGCGGCTCCGGCCTCGGTGATGGTCAGTGGCTTGGTGGCGGTCAATTCCATGGCGTGAGGTTACCACGCTACCGGCCCGAGCATGGTGAAGCGCGGATCTATTGGGCGGAATCCCGGCAGGCCCTAGACTTGGGGCATGCCCCTCCCCGATCTGCTCGAGCGAGCCCGCCAAGCGGTGCGCGCCCATGGCCTACCCGGTTGGCTGATGTACGACTTCCTGGGTATCAATCCGCTCGTCAAGATGCTGCTCGAGATCCCGGAGCAAGCCCACCTGAGCCGGCGCTTCTTCATCTGGATCCCGGCCGATGGCGAACCCTGCATCCTGCACAACGTGATCGAGGGCGGCACCTGGGAACAGCTGGCCGCAGGCACCCGCCGCATCGGTTTCGCCGGCGGGGAGCAGCTGCGCGCCGGGCTCAGGCAGCTACTGGCCGGTGTCTCCGAGGTCGCCATGGAGTACAGCCCCCTGGGCGAAGTCCCTTACGTATCCAGGGTCGACGCCGGGACGGTGGAGCTGCTGCGCAGCCTGGGGGTCGAGCCGGTCAGCAGCGCCGAGCTGATCCAAGACCTGCTGGTCTGGAACGAGAGCGACCTCCAAGCCCACCTGGCCGCCGCTGAGGCTCTGGCGGAGGGCCTGCGTTCCAGCTTGAGCTGGGCACACCGCCAGCTGGCCGAGGGGCTCCAAGTCAGCGAGGCCGCCCTGCAGGGGGTATTGACTGCCCGAATCCGGGAGTCTGGGATGACCGAAGGCCACCCCCCCATCGTGGCCTTCGGGGCTCACGCCGCTGACCCGCACTACAGCGGCGCCGCGGGAGCGGCCCTGGAACTCGGCCAATGCGTCCTGATCGACCTGTGGTGCTGCGTCCCCGGCCAGGTCCAAGCCGACATGACCTGGATGGCCGTCTGGGGCCCCGCCAGCCCCCGCCTGCAGCAGATCTGGGAGCTGGTCGCCGAGGTGCGGGACGCGGCGATCTCCCGGATCGAGCAGGAGGGGAGTGCGCTCCAGGGTTGGCAGCTGGACCGGCAAGCTAGGGACCGCTTCGCTGCGACCGGCCTGGAACAGGCTTTCACCCACCGGTTGGGGCACAACCTGCACAGGGATGTCCACGGGCCGGGAGCCAATCTGGACGATCTCGAAGCCCACGACCTGCGCAAGCTGCACCCGAGGCTGGCCTACACCGTGGAGCCGGGGCTCTACCTACCGGAAGAGGGCGTCGGGGTGCGCAGCGAGGTGGACGTCTATATGGACCCCGCCGGCCCCCGGGTGACCACCAGGCGGCAACGGCGGCTGATCGACTTGGCGGCAGCGGGCTGGGAAGGCGAGCTAGTTGAAGCTGGGCTGGGTTGAAGCTGGCCGCTCTGGGCAGTACGTCACCAAGCGGGGCGAGCTGAGGGGCTAAGCTCAGTGGCATGGACCTCTCGGGCAGAGTGGTGGTGGTGACCGGAGCAGGCGGCGCACTGGCTGGATCGGTCAATTCTAGGCTGCACGCGGCTGGGGCCGAGCTCTTGCTGGTCGACCGGCCCGGAGCAGCCGAAGCCGCTGCCCAGAGGGTTCCGGGGAGCCGGGCTCTGGCGTTGGACCTCACCGACCCGGCGAGCGCAGAAGCGCTGCGGGCGCAGGCTGGCGGTGCCTACGCCTTGATTCATACCGTGGGCACCTTCTCGGCCCAGCCCGCCCACCAGGCCAGCACCAGGGAGCTGCGCCGGCTCTTCGCGGTGAACTTCGACACGCTGTTCCACGCCACCACCGCCCTGCTCCCTGGCATGCTGGCCCGGGGGGAAGGCGTCATCTTGGGGATCAGCGCCGGCCAGGCGCTGCGCGGGGAGGGGCCGGGGGCCGCCCTCTACACCGCCTCCAAGGCGGCGGTCGCCGCCTTTCTCAGGTCAGTCGACGCCGAGTGTTCGGGAGGAGTGAGCGCCGCGGTGCTTTATCCGGTCGGCACCCTGGATACCCCGGCCAACCGCAGCGCCATGCCGGACGCCGATCCAGCCGGCTGGATCGACCCGGAGGAAGTCGCTGCCAGCGCTCTACACCTGCTCACCAGGGGACCTAGAGGGCGGCTGCGCGAGATCAGCGTCTACCCCGCTAAGCCCTGAGGAGACTTATGCCCTGGCTGCACCCCATCCCCATCCCCGCGGCAGCCCAAGACGCCTTCGGTAGCTGGCTGGGCGAGCTGCGCGAGCGGCTCTCCGATCCAACCGAGCAGCGGGCCCTGCTGGTCCGCGATCTTCTGGCCCAGCTGCACTTCGGCGAGAGCTACACCGACCTGGAAGCCAGGGCCCCCCTGCTGGCGCTGCAGCTCGATCCGCGCAACGTCACATTGGAAGCCGAGCACTACCAGGCCACCGATCCCTCCCGCTTCGCCGCCGCCAAACCGCTGCTCTGGCTGTGGAAGGGCCTAGACCGCAGCCCAGCCGGGCAGAACGCCGCCTTCGCTATCCCGCTGCGGCGCTTGCTGGCAGAATTCCTGTTCAAGCGGGTAGGCAAGAACTTCAAGGCCTGGGAAGGGGTCGAGTTCAGCGTGGGCTACAACCTCGAGGTCGGCGACGACGTGGTGATTCACCGCCACGTCTTGCTGGACGATATCGGCGGCCTAAGCCTAGGAGACGGGGTCAGCGTCAGCGATTACGCCAACATCTACAGCCACACCCACTCGGTCTTAGATGCCGCCGACGTCACCCTGCTGCCCACCCGGCTGGGGAGAGGCGTGCGGGTGGCCTACCACGCCACCGTCCTGGCCGGCAGCCTGATCAGCGACGACGCCATGGTGGCAGCGGGGGCGGTAGTCACCCGCGGGGTGCCTCCGCACGGGATCGCTATGGGCGTCCCGGCTCGCACCACGCGCTACAAGCTGCGCCCAGCCTGCGGAGCGAGCTACGCGGTCGACTCGCGGCGCGACCGGGTCGCCGCCTCCAAGGGCAACCCCGACTTCCCGGAGCCCACCGGCCAGGAGACCGAGCCGGCCTCCCAGATGGGCACACCGGGCGAGCTGAAGAGCCGGTGCGGCTGAGCGCCGGCAGGGTCCGGGAAGACTGCTGGAACCAGCTGCTGTCCGCCCGAGTGGTGGGTTATCCCCTGCCTCCGCACGGCCGCTACCCCAACTTCCACGGCAGCGCCGAAGCAGCCCGGCAGCTGATGGGCTGGCCAGCGCTGCAGCGGGCCAGAGAGGTGCTGGTAGGGAGCGAGCTGGTGCTGCGGCCGCTCCGGCGGCAGCTGCTGCAGCTGGGGGCGCTGCTGTGGATTCCCGACCCCAAGCGGGGCGGCTACCTGCGCAGCGAGGGCTCGGGGGCGCGGGGCAGCCAGAGCTGGCAGGCTCAGCTGGGGCGGCCGGAAGTGGCGGTGCTGGCCTCGGTGGCGGCCAGCCGGCAGGGCGAGCGGCTCTCCAAGGGTTTCGGCTGGGGGGCGGAGGGGGCAGGCGGCTGCCCCCAAGCTACGCTGGTCCACCCCCTCACGCTCTTCGCCCAGCTGCCCTGCCCACCCGACTCGACCCTGGCAGCGCTGGCCACACCGGAGGAGCTGCTCGAATTCGGCTGAATCAGGCTGGGTGTAGCTCCGGCCCCTGCTCTCCCAACGTGGCCAGGACCCGCCGGCGGCGCGCGCTTCCGGCGAGGATCAGCTCGGCCAGAGGCAAGCTCAGGCGCTGCTCGATCAGCCGGGCCAGCGGGCGGGCGCCGTAGCGGGCGTCGCTTCCCTGTTCCCCGAGCCAGGCCCGCAGCTCGGAGCTGACCTGCAGCAGGACCCCGCGCCGCTCAGCCCTTCGGGCTAGCTCGGACAGCTGCCGGTCCACCACCTGGGCTAGCGCCTGAGGGGACAGCTCGGAGAAGAGCACCGTGGCGTCCAGGCGGTTGCGGAACTCCGGGCTGAACGTCCGCTCCACCGCTTCACCCTGCCGGCCGGAAGCGAGCTCGGATCCCCGGACAAACCCGAGCGGCGGCCGCGCCGCCTCGGCCGCCCCCAGGTTGGAGGTGAGGATCAGCAGCACGCCGCGGAAGTCGACCTGCCGCCCCTGGGAGTCGGTCAGGCGCCCGTAGTCCATCACCTGCAGCAAGACGTTCCAGAGGTCCGGGTGGGCCTTCTCGATCTCATCGAGCAGCAGGACAGCCTGGGGGCTGCGGAACACCGCGTCGGTGAGCAGGCCGCCCTGCTCGTGGCCGACGTAACCGGGGGGCGCCCCGATCAGCCGGGCCACCGCGTGGCGCTCTTGGTACTCCGACATGTCGAAGCGCAGCAGCGGGAGGCCGAGCTGGCCAGCCAACTGTTTGGCCAGCTCGGTCTTTCCCACCCCGGTGGGCCCCACGAAGAGGAAGGAGCCGACCGGCTTGTCTTCCTGGCGCAGGCCAGCCCTAGACAGCCGGATGGCCGCGCTCACCCGAGCGACGGCGGTGTCCTGACCGAACACCACCCGGCGCAACCGCTCCTCCAGGCTGACCAGGTCAGCGCTGTCCCTGCGGCTGAGCTCGCCCACCGCTAAGCCGGCCATCCTGGCCACCACCGCCGCTACCTGGCCAGACCCCACCGCCGGGGGCCTGGAGTAGGGGCCGCGCAGAGCCAGGTCGGCGCCGGCTTCATCCAAGACGTCGATAGCCTTGTCGGGGAGCCGCCGGCCCTGCAGGTGGCGCACCGAGAGGTCCAGAGCCGACCGCAGAGCTGCGGGTGGGTAGCGGACCTGGTGGTGGGAAGCCAGCCCAGCCGCCACCCCGCGCAGGATCTCCAGGGTCTCAGCGGGGCTGGGTTCGGGCAGATCGACGCGCTGGAAGCGGCGCAGCAGAGCCCGGTCGCGCTCCAGGACGCGGTACTCGGCGTAGGTGGTGGCGCCGATGCAGCGCAGGCTGGCCAACGCGGGCTTGAGCAGGTTAGAGGCGTCCAAGCTCCCCCCGCTCACCGCACCCGCCCCCACCACGGTGTGGATCTCGTCGATGCACAGCACCGCGCCCGGCCTGGCCTGCAACGCCGCGACGGTGGCGCGCAGGCGCTCCTCGAAGTCGCCGCGATAGCGGCTGCCCGCCAGCAGGGCGCCCAGATCCAGGGCGTAGAACTCCAGGCCGAGCAGCGCCACCGGCACTCGGCCGCGCTGGACCCGCTGGGCCAACCCCTCGATCAGGGCGGTCTTACCCACCCCCGGATCGCCAACCAGGAGAGGGTTGTTCTTGTACTTCCTGGCCAGTACCTGGTAGAGCCGCGCTAGCTCGGCCTCCCTGCCGATCAGGGGTTCCAATTTTCCCTGTTGGGCCAGCCGGGAAAGCGGCCGGCAGTACAGCTCCAAGGGATCCTGTTCCGGGTCGGGCGCCATCTCTCCAGGCGCGGGCTGCCCGGCCCTGGCCAGGGCGGTGGTGAGCGGGAGGCGCCCGACCCCATGCGCCTGCAGCAGCCGGGCAGCCCGCGATGGCTGCTCCGAGAGCAGCGCGACCAACACGTTGGCCCCGGTGGTCTGGTCCTTGCCGGCTGCCTGCATGGCTGCGACCGCCCGCTGCAGCACCCGCTGAAAGGCCAAGGTGGGGACCGGCTCGCCGCCCACCCGTTCCAGGCCGGCTAGCCAGCTCTCCAGCTCGGCTCTGAGCCGCGGCAGGTCGGCGCGGCAGGCCAACAGCGCCGCCCTGGCATCCGGGTCTTCCAGCAGGGCCAGCAGCAGGTGCTCGGAGGTGGCGTACTCGTGGTGCAAGCTAGCTGCCAGCTCCAGGGCGCGGCGCAGGCTGGCCTCCAAGGCGTCCGAGATCACAGCCGCTCCCGCGGGGCCATCACAGCCGCTCCAGCCGGCACTGCAGGGGATGGCCCAGCTGGCGCGACAGCGCTGTCACCTGGGCCACCTTGGTCTCGGCCAGCTCGAAGGGGTAAATGCCGCAGACCCCCAGGCCCTGGCGGTGCACCGCCAGCATGACCCGGACCGCCTCCTCTTGGGACTTGTGGAAAACCCGGATCAAGATCTCCACCACGAAGTCCATCGGGGTGTAGTCGTCGTTGAGCAGGACGACCCGGCAGCGCGGCGGCTCGCTGGCAAGCTGGGAGGGGGATACCTTGGGGCACAGCTCGGTCGACATGCGCGCAGGAGTCCCTCAGCCGAGCAAGCCCAGGGCGCCGAGGTCCGCGCGCAGGCGATCGGCACCTTGGAACTGCAGGACCCGGAAACCCAACGACTCGGCCGTCTCCAAGTTGAGGGGCCGGTCGTCGATGAACAGCGACTGCTCCGCGCTCTTGCCGCTGATGGCCAGGGCAGTCTGGTAGATCTGGGGATCAGGTTTCAACCGGCCCAGGTAACAGGAGCTGAAGAAGTCCGAGAAGATGGCTCCCAGACCGAAGGTGGCGATCCGGAAGTCGTTGAGTTCCCTGGATTCGTTGTTCAGCGTGGCCATCCGTAACCGGCCAGAGAGGGCGCGGGCGACCTCCAGGACACCCGGGAGCTCCTTGCTCTGGGCAAACATCCGCTCCTTGAAAGCAGCCTCGCTGAAGTTGCGGGGGTGGCAGAACACCGTCTGGTGCAGGTAACCCTCCAGGGTCATACGACCGGACTCAAAGGTCGCCACCGCCAAGCCGTGGCGCTCCTCGAAGTCCTCGGGGTCCAATCCGAAGCTGGACACCACCGAGGCGCGCTCCTTGCGGTCCCAACCGTTGGTCAAAAGGACGCCGCCGATATCCCAGAAGGCGATTTCAATGGCCATGCTTCATGCTAACGGTTCGCAGAGCCCTGGACCCAGCAGCCGGCTCAGTCCAAGCCGGAGAGCGCCGGCTGGGCCTCGGGCCTCTGGGCGACCCCGCGCTCAGCCAGAGCGCTGCTGGAGAGGGCCAGCAGGCAGATCCAGACCAGGTCGGCGTTCATCAGGTGCAGCAGGGCCAACCAGTCCGGCACCAGCAGCAAGACGTTCAGGCCGCCCAGAGCGCCCTGAACCAGGAAGAGGACCAGGAGAGCCAGCGCCCAGCGCCGAGCAGCCGGGCCGAGGCCGCGCCGCCACATCCACAGGCCGGTAACCAGCAGGTAGAGACCGACCAGGGCGGCGATCAAGGGGTGGAACACCCGCAGGTGGATCAAAAAGGAAGTGGTCGGCGAGAAGTCCTGGCGAAAGCCGGCCGCCAGGCTCCTAGCCGGGTAGAGGATGTCCCCAAAGGAGGCGATCGCCCCGCTGGCGCCCAGGAACAAAAAACCCAGGATCCCGATCAGGAGCGCGGCGCCCCTGGCCCCGCTCCCGCGCAACCTGGGAGGCGGCGCCTGGGTCCAGAGCGCCGTCAGCGCCAACGAGCCGAACAGCAAGAAAGTGTTGATCAGATGAACCGCCACCGCCAGGGCCTGATCGCTGATGGTGCTCTGGTGGTTGCCGATGGTCAGGTTGAACAGGACCAGCGCGGCGCCCAGCAGGGCCTCCACGAGCATGAAGATGAGCCCCAGGAGCGAGGCGACCTTGAGCGCGCGGGAACTGCCCCGCAACCAGATCCAGGAAAAGAGCAAGACGACCAGGAGGAGATCGATCCCGCTGCTAGCCCGGTGCAGGTACTCGATGAAGCTGTGGGCGTTGTTGGCCGGCACGAAGGTCCCGTTACAGGTCGGCCAGTGATCCCCGCAACCCATCCCCGAGTTGCTGTTGACCACGTAGTCGCCCCAGAGGATCACCAGCAGGGTGAAGGCGACGGTGACCCAGGCAAAGAGGGGGAGCAAGCGGTCCCAGCGCCGCAAGCGTGCACGCATGGCCTGACCCTAGCACAAGGGATCCGGACAAATGTTCCGGTATCGGCGCAGCGCCCCTCAACCCGCGGTGTTATGGTGAAGTATGACCGTTCTTCCAGCCAGAAAAGACGTCGATCCGGCCACCACCTGGGACATCGCCTCGGTCTTCCCAGATGACCTGGCCTGGCAGGGTGAGCTGAACGCCCTGCGCAAAGAGCTGCCTGAACTGACCGATTTCTCCGGGAAGTTGCGCAGCGCACAGGGTATCGCCGACTACCTGGAGCGCAGCAGCGCGCTGCAGGCCCGAGTCCAGCGGGTCTCCATCTACGCCAATATGCTGTTCAGCGTCGACAGCACCGACCCCCAGGCCGGCAGCCGCCGCGGCCTGGCTGCCGGCCTATCCGCCCAAGCCAGCTCCACCATGGCCTTCGCCGTCCCCGAGCTGCTGGCCCTGGGCGAGGTCCGGCTCAGGGAACTCAGCCAGGAGCTCCCCCTCGCCCGCTACGCCCAGTACCTGCTGCGGCTCATCCGCAAGGCCGAGCACGTGCGCTCCGCCGAAGTCGAGGAGCTGCTGGGGGCGGTCAGCGAGCCCTTCTCGGGGGCTTCGGCGGTGCACGGAGCCCTGGTCAACGGCGAGCTGGACTTCGGCAGCATCGAGACCCCCCAGGGCCCGGCTCCGGTGGCTCAGAGCACCATCGGAGAGCTGCTGGCCCATCCCGATCGCCAGGTGCGGCGCTCGGCCTACCAGCGCTACGCCGACCGCCACCTGGCGGTACAGACGACCCTGGCCACCGCTCTGACCACCGGTATCCGACAAGACGTCTTCCTGGCTCGGGTCAGGCGCTACGGCTCCTCGCTGGAGGCGGCCCTATCCGAGAACTTCCTGCCGACCTCGGTCTTCCACACCTTGGTCGCGACCTACCGCCGCCACCTACCGCTGTGGCACCGCTACTGGGAGGTACGCCGCCGGGCCCTCCAGCTGGAGGAGCTCTGCGAGTACGACGTCCACGCCCCCTTGGTGCAGGGGCCCAGCGTACCCTATGCCCAGGCGGTGCAGTGGATCGCCGAGGGGATGGCGCCCTTAGGCGACCGCTACGTGCAGCCGATGGTGCGCGGCCTGACCAGCGAGCGCTGGGTAGATATCTACCCCAACGCCGGCAAGCGGCTGGGGGCCTTCTCTACCGGTAATCCGCTGACCAAGCCCTACATCTTCATGAGCTACCAGAACAGCCTGTTCAGCATGAGCACGCTGGCCCACGAGGTGGGCCACTCCATGCACAACTACCTATCCTCGGCCAAGCAGCCGCTGCTGTTCAGCCGCTACAGCCTGTTCGTGGCCGAGGTGGCTTCCAACTTCAATCAGGCCATGGTGCGAGCCCACCTGATGCGGAAGAACCCAGAACCCAGCTTCCAGGTAGCGCTGATCGAGGAGGCGATGCACAACTTCCACCGCTACTTCTTCGTGATGCCGGCCCTGGCCCGCTTCGAGCTGGAGGTCCACGAGCGCGCCGAACGGGGCCAGGCGCTGGGGGCGGCCGACCTGAGCGCCCTCACCGCCGACCTGTTCGCCGAGGGTTACGGCAGCGCGCTCAAAGCTGACCGGGAGCGCAGCGGGATCACTTGGGCAGAGTTTCCCAACCACATGTACTCGAACTTCTACGTCTTTCAGTACGCCACCGGCATCTCGGCCGCCCACGCCCTAGCCGAAGGGGTGTTGAGCGGTGACGCGGCCGCAGCCGACCGCTACATCGACTTCCTCAGCAGCGGCGGCTCGCTGGATCCGCTCGACGCCCTCAAGTTGGCCGGGGTGGATATGACCTCGCCCGAGCCGATCGAGCGGGCCTTTGCCGGGATGGCTAGCCTGGTAGACCGGCTCGCCGAGCTGACCGGAGCGAGCTGATGGCTTGCCTGGAATGCGCCGAGCGGCTGGAGCGCGAGCTGCGCGCGCAGCTCGCAGGGGGTGGCGGCCCGGCTGCGCTAGCCCTGCTGCAGGGGCTGGCCGTCGCCCTAGATCAGCCGCCGCTGGAGATCCGAAAGCTTCCACCCCTCCAGGAACTCGAGCAGCTCCTGGAGGGGTGGTGGGCAGCCCGGCCGGGCGTTACCCCTGCGGCTCGACCGGGGCTCCTTCGGCGGCGGCCCGCATCATCCGGCGGCGGTCCGGCTTGATCCTAGCCGCCTTCCCGCGCAGGTTCTTGAGGTAGTAGAGCTTGGCCCTGCGCACCTTGCCGCGCTCCGACACCTCGATCCGCTCGATCAGCGGGCTGCTGAAGGGGAAGACGCGCTCGACCCCTTCGCCGAAGCTGATCTTGCGGATGGTGAAGCTGCGGCGGTTGGAGGCGTTGTTGATCGCCACCACCACCCCCTCGAAGGCTTGCAGGCGGGTGCGGTTGCCCTCGGTGACCCGGGTCTCCACCCGCAACGTGTCGCCAGGGCGGAAGTTGGGCCAGTCCCTGCGGATCAGCGGCTGCTCTACCGCGCGCATCAGTGTGCCAAGTTGGTTCATGTCCGCTCCCATCTGAACGTGCTGCCGGCTCTGCGCGCCGGCGCGTCAGGGAGAGAGTCTAGCAGATGGACGCCGCCAGCGGCAAGCCGATGGCTACTCGGCTCACTGCGAGGGCCGGCGCAGCGGCTAGACTGCGAGCTGGGAGCCAGAGGCTCTCAGGAGGCAGACTTGCACAGCAGCTTCAGCGTTCAGCGGCTTGGACTGCTCGAGTACGCCAGCGCGCTCGAGCTGCAGCACCGAGAGCACGCCCGGGTGGTCGCCGGGGGGGAGCCGACCCTGCTGCTGCTCGAACACCCGCCGGTGCTGACCCTGGGCCGCAAGGCTAAAGACGGGGAGAACGTCCTGGCCAGCGAGGCGCAGCTGAGGGAGTTGGGTATCGCGCTGCACTGGGTAGAGCGCGGCGGCGACGTCACCTACCACGGCCCGGGGCAGCTGGTGGGTTATCTGATCTTCCCGGTGGGTCGGCGGGTCAGGGACTTCCTGCGCCGGATCGAGGCAGCCCTGATCGCGGCCCTCGGCCAGTTGGGGATCTCCGCCTACGCCACCCCGGGATACGCCGGCGTCTGGGTCGGGGAAGAGAAGGTAGCCGCCATCGGCGTGGCAGTCAAACAGGACGTCTCCTTCCACGGCTTCGCCCTCAACGTCAACACCAAGCTGGAGCACTTCGGGCTCATCGTCCCCTGCGGGATCCAGGACAAAGGGGTGACCAGCTTGGCCAAGCTGCTGGGGGCCCCCCAGGACCTAGCCGGGGTGGCCGACCTGGTCGCGGCCAGCTTCCACGCCGAGTTCGACGGGCGCATGGAGATCCCGGAGCTGGCGCAGGCAGGTGGGGGTGGGTATGTCTGAGCCGGTCCGCTTCGTCAAGAACGGCATCTACCGCCATGGCGCCGAGCGCAGCACCTTGCGCAAGCCGGAGTGGCTCAAGGTAGCTGTGCCCGGCGGCGAGGGCTACAGCCGGGTCCGCTCCATCGTGGCGGATCACCAGCTGCACACCGTCTGCCAGGAAGCGATGTGCCCGAACATCGCCGAGTGCTGGACCGCCGGCACCGCCACCCTGATGCTGATGGGCCACATCTGCACCCGGGCCTGCCGCTTCTGCGCCGTCGATACCGGTAACCCCAAGGGGTTGCTCGACCCGGCCGAACCGGAGAGCGCCGCCCGCAGCGTCGAGCTGATGGGCTTGCGCTACGTGGTCCTGACCAGCGTCGACCGCGACGACCTGCAAGATGGTGGCGCCGCCCATTTCGCCGCCACCATCCGGGCCATCAAGGCGCGCAACCCGGAGACCAAAGTCGAAGCCTTAACCCCTGACTTCTCTGGGCGCCTAAGAGACGCCGAAACCGTGCTGGACAGCGGCGCCGATGTCTTCGCCCAGAACGTCGAGACGGTGGAACGCCTGACCCACCCGGTGCGCGACATCCGAGCGGGGTACCGCCAGACCCTGGGTGTCTTGGCGCACGCCAAGCAGTACCGAGGGGAGATCTACACCAAGACCAGCCTGATGGTCGGCCTAGGCGAGACCAAGGAGGAGCTGGTCTCAGCGATGCGCGACCTCAGGGACTGCGCGGTCGACATCGTCACCTTCGGTCAGTACCTGCAGCCCACCCGCAGCCACCTGCCGGTCGCGCGCTACTGGACCCCCGAGGAGTTCGCCGAGCTGCGGGAAGCCGGGATGGGTCTGGGTTTCCTAGAGGTCGTCGCTGGACCGCTGGTGCGCAGCTCCTACCGGGCCGAGCGGGTGCTGGCCAACCACCCCGGGGAACCACCCAGGCCGGCCAGCTCCTAAGGCCTCCTAGACCTACAGCGCGCCTGGGCCCAGAGGCTGCGCAGAGCCGAGGTCAGGCGCGCTGGCCCGCCCGCAGCAGCGCCCTGGCTTGCCACCTGGCCTGGGCCGCCGCCGCCCACCTAGCGTAGATGTCCGGCTGGCCCCGCAGCGCGAAGCGGAGGACTTGGGCCAGGCCGGGAGATTCCCGCGTCCCGACACACTCCGCGTAGAGCCAGAAGACTGCCGACCGCAGCGGGCCCAGCGCGGCGAAGTGCTCGGTCAGCGCCAGAGCCTCGTTGAAATTCACCTGGGCTCGGTAGTCCCGCTCAGGCCGGTCCCTGGCCTCGCCGCCGGGCCGACGGCCCAAGCGGTGCTCCACCAGCAACTGGGGGTCATAGAGCAGCTTAGCGCCGCTGCGCCGCAGGGTCAGGCCCAGCGAGAGCTCCCAGTGCAGGACGGTGTTCCCGCGCATCCGGCGATCGAAGCCCAGAGAGCGCAGCGCCCAAGTCCGGTAGGCGCTGTTCGCCCCTTTGAGCACCTGCGCCCCGCGCGGGCCTCCCGCACCCAGGTGGTGGTTGCCGATGTGGCGGCCGAACCAGGTCACCTGGCCGACCGGAGTACTCGGGGAGCGGAAGAACATCTCCGCGCCGTCCGCCGAGCGCTGGACGTCCCGGCCCCCCAAGCCGACCAGCTGCGGGTCCGAGAAGGCGCGGGCGATCCGGGCAGTCCAGTCCGGCCAGGGTTCGGTGTCGTCATCGAGCAGGGCGGTGACCTCACCGCTGACCAGATCCAACGCGGCGTTCATGGCCACCATCAGCCCGGGCCGGTCCACCCGGGCGACCCTCAGGTCGAGCCGCCAAGGGCGCGCCAGCACCACCTGGCTTTCCGAGTCCTGACTCCGCACAGACACCACCACCTCAGGAGCCGGGAGCTGCCACTCCAGGGCCCTGAGGCAGTGGGCCAGGTGCGCGGGGCGCTGATAGCTGGGGACGATCACCGAGATCCGGGGAGTGGGCTGCCCGGCCGCGCGCGGCGCGCTCTGCTGCATACCTCTAGGATAGAGCGCGGAGAGCTAAGGGTGAAAAATCTGGGCGACCGCCACCGGATTGGAGGGGAAGTACAAGTGGAGGTAGGAGGCCAGCAGGCGGCCCATGCGGTACACCGGCTCCCCGAGCCGGCCACCGGGGTCCAGCGCGCGGGCGATCGGCGCGAGGTCGGTCTGCAGCAGCGAGTGGTGGAAAGTGTGCCCCCTGAGCTCACCCTCAGGGAGGCGAACGGTCTGCAACCCCAGCGCCGAGAGGCCGGACTGCATCCGGGCAGCAGCCGGTAGGAGGGCGGCCAGCTCGGCGACCTCCCCATCCAGAGCGGTCAGCGAGCGGCACAGGTAGAGCATGCCGCCGCATTCGGCCAGAACCGGCCGACCAGCCCGGTGATGCGCTCCTAGGTCGGCGAGGAGCTCCCGGTTGGCCGCAAGGGCGGGCAGGTGCAGCTCCGGGTAGCCCCCAGGA
This sequence comes from bacterium, assembly GCA_021810505.1. Taxonomy (GTDB): domain Bacteria; phylum Deinococcota; class Deinococci; order Deinococcales; family Deinococcaceae; genus JAJZIR01. The sequence continues at coordinate 74,611 of JAJZIR010000008.1, forward strand.
AGCCAGAGCGCGTCGCACTCGGGCAGGCGCTGCCCGGCGAGCGGAGAGAAGAAGCGCAGCTCGGCCCCCATGGCCCGCAGCAGGTCGCAGTTGGCCGGGTAGAGGAAGCAGAAGGCGTCGTCCTGCGCCACCGCGATCCGCGTCCCGGGGAGCAGCGCCGGAACGGGAGCGAGCTCCGCTGCGGCGAAAGCCCGTGCGGCCGGGAGCTGCAGGGCCTCCTGATCCAGGAAGCTGGCAGCCAGGGATAGGCGCTGCTCCAAGCCGGCGATCTCGGTGGCCAGCTGCAGACCCAGGTGGCGTTCCGGCAGCGCCAAGCGCGCATCCGGGGGCAAGCTGCCGCACCAGGCCACTCCCTGGGGCAGGCTGCTCCGCAGCAGCTCGGCGTGGCGGGGATGTCCCACCCGGTTGGCCAGGGCGCCGCGCAGCCGCAGGCCAGGGCGGTAGCTGGCCAATCCCAGCGCCACCGCCCCGAAGCTCTGGGCCATCGCCGAGGCGTCGATCACCGCCAGGACCGGCAGGTCGAAGAGCAGGGCCAGGTCCGCGGCCGAAGGGGTACCGTCGAACAGGCCCATCGCCCCCTCGATCAGCAGGACGTCAACCTGCTCGGCCAACCGGGCCAAAAGGTCGCGGCACTGGGTCTCCCCTAGCAGGAAAAGGTCGATCTGGTAGACCGGGCTCCCGGAGGCGCGTTCCAGGATCAGCGGATCCAGAAAGTCGGCCCCGATCTTGAGGATCCGCACCGACTTGCCCTGCCAGCGCAGGCGCAGAGCCAGAGCGGCGGTCACTAGAGTCTTGCCTTGGCCGGAAGCCAGAGAAGACACCATCAGAGCCTCTGCCCTCGCCCCAGCTGGCATACCCTCAGGGTACTCCCTTGGACCGGGGTCTCTCAGGTAGCCCAGATCTGGCACCGACGCAGTTTCGAGAGCCGCCAAATCAGCTCAGGGGCCAATCGTCCTGAGCCGCCTCGGGCTACCAGCTTCGGGGGTGAAGAAGGCCTCACCGGTAGAGAGCCCGGCGATACTGGCGTGCAGATCGCGGACTCTCTCCCGGGGATCGAGCGCCCTAGCCACCTTGGGAGCTTCGTGCGCTCCCAAGCGGAAGATCAGTTTGGAAGCGATGGCTTCGGGGACTCTGGGGTCGAAGTCGTCCAGCTGCTGCGAGGCCAGCAGCAAGGTGAGGCCGTACTTCCTGGCCTCCTGCAGCAGGGTGAGCAGCAGCTTGGGGCGAGCGGCGCGGCGCGCTTCGTCGAAGATGACCGCGTGGGTGATCCGGCCGGTGATCCCCCGGAGGAGCATGTCCCCGTAAAGCCGGTGCAGCAAAAAAATGGCAAAGGCCCGCTGCAGCGACTCGTTGGTGGTTCGGTGGAGCTGGATCAAGGTGACGCCTTGGCGATCGAGCAGGCTGGCCGGCTGGCCCGCGGGTGCGTCGAAGAAACCGTAGTCGGCCAGCTCCCCGAGCCGGGTCATCAGGCGAGAATCGGTTTTGGAATCCCTCTGGAGCAGGTCGTAGAAACGCCGAAAGGGCGGAGGAGTAGGGTCCGGGTTGGAGCGGTAGCTTTCCAGCAGCTTCTCACGGATCTGCTGCAGCTGCAGCTGTCCCAGGTCGGGGTAGATCGCCGCGAAGGCGTCGCGCAGCGACCCGGCGTTGTCGACATCTGCTAGGTCACTGGCGGAAACCAAGCGCATCGGGTTGAAGCCGAGGCCGCTCAGGCCGATCTTGCTGACGGCCCCTCCATCGCCGAACTCGGCCTCAAGCTGGCCATCGAGGTCTTGGTGGTAGGAGAAGACGATGGGGTGGACCCCTTGCCGCTCGAGCTGCTTGCAGCACTGCAAGATCGCGGTGGTCTTTCCGGTCCCCGACTGCCCCAGGACCAGCAGGTGGGGGCTGCCCCGCACCGAGGGCTCCCAGAACACCGCTTGGCCGGACCGGTCCTCGCCCAGCAGCACGCGGGTCTCTTGGGGCTCTAGCCCGGCGGCCCCGCCGGGATTCGCCGGAATTCCGCTTTCTTCCGGTCCGGCCGGGGAGGCGCCGGCCCGGGATTCTCGGCCGTCCTCCTCTCCCGCGAAGAGCGCGGCCGGCGCGAGCTCTCCCGCGCCCGACCCACCCTTTGGTCCCAGCGCATCCGGCGGGTCCAGTGCCTGCTCGTCGCCCAGCAGATCCGGATCCCGCAGCGCCGCCCCGCCGAAGAGGTAGCGCTTCTGCTCCAGCTCGACCGGTTGCTCGGCCCACTGGTCGGGGCAGAACACGGCGCACAGGAACTTGCCGGCCTCGATCTGAAGATCGGACCCTGAGGACTCCCGGCCCAGCTCGGCCAGGGCCGCTTCGAAATCCCCCGCCTCGAAGCCGCGGGCCAGAGCTCGCTCCCTCTGCCAGGTCCAGTTCCTAACCAGCAGAGCTCGGCGCAGCGCCCCCCCGACCGGGTCCTCCTGCAACCAGTCCTCCCGCAGCCAACGCTGCAGCCACCCCACAACCTGCTCTCTCTGCTTGTCCTGACTCTGCTGGCGCGCAGCGCTGTGGACCCGGCGCAGGTTGGGCTCGGACCCCACCAGCAGCGGCCACACCTGCAGGCGCCTGGGCCTGGAGAGGGGCTCTAGGTAGAGCAAGGCGGTATCTGGCCCCTCGGGGAACTCCCAGCTCTCCGGGAAATCCCAGGTCGGCACCAAGACGCCGCGCCGCAAGGAGATACCGGGGAAGACCCCGCGGCAGGCCAGGAGCCGGAAGACCGCCAGGGAGATCACCCGCAGCGCCCCTCCGGGGAAATCCTCGCCGAGCCGCATGGCCAGGCGCCCGCTCAAGGATTTGAGCTGCTCCAGCAGGGCGTCCGCCGCAGCTTGGGTGGAAGGCAACCCCGCCGCCAGCAGCTGAGCGCGCAGGCGCTCTTGGCTGGATCCGCGCTGCTCCGTCGACGTGATCAGCTGCAGCCGGCTCAGGTCAGAGCTCTCTGTCTCCATGCTGACGATGTAGCGCCGGTAGATCTCCGGGTAGCGCGCCGGGTCGTCGAAGTAGGCGGCTTGGGCGTAGTGGTCGAGCAGGACGACCCAATCGCTCTGCTGGTGCAGCTCCTCTAGGTGCCGCGCCGTCTGCTGAGGGACCGAGACCCGGAGCGCTGGCCAGTCCGACGCGGGGTTACCCCCCAGCTGGACGGCGACCAGCTCCATCAGCTTGGTCTGCAGGCGGGCGAGGCGGTCGGTGAAGCGGGCGCCCGCCGGGTGCTTGGGCCGCTCCTGCTCGGTGGGGAGGTAGAACTCCCAGCCCTCCCCCACGGCCCTAGAGCGCTGGCCGGGCAGGAGGCCGTACACCCAGTAGGGCGAGGGCGGGCCGCTGGCGAGCTCCGCGCGAGGCCGGATGACCACCTCCAAGGCGAAGGCTCGGAAGATCACCGCCAGGTGGCTGCCGGCCGCCGAATCCAGGCTGTCCCGTAGGCTCCAGCGCAGCTGCGGCCTGGGAATTCTGGCCTTGGTATTCTCGAGCATCCAGCGGTCCAGCGGCGCTACGCTCTGGCCCGCCCGCTGGCGGCTAGCAACCTCGTCGAGGTAGCTGCCCGTGCGGGAGTCCCGAGGGCCGGTCAGCAGCAAGGAGAGGTCATAAGCGCGTTGGGGTTCCGCTTCTCCGTCCAGATCGGTGCCGGACGCCTCCTGGAGGGTTTTACCCAGCGCCCGGGCCAGCAGCTTCCCGTCCCCCGCCCCTTCAGCGCGGATCTTGAGCAGGGAGTAGGCCGGGTGGGCGTGCCAGTACGCGCTCAGCTGCGCAGCCAAGATCTTCTGGGTGGGGTCGTCTCCCTGATCTTCGGCCCGGTCATCTCGCAGGGAGCCGTTCTGCCACAAGCGGCTGAGGGTGGCCAGCGTCGACCTAGGATCTGGATCGTCGGGATCCAGCATCGCCACGGTGTGGAAGTCCAGGTTACCGCCGTAGACCAGCACCTTGGACCGCGGCCCAGGGAGCAGCCAGGGCACTGCCTGGTTGGAGAAGGGCTCGCTGAACTCCCTGAGGAGACCCGGGATACCGCGCTCAGCCTCAGCCCACAGGCGCTGGTAGGCCTCCAGCCAAGCCAAGCGCAGGGGGTGGCTGGGGAGGACGATCAATCCCAGAAAAGCCCCGGAGAGGTCGCTGACCTCCAGGGTATGGGCCAGGGCCAGCTCCGGATCGCGGCTGCCGTCGCCGTAGGCCTCGATCCAGGCGTTGAGGTAGGTATCTGGATCGAAGGATTCCAGCATCAGTGCGGACAGGACACCTAAGTCCCCAAACCTCGCCAGATCCTTCGCAGTCTGCTCCAAGCGGGTCCCGCTGACTCCGGGAAGCGGCACAGGCTCGAGGTCGCCTGCAGGCTGGCCGTCGCCCCGCACCCGCAGCTTCCAGCGCAGCGGCGCCCAGTTCTTCTCTTTCCACGAGGTTTCGATTTGGCACTGCAGGGGGGAGCGGGGCACTTTGACTTTGCGCCTCTGCCCTCCGGGCACCACCAGATCGTGGCCGTTGACGTCTAGGCGCACTTTGCCACCGGCCGACGCCCCGGCGTAGCTCGGCAGCTCGTCCATGCTCAGGCCGCTGGCCAGCAAGCCTTCGATCAGGGTGCGAGCCCGCCGGGTTCCCGAGGAGCTGCCGACCTGGACGTCGCCGCTCTGGACCATCAGCTCCTCGCTCTCCTGGGGCGGGAGGGCGCCGCAAGAGAGCCGCACTTTGGCTAGGGTGTACACCGAGGAGGGGTCCTCGCCGGGCAAATCCAGATCGCTGCCGTAAAAAGCCACCGACTGGAACGGTTGGTTCTTGTGGATCACCTCTTTGCTGGCCAGGATGACCTCTTCACCGGCTAGCTCGGCGTAGAGGTCGATGCCGTAGCGAGCCGATCCGGTCTCGACCTCCGGATAAGCCTTCCAGCGGATGGTCAGTTTGCCCGAACCGCGCTTGGTCTCCCCCTGGCGGTCGACCTGCCAGACCGGGTAACCCTCCCCTTCCCGCAGGCCGCTCCACTTCGCCAGCTTGCCCTTTACCTCCCAGGGCAGCAGTTCGGTGCGCTGCACGCTCTGGGAGAAGATCCCCGGGTTCAGCCGGCCCAGGTAGAGCTCGGGCTGCTGCAGAACCTGTTCCAGGGCGCTCGCCGCCCCCTGGCGCTGGGCCAGCTCAGCGACCAGGAGCAAGGCGGGGCGCAGCGAGAGGTCGGGCAGGAGCAACCGGTCGACCCGGGCCGGCGCCGACACCTGCCGCTCGGGCAGCAGGAGCAGCTCGGACATCCGGCGGGCGCGCTCCAGCCAGCCCCCTAGCTGCTCCGGGCCGCCCAGCTCCGCGAGCGCGACCGGCCAGAGCCCCAGCTCGCTGAGCGCGGCGCCCGGGTCCCGCAGGCAGGCGGCGTAGAAGCGGACCCTGCTCCAAGGGGACAGCAGCTCCTTGCGCCGGCGGCCACCCAGCCGGTTGGCCTCCCTGACCGCCCGCTCGGCGCTGCGCCGCTGCGGGGCTGGCAGCTCCCGCAGGATGCAGCCGCAAGCCCGATCGGCCAGGTCGCGCTCGCCGATCTCCCGAGCCGCGCTGTAGATCCCGTCCAAGCCGGCGCCGGACCGCTCGGGGTCGATCACCAGGCAGAGCGCCGGGCCCTTGTCCTCACGCAGCTGCACCGCCTGATCGGCCTGGATACAAAAACGGCCTGGGTCGGAGTCGCCCCGCACCCACCGGACCTGCCAGCCCCCCAGTTCGCCCCCCACCTGGTCCATCAGCTCCGCCTGCAGCCAGCCGGGCAGCTCGCGCAGGTAGGCGACGCTGCCGAGCACGGGCGCGGCGAGCAGCTCGGCGAGGGCCGACTGCAGCCAGCCGGCGACCGCGGCCTTCACGCCGCCCCCTGGTAGCGGGGAGAGAGCATCTTCATGGTCTCGGCGTCGTTCACGCTGGTCAGCAGCCCCAGGTCGCGCAGGCGGCCCTCCAGATCGGCGCGGTTTTGCAGCAGCAAGCTCTGCGGCAGGTCCAGGCCGGCAGGGGCTCGGTCGACGAGCAGGCCGTAGCGCTCGGCCAAGAATCCGGTGAACTCGGCCAGCGAGCAGGGCCCCTGCTGCAGCCTCAGGTGCACCAGAGCGTCCAAGCCGAGGTTGCTGAGCAGCGCCGAGCGCGCTTCCGCCTTCCGGCCCAGGCGCTGCACGCTGCGCTTGGCCAGCAGCGCCTGGGGAGCAGCCAGGCCGGCTTGGCCGGCGCTGTCCCAAAATTCCAAGAGACGCGCGCCGGGATCTTTTCCCTGGAGGCTGCATAGCGCCCGGGCCAAGCCTCTGGCCAGCGGCTCGCCGGACTCCGTCCCTTCGGAGCGGGCCAGCGACTCCTGCAGGTATCCGAGGGCTTCCTCGTAGCCGCCGCCCTTCAGGTGGTCCCGGAGCCTGGCGCAGCTCCGGCGCAGGTGGATCCGGATCTCGTCGCTGCGGGGGTGGCGGCCGAACAGCAAGTCGCCCAGCACCCTGAGCCGCTCCACCGCCCGGGGCTCAGCCGGCGGCAGGTCCAGGGCACTGTCCAAGGCAGCGTCCTCTAGGACCCGGAGCAGCATGAAGGTCTCCGGCAGGCGGAGGTAGCGCTGCAGCGCCAGCTCCAGGCTCTCCTCGGAGGCCTGGCGCAGCTCGGGGCGGCTGCCGCCCGAGCAGTCGAGCAGCAGCTCGAGCGGGGGTGCGTCCTCCGGCAGCCCCTTCTCCGACCAAGCCTCCAGCGAGCTGGCGGTGCAGCCCAGCAGCTGCAGCAAGCCGAGCCCGATCAGGAACTCGCTCTGCTGGGCCAGCAGCAGGCGGGGCAGCTGCTTCGCCCAGCCCTCAAAGAAAGCGCGGAGGGTGGAGAGCAAGACCTCGGAGCCGCGCTGGCTCAGCGGCAGCTGGCCGGAGATCTCGGCGCTCTCCCCCTGCCTGCGCAGGTTGCGGGGAGGTTTGCCGGCCGGCTCCGGCGGAACCTCCAGCTGGCGCGCCACCGCGGCGATCAGCAGCTGATCCGCCCCGAGCTGGGCTGCGTCCCGGCTGAGCTGGTCGCCGCTGGGTTGGCCGGCGGCCTGCACCCCCTGGCCGAACAGGGCCAGCACAGGGTTGCCCGCGAAGGGATCGCGCTGCTCCCGGTAGGCCGGCTGCGTCCTCAGCAGCGCGGCCAACATCTCGGGGACGTAGCGCAAGTGGGCCGCGTCGTAGGGGAGGTCGACCCAGCAGGCGAAGTAGTGGCTGGGGTAAACCCGCTGCACCGGGGCGCTGCGGCCCTGGGAGCGGCCCCTGACCTCGAAGGCGCTGGCCAGCAGGAAGTCGGCGATCACGTCGGCGCCGATCTCCGAAGGGGGGCGCTGCGACCACCCCGGCCCCTGGAGCTTGCGCGCGACGTCCAGGGCGCTGATCTCCCGGTCTTGGGGATTTCTCCCGTAGGTGGCGTTGAACTTCCCCCGGCCGCGCCGCCGGCCGAAGCGCAGCAGGTACCACAGGGCCGGCAGCACCGAGCCCAGGGCAAAGCTCTGAGGGTTCACCGGCAGGACCGGCCAGTAGATCTTGGTCCAGAGCCGCTCAGCGGTGTCCTCGCCGAGAACCTTCTCGACCAGCTCCTGAGGGAGCATCTCGGATTCAGGCATAGGGGTCCTCCTGGGGGAGCGCCCTGCTCAGCAGGACCTCGCTCGGGCGCTCGGGCTGCATGGGGGAGACCACCATGAGCTGGTAGACCGCTTGGGGATCGGCCGGGATCCAAGCTCGCCAGTTGCGCTCCTCGTCGCTGGTCAGGCGCTGGATGAAGATCTCCAAGTTGGCGTAGATCTCGGCGTACGTGGCGTCCAAGGGGAGCTGCGCGCCGCCGGCCAGGTCGAGCAGCGCCGCGAATAGGTCGGTGGTCAGCCGCAGCTGTTCGCGGCGCTCCCCTCTGCGGTAGCAGAGCAGCAGGGCCTGGTGGAGCTGCTCGACCTGGCCGGCGTAGGAGGGCTCCATCTCCAGGGAGAAATTCTCCCGCTGCTTCTCCGCCCAAAACACCGTCTCGGTCTGCTGGCGGCCGGCCATGCGCAGCGCCAGGCCGCCGCGCTTGGCCACCCTGGGCAGCGGCTGTAGGGCGGAGATGCCGGCCAGCAGCCGGTCGGTCAGCTCGCGGCGCTGGGCGGGGGACGCCTGGGGAAAGCCTAGGAAGCGCTCTAGGTGCTCCCCCCGGTGCAGAGCGACTCTCCCCTCCAGGTAGGCCTGGCGGCGCCTGGCGGCCAGCTGATCGGGGCCCGCCTGCGCCGAGCCGCCGACCAGCTCCCGGTCAACCTGCGGATCGCTGCCCAGAGCCGGATCGAGTTGGGCCAACTCTCCGAGCAGCTCGCCCTGGCGGTGCGCCGAGTCCCCTGCAAAAAGGCGCTGGGCTAGGGTATCCGGCTGCAGGTTCGGATCCTGGTGCAGGTCCTGGCAGCGGTGCAGACCGAAGACCGCATAGCTCAGAGCCCCGCGCAGCTCCCGGGCGGTGATGTGCACTCTACCCCGCTGGTGCACCGCTTGGAAGGCGGTCCAGATAGCTCGCCGCAGGCCAGGACCGGCGTCTGAGCGCAGCGCCTGGACCGAAGCCCAGGCGCTGCAACGGTTCTGGGCGCTGCAGCTGGGGCAAACCGCCCAGGTCTCTTCCGGACCCAGCATCCTGTCGAGCAGCTGGTCCAGAAACTCGCTGCGCAGCTCAGCGCCCCGGTAATGGCCGACCAAGGAGCGGGCGTTGAGGTCGATGAGGCGCAGAGCGGGGTCGATGGACCGAAGGTCCCCGGCCAAGACTGCTAGCAGCTGGCTCTTCAGCCAACCGTCGGGTTGTGCGGTCGCCCACTGCTTGAGCGGACCGCTGTTGATGGCGATCAGGCGGACTTTAGGGAAACCGGGGCCAGGAGGTTGGTGGAAGGGGGCGAAAAAATCGTCGAGGAGCTCGCGGGAGCTCTTCTCCCCGTAAGCGGCGGAGCCGTCGAGGTTGACCAGAAGCTCGCGGCCATCCGGCAGGCGGTACCCCTGCACCCTCTGAGCCGACTCCAGGGGCGTGAACCCCAAGCGGCGCAGCAGGTGTTGCAGAAAAGCCGTCTTGCCGTCCCCGGCGTTGCCGAAGAGCAGTACCAGCGAGGCGTCACCCCGCTGCAGGTCGCCCAGAAGCTCCTCGTCCAGGCTGGTGGGCACGTAGGTCTGCTCGGCAAAGCGGCTGTCTAAGCCGCGCGTCTCGCGGTTCCCGTGCAGAGAGCCCGGATAGCCGGAGAGCAGCTCCTCCAGCCAGGGAACCTGCTTGGGTTCCAGGTGTCCCAGCGGCTCCAAGCGGCGCTCCAGCTCTTGGCCCGGCTGAGCCAAGCTCTCCAGGTGCTGCAGGGCGTAGCTGGCTTGCTCGGCGGTGCGGAAGCGGTGCTCTCCGTCCTCGCAGCAGCGGCGCAAGAAAGCTTCTAGGGGGCGCCAGAACTCCCGGTCCGGCTCGGGGATCTGACCCCAAGGCAGCAGGCCGCTCACCGGAACCGCCCGAGCATCTAGGCCCTTGGAGGGATCTACGCCGTAGAGCAGGGCGAAGAAGCTAGCGCCCAAGGCGTAGAGGTCGACCTCGGGTGCGGCCAACCCACTTCCTTCCCGAATCGGGAGAGAAAACTGCGGGTTGAACCCCACTCTGGGATCACCGATCCTGACCGAGCAGTCGAAGTCGATGAGGGCCAGGTCCCCGCCGCTGAAGATCAGGTTGCCCGGGCTGATATCGCCGTGGATCCAGCCGCGGCGGTGCAGCTGCTCCAGCGCCCGCAGGGCGCTACCCAGCCAGCTGCGCACCAGCTCCAGCTGCGGGGCGCCGACCTGCTCGGCAATCTCTCCGGTCCTCCCCCAGCGCTCCGGGCCCAGGCTCTCGCCCGGCACCCAGCTCAGAGCGGCCACCGGGGCGCGAGGCGACAGCTGTCCGCGGCCCAGAGCAGCGCGCTCTGCCCCAGGAAGCCTCCGGCAAAAGCCTTCCGCAAGCCCTGGTAGGTGGCCACCAACCTCGCGCCCTCCGCCTCGCCGGTAGCGGCCTTGATGACGACCCGCTTGGTCAAAGCCGGCTGCCCGGCTTTGACTTCCTCGACCGCCTCAAAGGTCAAGCGCTCACCCGAACCGCCGAGCAGCTCGCTGATCTTCCATTCGGTCGCGTCACCGTTCGGCCCTAAGGGGAGCAGCAGGGTGGTCCGCTCATCCCAGACATCGGCCGGCGGCAAGGCCGGCGGGGCAGAAGCGGCCTGCAACAGGCTCCGCAGCCGCTCAGCCAAATCGGCGGCCGAGAGGCGCTGCGCGGGATCATCACCTAGGCCCAGCCGCAAAAATTCCTCAGCCGGCGCTCCCAAGTCCAGATCCTCCAGGGCGCAGCAGAGGGCGTAGACGTCCGAGGCCGGGGAAGCCTGCTGCAGCCCTCCCGCCAGCTCCGGGGCCTGCCCTGGCGAGAGGCGCGGCGGCGCGGCGAGCGAGATGGTTTTAGCCTGCTCGGCCGACGGCAGGCGGGTGTAATTCCATCCGGTGAACACAGCTTCCCCGTCGCTGCGGACCAGCAGGGTGGCATCGGAGATATTGCGGTGGAGAAAGCCGTCCTCGTGAAACTCCGCCAGCGCCTGAGCCGCCGAGCAGGCCCACACCAGGCGAGCCTCCCTTCCCCAGGCGGGATCCTGCCGGCGCTTCGCCAAGCTGGGGCTGGCCGAGTGCTCGGTGGTGAAGAAATAGAGCTCTCCTTCAAACCCTGGGATCGGTTGGAAAGTATCGATCAGCTGCAGGACGTGCTCGCGATGGGGTAAGGTGCGCAGAGCTTCGGAGTGGCGCTCCGCCCAGTTCCGGGCTTCTGGGGAGGCGGTGAGGTCGTAGAGGTGCAGCTCCACCCGGCCGGAGCGCCCCTGCTTTTTGGCGGTATACACCCGGTACTGCTGGTCTCGGATATCGATCGGTTCCATGGCGCTGAAAGGGCCCAGGTTGCGGAGTTTCCCGGCGTAGAGCGGGGACCTGGGCTCTAAGGCGCCGACCAGCCGATCGAGCTCGGAGGCGCTCAGGGATTGCTGGCTGGAGGGGGTGTCTAGCTCGAGCAGCTCCGCGCATTGGCTCAGCGTGAAGAGCTTTCCCCCCAGGTCCTGCTGGAGGTTCTTAGGGACAGCGCCGTCCTGGGTCAGCAGGAAAACGCCCTTCACCCAAGGGATCTCTCGCTCCAGGCTCTTGGACAAGATCCCCTTGAGCTTTTTCGCTTTCTCTTCGGTGGCGATCCTCCACTTCCGGAAGTTGGCGTCGTTGCACAGGCCGCTGGGGGTGTAGTGCTTCACCTCGATATGGAAGAAGCGCCGAGCACCCAGCACCACTAAGTCCATCTCGTACGCCTTCCCGAACTCAAACAGCGTCAGATTGCTCAAGAGCCGCCAGGGGCCGCTGTCGGTCTTCTTGTCCAGGAGCTCCTCGATGCGCCTAAAGGCCGTCTCCTCGCTCTTATTCTGAAATTCACCGCAGCGAATGTGAACGACGCGCCGCTCTCCTGCCATTCTTAACCTCACGTGGGCGGGATCTGAGTCTCCCCTATCATACCCTAAAACGCCACTCGCGGAAAGGGCTGGTTCCGGCTGAAGCCCAGGAGCACCGGATCTTTCGGAGCCGCGCAGCTCACGGGAGAGGTGTAAGCGGGCGGAGGGGACAGAGCCGAGCGGCAGCGATTCCCGCTTCAGCTCAGCTTCAGCCGGCGGCTGCTCTCATCTTCAGCCCACACCTCTAAAGTTCCAACTGGAGGTTTAGAGATGCACAAATTTCTTCCCGTCGCCCTCGGTCTCGCGTCTTGCGGTCTGCTGGCCGGCTGCGGCAACCAGGCCCTCACCGGAAACCCCGCGTCTCCCAGCGCCAGCGCCCAAGCCGCCGAGTACGCCCTGCGCAGCAACCTGGAAGCCACCAGCGGCCTGCTGGACACAGCCGACTACCAGGCGGCCAGCGCGCTGGCGGTCCCTGCGCCCAGCACCGGTGCGGTGAGCTGGAGCGGGTGGTGGGCGACTCTGCCCCACCCGCTGATCCGGCTGTTCCGGGCTTGGCACGTCTACCTGCCAGCGCCGGGCAGCGCCGACTGCACCGTACAGATCGCGCAGCCGCAGGTCGGAACCTACGACGTGACGCTGAACTGCACGGGTACCCTCCCGGGCTCGTCGGTCAACTTCTCCGATCAGGGCAGCGCCAGCGTGGTATTCACCGACCCCAGCGATCACTTCGCAGGGTTCACGGTCACCTTGAACAAGCTTAACTTGACCAGCAGCTGGCCCTCGGGGCGGGTCGAGCAGCGCAGCCTAAGCGGCAGCTTCACGGTGAACCGCCAGAGCGTCCCCTACCAGATTAGCCACCAGGAGAGCAGCGATCTGACCGTGATCACCAAGACCGGCGCGATTCTGCAGGGCAACTTCAGCTGGAATGGCAGCCACAGCTACACCCCCGACCACCTAGCGCAGCCCTATCAGAGCGGCACCATCGCCGGGCCCGGAGGAACCGGCAGCCAGCTGACGCTGTCCGGTATCCAGTGGGCGCTGTCCTGGAAGCCTAATCCCACCCTGCACTGGAATGCCAGCTGCGTAGCCCAGGGCGATATCGGCTTCGATGGGGGCAGCGAGGTGCTGACCAGGAGCTCGCAGTCGCTCACCGAGACCATCACCGCCTCGTTCGACGGTTGCGGCAACGAGGTCGTCACCTACCAGAATTGAGGCGCGCAGACCGGCTGGGGCTAGCCCCAGCCGGTCTGCTGCAGAATGGAGTCGGTGAGCCTGAGCAGGATCTTGATCGTCGAGGATGACCTGGGGGTGCGCGAGGCGCTGGCGCTGGCGCTGGGCTTAGAGGGGTACGCCGTCCTGACCGCCACCAGCGCCGCTGAAGGCCTCAGGCAGGTCTCCGCCCAACCCGATCTGATCCTGCTCGATGTGCTGCTGCCGGGCAGCGACGGCTTCAGCTTCCTGCGCGAGCTCAGGGAGCGCAGCAGCGTGCCGGTGATCCTGCTCACCGCCCTAGATGAGGTGGAGTGGCGGGTCAAAGGCCTGCGCGAGGGCGCCGATGACTACGTGGTCAAGCCTTACGCCTTAGCCGAGCTGCTGGCCAGGATTCAGGCGCTGCTCAGGCGCAGCAGCCGGGGAGGGGCCGAGGCCCTGGAGTACAAAGGTATCCGCTTGGACCCCGAGGGCATGGTGGCCCGAAGGGGCGCCAAGGCCTTGGAGCTGCCGCCCAAGGCTTTCCAGCTGCTGGCCACTTTCCTCAAGCACCCCGAACGGGTGATCAGCCGGGAAGCCCTGATGCTGAGCGCCTGGGGCAAGCTGGTCGAGGACAACACCCTGGAAGTCCACCTCTCGCTGCTGCGCCGGGAGCTGGGTGCACCGCCGGCCATCCAGACCCTGCGGGGTAGCGGCTACCGCCTGCGGCTGTGAGCCTGCGGCTGAGATTGCTGCTGACCATGCTGGCCGCCTTGGTCCTGTTCTTCGTACCGCTCAGCTTGATCACCATCCGGGTGGCCAGGCAGGCAGCGGAGTCCTCGCTGGAGCGCGCCGCGCTGGCCCGGTTGGGCCTGCTGGCGATCACCGGCGGCCGGGTGCGGGCCTTAGCCGGGTTGGTCCAGGAGTTCGGCGGCACCGGTTTCCTGGAGAGGAACGGCCAGGTGCGCTTCACCGACACCGGCCCCCACCGGATCCCCCAGGAGGTCAGCGCGCAGCTGCGGGCCGGCCGGAGCCTCTCGCTGCGGCGCGGCAACGACCTATGGATCGCCCTCCCCGAGGGCAGCTCCATGGTCGGCCTAGACGTCCCGCTGCGCGGGATCGCCACCCTCCCGGAGCAGCTGCTGCGGCTCTACCTAGAGGTCGGGCTGCCCACTTTGCTGCTGGTCTTCCTGGTGGGGGCGGTGGCGCTCTCCAAAGCCACCGCGCCGCTGTCCCGGCTGGGGCAGCAGCTGGCCCGCCGCGGCCCCCAAGACCTGAGCGAGCTGGCCGAGCCGGGCTTACCCGAGCTGGTGCCGGTGGTGCAGAGCCTCAACGCGCTGCTGATGCGGCTCAGCGCCGCCTTGGACCGGCTCAAAATCCAGGAGCGCAGCGCCCGCGAGTTCGCCTACCGGGCCTCGCACGAGCTGCGCAATCCCTTGGCAGCGCTAGGCGGCTACCTCCAGGTGCTGGCCCGCCACCCCGCCGAGCCCAGGGCTTTGGCGGGCAGCCAGGAACAGTGGGAGCGGATGCAGCGGCTGGTCGACAGCCTGCTGCAGCTGGCCCGCTCGGAAGGGCGCCGGGGCGCCCAGTTCAGCCAGGTGCCCTTGGGGGAGCTGCTGGCCTGCGAGCTGGCGGTCGACCCCGTAGGGGAGGCCTGGGTGCTGGGGGAACCCGAGTTGATCCTGCTGGCCGCCCGCAACCTGGTCGAGAACGCCGAGCGCCACGGCGGCGGCCTGCTGAGAGTCCGGATCCAGAGCTTCCCCGAGCGGCAAGAAGTCCTGCTCCTGGCCGAGGACCGAGGGGGCCAATCGCCTCCCGAGCACCCCTTTGACCCCTTCGTCAAGGGGGGAGGGAGCGGGACCGGCCTGGGCTTGGCCATCGTCGCCTCGGTGGCAGCGGCCCACGGCAAGCAGGTCTACGCGCGCTGGAGCAGTCAGGGCAGCTCGGTCGGCCTATACCTGCCGCTGGCGCAGGGAGCCCCGGGAGAGGCGGAGCGGTGAAGGCCCTGCTGTTCGCGGTCTTGCTCGGGCTGCTGCCAGCTTCGCGGGCTGCGCCGGCTACCCTCTTGCCCCGCTGCCAGCTGGCCCTAGCCGCCATCAGGCCGCTGGCCTTCTACATCGCGCCGAGCGGCGCTGGCCGAGGCCGGGTGGTCCACGTGCTGCTGGGAATCCGCTTCCCCTTCGGGGAGTTCGGCATCGACGGGCTGGGACGGGCCGTCCCGCTGGGCCTAGCAGCCCTGGCGGTACCCGGCCGGCCGGACCGGGCTTTCGACTCGGTCGCCGCCGAGCGGGTGCTCTCAGAGCTCAGCCTGTCCGCGGTGGTGGTGCGCAGGCCCTTCGGGTACCTGTGCCTGCTCACCGACCGGGGGCGGGTGGTCGGCTGGCTCAGAGCCAATCGGCAGCTCGAGCCTTCTCCGGTACCGGGCTGGCGGCTGATCCTGGCCAGAGCGCGCTGGAGCTTCGAGCTAGCCCCTCACAGAACCCGGCGGCCAGCCCGGCACCGGGGCGGCTGACCGCGACCGCAGGCAATAGCTCCAGGCAGCCGCTGGAGGGGTATCAGGCGCGGCCGGCTGGGACGCCGAGGTGGCACTCAGCGAACTGGCCCTCTCCCTTGGGTACGGCCGGCGGAGCCTGATCCGAGCAGACCGGCATCGCGAAGGGACACCTGGGGTGGAACGAGCAGCCTGAGGGGATCCTGGAGGGGCTGGGAATCTCCCCCACCGGCTGCACCTTGGCGGGCTTGAGCGCCTCTTCATCTGGTGTCAGGGTGGGGACCGCCGCCAGCAGCATCTGGGTGTAGGGGTGCTGCGGCCCCTGAAAAATTCTCGGGGTGGGACCCGCCTCGACGATCCTCCCCAGGTACATCACCGAGGTCCGGTCAGCGACGTTGCGCATCAGGCTGAGGTCGTGGCTGATCAGGACGTAGGACAGCCCGAGCTGGCTGCGCAGCCGGAGCAGCAGCTTGATGATCTTGGCCTGGACCGAGACGTCGAGCGCTGAGGTCGGCTCGTCCAAGATGAGCACTTGGGGGTTCAGGGCCAGCGCCCGGGCCAGCGCCACCCGCTGCTTCTGTCCCCCAGACAGCGTCGAGGGGTATTGCAGCGCGTATCTGGGATCGAGTTCCACCAAGTCGAGCAGCTCGGCTACCCGGGCGCTGCGCTGACCCCTGGCCAGCCGCAGGACCTGCAGGGGGACCTCCAGGGTCTGCCCGGTGGTCCTCCTGGGGTTCAGGGAGGAGGACGGGTCCTGGAAAACCATCTGCACGGTTCGCTTGAAGAGTAAGGAGTTCTCCAAGCGGTCGCCGAAGACGTCGCGGCCCCCTAGGAGCAGCCGGCCCCCCAGGGGCCGGTCGATCCCGGCCAGGATACGGCCGAGCGTCGACTTGCCGGAGCCGGATTCGCCGGCGAGGCCGAAGATCTCTCCCCTGGCGAGCTCCAAGGAGACACCCCTGAGGACCCTGAGCCACCCCTTGGTCCGCCCGGCCACGCTCCTAGCCACCGCGAAGCTCTGCTGGAGCCCCTCAGCCGATAGGACCAGGTCGGAGGGGGAGCTCATACCCGCTCCTCGAGCGCCGCCGCGGCCCGGACCAGCTCCCAGTGGTGGCAGGCCACTCGGCGCTCCGGGGAGGGGCTGCTCAGCTCCGGCTTCTCTTCGCAGCGCGAATCTCGGAAGGTGCAGCGCTGCCGAAAGCGGCAGCCCAGGTCGACCTCGAGGTAGGAGGGGAGGGTGCCGTCGATCCCCTCGCCGAAGCCCGAGCCATCCAGCCTGGGCACCGAGCGCATCAGGCCGGCGGTGTAGGGGTGGAGGGGCGAGGAGAACAGCTGCTCCGCCGCAGCTTCCTCGACCACCGAGCCGGCATACATGACGTAGACCCGGTCGGTGGTCGCCCGGGCGACGCCGAGGTTGTGGGTGATGTGCAGCAGCGCGAGCTGCTGGGTCCGCACCAGGTGGTCCAGCAGGCCGAGGATCTCCGCTTGCAGCGTCACGTCCAGGGCGGTACCGGGCTCGTCGGCGATCAGCAACTTGGGCTCTTTGAGCAGGGCCAAGGCGATCAGGATCCGCTGGCGCATACCGCCGGAGAGCTGAAAGGGGTAGCTGCGCAGGATGCGGTCGCCGTCGGCCAGCTGGACAGCGCTCAACACCTCCAGCAAGCGCGCGCGCAGCCGGGGGGCGGGAAGGGCGCGCAGGTGGGGCAGGGTTCTGGCCACCGCTCGCAGCTGGTCGCCGACGGTGAAGACCGGGTTGAGCGAGGACATGGGCTGCTGGAAGACCATGGCGACGCCCGGCAGGGGGCGCTTGCTCCTCCCCCACTCGGCAGCGGGGACCTCTCGGCCCAACAGGCGCAGCCGCCCTCGGAACCGCGCGCCCTGGGGCAGCAGCCCCAAGATCGCCAGCACCGTCAGGCTCTTGCCGCAACCGGTCTCGCCGACCACCGCGACCCGCTCGCCGGCGGCGACTCGCAAGCTCACACCGTCCAGAACGCGCGAGATTCCACGGGGTCCGCGGAATTCCACCCGCAGGCCCTCTAGCTCCAGCAGCGCCTCAGCCACCTAGAGGACCTCGACGTCGAAGTAGTCCCTGAGCCCGTCTCCGAGCAGGTTGAAACCGAGGATCAGGACCAGGATCGCGAAGCCCGGGAAGATGGCCTCCCACCACATCTCCGGCAGGTAGTTGGCCCCGTCGGCCACCATGGTCCCCAGGTCCGGGGTAGGCGGGCGGGCCCCCAAGCCGAGGAAAGACAGGCCCGCTCCCAGCAGGATCACGAAACCCGCGTCCAAGGTGATCTTGACGGCGATGGTGGAGATGATGTTGGGCAGAATCTCCCGGAAGAGGATGTGGCCGGTGCTGGCCCCAGAGCGCCTCGCCGCCAGGATGAAGTCCTCTTTCTTGATCGACCTGACCAGGCCGTGCACCAACCGGGCGTACCAGGTCCACCACAGCGCCGCCAGGGCCAGCATGGCCGTGCCCAGGCTGGGAGCGAGCGCCGAGGTCACCGCCAAGACCACCGCCAGCGGCGGCAGGGCCAGAAAGACGTCGGTCAACCGCATCAGGATCGCTTCGGTCCAGCCACCGAAGTAGCCGGCCGCCAAGCCTAACAGCACCCCCAGGGGCACGCCGATCCCCAAGACCACCAGCATCAGCAGGAAAGAGGTCCGGTAACCGAACAGGACCCGGGTGAGGACGTCGCGGCCGGCGGTGTCGGTCCCCATCAGGTGCGCCCAGCTGGGCGGCTGGTTGGCAGCCGAGAAGTTCACGAAGGGGCCAATCTGGTGGGGATAGGGGGCGATCCAGGGCGCCAGCAAAGTGGCCAGGCCGATCAGGAGCACCAGGCCCAGGCCGATCAGGGCGGGCCGGTTCTTGCGAAAGCGGTACCACCCGGGGTGCTCTCCGGTCCGGCGCGCGCCGCGGGGGGTCGGTACGGCGGTCATCCCCTCACCCCTCTGCCTGAGTGCCCAACCGGAGCCGGGGGTTGACGTATCCGGCCAGGATGTCCACCAAGAAGTTGGTCACCACGAAGAAGACGCCGAAGACCAGGACGACCCCCATCACCGCGTTGATATCCTTCTGCAGGATCGCCTTGGCCGCGTAGCTGGCGATCCCCGGCCAGCTGAAGACCAGCTCGACCAGGAAGGCGTTGCCCAGCAGCGACGCGAAGGCTAGCCCCAGCAGGGTCAGGCTGGGGATGAAGGAGGGCTTGAGCATGTACTTGAAGGTCATGCTGGCGTCGCTCAGGCCGTAGGAGCGCTGGGCCCGGACGTACTCCTTTCTGGACACGTCGATCATGCTGGCCCGAGTGATGCGCGCGACCTGGCCCAGATCGGCGAGAGCCAGGCTGACCGCCGGCAGGATCAGGTGCCGCAGCGCGTTCAGGAACAGCGGCCAGTTGCCCCGGAGCAGCCCGTCGAGAACCGGCATCCCGGTGGGGTGCCCGGAGTATGGGACGCCCAGCGCCACCTCGCCGCTGACCGGGAGCACGTTGAGGAAGTAGCCGAAGACGATCTGCAGCAGGATCCCGGCGAAGAAGCTCGGCGTCACCACGCCGCCGATGCTGAGCAGGCGGAACAGGCCGTCGATCCAGGAGTTCTGGTAACGGGCAGCCAAGGCGCCTAGGGGCACCCCGATGACCAAGATCAGCAGAGTCGCCGCCAAGACCAGCTCCAGCGTAGCGGGGAGCCGGGTAGCGATGTCGTGCCAGACGTTGTGCTGGGTCACCAAGGAGATCCCGAAATTGCCGTGGAGCAGCCCCCAAAGGTAGTTGCCGTACTGCACCGGCAGGGGCAGGTTGAGGCCGAGTTCGCGCCGCAGGTTCAGCACCTGCGCCTGGGTGGCCAGGGGGCCCAGCTCGAGGCGAGCCGGATCCCCCGGGATCACGTGCGAGATCAAGAAGATGATCAGGGAGAGGCCGAACAGGGTCAGCAGGGCCAGCCCGAGCTTGTTGGCGATGTAACTGAGGTAGGTCATCGGCGCGCTGGGCTAGATCACGGGGCCCAGTAGAGGTTGTGGAAGTTCATGTCAAAGCTCTGGATGGGGTTGTAAGTGTAGCCGTGGATGCTCTTGAGCATCCCGTACTCGTAGGTCTGCACCACCAGGGGGACATCGGGCATCAGGCGGAACAAGATGGCCTGCAGCTTGTCGTAGATCGCCTTCTGCTGGGCAAAGCCGCTGGCGTCCTGGGCCTGGACGATCAGCCGGTTCACCTGGGGGTCGTGGAGCCAAGCCATGGAGGCCCAGGTGTGGGGGGCGTTGGAGTCGTACTGGGTGTAGAACACGCTGTTGGGCGAGGGGTAGGTGGGGCCGAAGAACACCTCGCTGGCGTTGGGGGTCTGAGACTTGGAGGTGGCCAGCTGGGTGATCCGGTTCCAGGGGGCTGGAACGATGCTGACCTGGATACCGATCTTGGCCAGGTCGGACTGGAGCAGCAGGGCGACCTGCTGCTCGAAGGCGGTCCCGGCCACGTAGGTGAGGGTGATGTGCAGCTTCTTGCCGGCGTAGCGGCTCTTCGCCAGCTCCGCCTTGGCCTTAGCCAGGTCCTGGTGCAGCTCGGGGATGTTCGGGTTGCTGAAGGCGGATCCCGGAGGGGCCAGCAGTCCACGGGGAGCCGCCCCGGGGTAGAGGGAGTGCTGAATGGTGGCGTAGTGGATGGCGTAGGCGATCGCCCAGCGCACCCGGCGGCTGTCGGTAGGTGGCTTCTGGGTGTTCAGTTTGAGATAGAAGATGGTGTTGGAGGGTGCTTTGACCACCTTCCAATTGGGGAAGCTGGCCAAAGTCTTGTAGGTCTCCGGGGCCTGGAATTGGCTGGTCAGCTGCAGCCGGCCAGTCCTAGCCAAGGACAGCACGGTGGAGTCGTTGTTCGTAAAGATCACGTTGACGGTGTTGAAGGCGCCCTTGGGCCAACCCATCCAGTACCCCGCAAAGCGCTGGAAGGTCACCTGGCTGCCGTCGACAAAGGTGCGCAGGGTGTAGGGACCGGAGCCAGCGTCGTGATTGAGCAGCCAAGACTGCCCGTAATCGCCCCACTTGCCGTACGGACCGCTCTTCTGGTGTTTGACCAGCTGCTTTTCGTTCAAGACGAAGAGCAGCGGCAGCGTGGCCAGGAAGGGAGAGTAGGGGTGGATCAGGGTGAAGCGAACCTGGTTAGACCCGACCTGGGTGACCCCGGAAGGCTTCAAGACACCCTGCCACAGGAAGGCCGGCCCCTGATCGATCGCCAGCAGGCGCCGCATGGAGTAGACCACGTCGGCCGCCGTCAGGGGCATCCCGTCGTGGAAGCGGATACCCGGGCGGATCTTGAAGGTGTAGGCCTTGCCGCCGTCGCCGACCGTCCAGCTCGAGGCCAGGTGGGGGATGATCTTGCCGGATGGCGAGGCGTAGACCAGGTCGTCGTAGAGGTTGACCACGGCCAGGTACTGGGTGTAGTCGGTCATCTTGGCCGGGTCGATGGTTCCAAAGGTCTGCACCGCGTTGAGGGTCAAGCTGCGCGCCAACCCGGACGCCGAGAAGCCCATCAGGGCGATGGAGAGCGCCGCTGCCCACCGACCGGTCCTATACCTCTTCCCTCTACCCATCACTTCCTCCTCCCGCCCCGGCCGCAGCGGCACAGGGCCCTCAGGCCCGCCCGGACGCGGGCAGCAGCTCGCGTACCGGCCGGTAAGGAAATCGATAGCCGAAGCGTTCGGGCCCCACCAGCTCCAGGCCAGCTGGGCTGGTCCATTGGGGATCGGCCGGCAGGCCCACCACCGCCACCCTGAGCCCGTAGCGCAACCGCTCGGTGGTGATCGGCTCGGCAGTCTCCAGGTCCAAGGTGCTGATCAGATCGGGCACGCAGGCGACCGGCTCACCGCCGCACAGGGCGACCAGGTTCTCGTTCTGGAACTCAATCTGGAAATCTCTGCCGCGAGAGGCGTGGATGCCCTCCAAGCGCACCCGCCCGCGGACGAAGGCGCCGTCCGTCTGCCTGGAGACGTCTTGGATCTTGCCCTCGAACAGCAAGGCTCCCGGGCAAGCTCCGAGCAGGCCAGCGACCGGATCGCGGCGCTCCACCCGGGCGGAGCGGATGGCCCGGCCCACCTGCTGGGCTAGGGAGATGCTCCCCCGGACCACGCTAGGCCGCAGCTGCTTACCCAACATGGGGTAGAGCGCGATCATGGCCGCGCCGCCCATGTCGACGGTCATCGAGCGGGCTAAGCGCTCGGTCCAGTGATTGTCGATAGTCTCCAAGAGGGCGGCGTTGCCTTTCTCGTCGCAGATCGCCATCGGCGTGGCCTTGACGCCGTGCAGGGTGGGGGTGACCATCTGCAGCTCCGGAAAGGCCCGCCCCATCCCGTCGGCGTCCACCAGGGGCAAGCCCTCGTGGGCGGCGACCGCGATGGGGATGGTGGAGTTGAGACCGCCTATCTCCATGCTCATGACCGCGCGCACCGACCGGCCCAGGTAAGCTTGCAGGGCTCCGAAGGCCTGCATGACCTCAAAGCCGCTGGGCAGCTTCTCCACCATGACCGTGGGAGCGCCCATCATGGCCACCGGGACCACCAGGTCCTCGTCCCCGACCTCGTCGGCGCCGATCAGGGCCACCGGCCCGCCGGCGCGCAGGGCAGCCTGAGCCATGAGCTTGCCGACGTAGGGGTCACCACCCCCACCAGCGCCCAGGACAGCTGCGCCCAGGGCGATGTCCTCCAGATCGGCTAGCTCAATGTTCCGCATACCAGCCTCCGCCGCCCAGCGGCCTGTAGGGGAGGTCGTACCCGAAGGCGCGGGGACCCACCACCTCCAGGGCGCGCGCGGTGCGCAGCTGCTCCGGAGCGGCTAAGCCCAGGACCGCCACCCGGAAGCCGAAGCGCAGCAACTCGGTGGTGATCGGCTCGCCGGTCTCCAGGTCCAGGATCATGATCAGATCAGGGACCGAGGCGATCACCTCGCCGTCCCGGCGTGCCACCAAGTTCTCGTTCTGGATGTCGACGGTCAGGCGCGACCTCTGGAAATCGCGCAGGCCGTCGATCTCTACCCGGCCGCGGGCAAACCCCTTGACCACCCGCCTGGAGACGTCTTGGATCTTGCCCTCGAACAGCAGCTGAGCCCCGGTCTCCCCGGCCACCTGGCTGACCGGGTCCAGGTGCCTAGACCTGGCCTGCAACACCAGCCGGCCCAGCTTGAGCGCCAAGGACAGGGTGTGAGGGACGGCGGTGCGCTTGAGATCGCTGCCCCGCATGGGGGCCAGGGCGAAACCGGCCGTCGCGCCCATGTCCACCGCGGCGGTACGCGCCAGCTTTTCCAGCCAGTACTCGTCGGCGACGCTGCTGAGGATCGCGATGTTACCCTTCTCGTCGGCCAGGGCCGCCGGGGCTCCGGGGAGGCCGTAGATCAGGTAAGTGCACATCTGCACCTCCGGGAAGGCCCGCCCCATCCCGTCGGCGTCGACCACCGGTAAGCCGGCGTAGGCCGCGGCGATGAGCGGCTCGATAGCGTTGGAGCCGCCGATCTCCGAGGAGATGAGGGCTGTGACCGGCTTCCCCGAGAAGCGCTCGACCGCCCGCATGGCCTGGTAGCACTCGTCGCCCTTCTCGAACTTCTCGATACCGACCACCGGGGCGCCGATCCCACCGACCGCGACCACCAGGTCTGCGTCCTCCAGCTGGTCGAAGGGCAGGACCCGGATGCGGAAGCCGGCTTTGAGCAGCTGAGTGGCCCTCAGCCTGCCGATGTAAGGATTGCCGCCGCCGCCGGTACCCAGGATCGCTGCGCCCAAGGCCAAGGCCTCCAAGTCCCCTGCGGACAGCTCCCAGCCCCTAAGCAAGCTGCACCTCCCCTACCGCCTTGACCCGGATCCGGGTGGCGTTTCCCGGGAGGTAGGCCAGCGGGACATCCTCCACATCGACGATCTCGACGGTGGCCGGATCGGCCCCGGCGTCCACCGCCGCCTGGGTAGCCAGAAAGCGGGCTTCCTCGAGGGCGCGCTCGCGCGGCAAGTCCGACAAGGCGTAGACCCGGTCGGTCTCCCCGCTCACTTGGGCGATGGCTGCCCCGACCGCGTTGGCGACCTGGTAGTGCGCGGGCCGGATCACCGGGAGGCCGGCGATCGCGTCCTTGGCCAGGATCGAACCCCCACCGACCACGATCACCGGGATCGGCTCAGGGCTGAGCAGGACTTTTTCCACACTGGCCGAGAGGTGTTCTTGGATCCAGCCCAGACCCTTCTCGACCAGGTCGGCCGGCAAGTGCCGAACCCGCTCTCTTTCCCCGACTGCGGCCAGACCGCCAGCGACGACCAGGTCGGTGGCGGTCAGGGTCCGCCCCCCGAAGACCAGGGCCTCCTGGGACAGGCGAAAGCCCACGCTCCGGGGGCCGATCCCAAAGGGTTGCTCCGACACCACCGAACCCCCCCCTAAGCCGATGCTCAGGATGTCGGGCATGCGGAAGTTGGTCCTGACCCCACCGACCTCCACGGCGACGCTGGCCTCTCTGGGGAAGCCGTAGTGCAGGGCGCCGATGTCCGAAGTAGTCCCGCCGATGTCCACCACGATGGCTTCCTTGAGCCCGGAAAGAAAAGCGGCACCGCGCATGGAGTTGGTGGGACCGGAGGCGATGGTCAGGACCGGGAAGCGCTCCACGTACTCGGCGCTCATCAGCGTGCCGTCGTTCTGGGTGAAATACAGCGGAGCCTGGAGGCCGAAATCGGCCAGGGCCTGGCGGAAGGCGCCGACGATCCGTCCCCCCAGCACCCGCAGGGACGCGTTGAGGATGGCGGCATTCTCGCGCTCCAGCAGGCCGGTGCGCCCGATCTGGCAGGAGGCGGTGTAGCGCGCCTCCGGGAGCACCTCTCTAAGGATCTCGATGGCGTCGAGCTCAGCCTCGGGCTTGATCGGCGAGAAGACCGCCGATACCGCGACGTTTTCTAAGCCCCTGGCCGCGATATCCCTGGCGATGGCGCGCAGCTCGGCGGGGTCGATGGGAGAGATGGGGCGCCCATCGAACTCGAGACCCCCCTTGGCCAAGTAGCTGTGGTTCCCCGAAGCTTCGCGCAGGTCATCCGGCCAGTCGACCATCGGGGGTAAGGACTGGGTCGCTGGCAAACCCAGGCGCAGGATGGCGGTGGGCGCCAGGTCGCGCCGCTGCACCACCGCGTTGGTGAAGTGGGTGGTCCCGATCATCACCGCGGCTACACCCGAGCCGAGACCCCCCGCGCCACCGAGCACTCCCCCCAGAGCAGTGACCACACCGGAGGTGACGTCTTCGGTGGTAGGGGTTTTGAAGGAGGCGACCAGCTCCCGGTCACTCATCAGAACCGCGTCTGTATTGGTTCCGCCGACGTCGATGCCGACCCGCAATCTCAAAACTCGACCTCCCCTTCTGCCCAAACGCCTTGACAGGTCCAGACTAAGCGGCCGCGGCCCGAGCGGCAATGTCCCACTCGGACAGATCACTCCCCGTGATCTGTCCGAGTGGGACAGAGACAGACGGCCCCTGGGCAACTAAGCTGGAAGCTGTCAGCGCGCAGCCCCCGACCTAGAGCAAAGGTGCCAAGGTCCCCATGCTACTCAACCAACTCCTCCACCAGTTCCCCAAGCTTTCCCCAGCGCACCGGGCTGGGGACCCAGATCTCTATTACGTCTTAGACGGGCACAAGCTGGCTATCTGGGACCCCAACACCATCTACCTCTTCGACCCACCGCAGAGCCTGCTACAGATTCTAGAGGGCGTTGGGCCGGGGCGAGCGCCGGGCGGGTGCTTGGTGACAGCGAAGGGTGGGGAGCAGGCCCAGCGGATCCTGGAACTGGCCGAGCTGTCGGGGATCAGCTGGCTCGAGCTGCAGGAGGATCGCATCCCTCTGGACCTGGGCTCGGAGCTGCTCCGGGCCATCTACCAGGTGGCTGGCCCGGCCAGGTTCTCGGCCGATCGGATACGGGACGAGCTGGTCGGAGAGCTGCTCGAAGGGGGGGAGTTGGGGGAGGACCTGCTCAGGCGCTGCGCCGACCTAGGCGTTCACCTGGAGAACGCGGCCTGCGTGCTGGTGATCAGCTTCGCCGCGGGCCCGCTGGGGCGAGGCCGCGCCGGGCCAACGCGCAGCAGGCCGGAGTTCATCACCCGCCGCGAGGTCTGGGAGCGAGCCCGCAGCTACCTGGTCGAGCGGTACCCGCAGTGCTCAGCCCACAGCCTGGGCAACCAGATCGTGATCCTGTTGGACCGCCGGCTACACGATCCCATGGCTCTAGGCAACGAGCTGCTGGGGGTGCTGCGGCGGATCCCGGGCGGGCTGGTGGTCGGAGCGCTGGGCGGCGCCTATCCCGCTCCGGCACTCCTGGCCAGGAGCTATCAGGAGGCGCTGTGGGCGACCGAGGTCGCGCTGGAAGATCCGGTGCGCCTGGGGATGGTGCGCTTCGATCAGGTGCGCTATCCGCTGCTGCTGCGCGAGATCGCCAGGAACGAACGCATCAGGAATCTCCTGATGGATTCCCTGCAGGCGCTGCGGAAAGTCGATCCGTCCTATCGCAAGACCCTGATGGAGAGCCTGCGAGCCTACCTCGCCGAGGGAAAGTCGATCAGCAGGGCTTCCAAGCGGCTCGGAATCCACAGCAACACGCTCAAGTACCGGCTCAAGCGGCTCGGCGAGTACATCGACCTGCACTCCGAGAACTCGGAGGTCCAGATCGTACACCACCTCGCTCTGGACCTCGGGCTGCGGCTAGACGAGGGCTGAACCGGCCCGGCCAGAGCCGTGGCTTCAAGGAGGCGCATGCTCAAGCAGGTCCTGGATGTGATGGAGGCGTTGGACTCTCCGCGCGCCGGCGGGGAGGCGTTCGCGGAGCTGCTGCGGCAGGTCAACCCAGGGATCAGGCCGGAGGTACGCGGGGTGACCGGCGAAAGCGGCTCGACCGACTTCGTCAAAGTCACCATCCCAGGGCGCACGGGACGCCTGGGCGGCATGTCCGCCCCTACCCTGGGGATCATCGGGCGCCTGGGCGGGATCGGAGCGCGCCCGGCCGAGCTCGGCTTGGTATCCGACGCAGACGGAGCGATCGCGGCGCTGGCGGCGGCGCTCAAGCTCGCCGGGATGCACCGGCAGGGTGAAGCCCCTGAGGGGGACGTCATCTGCGCCACCCATATCTGCTCGGACGCGCCGGTCACACCCCACCACCCGGTCCCCTTCATGGGCTCTCCGGTCTCGATGGAGATCAAGAACGCCCACGAGGTGGATCCGGCGATGGGAGGGATCCTCAGCATCGACACCACCAGAGGAAATCAGATCCTGAACCACAAGGGCGTGGCCATCACCGGGACCGTGGTGCAAGGCTGGCTGCTGGAACCCAGCGAAGATCTCCTGCGCGTCCTGGCCTGGGTGACCGGGCGGCCGCCCCAGGTCCTCGCGCTCAGCATGGCGGATATCACCCCGTACGGGAACGGCGTGCGCCACATCAACAGCATCCTGCAGCCCTCCACGGCGACCAGCGCACCGGTCGTCGGCGTCGCGATCAGCTCCGAGACGGTGGTACCCGGGAGCGCCACCGGAGTATGCGACGAGGCGGATATCGCCCAGGCCGCGCGCTTTGCGGTCGAGGTGGCCAAGGGGTACGGGCGGGGCCGCGTCACCTTCTTCGACGCAGGCGCTCTGTCTGAGCTCAAGCGGCGTTACGGCGAGATGCACCACCTTCAGACTCTGGGAAATCCCTAAGCCGGGAACGCCCTGAGACCTTCTCGGTCAAGGGGAAGCCAGCGGCTACCCAGCGCAAGGCAAGCGGAAGAGCGGATGGTCTGCCAACAGATCTCGGAGGTTTGTTCTTTAAGTCTAAGCCAGCATGCAGAGGCTGTGAGGGCTATACCGGGCGCGGCCGCAACGAGGGGCGAACCGGCCAGCCGGCGACCGGGTCTGCCCCATGCTCCGAGCCAGCGCGCCCCGGAAAGACCCGGGCCCAGCCTATAGCCCCCCCTCAGCGGGTCCTAGGAAGCCAGCAGCCCCCGAGAGCAGCGCTCGCCAGCCACCGGCACCGGCGCTGCGCGTCACTATCCGTCGCTAAAAGGCGGCAGACTCGGAGCAGGCCTAGGAGGTCACCGTGATCACCGAGTTGAGCGAGCGCATCGAAACCCTCAAGTCCCCCGAAGAAGTCCTGGAAGTTGCCGTACAGCAGTTCGGGCAGCTCGGGCCTCTAGGGATGGATCTCAAGCCGGAAGGAGTTCTGGAAATCCGGCAACTGGTCAGGAGCTTTGGATCGAGCTATCACCAGGACAGGATCACCTTGAGCGTCTCCAGGGCGGAGTCGGGCGTCCTGGTCTCCGCCAAGATCCGCTACACCACCAGCGCAGCGTTCTGGATCGCTTTCTTGCTGCTCGGCTTGTTCACCATCATCGGGTGGGCCGTCCCCTTGATCTATTACTTCTACCACCAAGGGACGGCAGAACGCCTGATCCGCGGCGCCCTGCAGAATCTCAGCAATGCGGTGCGGTCGGGACCTTCCACTACCTGGCCGACCCCGCTCTCGGAAGCCGACCAGCTAGAAAAGTTAGCTGCGCTGCGCAGTAGCGGAGTGCTCACCGAGCAGGAGTTCGCTCTGGCCAAGGAGCGCCTGCTCGAAAGGGGCAGCTAGCCGGCACGGGGAATTGACGGCGGCGCCGCCGGCAGCGCCGTCCCTGCGGGCGCTGCGCAGCAAACCTAGCGGTAGATCGACGCGACGGGGACCTGTTGCAGCGGGATCCAGGAACCCCCTAAGCTCTGGCGCTGATAGGAGAGCGTGGCGACCACCTTGGGGCCGGACCCGGCTAGGATGCCCATGGTGAAGAGCCCAGTGGGGTCGGTGTAGCCGGTGTCGTCGGTGAGCCAGGCAGCCACCTCGACCTGAGCGTGCAGCGAGGAGCTGCCCAGACCCGCCACCTGATCGGTCGCGCTGCCCAGCCGCTCCCTGAGACCCCCTCGGTGCAGGCGGTAGAACACCGCCCTAAAAGCCAGCGAGTGGATGGTACCCCCGCTGACATTGACTACCTCGAAGCGGATCTTGGGAACGACCAGACTCTGTTGGTTGAGGGTATCTACGCTGGTCTTCCAGTAGCTGGAGAGGTTTTTGATCACAAAGCCAGCCCGCGCCTGAGCGGCCTGAGACTCCTTCTGCCGCAGGGCCGCCAGCTCCGCGTCGGCCTGCCGGGTTAGCGGGCCGTGGGGGTACTCGGCCAGTAGGTGGGTCAGCCGGGTGGTAGCGCTGCGGAGGTGTCCCGCCACGGCTAGCTGGACCGCGGAGGCGTAGAGGTCTTGGGGGGCGTTCTTCAGGCCGTCGACCTGCGCTTGCAAATGGACTATCTGGCGGCGCAGCTGATCGCGCTGCGCGGTCACGGTGGTCAACTGGGCTTGGAGGCTGCTCACTTGGCCTTGCAGCTTGTGCACTAAGGCAGCGTGGTTGCAGGCCGCCAGCAGCAGAGGCGCCGCAGCCAACAGGGCTAGCCGGTAAGGCTTCCAGGGGGCCAGAGCGGCCGGCAGGTATGGGAGGCGAGAGGACATGGTAGCCAGCCTAGCCAGGTCACGCGACATCCAGCGTCGTACCCTGTGGGCGCGCCGCGCTTGCAGGGGGCCGGGAGGAGCCCCTGAGGCCAGCGGATCGGAGCCCCAGGGAGGTGAACCAGCCGCGCTCAATCCAGTTGCACAGCAGGGTGGTAGGCCGGGACGACCCGCTGTGCCAGGGCGATCAGGGCTCCTAGGAGCAACAGGCCGACCGACAGCCAGAGCCCCAGGCTGAGGCCGGCCGGACCGTCGGAGAGGACGCCGGCGAGCACTGGACCCAGCGACTGGCCCAGCGCGAAAGCGATTGTCAGGCCAGCGATGGCTGGTGTCCAGTGGTGCGGCCTCAGCGCCTGGCGGGCCACCGCTGTCACTGCCGTGAGCACTGAGAGGAAAGAGCCGCCGAAGAGCAGAGCTGAACCCAGGGCCGCCCAGGGCGACCCTGACAGCAGCGGGAGCAAGGCGCCAGCGCTCAGCACCAGCAGCACCGCAGCGGTAGCTCTGCCGCCCACTGACCTGGCCACTGGCTTGGACCAGGCCCAAGCGCCGACCACCGAGGTGGCGCCCAGGACGACCCAGAAGACCGCGACCACCGCGGCCGGGGTCCCCTGGTCCTCCAAGAAGGCCACCACAAAGGTCATATAAGCGATATAGCCGGCTCCGAAGAGGCCGTAACTAGCCAGCAGCGCACCGAGGCGGCGGGCTGGCCAGCGCCGCTCAGCCGGCGGAGGAGGCAGCGGTTCCGCGCAGCGCAGCGCCAGCGGAATGGCGACAGCGGAACCCAGGACGCCCAAGGCGGCCAGCGCGCCCCAACCCCAGCGCCAACCAACCTGGGAACCGACCGACACCAAGAGCTTGGGGATCAACAAGCCGGAGGCGATGATGCCCAGCCCACCGCCCGCGAAGTAGATACCCAGCAGGGTAGCCGCCCTCCCGGCCGGGAGGGACGAGGCGGAGGTGGCCACCAAGCCGGCCCCGGCGATAAAGGTCAGCGCTCCTGCCGCTCCGGAGACGGCGCGCAGGGTCGCCAGGAGCAGGGGATTGGCCGTAAGGGCGGTGAGCAGCAGCGAGAGGGTGACGGCGATCAGGCTGACAGCGAAGCTCCGGCGGACCCCGTAGCGCCGCATCAGCACCGCCGCCAGCAGGGCTCCGGCTAGGTAACCCAGAGCGTTGGCGGTGTTCATCGCACCGGCCAGAGCAAACGACCAGTGCAGATCGCTGCGCATGGAGGGGAGCAGCAGGGCGTAGGAAAAACGAGCCAGGCCCAGCGCTACCGCTGGACCCAGCGCCAGGCCGAACACGCCAGGAGCGCTGAGCGCGGGTGCCTCTGGCCGGCGCGGTGCGCCAGCGGTGCTCACCCGGTTCCCGCCGGGGTGGGGGCTGCGCCGGCCCTGGACCTAGGCCCGACCCCGCTGACCAGCCCGGGGGCGGCTCCCCACCCAGCCCGCAGCCCAGCACCCCAGCGGCGCAGAGGTGGTTGTGACCGGGCGAGCGCACCTTCTCCGCCGAGGACCGACCGGCAAGCAGAGGCGGCGCTGGGCCGGGAGTCTCGGGGAGTGAGCGAGCGCATCTCCGCCACACTACTGCTTCGCCGGGGCGCTGCGATCACCTGAGAGGGCGGCGCCCCGGAAGCGCCTAGGCATTCCGGCAAGAAAGCCCTATCCGGCAGCGTGAAAAGCACGCCCCGTAGGAAAGACCTCCCGGCCCCCTAAGCGCCCAAGGCGCACCTTCTACCATCAGGAAGGTCCTGGGGCCGGCCCCGGGGGCGTTCGGCGCCCCGCCGACCGGGCCGGCCCGGGCTTCCACGGGTGCTAGATTGGGCCATGGACCGAGGCTTGATCACTTTCTACCATTGGGTACGTCAGACCAGGGAGGCCCTGTTCGCTTTCACAGAGTCGCTCCCAGAAGCGGTGTACCTGGGCGAGCAGGACTGGATCGCCTATGGCAGCCTGCGCAACATCCACGCTCACGTCGCCGAGTGCTACAACCGTTGGATCGGCCAGGAGTGGATGGGCAGGGCCCCGGCTCCCGTGGACCGCGCAGCAGTGCGCAGCACCACCGCGATGCGAGCGGTTTTCGCCGATGTCGACGCCCTGGTGAGCGAGGCGCTGGCGGGGCCCGAGGACCTAGATCAGCCGCTCGAGGTGCGGGTGGGGGGGCAGAAGGCCGAGACGAGCAGGCGCAACCTGATCCTCCACACCATCACCCATGAGTTCCACCACAAGGGTCAACTCCTAGCGGTCGCCCGGATGTTGGGCCACCCCCTACCCGACGACCAAGACGCCGATCTGGTCTTCAGCAGTCTCAGCAGTTAGGTCAGCAGCCCTGCTCCTCTAGAAAGGCCCGCACCACGGCCATGCAGCGCTCGGTCTCTTCGACGTGGGGCATGTGGCTGGAGTGCGCGAACAGCTCCCAGCGGGCTCCGGGGATGTTCTGGACATAAGGAGCGACCGCCAAGGGGGTCGCCTCGTCAAAGCGCCCAGAGATCACCAGCGTGGGCGCGCGGATGCTGCCCAGCCGGTCCTCGATGGTCCAGCTGCGCAGGGAACCTATCACATAGAACTCGTTAGGGCCGTTCATCGCCTGGTAGACGGTGGGGTCCTCGGCCAGCTGGGAGAAGCTGTAGATCACCTCTTCGGGCATGGGCCGCAGGCGACAGACGTGGCGCTGGTAAAACAGCTCGGTAGCCTGCTGGTAAGCTGGACTGTCCGTGGTTCCGGCCTGCTCGTGCTGCTGCAAAGTGCGCTGCACGTCTTCTGGGAGCTCGGCTCTCAGGCGGTTGGCCTCAGCTACCCAGGTCGCCATGGAAGCCGGAGAGTCGGCGATGACCAGAGCCCGCAGGCCAGCTGGCTGGCGCACAGCGTGTTCGGCCGCGAGCATGCCCCCCCAGGACTGGCCGAGCAAGGCGTAACGGTCTTGTATTCCCAAGTGCGAGAGCAGTGCGTCCAGTTCTTCCAAGAAGAGCTGAACGGTCCAAAAAGAGGCACCCGCACCCGGCAGGTGGGTGGAGCGCCCACAGCCCAGCTGATCGTAGTGGACCACCGCCCGCTCAGGTCCAGCCAGCATGCGGAAGCGGTCCAGATAATCGTGGGTGGCTCCTGGGCCACCGTGCACCACCACCAGCGGGACAGTGCCGGCAGACAGCTGGCCGGTCACCCGGTACCAGGTCGCGTAGCCGCGGAAAGGCACAAAACCATCGCGCTCCCAAGTCGGCGAAGAGGCCATTGCCGTAGCTTACATCGGCTGCGGTCCAGGAGCGGACTTGGCCCTGCCGAGCGGCCCTCTAGCGCCTGACTACAGGAGGCCCTAGGGCGGTCAGCAGAGAGCGGAGAACCCGCGGGTTCTCCGCTCTCTGCGCCATCTCGACCGTGGGCGTTCCCAGCGCTCTTAGGCCGATTCCCAGAGCCCGCAGCTGAGGCAGTGCTGCAGGGGGGCTGCAACCCCAGGTAAACCAGCGGTAAACGGGGTCGGGTACAGCCGGTTAACCGGATAGACCTAGCCTAGCTGCAGGTCCGGGGAAGCCGGGCTAGGAGGTAACGAATGAATACCAAGCTGAAGGG
>JAJZIR010000009.1 GCA_021810505.1 bacterium
AGAGGCGGGGAGAAGGCAACCCCCCAGCGAAGGAGATCAGGTCGGGACGGGTGGCCTTGAGCATCTCCCGGATGGCCGAGCCCTGGGCGTTCAGGGCGCGGCGGGAGAAGCGGTAGGAGGTGGGGGTATCGGAATTAGACATGAAAGCCTTTCAGGAGAC
The DNA here is from genome assembly GCA_021810505.1 of bacterium. Classification (GTDB taxonomy): domain Bacteria; phylum Deinococcota; class Deinococci; order Deinococcales; family Deinococcaceae; genus JAJZIR01. The sequence continues at coordinate 161 of JAJZIR010000009.1, forward strand.
GTTGGAGCGAGCAGGGAAGCTCTCCGAGGTGGGGTCTTGAGGAAACCAAGAGATCCGGCGGGCTCTGGAGCCCATGACCAGTTGACCGGGCTTACCTGCTGGAGCAGCGAACCAGGAACGAATAGCTGCCATACGTTTTGCAGCCTAAGAGCGGGCGCTACCTTCTGCGCCCTCAGCTCTAGCTCTTAGGGAGGGTCGCGACCGCCGAGATATCCCCAAGGTCGGTCGCGCCGGTCCGCGCAAAAGCTGCAAGGCGGCCGACCACCACCCCGCCCGCGCGCTCCACTAGCCTGGCCATAGCTGCCAGGGTACTACCCGAAACGACCACATCGGTGAGGAGGACAGCCTTCTTGCCGCGTACCCGCTCGACGTGCCGACCGTCTAGCCACAGGGTCTCCCCTACTCCCAGGGTCATGCTCTCCACTTCCTGGATCAGCGGGTGGTCCATGTAGGTCCTACGCCGCTTCCTGGCCACCAGATAAGGTAGACCGGTGCGCTCGCTGAGTGCATGGGCCAACGGTATGGCGGACGTGGCCACCGTGAAGATCAGATCGCAACCCGGTGGCACCAAAGCGACCATCGCGTCGGCCACGGCATTGGTGAGCTCGGTATCCCCCAGCAATTCGATCAGAAGCAAGGATTTGGTGGCGCTTACCTGGACCGGCTGCAGCTGCCGGCTCACCGCCCCGACCGTCAGGGTATAAGCCATGGGCCATGGTAGCACCCCGCCGAGAACGAGTGGGCTCAGTGGAACAGCGGAAGGTGGCCCAGCGATAGGATCTCCGGTCGCTCAGCGCCCTCGGTGAACACTGCCAGGACAGCCACCACATCGCCGCCGACGCTACCGATGATCTCGGAGAGGCTAGTCAAGGTCCCCCCGCTCGACACTACGTCATCCACGATGGCGACACGGTGGCTCTGGATCTTGGGGACGTCTAGGCCGTCCAAAACCAGCAACTGCGGCTTGCCGGTCGTGATGCTGATCACCTCGCGGACGACTGGGTGCACCATGTAGGGCTTCTGGGTCTTGCGGATGACGATATAGGGTAATCCGCTGATCCTGGAAATAGCGTGAGCGAGTGGCAGGGCCTTGACCTCTGGGGTGACCAGAACTTGGACCGTGGGCGGGATCTTGGAAGCCAGCAGAGCGGCTGCTTGCTCGGTAGCTTCCGTGTCTCCGAGCATGTTGAACAGAGCCACCGACGTCCCGGGGGCGACCTCCACAACCGGCAGGTCCCTCCACAGCGAGCCGATCTGGACCCGGTAGGATTTCACGAACACTCACTATAGCGCAGCCTATCTTCAGGAGCCGTGGCTCTCTTCAGGAGCCGTGGCTCTCTTCAGGAGCCGTGGCTCTCTGTCGGTCTGCCGGCCTGCCAGTACCGACCGGGGCACCCGCCGGCGAGAACCAGGAGGGGCTGGGAGCTCGGAAACTCGAAGCCGGCCCACTGGTCTCTCGGAGGGCGTGCTAGGCTGACCGGGTGGGGGCCGTGCGGCCTATGATCCCCGAAGACGCAGCGTGGGCAGCGCAGCTCATGGAGCGGCGGAGACAGGTTTACGCCACCTATTCCCCGGTGTTCTGGAAGCCGGCGACCGGAGCCACCGGATTGCACGCCCGCTACCTGGGCGCGCTCCTGAGAGACGGCCGCAACATCGGGTTGCGCAGCGAGCGGGCCTTCCTGATCGGCCAGGAGCAGGGAGCGGAGTATCTGGTCGACGACTTCGCGCTGGACCAGGGGGGGACCTGGGACAGCGACGGCCGGGACCTGCTCGCAGCGCTGTGGGATCTGGTCAGGACCTCCACCCAACAGCTGCGCGTGGTGACCGCCCGGGCAGACCGAGAGAAGGTGGCGGGGCTGGAGGCCAGCGGCCTGGCCCTAGACCAGCAGTGGTGGGTCAAACCACTGGCCAGCCGGGGGCAGGCAGCGCCCCACCCGGCCATCCAGGTACGCGGGGCGGGTTTTTCCGGCCTGTTCGGCCCAGCTCCCCCGGTCTACGACCCCGGCGGACCCGTCCTGCGGATCGACCCTCCGGTCCACCTCTTCCAGCTCGCCGAGCTGGAAGAGTGGGCTGCCGCCCTAGGCGCCGTCCTGGCCATCTTGCCGGTTCCGCCGGCCGCAGCCACCGAAAGGGAGCTGGAGCGGCGCCAGTGGTCGGTGGCTTCCCAGTGGTACGTCGGCCAACCAGGAACAGGCCCGAGGGAGTAGGGAGCGCCATCGGCGCAGATACCACCCGGATCACGGCCTGGCCGCGCCGGGCCCCTCCGAGGTAAGGCTCAGCTCAGGACCTCGAACCCCAGGCGGTCACCCTCTTCGACAAAAAATTCGATGTTTTCGAGCAGCGTTTGGCTGCCGAGCGAGCTCCTCGACCAAGCCTCGGTCAGCGCCAGTACGATCGTTTCCGCCAGGCAGGCCGGTACCAGACCCTCCCCGAAGCCTAGGTCGACGGTGCTGGTCGGATGTCCGGGTGGCCGGACCACGCCGCCCGGTACCACCCGTACCCCAGGGACTCGGTAGGCCGACGCATCCACGTCCAGCGGGCGCCCCTCATCGAAGATCCAGGTATTCGGGCTGAGGTGTTCCGCGAAGATGACCGGGTCGGGGTCACTGGTAGCCGTGAAGATCAGCCCCGCCTCCTTCAGGCGCGACAGGTCGTCGATCACCTCGATGGAGGTCGCTGGGCTGGCCTTCCGGAGCGCCTCGGCCAGACGGCCGAGGCGCTCCTTGTCGCGGGCAGCCAGCAGGAGTTTCCCCACCTGCGGCGCCAAGGTCCGGGCGATCCCGAAGGCCACCACCCCGGAAGCACCGACGACCGCCGCGGTCTCCGCCGCCAGAGACCGCTGCTCAGCCTGATAACGCCCGAGCAACTCGGATACGACTTTACGGATGGTCCCTGCGGTGTAGGCGCCGCCGTTGGTGATGCAGATACCGGGCGCCTGGCTCTGTACCTCCTGGCCTTTATTGGCCAGAGTGCTCCAGAGGGCGCCCAACCCGAGCACTCGGGCACCCAGCTCCTCGGCCAACCGGGCAGCCTGCACCGCGCGGCGCAGGATCAGCTCCGGCTGCGCTCTGAACACGTGGGGCAGCAAGGGCGAGCTGATCAGCAGGACCCGAACCCGCTGGCCGGCAGGGGTCTCCACGCCGCGCAGCTCTCCCAGCTTCATCGGGCGCAGCCAGCGGGTCATCCTGTCTAAGGCCGAGGGTTTGAGGAGGCCGGAGGCGACCAGCGGTCTGAGCCAGCGGATCCGCCGGGTCTGCCACAGGTCGGCGAAGTTCATGGGATGGATCAGGAAGGCCGCGGTGATCTCGCCGCTCTCTTGGGGCTCCGCCCAGACCCTAGGCTCCAGGCCGTCCAGGATACGCCCCAACTGTTCCTTGAACCTCCACACCACCAAGGCGGCCAGCAACCAGCTCGGCCAGGCAGCTGCGGCACCGGCTAGGGCCGTGAAGGCCAGGGGCTGCGACAGGGCGGCGAGAACGATGCCGAGGGACAAGTAACCGAAGATACCCAGCGCCAGGCAGAAGACGGCGGCTGGCCACAGCCACAGCGGGGCCGCCCAACCGGTAACCGCTTGAGCAACCAGCAGGCCGAGCAGCAGCCAGCCGCCTCGGCCGCGCACCTGGCGGTCCCATACTGGCAGAGGGGGATAGAGATGCCCCAGGTAGACCAGGACCGCGACCAACCCGGCCAGGGCCGACCCGGGAGGTACCCCCAAGGCGGCAGCCAGCGAGAGGGCCAAGAGAGCCTTGAATAGGTCGAGCAGCCCGGACAACAGCAGGGAAAACAGCCCAGCCTTGCGGATAGCGCCGGCCAGGCCCAGATTGTAGACCGATAAAGTTCTAGGGGGGCCTTTGGAGCTCAGCGCCCATAGGCCCAGAGGCAGCGCGCCGATCGCGTAGGCCAGCGGGATTGCGAGGAGGGCGAGCGGCACGCCTGTTATTGTACAGGTGCTCTCAAGGCGCCCGACCTCGACCTGGAGCAGCCCTGGTCAGGGTCAGGGGGTAGCCAGGTAGCGGTCGAGCCATTGCAGCATCTCCTCCAAGCGACGGACCCGCCGGTCCGGCCGGCCGGACCGGGAGAGCTCGTGGGTTTCCTCGGGGAAACGAACCAGGCGGGCCGGGACCCCCTGAAGCCGGAGCGCCAGGTACCACTGCTCGGCTTGTTCGATCGGGCAGCGGTAGTCGGCTTCGCTGTGGATCAGCAGGGTGGGGGTCCTGACCCGCTCGGCGCAGCTGAGCGGGCTCATCTCCCAGAGCCTCTGGATATCGGCGGCGTTCTGGAAGCTGAGGCCCAACTCCTCAGGCCAGAACATCGCCCCGATATCGCTGGTCCCGTTAAAAGAGAGCAGATTGCAGATGGAGCGGTCGGTGATGGCCGCCTTGAAGCGGTCGGTGTGGCCGACCACCCAATTGGTCATATAGCCGCCGTAGCTGCCCCCCATCACCGCGCAGCGGTCCCGGTCGAGCTCGGGATAGCGCTGCAAGGCGCCGTCCAGGAATCCCAGGATGTCTTGAAAGTCCACCGTTCCCCAGCGGCCGTAGATGGCGTCGGCGAAGGCCTGACCGTAACCCACCGAGCCCCTGGGGTTGCAGTAGAGCACCGCGTAGCCGCGCTGCGCCAACAGCTGGAACTCGTGCATGAAGGTGTAGCCATACGCGGTGTGCGGCCCCCCGTGGATAGCCAACACCACGGGCATCTTGCCTCCAGAAACCGGCTGACGCAGTACCCAACCCTCCACCCCGCCGACCTCGAGGACCTCCGGGAAGAGTGGGGGTAGCTCACCGGGGTAGGCTTGCCCGGTCACCGGGGTGATCTCCGAATGGCCGGATGCACGAAAATAGGCAGCCGGAAGCTCAGTCGGCGACTCATCGACGAGCGCCAGCGCACCCCCGCTGAGGTCGAAAGCGCTGATCACCCGCTGGGGGTGGTGCAGCAGAACCTGGGAATCGCCCCCCAGACCGATCCGGTAGAGGGCGGTGCTGCCGCCCACGGTATAGAGGGCCACCACGTGCTCCTCGTCCTCCCAGACCGGGTGGGTGGGGAGGCGGCCGAAGTGTTGGTCTCCCCCCACCAGATTGCCCACCGGAAAGTCGATCTCCGGATCGATCCGGCGCCAGCTGTCGCCTTCAAAGCAGTAGAGGTGGTTGTCCTGATCGTTCCGCACGCCTTCAGGGCGGCCAGCGGCGGCAAAGCGCTGGCCGTCCGGGTGCGGGGCCAGGCCGGCTAGGGTCCCGCCCCAACGGGTCAGCTGCTCGCAGCGGCCGTCCAGGTGTTGGCGGAAGACCTCCTGCTGCCAGGCGTCTTCGGCTTCCTGAGAGGGGGCAGCGATGTAGAGCAGCGACTGGCCGTCTGGGGCCCAAACGTACTCCGAGATATCGCAGGTGGGGGATCCCAAAGGCCGGAGAGACCCGTCTTCCAAGCGGTAAAGGAACAGGCGCTTGGGCCTAGCCGAGAGCATCCCCCTGCCATTGAAGCGGTAGCGCAGGCGGGTCACCACCCGCACCTCCGCAGGTCCCTCATCAGCGAGGTCATCGTCGCCCTGGCTGAGCATGGCCAGGAAGCGGCCATCTGGGCTAAAAGCCAAATCGGATGCGCCGGTCTTCAGGCCGGGCAGCGAAGTGGCCTCACCCCCCCCAAGCGGTAGGACATAGGCTTGAGGGCGCTCCTCCGGGCTGCGCTTGCGCAGAAAAGCCAGCAGGCGCCCATCTGGCGAGGGTGCGGGGCAGCTATCCTGCTCTCCCTGGGTGAGAGTGCGGTCGCTACCGTCCCAGACGTGGATCTGGCTCAGGTAGCGGGTCGGTTTGGCCGCCTCGATCCGGCTCTGCAGGTAGTAGAGCGCTGCACCGTCGGCAGATAGGTGCAGGTCGGAGACGAAGCGGAGATCTAGTAGCTGGCCTGGGTTGGACACCTGTCTAGAATACATGGCCGTCCGGCCAGCTCACCCGAGCCAGCGGCCAGCTCGCTCCAGGTCCGCTGGGGTATTGACGTTCAGGAACCGGGGGGGTTCACCCGCGCGCTGCGCAGGGATATCCAGGGATACCCAGCGCCCCAGCTCCTGTACGTCGCGGAGGCCAGCAGAAGGCCGGCGGAGCAGTTCAGGGAGGGCGGGGCGCAGCGCGGCGCTGTAGATGGCCGCCAGCGGCTCTGGACCGCCGGGTCCCCTGGCCGAGACGCCCAGGACCCCCGGCTCCCTGGCCGCCGCCAGCCAGTGCCAGTAGTCAGCCCCGAGCAGGGGGAGGTCCACCGCCGTCAGCGCCAACCAACCGCTGCCCGCCCGCTGCAAGGCGGTCCAGAGCCCGGATAGGGGGCCCCTGCCGGGCAAGAGATCGGCGAGAAACTCCCATTCTGGACCCACCGCGGCGCGCAGCGCAGGGATCTGGGCCCCGGGAGCGGCCACCACCAGGCGCTCGGAGGCTCCCGCCAGGGCTTGCGCTGCCCAGGCGATCAGGGGGCGCCCTCCGAGCTCGGCCAGCGCCTTGTCGCTGCCGAAACGGGAAGACCGCCCACCGGCCGTGATCGCGGCGGTCAGATCGGGTAGAATGGGGCCCTCAAATCGCGTAGAGTGGCGTACATAGATGCAGGCCACAAGCTACCACCAAATCGGTACCGGAGGGCCTCCCCGCTCTCTAGCTAGAGAGCGGGGAGGATCGGGGATATGAAGGGGCACCTGCGCATCATTGGCGGCCGAGCCAAAGGCCGGAGTGTCCGGGTTCCCGCCTCGGCGCGTCCCACCGGCGCCCGGCTCAGGAGCAGCTTGTTCGAGCTGCTCGCCGCCCGCAAGCCGCCTCCAGGTCACTTCCTGGACCTCTACGCAGGCAGCGGGGTGGTGGGCTTGGAAGCGGCCAGCCGAGGTTACCAGGTGACGCTGGTCGAGCGAGACCGAGAGGCCGGGAAGGTCATCGAGGCCAACCTGCGGTCCCTCGGCTTGCAGGCGACCCTGCTCCGCCAAGACGCGGTACACCGCCCAGCTGACTTCGGACCGGTCGATATCGCCTTTCTGGATCCGCCCTACCAACAGGAAATCGCGGAGCTGACCGACTGGTTCTTAGCCAAGCTGCAGTTCACCGAAGGGGCCATCCTGATTGTCCAGCACCCCACCCAGCTACACCTGGGTGCCCGCGGTGGGAGGCTGGCCGAGCGCAGAGAGTACGGGAGTAACTGCCTGACCCTCTACCAGTCAGCCCCCCAGGTAACTCAGGCACAACCGCCAGCGCCCATCTAGGCCCATCGCTCGGCGCAGGCAGCAGGCAGGAAGCAGGAGGATACAGGTGAGCGGATACGGCAGGGCAGTCTTCCCGGGGTCTTTCGATCCCTTTACCAACGGCCACCTAGATGTCCTGCTCCGGGCTTGCAAGATCTTCTCGGAAGTGCGGGTGGCGGTGCTGCAGAACAGCCGCAAGCAGGCCAACCTGTTCAGCATCGGCGAGCGCATGGCCATCCTGCGAGAGGTCTGTGCGCCGCTGGCCAACGCCTCGGTCGATAGTTTTTCTGGGCTGCTGGTCGATTACGTCCGGGAGGTCCAGGCCAACGTGATCGTCCGCGGGTTGCGGGCGGTCTCCGATTACGAGTACGAGCTCCAGATCGCTCACTTAAACCGCCAGATGTACCCGGAGGCCGAGACCATCTTCATCATGGCGGCAACCCGCTGGAGCTACGTCTCCAGCACCATGGTCAAGGAGCTGGGATCCTACGGGGCCGACGTGCGCAAGATGGTGCCGGCCGCCAGTGCCCGGGCCATCGAGGCTAAGTTCGGTATCCGCTCTAGTCCGTGAGCGGACTTGCGCAGGTCAGCTCCGGGGTGTAGGCTCTAGCGGCCGCCGGCAAGGCCGGCGGCCGCGCGGCTCAGCCGACGCTCGCGTCCCGAAGACCTGGGACCGCCCCGACACGGGAGAATTGAGGAAGTTATGGCACTGAGGCACAAGTCCGCCCAAAAACGCCACCGGCAGAGCCTCAAGCGGAGGCTGCTCAACCGCAGCCGCAAGAGCGCCATCAAGACCTTCAGCCGCAAGGCCGTGGAAGCGGCCAAGAGCGGGGCGCCGGAAGCCGAGCAGGCCCGCCGCCTGGCCGAGAGCCTGATCGACCGGGCCGCCAAGGGGTCCACCCTGCACCGCAACGCAGCGGCGCGCAAGAAGAGCCGCTTGGCCAAGCGGCTCAATAAAGAGAATTCGCTCAGGGAACAGGTCTCCTAACATAGCCATCCGCGGGGAGGCTAGCCTCCCCGCGGATGGCTATGGGGCCCCCCCGAAAGCCCTTACTTGAAGGAAGCGGCTTTGGCCGACTTGGAGATCACCAAGTCGATGTACTGCCCAGCCAGCGCATGGCCGGGTACGCCGCAGGCGATGTAGAAGTCGCCAGCCTTGTTGGCGGTGAAGGAGAAAGTGTAGACCCCCTGGCTCTTGGACCAGCCCTGGTTGAGGTTCTTGACGAAGGCGCCAGGGAAAGCGGCCTGGCTGGGGCTGATCACCACCGGCAACTTGGCCAATCTAGGGATCACGATGGCGCTGTGAGCGAGCACACCCTCGTCGCGGAATTTGACGATCACCTTCCAGCCGAAGGGGATCACGTAGGTCTTGTCGCCTTTGAAGCCGCCGTTGAAGTTCATGCCGCCATTCGCCGATCCATCTCCGGCGATCAGGTTGATCACGGCCGTCTTGGCCGCAGGCTGATTGACCACGAAGGGCAAGGCAGCGGCCTGCGCGGCGGTCATGGCTGCCGCCAGCAGCACTCCTACCCCCAACATCAACTTACGCATCTCCATCACGCTCCTTAATCAAGCTCCTTATCGGTCTGCACGCTGCAGTCGCAGCGTATCCACTGTAGGCCAGCGCCTTCCCGCTTGCCCGGCCAAATGTCCCCCAGACCCTCAGTCCGAGGGCTGGATCACGATCTGGCCGGCGATCAAGCGGGCTACCTCCGCCCCACTGCTGACCCGCCGCAAGGCCGTGAGACCCGTCTGGTCCGGGGACCTGGCCATCACCCCAGCCAAGCGCAGCTGCGGGGCGGCGATCGGCCTGGCCCAGATCACCGCGTCTTCTCGGCCCTGGGCGCCAGCGTGGACCACCCCCCGCAGCACTCCGGTGACCACGATGTGGCCAGCGGCGATCAGTTCCACTCCCGGGTTCACGTCCCCTAGCACCACCAGGCTAGCGGGAAACTCAGCCCGGTAACCCGAGCGCAGGCTACCGACGATCAGCTGGGCGTCCGCCAGAGACAGCTGGGCCGCCTGCGGAGGCTCAGCTTTCAGCCCTATGGGCTGGGGCAGGTGGGAACCGGCGGCCCAAACTCTCTTCAGGGGCGCCCCGGCTTGGAGCAGGCGGTCGAGGATCCAGCGCAGCAGCTCTGGATCGACCTCGCCCGGAAGCTCCAACTCGGCACACTCCGGCAACAGCTCCCCGCGCCGCCCCAGGGCAGCGGGCAGATCCGCAAGGGTATCCTCTTTCTCGATGGTCAGCCGCAGGCCGCCGAGAGTTCCGTGCAACTTCACTGCAGCAGCCTAGCATCCCACGCGGCCCACCCTGCGCTCTAGCAGCCGCTGGCTGCGCAGGGGAGCGCGGCATCGTGTACACTGGATGGGTATGAACCCAAGGATGGTCGCCTAGTGGAGTTAGAGCCCGGATCCGTCGCCGAGGGAAGGGTCACCAGGATCACCGACTTCGGCGCCTTTGTACAGTTTGAAACCGGAGAGACCGGCCTAGTCCACATCTCACAGATCGCCCACAGCTACGTCCGGAACGTAGCTGACTTCCTGCAGGAAGGCCAGACCATCGAGGTAAAGGTACTGGGTCGGGATGAGCGGGGAAGGCTTGATCTCTCGGTCAAGGAGTTGCTCGAAGAGCCCGAAGAGCAACCGCGGCCCCGCATCATCGGCAGGCAGTCCCCGGACTTTGAAGGCAAGCTGCGCTCCTTCATGCGCGACGCCAAGGAGCGGACCGGCGGGGGCAACGACAAGCGGCGCAGGCGCCGCTGACCCGGCCGATAGGCCGAGCCTCCATCGCTCGGCACCGAATTCCCAAGGTGTGCTACACTGGCACTAGGTAGGGCCGCGCGTAGCGGGGGTGGGTCACGGCCCACCCTTCTCTGCTGTTTACTGGGACCGGGGCGGCAAGCTAGCGTTGGCTGAACTCTTATCGGAGCAGACCCATGGAAGATCTAGAAAACTCTCTCACCGAGGTTCTCGGCCCGATCGGCTTGGAGGTCTTGGAGGTACGCACCCACAAGGACCAGGGCTCTCTGGTCTTGCTGGTGCGGGTAGATCGGTTAGATGAGCAGCCGGTGACTACGGAGGACCTGGCGACCGCCAGCCAGGTGGCCGGATTGGAGTTGGACCGGATCGCCCCTTTCCCCGATCGCTACCGCTTAGACCTCGAGTCCCCTGGCCCCCAGCGCCCGCTGCTGCGGCGCCGGCACTTCGAGCGGATGCTGGGCCTCAAGGCCAAGGTCAGTGCCGACGGCCACAAGTTCACCGCCCCCATCGCGGCGGTCGCCGGGGAGCTAGTCACCTTCGCCACCCAACCGAACCCCACCACGCTGGCGCTCGGCACTTTCCGAGCGGAGCTGGCCGAGTGGCCAGACCACCACCGCTGAGCTAGGGAGAACGCATGAACAGAGAATTTCTAGACGCCCTCAACGAGCTGGCCGTGTCCCGGAACATCTCCAAGGATCAGCTGATCCAGAACTTCGAAGAGGCGCTGCAGCAAGCCTTCACCAGAAACGTCGAACCGGACAAGCGGGTGGAGGTGCACTTAGATCCCGAGAGCGGGGACCTCGAAGTCCTGATCATCCTAGAAGTGGTCGAAAAGGTGGAAAACCCCAACCTGCAGATCTCCCTACAGGAGGCTCTGGAGCTGGATCCTGACGTCGAGCTGGGAATGGAGATGGAATTCCCTGTCGACCGCGAGAAGCTGACCAGGATCGCGCTGCAGACCACCAAGCAGATGCTCACCCAGAAGATGCGCGAGGCAGAGCGGAGCGTCGTGTACCAGGAGTACAAGGACCGCCAAGGAGAAGTCCTCACCGCCAACGTGGTCCGCATGGACAACAAGGGGAATATCTTCGTGGACCTGGGACACGGCGAAGCCATCATGCCTCCCAAGGAGCAGATCCCAGGGGAGCGGTTGATGAGCGGCAGCCGGGTCAAGATCTATCTCAAGGAAGTCCAGCAGACCAATCGGGGTCCCAGCATCCTGGCCAGCCGCGCTGACGAGAAGTTGCTCAGCTACCTGATGCACCAAGAGATCCCCGAAGTCAGCGACGGGACGGTAGAGATCAAGGCCATCGCGCGCGAGGCCGGGCAGCGCTCCAAGGTAGCGGTCTACAGCCGCAACAGCAACGTCGATCCGATCGGAGCCTGCATCGGGCACCGCGGCAACCGGATCCAGGCAGTCACCGGCGAGCTCGGCAGGGAGAGGGTGGATGTCATCCTGTGGGACGCTAACTCCAGGGAGTTCATCCGAAACGCCCTCTCCCCTGCCAAGGTCGGGCCGATCGAAGTCAACACCGCCAAGCAGGAGGCGACGGTGACAGTCATGCCCGATCAGCTCTCCCTGGCCATCGGCAAGGGAGGGCAGAACGTCCGGCTGGCTGCCAAGCTGACCGGATACAAGATCGATCTGCGTGAGACCAAAGTCGTCAGCGACTTGGACGCCGCCCTGCAGCAGGCCGAGTCGGTGCTGGGTCAGAAACCCGAGCAGCGCAGCGGCCAGAGTGCTTTCGACGCGCTGTTCAAGGACAGCAAGTCGGTCGCCAGCGCTACGCCGGATGGTGCCACCGAAGTGGACCGGCAAGGATGAGGGGGGAGCTTGAAACACGTCCCAGAAAGGACCTGTGTGGCCTGCCGCAGCAAGCGACCCCAGAAGGAGCTGGTCCGGATCGTCAAGTCCCCGCAGGGTTGGTCGCTCGCCGACCGGCTAGGGCGAGGCAGCTACGTCTGCGCCGATCGCCCAGAGTGCTGGACCGAGAAGAGGCTCCGGCGCAGCTTCGGCCAAGGAGCCGCTGGGTTATCCGCTGCCCTCAGGGAGCGGCTGGAACGCGCACCGAGTGAAAGCACTCCAGGAGGCACCCATGTCTAAACTTCGCATCTATACGCTGGCCAAGGAGCTAGGACTCAATAACCACGAGATGCTGGCGCTGCTCGACCAAGTCGGCGTCGAGTACAAGTCACCCTCCTCCACGCTGGAAGAGGACGTGGCCGATACCATCCGGACCCTAGCCGCCGAGGCCAGACCGGGCCCGGAGCGCGCGGGCACCCCTGCCCCGATCCCGACCCCGGCGGCAGAGCAGCTCCCACCGCGGGCTCCGGTGGTGACCATCCTGGGACACGTCGACCACGGCAAGACCTCGTTGCTCGACTACATCCGCAAGACCAAGGTGGCGGCCAGCGAGGCGGGCGGAATCACCCAGCACATCGGCGCCTTCGAAGCGCTGACCAGCAAAGGACGCCTGGTGTTCATCGACACGCCAGGGCACGAAGCGTTCACCAGCATACGAGCCCGGGGAGCCAATGCCGCAGATATCGCGATCATCGTGGTGGCCGCGGACGACGGCATCATGCCCCAGACTAGGGAAGCGGTGGCGCACGCCCAGGCCGCCAAGATCCCCATCTTGGTCGCCATCAACAAGATCGATTTGGAGGCAGCCGACCCCGAGCGGGTCAAGACCGGATTGACCGGCTTGGGTCTGGTCCCCGAGGAGTATGGCGGGGACACCATCGTGGTACCGATCAGCGCCAAAACCGGACAGGGGGTCCCCGATCTCCTGGAGATGATCAGCCTGGTCGCCGAATTGGAGCAGCTCCGGGCCAACCCCCGGGCGAGCTTCCAAGGGATCGTGCTGGAAAGCCGGGTCGACCGGCAGGCCGGCGTCCTGGTCACGATCCTGACCAAGGAGGGGACGCTCAAGGTCGGGGACGTGGTGGTAGCCGGGGAGCACTACGGCAAGATCCGGGCCATGACCGATTCGACTGGGCAGCGCATCAAGGAGGCCGGTCCGGCTACGCCGGTACAGGTCCTGGGTTTCAGCGACCTACCCCAAGCCGGCGAGCCCGCTGAAGTAGTCTCCAGCGAACCGGCCGCCCGGCAGCTCACCCAGGAGCGGGCACAGCAGCGCAAGGAAGGTCAGGAAATCGCTCCCAAGCGCAGCCTGAGCCTGGCCGAGGTGATGGGATCCCTGGAGAACACCCGGCAGCTCAACCTGATCCTCAGGGCGGACACCCAGGGGTCTCTGGAAGCGCTGCAGGCCATTCTGGAGCGGAGCTCTACCGACGCGGTCAAGGTCGAGCTGATGTTCGCGGGGATCGGCGCCCCCAACGAGAGCGACGTGCTGCTGGCCTCCACCGCCCAGGCGACCATCCTGGCTTTCGCGGTCAATCCCCCGGGAACGGTCAAGAAGATCGCCGAACAGAAAGGCATCGCGATCAAGAGTTTCCGCATCATCTACGAGCTGATCGATGAGGTCCAGAGGATGGTGCGGGGTCAGACCGAACCGGTCCGCGAGGAGCGCTACCTGGGCCGGGCCGAAGTGCGGGCGCTCATCTCCGTCCCGCGCACCGGTATGGTCGCGGGGAGTTACGTTCTGGACGGAGTGATGCGCCGTAACGCCAGGGTCAGGGTGTTACGGGGTGGGAAGGAATTATTCTCCGGGACGCTCTCCAGCCTCAAGCGCTTCAAGGACGATGCCCGGGAAGTCGCAGCCGGATATGAGTGCGGAATCAGCTTGCAGGGTTTTGATCAGATCGCCGTGGGGGACATCCTGGAAGCCAGCGAGATGGTCGAGATCCAAAGTGCCTGAGCGGTCCGCCGAACAGCCAGGCCAGCTGCTATGCTGGGCGGAGAGAGTGATCTGACCATGTCCTACTCCAACCGCAACCGCCGCCCGGCACCCAAGCGCAGCAGTGTCCAGGCCAATCCAGCCACCCTCGTCTTGCTGATCCTGGTCTTCTTGGCAGCTCTGGCTGCGATCCTGAGGCCCTGGCAGCACCCCAGCCACCCGTTCGAGCTGTGGTCCAACCATTACAAGTTCGTCAATCTGGGGCTCGACCTGCAGGGGGGGCTAGAGGTGGTCCTGCAGGTCAACAAACCGCACCCCAACCCCGACGACGTCCAGCGGGTCAAGACCATCTTGCAGAACCGGGTCAACGGCCTGGGGGTCGCTGAGCCGATCATCCAGACCCAGGGCACCACCAGGGTTCTGGTCGAGTTGCCGGGTCTCAGCTCCAAGGAGCAGTCCAGAGCCCTGAAGCTGATCGGAGAGCAGGCAGTCCTACAGTTCCGGATCGTCAAATCCTCGGTCGGCAACTTACCCCTCAGCCAATACACCCTGAGCGACCTAGGTCCCCCGCTGGCGACGGGATCCATCATCGCCAACGCCCAGTCCTCGACCAACCAGACCGGGGGTTGGGTGGTCGATTTCCAGACCACCGGCCCCGGCTCACACGTCCTTTCCAAGTTGACCAGAGACAACATCGGCCGGCTGATGGCAGTCGTCCTGGACGGCAAGATCGAGAGCGTCGCGACCATCCAGTCGACCATCGTCAACAACGGCCAGATCACCGGAAACTTCACCCCCCAGCAAGCCGCCAACCTGGCTCTGGTGCTCCGCTCCGGATCGCTCCCGGTCCCGATCAAAACAGTCGAGGTGCAGGCCATCGGGCCTTCCCTGGGAGCCGACGCGATCCACAGCGGTGCCATTGCCGCTGGCATCGGCCTGCTCCTGGTCTTCGTTCTGGCCTTTATCTACTACGGCCTGTACTTCGGGTTGGTCATCACCTTGGGGTTGATCTTTACCTCCATCCTGATCCTAGGAGTCCTGGGGGGCCTGAACGCCACCCTGACCCTGCCGGGGATCGCTGGCCTGATCCTGACCATCGGCGCCGCCATCGACGGTAACGTGATCAGCTTCGAGCGGATCAAGGAAGAGCTCAGGCGCAACAAGGGTATCAAGGGCAGCATCAAGGCAGGTTTCGGGCACTCCCTGGCCACGATCCTGGACGTCAACCTGTCGCACCTGCTGGCCGCCTTCGCGCTGTTCAACTTCTCCACCGGCTCCATCCGCGGCTTCGCGGTGACGCTGGCCGTCGGCGTCATCGCCGCGGTGTTCTCCAACCTGGTCTTCTCCAAGTGGCTGATGGAGTGGCTGGCCAAGCGGCGCAACTTCAGCGCTCCGATGTGGTTCGGCGTTCCCAAGATCGATTTCATCCGGGTCAGCCCGATCATCACCAGCACCTCGGTCAGCCTGGCCATCCTGGGCGCCTTGGTCATCGGTCTGCACGGCTTCAACTACGCGGTCGACTTCACCAGCGGGACAGCTATCACCATGAAAGCCGATCCGTCGGTCACGGTCGGGCAGGTCCGCAAGTTGATGAGCCAGGCGCAGCTACCCGGCGTAGACGCCGCAGGCGCCTTGATCCAGAGCACCCAGACGCCCGGCATCTCCGGCAAGCAGTTTCTGGTCCAGGTCAAGCAGCTGAATCAGAGCCAGAGTACCGCCCTCGACCACCTGCTCACCAGCCTGCCCGGCGGAAGCATCCAACAGACCAGCACGGTGGGGCCGCAGGTCGGACAGACCCTGCGCACCCACACCATCTACGCGGTCTTGCTGGCCCTGGGGCTGATCTTGATCTACGTGTGGTTCCGCTTCGATATCGTCTTCGGGGTCGGCTCGGTCATCGCGGTGATGCACGACGTGGGGATCGTCCTGGGACTTTACGCCCTTCTGGGAAGGGAGTTCTCTTTGACCACCGTCGCGGCGGTCCTGACCCTGATCGGCTATTCCCTGAACGACTCGATCATCGTCTCTGACCGCATGCGGGAGAATTTGCGGCTGATGCATGGCCAGCCTTTCAAGGACATCGTCAACACCTCTATCAACCAGACCTTGTCCAGGACAGTGATGACCTCCTTGGCCACCCTGCTTCCCCTGCTCTCGCTGCTGTTCTTTGGCGGTAGCGTCTTGCGCGACTTCAGCTTCGTCTTGGTAGTCGGCATCGTGGTCGGAACCTACTCCAGCATCTACATCGTGGCGCCCATGGTGGTCGTCTATGAAAACTGGCTACAACGCCGCAGAAAAATGGTACGGGCCAAGGCCTAGCCTGCTGCTGCTCGCGTTCTTCTTGGGCAGCTTGAGCGGCTGCGCTCCGTCCGTGCTGACAGCGGGCGGGCCCGCCCCGGCCAAGCTCTCCGCAGATTCTGGCTGTCTGGGGTTGATCCTGCTGGCCCAGGGCTCGGCGCTGCGGATCATCGGCCGGCTGCCGGGGACCTCCCCCGACCTCAAGGCCCTGATCGGAAGGCGGGTGAAGGACAGCAGCGCGCTCTCTCAGCCCATCCGGGCTGGATCGCTGGTGCAGCTGCAGCTGGGTGACCAGCAGAGCGTGACGCTGCAGGCCGGGCGCTGGAGCGGGCCCGCAGGGGCGTTAGGCTGCCAGGGCAGCCACCTGGTCGGGTGAGCAAGCCGCGCTGGCAGCTGGCACGCCCCGCACCGCTGGCGGAGCTACGCGATCTGATGCGGGTGCACCGGGTGAGCCCAGCGCTAGCCCAGCTGCTGTTCTCCAGGCAGATCTCCGGACCCGAACAGCTCCAGCCTGCTCTGGTGCCGCACCGCAGCCCAGGGATGCAGAAAGCGGCCGAGGAGATCTGGAGGGCGGCCGAGCGGGGCAGCCGCCTGCGCATCCACGGCGACTACGACGCAGACGGAACCTGCGCCGCCGCCCTCTTGAAGCTCGGCTTCGACGCGCTGGGGGTCAGGAGCGACGTCTTCCTCCCGGACCGACTCTCCGAGGGCTACGGGATCTCGGCCGCGAAGGTGGCCGAACACGCGGCCAGCTGCCAGATGCTCATCACCGTGGACTGCGGCATCTCCGACCGCGCGGAGATCGCCGCGCTGCAGGCAGCCGGCGTCCAGGTGGTCGTGACCGACCATCACGCCCTTCCGGAGCGCCTACCCGACTGCCGGATCGTCCACCCAGCCCTACACCCCCAGTACCGGCCCGGAGCACCCGCGCTCAGCGGCGCCGGCGTCGCTTACCACCTGCTGTGGACGATCTACGAGCTGGCCGGGAGGAGCGCTCCCGGGTGGCTCTGCGACCTAGCCGCGATCGGGACCATCGCCGACTTGGTCCCGCTGCTGGGCGAGAACCGCGCTCTGGTCGCAGCAGGTCTGGCCCAGTTAGCCCGGACGGTGCACCCAGGCCTCATCGCGCTGACAGCCTCAGCCGGCGTCAGCGCACCGAGCGCGAGCGAGGTCGCCTTCCGGGTGGCCCCGGTCCTCAACGCTGGGGGACGGATGGGACGAGCCGACCTGAGCCTCGCGGCGCTGCTGGCCAAGAGCCAGGAGGAGGCTCGCCAGCAGGTCGCAGAGTTGCAACGGCTCAACCTGGAGCGCAGGAAGTTACAGCTACAGATCTTAGAAGAAGCCAGGGGGCGCATTTCAGAGCAGGATCCAGCTATCGTGCTGGCTGATCAAGCTTGGCACCAAGGTGTTTTGGGAATCGTCGCCGGGCAGCTGGCTGCGCGCTTCGGAAAGCCCACCTACCTGATCGGCAGGGGCCGCGGTTCAGCCCGCGGCGTCCCGGGCATCGATATCCTGCAAAGCCTGCGCAGCGGCGCCGAACTGCTGCAGGGTCTGGGCGGACACCGCGCCGCAGCGGGCTTCGAGATCGGTAGCGAGAGGGTCAGCGAACTGCACGAGCACCTGAACCGTTTTGTAGCCGCTAACTTCGAAGCTCACCCGGTGGTCGCCGAGCTGGTCTTCCAAGAGGGCATGTCCGCGGGCCAGCTGGCGGGAGAGCTCGCGCAGCTCGAGCCGTTCGGCAAAGACTTCGAGCAGCCCAGCTGGCTGCTGTGTGGCGAAGGCAGGCGGCTGGGCCAGCTGGGCAGCAATGGGTGGCGTTTCGAGCTGTCCGGCCAAACCTGCGTGCTGTGGGGTGAGCCGCAGCCGGCCATGGGAAAGCTGCAGGTGCTCGCCAATTTGCAGGTGCACCCGCGCTTTGGTCCCCGGTTTCAGGTGGGGTCTTGGCAGCCTCCGGGGCCGCTGGGCCTGGTCGGCGAAGCCTCCCCCGGCCCTTTCCTGCGCCGCGAAGTCCGGGACGTCTTGGGCTGGTTGGCCGCACAAAAGGCGCTGGATGGGGTAGCCGTCTTCGCCGACCCGGAGGGGCTGAGGTACCTGAGAGCGCACTACCCGCAGCTCGCCCCCTGGGTCCCCGGACAGCAGCAGCCCGGGCACCTGCTGCTGCTGTCCCTGCCTGAAGAAGAGGGTTGGGCTGGGCTGCGGGGGATTCCCGAGGTCAGCGTGGCCTGGGGACCACGCACCCTGGCCGCGCTGACCTCGAGATCCGAGCGGTCCGAACCGGCCGCGGCCTACCTCCTGCAGCTGCTGGTCTGGGGTCACCGCCACCTGGGAAGCCGCGGTTTCTCCGCGCTGTGCGGGGCGGCGCTGCTGGGCTGAGGCTGGCCCCAAACCCAGCGCCCGCCTTATACTGAGAGTGGTCGCTGTGCGCCGCGACGCGGCTCTGGAGGTCACTTTGGAGCACGACCACAACCACCACCATCCCGCAGCGCTGAGCTCCGCCAGGGATCCCGGGCGGTTGCTGTGGGCGGGCCTGGGCACTTTCGTATTCGTCGTCGCCGAGCTGGCCTTGGGGTTCTACGCCCACTCCTCAGCGCTGCTGGCAGACGGAGGCCACAACCTATCCGATGTCCTAGGATTGCTGGCCGCCTGGGCCGCTGCTGCCCTGGCCTACCGGCCAGCCAATTCCCGCTTCAGCTACGGGTGGCGCGGCGGGTCGATTTTGGCAGCCCTACTGAACGGAACTCTTCTCCTAGCTGCCGCCGCTACCGCCATCGCCGTCGCGATCTGGCAGCTGATCTGGCCCAGCCCGGTCGATGGGAAGCTGGTGATGGCCGTCGCTGCGGCCGGGATCTTCGTCAACGCCGGCTCGGCCTGGCTGCTGCGCGGAGGAAATCTCAGAGACCTCAACGTGCGCGCGTCCTACTTGCACCTGATCGGCGACTCGCTGATCTCGCTCGGGGTAGTGGTCGCCGGCCTGCTGGTCTGGTGGAGCGGCTGGACTTGGATCGATGCTGCCGTCGGCCTGAGCATCGGCCTGAGCATCGCCCTGAGCGCAAGAGGTGTGCTGAAGGAGGCGCTAGCTCTCGCGCTGGGGGCCGCGCCCCCCGGGTTGGACCCGAGCAAGGTCCGGAGCTGGCTGGAATGCCAGGGGGGAGTTACCGGCGTCCATGACCTGCACATCTGGAGCCTCAGCACCACCGAATGCGCCTTGACCGCCCACCTGGTGATGCCGGGCGAGCCCCCAGAAGAGGGCTTTCTCGACAAGACGGTGGTAGCGCTGCGCAGCCGCTTCGGGATCTCCCACAGCACCTTGCAGATCGAGCGAAGCGGTAAGCACAGCTGCAGTCTGGCCCAGGGCAACGCCTCCATCCCGGAGAAGGGCGGCGGCGGAGAAGCGGTGTAGGCTAGCAGGGTGTCACCCCATTACGGATTCAACGCACAGTGGATCTACGACGACAGCGGGGGGAAAGGCCCACTCCCAGCAGACTTGCGGATGCTGGATTTCATGGCCGAATTCGGTTTCGACTTCCTCAGGGTACCGGCCAATTACCGGTTCTGGACCCAGGGCTTCGACTACTTCCACCCCGACCGTTCGGTCTTCGCCTACTTCGATAGCTATCTGGAGGCCTGTCAGGCCCGTGGGATCCAGCTCTGCCTGAACCTGCACCGGGCCCCGGGCTACTGCATCAACCGCAACGATCTGGAGCGGCATAACCTCTGGACCGATCCGGTTGCTCAGCAGGCCTTCGTCTTCCTATGGGAACTGCTGGCCGAGCGCTACCGCGGCGTTCCCGCCTCAGCCCTGAGCTTCGATCTCCTCAACGAACCCCCACCACCCGGTCAGTATGGGATGACTCGGGAGAGCCACGCCGAGCTGATCCGCCGGGTGGTGGCCGCCATCTGGCGGATCGATCCCCGGCGCGAGATCCTCATCGATGGGCTCGACGCCGGCAACCTCGCCATGCCGGAACTAGCCGACCTGGGGGCAGTGCACAGCGGACGCGGGTACCAGCCCATGGGAGTGAGCCACTACCAAGCCACCTGGTGGAGCGGGCACGCCGGGCTGCCCGAACCCCGCTACCCGGGAGAGCACGGCGGAAAGTGGTGGGACCTGGCCAGCCTGCGGGAGTTCTACCAACCCTGGAGGGAGGTAGAGCGCCGGGGCGCTAAGGTCCAGATCGGGGAATTCGGCTGCTACAACCATACCCCCAACGCCGTGGCGCTCCGCTGGCTCGGTGACCTTTTGACCCTGTACCAGGAGTTCGGCTGGGGTTACGCCATGTGGAACTTCTCCGGTCCCTTCGGGATCGCTGAACACGGCCGTCCCGGCACTACCTACCAGGAGCTACACGGCTACCAGATCGACCGAGAGCTGCTACAGCTGATGGTGGAGAGCCGTACCCCGCCAGCAGCGAGCTGAGCGGTGTGCTAGCGTGAGGCCATGCTGTTGGCGTTCGATCTGGACGGCACGCTGGTGACACGTTCACGCCAGCTCCCTGACCCCATCATCTCAGCCATCGAGCAGGCCCGTTCCAGAGGGCATCTGATCACCGTCATCACTGGCCGCAACCAGCGCAGCGCAGCGCCCTTTCTACAACGCCTGAAGGTCGAAGCAGAGTACGGCACCTGCCAAGGCGCCCGAGTCCACGGACCAGGCAACGCCCATCACAGCGAGCTGACCCTGCATCCCTCGCTGGTTCACGAGCTCCTAGACCGATACCTGGATAACTTCGGCGACCAGTTCTATCTCTCTGGAAGCGAGGGCCTCTATGTCCACCACCCCCAGCTGGAGAGCTGGGATTGGGCCAGGAACGAGGGGCAGGGCGTACAGAGTTTCGACCAGGTCGGGCAGGCGACCATCCACAAGGCGGTATTCTCCCGCCGGGAGCCGCTGGCCGAAATCCAGCGGGCTCACCCCGATCTGACCTACTACCCCTGGGATCCCGAGCCGCACTTCGAGGTCTTGCCCCAGGGCGGCAACAAGGGTGAGGCGCTGGCCCTGCTGTGCCGGATCCTGAGCGTCTCCAGGGAGGACACCGTCGCCTTCGGTGACGGCAACAACGACATCAGCATGCTGCAGTGGGCCGGGCACGGGGTCGGGGTAGGACAGGTCGCCACCAGCCTGCTGCCGGTGACCGACGAGCTCATCCCGGCACCGGAGCAGCTGGGAGTGGCAACCTGGATCCGTGAGAACCTGTTGTGAAGCCGGCCGGCATAGCCCGGGCGATGGTGGCCAGCGCTGACCCACGGCTGGCCGAAGACCTCGCCAGGCAACTCCCCGACCTGCAGCTGGTTTGGAGGTCGAATCCGGAGAGCGTCCTGCGCGACAGCCTGCAGTCCGCCCCGGACGCAGTAGTTCTGGCCGATGACCTTCCCGGGGTCGACCTGGTCGAGCTCCTAGGAGTCCTGCGGGCCCGCTCCCAGCTGGCGCACACCAGTTGGCTGATCCTAGCCAGCGAGGAGCTAGCGCTGCGCTGCGCCCGGGGGGGAGCGGACACCGTCCTGCCCAGGGACATCGCGTCCACCGAACTGCTGGCCGCCCAGCTGCGCAATGCGCTGAACAGGACCGAGCGGCGGCGCCAGCTGGAGCAACAGCTCAGCAGCCTGCGCTCCGAGCTGGCCGAGATGCAGTCGGCCGACGCCAGCCGAGACCAGCTGATGCACATGCTGGTCCACGACCTCAAGAACCCGATCACTGCAGTGCTGGGGTTGCTGGAGATGGCCTTAGAGGACAACAAGGACCTAGGAAGTGACCTAGTCCAGCTGGTCACCATGGCCAGGGAGGAGGCGCAGCTGGTTCTATCCCTGAGCACCAACCTGCTAGACGTCCGCAAGATGCAGGCCGGCCGGATGCACCTCTCTCCCCGACCGCTGGATAGCATAGAGATCCAGCGGCTGCTCGCCCTCGCGCAATCCGACGTGGGGGTCGGCCTGAGGGAGCGCCGGCTCGACCTGGAGATCGAGGAGCTCCCCGAATTTCAGGCCGACCCAGAGATCCTGCGCAGGATCTTGACCAACCTGCTGTCCAACGCCGTCAAGCACACCTATCCGGGCGGGAGCATCCGAATCCACGCCCGAGCCGGGGCCGACAGCGTGCTGTTCTCCTGCATCGACGACGGGGAGGGGATCCCCGCCGAGGACCTCCCCAGGCTGTTCAGCGCTTTCGAGCAGTCCCGGCTGACCCTGCACTCGCGCCTGGACACCGGCCTAGGGCTGGCGTTCTGTCGGCTGGCTATCGAACAGCACGGTGGCCGCATCTGGGTCGAGTCGACCCGCTGGCAGGGTGCCCGTTTTCACTTCAGCTTGCCGCTGCCGGCCGAGGACGAGGTCGAGGCCGATCTCCTGGCCTAGGTACCCGGGTGTAAGCTGGAGCGATGCCGGTCGAATCCCTCCGCCCACTCCCAGGGGACCCACCTCAAAGGAGCCCGACTTGGAGAAGCTGATCGTCCACGGCGCCCGCACCCACAACCTCAAGAACATCCACGTCGAGCTGCCCAGGAATAGCTTGACCGTGATCACCGGGGTATCGGGCTCTGGCAAGTCGACGCTAGCCTTCGACACCATCTACGCCGAGGGGCAGCGCCGCTACGTCGAGAGCCTCTCCTCCTACGCCCGGCAATTCCTCGGCCTGATGGACAAGCCCGACGTGGACAGCATCGAGGGGCTCTCGCCGGCCATCAGCATCGACCAGAAAACCACCTCGCACAACCCCAGGTCTACCGTCGGCACGGTGACCGAGATCCACGACTACCTCAGGCTGCTCTTCGCCCGAGCCGGCACACCCTACTGCCCGCACTGCGGCAGGAAAATCCAGCGCCAGAGCCCCAGCGAGATCGCCGACGCCCTGCTGGCCAAAGGGGAACACCGCGCCCTGCTGATGGCCCCCGTGGTGCGGGGGCGCAAGGGGGAGTACCGCAAGCTGGTCGGAGAGCTGCGCCGCTCGGGGATCGGGCGTATCCGGGTGGACGGAACGGTCTATGACCTGGACGCCGCCGAGGCGCTGCGGCTGGAGCGCTACGAGAAACACGACATCGACGTGGTGATCGACCGGGTGGTGCTGAGGCAGGCCGACCGGGCCCGGTTAGTCGACTCGATCGAGCAGGCGCTGCGCGAGGGAGAGGGCTTGCTGAGGGTGGCCGATCTCGACCTGCAGCAAGAGGAGCTCTACTCCGAGCGCTTCGCCTGCCCGGAGCACGGCAGCGTCTTAGAGGAGCTCGAGCCCAGAGCCTTCTCGTTCAACAACCCCTTCGGGGCCTGCAGCGACTGCACCGGGCTGGGGAGCAAGCAGGAGTTCAGCCCGGCCCTGATCGTTCCGGATGGCAGGCTGTCGGTCGCCGGCGGAGCGATCGCCCCCTGGAGCAAGTCCGGCCCCGGCGGGAGCGGCTTCTACTGGGACAAGCTCCGGGCTTTGGCCCACCACCTGGACTTCGACCTCAAAACCCCCTGGGACGACCTGCCCGGAGCAGTCCAGCAGGCAGTGCTCTACGGCCTGGATGGGCGTATCCCTCTGCAGATGGGCAACGGGCGGCGGCAGATGAGCTTGGAGGTGGAGTTCGAAGGGGTTATCCCGAACCTGACGCGCCGTTACCGGGAAACCGACTCCGAGTTCATCAAGGAGTGGCTGCAGGGCTACATGGAGGACAAGGTCTGCCCGACCTGCAAGGGAAGCCGCTACAAGCAGGAGATCCTGGCGGTCCGGGTGGGAGGGCTCAACATCGCCGAGTGCTCGGCGCTCTCCGTGCGCCAAGCCCAGGACTTCCTGGCTCGCCTGCAGGGCGGGACCCTGGAGGGCGGTTGGGTCGGCCAGCTGGCCGACCCCCGCGCCGAGCTGGCTCCACCCCGGCAGCCGGAGTGGAACCTTAACCCCTTCGCCCAGCAGATCGCCGCGCCGATCCTGCGCGGCGTCCAAGCCAGATTGAACTTTCTGGTCAACGTCGGACTGGACTACCTGAGCCTAGGGCGCAGCGCCAACACCTTGT
Source organism: bacterium (assembly GCA_021810505.1). Taxonomy (GTDB): domain Bacteria; phylum Deinococcota; class Deinococci; order Deinococcales; family Deinococcaceae; genus JAJZIR01. Next base: position 24,199 of record JAJZIR010000009.1, read on the forward strand.
CCGGCGGAGAGGCCCAAAGGATTCGCTTGGCCACCCAGGTGGGCAGCGGGCTCACCGGGGTGCTCTACGTCCTGGATGAACCCTCTATCGGCCTGCACCCCAAGGACAATCGGCGGCTGCTCTCGACGCTCAAAGCCCTGAGGGATCTGGGCAATACCCTGCTCATCGTCGAGCACGACGAGGACACCATGCTGGCGGCCGATTACATCGTCGACATGGGACCGGGAGCCGGCGTCCACGGCGGGGAGGTGACCGGTCAAGGTACCCCCGACGAGCTGATGCGCTCCGGGAAGAGCCTGACCGCCCGCTACCTGCGCCGCGAACTCTTCATCCCAGTCCCCAGCTCCAGGCGCCAGGGAAACGGACGCTGGCTGAGAGTCTACGGGGCCAGGCAGCACAACCTGAAAGACGTCGACGTGGAGATCCCGCTGGGAACCTTCAGCTGCGTGACCGGACCGTCCGGGAGCGGCAAGAGCACCCTGGTCCACGACATCCTGCACGCCACCCTGGCCAGGGATCTCAACCGGGCCAGGACCGTCCCGGGCGAGTACCGCAAGATGGAGGGGATAGAGTTCCTGGACAAGGTGATCGAGATCGATCAGTCCCCGATCGGGCGTACCCCTAGGAGCAACCCGGCCACCTACACCGGCATGTTCACCGAGATCCGCGAACTCTTCGCGCGCACCGGCGATGCCAGGCGGCGCGGCTACGAAGCTGGGCGCTTCAGCTTCAACGTCAAGGGGGGGCGCTGCGAGGCCTGTAAGGGCGACGGCGTCGTGCGGATCGAGATGAATTTCCTACCCGACGTCTACGTCCCCTGCGAGGTCTGCAGGGGGGCGCGTTACAACCGCGAGACCCTGGAAGTGCAGTATCTGGGCAAGAACATCGCCGAGGTTCTGGATATGACCCACGAGGCGGCGCTGGACTTCTTCGGGCGCATCCCTGGAATCGCCCGTAAGCTGCAGATGCTGGTCGACGTCGGCCTGGGCTACATGCGGCTGGGCCAACCTTCCACCACCCTTTCGGGCGGGGAAGCGCAGCGGGTCAAGCTGGCGACCGAGCTCTCCAAGCGCCAGACTGGGCGGACGGCCTACATCCTGGACGAACCCACCACCGGACTGCACTTCGAAGACGTACACCGGCTCCTGGAGGTGCTCAACCGGCTGGTCGAGGTCGGCAATACCCTGATCGTGATCGAGCATAATTTGGACGTGATCAAGTCGGCCGATTGGATCGTCGATCTGGGACCCGAAGGTGGAGACCTGGGGGGGTCGGTGGTCGCCGTAGGTACTCCGGAGGACCTGGCCGCGCACCCGCACAGCCACACCGGGAACTTCCTGCGCGAGATCCTGCGGAGGGGCCAGGTTGAGACGGTCGCGTAGCCTGCTGCTGGCCTGGGCAGCGCTGATCCTGACCGGATTGCTGCTGATCCTACCTGGCGCCACGGCGCTCTGGCGGCTGACTGGGTGGTCCTTGGGGACTATCCTGATCGACGCGCTGGGCGGGCCCTGGCTCGGCTACCTGGCGCTGCTGGCCGGCAGCCTGGGTTTCTTGCGGATCAGCCCCGGCTGGACCCTGGTCTTCCCCATCCTGGTGGGCTGCCTGTGGATCTATCTGATCCTCAAGCACGCCTTCCCCCGCGGCGCAGAGCTGATAGCCGCCTTGGGCTACCTGCTGCCCTTTTTAGCCTTCAAGCTGCTCGGACCCAAGCTGGATCGCAGCATCCACCTGGGGAGGACGCCGGTGCTGCTGCTGATCGCGAGCGACCTGGTCGGCTCGCTCTTGGCGCTCTTGATTGCCCGGCTTAGGCGGCGCGACCAAACTGGCCAGCGCCGCCTCCGGCGCCGCGCCAGCTGAGCGCAGCGCCTTCTCATCTGCTTTTGCTAGCCTGACGCTACGCTCAGCAGGCAACCAAGGAGGCATCGTGCAGCAGCAACCCAAACCTACAGTCGGAAGAAGGCAGGGGCTTATCCTAGCCATCATCGTCCTCGTCGTGATCGCAGTGGTTCTCGCGCTGGTCTTCGGGCTGGGGCGCGGACCCAGCTCGCCCAGCAACGTTTCTTTCAATCTGAGCGGGCAGCCGACCCTGGGGAACCCCAACTCCAAGGTGACGGTCGTCGCCTTCGAGGACTTCAAGTGCCCCTTTTGCCGGCAGTACAGCCTGACCGTCTTCCCCCGGGTGGAGAAGAACTTCATCCAGACCGGGAAGATCTACTACGGCTTCTACAACTTCCCCTTCATCGGGCCGGACTCCTATACCGCGGCGGTAGCCGCCGAGTGTGTCTTCCACCAGAAGGCCTCGCTGTTCTGGCCCTACTTCCACCTGCTCTACCGGGCTCAGAAAAATGAAACCACCGACTGGGCGACCCCTTCTTACCTAGTCCAGGTCGCCAGCTACGTCCCAGGCGTCAACACCACCGCCTTGCGCTCCTGCATCGCGGCCAACCGCTACCTCAAGGTAGTCAAAGCCAACAAGCAGCTGGGGATCCAGGATGGAGTTCAGGGCACGCCGTCGATCTTCGTCAACGGGAAGCTGCTAGCTAATCCCAGCTACAGCCAGCTGGCCAGCGCCATCAACCGGGACCTCAAATCCTGATGAGGTCGCTGCGCAGCGCGGCCCTACCGCTCGCCTGGATCGTCTCGGTGGTGGCCACCTTGGGAAGCCTGTACTTCAGCGAGATCCGCCACTTCGTCCCCTGTACCATGTGCTGGTATCAGCGGATCGCCATGTATCCTCTCATCATCATCCTGGGCATCGCTGCTTACCGGGACGACCGCCAGATCGCCCGCTACATCTTGCCCATCAGCAGCCTGGGGATCCTGTTTGCGGTCTATCAGATCCTGCTCCAGAACATCCCGGGATTCGACCCGATCAAGCTCTGCTCCATCGGCGTCCCCTGCTCGACCAAGTACGTGGACTACTTCGGCTTCATCTCCATCCCGGTGATGAGCCTCACCGCTTTCGTCTTGATCACCCTGCTGCTCTCTCTAGTCGCGCGGGGCGAGAAGCGCTGAACTCAAGTCTGGAAGACCCCGAGCTTCCAGTCCGCCAGCGGGCTAGCCGCGCAGGCCTGCAGGGAGGTGATCAGCCGCTCTCTGGTCTGCTCTGGCTGGATGAGCTCATCCAGCCAGAGCCTAGAGGCCGCGTAGTAGGGGCTCAGGGTCTTGGCATAGCCGGCCTCGACCTCGGCGCGCAGCTGATCCAGCTCACCCGGGTCGGGTTCCCGGCCCGCGCGGCGCAGTTGGGCCAGCTGCAGATCCAGCAGGGTCTTGGCCGCGGTGCTCCCACCCATCACCGCGTAGCGGGCGCTGGGCCAACCGAGTAGGAAGCGCGGCGCATAGGCTTTGCCGCTCATGGCGTAGTGGCCGGCCCCGTAGCTGCCACCGACGATGACGGTCAGGCGCGGAACCACCGAGTTCGAGACAGCCTGGACCATCTTGGCTCCCTTGCGGATGATCCCGCTCTGCTCGGCGCTGCGGCCGACCATGAAGCCGGTGACGTCGGAGAAGAAGATCAGGGGTACTCCCAGCTGGTTGCACTGCAGGATGAAACGGGCCGCCTTATCGGCCGCCTCCGGATAGATCACCCCGCCCACCTCCCAGCTCGGCTCCAAGCGCCCGTCCGGACCCACCCGGCGGCCCTTGATCAGCAGGCGCTGGTTCGCCACCAGCCCGACCGGGTAGCCGCCCAACCTAGCCAGGCCGCAGAGCAGGCTGCGGCCGTAGCGGGGCCGGAACTCTTCCAGACTCCCAGCGTCCACTAGCGCCAGCAGCAGCTGCCGTGCGTCGTAGGGCGCGCTGCCGTCGGTGCTGACCAGTTCGGTGAGGTCCAGGTCCAGCTCGGGCGCTCGCGGCGCTTCTCTCGCAGCGGCCCAGGGAGCCAGCGGGGCGGGCGGCTGCAAGGCCAGGTGGTCCCGCACCGCCTCGAGGGCGGCCTCGTCTCCGGAAGCCACCAGGTCGACGGTACCGGACAGCTCAGCGTGCATGGCAGCGCCCCCCAGCTCCTCGGAACCGATCTGCTGGCCGATGGCTGCTCGGACCAGGGCTGGACCAGCTAGGTAAAGCCCTGACCCCTCGGTCATGATCAAAAGGTCACACATCACCGGGAGATAAGCTCCTCCAGCGACGCAGTTACCCATGATGGCAGCGACTTGGTAGACCCCGGCCGCGCTCATCTTGGCATTCAGGTAGAAGACGCGGCCAAAATCGTCCTGGTCAGGGAAGACCTCATCCTGCATGGGCAGGTAGACCCCCGAGGAGTCGACCAGATACACCGTAGGCAACCGGTTCTCCAAGGCGATCGTCTGGGCTCGGATCACTTTTTTGGCGCTGATCGGGAAGAAAGCCCCGGCCTTGACGGTGGCGTCGTTGGCGATCACCATGCAGCGCCGCCCGGACACCGTGCCCAGACCGGTGACTACGCCGCCGCCCGGGCAGCCTCCCACCTCAGGGTAGAGATCCATACCGGCCAAGGTCATCAGCTCAAAGAAAGCGGTTCCGGGGTCGATCAGCCGCCCGATCCGTTCCCGGGCGGTCAGGCGTCCGCGCTGGTGCTGGCGTTGGATGGCCGCCTCACCGCCACCGGCGCGGGCAGCCTGCAGGGAGCGTTCCAGGGAAGAGAGCTCGGCTTCCCAGCCGCCTCGGAGACTCGGCACTGCAGCATTATAGTGTGCGCCGAGGCCGAAAAGCAGCTCCATGCGCGCTATACTGAGCAAGGTGAGCGAAGAGGGCAAAAACCGCCCGGTCTACGTCATCTCGGTGGCGGCCGACCTGGTGGATATGCACCCGCAGACGCTCCGGCTCTACGAGCGCAAGGGGTTGATCCGGCCGGGCCGGAGCAGCGGCAAGACCCGGCTGTACTCCGAGCGGGACATCGAGCACCTGCGGGAGATCCGCCGGCTGACCCAGGAGTTGGGGGTCAACCTGGCCGGCGTCGAAGAGGTGATGCGGCTGCAGCATGAGCTGGACGACTTGGAGGATCAGTTCAGCCAAGAGATCTCCCGGATCGAGGGGCAGATCACCGACCGCCTCAACAACCGGGCTCTCCCAGAGCACGCCGGCAGCAACGACCCCCGCGACCGCCCGGTCTACGTCATCTCCATCGCCGCCGAGCTGGTGGACATGCACCCGCAGACGCTCCGGCTCTACGAGCGCAAGGGGTTGATCCGGCCGGGCCGGAGCAGCGGCAAGACCCGGCTGTACTCCGAGGGGGACGTCGAGCACCTGCGGGAGATCCGCCGGCTGACCCAGGAGTTGGGGGTCAACCTGGCCGGCGTCGAAGAGGTGATGCGGCTGCGCTGGAGGCTAGAAGGCGCCAGGGGCAAGCTGGAGCGGGAGATCAGCCGGCTGCGGGTCGATCTGGACACGCACATGGAAAATTGGCGGCAGCTTCCACCGCCCAGCGATGAGCCAGGCTGAAGAAGCAGGGCTATGCCAGTTTTCACCAAGCGGTGCTAGACTAGCGCTGGGAGGGTGTATGTACACATCTTCATCTTCGATCACTGCACAGAATACTCTGGTCAAATCTTTCCTCGGGCGCACGTTCTCTTGGATGTCCGCGGGGCTTCTGCTCAGCGCAGCCGTCGCCTTCATCACCGCCCACTCCCCCAACCTGGAGACGGCGGTAGCGCAGGGTCTCTGGCTCCTGATCCTCCTAGAGCTCGGCGCGGTCCTCGGCCTAACCCTGGCGCTACCCAGGCTATCGGCCGCCACGGCCGGCTTACTGTTCATCGCCTACGCCGCGCTGAACGGGCTGACCTTATCAGGGATTTTCCTGGCTTACAGCGGCAGCTCGATCTGGGGAACTTTCATCACCACCGCGCTGATGTTCGGTGCCATGGCGGTCTGGGGATACACCACCAGGGCGGATCTGACCCGCTTCGGGTCGCTGCTGTTCATGGGGCTGATCGGGGTGATCCTGGCCTTGGTGGTCAACCTGTTCCTGAACAACGGTGCTTTAGGCCTGGTCGTCAACATCCTGGGTGCCCTGATCTTCACTGGACTGACCGCTTGGGACGTGCAGAAGCTCAAGAGGATGGCGCTGTTCGGGATGCAGGGTCTAGCCGGAAACCGCGGCCAGGGCTTCGGGAGCGGGAACAGCTTCTCGGGGTCTGCCTGGGGAGGAGCGGTGGTCCAGTCCGACGTCAGCGAGAAGATGGCCATCTTCGGAGCGCTGATGCTCTACCTGGACTTCATCAACCTGTTCCTGTTCCTGCTGCGGATCTTTGGAGGGGGGCGCCGCTAGGCTGCTCCCGGACACCCGGTTGCGATCGAGCGGGCGCGTTCGCGAACGCGCCCGCTCGATCGGCTTGGAGGGAATCCTGCCACCCAACGACCCCCGGGGCCGCCACCTGCTGGAGCTGGAAGACGGGCACTTGGAGCTGCGGCTGCTGGGATCTAGGCTGTCCCCGCTGTGGATCGACTTCACCGCCCGCAGCGGCCGTTCCCTGCTGCGCCAAGTCCTGAGCAGGTCGCGCAGGGTAGTGGACGCCACCGCCGGGTTGGGGAGAGACGCCTGGGAGCTAGCCGGCTGGGGCGCCGAGGTCTGGATGGCGGAGTCCAACCCGGCGGTGGCCCTGTTGCTGGGAGACGCCCTGGAGAGAGCTTCGGCGGACCCGCAGCGGCGCGAGTTGGCCGGCCGCCTGCACCTGCGCGCGGCGCGGGGTGAGGAGGTGCTCGCGGAGCTGCGCGGCTGGGCCGAACTAGCCTACCTGGACCCGATGTTCCCGCCCAGGCGAGGAGGGCTGCCCGGGCGGGAATTGCAGATCCTGAGCAGCCTGGTGAGCCCTTCGGCCGGGGAGGAGCTGCTACTGACCTGCCAGCAGCTGGGGTACCGGCGGGTCGCAGTCAAGCGACCCCGGGTAGCGCCCAGCTTACCGGGACCCCGTCCCAGCGGGGCGATCCATGGCAAACAAGTCCGCTACGATCTCTACGGCTTCTGAGCGCGGGGGACACTCAGAAGCAGCTGCAGGGCCCGCAAGCCCAAGATCAGGGTGATCGCTAGGCAGAGGGAAAGATGGCCCAGCCAGAATGACGAGGTCAGCGCGGCGAGCAGGCCAGCCGCGCTGATGGCTGGCACGGTCCCCAGGCCCAATCTGGAAGCCAGCCAACGGCGGTAGGGCCACAGCAGCGCCAGGGCAGCGAGGACGGCTAGGGAGGCCAGTTGCCAGTCCGCTGCCGCCAGCGCCCCCAGGGCCGGAGCCACCCCGGCCCCACCGCGAAAGCGGAAGTACAAAGGATAGAGGTGCCCCAAGAGGGAACCCGCAGCGGCCAACCACAACGGGGCTCCCAGGCGCTGGGCTAACCAGATAGCGGCGGCGCCCTTACCGGCGTCAAACAGCAGCGCGGCGGCTCCGGCCAAGAGCCCATAGCGGCGCAACACGCCGCTGGTCCCAGGGGCATCGGCCAGCCGGATATCCTCTCCGCGCAGAGCCGAGAACAGCAGGCCGAAAACCAGGGAGCCGGCCAGGTAGGCGAGGGCTGCGGCCAGCACGCCGGCAGTCTAGCGCAGGGCGAAAGCTTGAAAGATCGGCTGCAGCTTCTAAGCAGCGGGCGCTCTAAAGTCTTCTAGTGCTTCGCTACGCCCTGACCAATCTGCTGCGGCACATCTGGCGAACGCTCGCCACCGTTTTAGGGATCGGGGTGGGTGTCGCGGCCATTCTGGGAACGATCACCGTGGGCCACAACATCGAGCACAACCTCTCGGCGGCTTTCAGCAAGGCGGCCGGGCAAGCCGGCTTGGTGGTCACTCCCGGGGGAGGGATCCGCGGGGAGCTGAGGGTGGCCAGGGCCGAAGCCGCCATCGCGCGCAGCCCGGCCAGTACCCAGATTTTGCGGGTGGTCCCCACGCTGCAGGACTACGCCGTCCTGGCCAACCGCGCGGCCGGCTACCACCGCCCGATCGTCCCCGGGCTCAAGGGCGGTTTTTTACTCTACGGCGAACCCGCTCTGCGGGCCAGCCGGCAGCTCAGCCTGGAGGCTGGGAAGCTGCCGGCTGGAGGCAGCGGCGGCATCGCCATCACCCAGCACTTCGCCCGCAGCGCCCAGCTGGGAGTAGGCCGGACCCTGTACTTCGTCACCGCGCTGGGGCAGATGCGCTTCCAGGTAACCGGTATCCTGCGCAACACCTTGGGGGTAGCCGAGTTGAATGCCGGCCAGGTGGGCGTGACCGACCTCAGGAGCCTGCAACGGGCTACCGCCTTAGCTGGGCGGGCCAGCTACCTCTCGCTGATCCTGAAGCCAGGCACCAACGCCGCTGCGCTGCGCCGGGAGCTGCAGCGCAGCCTGCCCAGGCGCTACGCGGTGGTCTACCCAGCCGTGCTCGGGAACGTCAGCAACGGCCTGCTGCAGACGCTGCAGAGCGGGCTCGAGGTCCTGGCCGCAACCCTGATGGCGCTGGCCGGCTTCCTGGCGTACAACACCTTTGCCGCCGCCGTGGTCGAGCGCAGCCGTGAGTTCGCGCTGCTGCGCACGCTGGGCTTCACCAAAAGGCAGCTGATAGTGACCAGCGTGGTCGAGGCGCTGTGCGTCAGCCTGGTCGGCGTCGCGGTGGGGATCGGCCTGGGCGCCCTGCTGGCCAGCGCGATCACCGACTTCAATTCCCTGCTGCTACGCCTTCCGGTGGCCGGACTGTCGCTCCCCTGGCCCAAGATCGCCCTGGCCGGAGCGATTGGGACGTTGACGGCACTGGCCGCTGCCAGCGGCCCCGCCCGGGCAGCCGCTCGGGTAACGCCGTTGGAAGCCTCGCGGCAGGCCTATTCAGCCGGCGAAGGCGGGCGCTGGCCGCTGGGCCTCCTGCTGCTGGCCCTTGGGCTGGCGCTCTCCTTCGCTCCCTGGAGCGGCCAGGTGGCCATGGTCGGGGCTACCGCCTCCATGACCTCGGTGTTCCTGGGCGTCGCCCTAGTCACGCCCAGCCTGATCCGCCCGGTCGGCAGGGCGCTGCTCCCGCTGATCGGCCCGGCCTTCCGGGCAGCTGCGCGGATCGGCCTCTCCTCCGCGGAGCGCTCCCGGGGGCGCAACGCCGTGGCCATCTCGGCGGTGGCGCTGGGAATCGCCTTGGTCTTGGGCGTGGGCGGAATGGTCTCCGGGATCAACAGCAGCGTCGCGCAGTGGGTGCACGTCACCGTGGCCGGGGACATGTTCGTGGCGGCCGCTGTACCCTTTCCCAAGCATTTCCAGAAGCTGGTCGAGCAGAAAGTACCAGCCATCGTGCAGACCACCCCGATCTCGGTGCGGATGGTCCGCTTCAAGCCACCCGGTCAACCCAGCCGGGTGGCTACGGTGATCTTCAGCGGCATCTCCCACTACGACCCCAGCAAAGGTGGGAACGGGCGCTTCGAGTTCATCCAGGGCAACCTGGCGGGCAGCCTACCCGGGCTGTACAGCGGGCACGGCGTCATGATCTCGCAGACCATCAGCGACCGCTTCGGCCTGGGCGTGGGGGACAGCGTCCAGCTGCGCAGCGAGAAGGGCTGGACCTCCTTCCACGTGGTCGGGGTCGACGTGGACTACTCCAGCGCCGGAGAAAGCTTCGTCCTATCCATCCACGACCTAGGGCTCTTCGGGGGGGGACGCCCTGGCCTGTACATCCTGTCGCTGCACCCGGGCAGCAAGGCAGCCGCCATCCGGGCCGCCGGCGCGGCGCTCAAGAAGGCCTTCCCCAAGCTGTATCTCAACATCTCTTACACCCGGGCCTACCGTAGGCAGATCCTAACCGTCACGCAGCGCTTCTTCACCTCGACCGACAGCTTGCTCCTGCTGGCGATCCTGGTCGCCTCGCTGGGGGTCGCCAATACCCTCGGCATGAACCTCTCCGAGCGCATGCACGAGATGGCGGTCCTGCGCGCCATCGGGTTGACCAAGGGCGGGCTGCTGGCCAGCATCGTCGCCGAGGGGATCTTGATCGTGGTCTTGGGCAGCTTTTTGGGTCTCCTGGCCGGGCTGGCGCTCAGCCACGCGGTCACGACGGCGGCCAACAGCTTGACCGGTTACCGGGTAGAGCCGGTCTATCCGCTCCTGCTGTTCGCCGGTGCGGCTATCTCCAGCCCACTGATCGGCCTGCTGGCCTCGCTGCTCCCAGCCAGGCGTGCACTAGCGCAATCCCCTGCGCTGGCGATCCGGCGCAGCGAGTGAGCCGCCCAGAAGGGCGAGCCCAGCTGGGAGCAGGTCAGCCGACCAGCAGCGAGCCGGCTCGGCCAGCTCGCCATCTATCTGCGCGACCAGAGGCTCTCTGGACCGGATCTCCAGGGACCTAGCCCGCAGGTGGAGTACCCGGGGGTCGCGCAGGTGGCGCCCGGCCAGGAGTTTGGCGATCAGCCCGAGCAGTTCGCTGCGGGTGAGATCTCGGCCGAGCACCAAATCCAGCCAGCCATCTGAGAGCTGCGCCGGCGGGGCGATCCGAAACCCCCCTCCATAGCGCGGGCCGTTCATGACGGCGACCAGAGCAGCAGGCCCGCAGTGACGGAGCCGCCCATCTGCCCAGACTTCTAGGCTAAGGGGGCGGTAGTTGGCATAGGCCCTAGCCAAGCCGTAGAGGTAGCGGGCTGGGCCGCGCAGCCGGTCGGGAGCCTCCGCGCTGAAGCGGGCTACCTCTGCATCCAGCCCCAAGCTCAGGCCGTTGGCGCAGGGGCCCAAGCTGGTCCTGAGGACGTCGCTGGAGCCGAGAGGATCAGATAATCTGGCCACCGCAGCGCGCAGAGAGCGCAGGCCCAGGGCAGCGGCATAGTCGTTACCCGTCCCGGCCGGGATCAGGGCAACTGGGCGACCGGACGCGAGCAGGGCCGGTAGAGCGGCATGGAGGGTCCCGTCTCCGCCCACCAGGGCCAAGGGGCCAGCCGCCAAGCGCACCAACTCAGCTAAGTGCTCCGCCGACTCGGACAGCTGGAATTGCGGGGCAAACCCTGCCCCCGCCAGCAGATCGGAGAGTTCTTGCCGGATCCTGAACCAGCGGCCCTGCCCCGCCCTGGGGTTGACCACCACTTGTAGGAGCTCTGCCAAGGTCCCCTCCAAAAACTCGGCCGCCAGCGGACCGGCTGGGGCGTCGGCCCATCACCGTCCTTCCGCAGCGGGTCTTACCGGGGAGCGGGCGCGCGGTGTTAGGGCCGGGAAATCGCGCCGGGCTGGTAGCGCTGCCGAGCTAGGCCTACCCGCAGCCGGAATCCACAGTTGCCAGGGAGCTGCTCCCGAGGACCAGCAGCGTATGGCGAGAGAGCACCTTCCCTGCCGCCAGAGGTACCCTCACGGCTTCCCGGAACCGGAGGGCAGCGGGGTATCGGCCTCGGCCTGCTCAGTCTCCCGGCGCAGAGCCATCAGCCTCCTGAAAGCTACCCAGCTCAGGAAGAAGACTACTGCCAAGCTGATGGCCGCGATCACCCGCAGGGAAATACCTTGCGCCCACATCCCGATCATATTGAACAGCAGGGCCACCACCCATAGGACCACGGCGGTCCGCCTGGCTCCCAGCGGGCCCAACAGCCGGTGGTGCAGGTGGGTCTTATCCGGGTGCGAGAGCGGGTTCACCCCCCTGCGCAGGCGACCGATCACCACCTGGGTGGTATCCGCGATCGGCAATCCCAGGAACAGCACCGGCGCAACCAGCGAAGCGCCAGCTGCCAGCTTGAGCGTACCCAACAGGGCGACCGCTGCCAGGGTGTAGCCGAACAGGTAGGCGCCCGCGTCCCCCATGATGATCCGGCTGGGGTTGAAGTTGTGTCGCAGGAAACCTAGAGCCGCACCGGCCAGTCCGGCCAGCAGAATCGTCGCCGCCGCCCGGGAGGCAAACTGCGCCGATACCGCGAGCAGCACCATGCTGGCGATGAAACCGATCCCGCCGGCCACACCGTCCACGCCGTCCATCAGGTTGAAGGCGTTGGTGATACCCACCACCCAGAGCCAGGTCGTAGCTATATCCAAGGCACCGAGCAGCCAGGGGGGCCAGCCGACGAACCACGAGAAGCTGGCCAGGTCGATGCTCAAGCCGTTGACCATCAGCACCGCCGCCGAGAGCGTCTGGACGACCAGGCGGGTCCAGGGCGGGAGGCCGAATTGATCGTCGATGAAACCGACCAGGACCAGCAGGGCACCGCCCAGCAGGATCGCGAGGACCTGGATCTGCACCCGCTCGATCACGATAGGCCGGAGCGCCCAGGCGATCACCACCGAGCCGATGAAGCCGGCGAAGATGGCCAACCCCCCGACATTGGGCAGCGGGAGCTTATTGAGCCTGCGCTCGTTGGGTAGGTCGGCCCAACCCACCCGGACCGCAAAGCTGCGCAGCGCCGGGATGAAGCGCTGGGTGAAGATCCAAGCGACCAAGAAAGTGATGATGACGCTGAAAAAGCCGAGGCCGAACGGATTGGAGATCCCCAGGGAGTGGAGAAACCGCACCGCAGCGGCCATCAGATCAGCGCGTTCCGAAGAGCCGGTCCCCGGCGTCGCCGAGCCCGGGAACGATATAACCGTGCTGATCGAGACCTCGGTCCACCGATGCAGTCACGATCTCCACGTCGGGAGCCGCGCGGTTGATCAGCTCCACCCCCTGCGGGGAAGCCAAGATACAGATCAAGCTGATCGCCTGAGCCCCTGCGCCCTTGAGGATGGAGATGGATTTGAGCACGCTGCCGCCCGTCGCCAGCATCGGGTCGAGCAGAAATACCCGCCGCTCTCCGATGTCCTGCGGTAGCTTGGCGTAGTACTCCACCGGCTCCAAGCTGTCCGGATCCCGGTAGAGGCCGATGTGCCCCACCTTGGCGGCCGGGATCAGGTTGACCAGAGCTTCGGCGAGGACCAAACCGGCGCGCAGGATAGCCACTAGAGCCAGCTTCTTTCCCGCCAAGGTCGGGAAGAAGCCGGATTCCAGCGGGGTCTCCAGACCGATATCCTCCAATTCGAGGTCGCGAGTGGCCTCGTAGGCCAGCAACACCGCCATCTCGGAGGCGAGTTCGCGAAACTCCTTGACACCGGTACGCTTATCGCGCATCAGGGAGAGCTTGTGTTGGACCAGGGGGTGGCGAACCAAGACGAGCATAGCTTCAGCCTAGCAGCCTAAACCTAGAGCGCTGCGAGCACGTGCCGGGCTCGAGCCAATTTGTCCTGGAACTGCGCGCGGTACTGGTCGGAGTCGTTGCGGTAGAGCCAGTAGATATCGTGCAGGTAGGTGAGGACCAGGTGGGCGCGCAGGCGAGGTAGCAGGTGGACGGGGAGCCCAGCGACGATCAGCTCCAGGCTCTGATCGGCAGGGAGCAGGTCCAGGGTACCGGTCTTGAGGAGGGCCAGGTCGCGCAGCGGGTCCTCCGGCCCGGCCCGGACCCAGTCGACGATCATGACCCGGCCGTCCTCGGCGATGAGGATATTGTCCGCCCAGAGGTCTAAGTGGCAGAAGCCGGCGGGAACGGCACCACCAGCTGCCTCCGCAGCCTCGAAGAGAGGGAGTAAGGCCGGGTCCAGCAGGGGGCTGAAGCTACGCAACCGCTCGGCGACCTTATCCGCAGGAACCAGGCCGGCCGGCCGCGCGTGCAGCTGATCTAGGAAGCTGCGTATGGCCGGTACGGCTCCAGGGAGGTCGGCAGCGACCGCCGGCCGGCCTGGAAAGTAGCGCAGGACCAACACCTCGCGGCCATCTGGCAGGCTGAGCTGGGAAACCACCAAGGAAGCCAGGCCGGCCGTCTCCAGGTTCTTGCGCTCCAGGGAAGCCACGCCGCGCTGGTGGTAGACCTTGAGGACCTGGTTGCCGGCGCGGTACACCAAGCTGTGGTGGCCCCCGCCCAGACGCTCCAGGCCAGGGAAGCGGTCCACCAACCAACCGCTGGCATCGATGGAGGGGTTCACGCGAAAAACCAGGTCCAGGCGCTCAACTAGGGAACACGCTTTCCGGGGCCAGCTCCGAGGTGCTGCGCCCCTTGCGCAGCACGGCACCCAGCGAGGCGATCAGGCGGGGGTCGAGCATACTCCCCGACTGCTCCGAGGCCCTGGTCAGCCCCTCATCTGCCCTCAGGCGGCTGCCGCGCTCGCTGGTCAGATGGTCGAAGAGGTCGCAGACGGCGATGATCCGGGCGGCCAGGGGAATCTGATCCCCAGCCAAGCCCAGGGGCACCCCCCGGCCGTCCCAGCGCTCATGGTGGGCGCGTACAGCCTGCCTGGCGCCCTGCAGGGGGGGCAGGTCCCCGAGCAGGCTGGCACCGATCTGGGCGTGTTCACCCGGCGAGCGGTCCACCCCCTCGTTGACCAGCTTGCCGACATCGTGCAGCATCGCCGCGAACCAGAGCTCCTGCAGCTCCGGAACGGAGAGGTTCAGCTCCCGGCCCATCGACACAGCGTAGCTGGTCACACGCTGGGCATGGCCCAGCAGGGCAAATTCCCTGGCCTCGATGGCCTCGACGATCGCCCGAGTCAAACCCCAAGCCAACTGCTGGCCGGAGAGGTACTCGCGCAGCAGCGCGAGCTGGGCCGCAACGGCGACCGCCAGCTTGGCACCGCTCTCCCCCTGCGCCGAGGTGAAACGAGCCGCCCCGTAGGTATCTAAAACCAAGGCTCCGAGCAGGCTGCCGCGGTCGCGCAGCGGCAGCAGCAGCGTGCTGGTCACCTCCCTGAGGCCGGCGCTGGCCAGGGCCGAGCGGGCGGCCTCGCTGTTGGGCTGGAAGAGCTCGGCCGGCAAGTTGCTGACGATCCTGGGACCACCGCTGCGCCAGGGGCCGATCAGGCGCAGCCCCAGCAGCTCGCGGCTGTATCCGAGTACTGCCTCGATGGTAGCCAACTCCCCCTCGCCGCAGAGCACCGCGTAACCACGCGTGGCTACCGGAGCTAAAGCCACCGCCTGCCCGAGCGCCCAGGTGAGCAGCGAGGCCGGGGTGCGCTGGCTCAAACCCTCGCCCAGGCTCTTCAGGAGATCCAGGGTCGGCTGTGGCCCGCTGCTGTCTTCGCGCTTTCGAAACACTGCTCTCCTCCGGGCCGCTGTCCGCGCAGCCAGATCCAGTGTAACAAGCCTGGGTCTCAGGGGCAGGGCGGCCTGAGCGTGTCCCAGATCCGGTCGGTCTGCGGCTCGGTCAGCGGCAGCCCGAGGGTCTTCAAGGCCAGAGCGATCTGGCCGACGTGATAGGCCTCGTGCCAGAGCAGGTGCTGCTGCAAGAATAGCGGGTGGCCGTAGATCGCTAAAGGTTGGCCGGACACCAAGCGGGAAGCCACCAGCGCGCGCAAGCGCCCCGCGCTCTCGGCTAGCTGGCCGAGCAGCACGTCCCTGCTAGGGGGTGGACCAGCCTCGCTCCAATCCGGGGATTTCTCGCTCGCATACGCCATCCAGAACAGCCGGGTGGCGTGGAGGTGGTCGACCTGCTCGGCCACCGAGGGGCTGGTGGGGTGGGCGCGGGCCTGGAGCTGCTCCGGGGAGAGCGCGGCGATCAGGTCGTGCAGGGCGGTGGCGTGGCGGTCCCAGGACTGCAGGGCGGTGGCGGCGAGGTCTTGGTCCATGTTTTCCTCCTATAGAGATAGGGTAACACGCACCTTCTTTAGCCCGTCCCCTGCACAGCAAAAATCCTCTCGTAGAGGTCCCTACCGAAGCTGGTGCTGAGCGGTTCACCGGGCCGGATCCGGTAGGAGCGCTGTCCCTCTGCACCGCGCTCCGCTCGGAGAAACAGGACACCGGGGTCGTGTTCAGCCCAGAGCTGGCGGGCAAACTCGTAGAGGTGCGTCACGAAGAGCACCCGAACCCGGCGCTCTGAGAGGGCGTGCACCACTTGAAGGGCGATCAGAGAACCCTCGCGCTCGTTGGTCGCCGCGAAGGATTCGTTGCACAGCAGCATCGAGCCGGGAGCCAAGTGGTCGACGATCTGGCTGAAGCGGGCCACCTCCTCGTCGAACTTGCCGCGGCGCATCTCCGCATCCTCCTCCCTGCGGAAATGGCTGAACACCCCTTGGGCCAAGCTGGCGCTGAAGGAGGTGGCCGGTACCGGAAGACCGGCTTGCATCAGCAGTTGGGCCAGCCCGACGCTGCGCAGGAAGGTGGACTTCCCTCCCTGATTGGCGCCGGTGATGGTCACGAGCAGCGCGCCATCCCCTGCCAGCGCGTTGGGGACCGTCCCCGCCCGCAACCGGAGCAGCAGGTAGGCGTCGCGCAGATCGGTGAAGGAGAGGGCCCGCTCGGCCACCGGTCTGAGAAGCGGCGTGCAGCTGGGCGCACCGGACTCCTCCAGGAGGCGCTGCCAGCGGAGAGCGCCCAGGTAAAAAGCGCTCTCGTCGCGCAGAGCGGTAAAAAACGCGAGGACCTGATCCTGGTAATGGGACAAAAGCGTCGCCGAGCGCTCGATACCCCGGTCGCGCAGCTCGGAGAGAGCGTTGGCGCCGCCCTCATCGCGCTCGTCGATGGAAAAGCTGAGACCAGGGCTCTTGGCGAGCTTGCGCTGCAACCAGTTGCCCTGGGGTCTGGGGCGCTTGCGCGCCCGGTAGCGGCCGTACCCCCCGGTGCCGAGCTCAGCTGCCAGGAACAAGCCGGCTGGGAAAGCCAGCTCGGCGAGCAAAGCCTTGAGCTCGGCCAGGTAGCTTTCCGAAAACTCCTGCGTACAGGAAGCGAGGAAGCGGCACAGCCCCTCGGACTGGAGGCGGTCTAGGTAGCGGTCTGCCAGACCTCGGAGCTCCCCAAAAGCTCCCACGAAGATGTCCATGGCCTCCAGAGCGGCGTGCAAGCGCGCCGAGGGGTATTCGGTGAACACGGAGTGGAAAGTCTTGCGCTCGGCGGCGATCACCTGATTGGCCAGATCGTAGAGGGAGGTGATCAGCTCAGGGCAGCGCCGGGCGTCTTCCAGGACCGCTTGACGATACGAGGCCGCCTGCAGGTCCGGTTCGGCCGCCGAGGACAACACCGCCTGGCGGAGGGAGGCGAGAATCTGAGCGTCACCTCCAGCCATCTCCTCCAAGAGCGCGGCGAGCTCTAGGTCGCGCAGCAGGTCCTCGGACCCCCAAGGGAGCTCGGCTTTCGGCAAGAGGTCACGGCTCGGAGACAGCAGTCTTGGCCTCACGGCGCCACCCGCTTGAGGATCCAGTCCCCCGTGATCCGGTGGCGCTCGGCGACCGAGAGGGCCAGGGAGCGCCCATCGGCCGGCCGGCGCAGGATCTTGAAGGTCCTCCGCAGCGGCTGCTCCGGATCCAGCGCGCTCACCAGGCTCACCGTCCAGAGGCCTAAGGAGGTCAGCTCGTCGACGAAGGTGACGTAAGCGCAGAGCGCTCCTATCCGGCCGATCTGCTCGAGAACTTTGGTTCCCAAAAAGAGGGCGTCCTCCAGGGCCGTCGAGCTGAAGACCTCGTTCAGCAGGATCAGGCTGCGCGGCGTCGCCGCGGAGAGGATGCGCGCCAGCCGCACCAGGTCGTCGTGGAGTTTTCCGGACAGGTCGGCAGTCTGCTCGCCGACTTCAAAGTGGGTGAAGACCCGGTCGGCCAGGAGCACCTCAGCTGAACTGCCTGGAACTGGACCGCCGAGGGCTGCCAGGTAGTGCAGCTGGCCGAGCAGCCGCAAGAAGGTGGTCTTCCCGCCCTGATTGGGTCCGGTGATCACCAGCACCCGCTCTCCGGGCTGCATCTGCAAGCTGTTGCGGACCACCGGCTGCCCCTCCGCCACCAGCTGCTGGGCTAGAGCGAGGTCGAAAGCCTCCTCGAAGGCCAAGTCGCTGGCTTCCGAGACCGCTGGGTAACAGAGCGGCAACTCGGCCCGCTGCAGCGGCGCCAGGTAGTTCAGGTACGCGGTAGCGAACAGCAGCTCGCGGCTTAAACGCTCCACAACCGGGTCGAGGTAAGCGCTATAGGTCTCCTGATAGCTGGCTAGCTCGGAGAAGACTTCGGGGTGGAGCTGGACGACCAGGTCCAGGATCTGCTCCTCGACGTGGTTCATCTGTAAGGCCCGGCTCCCCGCGGCCGCGGGGGGTGGCTCGGAGTCCGCTTCGAATTTCGCCAGAGTGGCCGAGACGGCCGCCGCCAGCTCCTCGCCGCCGGCACCCTTGCTGACCGTCACCCGCAAGCCGCGGATACGCAGCTGGTAGCGGATGGAGTCCAGGTCCCCTCGGCGCAGGGCGCAATCCCCCAGCAGAGCCTGGTAGGCCGCCGAGGCGCGGTAAGCTCGCAGGTAACTGCGCAGGCCGAGCCAGGAAGCCGAGCTGAGCTGCAGCCCCTCTAGGCGAGCAGCCAAGGACTCCACCGCTTCCAGATACGAGGTAGTGGAGTTGAGAAACCAGATCCACCTCTGCGGGTCGCTGCGCAGGCGGGCTACCTGCTCCTGCCGCTGCCGCACCAACTCCATCGCAGCCAGGAAACCGTCCGCGGCTGCGCGCAGCTCAGGGCGCTCCAACTCCCTCAGGGCGCGTTGGCGATAGTCCACTGCGGCAATGCTGGTGAGTGGGGTGTAGAGCAGCTCGCGCAACCAAGGCTCAGGGTGCCCCGCGCAGATCCCGTCCACTATCTGGTCCAGGTTCAAGTCAGGAAAGCAGGAAGGCGGCGTGGCCGAGAGGGCTACCTGATTGGCAACCCACAGCAGGCTCCCCGGCCAGGATGGGCTGGGAGAGCTCATGTGAGCCGAGCCGTCCGGTAAAGCCGGACCAACTCGTCCTGGACCGAGCCCGGTAACCCCCACTCCCCCAGCGCGCGCAGGAGGGGTTGCCGGTCGTACTCAGCTCGCCGCAGAGAGAGCTCACCATCCTCCCAGGTGGCGTAGCAGGCCCGAGGGTCGCCGTCCAGCGGTTGACCTACCGAGCCAGGATTGACCACCCAAGCGTCTCCAGAGCGCCTGCGCAGGGGCAGGTGGGTATGGCCCAGCACCAGCAAGTCCGCTTCGGTAGCCGTCCGCTCGGCGAACAGGGTGGCTTCGGCATCCGGCTGCAGGCGGTAGTCGTATAAGGGATCCGCTTTGGAAGCGTGCACCATCTCGAGCTCGAGACCGGGCATCTGCCAAGTGAGTGCGAGAGGGAAAGACCGCAGGAAACGCAGCTGCGAGGGGTCCAACCGGGCCTGGCTGCGGCCCAGCAGCTCGGCGGCCAGCCACGCCTTGCTGGGGGCGGCCTGGGGATCGTCCCCCCAAACCAGAGCCTGGTCGTGATTGCCCCGGACGCAGCTGGCGGCCCGGCTCTGCAGCCAGGCCAGGACCTGCGCTGGCCTGGGACCGTAGTTGACCGCGTCCCCGGCGAAGAGCACCGCGTCGACCGGTCCAGCAGCACGCTCCACCGCCTCGAGCGCCCAGGGATTCCCGTGGGCGTCACTGATGATGAGCAGTCGCATGGTATACCTCCTGGGTGGGAGCAGGGTCCCTCAAGGCTGCGCTGGACCAGAGCCCCACGCAGCCTGCAGCGCCAGCAACCGCTCCTCGATCCGGGTAAACAGAGGGGGTTCCGCTCCCAGAGTATCTGCCGCCGCGCGGTCTTCCGCCAGCGCGCGTTGGCGCAGCCGAGCCGCGCTGGCTAGCAGGCTGGTCGCCCTGCGGGCAGCCCAGCGACCTGAGTCAAGAGTCCACGGAACGAAGCGGCTGGCCTCCCAGGCCTCGCCCGCCAGGTCGGCCAACTCGCCGAGACCGGGCACGCCCAGCAGCTCAGCCTCCCTGCAGAAAGCCAGGGTGTCGTCGAGCAGGATTTCCCACCCAGAGACCCTTTGGTCGAGCTTGGAGAGCATCCGCAGCGCCGCGCTGGCCTCGGTGACAGCGGACTGAAGGTGGTATTCCAGGACCTGGCGGTCCCTCTGGCACTTGGTCAGCTGGTAGCGCAAGGTGGCATTTTCCTGGAACAGCGGCCCTGACTCCTGGACCAGGCGGTGGTTCTGTTCGGTCAGCCACTGCAGCTGACGCTCCAGCTCAGCCAGGCGCTCCGGATCCGGAGCGCCCTCGGTACCCCGCCGGGGCCTACGCAGCATCACTGACCCCCCGAGGCTGCCGCCCTGGGCGGAAGCGAGCGCAGGAAGCGGACCAGCAGGTAGATGGAGGCCAGCTCGGCGGCCAAGGAGAACGCCACCACCCCACCCACCCCCAGGGCGTCCAGGGCCCCCAGCATGACGCTCCCGATCAGCCAGGCGGCTCCGTACACCGAGTCGAACAGGCCGTAGGCCGCGCCGCGCTGCCCTTCGGGGATCAGGTTGGCCAGGCCGGAGCGCATCAGGCTCTCCTGCAGACCGAGAGCTGCCCCCCAGAGCACTGCCGCCAAGGCCAGCAGCCAGGCAGAGCCCGCCAGGAAGAAGAGCGGGGTCGCCAGCAGGCAGAGCGGCGGCAGGAAAGCGAGCGTCCTCAGGCCGAAGCGGTCGTAGGCCAAGCCAGCCAGATAGGCAGCCAGAGCGTCTGCACCCATGGCGACAGCGAAGATCAGGGGGATGCCGTAGACCGGAACTAGGTGATCCACGCCCATGCGGTAGGCGACTAGCTGGAAGTGGGCGAAGCCGAGCACCACCACGGCCGAGAAGGCCAGGTAGGCGTAGAAGGCCGGCGGATACCCCCTGCGGAGCACTACCCTGGGTTTGGGCGGCGGCGCCGGCTGGCCGCGAGCCCGCACTAGGAAGGCCAGGGCCAGCAGAGCCGAGCCCAACAGGCCGGCGAAGCCGACGCGCAGGCCCCCCAGGGAAATCAACAGGGCGACCAGCACAGGGCCGATCAAGGCCCCCAGCTGGTCCAGGAGCTCGTGCAGGCCAAAGGCGCGGCCCTGGCCCACCTCTTCCCCGGCCCTGGCCAGGACTGCGTCTCTGGGCGGATTGCGGACTCCCTTGCCCAACCTCTCGGCGAAGATGAGAGCGCTGGCGGTCCCGGCCCCGGAAGCCAGCGCCAGGGCCGGGACCGCCAGCAGGTTGATCGTGTAGCCCACGGCCATCGCCAACCAGTGGCGCCCGCTGCGGTCGGCGTAGCGGCCCGAGAACCAGCGGACGCCGTAGCTGATGAATTCGCCGATCCCAGCGACCGCCCCTACCAGCAGCGGCCCGGCCCCCAGGGAGGCCAGGAAGGGGCCGGTGATGCTCCGCCCCCCCTCGTAGGTCATGTCGGCGAAGAGGCTGACCAGGCCGATCCCGATGATGAACCGGGTGGCTACCCGCTTGCGCTGCTCCACAGCGCTTTTTTCCCGTGGATCAATGACCATAGACCACCACCGCCCAGGCTAGGCCGACCAGCAGGGCGGCCAGGATGTAGAGGGTGTAGAGGGTGACGTAACCGGCTTGAATCCGGGCAGCCAGGCGGATCAACAGGGTCGGGATGGACCCCACCGCCCGGTAGAGCTGATCCAGCCAGTCCCGAATCTCGGCCAGGTAGTGCCCCTGATCCAGACCCCAGAGCGGCCGGTAGAGGGCAGCGAAGACCTGGCGCAGCGAATTGGTGTAGCCGGTCCCGCTCACCTGGATCCGGCCGTGCTGCTCGGCTGAGGCGGCGACCCAGACCGGCACGATTCGCCTCCGCCTCCTAGCCAGCAACCCCCAGAAGAGCAAAGTAACCGCCGGCAGGAAGACCCACAGAGCGGCCGGTGAGATCGCTGCGACGCTGGCGTAGGCCGGATTGACCTGCCAGTTGGCCCGGGCGACCAGCCTGGCCAACCGGACACCGTCCCCCAGCGCGCGGTCCAATACGGGAAAGACCGACCAGGGCAGCGCCGCAGCTGCCACCGAGAGCGCTATCCCCAGGGCCGCCGACCAACGGGTCAACCCCGGCTCGGGGGCAGCCCGGGCAGCAGCCTCGCTGCGCGGGGCGCCGAGGAAACCGGTACCCAGAGCCTTGGTCGCCGCTACCAGGGCCGCGGCGCTGAGCAGCGCGAAGGCCGCGGCGCTGAGCAGCCAGACCAAGCGCACCGTGACACCCGGCAGGTGATAGCTCTGGAACAGCAGCTGGAACAGCAGCCACTCCCCCACGAAGCCCGAGAAGGGCGGCAGGGCGCCCAGACTGAGCAGGCCGGCGAAAGCGCCGGCAGTCGACCAGGGCAGGCGCCTAGCTAGGCCACCCATCCAGTCCAGTGAGCGTATCCCGGTGGCCTGCTCGGCGGCTCCGGCAGCCTGCAGCGCCAGGCCTTTATCCAGGAGGTGGTGCAGGCTCAGGTAGAGGGCCAGCAGCAGGCCGAGGTCCCCCAAGCGCAGCTCTCCGGCAGCCTGAAAGGTCAGGCCGGCACCCAGGGCCATCCACACGATCCCCCCGTTCTCTACCGTCGAGAAGGCCAACAGCCGCCGGAGCTCCGGCTCGGCCAGGCTCCGGAAGGCGGCGTACGTCGCTGTCAGCGCTCCCAGGACCAGAAGCACCGTTCCCCCGGCCACCCCCACTTTCAAGAAGCTGGTACAGAAGCGGAGCAGACCGTACACTGCGGCGATCCACATCGCCCCCGAATAGAGAACCGTCCCGCTGGACCTGGTAGCCTGGTAGGCATCCGAGACCCAGCCGGTCAGGGGCAGAGCGCCCAGCTTGGCCCCGAAACCGATCAGGACCAGAGCCAAGACTAGGGCGTTGGCCTGAGGGGCGGCCTCCAACGCCGCGAAGTTGGCGTGGCCCAACAGCAAGAAGGCGGCGAAGAGGGCGCCCACCCCCACCTCTAAAAACCCCGCCATCTTGGCGGCGCTCTGGCCATCCCGGTGCCCGGTCATCAGGTAAGCGGCCAGGCCCATCAGTTCCCAGCCGGCCAGGAAAGTCTCCGCTGTCCCGGCAGCGATGGTGAGCAGGACCCCGGCCAACAGCAGCGGCAGGCTTAGGCGTTCCAGCCGGCTGACCCCTCGCTCCGAAGCGGCAAAGAGCAGGGCAGGAACGCTGAGGGCGGCCATGACCAGGCTGACCCTGGATAGGGCGTCCAGGCGCAAGGCCAATTGAAAGGGCCCCAGGCCCCAGAGCGGCAGGCTCGCAGGGACCACCAGGCGGGCTAGCTCTCCGAACAGCAACAGCAGAGCGGCGATCGCCAGAGCCTCAGCCCAACGGCGCGCCGGCCAGAGCGCTCCGGCCAGAGTGCCAGCTAGCAGCAGGGCTAAGGCCATGAGCAGGAGAGTCACGTGTCTACCACCTCCTTCCCCAACCAGAGCAGCAAGGACCGGAGCAGGGCCAGTGGGCTCGGCGGTGAGCCCGGAACGTAGAGATCGACCGGCAGGTACGCGTCCACCCCGCGCTCCGACCACAGGCCTCCGGAGACGGCGTCGGTGCCGTAGGCGACCACCCACTTGGGGGCCGGCATGGCTGCGTACACCTCAAGGAGTCCGGGCGACAGGGCCGCGGTCGGAGATCCGGTCACCAGCAGGACGTCGGCGTGCCTGGGGCTGGGCGTGAAGAAGATCCCCAGGCGGTGGAGGTCGTAGGCGGGGCTGACCAGCTGTTGCAGCTCCGACTCCTCTCCCCCATCGCTGCCGGCGTCAAAGTGCAGGAGGTGCAGGGAGCCGCGGAAGCGGGCCAGGGGGCCAGGGGCCGGTCCCAACAGCTCCGGGGCAATGAGCCCTGCTCGGGCCGTGGAGGCTACGTCGCAACGGCGCAGCATCGCGATCTCCTCTGGGCGGTGCCGGGCGCAGATCCCGCAGCCGATACAGCGGCCGTAGTCGATCCGCAGTTCCCCTTGGCTGGAAGCAGAGATCGCCGCAGTGGGGCAGCTAGCCGCCAGCTCAGCGCTGAACTCTGCTGCTCCCAGGGACGGCCAGGACATGCCCAGCTCCGCCGGCTCCGGCGGCCGCTTAGGGTAGCGGGTGGTCTGGCGACCAGCTCGTAGGCCTTGCCAAGTCCAAGACGGCATCTCCCCCTCCTCTCTAGCGGTCCCAGGCGGCTTGTAGCGGGTGGAAACTCACCTGATTGATGATGTAGTCCATCTGACTGGAAGACATGCGCATCCCCTGCGCGAAGGCTGGCCAGAGCAGTTGCGAGGCCGGCCGCAGCGCCCAGTGGGGTTGGCCAGAAGCGTCGCAGCGCAGGTAGGCCAGAGTCTCCCCCCTGGGGCCCTCGGCGTAGCCCAGGGCCTCACTCCCTGGAGGTAACGGTCCGGGGGGATTGTGCACCGGGCCACCGACCCGCCGGAGCGCCGAGACGGCGCGCTGGATCAAGTCGAAGCTGATCCGCAGTTCCTCCGCGCGCACCCGGCAGCGCGCCAGCGCGTCCCCCTCCTCGTGGATCGGGACTCCTAGACCGAGCTCGGGGTAAGCCCCGTAGCCGGGATCTACCCGCAGGTCCTGACCCAGGCCGCTGGCCCGGGCGCTGGGACCTACTAGGCAAAAATCCAGAGCGCCTTGTCTGGATACGGCCCCGCTCCGCTCCAAGCGGTCGACAAAGAGCTCGGTCGCCAGCAAGCGGTCGAGGTAGGCCGCTGCCCGGCGCTGCAGAGCGTCCAGCTCGGCCAGCCAGCTGCCAGAGGGCAGCGGTGGTTCAGCCACCAACCCCCCCACCGCCACCAAGCCGCGCAGGAAGCGCGAAGCGCTCAGCTGTTCGGCTAGGCGCTGCACCCCCTCCTTCAAGGTGGCGGCCTGGGCCTCACCGACCCGCAGGGTAGCTGTCGCTGCCTGGCGGGCGAAGTAGTCGAGGTGGTTATAGAGGCGCTCCAGTTCGGCGAAGACCACCCGCCAGAGCTCCGCTCGGGGCGGGGGCACCGCCCCGGTCGCTGCTTCGGCTGCCCTAGCCACCGCCAGGCTATCGGCCACTGAGCTCAGGGCCGCGAGGCGTTCGGCGACCCTGGGCAGCCAGGCTAGGGGAATCTCTCCCAAGCGGCGCTCCACCCCCCGGCGCTTCAGGAAGGGCCTCAACTCCACGGCGGCGATCCGCTCCCCTCCGCTGACGATTCGGTGGAAGATGGCCTCCGACTGAGTCTCCCTGACCGGGCCGTAAGGGAAGGCGAACAGCTGCGGGTTGGAGTCCAGCAGGTCCCGCCCCTGGCCCTCCTGCGCCGAGAAGGCCAGGCCGTACCAGCGCTCAGCTTCCAGCTCGGCCCAGTACAGCGCCGGCCAGCTCTCCCCCAAGCGCGGCAGGGGCGGCTCGGCGCGGAGGACCAGATAACCGCCTTCCCGGTAAAGGACCTGCCGCACCTCCCCACCCAGGACGGCTAGCTGGGCAAATCTGGCGCGGCCGCGCCAGGCCGCGAGGTCTCCCGCCATGGGGATCAGCGTGCTCACTGGGGCACCGCCAGCAGCTGCCTGGCCAGCAGGTGCAGGAGTTGCTGGATCGGACCGGGAGTGACGACCGAGAACAACAGGATCAGGGCGGCTCCGACCCCCAAGGGGACCAGGGCCAGCCAGGACGCGTCCTGGCTGGCCTCCCCGGCTGCTCGGCCCGGTCCGAAGATGACCGAGCTCCAACGCCCGACGAACAGCGCGAAGACCAGGACCAACAGGGCAATAAATAGCAGACCGAGCCAAGTACCCTGACCCAGGGCCGCCTGCGCGATCCCCAACTCGCTCGGAAACAGGTTGAGCGGCGGAGCTCCGGTGACCGCCCAGCCAGCCAGCAGGAGCACGAAGCCGGTGAACGGCATCCGCCCCAGCAGCCCACCGAGTTCCGAGAGGCGTTGGCCAAAGCGCTGCACTGCATTGCCGGCAGCGAAGAACAAGCTGGACTTGACCAGAGTGTGGTTGAGCATCTGCAAGCCCAGCAGGTAGGGAGCGGACAGACCCAAGGCGAAGGCGATAATCCCCATGTGTTCGACGCTGGAGTAGGCCAGCAGGCGCTTGAGCCGGCTCTGGCTACCCAGGTTCAGGGCGGCGATCAGCAAGGAGAGCAAGCCAAAAAAGATAAGCAGTCCGTCCGGAAAGCTCGGCCCCAGGGTCACCCTGGCGATCTGCCAGAAGCGGGCCACTCCCAGGAAAGCGGTGTTGAGCAGGCAGCCCGAGAGCATCGCGCTGACCGGGGAAGGAGCCACCGCGTGGGCGTCGGGGAGCCAGGTGTGCATCGGCACCAAGCCGACCTTGGTGCCGTAGCCGATCACCGCCAGCACCAGTGCCAACGCCACCGGAGCCGGCGAGAAAGCCCTGGCGTGCGCGAGCAGGCTGGGCCAGTCGGGCGCGAAGACCTGGCCCAGGACTGGTACGGCGGCGTAGTAGAGCAAGATGGTCGCAGCGAAGGCCAGGGAGACCCCTACGGTCACGACGATCACATACTTCCAGGCTCCCTCCAAAGCCTCCGGGCTGCGGTCGAAAGCGACCAACAGCGAGGACGTGAGAGTAGTGAGCTCGATCAGCACCCAGTAGAGGGCCAGATTGGTGAACAGCGGGGCTGCCAGCATGCTGGCAGAAAAAAGGGCCCACAGGGCGTAGTACTGGCGCAGGGGGCGCAGGGAGAGGCGGTGGGAGCCCGAGAAATAGCCGGCGCTATGCCAAGAGGACTGGAAGACCACGAAGGCGACCGTCCACAGGACCAAGGTGCCCAGGCCGTCCAAGCTGACTGCCTGCCCCCACAAATTCAGCTGACCGCTGGCTAGGGCCGCGGCGCCGAGCAGCCCGGCGAGGACTAAGACCAAGGCGCCGACCGCGATGGCGCCCACCCGGAGGGCCGACGCGTCTAGCCAACCGGCCAGCGCAGCCAGGGCCAGAGGGGCAGCGACCAGCGAGATCACCAGGGCGCTCATCCGCGCAGCTCCCGGGACCAAGCCGCTGCGTCCCCCATGCGCTCGACCATCACCCGGGCCAGCAGGCCCACCACCACCACCAAGATCAGCAGATCGAAGAGGACGACCACCTCGTTGAACAGGGGAAAGCCGGGGATCAAACCTACCGCCAGGAGGAAAAGGCCGTTCTCGATCACCAAGAGGCCCAAGACCTGAGGAAAGGCCTCGGGTCGGCTAGAGGTGAGAAAAAAGCCGAGCAGGACCAGGGCTAAGCCAGTCGCGAAGGAAGACAGGACCAAAGGGCTCCCGGAAGGAAGCAGCCGAGCGGCGGCCAGGATCGCGAACCCGATCAGCAGGGCACCGATCAGGACGGAAGAGGGGTTGCCGAGGATCAGCCGCTCCTCGCGGCGGGACGGCAAGGCCTCGGCGAAGCGCCGCAGCATCCAGGGAACCGCCAGGGCGCGCACCAGCAGGGTCACAGCCGCGGCCAGATAGAGCTCGGGGTGGTGCTCGAGCAGCGCCGCCGCCGCCGTGAATAGGGCCAGGACCAGAGACTGGACCTGATAGGCGAGCAGCTGGGAGATGAAGAAGCGGGTCGCCAGGATCATCAGCGTGCTGGCCAGGAAGATGACCGCCCCCAACTCACCGACGTCGACGAGGGCGTTCACGCTTTCCCGCCGATCTGGGAGGCCAGGGTGGCCAGGACTGCGATCAGGAAGGTCAAGGAGAGGTATTCGGCGTAGCGGTAGTAGCGCAGCCTGGCCAAGCTAGTCTCCAGGACGGCGACCAGGGCGCCCAAGACCAGCATCTTGAGCAGCAAGCTGCCTTCTGCCAGCAGGAAAGCCAGGGCGCTAAAGTGGCTGGCCATCCCCCAAGGCAGGGCGAAGACATCGAGCAGGATCACCATCAAGAGGAACTGCTTGCTGTGGCCGGACCAAGAGAGCAGAGTCAGGTCGGGACCGCCGTACTCGACCAATCTGGCCTCCTCGATCATGCTGGCTTCGGTGGCGCCGCCGTGGTTCCCGATCGGGAGGCGACCGCTATCCACCAGGAAAATCAGGAAAAAGGCCAGCAGGGCCAGCAGGTGGGTGGGGTTCAGGTAGCTCGCCCAGCTCTGCCGGTAAGCCGCGCCGGCCACATAGGGGTAGGTGGCGTGCGCGAAGAGCGCCACCGAAACCAGCACCAGGAC
Source organism: bacterium (assembly GCA_021810505.1). Taxonomy (GTDB): domain Bacteria; phylum Deinococcota; class Deinococci; order Deinococcales; family Deinococcaceae; genus JAJZIR01. Next base: position 51,853 of record JAJZIR010000009.1, read on the forward strand.
CAGGGCCGGTTCGACCAAAACGGTGAGCAAACCCCCGCGCCAGGCACCGATACCCCCATAACTCCCCCCAGGCTCTAGTCCGCCCAGGGTGATGCAGGTGCTGGAAAGGGCGAAGAGCATACCCCCGGCCAGCATGTCTCCCATCCAGGCCAGCGGCAGGGGAAAGGTAGTCAGGACCGGGATCAGGGTGGCGATCGCCGCCATGGTGGCCAGGCTCAGCGGAGGCGCGACCGCGTAGATCCAGCCAGCCGCGCCAGGCCGGAGCAACTCCTTGCCCCACCATTTGTACAGGTCACGGTAGGGCTGCCAGACCGACACGCCCTGCCTCCCCTCGATCCGGGCGACCAGCCAGGCGATCCAGCCCGAGATGAACGGCGAGATCGCCAGCATGGAGACGACTTGCAGGACCTGCCAGAGCACCGCCATCAGCACCGCACCCCAAGCCCTTTCGCCAGCACGGATGCCCCCTTTCCTGTAGGAACAAAAAGATGGCTCCTACCCGTTCCGGTAGGAGCCATTAGCCCGAAGGGCGGTTGTGGCGAGCTCCATCGCCTAGGGAGCAGTATACCTGCGCCTAGCCCGCCCCGGTCAAGAGGTCCGTGCCTGGTAGAGCTCCACCTGAGCTCGCTCTAGCGTCACCATGCGGTCGGGCAAGTCCTCAGTCCAGGAGGAGCGCAAGAAGGCCTCCAGCCGGTCCCTGCGGTCGACCATCTCGATGACCACCGGCTGGAACTGCGGCCGAAACTCCAGGACGTCCAAAATGGTCTCGAAGCCGTGGCGACCAAAACCCGAAGTTCCGCGGAGCACGGTGGCGCCGGCCAGCCCAGCCTTCCTGGCCTCCTCTAGGAGATAGTCGGCCAGGGGGCGGCGGCCGAAGCGGTCACCGTCCAGGAGGTAGACGCGCAGCATGCTGCGCTCGCCCTCGAGGTCGAGCCCGCCGTTCACTTCTTCCCCCGGTCGAGCACGAAGATGACCTCTCGGGTGATCAGCGCCCCGCCGGAGAGCAGCTCGGCCGCCGTGGAGAGGAAGGTCTCGATCCGCTGGGCGCTATCGACGAATTCGACGACCACCGGGAGGTCGCTGCTCATCCGGAACAGGCTGCTCTTGTGGATGACCGATTTGGCTCCAAAGCCGGCTGTGCCCTGCAGCACCGTACCCCCTCTGAGGCCGCTATCTCTGGCCTTCCTGAGCAGTAGGTCCGAAACCGGTTCTCCGTGCAGGCGATCGGAGTGGCCCAGGAAGATCCTGAGCAACTCCTCCTGCCGCCAGACCAGATCTCGCATCCCTCACCCCCATCCCCCCGCGCTCAGTCTCTGCGCCCCCGCAGAGCCTGGATCAGGGCAGGCACCACCTTGTGGAGGTCCCCGATCACGGCCAAGTCGCTGGACTTGACCATGGGGGCCTCCGGATCCTTGTTCACGGCCACGATGTAGCCGGACTTGTTCATCCCGGAGAGGTGTTGAACGGCGCCCGAAACGCCGATGGCCAGGTAGACCTTGGGCTGGACCGTTTGGCCGGTCTGGCCGACCTGCTCAGCGTAGGGGCGCCACCCGGCGTCCACCACTGCGCGGGTCGCCCCTACGCCGGCTCCCAGCAGGTCGGCCAGCTCCTCGAGCATCGCGAAGGCCTCCTGGCTCCCCAGCCCCCGGCCACCCGTCACCACCACCTCGGCTTCGGACAGCGGGACGCGGCTGAGCTTCTGACCGACGAAGTCGCGTTCCTCCAGGGGAGAAGAGGTGGCCACCTCGAGCACTCGGACCTCAGCGGCGGGTACGCTCACCAGTTCAGCAGGGCTCACGCTTCCAGCTTTGACGCTGACCACTGCGGGGGGGTGGGTAGAGCGGCGCTGCCAGATCCGCCCGAGGTAGGCGTAGCAGGTGGCGCTGAGCTGCTGGCCGTCCAGCTGGAGTTCGGCGGCGTCTTCCAAGAGAGCCCAGCCGCGCTGAACGGCCAATCTGGGGCTGTAGGAGCGCCCCAAACGGCCGGCTGGCAGCAGCAGCAGCTGGGCCTCCGCAGCCTGCAGGGCAGCTTCCGCAGCCTGCGCCGCCCTCTGGGGATCGGTGCTGGGTAACCCCTCCCCGCGCAGCAGCCAGAGCTGGTCCACGGCGCATCTGGCCTGATCCAGCAGGGGCTGTACCGGGTCTCCGATCAGGAATCCGCCGAGCGGGGAATCTCCTGCCAGCTGCCGACCCAGGCTGACCAGCTCCAGGGAGGCGCGGCTCAAGCCCGCACCGGTACCATCTAGGGCCAGCAGGATCATAGGCGCACCTTGGCGGTCTGCTCCAGCCAGCTCAGCAGCTCAGCGGCGGCTTCCTGGGGGTCAGAGACCGCGATCCTCTGGCCCAACCTGGCCTTGGCCGCGCTGCCCTGGGCCACCAGCTGCCAGCCATCCGCTAGGGTCACTGGGATGGACTCGCTGCGGACCTCCTTGCTGCGGGAGCGGCGGATGTTGGGCAAGGTGGGATAGCGCGGCTCGTTGAGCCCCTGCTGGGTAGTTACCACCGCCGGCAGGGCCACCTCGAAGGCGGCGCTCCCACCCTCGACGTCGTGGCGGCCGCGCAACACCCCGCCGTCTAGCTGCAGGGCGTGGCACCAACTCACCTGCGGCCAGCCCAGGCAAGCGGCGATGGCTGGCCCCAGAGCCTGGCTGTCCCAGTCCGACTGTTGGCTTCCGGTCAGAATCAAGTCGGCCTGCTCGTCCCTGGCCACCTCCGCCACCGCTCTGGCGACCGCCAGGGGGTCGGCGAGCTCGCCGACAAGAAGCCTGGCGCGGTCTAAACCCATGGCCAGGGCGGCGCGCAAGGTCTCCTCCAGAGCAGCTGCCCCGACCGCGACGGCGATCAGCTCGGCCTCCAAGCCGGCCTCTCTGAGCAGCAGGGCCTCCTCGACGGCGTACTCGTCCATACCGTCGAGGACCAAGCTGGCCCGGGAGAGGTCCAAATTGCCCTCCGACACTTCCAGGCGCGATTCCGCATCCGGAACCTGCCGCACCGCTACCAAGATCTTCACGGTTCCCCCTCAGGCGCGCAGCAACGAGCGGGCGATGATCACGCGCATGATCTCGTTGGTGCCCTCGTAGATCTGATTGAGCTTGACGTCCCTGAGCAGCTTCTCGACCGGATACTCCCCGACGTAGCCGGCACCCCCGAAGATCTGGATGGCCTCGTTGGCCGCCGAGAAGGCCATGTCGGAGCAGTAGGCCTTGGCCGCTGCCGCCTCAGCGCTATGGGGTCGCCCCTGATCGGCCAGCCAGGCGGCCCGGTAGGCCAACCAGCGGCCGGACTGGATCCCGATCTCCATGTCGGCCAGCTTGAACTGGATGGCCTGGAAGTCGGCGACGGGGCGGCCGAAAGCCTGGCGCTCCTTGGCGTAGCGCAGCGCCTCGTCGCGGGCCCGCCTGGCCACGCCGACCGAAGCCGCCGCTACCGGGATCCTGGTCCGGTCCAGGGTCTGCATGGCGATGCGGAAACCCGCACCCACTTCCCCGAGCAGGTTCTCGGCCGGAACCCTGACCTCGTCGAAGACCAGTTCCGAAGTGAGGGACGCTCGCTGGCCCAGCTTGTGGTGGATAGGGTGCGCCTGCTGCCCCGGAGCCGAGCGCGGCACCACGATGGCTACGCTGCTGCGGTGCCCCTGGGACGGATCGGTGGTGGCGAAGACCACGGTGAGCTCGGCCTCCCCGCCGTTGGAGATCCACATCTTGCTACCGCTGATCACGAAATCCCCGCCGTCGCGCCGGGCCAGCGTGCGCATGGCAGCCGCGTCCGAGCCATTGTTCGCCTCGGAGAGTGCGAAAGCGAGCAGGCAGGGGCGCTCCCGCAGCGGGGCCAGCAGGCGGCGCTGCTGCTCGGGGGTCGCCGCCAGCAGGATGGGGGTGAGGCCCAAGGCCGAGGCCATCAGGGTGGTGTAGATGCCCATACACCCGTACCCCAGCTCTTCGGCGATTAAGATCTCGTCCAGCAGGCTCAGGCCGGAACCGCCCAACTCCTCGGGGAGTTCGGGATTGAGCAGGCCGGTGGCGAAAGCCTTCTCCAGCAGGCCTTCCGGCATCCGCTCCTCTCGGTCGGCTCGCTGAGCTGCCGGCAGGATCTCCTTCCTGGTAAAGTCCCGGGCCAGGGCCTGGAGCTGTTTCTGCTCCTCACTGAGCTCAAAATCCAACATCGCCCTCAGTATACGGCCGTGGTCTGAGCAGCTTCTCCAAACACCTGCCGGGCGATCACCACTTTCTGGATCTCACTGGTCCCTTCGTAGATCTCGGTGATCTTGGCGTCCCGGTAAAGCCGCTCGACCGGGTACTGCCGGCTGTACCCGTTGCCGCCAAAAACCTGGATCGCCTCGCGGGTGGCCCAAACCGCCGTCTCAGAGGCCAGCAGCTTGGCCACCGCCGCCTCGCGGGTGTACTTCTGGCCCCGGTCCTTCAGCCAAGCCGCCTTGAGCGCCACCAACCTGGCCGCCTCGATGCGCGCGGCCATCTCGGCGATCTTGAAGCTGATCCCTTCGAACTCGGCGATCCTGCGACCGAATTGGCGGCGGGTCAAAGCGTAGGCGGTGGCCGCCTCGAAGGCCGCCCGGGCAATCCCCAGGGCCTGCATGGCGATGCCGATCCGGCCAGCGTCTAAGCAGGAGAGGGCCACGATCAGGCCCTCCCCCTCCCTCCCCACCATCCGTTCGGGGCCGACTCGGGTACCGTCGAAGGAGACCGTCGTGGTCTGGGCGGCGTGCAGCCCCAGCTTCTCCTCGGGGGGGCCGAAGGAGAGCCCGCTATCTCCCCGCTCGACCACGAAGCAGCTGACCCCGCGCGGACCGGGCCTGCCGGTCCTGGCCATGACCAGGTAGATGTCGGCTTGGCCGCCGGAGGTGATCCAGGCCTTCTGGCCGTGCAAGCACCAGCCGTCCCCATCCCGGGTGGCCTGGAGCCGCAGGCTGGCGGCGTCCGACCCGGATTCGGGCTCGGTCAGGCAGAAAGCCCCGATCTTCTGGCCGAGGGCCAGGGGGGCCAGGTAGCGCTGGCGCTGGGCATCGCTGCCGTAGCGCAGCAGCATCTGCTCAGGGAGACCGTTCTGGACGCTCACCACCACGGCCACCGAGGCGTCGGCGGCAGCGATCTCCTCCAGGCAGAGCGCGTAGGTCACGCTGTCCAGATCGGCTCCGCCCCAGCGCTCAGGCACAGTCGCCCCCAGCATGCCCAGGGCAGCCAAGCCGGCCAGCTGTTCCCTAGGGTAGCGGGCGGCGCGATCATACTCGGCCGCCAACGGCGCGATACGCTCTTTGGCGTAGCTGCGGATGCTGGATAGGATCTGGCGCTGCTCGGCGTTCAGTTCAAAGTCCATTCAGAGGCCCTCAAGCCCAGGATGACACAGCCGCCCTGACCGCTTAGCCACATCGGACACGGCGCCTAGAAAGGCTGGGGCGTAGAGTGCAGCCATGGTCGAGCAGCTGCTGTTAGCCAAGCCGAGGGGGTTCTGCGCCGGGGTAGTCATGGCCATCCAGGCAGTCGAGCGTGCCGCCAGGGAGCGGCCAGTCACCGTCTATCACGCGATCGTCCACAACCACAGCGTGGTCCAGCGGCTCCAGACCGACCTGGACGTAATTTTCACCGAAGAGCTCTCCGGCCTGCGCGAGCTGCCCAAAGGAGACACCCTGGTCTTCAGCGCGCACGGAGTCAGCCCGGCCGTTCGGGCTCAGGCCGATGCCTTGGGCGCCTGGGTGATCGATGCGACCTGCCCGCTGGTGACCAAGGTGCACAGCGAGGTGCGCAAGTATGCCAAGGAGGGTTACCAAATCCTGCTGATCGGGGACTCTCTGGATCACCAGGAGATCGTCGGCACCAGGGGCGAGGCGCCGGAAGCGGTGACGGTAGTCTCGGTGACCGGCCGCTCCAAACCCGGCCTGGCCGATCCTGAGTCGGTCCAGGTCAAAGACCCGCAGCGGGTGGTAGTCCTGAGCCAGACCACTCTCAGCGTGGACGAGACCAGGGCGACCATCGCGCTGCTCCGGCGACGCTTCCCCGCCCTGATCACGCCGTCCAGCGAAGACCTGTGTTACGCCACCAAGAACCGCCAGGACGCGGTCCGCGAGGTGGCCACCAAGGCCGACGCCATGCTCATCCTGACCAGCTCGCACAGCTCCAACGGTATGCGGCTGCTGGAGCTGGCGGAAAGCCTCTGCCCGCGCAGCTACCGGCTGGAGACGGCGGCCGACTTGAGCGCCCTCGACCTCAGAGGGGTGCGGCGGTTGGGGCTCTCCAGTGCGGCCAGCACCCCCGAGGAGCTGGTGGCGGAGGTGGTGGCCTACTTCCGCGCGCGCAACCCGGAGCTCGAGGTGATCGAGGAGGGGGAGTGGGAGAAGATCGCGTTTCGCGAGCCCCAACGCAAGCCGCCCGCTCAGCGGCCAGGGCCGGCCAGCAAGTAACCGCCCTCCACCAAGCCGCGCAGCAGCGGCTCCAGATCTCCTAGGGCCCTGTCCCGCTTGAGCGCGTACTCCGCCGGAGTACCGCCCCTGGCCAGCTGGGCTAACAGGTCGGAGGCCTCCTTACCCCCCTGGCGGTGCAGCTCCTCGGCGGCGGTGGTGATCGGGCTGAGCGCGTCCCGCCCGCGCAGGGTGAGCGCGTAGGAGAGGTGGGCCCAACCGGCCAGAGTCCCCGGGAGCATCAAAGTCTGCGGCCTGAGCGGGGCCGGCAGCAGTCCCGACTCCTCGTGGTCGAGCTGGAGCGAAGCCAGCAAGATCCCCTCCACCAAAAACCAGCTCCTCCCGGTCTCGACCAGGATGCCGGTAAACTCCGGATTCGGCGGAACTCTCCAGATGTGGCTACCCACACCGGAGAGGGCGTGGGCCAGCTTAGGCGCCAGAGGATAGGCCGATGCAGCCGCTCCGGCAGCGTAGGCCTCCACCAAGTCGGCCAACGCCTGCTCCCCGCTGCAGGTCTCGGAAGCCGCCGCCACCACGCGCCCTTCGTAGATCAGGGCGTGCCTCAGGACACCTTCCTCGCGCACAGTGAGGTGCCCTGACCACTTCTCGCCGTGGAAGTATCTGAGCAGAGCACTCAGGTCGCAGTAAGGCACCCGCAAACCCAGGTGGCTGGGCTCGGTCCTGGGGAGATGCCGGCCCAGCCAGGACGGTGCCTGGGGAAATAGCGGTTCCAGCAGCGCTGGACCCTCGATCTCGCTCGTTGCGGCTTCCAGATCCTTCACCCGGCGATCCTCCGATTTCTGGGCGCGAGCTGGCCCGGAATTGGGCCAGTCTAGCACCCGGAGAGTTCTAAGCTCAGCCAGGCCAGCACACTTGACAGGCTCCCCTGTTTCGTTGCAAAGTAGGGATGTCCCTGTAGACACTTCAAGCCAAGGCGTGGGGTATGTCTGCACTTACAGTGGGGATGAAGTAGGAGTTGTCATGGCAGAGGGTCGAGTCAAGTGGTTCAACGCAGAGAAGGGCTTTGGTTTCATCGAGCATCCCGGTAACCCGGACGTCTTCGTCCACTACACCGCTCTGACGATGAAGGGTTTCCGCAAGCTCAACGAGGGCGACGAGGTCGAGTTCGAGATCGAGGAGGGGCAGCGCGGCAAGGGCCCGCAGGCCAAGAACGTCAACGTCACCAAGCCGGCCCCCGAGGGATACTCCTCCAACTCGGGCCGCGCGCCGCGCAGCGGCGGATCCCGCTGGTAACCCTTATCAGATTGCGGCGCAGAGGTTTCCCTCTGCGCCTTTTTTATTGGAGGCCGGCTAGCAAGTCCCTGGCCACGTCTTCGACCCACTCGAGGCCGACCGACAGCCGAATCAGGCCGTCGCCAATTCCCTGGGCAGCGCGCTGCTCCGGGCTGAGCGCGCGGTGGGAGGTTCCAGCCGGGTAGGTCAGGGTGGTAGCTACATCGGCCAGGCTAGGAGCCAACGGGATACGGCCGACCAGCTTGCGGACTGCCCGGTCGACTCGCCCCCGGCTCCCCAGGTCCAGAGCCAACATCCCCCCAGCGCCCTGAGGGAACAGCTGCTTGGCCAGCTCGATCTGCGGGTGGCTGGGCAGCAGAGGGTAGTGCACCGACTGCACCGCCGGGTGGGTGGAGAGCCAACGAGCCAAGGTGAGGGCGTTCTGCGAGTGGCGCTGCATCCGCAGCTCCAATGTCCGGATTCCCTGCAGAGCCATCCAGGCGTCGAAGGGGCCTAGGGTAGCCCCTACCCGGATCACTTGGTCGCGCACCCGCTGGCACTGCGCCGCTCCCCCGATCACCACCCCACCCATCGCGCTGCTGTGCCCGGAAAGGTACTTGGGCAGGGAGTGCACCACCAGCCCAGCTCCCCATTCCAGCGGGCGAAACAGAGCCGGGGTTGCGAAGCTGTTGTCCACCACCACCGCGAGCCCCAGGGGGGAAGACCAAGCGACCAGCTCGGGGAGGTCCAAGACGTTCATCAAGGGGTTGGAGAGGGACTCGGCAAAGACCGCCCGGGTGGTAGGCCGCAGCGCCTGCTCGCGCGCTTCCCGGTCCTGAAGGTCGACCAAGCTGACCTCGATCCCCTGCTTGGGGAGATCGTGGACCAGCAGGGCGTAGGTACCGCCGTAGACCCGCCAGTCGGCCAGGAGGTGATCACCCGGCCCCAGCACGGCCAGCAGGGCGGCGTACACCGCGGCCATCCCCGAGGCGGTACAGACCGCGGCCTCCCCACCCTCCAGGCGGGACAAAAGCTCCTCCAAAACCCGCCCGTTGGGGGTGCCGTTGCGGTAGTATACCGAGCGCTTGGAGGGCTCGGTAAAGGCTGCCTCCAGGTCATCCAGGGAGCCGAATTGGTAGACCGTGCTCTGGTAGATCGGCGGGCTCAGCGGCGAATCGGTGCCATGCGCGTCCAACCCGCTCCGCACCAGCAGGGTTTGGCGGTGATCGGGGCGCTCAACCACTCAGGACCACCCCTTCGGAACCGGTCCGACGCAGCGACAACCCAACACCCAGCTTCCGGCAGCTTTGCAAGAACCCCTCCCCACCGGTGGGTCCAGGCGCTCTGGATCCGGTCCGGCTCAGCCGCGGTGTGACCTCGAACAGCGGCGGCTGCTGCTCCCAGGTGGCTGTAGCCCCGTCGTAGGAGAGTACAGCCACAGCCTGTGGAACAGTTGGATGATACAGCGGAGCGGTCGGGAGGTAGTAGGGGCCGATCAGCAGGAGACAGCTCCCCGCCACCGAGGCCCGCAGGCTGCAATCATTCTGCGCGGTCACCAGGGCTTGCCAGCGCCCCCCGCGCTCGCCGAGGACCCAGATCGCCGCCCGGCCGCAGTCGGCACCCTCCACGTGGGTGTGGAGGATCAGCTGCTGGCTCCTACCTCCGAGGAGGTGAGCTACCCCGACCAGGGTGACTTGCTGGTGCTCTTGGGCTAGGAAGGGAACGGCCGTACGTACCGCCAGCACCAGGCGGCGCGCCAACCCCGAGGAGCCTGGACTCAGGAAAGTCCTCAGCCAGACGCCACTCGGTTGGCGCTGATAGACGCTGAGCAGCGGCTGCTCAACCTGCCGGGGTACGCGCGGCGCACCGGGCTGTGGCGGGAGAGAGACTTCCACCTCGCTGAGCACTGCCCGGGCCAGGCCCAAAGAGTCGCGCAGCTGCAAGGCACCGAGCCAGCGCCCGGGAGGCGCCGGCAGGTAACTGGCCACCGAAGCCCCCAGCGCGGCGATCAGAACAGCGGCGGCCAGCAGGCGCCTCACCAGCCTTGTCGCTGGCGAAGCGCCAGGATCTGAGCGGTGTGGTGCCGGACATGCCAAGCGTAGAGCGCGGTGGCCTGCTCGACCGACCAAGGGACCTGCTCGGGACCGGGGCGCAGATAGACCTTCTTCCAGCCCTCTTCAGGGATTCCCTCCAGCAGAGCGGTCCAGCGCTGATGGAGTGGGAAAAGCAGCTGCAGGGAAGTGGCGGCCGGAAGCTGCAGATCGGGGAGGCCCGCGAAGCGGTCCGGGCTCCAAGACGGCAGCGCTGGGCGGTCCTCGGTGAGGGCGAGGCGGGTACGCAGGTAGGCGAACAGGTTGTTGTCAGCCAGGTGATGGACGATAGTCTTCACCGGCCACCCACCCTCCCGGTAGGGTGTGGCCAACTGCTCCTGGCGGAGACCATCTAAGGCCGCGGCGAGCCGGCCCGGGGCCTCCCGGAGAACCATCACATCGGCGGCGTGCTGCTCCCGGGTAAAGACCTCAGGCCTGGAGAAGCGTCCGATCGGATACTTGAGGGTGTCCAAATCCATGGCTCTACCATAGCCTTGCCCGCCTGGTAGGGTGGCCTAGTGGCGAGAGAGGTGAGCATCGGGCTGGATCTCGGAACCAGCCACTGCAAGGCGGTCGCCATGGACCGCTCCGGTGAGGTTCTGGGCAGCTCCGAGCACGCCACCGAGACCGCTCCGGATGGCACCCAAGACCCCGAGCAGGTGGTCGCCGCAGCGCTAGCTTCCCTCCAGGGCCTGGCCGAGCAGGTCCCCGGGCCCTACCTGGCCCTGGGGCTCAGCGGGGCGATGCACAGCCTGGTCCTGGTGGAAGGAGCCAGGTCAGTTTCCCCGGCCTGGCTCTGGTCAGAAGCGCGGCCTTCCCAGCTGCTGGGCCAGCTGCGGGCCGAGCTGGATCCGGGGGAGGTCTACCGCAGGACCGGCTGCCCGCTGCAGACCCCCTACCTGCCAGCCAAGCTGGCCTGGCTCAGGGCGAGGGGGGTGCGGCTGAGCGGACGCCGCCTGATCGCACTGGCCGACTGGGTGGCGCACGCGCTGACCGGGAGGTGGACCACCAGCCTCGGTCTGGCCTCCGCCAGCGGCTTGCTCGATGCGGCGAGCGCTGTCTGGGACAGCGAGCTGCTGGCACACTTCCACCTGCACCCGAGCCAGCTGCCGGAGGTCCTGGAAGGGACCGCTGTAGCTGGGGAGCTCAGGCCAGAGCCGGCCCGCCGCTGCCAGCTCCAGGCCGGCCTCCCGGTAGTGGCTGGGACCAGCGACGGGGCGGCTGCCTGCCTGGGCAGCGGCCTGAGACCGGATCAGACCGCCATAACCGTGGGTACCAGCGGAGCGGTCCGGCGGCTGGAGCGCCGCTCGGCGCTGCACCCCCAGGAGCGCACCTTCAGCTACCGAGCCTACCAGGACCTGTGGATCAATGGGGCGGCCACCAACAGCGCCGGCCTGCTGCTCGAACGGATGCGCGAGCTGCTCGGCTACGCAGGGGCCGAGCAGCTGCTGGCCGAGGCAGCTAGCAGCCCACCCGGCGCCCTGGGGGTCACGGTGCTACCTTACTTTGCAGGTGAGCGCAGCCCCTACTGGCGAGCCGACCTGAGCGCCAGCGTGCTGGGTCTGGGCAGAGAACACCGCCGCCCCCACCTAGCACGGGCCAGCCTGGAGAGCAGCTGCTTCCTGCTGCACCGGCTGCTGCAAGACGTGTCCCCCGAAACCGATCGGGCCTGGCTGAGCGGCAAGATCACGAGCTCGCCGCTGTGGTGCCAGATCCTCGCCGATGTCACCCAAACCGAGCTGGAGCTGGTCAGGTCGGCCGACGCATCGGCGCTGGGAGCGGCCTGGCTGGCCCTGGGAGTGACGGAAGCGCCCGCAGCGGAGACGGCAACTTGCCGGCCAAGCCGGGACTTGGAGCGCCGACACAGCTACCAGATCGCCGAGGCGCGCTACGCGCAGTGGCACCAACGTCTCTGGGGGAACTAACTCGCCCACCCCTGAAATAGGGGTGGGCTGAGGTGGTGCGGAAGGGCCGACTTGAACGGCCGACCTCACGCTTATCAGGCGTGTGCTCTAACCAACTGAGCTACTCCCGCCGACGGCGCCGTGTGATGTTAGCACCGCCCAGTGGGGCTGTCAATCCGAGGAGGCCAGCAGTTAGAGTAGGGAAATGGAAAGAGAGCACGGCAGGCAGCCGCCCCGCATCCTGGCTCTGGACGTCAGCCCGGCGCGCATCGGGCTGGCGGTCAATCACGGGCGGCTGGCTTTCCCGCGGGAAACCCTGCTGCGCAGCCGGTTGGCCGAAGACTTGGTCGCAGTCGCTGCGGCCGCAGCGAGGGAGGGGGCAGATTTCCTGGTCATCGGGCTCCCGCTGCGCACCGACGGCAAGCCCTCCGTACAGGCCCAGCGGGTGCGGTCGCTCGGTTACGCCCTGCAGCGGGCTGGGCTGCAGGTCACTTACCAAGATGAGCGCTTCACCACCTCGGGCGCCCGCCAGGACCTCGCCGGCTTGGGGCGTAAGGGCAAGCGGGAAACCCCCGGCCTGGATTCTCAGAGCGCGGTACGGATCTTGGAGCTCTATCTGGAGCAGGCTTGAGGGACATTCTGGTCGAGCTGTCCGGAGTCAACCTGGCTCTCGGAGGGAAGCCGGTCCTGCGCGATCTGCACTGGCGGATCGAGCGGGGGCAGTCCTGGTCCCTCACCGGACCCAACGGCTCGGGCAAGAGCAGCTTGCTCAAGGTGGTATCCGGGGAGCTCTGGCCTGACCCGCCCAGCCGGCAGCTCCGGCGCTATCCCAGTTTCCCAGAAGGCCACAGCCCACTGAGCGTCGGCCAGCGAATCGCCCGCCTCTCCCCGGAGCAGCAAGACGCTTATCTGGCCACCGAGTCGCCGCTGACCGTCTACGAGGTCTTGCTCGGCGGCCTGCAGGGGAGCCTGTGGCCCAGGCGGCCCCCCTCTGCGCAAGAGCTGGCCGCCGTATACGCGCAAGCGCAGCGCCTGCGGATCGAAGGCTGGCTCAGGACCGAGTTCAACCAGCTCTCGCTGGGGCAGCGGCGCAGCGTCTTGCTGGGTCGAGCGCTGATCGCCGAGCCGGAACTGCTCCTGCTCGACGAGCTGATGGAGGGCCTGGACCCGGAAGCCCGAGCAGGGATCGCCCAAGCGGTCGGTGGCTTCTTGGCCGCTGGGGGCAGCGCCGTCCTGACCAGCCACCGCCCTACCGACCTGGCTTGGACCGAACACCACCTGGCGCTCGGCCAAGTCCGGGGCGCCGAGCGCCACGCCCGGAGCGCCGCTACCGCCCGCCACCCCGGACCGGTCACCGCCGAACTGTCTGGGGTCGACGTCGCCCTGGGGGGGAAATTGGTCCTCAGGGAGCTGAACTGGAGCCTGGAGGCGGGTACCCGTTGGGCGCTCACCGGTCCCAATGGCTCGGGCAAGAGCACTTTTCTGATGCTGTTGGCTGGGCGCCTGCCGGCGGTCTACGGGTCGGTCCTGCGCTGGTGGGGGCGGGAGCGCCCCACCCGCAGCTGGCTGCAGCAGCGGATCGGCTACGCCGGACCCGATCTGCTGGCCAGGACCGACCCGCAGCTGACCGCCCGGGAGCTGATCGCCTCAGGGGCAACGGGGCAGTGGCGGAGCGCACCGGCGCTGAGTCGCCTCCAGGAGGAACGGCTCGGGGAGCTAGCAGACAGCTTGCAGCTGGAGGGCTTGTTGGGCAGCCAGGTGGGGACGCTCTCGCATGGCCAGCGCAAGCGCACGCTGATCGCCAGGGCACTGATCCACCGGCCGGATCTGCTCCTGCTGGACGAACCCTTCGACCACCTGGATGCCGGTGTCTGCGCCTCCCTCCACCAGCTCCTGGAACGCGAACGGGAATCGGGAATGCAGTGGGTGATCAGCAGCCACCACCCCGAGGAGCTGCCCCCTTCCACCGACCACCTGCTCCGGCTGAGCGGGGGGAAGATCGAAGAGTCAGCCAGCTTGCAGGGGAGCCTTGGACCTACGAGTTGACCGGGCAGGGGCGCCGATGCGCTGGGCGACAAGAGACCGGCGGCGCCGGGCTACCTCCGAGGGACCCCCCGCGGCTAGCCAGCTCTCTGGTACAGAACAGCCCGCACGATCTGATCCGGGGGACCACCGCGCCCACCCTCCACTTTCTTCAGGCGGCGCAGGACCTCTAAACCCTCGACCAGGCGGCCGAAAACGGTATAGGCACCGTCCAGGTGTGGAGAGGGGCCGTAGGTGATGAAGAACTGGCTGCCGCCGGAGTTGGGGCTCTGGCTGCGGGCCATCCCCAAGACCCCGGGGCGATCGAAGCGCTTACCCGGGCGCACCTCCAAGGGAACCTGGTAGCCAGGCCCTCCCGTCCCAGTCCCGGTCGGATCCCCGGTCTGGGCCATGAATTCGGCGATGACGCGGTGAAAAGGGACACCGTCGTAGAAGCGGTGCAGCACCAGCCAGCAGAAGCTGTTGACCGTCTCAGGGGCGGCCTCCTGGTCCAACGACAGGACCAAGTTCCCCTGGCTGGTTTCGAGCAGCGCGCGGTACTCCAGGCCTGCAGCGGTCACCTGCCCGGGTCCAGCGAATTCGAGAACCCGCACTTCAGACAGGGGGGCAATCTCGGCGTATCCATGAAGGGCTTCTATCATCTCGCTCCTAACTGCCCACCGGCTTGACGGCGATGTAGAGCCGCAGGATCCGGTCCGGCGTCCCAGGTGCTGGGGCTTGGTACGGCTTGATCTTGTTCACCACCGACATCCCGCGCAGAACTTTTCCGAAGACGGTGTACTGGCCGTCCAAGTTCGGAGTCGGGGCCAAGGTGATGAAGAACTGGCTGCCGCCGGAGTTGGGGCTCTGGCTGCGGGCCATCCCCAAGACCCCGGGGCGATCGAAGTTGAGGCGGCGCCGTAGCTCCAGATCGATGGTATACCCAGGGCCCCCCAGGCCCCAAGTGTTGCGATCGGAGCTCAAGGTGTTCGGATCCCCACCCTGCACCACGAACCCGGGGATGACCCGGTGAAAGAGCAGGCCATCGTAGAAGCGGTGACGGGCCAGCCACACGAAGCTGTTCACGGTATTGGGAACTCGGTGGCTGTAAAGGTAGAGCAGAACCGGGCCCCGGTTGGTGACCATCACGGCCAGATAGTCATCTTTGGGGTTCAGCGTGAAGCTGGGCGGCCCCGAGAAGTGCCGGACTGGCTTGGCGCTCAGGTCAGCCAAGCGGTGGTATCCAGCCGGTAGCTGCGACGCAGCCGTCGCCGCCGCTACCGGGGCAGCGGTGGTCGCGGAGGCCGCGTGGCTTCCGGAAGAGGCTTTGCAAGCGGATAGCGCTAGGGCTGTGAGCAGTCCCAGGTAGAGCGGTTGAGGTGAGCGGGCGAACACGCCACACCATAGCAGCTCCGGCGTGGCACAATGCAGGCGTGCTCGGGATCATCACCATAGACGGGGTGGCCGCCAGCGGGAAATCCAGCGTGGCCCGGGAGCTGGCCCGCCGCTTGCAGCTGCGCTGGGTCAACAGCGGGCTGCTCTACCGGGCGGGAACGCTGGTCTACCTGACCGCGCTGGACGGCCGCGGGGCCGAGCCGGCGCTGCTGAGGCTCCTGAGCGAGTCCCCCCTGTCACTGCAGCCGGCGGGAGAGGGGTTTTCGGTCACCTGGAAGCGCCAGCTCCCCGAGGAGCAGCTCTACAGCCAACAGGTCGACGGCGCGGTCTCACAGGTAGCCTCCTGGCCGAGTTTCCGCAGCTTGGTGACAGCGGAGCTGCGGCAGCTACCCCAACCGCTCATCGCCGAAGGGCGCGACATGGGCACTGCCGTCTTCCCCTCGGCGGCTTTCAAATTCTTCCTGACCGCTCCGGCAGAGATCCGTGCCAGGAGGCGGCTGGAGCAGCGCAGCGGCGAGCTGCTGGAAGGGGTCCTCCGGGCCCTGATCGAGCGGGACCGGCGGGATTCCGCCCAGTCCCGACCGGCAGCGGACGCCATCCCCATCGACACCTCGGACCTAGACCTAGGCGGGGTCGTGGACCTGTTGGTCCAGAAGGTCTCGGCGTGCGCCTCCTCTACCAGCTAGCCAAGCCGCTGGCCACCCTGCCCGTCCGGGTGCGCGGGATCCGCTTCGAGGGTGCCGAACACATCCCGAACAGCGGCCCGGTCATCTTGGCCGGCGGCAACCACCAGAGCAATTTGGATCCTCTGGCCCTGGGACTGATCACCGGCCGGGTCGTCCACTACATGGCCAAGAAGGAGTTGTTCGCCAACCCGCTGATCGCTGCCGTCCTGCGGGGCGTGGAGGCCTTCCCGGTCGACCGCCAGAGCAAGATGGACTTGAGCGCCATCCGCAAGGCCCTGCAGGTCCTGGAGGAGGGCGAGGTCTTAGGGATCTTTCCCCAAGGTACCCGGGGCGGCACCGCCCTGCTCGGCGGCGTAGCCTACCTGGCCATCAAAGGAAAGGCGCCGGTCGTACCGGTTTGGATCGCACACGACCGGCGCTGGAAGCTCAGCGCTCTCCCCGCCATCCCCCCAAGGGGCAGCGTCCAAGAGGTGGCCGCGCAGATCGAAGCGGTCATCGGTGCGGGGCGGCTGCCCAGCTAAAAGGAGAGTCCATGCCCCAGCAGCGCTTTTCGGGAAACCCCGCACGCCTGCGCAGCCCAGAGCGGCTGGCGAGCTTACCCTTAAGCCAGGTGATCCAGCGCTGCCTGGACGACCTCCCCCCTCACCCCGTCGTCCTCGACATCGGGACCGGCAGCGGCCTCTTCGCCGAAGCCTTCTGGAAGCGGGGGGCGGAAGTATACGGGATCGATGTCGATTCCGCCATGGTCGCGCTGGCTACCGAGTTGGTGCCGGCGGGGCGCTTCCGGCAAGGGCCAGCAGAGCAGCTACCCCTGGGTGACGGCAGCGCCGACCTGGCTTTCTTCGGGCTCAGCCTGCACGAGACCGACCCGCAGCGCGCTCTAGCCGAGGCCGCTCGGGTCAGCCGGCACTTGGTGGCCGTTCTGGAGTGGTCCCCCGAGCGCAGCGGCTTCGGGCCGCCCGAAGAGGAGCGGATGCGCCCCGAACAGATCGAGCAGCTCTTCTCGGCCACCGGGCTGGGAGCGCTGCGCCGCTTCGACTTAGGAGCGCATCAGCTCTACCTCAGCGCCGATCTGGCCGGCCGGGAGGCTACATCGGCCACAAATCCGACTTCAGCGCTTTAGTATAGTTTGGTCATGGCCCGGTCACGCCTCACCAAACAGAAGCGGGCAGTGCTCGAAGCGGTCCTCCGCAGCCGGACCCACCCGGACGCCGCCGCGGTCTATCAGGAAGCGCGCAGCCTGCTCCCGCGCATCAGCCTAGGCACCGTCTACCGTTGCCTGGAGTCGCTGACCGAGGAAGGCAAGCTGCTGCGCATCCAGGGGGCCAAGGAAGCTGCCCGTTACGACGCCAAGCTGGACCACGCCCACCGCATCTGCCAGCGCTGCGGGATCATCGAGGACGTCGCCGGGGATCAGATCCAGATCTCCGACCTGAGCCGGCAGCTAGTCACCGCAGCAGGGAGCTTCCAGGTACGCGAGGTGGCCATCGAGCTGCGCGGGCTGTGCGCGGCCTGCCAGGAGCAGCTGGGGTTCAGCGAAGCGGCCGCGGAGGACCTAGGGGGGATACAAGCCAAGCGGAATACCCAGATCAGCTGGAATCGCTGATCAGAACGTCTTCCTCGTTTTCCAGGGCCGCGAGCAGGACTCGGAAGGTCGCCCCCCCACCGGGAGTATCGAGGACCTGGATCTCTCCCCTGTGGGCGCGCAGGATCTGCAAGACGATGGGGAGCCCCAGGCCGGCCGCCCCTGCAGAGCGCCCCTTGTAGAACTTCTCGAAGATGCGGGCCTTCTCGGGTTCCGGAATACCGGGTCCGTGATCGATCACCGACACGCTGAGCTGATCCCCAACGCGCTGGGCTTCGACCTCCACCTGCTCAGCCGACCCGCTGGCCCGGATGGCATTGCTGACCAGGTTGCGCCAGACTTGGTTCAGGCGCTCGGGATCGCCGAGAGTCTCCAAATCCGCCCCCACCCGCACGGTGAGGCCGGGGAAATCCTGAGCCAGGGCGGAGAGCTGGGAGCGCAAGTCGACGTAGTGCGGAGCCACATCGCGGACCATCTCCCCTCGGGAGAGCAGCAGCAGATCGTTGACCAGCCGGGTCATGCTCTGGGCCACCCGCAGCGCATCGCGCAATACGTCGCGCTGCTCCGGAACCGCTTCGCGCTCGGCTCGGCGCAGGTAGCCCTCCAGGGCCGTCAGCGGGGTGCGCAGCTCGTGGCTGGTCTGGGCCAGGAACTCCTGCTGGGCCCTGAGCGCCTCCCCCAGGTCGGCCACCGTCCGGTTGAGGGCCAAAGTGAGCTGGCCGACCTCGTCTTCAGGGCCGTGGTACGTGACCATCTTGAGGTGCTTGGCGTCGATCTGCTTAGCCTGCTTGGCCACCTCGACCAGGGGGGCCAGGCCGATTCGGCTTACCAGGGAAACCCCCAGCACGCCGGCGACCAAGAGGACCAAGGTGACCACCGCCAGGATGCTGACCACCGAGCGCCCAACCTGAGAGATGTAAGCGATATTCGAGCGCAACGCCAAGACGACCGGGGTGTGATCGACGCCGATATCCATGGGCTGCAGCAAGACCAGCTCTGGGCCGCCGCGCTCGGCCACAGAGAGGACCCGTTGGCGAGCCTGCACGCGGCGGATCTGTCGCTGGGGCAGGGGGGGGAGGGAGCTCTGGCTGATCCGGACACCATCCATCCGGTAGAGCTCGATCCAGACCCCGCCGGCCGGCGGGATATTCACGTAGCGCAGGCTCTTTCCGGTGTAGAGCATCTCGAATTGCTGGGCATCGGCCCTCAGGACCCGAATCTCCCGCTGGCGCAGGGTGCTGAGCAGCAACAGGTAGGCGCTCGCGCCGCCGATCCCCCAGAGCGCCACCAGCAGGGCCGACACCAGCAGGACGATGCGCGCCCGCAGGCCCAAACGGGCCCCCCTCCAAGGGCCGCTGCGCGGGCCCTCGGAGGGGGATGTGCGTCCTGGGTGCATGGACCTTCAGCGCGCAGGTCCAGCTATCAGAGCGTCTTCAGGGCGTAGCCGATCCCCCGCACGGTGCGGATCAGGCCATAACCGTCCAGCCCACGGAATTTGGCGCGCATGTTGGCCATATGCACGTCGACGACGTTGCTGTTGGTCGGCAAGTCCCCGTTCCAGACCCCGTGCTCGATCTCCTCGCGGGAATAAACCCGGCCGGGCTGCCTGGCCAGGAAGGTCAGCAGATCGAACTCCTTGGGCGACAGGCGTACCTCGTGTCCCCCGAACAGGCAGAGGTGCTTCTGGGGGTGAATCTCCAGCTGTCCGACCGAGATGACCTCGCCGTGCTGGCGGTGGCGCAGCTGCACCCGTACCCGGGCCACCAGCTCCTCCAGGTGGAAGGGCTTGGTCAGGTAGTCATCCACCCCAGCGTCTAGGAGGCTGACCTTGCAGTCGACCTCGTCCATGGCCGTCAACACGATGATGGGGACCGCACTGGTCTTGCGCAGGCGCCTGGCGATCTCCGCGCCGTCGAAGTCGGGAAGCCCCAGATCCAAGATGACCAGGGAGGGCATCCGCTCTCTGGCGGTGGTGAGGCCGCTCACCCCGTCTCCGGCGGTGATCACCTGGTAGCCGGCCTGTTCCAATTCGTACTTGATGACCTTGGTGATGTCCTGGTTATCCTCGACAATCAGAATGAGTGGCTCCACGGTGCTCCTTTCCAGGCTCGCCCTGCCCGCCCGCTGGGGTGAGCAGGTGGGCCCCGAAGGGACTGGCCTTCATGATACTCCGCCGAAGGCCCGAAGATAAAGGCGAGGCTTCAGAGCTCCAGGTCCGGGATCCACCAGGGGCGGCGCTGGCTCACCTCCCGCAACCTGGGGTCGCGGGCGGCCACCAGCACTCGTTCCAGCGCCGCCCAGGCTGGGTCGGAGAGCAGGTCCAGGGAGATGGCCTTTTGGAGGCATTCAGCGGCTTCTGGCCAGCGCTGCTGGCGTTCCAGCAGGTCCGAGAGGTGGATCAACAGGGAGCTCTGCAGCGCCACCAGCTCCTCCCTGCGCTCCTCGCACCACTCCGAGTCGAAGTCGGGCAAGAACTCCCCATACCGATCGGCGACCGAGCGGGCAGCTTCTAGGTCCTCCGCGGACAGGGCGGTCTGGGCCTCACGCTGGTAGCTGGTCACGTCGTAGCGGTAATGGTACTGGGGGCTGAGCCGGTAGCGGCGGCTGCTGCTCTCGATCAACTCCATCCCCACCGAGCGGCGCAGCCGGTGCAGGGTGGTGTGGAACAGCGAGGAGGCCCGGTCCGGATCGCGGCCGGGCCACAGGGCTTCGGCCGCCTCCCAGCTGCTGGCCGGTCCGTGGTGCAGGAAGTAGACCAGCAACTCGGCCGCCTTCTTGGAAGCCCAGTCGATCTGCTGGCGGCCGACCCAAACCTCGAACCTACCCAGGGCGTAGATGGTCAGGGCGCTGGAAGGCCCCTGCTGTTCCCCGCGAAACTCGCGCTGCCGGCGCAACCTGAGCTCGATCATATCCAGCAGCTCGTGGTTGTGGAAAGGCTTGGTCAGGTAGTCATCCGCCCCGGCCTGCAAGCCCAGGCGGATGTCCTTGACCTCATTGCGGCTGGAGAGGAAGACAAAGGGAATCTGGGCCAGACCGGGCAGGCGCCTGGCCGCCTCCAGGAATTCCAGCCCGCTCAGCTCGGGCATGGTCAGGTCAGAGACGACCAGATCGGGCAGCCAGGCGTGGAGGTGCTCCAAAGCGTCCGCGGGCCTGGAGAAGGCGTGGACCTGGTGTCCGGCTCGCTCCAGGATCAAGCGGATCAGGGTGAGAACCGCCGCGTCGTCGTCGACGACCAGCAGTTGAGCCATGCGGTGAGTCTACACCACGGGGGGTGCTTCTGAAAACTGCGTAGAATGCGAGAATGCCTACCGGTAGGTAGCTAGCGGCGAGTACACTGAAGAGGGATTGCGCTTGCGGTAGGTATATATGTATACTCACTACTATGTTCTCTTCGTGGCGGAGGATGCATGCTGACTGAACCCAGAAAGTCCTTAGGGGAGCGCGCTCCCGCGGAGGCAGCAGCGATCTCGGTGGAGAACCTGTCCCGCCGCTTCGGGAAGCTGGAGGCGGTCAAGGGGGTCAGCTTCGCGGTGCATCCCGGGGAGATCTTCGGCTTCCTGGGTCCCAACGGCGCCGGGAAATCGACCACCATCTCCATGCTCACCACCCTGCTCACCCCCAGCGGAGGCAGGGCGGAAGTAGCCGGCCACGACGTGGTCAGAGAGCGCAACCAGGTCCGGCAAGCCATCGGCATCATCTTCCAGGAGCAGGCCCTAGACCTGCGGCTCTCGGCCCTGGACAACCTGTGGCTGCACGCCATCCTCTACGGGGTCCCGACTGCCCGAGCAGCGCAGCGCATCGAGCAGGGCCTGCGGGCGGTCGACCTGTGGGACAGGCGCAAGGAGCCCGTCTCGCGCTACTCCGGCGGGATGAAGCGGCGGCTGGAGATGGCTAGGGGGCTGATCCACACCCCGCAGGTGCTGTTTCTGGACGAGCCGACGGTGGGCTTGGACCCTCAGAGCCGCTACGCGATGTGGGACTACATCCAGCGGCTCAGGCAGGAGTTCGGCCTGACCATCTTCATGACCACCCACTACATGGACGAAGCCGAAGCCTGCGACCGCATCGCCATCATGGACAAGGGCAGCGTGATCGCCCTGGACAGCCCAGCCGCGCTCAAAGCCAGCTTGGGAGGAGACGTGATCTCGCTCAAGACCGAGCACAACGGCTTGGCCCTAGCGGAGCTGAGAGAGCGCTTCGGGTTGGAAGCCAAGCTGGCCGAGGACCAGCTCAGGCTGGAGGTCAAAGACGGCGGCGAGCTGCTGCCCAGATTGCTGCGCGAGCTGCAGGTGAAGATCCTGCGGGTCAGCCTGAACCAGCCGACCCTAGACGACGTCTTCGTCTCGCTGACCGGCCGGGAGATGCGGGACGAGGGTCCCGCCGACCCCAGGGCCATGTGGATGCGCAGAGGCCGCTGAGGGGGTACCGTGAGCGAAGCGAGAGCCATCTACGCCATCTGGCTGCGCGATATCAAGCGGCTGTGGTTGGACCGGGCCAGGATCCTGATCGGCCTGCTGCAACCGGCCCTCTACCTGTTCGTGCTGGGCTCCGGCCTGGGCAGCGTGACCAGGATCGCCGGCGGCAAGGGCGACTACATCCAGTTCATCTTCCCCGGAGTGATCGGCCTGACCGTGCTGTTCACAGCGGTCTTCAGCGCGGTCAGCATCGTCTTCGACCGGGAGTTCGGTTTCCTCAAGGAGGTGCTGGTAGCCCCGGTCTCCCGGCGGGCCATCGCCATCGGCAAGTCGCTCTCCGGGTCCACCCAGGCGACAGTGCAGGGGATCTTGATCCTGATCTTCGCGCCTCTGGCCGGGGTGCACTTCGGCTTCGGCGAGCTGTTGGGCTTGATCGTAATCATGGCTCTGACCGGTTTCGCCATGACCTCCTTCGGGGTGCTGTTCGCCGCCCGCTTCCGGTCGACCGAGGCTTTCCCCATCGTGATCAACGGTATTCTGCTGCCGCTGTTCTTCCTCTCCGGGGCGCTCTACCCGGTCACCAACCTGCCGGTCTGGCTGACGCCCTTCGTGCACATCGATCCCCTGACCTACGGGATCGACGCCATGCGGGGAGCGGCCCTGCCCAAGGGCCTAGAGGTGGGTCCCGGAGTCTTCGTTCCCGCCCACGTCTACCCCATCTGGCTCTCGGTGGCGGTCATCGTGGCCTTCGGGTTGGTGATGGTCTGGCTGGCGGTCTGGCAGTTCAGCCGGGCCGAGTAGCTCAGCCGCAGGGCAGGTAGCCGTTGCCGGTCTGGGTCTTTAAGTCGAGCGGGACGGGTGAGCTGCCCACCGAGAGCTGCGCGCTGCAGCTGTCCACCGGCGTGCTCTGGCCGTTAGCGGTGATGCTGACCTCGAGCTGGTAGTTGCCCTGGGGCAGGTTCAGGCTGTAGGCGACCTGGCTGTCCCCGCTGTACATGGCTTCCTGGGCGCTGGCCACCGGAGCGCTCCCCCCCAGGGGGTAGGCGAACACCTGGGCGACATAAGAGGTCGGGGGTTGGTTCTGCAGGGGCGGGGTCCCGTTAAAGTAATCGCTGATCGCCGCCTGCACCGCCGCGGCGGCGTTCAGCAGCCCGGCGCCGTAACCGGGCTGATTGCTCTTGCCAGGGATCACCGTGGCGGTCTCGGTCAGGATCTCCGCTACCTGGTAGGGGCTCAAATTGGGATCGGCCGCCAGCATCATGGCCACCGTCCCAGCTACCTGGGGGGCTGACTCGGAGGTCCCGGCCCAGAGGTTGTAGTCGGCGGTGTCGCCGCTGTGGAGGTACGCCAGGCTGAGGATGTCCTCGGGATCGGGGTTGCTGTCCGACGCGCAGGAGGTCTGGCTGATCGCGTCGCCGGGGGCGTCCCCGCCGGGAGCCACCAGGTTGACGTTGGCCTGGGCCTGGCCCCCGATCACCGCCGGGATGGCTGAAAAGCAGGAGAGCTGGTTGCCGCTGGTCACCGCGCCGACCGAGAGCACGTAGGGATTATCGGCCGGGTACTCCACCCCGCCGCTGCCGTCGTTGCCGGCAGCGGCGATCAGAACGACGCCCTTATTGTAAGCACTCTGGATCACTGGATCCAGGGTGGGGTCCGAAGTGATCCCCGCAATCCCCAAGCTCATGTTGACCACTTTGGCTCCTCGCTGGACAGCGTAATTGAGTCCTTTCGCCACCGAGGTGGTGGTAGCGCTCATGGTGCAGGGGCTCTGCGAGCAGTCCTCGCCGAAGACTTTGACCGGCAGGAGGTCCTGGCCACCCCAGGTCATCCCGGTGATGCCGAGATTGTTGTTCCCGTCAGCAGCGATGATGCCGGTGGTGTCGGTGCCGTGGCCGCCGTCGCTGGCCTGGCTAGCTGGGGTGTCCTGCACGTCATCTAACTGAGCGGTGGTGGAGGGGGTGGTGCAACCTTGGCTGCCATACTCGCAGAAGTTCTCCCCCGGCAGCAGGCGGCGCGCTAGGTCGCTGGCGAAGGTATTCACGCCGGTGTCCAACACCGCGGTGATCACCGGGTTATTCAGGTAATCCTGGGAAAGCCCGGCCTTAGAGAGCGCCTGCCAGGCGCCCGCGGCGCCGATCTCAGTCAGGTAGCTCTGGTAGTAGGAAGAGGAGCCGATGTCGATACCCGGGTTACCCGGACCCGGGTAACCCGGGTCGTTGGGGGGCGTGAAGGCCTGCGGGCTGTAGACGTAGTCGGGTTGCACCTGGAGGCCCCTCTTAGCCAGCTCAGCCGCCAGGTTCCTGGCCCGCTGGCCAGCCGGGACGCGCACCGAGAAGACCCCCTTGAGGGCTAGCTGGGCGGAAAAGCCGGCCAGGGCCGAGCTGGCCCGGGCCGGGGTCAGGGAGCCCCCCTGCACCAACACCACCCCGGGCACGTGGGGAGCGTTCCAGTTGACCGCCTGGGAGCTGACCGCCTGCAGGCTGGTCCCAGCGGGCGTCTCGATGTAGCCGGAGACCGGCTGGGTCTGGGTAGGAGGGAGGGCGCTGCCCCCACCCGAGGAGGGCAGGGTGACGCTGCAGGCCGAGAGGGCTGCTGCCAGGGGGAGCAGCCAGAGGCAGGGAAGCGGGCGAGGCATGGCCCATTGTGCCCCCGGCCAAGCTGACCTGGGATGAGAAGTATCCGGATGGGCCCGCGCACTTCGCTCATGGGGCTAAGCGCTAGCATGGCGGTATGCCCAGCGGGCGGGTGCACACCTGGATCAATACGCTCAGCTACGGCGCCCTGCTGGCCGGCGCCTCCTACGCCCTGGAGCGGGGTTGGCTGAGGGTCGACTTAGCGCAAGCTGCGCTGTTCAGCGCCGGGTTCTGGGCCGGCACCCTGCTGCTCTCCCCTGACCTGGACCTGGCCGAGGGGTCGGTGCGCAGCAAGCGGGCCTGGGGGCCCTTGGGAGCGCTCTGGGTCCCTTACGGGCTGATCTTCCGCCACCGCGGGCTCAGCCACTCCTGGCTGGTAGGTCCCCTGACCAGGCTGCTCTACCTGGCCCTGCTGGTAGGGGCGCTGCTCAGCCTGCTGAGCTGGCTGCTGCCGGCTCTGGGCCAGGCGCTGCTGCTCTACCTGGCCCAACTCACCAGGGCCGGAGTGCTCCCCTGGGTCTGGCTGCTGGCCGGCTACTACCTCAGCCAGTGGCTCCACCTGATCGCCGACGGAATCCGGCCCGACACCGATTTCAGGCGCTGGCAAGCCCGCCCGCACTGAGCAGCTCAGGGAAGGGACCTGAGCTGCTCCATCACCCCCGAACCGCTGGCCTGCCAGGCTGCCCGCAGGGCGTTGGTGGTGGCCCGGGCGTCGGCGCTGCCGTGGCCGATGTAGGTGAGACCCTGCACCCCTAGGAGCAGGGAGGCACCGAAGGTGCTGGGGTCCAGCTGGCTGGCCAGAGCCCGCAGTCTGGGGCGGACCAAGAGGGCGCCCAGCTTGGCCCTAGAATCCGCCGAGAGCGCCTCTCGGATCCAACCGAACAGCACCCGGACCTCCCCCTCGATGGCCTTCAGCACCACGTTGCCGGTGAAGCCGTCGGTCAACACGATGTCGGTCACCCCCCTGAACAGGTCACGGCCCTCCACGTTGCCGTAGAAGGAGATGTCCCGGGCGGCCTTGAGCAGCTGGTGAACCTCCAAGACCAGGGCGCTCCCCTTGTTCTCCTCCTCGCCGATGGAGAGCAGGCCGACGGTGGGCTGCCGGATACCGCGCACCTCCTGCAGGTAATGGCTGGCCAGCTTGGCCCACTGCGGGAAGTAGCCGGGCCGGACGTCGGCGTTGGCACCGACGTCGAGCAGCGCGCAGATCCCGCTGGGCCGCAGCGAGGGGAGCAGGGCCATGATAGCCGGCCGCTCGATCCCGGGCAGCCGCCCCAAGGTGAGCAGGGCGCTGGCCATGGTCGCCCCGCTGTGGCCCATGGAGACTACCGCGCCGGCCCGGCCTTCCTTGAGCAGCTGCATGGCCACGTTGATGCTGGCTTGCGGCTTCCTGCGCACGTCGCTGGCGTGTCCGCGCATCGCGATGGCGCTCCCCGACTCGACCAGCTCGATGCCCAAGCCAGCCAGGTCGCGGCCGTGCAGGTGGGGAGCCAGGGAGACCTGCTCGCCGACCAGCAGCAGCCGCACGCCGGAGCGCGCTGCCTCCAGGGCTCCGGCGACGAGAACCTCCGGGCCGCGGTCCGCACCCATGGCGTCCAGGGCAATCGGCAGCCGAACCTGCTGGGCTCCAGCGGCGGGGATGGTCCGCGCCACAGTCACCGGCAGGCCACCCCCCCAGCTCGGGGACCTCTCCAGGTAAGTTCGCAGCGGCTCAGTCGCATACCTTTCTATCATAGGCAACCCTTCGGTGAGGAGATGAACAGAGTTGTCTGCCGAATCACCAATCCGCCGAAACGAACCGCTAAACTGGGGGCGGGACTCGAGAAAGGAGTCAAACGTGTCCAAGGCCCAACAGCTCAGCGATCAGACTTTCAAGGCGGAGATCTCCAAGGGTCTCACCCTAGTGGATTTCTGGGCTCCATGGTGCGGTCCTTGCCGCATGGTCGCCCCGATCATCGACGAGCTGACCGAGGAGTACCGCGGTCGGGTCAAAGTCGCGCAGATCAACGTCGACGACAACCCCAACACCGCCATGGAGTACCGGGTGATGAGCATCCCGACCATCATCCTGTTCCGGGATGGGCAACCGGTGGAGACCCTGGTGGGCGCTCAGCCCAAGCGCAACTTCGTGGCTCGTATCGAGCAGCACGTCGGTCAGGGCGCCAGCGCCTGAAGGGGTGGGCGCGCCGCTCAGTCTCCGGTGCGGGGCTGAGCGGCGCGCCCATTCGGATCGTAGGCGCGAAAGACCCTACCGTAGAGCACCAGGTAGATCCCCTGCAGCAGGGCAGCCAAGTAGTAGGGCAAGGTCAGCTGGCCGGAATCGAGCAGGGCGCCAGCTATGCTCGGTCCGATGGCCTGCGGCAGCGTGAAGGAGGCGTTGTTCAGGCTGGTCACCTCTCCCCTACGCTCCTCGCCGACCAAGCCGACCGCTAGAGCCTGGCGGGCCCCGGCAGAGCCGCGGTTGAACACCGAGCGCAGCAGGTAGACCAGGGAAGCCAGCCAAAAAGAGGGCATCAGCGGCAGGGCGATCAGCAGGAGCAGGCCGATCAACCGCGACCAGACCACCGCTTTGATCACGCCGACCTGCTCGGCCAACCACCCGGTCGCCACCGAGGAGAAGGCGGTCACCGCGAAGGTCAGGGCCAGCAGCGGAGCGATGCTGGCCGGTCCGACCCCGAAGCGCAGCGCGAACCAGTAGGAGATCAGCGGCCCAGTCAGGCCGATGGCCAAGCCGTTGAAGGCGTTGGTGAAGATCATCTTGAGCAAGATCTGGTTCTCGCTGCGGCGGACCTGGCGAGCTGCGTGGTCCGGCACCACCTTGGTGCGGCCGCGGTACTGCTCCTCGGCACCGGCCAGGATCCAGATTCCCAGCAGTGCGACCAGCGACCAGAGGGCGAAGAGCGGCCGGTACGCTAGGGCCCCGGGCAGGATACCGCCCAGGAAAGCCGGCAAAATCGCCAGCAGCGAGCCTACCCCCATCCCCATGAAACCGATGGCGGTGTTCAAGCTGAACACCCGAGCCCGCCGCTTGGGGTCAACGACCTCGGCCAGCCAGGCTTGCTCGGCCGGCGAGAAGGGGCCGGCGGCGCCATTGGCCCCTCGGCCCAAACCCCCCAGGACAGCTCCAGCGATCAACAGCCCGGGTTGGGAGCTGACCAGCGCCAGCAGGCCGGCGGCGAAGGCGATCACCTGGTAGATCATCACCAGGGGCTTCCTGCGCAGGCGGTCGCTGGTGTAGCCCACCAACAGGCTCAGGCCTGCCCCGAACAGACCGCCACCAGTCAGTACCAGGCCGATCTGCACACCGCTCCAGTGCAGCGCCAGGAGGTAGAGGGCGAAGTCGGCCGCCAGGGCACCCTGCGCTAGGCTGCGTACCGCGCGGGTCAGCAGCAGGCGCCGGGTGGTGGGGTGGAGTTCGCTCCAGAAACCCAGGGTCAAATTGGTCCTCCCTTCTGAGACAACCCAGGCCGCGTTGCGGGGAGGGTATGGCGCTGACAGTATCGCCCGCCGCCAGCTAGGTAAACTGCGAATCCCGTCGCATTACCCGCTGGCAGCTCAGGCGAAACCGGGGGCAATTCCAAAGAATCTCCCCTCGGTCACCCGTTCGAAGTGCTGGGAGACCGCCAGGATCAGCTCATCGCGCAGCGCCGGTGCGATCAGCTGTATGCCTACTGGGAGCTGTTTTCCATCCACTTGGGCGTAGCCGGCCGGCAGGGACAGGGCGGGCAGGCCGGCCAGGCTGATCCCCACGGTGTAGACATCGGTCCGGTACATGGCCAGCGGGTCAGCGGAGCGCTCCCCGATCGGGAAAGCCGGCTCGGCCGCAGTCGGGCAGAGCAACAGGTCGTAAGCTCCGAAGGCAGCAGCGAAGTCGCGAGCGATCAGCCGCCGCACCCGCATCGCCTTGGAGTAGTAGGCGTCGTAGTATCCGCTGGAGAGGGCGTAGGTGCCCATCAAAACGCGGCGCTTGACTTCCTGGCCAAAACCCTCGGCGCGGCTCTCAGCCATCACCGCGCTGTAGTCGCTGCCTCCGCTCCGCAAGCCGTAGAGCATCCCATCGTAGCGAGCCAGGTTGGAACTGGCCTCGGAGTCGGCGATCAGGTAGTAAGCCGGGACCGCAGCTTCCAGAGTAGGCAGGTCGGCCTCGCCGAAACGGGCGCCACCGGCCTCCAGAACTTGCTGGACGGTGGCCATCGCCCGTTCGACCGCCGGGTGATTGCCGCGCAGCGCCTGGCGGATCCAGCCTACCCGAAGGCCGGAGATGCCCAAATCCAGAGCAGCGGTGAACGAGGGGGGGTGATCGATGCTGGTGCTGTCCAGGGGATCTATCCCGCACATGACGTCCAGGGCAGCGGCCAGGTCGGCGCTGGAGCGGGCCAGCACCCCGACCTGATCCAAGCTGCTGGCGAAAGCGACCAAACCGTAGCGGCTCAGCCGGCCGTAGGTGGGTTTAAAGCCCAGGACGCCGCAGAAAGCGGCCGGCAGGCGCACGCTGCCGCCCGTATCGCTGCCCAGGGCCAAGGGAACCTGGCCGCCGGCCACCGCCGCGGCGCTGCCACCCGAGGAGCCACCCGGTACTCGGCCCAGGTCCCAAGGATTCCTGGTGGCGCCGAAGGCGCTGTTCTCGGTCGAACTGCCCATGGCGAACTCGTCCAGATTGGTCTTGCCCACCACCACCGCCCCGGCCCGCTCCAAGCGCTCGACCACCGTGGCGGTGTAGGGGCTGCGGTAATTGGCCAGCATCCTGCTCCCGCAGCTGGTGACCGTCCCGACCAGATTGAGGTTGTCCTTGATGGCCACCGGGACTCCGGCCAGGGGAAGGCCCAGGAAGGCGCTCCGGCCCAAGCGGCTAGCCCGTTCAGGAGCGTCCTCCCTCAGCGAGAGGAAGGCGTGGAGGCGGTCGTCGCTGGCCCGGATCCGGGCCAGCGACTGGGCCGCCGGCTCGGCCGGCCCGAGTTGGCCGCGGCCAACTCGGGCCGCGAGTTGCAGCGCGGTTTCGGGCATGGCCACTATGTTAGCAAGGAGAGGCCCCCCGGGGGTAGCCGTTTTCGGGACAATTTACCCCAGGAGCGCGGCCTTAAATACGAATATGCCAGCGAGGAGGTGGGGGGATCTTGGAGCGCACCGCGGCAGCTACGGTCCCGCCCTGGACTCTGTCCGTGACCGGCAGATCAGCGCTCGGCGCCGGCGAGACCTGGTCCGAGGCGGCGCCGCTGCCCCCGCACCCGACCGCCGCCCACCCCTAGCCGAGCAGGTGATCCTGCGACCACCATCCAGACCGGTTCCGGACCTTATAGAGGGCAGGCAGCAGGTACCCGAGCCGGAGACCCCGGCCCGCGGGCAGCCGATATCAGCTCCAGGCGGCAGCCAGCTGATGGGGATGGGCCTAGGGGGCAGCCGGCCCTGGGCAGCGAGGTACCCCTCACCACCGACACCGCACCGGGAGGCTGGGAGATGCATCTGAAACTACCGGTCCGTTTGGGCCCGCAGCCATGAAGCGCAGCTTACCCCGCAGCGTGCTGAGCGCGATCATCTTGCTGGTCTTGGTGATCGGCGGAGCCTGGATCTATGCCAGAGCGCGCTCGCCCTTCGCCTACTACGGGACGCCCTACGATCCGGTGAAAGCGGCTCCCGCCATCTCCGCCCTCCATATGCAGCGGGGCAAAGTCGTCCCGGTCAACCTGCAGCAGCTCAAGGGGAGCGCGGTGCTGCTCTATTTCGGCTACACCCACTGCCCCAACATCTGCCCGCTGACCATGAGCTATCTGAACCGGGTCTACCGAGGGCTGCCCCGCTCCGACCGAAGCCGGGTCAAGGTGGTGATGGTCAGCGTCGACCCCAAGCGCGACACCCCTAAGGTCATCCAGCGGTACGTCGGCTTCTTCAACCCCCACTTCCTGGGCTGGCACGTCAGCACCAGCCAGCTCGGGGCCATCGCCAAGGGCTATGGGGTGTCGTATCAGAAGGTGAACGCCAAGTCGGACACCGTCTATTTCATCAACCACACCTCGGCGGTCTACCTGGTCGACCCCCTAGGCCAGCTCACGGTCCTCTACGACTACACCCAGCTGGCCAACGCCGCCAAAGTCGACCGCGACCTCAAGCACGTGCTGACGCTATGACCTTGAATCCCAGCGCCTGGCAGCTGCTGCTGAGCTGGAACGTCACCTGGCCGGTCGCGACCGGCACCGGCCTGGTGGCGGCGACGTACCTCACCGCCTTCGCCCGCCACCGCCGCACCCCGCAGGGCCGTCAGGAATGGCGGGCCCACCACCTGCTCTACTTCCTGGGCGGCCTGCTGCTGGGGTTCACCGCGCTGCAGTCCTCTCTGACCTCGCTGACCATCAACTCCATGGCCCTCTACATCCTCAGGTTGATGGTCGCCGCCGAGCTGGTCCCGCCGCTGCTGGTCTCCTCGCTGCCCAGAGCCGTCCTAGCCAGGGCGCCGACCGAGGGTTTCTGGGGGCAGGTGCTGGGTGTCCTCACCGACCCCTTCGCGGTCTTAGTGCTCTGGGCAGCGATCATCATCTTCTGGAACCTGCCGATCGGCTTCAACGAGTCTTTGGTCAGCGCCACCACTCAGGGCCTGCTGCCGCTGATCTACCTGATCGGCGGGCTGCTGCTGTGGACCCAGCTGCTGCAGATCTTCCGCCAGTTCAACCACCTCAATTCCTGGCAGCGCGGCCGCTTCGGCATCCTCAGCGCGCTGCCGATGATCGGCGTGGGCGTCACCTGGCTGGTCAGCGTCAAGCTGCTGTACACGCCCTACCTGGGAGTGGCTTGCCTGTGGAACTGGAGCGCCCTGCAGAACCAGCAGTACGCCGGCACGGTCATGCTGGCGGCGGGGCTGCCCACCTTCCTGGTCTCGCTCTACGGCCTCAGCAAGGGCCTACTCGAGTTCATGGACCACGACATCCGCGATACCGAAGAGGAGCAAGGCGCGTTGCCCAACGAGTCCTGAGGCGCTCAGGGAATGATCAGCACCTGGCCGACATCGATCTGCAAGCCGCTCAAGTGATTGGCGCGCACCAAGGCGGCTACGCTGACGCCGAAGCGCTTGGACAGCGCGAAGAGGGTGTCTCCGCGCCGAACCGTGTAGCGGCGCGGTTGCGCCGGGGCCGGATCGGAGGCTGCCGGGGCGGCTGGGGAGGCGGCCTGGAGGCGGCCAGCTGGCAAGGGAGGCGGGCTGGAGGCGGCGTCGGGGTGCTCCAGGTAGGCCAAGATCCCCTGGGCCAGCGAGCGGGCGATGCGCAGCTGCCAGACCGGTAAAGCCATGAGCTGGCCTTCGCGGGGATCGGTCATGTACCCCACCTCGATCAGCGCCGCTGGGATCTCGGCGTAGCGCAGCACGTAGAGCGGCAAGGGGGTGATGGGGTGGTTGGGCCAGCCCGTCCTCCGCACCTCGGCGGTCTGGAGGTCTTGGGCCAGCACCGCGCTGGCATGCTGGTCGACGAAGCTGGTGGTCTGGGCCAGGAAAGCCTTCAGGCCGGCGTCGCGCTGCAGCAGCTGCGGCGAAGCCTCCACCGCCAGCCCGCTGGCTCGGATCTCGGCGGTCAGGAGGTTGGGGTTGACTGGCTGGCCGAAATAGTAGGTGTGCGGCCCAGCCACCCCGGGGCAGTCATGCCCTGGGCAGGAGTTGACGTAGATACCGACGAAGAGCGTGTAGGGCGGCTTGGCCAGGGCGGCTTGGCGCTGCAGGTTGAGCAGCACGTCTCCAGGGGGGGCGTGCGCGGTGTCCTCCGAGCGGAACATCACCACCTTGAAGCCATCGCTGCGCAGCAGCGCCGCCAGGTCCAGGCTGACCGCCAGGGTAACGTTCTTCTCTTCCAGGCCGGTCTGCAGATTGACCGTCCCCGAGTCCCAACCGCCGTGGCCGGCGTCGATGGCGATGGTGTAGGCGCTGGGGGGTCTGGGCAGGCCGGCGCCCAGCGCCAAGGTCAGGGCCAGCACCGGGACCGACAGGGCGCGGACCATCCGGCCGATGAAGGGGTGCACTTAAGGGACCTCCCAGTAGGCGGGGTCACCGAACAAACCGACCAGCAGGTGCTGGGGGGTGAAGCTCGCCCCGGTCACATCGTAGTTGTACGGGTCAGGAGAGGTGTTGATCCAGCTCTGGGCACCGTTATACGAGATAAAAAGGCCATTCACATAGCTGCCGGCCACCACCCGGCTCGGATCCCAGGGGTCGACCTGCAGGCGATCAATCCCAGCCTGAACATTCTCGGCCACCCAGCTAGAACCGCCGTCGGCAGAGCGAAAGATCTGGCCGGTACAGCCGGCATTATCGCAGCTGGAGCTGCCAGCCAGCAGCAGGCTACCTGGGCCGAAGGCGACCGCTGGCAAGTAGCCGTTTCCGAGGGCGAGAACCCTCCAGCTGCGACCGCCGTCCGAGCTGAGCCAGAGGCCCCGAGTGGTCCCGACCATCACCCAGGAGGGGGCGCCGCGCCGCACCGCCACATCCAGGGCCTGGGCAGCGAACCGCCTGCCCCAGTCCCAAGCTCCGGAAGTGGCCACCCACAGGCCCGAAAGGGTCGCGGCGTACACTTTGGCCCTTGGCCCTGGAGCGACCGCCAGAGCGGTGATGTAGTGGCCGGCCAGGCCAGCCGGAGCCCAGCTATTCCCGCCGTCAGAGCTGTAGTAGACGCCGAGCTTGCGGCAAATCCC
The DNA here is from genome assembly GCA_021810505.1 of bacterium. Classification (GTDB taxonomy): domain Bacteria; phylum Deinococcota; class Deinococci; order Deinococcales; family Deinococcaceae; genus JAJZIR01. Next base: position 84,888 of record JAJZIR010000009.1, read on the forward strand.
CTGGACGCTGCAGCGCTGCACGGCGGCGTACAGGGTGAGACCCCGCCCGGCCAGAGCGCTGACGTAATCTCCAGCGAAACCGAGCGGGGTCCAGGTAACTCCCTGGTCGAAGGAGCGGTACAGGCCGTGACCCAGGGTCCCGGCCAGGGCCACCCTGGAGGTCGCGACCATACTCTCAACATGGCCGCGCAGACCCGAGCTGACCAGCCAGCGGGCCTGCGCGGAGACATGGAGCGCCAGAACAAGGAGGAGAGCTAGAAGCAGGCGCACGGCAAAATTCTAGGAAGACCCCATCCGCTCTCGGATGTGACAGGCATGAATTGCCCAGGTCGGGCGAGCTCTCAGGGTCCTTCGAGGACCAGCACGGCCGAAGCCAGCTCCCGGGTGTGGCTGAGGCTGAGGTGCAGGCGTAGGCCCAGGGCGTCCCTGCGCTCCTCCAGCGCAGGGGCCAGCGCCAAGCGCGGCTTCGGCCCATCCTTCTCTACCCAGACGTCCCTGAAGGCTACCGCTCCCCAGGCCTTGATGAAGGCCTCCTTGGCGGCGAAGCGGGCTGCCAGGGAGGGCAGCGGGTCAGCCAGGGCCAGGCAGTAGTCCCGCTCGGTAGGATGGTAGATCCGCTCCAGGAAGCGGTCGTGGTGCCTGGACAGCACGGCGGCCAGGCGCCGGACCTCGATCAGATCATGGCCCACCGCCAGGATCACGACACCCGCAACGAAGCCGAGCGGGCCAGCTCGAGCAGCGCGCTGCGAGCCGGAGAAGGGGGGAAGGCGGCCAGCGCGGCGCTGGCCGCCTCGGCATGCAGCTGGATCTGCCGGCGGACCTCCTGAGGGGTCCCCGCCTCGCGGAGCAGGGCCAGCACCCGCTCTAAGTCCCCCGGTTGGGAGATCCGGCGGTCGATGAGCAAACGGAGCTCCGCCTCAGCCGGGGTACCGAACAGCAGCAGCAGCGGCAGGGTGACCTTCCCCTCGCGCAGATCCCCCCCCACCGGCTTGCCGAGCTTCTCGGGGTCGGCGATCAGGTCGAGCAGGTCGTCTTGGATCTGAAAAGCGCGGCCCAGCTCTAAGCCGAAGGTCCGCAGGGCGGCCAAGCCTTCCGAATCCAGCCCCAAGAGCATGCCCGGAACGGTGGCAGCGGTGCGGAGCAGCGCCGCGGTCTTGGAGGTGACGATGCGGTAATAGCGCTCCAACCCGTAATCGCCCAGGGCGGCGGTCTGGAACTGCAGGACCTCGCCCTCGCAGATATCCCTGGCGGTATCAGCGAATTCCCTGGTGATCGCCGCCGGCAATTCGGAGAGGATCTGAAGGACCCGCGAGAGCATGAAGTCACCGGACAAAACCGAGACGGCATTGCCGTACTTGCGGAAGGCAGCCTGGTGGCCGCGGCGCAGGTCCGCGTCGTCGATCAGGTCGTCGTGCAGCAGAGTAGCCGAGTGCAGCAGCTCCACGGCCGCGGCCAGATCGACCTGCTGCTCGAAGGTGCGGTCGTCCTCACCGGCCAGCAGCTCAAAGACCGAGAACACGATCCCGGGCCGGAAGCGCTTGCCACCCGCCGAGACCAGGTCGTCGTTGATCAGGTGGATGAATTCCACGTCGGACTGCAGCAGTTGGTGCAGGCGCTGCTCCAGGCGATCAAGCCTCGGCTGGAGGAAAGCGGAGCGAGCCTGAGGCATGGCCCCCATCATACGCCGGGAGGGCACTGCCCTCCCGGCGGTTCAGCGCAGGCTCCAGTACTGCGGCGAGATCACCCCGGTGGGGTTCAGGTGAGCCCGCACACCGTGGAGCGCCTTGCTGTACTCGGTGACCGCCCCGGTCGCTCCGGTCCAGGCACCGGCCGCCTCGGGAAGCCAGAGGTCAGGGACCGCCCTGGCCAAGGCGTCCTGATAGCGGCTCAGGGCTAGGGCGGACTGGCTGGCTGGCAGGTAGGCGTGGGTCTTGGCGATCAGCCGGTCGATCGCGGGGTCCGAGAAGCCCTGCAGGTTGGAACCCCCCCCGGTCCCGAACAGGCCACCGTTGCTGGGGTAGAAATCGGGCAGGTAAGTCCAGCCGTTGCCGTAGAAGGCCATCTGCCAGGCGGTCGCGCTGCCTAGGTTGCCGAAGATGGTGTCGAAGGGTTGCGGCTTGAGGTGAATCCGCACCCCCTCCCTGGCTGCCGCCTCGGCGAAGGCCTCGGCGACCTGCTGGTTGCTGAGCGAACCCGAAGCGTAGTCCAGGGTGAAGTCAAGCTGCTGCTTCCCTTTGGTCATCACGCCGTGCGAGAGAGACCAGCCGTCTTTGATCAGCAGAGCCTTGCCGGCCGCCGGATCGTAGGGGTAGGGGACGTAGCCGGAGCTGAGCCGGGGCGAGAGGTAGGTGGGGGGCTGGTAAGGAACCGGCCCGTACTGGGGGATCGCCTGGCTGGAATAGAAGGCCTTGATGTAGCCCGGCTGATCGATAGCCATCTGCAGAGCCTGGCGGACCAGGGGATCGTGGAAGGCCCGAGTCGCTGGGTTCTTGTAGTTCAGTTCGATGAAAGTGATTCCCCAGCTGCTGAAGAAAGCGCTGCGGTATCCGGGGATGTGGCGCTGGGCATAGAGGTGGAAGGGAACGTAGCCGACCTGCACCTGGCCAGTCTTCAGCGCGGCGAACTCGGCGTCCGAGCTGGTGAAGTAGCGCAGGTCCAGCCGCTGGTAGTCGGGCCGGTGGCCGTCGTAAGCCGCATTGGCCTGGAACAGCACGCCGTGATCCAGCCGGGAGCGCAGCACCTTGAAGGGGCCGTCGACCGGGCTCTTCGCGAAAAAGGCGGCGGCGTCCCCATGCGACTGCAGGTAGGCCAGAGTCTTGGCCGGGTGGCCGGGATAGCGGTCCCAAGCCTGAGCGGGGAGGGGGACCAGCTGGGACATCCCGTTCAGGATCACCCACTTGGCGTTGTAGGGCCGGTTATAGGTGATCTCGACCCGGAACCGGCTGAGCCGCTTGACCGAAGCGATGTCGTTGGGAATCCCCCCGATGCTCCACCCCCCGTAGGCGGAAGCGTTCGAGGCCTGGATGCTGCGCAGCAGCTTGAGGTCGAAGAGCAGGTCGCGGGCCGTGACCGGCTGGCCATCCGACCAGTGCCACTTGGGGTTCATGGTGACGAAGTAGTGCTGGCCATCGGGAGTGGTGATGGAGCTGGCGATGGAGCGGGCGTAGTCGACCTGCACTTTGTGGTCCACCCAGATCAGCGGCTTATACATCTGCAGGAAGCCCCAGAAGTTCATGTTGATGTAGTCGTTGGCCGGCAGGATCGGAAGGAGATAGTTGACGTTGATGGCCGGAGGTAGGGCAACCACCACCGTGCTGGGGGCGGCCGCAGCCAAGCCAAAGGTCAGGGCGAAGGGGAGCAGCCGTGCAGTCCGAACAACCGGGAATGCCATGTGACCTCCTGATTTCCCGCCCCAGTCTAGCAGGGCGCGCCAGCCTGGGTCCGGCGGGACGCGGCGGCCGATCGGAGAGCGTATAGCCCGGCTAGCTGGGCTCAGGGGGGGGCGCGGCCACCCAGCCCAGGGGGCGAGGACCAGGGATCCCCTGGGCCCAGCTGAAGAGGTCTCCCAGTATCGCCGACGCGGTGGCCGCCCCTCCGGCTCCTGGGCCGCTGAGCAGCCAGGTCCCACCATCGGTTCCGCTGAACAGCAGGGCGTTCCGGCTGAGCGGGGTCCAAGCCAGCGGGTGATCCTTGGGCAATCGCTTGGGCCAGACCCGGCCGCGCCAGCCGCCCTCGAAGGAGATCTCCGCGACCAGCCGTAGTGCCTGGCCGGCCCGGTCCGCCGCGGCCAAGTCTTCAGGATGCAGATCGCCGATCCCCTGCACCGCCACCCGGTCGAGCGAGAAGCCAGGATCAAAGAGCAACCTGCCCAGGACGGTCAACTTGTGGGCGGCGTCCCAGCCATCCACGTCTAGGGTAGGGGGATCCTCGGCGTAGCCCAGGCTCTGGGCCTCCGCCAGGGCGGTTCGGTAGCTCACCCCCCGCTCCATCCTGGAGAGGATGTAGCTGCAGGTGCCGTTCAGCACCGCCTCCAAACTGGTAGGCCCAGCCGAGCGGCCGAGCTGCGCCAGCGGAGCGATGACCGGAGTCGCAGCCATCACGCTGGCCTCGTAGCGCAGCAGGCCGCGCTCAGCCAGGGGGAGGAGGGCGTCCCAGCGCTCGGCGAGCAGGGCCTTGTTGGCGGTGATCAGCGGCTTCCCGGCAGCGATGGCCGGCGCGAGCAGCTCCAGGGGCCGGACGGTCCCGCCCATCACCTCGATGTAGAGGTCGGCTTCCCCCAGGGCCGAGGCGTCGGCGGTGAGCAGGCCTTCCAAGGCGCCCAGGCCGCGCGGCCGGCTCGGGTCACGGACCAGGACGCCGGTCACTTCGACTGGACGACCCAGGGCGGCCAAGCGGGACAGGTGGGCGTGGATTTGCAGCAGGACCTGGCGACCGACCGTCCCGCAGCCCAGAATGGCGATCTTGGTGGTCACAGGGGCAGTATAGGGAGTTCTCCTCACACTGCCGGCCGCGCGGATCCGTAGAATGGAAAAACTTGTCGGCGGAAACGCCGGAATGGCAGGCATCAGGTGTTGACAGAGAAGTTGGTTGAACTCGAACGCGAGCACGCCGAGCTGGCCGCGCAGCTGGCCAAGCCGGAAACCTACGGCGACCCCGCTGAGTCGGCGCGGCTGAGCCGACGGTTTCACGAGCTGGACCGGCTGATGGCGCTGTGGTCGCGCAGCAAGGAGCTGGAGCGGAAGGTCGAGGAGGCCAGCCTCTGGCTGGAGGACCCCGAGCTGCGGCCGCTGGCCGAGGCCGAGCTGGAGGCCTTGAAGTCAGAGCAGCAGGGCCTGGAGGGTGAGTTGGACGGCCTGCTCCTGCCCGAAGACCCCAGAGACCGCCGGCCGGCCATCCTGGAGCTGCGGGCTGGCACCGGCGGCGAGGAAGCCAGCTTGTTCGCCGCCGACCTGCTGGCCGCCTACGCGGCCTACTGCCAGAGGTTGCACCTGGAGCTCACCGCCACCGACAGCTCCCCATCGGAGTTAGGAGGGCTCAACAAGGCGGTGCTGCGGTTGGACGGAGACCACGCCTTTCAGGCCTTCAAGTTCGAGAGCGGGGTACACCGGGTACAGCGCGTCCCGGCCACCGAGGCGCAGGGCCGGATCCACACTTCCACGGTGACCGTGGCGGTCATCCCGGAAGTCGAAGAGGGGGATTTCGTGCTGGATCTGTCCGAGGTCCGCATCGACGTCTACCGTTCTCAGGGTTCGGGGGGTCAAGGTGTCAACACCACCGACTCGGCCGTCCGGGCGGTTTACCGCCCAGGGACGGCCGACGAGATGATGGTGGTCTGCCAAGATAGCCGCAGCCAGATCAAGAACCGCGACCGGGCCCTCAGCATCCTGCGCTCCCGGCTAGCTGAGCTGAGCCGGGAGCGCGCAGAGGCGCAGCAGCGCCAGGAGCGGCGCTCCCAGATCGGCGCCGCCGAGCGCTCGGAGAAGATCCGCACCTACAATTACCCGCAGAACCGGGTGACCGATCACCGCCTGAGCGGGGAGAGCAAGAACTTCCCGCTGGACAGCGTCATGGCTGGCGGCTTTGAACCTCTGGTCGAGCGGCTAGCCGAGCAGGAGCGCCAACAGGCCGCTGCCGCCTTGATCCAGGGGGAGGCCGAGGCCGGGTGACCGAGGTGGTGCGCGGTGCGCCGTGACCTGTTGGTCACGGCCGCGATCCTGCGAGACCGCCAAGGGCGCGTCCTGCTAGTCGGGAACGACTGGCAGCGGGCCGGCCGGATCCGTTACACCCTGCCGGGGGGGGTGGTCGAAGCCGGTGAGACGGCGGACCAGGCTCTGCGGCGCGAGATCGTCGAGGAGACCGGGTTGCGGCTGCTGGAGATCTGCAAGCTGGCGTACTGCTCCCACATCGAGGATGAGCGCCGCTCCGAGCGAGCCATCGCCCTGGTCTTCGAGGCCACCTGGGAAGGGCTGCTCAACCCCAAAGATCCCGACGGCTACATCGTCGAAGCCCGCTTCACCCCGCCCGAGCAGGCCGTCTCGCTGCTGGAATCCCCGCCGATGCGGCAGCCGCTGAGCGACTACCTGCAGAGCAGCCAAGGCGGGCGCTTCTACGCCTTCCGGGGCTGGGACGGGCGCGGCGCCCTGCGCATCCCCAAGAGCGGGCAGGGCAGCTAGGCCAGGTTCTCGAGCAACCAGTCGGTCCAGTTACGGCCCAAAAAGCCCACCCGGTGCTCGGGTGGCACCAGATCGGCCAGCTTTCCGAGATCGGCCGCGCTGTCTAGGCCCAACGGCGTCGCCGAGCGGTCGAAGCCGCCGTCGAAATCCGAACCGATCCCCAGGCGCCCCCAGCCGACCCGGGCGGCCAGGTGGCGCAGCTGGCGGCCGACCGCAGCGCGGGGCAGCCTGGGTCGGCCGCGCTCCCAGGACGGGTCTAGGAAGCGGTTGAAGAGCACCACCCCGACCCGACCGTCCCTGGCGGCGATAGCGTCCAGCATCGCGTCGCTGAGCTGGCGGTCGGTGGGAACCAGGGCCCTGGCGTTGCTGTGGGTCGCCACCAGCTTGGGCTGGTAGGCCAGGGCCTGCCAAAAAGCCTCCTCGGAGAGGTGAGAGACGTCTAGGATCAGTCCCAGGCGGACGATCTGCTCCAGGAGAGCATGCCCCAGGTCGGTCAGGGGCCCCGGCGCACCGGTTCCACCGCTGTAGCGGGTGGCCGACCAGGCCGGCCCGATCAGCCGCAGGCCCATGGCCGCCCAATCGGCCAGCGCCTCCGGGGCGGGCAGCGGGTCGGCCCCCTCCAACAGGAGCAAGGCCCCCACTGGACCCCGGCCGTCCCAGGAGGCCAGGTGGGACTGCAGGCCAGCTCGGCTCTCCAAGATCCGGATCAGACCCTGCTGCTCCCAGCTGCGGTACTGGGCCAGCTGGGCCAACCCCTGCGCTTCGGCCTCGGCGGGGCTCCGGTAGCCGTGGACGTAGACGGTGGCGAAGCAGAGCGCCACCTGGCCGCGGAGCAGGTCGGGAAAGCTGACCAGCGGCCCCTGCTCCCCGCTGGGGACCGGCTGGGTCAGATCCCGCTGCGGGGCCAACATGGCCAGGTCCAGGTGAGCGTCGGCGATCAACGGAGTCCTGGGGGAGGATCTGTCCTCCAGCTGAGCTTGCAGGTCATCCGCTCACCATACCCCGAGCGGCTGCTGGCAGCAAGAAAGCCCCGCCTCATAGAGGCGGGAACTTGGTGACCCCAACGAGATTCGAACTCGTATCTCCACCGTGAGAGGGTGGTGTCCTAACCGTTAGACGATGGGGCCGCGAGCGGCCGAAGGTGAGTATAGGGAATCTCGGAAGCGCTGTAAAGCCCAGGCGGCGCCTGGGCTCACTCGCTGTGGTCGAAGCGGTACAGCAGCTCCGCTTCCGGGTCGAGGCCAGGGTGGTGGTGGGCAGCGACCAGCCGCGCCACCGCGGACCTACCCCCCGCCGCCAAGATGGCGGCGGCTCCCAGGGCGGGGTGCTGCAGCCGCAGCCGCAGCGGCTGCCAGCGGCCCAGCGGCCCCCAGGGGATCAGGCCGAGCGGTACCAGACCGACCAAGACCCTCTCCCAGACCCGGTAGACCCGCTCAGCCTTGCCGACGTCGTGCAGCAGCGCCGCGGCGACCAGCTCGCCGCGCGCGGAGGGGTAGGCGCGCAACAGGGCCTGCGCTACCCGGACCGCATGGGCCCGGTCCCTGGGATCCATCGCCAGGTAGAGCCTCCACTCCGAGAGGAGCAACCAACCGCTGGCCCAGACGTCCTCGGGAGCTGCCCGCAGGGGGTCCAAGCTCCTAGCCAGCCTGGCCGCTTTCTGCAGGGCGTGCCAGGTCAACCCAGTTGCCTCTCCGGAACCTGCGCCAGGTAGCGCTCGGCGATCATGGCCGCCTGAGCCCCGGAGCCGGTGCTGGTGGCCAGCTGGCGGTAGACCGGGTCGCTGACGTCCCCAGCCGAGAAGACCGCCGGATGAGAGGTGCGCACCTGGTCATGGACGGCCACGTAGCCGTGGGCGTCCAGCTGGACCAGATCCCCCAGGTAGCCGGTGTTGGGCTCGTGGCCGATGAACACGAAGAACCCGTCGGCAGCCAGCTCGCTCAGCTCGCCGCTGACCCGGTTGCGCAGGCGCACTCCGGTCACGGTATCAGACCCCAATACCTCGGTCACCTCGCTGTTCCAGACGAAGCGCATCTTGGGGTTGGCCATGGCCCGCTCCTGGGCGACCCGGTTAGCGCGCAGCTGGTCTCTGCGGTGCACCAGGGTGACCTGGCTGGCGAACTTGGTCAGAAACAGCCCCTCTTCGACGGCGGCGTCTCCCCCACCGGCCACCACAACCTGGCGGTCGCGGTAAAAGAAGCCGTCGCAGGTAGCGCAGGTGGAGACCCCCCTACCCCAGAACCGATCCTCGCCGGGGATCCCCAGCTTCTTGGGATTGGCACCGCTGGCCACGATGATCGCCCGGGTACGGTAGTCCGCTTCGTAGCCCTTGACCAGCAGCTCGGAGTTGGCCTGGAAATGGCTGGAGTCCACCGAAAGGACCTCGTCCAGCACCACCTCGGCACCGAATTTCTTGGCCTGGTTGACCATCCGCTCGACCAGCTCAGGCCCCGAGATCAGCTCGGGGAACCCGGGATAGTTCTCGACTTCGCTGGTCTGGGCGATCTGCCCCCCCAGCTGGCCCTTCTCCAACAGGACAGTATCCAGGCCAGCTCTGCCGGCGTAGATGGCCGCGGCCAGCCCAGCTGGACCGCCGCCCAGGATGATCACGTCTCTCAGCTGCACACCCACCCCCTAGGTCAGTATAGGGCGGTGACGAAAATCTGTCGGTGACCGGCGCAGCCTTCTAGAGCCCTCTAGGGTTCTTGGCTGGGGCACGTGGATTCGAACCACGATTGACGCATCCAGAGTGCGTTGTCCTGCCGTTAGACGATGCCCCAAAGCCCAGTGAGTCTAGCAGCCCCGTGCCGTCAAGGCAAGGGGGTCTCGCCGAAGACGCCGAGGCGGCGGAAGCGCGCCTCCCGCCCGGCCACCAGCTGCTCCCCCCCGAGCAGGCAGAGCTCGTCTAAATGGCGCTGCAGCGCCAGTTTGAGTGTGGCCGCGGTCATCTGCGGGTCAGTATGGGCCCCCCCGGAGGGCTCGGGGATCACCTCCTCGACGAGGCCCTGAGCCAGCAGGTCGGCCGCGCTGAGCTGCAGCGCCTCGGCGGCCTTGGGAGCTTCCGCGGCGTCCCGCCAGAGGATCGCGGCGCAGGACTCCGGGCTGATCACGCTGTACCAGGCGTTCTGCAGGATCAGCACCCGGTCGGCGGCTGCGATGGCCAAAGCCCCTCCGGAGCCCCCCTCGCCCAGGATCACCGCCAGCACCGGCACCTGCAGGGACAGCATGGTGCGGATGCTCTCGGCGATGGCCCAAGCCTGGCCGTGCTCCTCAGCGCTGACCCCCGGGTAGGCGCCGATGGTATCGACCAGGCTGACCACCGGGAGACCGAACTTCTCGGCCAACCGCATCAGCCGCACCGCCTTGCGGTACCCCTCGGGGTTGGGCATCCCGAAGGAGCGCAGGATATTCTCCTTGGTGTCCCGGCCCTTCTGCTCACCGAGGACCACCACCGGCCGGCCAGCCAGGCGAGCCAGACCGCCCACCAAAGCAGGGTCGTCCCGGAAAAGCCTATCGCCGTGCAGCTCCACGAAATCCTCGAAAGCCAGCTTGAGGTAGTCCAAGGCGGTCGGGCGGCCGGGCATCCGGGCCAGCTGGACCTTGGCCCAGCGGTCCCCCCCAGAGGTCACGCCGCTCCCTTCAGCAGCGAGAGCAGCGCGTGCAGGCGAGAGGGCAGCTGCCGCCGGTCGACCACCAGGTCGAGCAGGCCGTGCTGCAAGAGGAACTCGGAGCGCTGGAAGCCCTCGGGGAGGGTCTGGCGCATGGTCTGCTGAATCACCCTGGGTCCGGCGAAGCCGATCAGGGCACCCGGCTCAGCCAGGATGACATCGGCTAGGGTGGCGAAGGAGGCGGTGACCCCGCCGGTGGTGGGGTCGGTGAGCACGCTGAGGTAAGGCAGCCGGGCCGCGGCCAGGCGGCCCAAGGCGGCGATGGTCTTGGCCATCTGCATCAGCGAGTAGGCGCCTTCCTGCATCCTGGCGCCGCCGGAAGCGCAGACCACCACCAGGGGCAAGTGCAGCTCGACCGCCAGATCGGCGGCGCGGACCAACTCCTCGCCGACCGCGCTGCCCATGCTCCCGCCGGAGAACTCGAAATCCATCAGGGCCAAGACCAGCCGGCTGCCCTGGATCCGGCCCAGGCCGGCGAGGATCGCGTCGGGCCGCCCGGAGCGTTGCTGAGCCCGCTTCAGCCGCTCGGTGTACGGCAGCGTGTCGACGAAGTGTAGAGGATCCCTGGGGTGGACCGAACCGCTGCGCGGTTCGAAGCTGTCCGGGTCGAGCAGGGTACGCAGGCGCTCCTCAACCGAAATGCGGTGGTGGTGAGAGCAGACCGGACAGACCTTGAGGTTGGCCTCGAGGTCGCGCTTGTAGATCTGCGCTCCGCAGGAGCTGCACTTGGACCACAGTTCCGGTACGTCCTCGCTCACCGCCGCCTTAGGTCGCTTGCGGCGGAAGAACTTATCTAGAGCCACGGCCGCTCCTCATCGCAGAGCATTCTACATGGGCAGCCAGCGCGCTGGCCCCGAAAGGCCCCGGCTGTGCCAAGATAGGGGGATGCCAGACACCATGCGCTGCGGCGTTGTCGCCATCGTGGGGAAGCCCAACGTGGGCAAGTCCACGCTGCTGAACGCGCTGATCGGGACCAAGGTGGCTCCGGTCAGCCCCAAACCGCAGACCACCCGCAAAGGCGTCCGCGGGATCTTCACCAGCCCCTCGGGCCAGATCATCTTCGTCGACACCCCGGGATTACACCGCAGCCAGGACGCCCTGGATCAATTCATGAACGACGAGGCGGTCCGCGCGCTGGCCGAGGTGGACGCGGTCCTGTGGGTGGTCGACTTGCGCCTACCACCTGGAGACGAGGACAAGATGGTGGCCAGGGCGCTGAATACCCTGCCGGCACCGCTGCACCTCATCGGCAACAAGTTGGACGCTGCCAAATATCCGCAGGAAGCCATTGACCTTTACGCCGGCCTGCTGGACCGGGAACACCGGCGTTGGTCGCTCAGCGCCGAGCAGGGGCCTCAGGCGGTAGAGCCGCTGCGCGCCGCGCTGCTGGCCGAGCTGCCCGAAGGCCCCTTGCTCTACCCGGGGAGCCCGGGGAGCGATCAGACCAGGGAATTCTGGGCCGCTGAACTGATCCGCGAGGCGGCCATGCGGCAGCTGCGCGACGAACTCCCCTACGGGATCGCTGCCCGGGTCACCCGCTGGGAGGAGCGCGAGGACGGGCTGCAGAAGATCTACGCCACCATCTTCGTGGAGCGGACCAACCACAAGGGCATGGTCATCGGCAAGGGTGGGCGCCAGATCGGCTCCATCGGGCAAGCTGCCCGCAAGCAGCTGGAGGTCTTCTTGGCCAAGAAGGTCTACTTAGAGCTCCAGGTCGAGGTGCTGCCCAGCTGGCGCAGCGACCCGGAAGCGCTGCGGGAGCTGGGGTACGCCTGATATGCCGGCGATCCCCGAGCTCATCGCCAGGAAGCGCGACGGCAAGGAGCACAGCAGAGCTGAGTTGCAGCAGCTGCTGAGCGGCGCTTCCGACGAGCAGCTGGCCGCCTGGCTGATGGCGGTCTACCTGCGCGGAATGCGCCCCAGGGAAACAGCGGCGCTGACCGAAGTCCTAGCCGCCAGCGGCGAGCAGATCGATCTCGGCGACCTGCCGCGCACCGTCGACAAGCACTCCACCGGCGGGGTCGGGGACAAGACCACCTTGGTGCTCGCCCCCCTGCTGGCCGCGTTGGGATTCACCGTCGCCAAGATGAGCGGGCGCGCCCTAGCCCACACCGGGGGAACCATCGACAAGCTGGAAAGCATCCCCGGATGGCGGGCCGAGCTGAGCGAGGCCGAGTTCCTGGCCCAGGCCAGAGACTGCGGCCTGGTGGTGGCCGGGCAGTCCAGGGACCTGGCTCCAGCTGACGGGCGGCTCTACGCCCTCCGCGACGCCACCGCCACCGTGGATTCGGTCCCCTTGATCGCCAGCTCGGTGCTGAGCAAGAAGCTAGCTGCCGGCGCCCAGGTGATCCTGCTCGACGTCAAGGTGGGGCGCGGCGCCTTCATGCCGACGCTGCGCCAAGCCAAGGAGCTGGCCCTGCTGATGGTGGAGATCGGCAGGCGAGCCGGCCGCAGGGTCCGGGTCCTGGTCACCGACATGGACGCGCCGCTGGGGAGGGCGTCCGGAAACGCCCTAGAGGTCAGAGAGGCGGTGGCGGCGCTGCGCGGGGAGGGCCCCGCCGACCTGGTCGCGCTGTGTTGCCAGCTGGCCGGCGAGGCGCTGCTGGCCTACGGAGCCTCACCGGAAGAGGCCCAGAGGCGGCCCCCAGAAGCCCTGGCTTCTGGGGAGGCTCTGGCCCGCTTCCGGAGCTGGATCGCCGCGCAGGGAGGAGATCCCCGCTACGTGGACTCCCCGGAACTGCTGGAGGTCGCCCCCGGCAGGAGCGAGATCCGGGCCGAGCAGGCCGGCACGGTGACCAGGGTGGATGCCTTGGCGGTGGGCCAGGCGGTGCTCCGCTTGGGGGGCGGCCGGCTGCGCAAGGGCGCTCCCCTCGACCGGGGAGTCGGGGTGGAGGTGCTGGCCTGCCCTGGGGCGCAGGTGGAGGCCGGGACGCCGCTGCTGCGGATCTACCACCGCGAGGACGCCGACGGGCTGCTGCGCCTAGGGAGCGCCCGGGAAACCCTGCGCGGCGCCGTGCAGCTGGGGCAGAGCCTACCCCGGCTGCGGCCGCTGATCCGCGCTAGGCTGCCCCTTCAGCGCAGATAGGCGAGCAGCAGGTCCAGCTCGGCCTGCAGGTCATCCTGATGGACCGCCTCCACCACGGTGTGGATATAGCGGGTGGGCAGGCTCAGGGTCACGGTGGGGACACCGCCGCGGGAACGCTGGATAGCCCCTCCGTCGGTCCCGCCGCCCATCAGGATCTCCAGCTGGTAGGGGATCTTCTCGCGCTCGGCCAGCTCCACCAGCTGGTCCACCAGCCAGCGGGTGGAGATCATGGAGGTGTCGTAGACCTTGATCCCCACCCCCTTCCCGGCCCGGGTGGTCGCCTCAGCGTCCGGGACGTCGGGGGTATCGATCGCCAGGGTCACGTCCAAGGCCAGGCCGATGTCCGGCTGGACTTGGTAGGCGGCCACGGTGGCGCCGCGCAGGCCCACCTCCTCCTGGGTGGAGAAGACGGCGTAGATGTCGTGGAGGTGTGGCTTTCCCTTCAGGGCCCGGAGCAACTCCAGCTGGACGAAGACGCTGGCGCGGTCGTCCATGTCCTTACCGCAGAGCAGCTGGCCCACCTGGGAGAATTCCTGGCGCAGGGTGACCGGATCGCCCACCCGCACCTTGGCGCGCACCTGGTCGGCGCTCAGGCCCAAGTCGACGCTAAACTCCTTCATCTCGGGGATCTTCTTGCGCTCATCCTGGCTGGCGATGTGGACCGGGCGGCCCGAGGGGTTGAGCACCCCGGGCAGGTCCCCTTCCTTGGCCCAGACCCAGACGTTGCGGGCGAAGAGGTTGCGGGCGTCGAAGCCGCCGGCGTTCTGTACCCGCAGGAAGCCCTTATCGTCGATGTACTTGACGATGAAGCCGATCTCGTCCATGTGCGCGCTGAGCATGATCCGCTTGCGCTCCCCCTCAGGGGCGCTGCCGTGGCGGATGGCGAGCAGGTTGCCCAGGGCGTCCACCCGCTGCTCGTCGACCAGGCCGGACAGCTCCGCCTCCACCACCGCCCGCACCCGCTCCTCGCGGCCAGGAATCCCACCCACCTCGGAAAGCTTCTTGAGAAGTTCTAAGTTCACCGGCTCACTGTATCACTGGGTAGATCCGGCGGCGGCCAGTAGCGGCCCCCGAAGCGGGACTGGGCCGCCGCCAGACCCTGCTCGGACCAGAGCAGGGCGGCCTGGGCGGCCAAAGCCACCCCCCGCTCGACCAGCGGCCGCTCCTCGGGGCGGAAGCGGGAGAGCACCCAATCAGCCGCCAGCTGCCCGGGCGGCGGCCTGGAGACCCCCAGCTTGAGCCTGGCCGGCCGCTGCGATCCCAGGCGGATCAGGATGTCCTCGACGCCGCGCTGGCCTCCGGAGCGCCCCCCTTCCCTGAGCCGCAGCGTCCCCAGCGGCAGGTCGATATCGTCGTGGACGATCAGGATCTCTTCCGGCGCCACCCCAGAGCGGCGGGCCGCCCAGGCGACCGCCTGGCCAGAGGCGTTCATGAAAGTCTGGGGCTTGAGCAGCAGCAGGCCATCCCCCCCTTGGCCCGAGCGGGCGACTAGGGCGGCGTGGCCCTCGCTCCAGACCAGGCCTAGCCGGGAAGCCAGGGCGTCCAGGACCTCGAAGCCGAGGTTGTGGCGGGTGCCCTGGTAGGAGCGTCCGGGGTTGCCCAGCCCGGCGATCAGCTTCACCAAGCTTCCGGGTCCGGCGCGACCGCGAGCAGGGCAGCCTCTTCGGCCTTGATGCGCCGCAGGTAGTCCCCCAGCTCAGCGCGCTGCGCAGCGTCCAGTTGGAGCTGGGCGGTCCCGGCCCGCAGCAGGCCCCCGACCTGGGTCTGGGGATCGAACAGCTCGTGGACGCGGATCTGCAGGCTGGACCAGTTGCCGTAGCTCAACTCCGCCGGGCTGTCCAGCTGGGCGTCTAGGTCGGCCATCAGGCGGGAGAGCGGGCGCAACCAGCCGAACGCGGGGCTGTCGATGGTGAGGCGCAGCACCGCCAGGGCTGGTTGGGGGCCGTACATCGCCTCGTAGTCCTTGCGCTGGGCGTTGAGCAGCAACAGGTGCAGCTTGACCAGCAGCGGGGCCAGCTCGGAGAGGGCGGCGCGGCGAGCGCCGTTCAGGTCGTGGGTCACCCCTTCAGTCTACGGCCTAAGGTCTACGGCCTAGGGCTAGCTCTGAGGGCGCGCTCAGCGCCGCCTGGCGCGGTGGCGCGGCGCCAGCGGGAAGTGGGGCAGGGCCAAGGGGGTCACTCCCTGCAGGGGGGCGGAGGGCAGCTGCGGGCCGAACAGCGGGAAGTAGGGGTTGGGAGCGCTCAGGGTCCTAGCCGGAGCGGCGGTCCCGCTGACCAGCTGGTTGGGGGTGAACTCAACCAGAGCGCCCTCGCCGTTAAGAGCCACCCAGAGGTTACCGGAGGCGTCGAAGGCCAGCGCCCAAGGATCCGTAAAGCTGGCGAACTGCAGGGCGATCGCCGGCGTCACCGGGTTGGAGGGGTTGCTGGAGCTCTGCAGCTGAGCGGGGGTCAGAGCGACGGCTTGATCGCTGCTGTAGGCCGCCAACCACAGGTCGCCGCCCGGGGCAAACGCCGGGCCCTCCGGGCCGGGGTTGCCCGAGAGGTAGACGGCGTTGGCGGGCGAGGCCAAGGAAGCCGAGAGCAGCTGCTGCGCGCTGTACTCCAGCAGGGTGCTCTGGTAGTAGTTAGCGACCCAGAGGTTGCCCCCGCTGTCGAAGGCCAAGCCCCAGGAGCCATAGAGCGCCGGGCTGGACACCTGCGCAGCCGGCGTGGGGCTGCCGGAAGCGGCCAGCTGGGCAGGGGTGAACTCCAGCAACGAGCCGTCCGAGGACGCGCCTACCTGGTAGTTCGAAACCCACAGGTCGCCGCGGGCGTCGAAGGCCAAGCCGGTGGGCTGGGAGAGGGCCGGGCCGGAGATCACCGCGCTGGGCTGGGGATCTGCGGTCTGCAGCTGAGCCGGGGTGTACTCCTCCAAGAGGTTGGTGTTGTCGTTGACCACCCAGAGGTCTCCGGAGGCGCTGAAGGCCATCTGCTCAGGGTCGTTGACCGGGCTGGCCAGCTGCAGCGCCGAGCTGAACTGCGCTCCCGAAGGGCTGGTGAGGAGCTGGCCTAAGGAACTGGCCTGCAGGGTAGCCCCGTCGACGAACCACAGCGTCCCCCCGGAGATGGCCAGGTCGCCGACGCCCGCGCCGCTGTTTTCGCCGAGCTGGCTGGCGACGGGGTGGAGCAGCGGCTCAGGCGAGCTAGAGGTCAGCTGGGCGGAAGGGAACTCGACCACGCCGCCGTCCCCGCTGGGGCTGGGCAGGTTCATCTCGGCCACCCAGAGGTTCCCAGAAGCGTCGAAGGCCAGGCCGCCGGGGCTTTGGAGACCGGAGGCGACCGTCACAGCTGACAGGGAAAGCTGGGGCAGGTCGGTTGCAGCGACCTCCTTGAGGTTATCATTCCCGGTTGCTAGCCAGAGGTTACCGGAGGGGCTGAAGGCCAGGCCAGTCACCGGGCTCCTCGTAGACAGAGAACTGCCCGAAGCTAAAGGGTTGCTGGGGAATTCGGCGACCAGCCCGCCACTCTCCCCTGAGCCCCCAGCCCACAGGTTGCCGGAAGCGTCGAAGGCCAGGGCGTTAAGTTCGCTCCCCGGGAAGGACAAACTGGCAACCGGCGCGACTGTACCGGTCGCCGCCAGGCTGGCAGCGGCCAACTTCAAAACGCTACTATTGCTAGCCACCCAGAGGTTCCCGGAGGCGTCGAAGGCCAGGGCGTTCAGGGCGATGAAGTCCGAACTGGAAAGCACCACCGCCGGCGGCTGCAGCGAGAGGCCGCTGGCGCTCAGCTGCGAGGCGGCAAAGCCGTAGATCTGCTCGGTCTGGCCGTCGGCGATCCAGACGCTGCCATTGACCGGGTCGGCGGCCACTGCCACCGGATCCTGGAAGGTGCCGCCGACCTGATTGGAGGGCTGCGCGAGGCCCGCTGCTAGCTGGGCAGCGCTGAAGCCCACCACCGCGTTGGTGCCCGGGCCGTCAGCGCCGGAGCTGAGCCAGAGCTCCTGGGCGCTGGCCTGCTGGCGGTAGGTCACCTGCGCGGTGGCCGACGCGTTGGCCGCTACGGCCACCGTCACCGGACTCGCCCCAGCGGTGACGGTGGCTTGGGCGGTGTAGTAGGAAGCCGGGCTGGCCGTGACCGTGTAGGTCCCAGGAGCCAGGTTGCTGAGCTCCTGGGAGCCGGTCAATACCTGGCTGAAGCCCGGCCCGGAGACGCGCAGCTCAGCTCGAGCCTGCGCGGGCAACCCGCCGACCAGCACGTCGAGCGCCCCGGTCTGGGCTGGGGGAGAGACCGCGCCGCAACCGACCAGCGCGAAGAGGGCCAGGGGAACCACCAGTCCAGCCAGGATCTTTTTCACCTTGTACCTCGAGGGCTCAAATTCATAGAGCTCTTATCACAGTACCATAAGAGCTCGGCCGGGCGGTAGGCTTTAGCCATGCTGCTGCGCAACCCCGAAGAGCAAGACTTTCCGCGCCTGCAAGCGCTCGACTTGGAAGTACAGCGGCGCTTGGATCCCGGTTTCGACGCGCTCCCCAGCCGGGAACGCGAGGGCAGGCTGCGCAGCTCGCTGCCAGCGCTGCGTTTCTGGCAGCGCAGTGAGCATTCGCTGGTGGCCGAGAACGAGGGGGAGTTGGTCGGAGCGCTGCTGGCCCAGAGCCTGTGGCAGGGGGACCGGGCGGCGCTGTGGATCTCGGCGATCTGGCTGGCAGGAACGGCCCCCGAAAACTGCGCAGCCGCGCTGCTGCGCGCCTGCACCAAGGGAGCTTATGACGCAGCGGTCTACGAGCTGCATCTGACCGTCGGTGAGGAGTTGGCTGCGGCCGCCGCCGGCGAGGGCTACCAGCTGGCCGGTAGCCACGGCGTCCTGTACCTGGGACAGCGGCACCAGACCGCCCCCGGCTAGCCGCTGCGTGCTAGGCTGGGGGCGTGACCCAGGTCCTCATCGGCGTGCGCGGTCTCCGAGCGGGAGCGGACACCGAGCGGGTACTGGAAGCTCTATGCGCTCTGCGCGGCGTCGGGAGCGCCCAGTCTCCCGAGGAAGGCCAGCTGGAGGTGCGCTACCAACCCGAGCTGCTCAGCGCGATGGACCTCATCCGCTCGCTGCGCGAGCAGGGCTACCTGGCCGGCATGCTCTGAGGTGGCCTACCTGGGCGTCTATTTCTTCCGGCTGGAGACTCCTTGGGCGGATTCGCTCAAGGAGAAGCGCAGCGCGGTCACCCCTGTGGTGGAGCGGCTGCGCAGCCGCTTCCCGGTCTCGGTGGCCCGCCTAGAAGGGCAGAACCGCCACGACTGGGAGGTCATCGGGGTGACCACCATCGCGCAGGATCCCCTGTGGGTGCGAGAGACTCTGGACCGAGTGGCCCGCTTCCTGATCGGCGGAGCAGTCCCGGTCCGCGAGCTGCGCCGCGAGGTCTTGGAGCTCAGCCCCCAGGCCGACGAGCCAGCTTCCCGGGAGGGATGAACGGCCTGACCCTAGGGTCAGGCCGTTGGGAAAAGGAGCTCCGGTAGAAGCAGCGAGGGACCAGGTGGGCCTACTCCCCCATCATGCGGTCGGTCCTAGCCGCCACCTGCTGCATGGTGGTAGCTACCGGGCGGCGCTGGTCGAAGATGCCCTGCAGGCCCTGCTCGACCGCTTGGAGCATCTGGAGGTAGTGGTTGTT
>JAJZIR010000024.1 GCA_021810505.1 bacterium
CGGAAGAGACGTACTGGGCTTGGACTCCGGAGGCTCTGTGGAAGGTCAGGTGCAGCTCTACCCCTTGGGTAGCGGCTGGCTGAGGAGCTAGGCTGGCGCAGCCGGCGAACAGCAGGGCGGTGAGGGGGAGGGTAACAGAGCTGATCCAGCCTGATCGCACGCGACCTCCGTCTGGGTTCCTGGGGAAGGAGGAGCACCCCAGGACTAAGCCACTACCCTAGCGAGCCCTCTGGGCACCCTGAAAGGAACCTGAGGGAAGAGTAAGCTGGACGGAGCTGGCCTGTCAATACCCTAGGGCGCAGCCCCCTCAGCCTGCCTGGCTGCGCAGTGATCCGCTGGATAGAGGCAGCCTAATGGCCAGCTAGAAACCGCGTGGCCGCGCACGGGCTAGGGAACAGGGCTCCCTTCGGGATAGAGGTAGGAGGAAGGGTGGCGACAGGAAAAACGCGAGGCATGAGGAGGAAACGAGGGAAAGCGAGGGCGGTGAATAAGGAATAAGGGACATCGAGGAGGAGGGAGAAAAAGAGGCGGTTCGCCGGAGGTAGGCAACCCGCCGAGCCAGCTTCCCGCCGAGCACCACCCCCTAAGCCTGCCGAGAGATTCGGGCTGGAGCTTGAGCCGTGGCTCCACCCCGCCCGCGGGCGCATTCCACATCCAGCGACTCGTCTATCCGGGGAGGCGGTTTGATAGAAGCCCTAGTAGGCCCTGGCGAAGACGACTCGGGTCCCGTAGGCGCTGGGCTTGCCGCAGCGGACGCAGCTTCCCTGTGCGGGTTCGCCGAAGCCCGAGCTGGCCGGGCCAGGCACGTTGCGGGCCGTCGCTTTAGTCTCCTCTTGGATCGCCGCCTCGCAGTCGGCCTCCCCGCAGTGGAAAGCTTGGGCGAAGCCCTCGGCGACCTGCGCGCGGAAGTCCGCATAGGTGTCGGTTTTGCGGATATGGGCGTGCAGGAACTCCTCGGCGCGCTCCAGCAGGCGCCCTTGCAGCTCCTTGAGCAGCCTGGGGAACTCGCTGACGGCCTCCCTGGGCAAGACGGCCTTTTCGGAGCGGTCGCGAGCTTTCCAGGTCAAGACGCCGTTGGCTAGGTCGCGCGGCCCCAGCTCGATGCGCAGAGGGACCCCCTTGAGCTCCCAGTCGTGGAACTTGAAGCCGGGGCTGAGCCCCTCCCTGGCGTCTACCCGTACCCGCAACTGCAGCTGTCGGAGCTCGCTGGCCAGCTGCTCGGCGGCTGAGCGAATCTCCGCCTCCTGCTCCGGCCGGGCGATGGGCACGATCACCACCTGGACCGGCGCGATCTCGGGAGGTAGGATCAGCCCCTGATCGTCGCCGTGGGTCATGATCAACGCCCCGATGATCCGGCTGGAGATGGCCCAGGAGGTGGTATGCACGTAAGCCTCGCGCTGGTCTCGACCCTGGAACTTGACCTCGAAGGCTTTGGCGAAGTTCTGGCCCAGGTAATGCGAGGTTCCGCTCTGCAGGGCCCGGCCGTCGCGCATCATCCCTTCCACCGAGTAGGTGGCGACCGCTCCCGGGAACTTCTCGCTCTCGGTCTTGCGGCCGGGAATGACCGGGAGCGCCAGGGTATTCCGGCAGAAGTCCGTGTAGATCTCCAGCATGCGCGCGGTCTCCTGCTGGGCCTCCACCTCGTTCTCGTGAGCGGTATGACCCTCGTGCCAGAAGAACTCAGCGGTCCGCAGGAACAGCTTGGTGCGCTGTTCCCAGCGCACCACGCTGCCCCATTGATAGTGTAAGAAGGGTAGGTCCCGGTAGCTGCTGAGCCACTTCGACCACATATAGCCCACCATGGTCTCGCTAGTGGGGCGGATCACTAAGGGCTCTTCCAGCTGCTCCCCGCCGGCCACGGTGACGACAGCTAGCTCCGGTGCGAACCCCTCGACGTGCTCGGCCTCCCGCTGAAAGAAGCTCTGCGGGATGAGGAGCGGGAAGCAGAGCGCTTCGTGGCCGGTAGCTTTGAAGATGGCGTCCAGCCGGTTCTGGATCCCCTCCCAGATCGCCCACCCGTAGGGCTTGACCACCATCGAGCCGCGCACCGGGCTGTAGTCGGCTAGGTCCGCTTTGAGCACCACCTCGTTGTACCAGGCATTGAAGTCCTCGCTCTGCGGCGGGACACCCAGCTGGTGTGTACGTTCGGCCATGGGTCTCCTTTAGGGCCCAGGGAAGCGGGCACTGCCCTGTATATTACCGGTGTGCTTCCTACCGCGAGCGAAGTCCCTTGGCAGGACCTGCTGGCCTCCCTCCCCCTAGGGGACCAGGAGACGCTCTCGCTGCGCATCGAGCGCTACTTGGCTGATCTGCAGGCTGGCTTGGCCGAGGTGTACCCGGGGCTGGACGTCTCGCTGACCCGCCGCGCGGTCGCCCTGATGGTCCGCCACTTCGCCGAGCGCCCAGATTGGCTGCGCCGGCTGGACCTGCGCCGGCTGCTGCGCCCGGACTGGTTTCTGCGCCAAGACATGCTCGGTTACGTCTGCTACACCGAGCGCTTCGCCCAGACCCTCAGTGGCCTGGAAGGCCGCTTAGACTACCTAACCGAGCTGGGGGTCACCTACCTGCACTTGATGCCCCTGCTGGCTACCCGACCGGCTCCCAACGACGGCGGCTACGCGGTCAGCGACTACCGCATGGTCCGCCCCGACCTGGGGACCATAGAGGACCTCCGCAACCTGGCCACTCGGATGCACACCAGGGGGATCAGTCTGTGCTTGGATTTAGTCCTCAATCACGTCGCCGCTGAGCACCCCTGGGCTGAGGCGGCCAGGGCCGGCGACCCCGCCAAGATGCAGTACTTCTTGATGTTCGGGGACCGCACCCTCCCGGACGCCTACGAGCAGAACCTGCTGGAGGTCTTTCCTGATTTCGCCCCAGGGAATTTCACCTGGGAGCCAGCTTGCCGGCGTTGGGTATGGACTACCTTCAACCGCTGGCAGTGGGACCTCAACTGGGCCAACCCCGAGGTCTTCTTCGAGTTCGCCGACCTGATTCTGTTCTGGGCTAACCAGGGGGTGGATGTGTTCCGCTTGGACGCTATCGCTTTCATCTGGAAGCGCCTAGGGACCGATTGCCAGAACCAACCGGAGGTGCACGCCTTAGTCCAGGCCCTGCGCGCGGTCGCCCGGATCGTCTGCCCGGCCGTCCTGTTCAAAGCCGAGGCTATCGTGGCCCCCGAACAGCTCAGGAATTACCTGGGCAGTGGCCGCCACCACGGTAGAGTGTCGGACCTGGCGTATCACAATAGCCTGATGGTGCAGATCTGGTCTGCCCTGGCTTCCCGGGACGCCCGGTTGCTCACCCAGGCCATGCGCCGTTTTCCCAGCCCGCCCCACCAGACCGGTTGGGTGACCTATCTGCGCTGCCACGACGACATCGGCTGGGCCATCTCCGATGCCGACGCCCAGGCGGTGGGTCTTTCCGGTCCGGCTCACCGGCACTTCCTTTCCGACTACTACAGCGGCGTCTTCCCAGGGAGTGACGCCGTCGGTGACGTCTTCCAATTCAACCCCAGGACCGGAGACCGGCGTATCTCGGGGTCAGCGGCGAGCTTGGCCGGCTTAGAGGTCGCTCTGCGCAACCAGGACACCTCGGGGGCCCAGCTGGCTATCGCTCGCCTGCTGCTGGGTCACGCCGTGATTCTGGGCGCTGGTGGGCTCCCGGTGCTCTACATGGGGGACGAGATCGCCCTGCTCAGCGACCGCGATTACCTGAGTGACCCCGAGCATGCCGATGACAACCGCTGGCTGCATAGGCCGCGCATGGACTGGCAGCGGGCCGAGCTGCGCAGCGACTTGGACCAGGTCCCCGGGATGGTCTTCCAGGGCTTGCGCCGCCTAATCGCAGTCCGGCAGCGCACCGAGCAATTCGCCGCTGAGACCCCCTCGGTCTGGTGGGATTCTCCAGCGCCGGAGCTGGCGATCCAGGAGCGCCTCCACCCGGTAGGAACCTTGCTGGCCATCTACAACTTTGCTGACCGACCGACCTGGCTGCCTGGGAGCACCTTCTCGGGGGGCCCCTGGCCCAGGGCCCGTGACCTGCTAGGCCAAGGCCTCCTCGACCTCCGAACGGGGGTGGCGCTGGCACCTTACCAGGTCCTGTGGCTGGTCAACGCCGAGCCGGATGGCTGAGTCCGGAGACCTCCTAGCTCAGCGCTACCGTTTAGGGGAGTGCTTGGGGGAGGGGGGGAGTGCCAAGGTCTTTCGGGCTAGAGACGAGCACCTCTCCCGTGACGTGGCCCTCAAGTTGCTGCACGACCACGTGTTGCCCAGTGACCGCCGCCGCTTCGAGCGGGAAATCCGGGCTCTCTCGCGGATCGAGCACCCCCACATCGTGAGCATCTACGACCTGGGGCGGGACGCCCAGGGTCGGCTATTCTTCACCATGCCGCTACTGCTGGGCGGCTCCATCTGCGCGGTCGGTCCCATCGAGGACCGTCCGAGCAGCCTGGGGCGCTTCGTGCAAGTCGTGTTGGACGTCCTCTCGGCGGTGGCTCATTTCCACCGCTCCGGTCTGGTGCACCGCGATCTGACTGCCCAAAACATCCTGCTCGGAGAGGACGGTCGCCCCAGGGTGATGGACTTCGGCTTGGTCTATCTTCCGGAGGGGACTAGGGACTTGACCCGCACCGGTTACACCCTGGGGACCCCCCACTACATGTCGCCGGAGCAGGCCAAAGGGGGGGCGGCCGGGCCAGCCAGCGACCTCTACGCCCTAGGGGTCGTGCTCTACCAGGTGGCGACTGGGCGCCTTCCCTTCATCGGGGATAGCGACCAGAGCCTGCTCTACCAGCACGTCTACGAGCCCCCTGTGCCGCCCCTGGAGGTCAACCCGCTGATTCCAGCGGCCCTCTCCGAGCTGTTGCTCAGCTTGTTAGACAAAGATCCGGCGAGGCGTCCGGCCAGCGCCGAGGGGTTTGCGGCCAGGTTGGAGCAGTTCTGGGTCGATGAGCGCAGCGACCGCCTGCCCTCGCGCTACCGAGGGGGGCTCAGCCGCTGCGGGGATCACGCTCTGGGTCCCCGCCTCCCCGCCCACCTAGAGGAGCTCTGGCAGCTCCAGCTGCCCGGGGAGACCACTTGGCCCGCCGCGGTGGTCGCCTCGGCGAGCTACCTGGTGGTGGGGACGCGCCGGGGATCGGTCAGCTTGGCGGACCACTTCGGCCACCTGGTGCGCGACATCACCATGCCCGATGAGGTGGCGGCGCCGGTAGCAGTGCAGGGGAGCCGCCTCTACGCGGCCTGCTGGGACGGCAGCGTGCGCTGCTTCTCGGTGGATGGGGTGCCGCGCTGGACTTACCGGACCCGGGCTGAGATCACCTCCTCGCCGACGCTGTGGCGCAACCTGGTGCTGGTAGGCTCCCGCGACGGGCATCTCCACAGCCTGGACCAGGGCACCGGGCAGCTGCAGTGGGCTTACGCTGCCGGCGCTCCGGTCGCCAGCAGCCCGGTGTTGGCAGCTGGGACTGCCCTACTGGCTGACGAGTCAGGATGGATCCACGGTTTGGACGCCGACAGCGGTCAGCCACTGTGGAAATTTGCGCTCGATCCGGTCCACGCCACACCGGCGCTGACCGGATCGAGCGAGGTTGCCACTTTGACCGCTGCGACCTGGCGCGGGGAGGTGCACGCGGTACGGCTGTTGGCTCGCTCTGGTCACCTCTATCCCGACGGTGAGCAAGCCCTGCTCTGGACCTACGACGTGGAGGCGGAGATCTGGGCCAGCCCAGCGGTGTACGCGAGAGCGGTCTGTGTGGGCGACTGGCAGGGCCAGCTGCACTGCCTGGACCTGGAGAGCGGGGATCCCACCTGGGAGCGCCAGCTGACCGGGCGGATTACCGCCAGCCCGGTGATCGCTCAGGGAGCGGTGTACGTGGCTACCGAAGAGGGCTGGCTCTACGCCCTGGATCTGCGAGATGGGACTTCCCTGTGGGAGTGCAGGCTCCCGCAGGGAGTCCAGGCGACCCCCTTGCCCATGCGCGGGCGGCTCTACGCGGTATCTCTTAACGGGAGTTTGCGGGCCTTCTCAGAGCGGGACTGAGGGTGCCGCTCTGAGAGTCTTTGGGTATTTGAGGGTAGTCCAGGAAGCCTGGGTCGGCAGTAGGGGTCCAGTCGATAATGACACTCGGTATCCCTAGGTAGTGAGCCAGAGAGCAGGCTAGGTCCCAGGCTTGGATCTTGCGCAGGTCGCTCGATCAACCCTGAGGGGCTCGGCGGTACAGCGCCACGACTCCACCAGGCCTAGGCCGCAACTGACCGGCCCTAGGCGCAGCGAGGGTCCACCCTAGCTGAGGGAGAGCCCCCATCGGCCGGTACTGGGTAGGTGAGGGTGAGGTAGGCGCAGCGAGGGCCCACCGGGAGAAGCCCGCCCCTAGCCGAATCTGACCTTCTTCGGCTTTACCTGGACTCCCGGCGTTCAGGTCCACTCCCGGAGCCGCAGCTGACCTGGACGAGGGGACGCAGCGAGCCTCGCGCCGGCTCGCCCCTTCCTTACACCCCCCTGTTCCTCTAGCTACTCCCATCCCTCTCGCCTCTCTCTTCTCCTCACCCCTTCTCTCTTTCTCCTTCACCATCCCCTAGGCTGCCTAACCCCCCGGCCCTCAGCGCAGCACCTCCAGCTGGTGGCGGCGGTGACCGGCAGCTGCAGCGCAAGCCCGGAAAGGTGGATAGAGCGGTACAGGGCCTCCAGCTGGTGGCGGCGGTGACCGGCAGCTGCAGCTGATCCCCGTAGGCATCCTGAATGGGTGTCCTGGATGGGCGTCCTTAGGTAGGTTAGGTAGGTTAGGTAGGTTAGGTAGGTGTCCTGGATGGTCAGGGTGCAGCTACCGGCTTGCTCGGCTCGGGACTCAGGAGAAGGCGCAGCACCTCCAGCCTCTAGCTGGAGGTGCTC
>JAJZIR010000010.1 GCA_021810505.1 bacterium
TCGAGGAACTCAAGGCCAAAGCCCTGCGCTTCATGCGGACCCTGCAACAGGCGCCAGAACATGTGCGCAGCTATTTCCGTCATCCGTTGGCCCGCTACGCGGCTTGTATTTAGGGGCCTGGTTAATAGGCAGGCGATTGACCTTGCAAGCCTTTCGGAACGGATGCTGTGGCCGCCGTCAACCCGTACCAAGATGACTTCAGCTACTCCGATCGGGCGAAGCGCCAGGGCGCCGCTGTTGAAGGGCCGTCGATGTGATCTCTTTTCCGGACACACACCGCATGCGGCGCTGAAGTCAAACGTTGATGCTTGTGCACCCGTTCTGTGCAAGATAGGGCTGGTTCTGCACCGGATGCAACCAAGTGCAAATGGCCCAAAACAGCGACGAGCAAGCTGGCGTGGTAGTGACCGTGTCTGGGTCTTGCGCGACCATCCCGGCATCGGCATCTACCGCGCGCCCTACAGCCCAGTACCTACACCAAAGGGCCGGTACCACCCATATCGGTAGGCCATCTAGGTCGCAGAAGTGAAACCGCGCCGAACTCTGAGGCGATCCAGCGCGGCATACCGGGTCCAGATCGCCTCAGGATCCCCAAGGGCAGCCGCGCTCCAGGTCAGTAGACTGCATACCCTTCCCTTTGAAACCTCTGGTCGGCCGCGCCAATAGCTTTGAGCATCCAAGAGCGGGCATTGTCGGCCGTGACGGAGTTCTCCGGCTGGTTAGCCTCGTCGAATGACCAAAAGGCCGCCAAGGGAACCTTCGCCCGGACCAGGGCCGCCAGGATCGCGCCAAAGCGCTGGCGTGCCTCGGTGGCGCTGTCTTTTGGCGGGCCTGCGGCACCCCACTCCCCCACCCACAGGGGTTTTCCCCAGCGCTCGGCCAGGGCCGCTGCCTGGGCGATCTCCCGGGCTGCCTGCGGCCCATAGGCGTGCACGCTGATGACGCTGAAGCCAGCGTTGTCCTGGCGCAGCATATACGCATACTCGGCTGGCGTATCTCGGGTCCAGGTGTGGTCCACCATGTTGTGCCACGACGACCGCCGCGGGAAGCTGTTGCCTGAAGAAAGGATGCGGTAAGGGTCGTAGCGCCGCACCAGGCGGACAAACTGCTGGTACAGCTTCCACATCGTGGCATGGGTGTACCCGTAGCTCGGCCGGATCCCTAGGGCGGCCGCATCGGGTAGGTCTACCTCCAGATTCAGCTCATTGCCAAACTCCCACCCCCAGATGGCCGGAGAGCTCCGGTAGCGCTGCACCACCTGGCGCACGAAACGGCGCCAGGTTCGGCCTGGGAGAGCGTTGCGCTGCGTCCACGCTACCAGGCTTCCCCGGAGCCTCCACCGGGACAGCTGAGGGGAATTCTGCAGCCAACGCAGGCCAAAAAACAGGCTAGGAATCAGACCGACATGGTAGCGCCGGGCCAATGCGACCATCCGGTCGAAACTGCGGAAATATTGGGTCGGATGCTGCAGGTAGGGTTCCACCCAGAGGCGATATTGCGCCTTCGACCAGGCTCCCAGGATAGGGACCCGTACGAATGGGATGTGGTTGGCTTGGAGGGTGCGGAAATCCCGCTGCACTGCCAGGCTGTCCGGGTGGGCGAGCAGGCGGAACATCAGATCCGGCCAATTGAGCCCGATACCCCGGTACCGCTGCCCGTCTTTTTCCAGCACGCCGCCTGGTCCCACCGTCAGGCCGGGCCCAATCACCGGCTTGGCTGCGCGAGCAGCAACTCCACCCACCACTGCGGCCGATGCCGCCAGCAGCGTCAACAGCAGACCTCTACCAAACTCTGCTGCGATCCTTCCCATCGGACACCCCCTAGCCGCCCTAGCGGTGCTAGCTAGGAGGCCGCCACCGCTGACCTTAGCCTATAGGGAAAAGCAGTCCTCAGGCGCCGGGCAGTCCCCGCCAGGAAACTCAGTCCCTGATCTTCGTTCAGGACCTCAGCTACGAAAGTGGCAGGAATCGGGGGGCCCTGGAGTGGGCCAGCAGAGAACCGGCTCTCCCCCACCAATTCTCCCAGGTAGTCGGCCCAGCCCACACCGCTAGGGCGGAATTTGGCTAGCCCTTGAAGCTGACCCCCAGCAAGGCCGACTTGAAGCTGTCGGTGATCTGCTTTTGAAAGATGACGTAGGCGATGACCAGGGGGAGGCCGGAAAGCACCGCCACCGCCGCGCTGGCCGCGTAGGTGATGCCGTAGAGGCTGATCGCCTGGGTGATGCCGATCGGCAGGGTCATCATCCGCGGGCTGTTCTCGATGATCAGGGGCCAGAAGAAGTTGTTCCAGGCGGCTATGAAGGTGAACAGCGCCATGGTGAGGATCAGGCCGGAAGTCATCGGAACGTAGATACGCCCCAAGATGGCAAATTCCGAGGCGCCGTCGACCAGCGCCGCCTCGCGCACCTCTTTGGGAATTTGGTCAAAGAACGACTTGAAGATGAACACCGCGCCGGCCGAGATCACCTGGGGCAGGATGATCCCGCCGTAGCTGTTGATCATGTTGAACTTGTCCATCAGGACGTAAAGGGGGATATAGAGCGAAGCGGCCGGCACCATCAAACTGGCCAAGACGGTCCACAAGATCAGCTGGGCCGAGCGCAGCCGCAGCTGCGAGAGGGCGTAGCCGATCGGCAGGGCCAGGGCGATGGTGACGACGGTGATGAGGGCGGTGGTGAGAAGGCTATTCCAGGTGTAGGTCAAGATCCCGCTGACCTTGAAGACGGTCTGGTACGCCGCCAGGGTCCAGGGGTGGGGCAACCACTGCAGCGGGGTGGAGATGGTCTGAAATTCGTGCCGGAACGAGGTGGAGACGGTCCAGAGCACCGGAAAGGCCCAGAGCGCCGCCAGGGCCAAGGTGAGCACGGTCAGCAGGACTCCGGGCCAGCGCGGCCGGCGCTGGCGTGCGCGAGCGGCCGGCTGGGCGCGCGAGATGGACATGGCCACGGCTACCTCCTAGGCGCGGCTGGCGGCCGATGCGCCAGCGTTGAGCACGGTGTACTGGATGACCGAGATGACCAGGATGATCACGAAGATCCCTACCGCGATCGCCGAACCGTAGCCGCCCTCCTGCTTGGTGAAGGCGACCGTGTACATGTACTCCAGCAGTACCCGAGTCGAGTTGTTGGGGCCGCCTCCGGTGAGCAGGTAGACCTGGCCGAAGATGTTCATGGAGGCGATCAATTGCAGGATCAGGATCAGGGTGGTGGTCGGTTTCAGCAGCGGCAGGGTGATGTAGCGGAACACCTGCCCGGTGGTCGCACCGTCGATGCGCGCCGCTTCGGAGATCTCCTTGGGGATGGACGAGAGACCAGCTTCGTAGAGCAGCATGTTGAAGCCGGCACTCCACCAGATGGTCACCACGGCGACCGTGGGCATGGCGAAGCGATAGCTGCCGGTCCAGAAAGTGGTCAGGTGGAAGATGGAGTTGATCACGCCGTACTGAGGATCGAGCATCCAGCTCCAGATCAGCCCGATGGTACCCAAGCTGAGGATGACCGGAAGGAAGAAGATCCCCTCCACCAAGCGGCGCAGCCGGCCTAAGCGCTCGACCAGCAGGGCCAAGATCAGACCGACCGCCACGTTGGGGATCACGGTCAGCAGGACGAAGTACAGGGTGTGCAGGGTAGCGCGCCAGAACTTGGGGTCTTGGACCAGCTTGGCGTAGTTGTGCAGGCCCACGAAGTTGCCGGCCAGGTTGCCCAGAGAATTGTCGGTGAAGCTCAGGTAGAGCATCCCGATCAGCGGCAGGACGAAGAAGACGGCGTAGAACAGGAGGAACGGTGTCGTGAGCAGCGTCGCCACCAGGGCCCGTTGGCGACGCGCGGCGACGGCAACCGTTGCGGGGTTAGCGGGCATACCGGCTTGCATGGCCTGGTCCTCCAGTCTTGGAGAGAAACGCCGCACCCGGGCCCCGGCCGGGGCCCGGAGGGCGGAGGCAGACTAGGCTGCGCTCACTTCGGTGCAGGCTGCTTCATCAGGGCCTCCAGCTTGCTGGCGAACTCGGCCAGCGCCGCCTTGACCGACATCTTGCCGGAGATGGCCAGCGGGAAGATGTTGCCGGCGTCGGTCTCCATCGGGCCGGCCGCGCCGCTGAACCAGTACTGGGGCTCGTAGCGCACGATCTTGGCCGAGGAGAAGTACTCGTTGTTGGGGACCTCGGCCTTGAAAGCCGCCGAGTGGATCACCGGCAGGAAGGAGGGGATCTCGCCGCCGTGAGTCCAGACGATCTCGTGGTGCACCCAGAAATTGAGGAAAGCCAAGACACCAGCCTTGACCTGCGGCGAGAGCTTCTGGTACTTGCTGGCCGGCATCACGAAGGAGTGGGAATCCGACCAGGTGGCGTCAGTCTGGTAGAACTTGGGCATGGTCATCATGGCGTACTTGAAGCGCAGTTCACCCTTTCGGGTGGCGCTGACCATCACCGGCCGCTCCCAGACGCCGTCGATCATGAACAGCGACCGGCCGCCCACGAAGTCGTTGAGCTGGGCGTTGTAGTTGGTGTTCAGCGGGCTGTAGCCGTCCTTGACCCAGGTGCGCATGTCCTGCAGCGCAGTCACGCCGGCCTGACCCCAGGCCGGCTTCCCGTTGACGATCAGGTGGGCGTTCATCTGGTGGATCAGGCCGAACCACAGCCGCCAAGGGGTCAGAGCGCCAGGGGTATTCTCCAGGCCCTCGCCGATGTAACCCAGCTTCTTGGCCGCAGCCATGTCGGCCTCGTACTGGGCCATGCTGGTGATCGGCTTGAGCTGACCGTTGGGCTGGAGCAAGCCAGCCTTCTTGGCGATGGTGAGGTTGACGTAGAGCACCAGGGGGTGGCTGTCGATCGGGATGGCGTAGAGCTTACCTTGGTAGTGAGAGTGGGCCCAGAGCAGCGGATAGAACTGGTTGCCGCTGGGATTGACCCCGATAGCCTTCAAGTCAGCGGGGGTGATCTTGGCCAGCAGGCCGCGCGGGGCGAAGCTGCCCATCCTGGAGAGGTGCATCACCGCGACGTCGGGGCCCTTACCCGCCAGCCAGGAGGTCTCCAGCTTGGTGTAGTAGGGGATCCCCCAGGGCAGGGTCAAGTGGGTGACGTGGTACTTGCTCTGGCTCTGGTTGAACATGTGCACGATCTTGTTGGCGTCGGCGCCATCCGGACCGGTCCAGAGGTTCCACATGCTGATGGTGACGGGCGCAGCCAGCGAAGCGCTGGCCATGGCGGCGGCGAGGGCGGTGAGGATGGGTCTGACGACTCTGTTCCTATGCATACTTCCTCCTAAGGGGTGGGGTAGGCGTGCGGTAGGTGGACGGCGGCTCGACCGATCAGCTGGAGTTCATGCGGTCAGCTCCCCCTCGGCCCCAGAGGACGGCCTCGGCCCAGACTCCAGCCAGCGCAGCCAGCGCTCGCTGTAGCCGAGAGGGTTGGCCGGATCGGCCGCCCTTCCGCTGGTCGCCGTGTACAGCGCGGCCAGGTCGGCCTTAGGGCTGCGGTCCTCGTAGAGCAGGCCGTTCCGCTCCTGGAAGGTGTCGGCCAGCTGGGTGTAGCAGAAACCGGCCAGCACCTCGGAGTCGCGCACGGCCTGCAACAGAGCCTGGTAATGGCGCAAGAAATCCTCGGCGTCGTTAGCCCGGCTGTAGCCCCAACCACCTCCGTCCGAGAAGGCGATCCCACCGAACTCGCTGAGGATCACCGGGAGGTCTCTCCCCGAGAAACCCCCGCGCAGCAGCGGCCGCCCGGCGGGCCGGAATTGCTCCAAGCTGTGCTCCAGCGCCGAGCAGTCCCGGTAGCGGGCGCGGATCTGGTCGGGATCGGGAGTGTAGTCGTGGATGGTCAGCAGGTCGGTGACCGGCTGCTCCCAGCCGTCGTTGGCGCTGACTGGCCGGCTGGGATCCTCGCTCCTGGTCAGGTAGTACAGGGCGCGCACGAAATCTTCCTGCGCCGGGTCGCTGCCCATCTGGGCCACACCCCAGGACTCATTGAGCGGCACCCAGGCCACCACGCAGGGGTGGGAGCGGTCTTTGCGGAGTATCTCCAGCCACTCCGAGACCAGCCGTTCCCGGGAGCGGGCGGTGAAAGCGTAGGCGCTGGGCAGCTCGCTCCAGACCAGCAAGCCGATACGGTCGCACCAGTAGAGCCACCTGGGGTCCTCGGATTTCTGGTGCTTGCGGACCCCGTTGAAACCGAGCATCCGCGCCAGCTCCACCTCCCTGCGCAGCTCGGCGGAGCTGGCGCTCATCAGGCCCTGGGGCCAGTAGCCTTGGTCCAAGGCCAGGCGCAGGAAGTAAGGCCGCTCGTTGAGCAGGAAGTGTGCGGCGTCCCTGCCGACCGAGCGCAGGGCGGTGTAGCTGAAGACCTGATCGGCGACCTGGCCCTGAGTGTCTAGGAGCTCGATCTGGGCGTCGAGCAGCTGGGGGTGCTCGGGGCTCCACAGCAGCCAAGCCCGGGCGTCCTCGGCCCCAGCAGCGCCGCCGGCTAGGGCGATCTCTTGGCTGAACTCCGGCTCGGACAGCCAGACAACCGCGTCGGCCAACAGCTGCTCCCTGGCCCAGATCCGCACCCGCAGCTTGAGACCTCCCCCCTCGGCCCCCAGGGCGCGCCCGGAGAGCCGCAGCGACCAGCTGGCCAAGTCGCAGGACCAGCGCAGGGCGTCCAGGCGGGTGGCGGGTACCAGCTCGTACCAGACCGGCTGCCAGATCCCGGTGGTCCGGGGGTACCAGATCCCGTGCGGCTCGAGCTGCCAGTCCTGTTTGCCGCGCGGTTTGGCCAGGTCGTGGGGATCGTCCTCGGCGCACACCACCAGGCTCTGCATCTCACCGCCGGCCAAGAGATCGGTCACGTCCAGCACAAAAGGAGTGAATCCCCCTCGGTGCTGACCGGCCAGAACCCCATTGACCCAGACCGAGGCCAGATCGTCCACCGCTCCGAAGTGCAGCAGGAGGCGGCGGGACCCCAGCTGGGCTCGGGAGAGGGCCAATTCGGTGCGGTACCAGACCACCGGGTGATAGCCTTGGTCACCCACACCGCTACGGGGACTCTCCGGGGGGTAGGGCAGCGCGATGGAGCGGTCGAAATGCACCTCCGAGGGCTCCCGGTACTGGCCTTTAGCGGCAAAGCAGAACCCCCACGTTCCCCCTAGAAGCTGCCAGGTGCTGCGCTGGAATTGAGGATCGGGATGATCGGGGTTCAACACATCGGCTCCTTTGTGAAATCTTCCACCCAACCAGCAAGTATTCTTTGCTATCTGTATAGTATCGGATCTACCAATATTTGTCAAATTATCTCGAATTAATTAGGCTTTATAGGTATCAACTAGGATCCGCCGAGCTGCAGTAGTCTGGGGCGGTGAACGCTTCCCTGCAGCAGGCCCAGAGCTCCTGGAATCACATGGGAGGGACAAGGTGCCCAGCGCCGGCAATCGCCGACTAGTCGCGGAGGGAGAAAAGGCCACCCAGGTGCTCCGAGCCCTGGACTCAGAGACCAGGATGCTGATCTTCAGCCTGCTCTCCCACGAGGCGATGAACGTCTCCGAGTTGGCGCAAGCCCTGGATATGGCCCACTCCACGGTCAGCACCAACCTGAAAGCCCTCGAGGAGGCCGGCTTGCTGGTGGTGCAGTACCTGCCCGGCACCCGGGGTTCCCAGAAGCTGGTAGCCAAGAAGTACGACGAGATCCTGATCAAGCTGCCCGGCGTGGAGGTCGAGGCGGTCGGGGAGGTGATCGAGATGTCCATGCCGGTCGGCAACTACCACCTCCTGGACATCCAGCCGACCTGCGGCCTGGCCAGCGAGACCAAGTTCATCGGGATGCTCGACTCGATCCGCAGCTTCTACGAGCCCGAGCACGTCTTCGCCCAGCTGCTCTGGTTCGGCCGCGGCTGGGTCGAGTACCACTTCCCCAACAACCTGCCGCGCGGCTCCATCGCCCTGGAGCTGGAGTTCTCTGCCGAGCTCTGCTCCGAGGCGCCCCAGTACGATCTGGACTGGCCCTCGGACATCACCCTGTGGATCAACGGGGTGGAGATCGGGACCTGGACCAGCCCAGGGGACTTCGGGGGCAGCCGGGGCAAGCTCACCCCCAGCTGGGTTCCGGAAGACCACAGCCAATTTGGGATGCTCAAAGTCTGGCGGGTCACCTCAGGGGGCAGCTATATCGACGGCGTCGTGCTCTCGCCGGTGCGCACCAGCGACCTGGGCCTAGACTCCAAGAACCACATCGAGGTCCGGTTGGGCAACAAGGCCGACGCCCGCCACCAAGGGGGTGTCAACCTGTTCGGGCGGCACTTCGGGAACTATCCCCAGGACCTGGTCATGCGGGTGCACTACACCTTCCCAGAGGGCCAGAAATCCTACCGGATCAAGTGACGCGGCGGCGCTAAATACTGCAAATTTTTGCGAATCATATTGCAGTTTACCGAAATATTTGTTAAAACTGGCCCAATACCCTCCGGCAGCTAGCCGGACAAGGAGGGGCCATGAACGATTTCGCAGCGCAGCGCGTGGCCAGAGCTCTCCGGGCCTGCAGGTCTCTCGCAATCTGGCTACTGGGATTGGTTCTGGCCCTGCTCAGTTCCGGGCTGGCTGCTCGCAGCAAGCTTCCGGTACCCGCCGGTCTGGTCGGCAGCCTCTATCCTAGGGTCCTAGTGCTCCGCCACAGCGGCAGCGCCGACGGCCAGCTGGTGGCCAGCGTCACCAGCCTCTCCGGCAATCAGGGGTTGGGCCTGATCTACCACAGCAAAAGCGGTAAAAGCTTCCACCTGGTAGGAATTATCCGCGACCCGGCCGCCTCCCACAACTTCGGCCTGTGCTGTTCCACCCTCTACCAGCTGCCTATCCGGATCGGCCGGTTGCCCGCCGGAACGCTACTCTGGGCGGCCTCGGTGGGACAGAACGTCTCGGTCCACCGGCGCATGTCCATCGACATCTGGGAGAGCCAGGACCTAGGCAAACGCTGGAAGCCGCTGTCGCGCTGCGCCACCGCGGCGAATAGCCGGGGGATCTGGGAACCCCAGTTTTCGGTCGACCGGGCCGGAGATCTGGTCTGTTACTTCTCCGACGAGACCTCCCCCCGGCACAGCCAGCGGATCGCCGAGGTGCGCTCGAAGGATGGGGTGCACTGGGGCAAAGTACACGCGGTGGTCGCGGCCAGCGCCTACGCCGACCGGCCAGGGATGCCAGTGGTCCTGCGGGTATCCAAGCGCCGCTGGCTGATGAGCTACGAGGTCTGCACGCCGTCCGGGATCCATGCCTGCGCCGCTCACCTGCGTAGCTCCCGCAATGGCTGGAACTGGGGCGATCCAAGGAATCTGGGAAAGATGGTGGTCAGCCGGAGCGGGCTGTACTTTAACCACGCCCCCACCCTCCAGGTGGTCCGCTCCGGGGGCAAGACCTTCCTCCTGCTGATCGGGGAAGTCCTCCACCAGCCGGACGGCCACTACGCCCCCGGCAACGGCAAGACCATCTTCGTAAACGCCCACGGCGGCCGGGGAACCTGGACTACCCTGGCCACGCCGGTCGCGGTGACGGACGCCAGCAACGACCCCTGCACCAACTACTCCTCGGTGCTGGTGGCGCTGAGGGGGAGGCTCTTGGAGCTGGCCAGCGACTACGACCTGAACGGGGTCTGCAGGACCTACTTCGCCTCCGAACCGCTCCAGCTTCCCTGAGGGGGACCGGAAATCCAGCGGGCTGAGCGACCAGGCGGCGCGTAGCTCAGCCTGAGGACCGCCGCCTGCGGGTAGCTGGGGTACAGCGCTTCCCCCCACTCGATCGCGGCCAGGCGGCAACTCGACAGCAGCTCTTCCAGGCCCAGCTCCAAGAGCGGCGCGGGGTCGGCGAGGCGGTACAGGTCGGCGTGCACCAAGGGACCCTGGGGGGTGGGGTAGCTCTGGATCAGGGTGAACGTGGGGCTGGAGACCCGCCCGGATACCCCCAGCCGCCGGGCCAGGCCGCGCACCAGAGTGGTCTTGCCGGTCCCCAGCTCGCCCTCGAGGAACAGCAAGCTACCCGGCGGTAGCCGCTCGGCCAAAGCGGCCCCGAAGGCGAGTTGCTCCCGTTCGCTGGGCAGAAAGACTGAGCCGGTCACCCCGGCAAGGCTTCCAGGAAACGGCCCATCCAGCCCAGGACCTCTTCCAGCCGGGTCAGGTCGCTGAGCACCACCAGCAGCTGCCGATCCGCTCCCCCGCGCAGCAGCACCGTCCCGCGCTCGGCCTCCAGCTGCAGCGCGGGGGCGCTCTGCCCCAGGTCGGTCGACAGCTCCCGGGTGGCCGAGGCCAGCGCCCCTAGGGCGCCCTCCTCCTCGGCGGCGAGCTGACCAGCCAGCAGCCGACCGGGGGCCCTCAGGATCAGCCTGGCGATCTCGGGCGACCCAGCCCGCCGTTTGAGTTCAGCGACCTGCTCGGCGGGCAGCTCGGCCGCATCGACGAACAGCTCGGCGGCGGGCCGGAGCGGCTCGGAGGCCAGCTGGTCGAACAGGCCCAACAGGCCCTCTAAGGCGCCGGGATCCTTGAGCGCCGAGAGGACGGCTTCGGCGGCTTGGCGCTCGCTCCTCAGCTCGGCCAAGGCCTGCTCGGCCCCCGCGATCATCTCGCGGTAGCGGAGCAGGCCGGCCGCGGACAGGCTGGCCAGCTGGCGGTGCTCGGCCAGGGGAGCCGCTGACCGCCTGAGCTGTTCGGCGGCCTCCCCTTCCGGCGAGGGTAGGGTGGCGATCTCGGCCAACAGGGCGTCAGCCCGGCGGTCCAGCTCGGCGCGCTCCTGCTCGCGGGCCAAGCGCAGAGCCTGCAGCCGCTGCCAGAACCCCTCCAGGTCGACCGGAATCCCGGTCTCCGCGGCAGAGCGGGCGCCATCCAAGTCGGCGATGAGGCTCTGCTGCTGCTCGGAGGCCGGCAACTCCCTGGCCGCTTGGACCAGGTCGCGCAGCTCGGACAGCCAGGAGGTTCTCTGGCGCTCCCTGGCCACCTCCACCCGTTCGGCCAGCTGCAGGATGGAGAGAGCGCCGCCGTCCCCTTCGTCGGCGGCCAGCGCGCCCAGCTGCAGCGCCTCAGCGACCAGCTGGGCGCGCTGGCGCTGCAGCCGCTGCTCAAATCGCTCCAGGAAGGCCTGGGAGCGGTGCAGGGTCGGGGAGGGGTCCGCGCCCACTGGTTCCTGATCCTGAGCCAGTTCCCGGACCAGCTCGGCCCGCCACTCCGCCCGCTCGGTGGCCAGTTCAGGGAGCTCAGGGAGCTGATCCAGGGCAGCCACCATCCGCTGGAGCTGCTCCTGCCTGCCCAGGCGGTAGCGGGTCGCCCAGTCCTGGTAGTGGCGGACCAGCTCGGCAGCCAGGTCCTCGGCGACCTCGCCCGCCTCGGTGCGCTGGGCCAGCTGCAGGTGCAGCGCCCAGAAGTCGTCCGCCTCGGCCGGCAGGTGGTAGTCCCTGAGGATCTGGCCCTGGTGCTCCAGGGCCTGCAGCCGGCGAGCCTCTTCTTGGTGGCGGCGCTGCAGCTGGCGCTCCGCCGCCACCATCCAATCGCCCAGATGGGCCAGCTCGGCAGTAGCCAGAGCCTGGCCTTCCAGCATGCCGGCGATCACCTCGGCTTGCACCAGGCCTTCGGAGATGTCGACCGAGGAGGAAGCCAGGGCGGTCAGCTCTGCACGCCGCCCCTCCAGCTCCTTGACCTGGCGGGACAGCTCTTCCTTGCCGGCGGCCACGATCTGCTCCCTGAGAGCCTCCAGATCGATCTCGGCCAGCCGGCGCCCGGTCACCGCGGTGCGGGCCTGTGCGACCTCCTGGGCCAGATCCGAGCGGATGGCCAGGACCTGCGCGTGGTCGCGCTCGATCAGGTTCAGGCGGCGAGCCTGCTCGGCCAAGTCCAGCTCGAGGAGCCGCTGGCTCTGCTCCGGCTCCAGGCCTTCTGGAGCCACCTCGAGCTCGGCGGAGAGGTCGAGCTCGGCGGTGGCCGGTCCAGGGATACGCACCACTGAGGACTCGATCAGGCGGCGCAGCTCGGTGGCTAAGGCGTGAGCGCGCTCCAGCTCGGCGCTGGCCAGGGTACGCTGGCTCTGCGCCGCCTCCACTTGAGCCAGCAGGCTCTCCAGCCGCCGCACCCGCGGCCCACCGATCTGGGCCAACCTGGAAAACTCGGAGCGCAGCTGGGTGAGTTCCTGGGTCTGAGCGGCCAACAGTTCCTGCAGGCGGGCTTCCAAGGTGTCGCGGAGGGCGAACCCCTCCCTGAGCAGGGCGGGGGCTGCTTTCGAGGCAGCTTGCTCCTGCTGCAGGACAGTCAGGAGAGCCCGCAGCTTCTGGGTCTCCGGCCACTCGAAATAGAGGTTGTATTTCCTGGTGGTCTCCTCGAGCACCTTGAGCTGCTGACCCTGCCACTGCAGGGGGTCTTGGGCCTGAGGCTCCTCCGGTTCGGGGGGCAAGGTGGCCAGCAGCTGCTGAATTCTGGCCTTGGCGAAGGTGGCCGGCATGAACAGCTGCAGCTGCCGGTAGATGCTGCCCTTGAGGATCCGCTCGATCTCGCGGGACCCCAGGGTCTCCGGGGTCTTGCCAGCTTCCTTGGCCGCTTCGGCGAAGGCTTGGGCCAATTGCCTGGCTGGGATCAGGTCTCCCAGCATCTCGATGGTGGTATCGACAGGACTGGCCAAGGTATCTCCTTAAGGCGAGGGCCAGGAGGCCGCTGCGGGCGGGCTCAGAACTCCTCGTCCCACTCCACGGTGGTGGTCGAGTTCTCCGGCTTGTCCTCCGGATGCGCCGGGGTGGCTGGTTGCTGCTCAGCCGCCCCAGAGGCGCGCAAGAGGCCTAGCTGGAGACAGATCCCGCGGAATCCGGCGGCAGCCAGCAAGACGGCGGCCAACATCAGCAGAGCCCAGAGGATCTGGATCAAGGGGTTCTCGAAGAGGCTGAACTCGGCCAGCAGGTTGAAAGCGCCCAGGCCGGTCAGGGCGGCCAAGAGGTTGCCGAGCATGGCCAGGCCGTCCAGGGCCAAGGGCAGGAGCAAGAAGACCATGGCCAGCCGGATCAGCTGCCAGGAGCGGTTACGGCCGCCGAAAGCCAGGCCCAGCAGGCGCAGCGGCCAGAAGATCAGCAGAGCGGCGATCAAGGTGACCAGCAGGCGAGGCCAACCCGACCAGATGCGGTCCAGCGTAGCCACCCAGGCCGGATCGTTGGAGAGCAGCGGCCGGTGGGTCAGAGCGCTGCGCCAGGCCGCCAACCGGGAGAGCAGCAAGGTCAGATCGGCTACCCGCAGGCCGGGAGCAGCGCTGAACTGCCGGAGTAGGGACTCCACGTGGCCGGTGTGCACCGGGTGCAGGCGACCAGCCCAGGGGGCCCACAGGTTGGAGAACTCCAGCTGCAGGTTGCCCAAGACGGTCTGGGCCGCGGCGATGTGGCTGGCCTGGGCGAGCACGATGGCCCTAGCGACCTGCGCGTCGAGAAAATCCAGGGCCACCGGCAAGCTGGCCTGCCCGTGGGCCAAGAAAGCCGCCCCGAGCGAGCGAGCCTGGGCCCTGGGCAGGCCCAGAGCGGTCAG
This sequence comes from bacterium, assembly GCA_021810505.1. GTDB lineage: Bacteria > Deinococcota > Deinococci > Deinococcales > Deinococcaceae > JAJZIR01. Next base: position 13,487 of record JAJZIR010000010.1, read on the forward strand.
CTGCCGCACCATCGGGTCTCGGGGGGGCCTGGGGCGGCTCACCGCCGCTGCGGAACGGGTAGGGGTGAGCCGGCTCGGGGTAAATGGGGCGGTCCGGGAAAGCGCCACCAAGCCCGAACCTGGGGCGACCGCCGAGGGGGGGGCCGAAGCGATTCGGCTGCGGACAGATACCAGGTCCGCGCCGATGCGCTTCAGCAGGGCCGGCGCCGAAGCCGGCGGCTTGAGCTTGGCCAGATCGTCCAGAGCCTTCGAGAACAAGGCCGGCGAGAGCGGCGCGGTGACAGCGGCGTCCTCGATCAGCAGGTAGCCGTTGCTGGCGCGGGCCAAATCCAGGAAAGCCGCCGAGCGGGAGGCTGATTCGGCGGCCCGGACCTGCCTGGCCATCCTCCCGAGGATGGCTTCCTCGACGGCCCGCTCCAGCGCGGCGCTGTTTCCGGAATGCGCCGCTGCGAGGAGTTGGGAGCGCACCGCCGGTCCCAAACCGGCGGTCGCGGCCAGGGTATTGACCAGTGGGGCGGCGTTTTTACCCTGCTGGACTGCCGCGATCAGCTGGTCGTAGATCCCCTTGCGCAGGATCGCCCGGATCTGCCCCAGCTGGGCCTGCAGGTCGGTCGGGGTGAGGGCGATCGCCTGCGTCGCCGCGTCGAAGTCGCGCTGCAGGGCGCCTACCAACACCGACGAGGCCAGCTGGGGGGCGACCTCGCGGAACAGGTTTCTGGCCGCGTTCAGGTCGGCCAGGCTGGTGCTGGGCTGCGCAACCTGTTCGGCCTGGACGCTGGACAGCAGGGCGGCGATCTTGGGGTAGACCGCGATCAGCGCCGGCGCAGCCTGAGCCTGCACCGGAAACAGGGCGGCCAGCAGGCCACCTAAGGTGAGGAGCAGCGGGAAGGTGCGGTACCGGCGCATCAGGCCTCCTTGAGCTGAGTCATGCGGTTAAGTAAGCTTCCGGTATTGGCCGATGCGCTGGCCAGGACCGCCAGGACCTTGCGGTCCCGCAGGCGGCACAGGTAGATGGCCAACTCGCCCAAGTCCAGATAGACCAGGCGTAGGGGGTGGCGCCGTTCCAGCAAAGCCAGGGTCGCCACGGCCACCGCCGAAGGGTCCCCGGCCAGCGGGCCAGCGAGGCGGGCGTCGAGCAGCGCGCCGTCGGGTTGGCAGAGCAGGATGTGGGTGACCCCATCCTCCTTGGCCAGCTCGGCGATCCACTGCCGGGGGTCACGGCTGGCCGGCTGGGGAACAGGGGGCGCCGCTTCCGGGAGGGGGGCCTTAGACCTCTCGGCGGGCCCGCTCTCCGGCAGCCCGGGCGCCGGGAGCTGGTCCAGAAGCTGGCGGATGGACTGGCGGGCAACCGGAACCGGAACCACCTTCTGGAGGCGGCGGAAGATGCCCTGGCGCAAGACCTTGGCCATCTCCTCGGCGGTCACCCGGTCCGGGCCGAGGGCGGCTTCGGCCAGCGAGGCCTGCACCAGGCTCTCGGCGGCCCTGCGCGACATCAAGTCATCGAAACCGGAGCAGACTAGGTTGTACACCGCGTTGCCCATGTTGCGCCCGCAGTATAGCAGCTGCCCGGACATCCCGGAGCAGGGCAAGTCCAGCCCCAGCAGCGAGGAGCGGGTGTCCGGGCTGGGCGCTGGGCGGTGTCCGGAAAGGGGCAGCGGCTGTACCTGCGCACCCCCTGCCCGGCGGAGTGTCAAAGTGGGGCATGGTTTCCTTGCGACAACGCGTCGAAGCTGAGTTGGAAGACCTGCAGCGCTCGGGCCTGCGGATCTCGCTGAAAGTCCTCGAGGCCCCCCAGGCCGCCCGGACCGCCGTGGACGGGCGCAGCGTCATCAATCTGGCTTCCAACAACTACCTGGGCTTCGCCGACCACCCCGAACTCAAGGCCAGAGCTAAGGAATTCGTGGAGCGCTGGGGGGTGGGCAGCGGGGCGGTCCGGACCATCGCCGGGACGCTGTCCATCCACCAGCAGCTGGAAGAGCAGCTGGCCAGCTTCAAGGGGACCGAGGCCGCCTTGGTCTTGCAGAGCGGCTTCACCACCAACCAGGGAGTGCTGGGGGCTCTGCTGAAGGAGGGGGACACCGTCTTCAGCGACGCGCTCAACCACGCCTCGATCATCGACGGGCTGCGGCTGACCCGGGCCGAACGCAAGGTCTTCCCCCACCGCGATGTGGGCGCGCTGGAACAGCTGCTGGCCGAAACGAGCGGAGACGGTCTCAAGCTGGTAGTCACCGATGGGGTCTTCAGCATGGACGGCGACGTCGCCCCGCTGGACCGGTTGGTCGAAGTCGCCCGCCGCTACGGGGCGACCACCTACGTCGACGACGCCCACGGCTCCGGGGTCCTGGGTCAAGCCGGGCGCGGGACGGTCCACCACTTCGGGCTCGAAACTTCCCCGGACGTGATCCAAGTGGGCACCCTCTCCAAGGCCTGGGGAGGAGTCGGCGGCTACGCCGCCGGGAGCGCCGGGCTGCGGGAGCTGCTGATCAACCGGGCCCGCCCTTTCCTGTTCTCCACCAGCCACCCTCCGGCGGTGGTGGGGGGGCTCAGCGCCGCCCTGGAGCTGGTGGTCCGCCAGCCCGAGATCGTGGAGCGGCTTTGGGAGAACACCCGGTTCTTCCGGAGCGAGCTGCGCCGGCTGGGTTTCGACACCCTGCGCAGCGAGACGCCCATCGTCCCGGTGCTGTTCGGTGAAGCCAGCGCGGCCTTCGAGGCCAGCCGCCAGCTGCTGGCCAAGGGGATCTTCGCCGTCGGGCTGGGCTTCCCCACCGTTCCGCGCGGCGCCGCCCGCATCCGCAACATCGTGACTGCCGGGCACGACCAGGAGATGCTGGAGCAGGCCCTGGCGGCCTACCGAGAGGTAGGCCGCAACCTGGCCCTGATCTCCTAGGCCCGCAGCGCCCCCCACCCCTAAGGAGTGCACCATGGATCAGCCGAGCATCCCGCCAGCCCTGCGATGGCCCAACCTCTGGAAGCTGGAAGTCCCTCTGCACCACGACCACACCCCCGCGTACACCGAGCGGCTCGGGGCGGTCCCAGGAGAGAGCGTGCGGCTCTGGCTGCGCAGCGACCTGCCGCTGGAGCGAGCCTGGCTGGTGGTCCGGGTGGACGGCGAGTTAGAGAATCAGCCCGCTCAGCCGGTCTCCCGTCCCGGGTTACCCGGCCACTGGTTCGAGGCCAGCCTGGAGCTCATCGAGGCGCGCAGCTACTACGCCTGGGGCTACACCCTGCAGGGCGGCGAGAGCGGCCTGCTGACCATGGCCGGCCCGGCGACGCTGCGGCCAGCCTTCCGGGAGTGGTTCCAGTACTTGGCCCTCCCCCGGGATCCCTGGCCCTGGTCGCAGGTCTTCTATCAGATCTTCCCCGACCGCTTCCGCGCCGAAGGGGAGAGCGCCGCGCAGCTCCCATGGAACCGCTCCCCACAAGCCAGCGACGGGGCGCGGCTGCGCTACGGGGGGAACCTGGCGGGAGTCCAGGCGGCGCTGGGCTACCTCAAAGACTTGGGGGTGAGCGCCCTGTGGCTCAACCCCATCTTCGTCAGCCCCAGCAACCACCGCTACGACATCAGCGATTACCTGAGCGTGGACCCCGCGCTGGGCGGCAACGCTGCTTGGGACCATCTGATCCAGGCGGCCCATGCCGAAGGTATCCGTATCGTACTGGACGGGGTCTTCAACCATACCGGCTCCCAGCACCCCTATTTCGTGGACGCCCTGAAGAACCCCAGCAGCCCTTGGCGAGAGCTGTACAGCTGGAGAGAGCGCGCGCCCGGCTACGCCAGCTTCAAGTCGGTGGCCGGCATGCCCAAACTCAACTACGGCTCCGAGCTCACCTACCGGCTGTTCCTCGACGGGCCGGAGGCGGTGGTGCGCCACTGGCTGCGCCGGGGTGCCGACGGATGGAGGCTGGACGTCGCCCACATGATGGGGGAAGGTGGGCACGACCGGAACAACTTGGAGGTCCACCGCCGGCTGCGCCGGGCCGCCCTGGAGGAAGCCCCTTCCTCTTACGTGTTCGGCGAGCGTTTCTTCGACGCCGAAGCTTCACTGGGCCAGGGCGGCGAGGACGCAGTGATGAACTACCACGGCTTCGGACTCCCAGTTCTGCAGTGGTTCTGCGGCCGGGATCACCACGGGCTGCAGCTCCCGCTGGGCGGGGAGGCGCTGGTCCACCTGCTGTGGGACGCCTACCACGTCCTACCGGCCCCGACTGCGCTGAGCCAGTTCAACCTGATCGAGTCCCACGACATCCCCCGAGCGCTCTACCGGCTAGGCGGGGACCGCGGGCATTTCCTGGCGGCCACCGCCTTCTTGCTGACCTATCCAGGGGTTCCCTGCCTGTACTACGGCAGCGAGGTGGGGCTGAGCCAGGAGCGCGGCGGCTCCGACGCCCACTGCCGGGCGCCGATGCCCTGGGACCCGGCCAGCTGGGATGGGGAGCTCCGCGCAGCGGTGCGCCAGCTCATCGCGCTGCGCCGCAGCCGGGCAGCGCTGATCCAGGGCAACCTGCGCTGGTTGGCCTTCGGCGAGGACGTGCTCGGCTACTCCAGAACCTACAGCCCAGCTACGGGTCCGGCCGAGCAGATCCTAGTCCTCATCTCCCGGAAGGAGGGGGCCCGGCTCCGTCTGCAGCTTCCGGAAGGCCTTTGGCGCAGCGCCCTGGGGAATGAGGTGTTCAGCGGCGGCCCGCAGGAACTAGAGCCCAGCGGCTTTCTGATCCTGCTGCCGGCGGCCTCGGGCTAGCCGGCCTCCGCCGAGGGCTCAGGCCTCGGGGACAGCGGCCTCGGCAAAGGTGCGCATGCCGCGCAAGGTCGCGGCGGCGGCCAAGTGGATCTGCGCGGCCAACAAACCACCCGTGCCCTCTCCCAAGCGCAGCCCCAGCTCGAACAGGGGCTCCAACCCCAGCGCGTCTAACTGGGCACGGTGGCCGATCTCGGCGCACAGGCCGGCCGGCAGGAGGTAGCCGGAGACCTCGGGCCGGAGCTCCCTGGCGATCAGCGCCGCAGCCCCCTCGACGAAGCCGTCCACGATCACGCCCAAGCGCAGCGCGGCGCCCTGCAGGATCACACCCACCATCGCCGCGATCTCGAAGCCGCCCAAGTCCGCCAAGGTCTCCAAGGGGCTCAGCGGTTCAGGGCCCCGGCGGTCCAGCGCCCGCTGCACCACCTCCCGCTTGCGCAGCAAAGTCAGGTCGTCGATTCCAGTTCCCCTGCCGGTCACCTGGCGGACCGGCAGGTGCAGGCAGCGCGCGGTCAGCGCGCTGGCCGAGGTGGTGTTGCCGATCCCCAGCTCGGCCGGTACCAGCAGGCCGGCGCCCTCTGCCCCGGCCCGCTGGGCCAGCTCGGCTCCGGCCAGCAGCAGGGCCAGCGCCTCGCCCACCGCCATAGCCGGGCCCAGGCTCAGGTCATCCGTCCCCCGCCGGACGGCGGCCCGGACCAGCGCCGGGTGCAGCGGCAACTCAGCGCGGACCCCGGCGTCCATGGGGTAGAGCCGGGCCCCGAACTGCTCGGCCATCGCGCAGATGGCCGCCCCGCCCGGCCCGCTCTCGGTGGGCAACAGGTTGCGCACCATCGCGGCGGTCACCTCGGCCGGGTAAGCGCTGACCCCCTGCGCGGCCACGCCGTGGTCAGCGGCGGCCAGGATCACCGCCACGCCGCGGGGATCAGGTCGCTCGCTGCCGAAGATCCCGGCTAGGCGCAGGCTGAGCTGCTCCAGCCGGCCCAGAGAGCCGGGCGGCTTGGTCAGCGTAGCCTGGCGTTCGACCGCCCTCTGGACCGCAGCCTGGTCGGTGGGCTGGACTGCGGCGATCAGCCGGTCGAAGCGGTCAAAGGCGTCTTCTTTCAAGGTCTCTCCTCCTGGGGGGTGGGCTTGAGCGGCAGGGCCAAGCCGGCCGCCATCAGATAGACCTGCTCGGCTTGCGCGGCTAGGTGTTGGTTGGCCAGGCCCAGCAGGTCGCGGTAGCGGCGGGCCAGCGGCGAGGCGGGGACCACCCCCCAGCCCACCTCGTTGCTGACCACCACCAGGCGGCAGCGGCGGCCGAGCAGGGCCAAGCGCTCCACCCGGGACAAGGTCTCCTGGTCGCTGAAACCCGCCTCGATCAGGTTGCTGACCCACAGGGTCAAGCAGTCCAGCAGGGCGCTGCCTTCCCAGCCCTCCAGGGCGGCGCAGACCTCCAAGGGAGCCTCCCGGGTCACCCAGCTGGCCGGCCTAGCCGCCCGGTGGACAGCGATGCGCGCGGCCATCTCGGTGTCCCTAGCTTCAGCGGTGGCCACCATCAAGGCCCGGCCCGGCCCGAGCAGCGACTGGGCGAAGCGCGACTTGCCGCAGCGGACCCCTCCGGTGATCAGGGTCAGCACCGCAGGCCCTCGGTGGCCAAGCTCCAGACCCTGGGCCAGTCCAGGTGGGCGCGCACTTGGGTGGCCACCGCGTCCAGCCGGGCGTCCAGGTCCTCCTGGACCTGGACCGGTAGGCCAGCGCGCTCCAGCCAGCTGTGCAGGTAAGCGGGCGTCTCTAGGAGCCCGTGCAGGTAAGTGCCAAAAACATTGCCCTGGCGCCAGAGCAGGCCGGGGACTAAGGTTTGGACCCGGCTCCCGGGCACGGTCTCGCCGTGGTGGATCTCGTAGCCGCGCAGGGGCAGCTGGCTCAGCGGGTCGGTCAAGCTGCGCTGGCGGACCGCCTTCTGAGGGGCGAAGCTGGTAGCCAGATCGAGCAGGCCGGTCCCCTGGGCTTCTCCCCCGCCCCCTTCGACCCCCCAAGGATCGGTGATGGGTCCGCCCAGCATCTGCATGCCGCCGCAGATCCCCAGCACCGGCAGGCCGGCCTGGGCCGCGCGGGCGATCGCCGCAGCCAGCCCGGTCGCGCGCAGCCAGTCCAGGTCGGCCAGAGTACTCTTGCTGCCGGGAAGAATCACCCAGCTGGCCCCCTCCAGCTGGGCCGGGCGGTCCACCCAGCTGGCCAGCTGGCCCAGCGGAGCGAACTCGTCGAAATTCGACAGGTGCGGCAGGCGCACGATCGCCACCGGACCCGGCCCGGTCGGTCGGCGCTCCAGGTCGGCGGCGTCCTCTTCGGGGAGCGGCACCGGCAACCAAGGGATCACGCCCAAGACCGGAACGCCGCTGCGGCGCTCCAGCCAGCGCGGCCCAGAACCCAGCAGCGCCGGGTCCCCGCGGAAGCGGTTGAGCAGGAAGCCCTGCACCAGCGCGCGGTCACGCTGGGGCAGGCAGGCCAAGGTGCCCAGCAGGTGGGCGAAGGCCCCGCCGCGGTCGATGTCGCAGGTCAGCAGCACCGGCGCCCTGGCCGCCTGAGCCACGCGCATGTTGGCGATGTCGCCGCGGCGCAGGTTGACCTCGGCTGGGCTCCCGGCGCCCTCCAGGATCAGCAGGTCGAAGCGGCCCTGCAACCGCTCCAGAGCGGCCTGCACCACCGGCCACAGCCGCTCCTTGCGCCGCTGCCAAGGCAGGGCGCTGAGCTCGGGGTCTGGCCTTCCCAGCACCACCACCTGGGAGCGGCCGCCGGCTTCGGGCTTGATCAGCACTGGGTTCATGTCCACGCTGGGTTCCGCCCTGGCCGCCACAGCCTGCAGCAGCTGGGCGCGGCCGATCTCCAGACCCGGACGGACTACCCCGGCGTTGTTGCTCATATTTTGCGCCTTGAAGGGGGCCACCCGCAGGCCGGCGTCCGAGAAGGCCCGCAACAGGGCGGCCACCAGGTAGCTCTTACCCGCTCCGCTGCTGGTGCCCTGCACCATCAGCGCCTTAGCCGTAAGCACCCCCCAGCGCAGCCTCCAGCAGCAAGTCGTTGTCCTGGGGCAGGCGGGCGCAGATCCTCCACCAGCCCGGCTGGCCGTAGCTGGATAGCTCGCGCAGGCCGAATCCGCTGGCCTGCAGCCGCTGGGCCCGCTGGGCGGGGAACTGCACGCTCAGGAAAGGTAAGCCGCTGTGCTGCAGCGGCCAGCGCCCAGCTAGCGCGCCAGCGATCCGCTGCGCCTCATCCCGCCAGCGCGGCAGGGTCTCGGCCAGCCAGCCCTGGGCCTCCGGGAGCGCCGACAGCGCGGCCACGGTGGGCGAGGGCAGCGGCCAAGCCGGGAGCAGGTTCTCCAGGGCAGCGACGATCTCGGGCTCCCCCAGCGCGTAGGCCATGCGCAACCCCACCGCGCCGTGGGCTTTTCCAGGGGACTGCAGGCGCAGCAGGGCCGGGTGGCTCCAGTCCGGCTCGGGCTGGGGGTGCAGGGGGGCGTAGGCCTCGTCGAGCACCAGCAGCGCGCCCGCACCCCAGCAGCGCTCCGCCAGCGCCTCCAGTTCGGCCCGGGAAATCCGCAGGCCGCTGGGGTTGTGCGGCCGGCTCAGATAGACCAGCTGAGGAATCCCCGGCCAGTCTCCCCCGGGGGCGATCACCTCCAGGGAAGCACCCTGCAGGCGCAGAGCTCGGGTCAGCTCGCCGAAGGGGGCCAGCACGCTGAGCGCTAGGCCACCCGGGGGGACGAAGGCGCGGACCGATCGGTAGAGCAGCTCGGAAGCTCCCAACCCCAAGGCGACCTGGCTCGGTTTCAGGCCGTGCAGCCAGGCCAGGCGCTCTCTGGGCAGGCCGAGGGTCCGCTCCGGGTAATCCAAATCAGCCGAAGCGCTGGCCTGAACCAGCCGCGGGTTGGGGCCGAAAGGGTTGGCGTTGACGCTGAAGTCGGGGGCTCCCCCGCCACCGTGCTGCTGGAACGGGACCTGCGGGAACAGCGGCTTAGGCACCGCGCACCGCGCGGCGCCAGCTGAGCAGCGGCAGCAGCAGCCACAGCGTGCGCCGAGCCAGCCGCAGCGCCCTGGGCAGGTCGGAGGGGGCGGGAGCGCGGCCCGGCGCATTCAGGCAGTAGTGGCCCACCTTCTCCAAGCACAGGCCCAGCGCCCCAGCAAAGGCGCCCATGGACTGGCCGGCGTTGGGGCTCTCGGTCAGGCCGGCGTCACGGCTCCAGCAGCGCCAAGCCCCCAGAGCGTCCTCGCCGGACAGCCAGGCAGCCAAGATCACCCCCAAGGCGACCATCCGGGCCGGCGCAAAATTGGCCAGGTCGTCGGCGGTAGCCGCCACCTTTCCGGAGTACTCCAGCGCGCCGCGGTACCCCCACACCGCATCGGCGGTGTTCCAGAAACGGTAGGCGGCGGCCAGGGGAAGGCCGCCCAGGGCCTGGGCCAGCAGGGGGGCCACCACGCTGTCGCAGAGGTTCTCGGCCAGGCTCTCGATCGCCGCCCCAGCGACTTGGTCGGCGGCCAGCTGGTCGACCGGGCGGCTGACCAGGTGCCAACCCAGCAGCTCCCTGGCCCGGTCCAGCCGGCCGGCTTCCAGGGCGACCCCCACCTCGGCCACCGCCTGGAACAGCGCCCGCCTGGCCAGCAGCGTCCTCAGCAGCGCGGCCTGGCCCAGCGCGCCCGCCCAGCCGGGCAGTGCCCAGCTAAAGGCCTGAGCGGCGGCGGCGCTGAGCAGCGTCCCCAGCAGCCAGCCGAGCCCCCCTTCCAGCAGCTGCCAAGAGGGCTGGCGCGCGGTCCAGCGCTTCCGGCAGAAACCGAGATAGCGGCCCATCCAGCGCACCGGGTGCAGGGCCGGAGGCGGCTCGCCCAGCAGGTCCAGGGCCAAAGCCAAGGCCGGGACCGCGCTGGGGCGCAGGCGCAGCGGGCTAGGGCGCACCGTTACCTTCCCAGCGGACCTGCAGGGCGCGGCGGCGCTCCCAACCCAGCGTCTCCAGGAGAGGGGCGTCCAACTTCCTGGCCGGAACCCCTAGGCACAGGTAGGCGATCAGGCGGCTGCCGCCCGGCAGTTCCAGCAAGCTGGCCGCCTCCTGGGGGTCGAGCAGGCTGACCCAGCCCACCCCCAGGCCCCGGGCAGTAGCCCGCAGCCAGAGCAGGGTGATGGCCGAGACGACGCTGTAGGCCAAGGCCTCCTCCATGCTGGTGGTGCCCAAGGTAGCTCCGGGGGGCGGGAGCAGGTACACCGCCAGGCCGACCGGGGCGTCGGTGATGGCTTCCAGCTTGAGCTGGTCGTAGCGCTCCTGCCTGGCGCCGGAGAAGCGTTCGCGCTCCCGGGCCCGGACCCGCTCGAAGGAAGAGCGCAGCCGGGCGCGCAGCTCCGGGCTGCGGACCACAATCACACCCCAGGGCTGGCTGAGGCCCACGCTAGGGGCGTAGCGGAAGGCCTCCAGCAGGTCGGAGATGGCCTCCTTGGGGAGCGGGGTGGGCAGGAAGTGGCGGTGGTCGCGGCGGCGGCGCATGACCTGCTCCAGGGCGCGGCAGCAGAGCTCCTCCGGGAGCTCGCCCTCCGGCGGCATCAGTGCTCGATCCCGGCTTGAGCGGGGATGCCCTGATCGTAGGCGTGCTTGACCAGCGCCATCTCGGTGACGGTGTCGGCCAAGGTGATCAGCTCGGGTAGGGCGTCTCTGCCGGTGATCACCACGTGCACGGCAGCTGGGCGGGCGCGCAGCGCCGCCTCCACCTCCGCCCACTCGACCCAACCGTATTTGAGCGGGTAGGTGAACTCGTCCAAGACAATCAGGTCATAGTCGCCGGAGAGCAGGGCCTCCCGAGCCGCTCGCCAGCCCTGCAGGGCCAGGTCGGCGCTGCGCTCCAAGTCCCGGCTGCGCCAGGTAAAGCCGTCCCCCAGGCCCTGGTAGGGGATTCCCAGGCGGTCCAAGCTGCGGTGCTCACCAAATTTGGCCCGCTCGTGCTTGAGAAACTGGAACAGCCGGGTGCGCAGGCCCCGCCCGGAAGCCCGCAGCAAGAGACCCAGGGCGGCAGTGGTCTTCCCCTTACCGGCCCCGGTGTAGACCAGAACCAGGCCCCGCCGGGGACCGGCCATCTCCTTCTTGTGATGCGCCTCCCGCTGGGCGGTCAGCTCGCGCATGGCTCTCTCTCGGCGCTCTGAAGTCTCGGCCACGGTCCCCTCCCCGAACAGCATATCCGCAGCCCTCCCCCTGGACGGGCACAGGCTTGGGGACTTCAGGGACCTCGCTGCAAGAGCAGCCAATCCCCCGGAAGCAGCTGCGCGAAGCCGCCGCCGGTGAGCCGCAGGACCGCCTGGATCACGCCCCCGTGCGTGACCCACAAGGCCCTGGGGTAGCGGGGCAGCGCGTTCAGGCAAGCCCAGACCCGGGCGTGGAAGGCCGCCCCGCTCTCCCCCCGCGGCGGACCCCCCGGGGAGGTCGGATCGGCCAGGAGGCGCAGCCAGGCCGCTGCCTCAGGGCCGTAGCTGGCCTGCGCCTGAGCCCAGGTGAGACCGGCCAGAACCCCGAAATCGGCCTCCGCCAGGCCGGGGTGGATCCGGTCTGGGGTCAACCCGAGTACCTGGCAGGTTTGCCGGGCGCGCAGCGCCGGCGAGGACCACACCCGCAGGCCGCAGATTCCGTCCCCGCCCCAGGGGAAGGCTGTGTTGCGCAGCGCCTCCCTGCCCACCGGGTCCAGCGCCGGCCCGGGGCCGGCGCTGGGGTAGCGGCCGGCCCCGGTGTCTCGGGTAGCCCCGTGCCGCAGCAGGTAGAGCTCAGCGGACACGAGAGGCGGCCAGCAGGGCGGAGAGTTCGGCGAGCTCGATGACCATCCCGTAGATATCGCCGTTCAGGACGCCACCGAGGCGGCTGGCCGCCCAAGCTGAGGCGGCGGAGGTGCAGGCCAAGACCAGCAGTGCGGCCAACCAGCCGCCCGGCAACCAGAGCACCGGCAGGGCCAGCAGGACCGCCAACCACCACCAGCCGGGGCGGGACCGGGCCGAGAGCGAGCTGTCTCCCAGCGCAGGGTAACGCATCGGCCAGAGCACCGCCAGCCTGGCCAGGACAGCGGCCTGGACGGGGGCCCAGAGCGCCACGGAGTCCAGCAGGCTCCACTTGAGCAGCAGCGCAGCGGCGCCTACCCCCAGAGCAAAAGCGCCCAGGTGCAGGTCCTTCAGGATGGCCCGGCGGGCAGCGGGGGGCCTAGCTGCCAGCAGCGCGTCGGCGCTGTCGACTAATCCGTCGAAATGCAGCAGGCCGCTGAGAGCCAACCAGGCGGCCAGGGCCAGCGCCGCCGCTACTGGGCGGGGCAGACCCAACCAGCCGGCTACCCCCAGAGCGGCCGAGCTACCCAGGCCGATCAGGTAGCCGGCCAGCGGGTAGAAACCGCTGGCCCTGGAGAAGTCCTGGGCACTCGGCAAAGGAACCTGCGGGACGGGCAAGGTGGTCATCAGGCTGAGCGCCAGCCACAGTGGGCGCAGGGGGTGGCGGTCGGGCACAGCTCACTCTCGCACGCCGAGGGACCGATGGGCGTATCCTGGGACGATGCGACTCTCTCCCCTGATCCAAGGCGGCGTCCTCGCTGCCCTGCTAGCCGGCTCCGGGCTGGCCGCGCCGCAGAACAGCCCGACCAACAGCACTGTCGTCGCCGTTGTGAACGGGCAAGATCTCACCCTCGGAACCTTCAACCAGGATTTCGACGCCTTTGCCGGGCGCATCCTCAACCAGCAAGGGCTGCCCTTCAGCGCCCAAGCGGTCGTCCCCCTGGAGAGCTACCGGCCTCAGGTGCTGCAGCAGATCGCCCAAGAGCTAGTCATCCTGCAAGCCGCCGCAGCGGCCGGGGTGCAGGCCAGCACCGCCAAAGTCGACCGAGAGCTGGCTAAGGTCAGGAGCCAGTTCAAGACCAACACGGCTTTCCTGTCCGCCCTAGCCCAGACCGGGATCCAGAGCGAGGCGGTCTACCGCACCCTGATCCGCGACGGGATGATCTACAGCACCTACTCCAAGGACTTGATCAAGCAGTTCACCTTCCCGAATTCGGTGGTCAAGCTGTACTACCAGACCAACCAGAGCCAGTTCACCAAGCCGGCGACGGCCTGCGTCCGCCACATCCTGGTCAAGACCGACGCGCTGGCCGAGAAGATCAAGGCGATGCTGCTCAAGGGAGCTAGCTTCTCAGCTCTGGCCAAGAAGTACTCCATCGACCCGGGCAGCAAGAACAAGGGCGGCAACCTGGGCTGCATCGCCCCCGGAACCACCGTCCCGCCCTTCAACCAAGCCGCCTTCTCCGGGCCGGTGGGCAAGTACCAGATCGTGCACAGCCAGTACGGCTACCACGTGCTGTTGGTCACTAAGCGCACCGCGGCCAGCCTCGAACCGCTGAGCCAGGCCAAGGCCGCTATCCTCAAGGCCCTGAGCAACCAGGCGCTGCAGAGCTACTTCAACCACCTGACCAAGAAAGCCAAGATCGTGACTTATCCCAAGCTGGTCACGGTGGCCAGCCCGACTCCGGTGGCTCCGCCCACCCAAACGCCTTCCGCTGGAACCAACACCAGCAAACCCTAGGCTAGGGCAGCCAGAACCCGTAACTCGGCGGCCAGCGCCCGGGCCCCCTCCAGCAGCCGGGGCCCGGGTCGGCCTAGAGCGGACTCGGGGATCACCGCGACCCGCTTCAGCGCAATCCCCCGGCGCCCTACCACCTCTGGGCGAGTTCGTTTGACCCCACACCAGGAGAGCACCAGCAAGTCCGGTGCGGCCTCGCCCAAATCGGAGGGGGTCAGAGGCAAGCTGCGCCGGTGCGGCGCATCCGGGACCAGCTGGGCTCCCAGGCCCGAGACTAGGTCGCTGACCCAGCTCTTCCCGCCAGCGACGATGACCGGTCTAGGCCACCACTCCACCGCCACCCGGGGCCGCCAACCGGCCAAGGCGCCGAGGACTTCCCCGGCAAGTTCGGAGAGCTCTGCGCGCCAGGCCGCCACCAACTGGGCAGCCAGCTGAAAGCGGCCCAGGACGGCCCCCACCTCCAAGACGTCCCCCCAGACATCGGACAACCTAACCGGGTCCAAGGTGAGCTGGTCGAAGCCCAGGCGACCCACCTGCTGCACCACTCGCTCCATGCCCGGGACCGAGAGGCTGGCCAGCACCAGATCGGGGCGCGAGGCAGCCAGCAGACCGGTCTGGATGGCCAGGTCCGGACCGAGCCGCACCGCGCGCTCCAGGCCCGGGACGTCGCTGTGCCCGTCCACCGCGACCAGGTCTTCCAGCAGGCCCAGAGCGGCTAGGATCTCGGTATTCGAGCAGGTCAGGCTAGCTAGGCGCACACCTCAGCCTAGCCCAAGCTCGGAGCCGGAACCGGTCGCGGGGACATTATTCTCTGGCCAGGCAGATGAGAGCTCCCTCAGACTCGGGGAAGCAGGCTGTGGTAGCCTGAAAGCTGGGAGGGACAGTGAACCGATTCGCCGTATCCATCACCATCTTCCTGGCGCTGTTCATCGCCGCTGGGTTCACCGCGTACCGGATCGGCGCCGCCGTCGGCGCGAGCAGCAAGGCCCAGTTCGCTGCAGCCAACGCGACCGTGGCTTCGAGCTCGTCCTCCGGAAAGCAGTACACCGTGGCGGCCAGCGAGGTCGCAGCCGGCAAGAAGGTCTTCGACACCAACTGCGCAGCCTGCCACCAGACCACCGGGCTCGGCGTCCCGGGGGCTTTCCCTCCGCTGAAGCAGCACATCGTCAACCTGATGGCCAGGGCTGGGGGGCGCATCTACCTGGGTAAGGTCTTGCTCTACGGCATCCAAGGAAAGATCAAGGTGCTGGGGAAGACCTACAACGGGGTGATGCCGGCCTGGGGGAGCATCCTCTCCAGCAAGCAGATCGCCGAGGCGGTCAACTACGCGCTGTCCAGCTGGGGTAATCAATTGCCCAAAGGCAAGAAGCCGATCAGCGTCAGCGAGATCGACCGGCTGCGCAAGAAGCAGCTCAGCCCCCAGCAGGTCTATAAGCTGCAGCCGAGCAGCGCCAGCGCAGCCGCCAAGCCGTCTACCAAGGCGTCCAGCACGACCTCCAACACCAAGGCGAAGGCGTCCAGCACGACCTCCAAAGCGCCTACGTCCTCCGGAAAGCAGTACACCGTGGCGGCCAGCGAGGTCGCAGCCGGCAAGAAGGTCTTCGACACCAACTGCGCAGTCTGCCACCAGACCACCGGGCTCGGCGTCCCGGGGGCTTTCCCTCCGCTGAAGCAGCACATCGTCAACCTGATGGCCAGGGCTGGGGGGCGCATCTACCTGGGTAAGGTCTTGCTCTACGGCATCCAAGGAAAGATCAAGGTGCTGGGGAAGACCTACAACGGGGTGATGCCGGCCTGGGGGAGCATCCTCTCCAGCAAGCAGATCGCCGAGGCGGTCAACTACGCGCTGTCCAGCTGGGGTAATCAATTGCCCAAAGGCAAGAAGCCGATCAGCGTCAGCGAGATCGACCGGCTGCGCAAGAAGCAGCTCAGCCCCCAGCAGGTCTATAAGCTGCAGCCCAAGGGAGGCTGATCGTGGAGCAGCTCCTGATCCAGGATTACGCTTACAACGCTGCAGTAGCGCTGAAGAACGCTCTGGCCGACCTCCCCGGCCCTAGACCCCCCCTGGTGGTTCTGGATCTCTCCGGAAGCTATCCGGCCCGCAACCTGCCTAGGAGGCCGCTAGACCTGCTGCAGCCCCGTCCGGAGAGCCTAGAGGAGTTCTGCTTCAAGCTCTCTACTCTGAGAAACACGCCCTGGCTGCGGGGTGTCGTGTTGCGTATCGGGGATCTGCAGGTCGACCTGAGCACCGCTTACGCCCTGCGGCGGGCAATCGCCGACTTAGCTAGCTCCAAGCTGGTCCACGTGGTGGCCAACAGCCTGAACATGGCGCAGTACCTGGTAGCCAGCGCAGGTGGACAGCTGGCTGTCCCCGAGAGCGCCGAGCTCAACCTGAGCGGCCTCGCGCTGGGCCGCACCTACCTCAAGGACGCCCTGGAGCGCTACGGCATCTCCTTCGAGAAGATCGCCATCCAGGAGTACAAGAGCGCCTTCTCGGAGTTCACCCAGTCGGCGATGGACGACTTCGACCGCGAGCAGCGGACCGCGCTGCTCAGACAGCTGCAGCGCAGCTTCTGCGAGGAGGTAGCCAGCAGCCGCCGAGTGCAGCCGGAAACGGTGGAGGCCTGGCTGCAGGAAGGGGTCAGCTCGGCCAGAAGGGCCAAGGAACTGGGCGCAGTCGACCGGATCGCCTACGAGGACGGGCTATTGGGTAGCCAGCACCTGTCCCTGGCGCAAGCCGCGCGCTTCCTGAAACTGAGCCCGCGCCGCCCCGGAGAACCCCGGCTGGCGGTGGTCTCGGTGCTCGGTACCATCGTCACCGGCAAGTCCAGGCGCAATCCGCTGCCGCTGCCGCTGCTGGGGGGTGCCATGAGCGGCTCGGAGAGCGTGATCCGGGCCTTGCGGCTGGCCGAGCGCGACCCCCTGGTCTCCGCGGTGGTCCTGTACGTGGACTCCGGAGGTGGCTCGGCGCTGGCCAGCGACCTGATCGCCCACGAGGTGGAGCGGATCCGCAGAAAGAAGCCGGTAGTCGGGGTGATGGGCACCCTGGCGGCCTCGGGCGGCTACTACGTCCTGGCTCGGTGCAGCCGTATCGTGGCGGCTCCGACCACCCTGACCGGGTCGATCGGCGTCCTCAGCGTCAAGCCGGTCTTACAGGGCTTCAACCAGAAGTACGGGCTAAACCCCGAAGTGATCAAGACCGCCCCGCTGGCCGACCTACTCAGCAGCGACCACCCCTTCAGCGAGCAGGAGCGGGCCGTGGTGGAGCGCCAGGTAGCTGAGATCTACGACCGCTTCCTGGGACAGGTCGCTGCCGGCAGGGGACTCAGCAAGCAGCAGGTCGACGCGGTCGGGAGAGGGCGGATCTGGTCCGGCAAGGACGCGCTGGACCACCGATTGGTCGACGAGCTGGGGGACTTGGAGCTCGGCCTGCAGCGGGCCAGGGAGCTGGCCGGCCTGCCCAGCGACAGCCCGGTCTGGAACATCGAGGCGCCGAGGACCCTGCAGCTGCCCGACCTGGAGCCGGCTGCTCTACTCCAGTCCTGGCTACCGCTACTGCGCGAGCGGGTCCTCCTGCTCGCCAGCGATCTCCCGACGCTCCGCTGAGGACATCTTGAAAAGCTTCTATGTCAGCACGCCGATCTACTATGTCAACGGGCAGCCCCACGCCGGCCACGCCTATACCACCGTCGTGGCCGACGTCTTGGCCCGCTACCACCGGCTGGCCGGCTACCAGACCTTCTTCCTGACCGGAACCGACGAGCACGGCGAGAACGTCGCCAAGGCGGCGGCGGCGGCGGGGCTGGAGCCGGAAGCTTTCGTCGACCAGGTCTCGGCCAGCTTTCGCGGGGCCTGGGATCAGCTGGAGATCTCCTACGACGACTTCATCCGCACCACCGAGCCCAGACACCAGCGGGTAGTCCAACAGGTCCTGCAAAAAGTCTACGACGCCGGAGACATCTACTACGGTGAATACCAGGGCCTTTACTGCGTCAAGTGTGAGCGCTACTACACCGAGAAGGAGCTCACCGCCGACCGGCTCTGCCCACAACACTTCATTCCCCCTGAAGTGCGCACCGAAGCTAACTACTTCTTCCGGATGGAGAAATACCGCAGCTGGTTCCAGCAAGAGCTGCAGAGAAACCCCGACCTGATCCGGCCCAGCGCCTACGCCCACGAGGTCTCGGAGATGCTCCGAGAGCCGATCGGGGACCTGTCCATCTCCCGCCCCAAGTCCAGGGTGCGCTGGGGGATCGAGATCCCCTGGGACGACAGCCACGTCGCCTACGTCTGGTTCGACGCCCTGCTCAACTACATCTCGGCGCTGGGCTATCCGGATGGGCCCCAGTTCGCGCAGTTCTGGCCGGTGAGCTGGCACGTGGTCGGCAAGGACATCCTGCGCACCCACACCCTGTTCTGGGCGACCATGCTGCGGGCGGCGGGCCTGCCGCTCTATCAGCGGCTGAACGTGCAGGGATACCTGTTGGGCAGCGACGGCCGCAAGATGAGCAAGTCGCTGGGCAACGGGATTGATCCCCTAGAGGCCGGGCGGCGCTACGGAGCGGAGGTGCTGCGCTACGCCCTGCTGCGCGAGGTGAGCTTCGGGATGGACGGCATTGTCAGCGACGCGGTGATCGAGCAGCGCCTCAACTCCGACCTGGCCAACGACCTGGGCAACCTGCTCTCCCGCACCGTCACCATGGTGGAGCGCTACCGCGGTGGGCTGGTGCCGACCCCAGGCCCTCAGGGTCAGCGCGAGCAGGCCATCGCCCGCGCAGCGCTGGCCCTGCAGGCCGGAATCCTGGAGCAGGTCCGGGACATGCGGATCTCCCAAGCCATCGAAGAAGTCTTGGAATTCGTGCGCGACCTCAACCGCTACCTGACCGAGACGCAGCCCTGGGCGCTGGCCAAAGTCCCCGAGCAGAGCGGCCAGCTGGACCTGACCCTCTACACCGCTCTGGAGGGTCTGCGGATCGCCGCGGTCCTGCTGGGCCCGGTGATGCCGCACAAAATGGAGGCGCTGCGGGGGCAACTGGGCTTGGCTCCAGGCCAAGCTGCCTCGCTGGAAGGGGACTGGGGGTTACTCCAGCCGGGGACGCGGGTGCAGCCAGGCGAGGTGCTCTTCCCCAAGCCGGGGACCCAGCTCGGGGAAGAGCGCCAGCAGCCCCAAGAGGACCGGAAGCCGAATCCCCAGGGCGGCGAGCCGGCCCAGGGAGCTGGAGAGATCAGTTTGGAAGATTTCGCCAAGTTGGATCTGCGCGTCGCCGAGGTGACGGCAGCCGAGTTAGTCCCCGGGGCCGACCGGTTGCTCAAGCTGAGCCTCAGCCTGGGGGGAGAGTCCCGGACGGTGGTATCCGGGATCCGGCGCTGGTTCGCCCCCGAAAAATTGCTCGGCCGGCGGGTAGTGGTGGTGGCCAACCTGAAGCCGGTGCGGCTGCGCGGCATCCTCAGCCAGGGAATGATCCTGGCGGCCGAAGACGGCGACCAGTTAGATCTGATCGGCCCGGAACTGCCTCTGGCCAGCGGCAGCAAGGTCCGCTGAGGTTAGCTGAGGGGGACCAGGAGCAGGCCGGAGCGGGCCCCCACCGCGAAGGTCGCCTCCTCCGAGAGCGCGATCTGCTGGCCGCTGAGGCATTCCAGGTAGTTCCCCGGCTGCAGCCCCCGCAGGTCGGCAGAGGTGTTCTGGCGGCTGGCGTTGACGACCACGTAAGCCTGCCGTTCACCCAAGGCGCGGCGGTAGGCCAGCAGCTCCCCGCGGGCAAGGATCACCTCGGTGGCACCGCGGCGCAGCGTTATCTCTTTGGACCTGACCTGGATCAGGCGCTTGGTCAGGGCGTAGGACTCCAGATTCCAGGCGGTCGGGGTGTGCCAAGGAAAGGCGCGTCGGCAATCAGGGTCTTTCCCCCCCTCCATGCCGACCTCGTCGCCGTAGTAGATGCAGGGAGCTCCAGGCAGGGTCATCTGCAGCAGGGTGGCCAGGCGGTAGGCGCTCTCGTCGCCCTTGGCCACCGTCCGGAACCTAGGGGTGTCGTGGGAACCGAGCAGGTTGAGCTGGGCCTGGCCGGCCTCGTCGGGATACCAGTCGAGCTGGTCGAGGAGTTGCTCGGCAAAATTCTCGCCGCTGAGAGGCGGGATGGCCCCGTAACCGGTCCCGGAGATTACCGCTGGGTCGAGGCTGTCCGCCGCCGTGAAGCCGAGGATTGCCCGGGCCAGGGGGTAGTTCATCACCGCATCGAATTGGTCGCCGGCCAGCCAGCGGTCAGCCCGCTCCCAGATCTCTCCGACGATGTAGGCATCGGGGTTGATGGCCTTGACCCGGCGGCGGAACTCCCTCCAGAATTCGTCGTCGTCGATCTCGTTGGGGACGTCCAAGCGCCAGCCGTCGATGCCCAGGCGGATCCAGTGCTCGGCGACCCCCCACAGGAATTCCCGCACCTCCGGGGTAGCGGTGTTGAATTTGGGCAGGGCCCGGTTACCCCACCAGCAGTCGTACCCGGGGGGCTGGTCGGGTGGGCCGTAGGGCCGCAGCGGAAAGGAGCGGGCGTGAAACCAGTCCAAATAGGGGCTGTCCGGGCCGTTCTCCAGGATGTCGTTGAACTGGAAGAAACCTCGGCTAGCGTGGTTGAAGACGCCGTCCAAGACCAGCTTGATCCCGCGGGCATGGGCCTCTTGGATCAAGGCCTCCAGGGCAGCGTTACCCCCTAGCAGAGGATCTACTTGGAAGTAGTCGTAGGTGTGGTAGCGGTGGTTGCTGGTCGACTGGAATACTGGGCAGAAATAGATGGCTCCGATGCCCAAGTCGACTAAGTGGTCGAGGTGTTCGACCACCCCCAGCAAGTCCCCACCCTGGAAGAGGTGGGATTGGGGCGGATCCCCCCAGGGCTGCAGGCGAGCGGGCTTGGAGACGCGGGCGCTCTGGGCAAAGCGGTCTGGAAAGATCTGGTAGAAAACGGTGTCCTTCACCCAATCGGGCGTCTTCATGTCGCTCATGCCGGGGCATTGTATCACCGCGCCAGATCAGTTCTGGCCGGCTCGCAGGGCCGCCAGGCGCCGGCGAAGGTACTCGGTAGCCTGCTCGCTGGTCTCCAGGTCCCCCACCGCCTGCGCCTCGGCGAGCTCGGCGAGCAGGCGGCCGATCAGCGGACCGGGTGGCAGTCCGAGGGCAGCCATGATCTGGTGGCCATCCAGCAGCGGGGCCGCTGGCCGCGGGGATTCCATCGCCTGAAGGACCCGGTCGATCCCCTGCTGATAGGCCAAGCGGGTGCCCTGGTTGGAGAGCGGACCCCGGGCCGCCTGCCGGTCGGCGATCATCAGGTCCAGCAAGTCCGGGAGCAGCTCCCCGCGGCGGTGGACGAAGCGCTTGGCCAGGCGGAGGTCGCCCGGCAGCGGCAGCATATGGGCGGCGATCAGGGCGGAGACCCGCTCGGCCAACCCGCGCGGGCGGCGTAGCTCCAGTAGCCTGGAGCTGGCCAACGCGGCTCCCAGCTCGGCGTGGCCGTAGAAGTGGTAGCGCCCGAAAGCGTCCTGGCTGCGGCTGGCCGGTTTGCCCAGGTCGTGGAGCAGGGTGGCCCAGCGCAGGTCCAAGGGGGCTCGGGGGCGCAACCGGACCAGCTCGGCCAGGGCCAGCAGGCTGTGGTGATACACGTCGAGGTGGTGGAAGCCCCCCTGCCAGACCCCGGAGGTGGCGGCCAGCTCGGGAATCCAGATGGCCAGGGCGCCCCAGCGCTCTAGGGCCCGCAGCCCGGAGACCGGATCGCCGCCGCACAGCAGCAGGTCGAGTTCGGCTCCGACCCGTTCGGGAGCCGGGGCCGCGAGCTGGCGGCTGGCCAGGTCCGCAGCGCAGCGCCCCAGAGCCGCCTCGGTCTCCGGCTCGGCCCTGAGGCCATGGGTCGCGATCAGCCTGGCCCCGCGGAGCAGCCGCAGGGGATCCGCGCGCAGGTTAGCCTCTGCGACCATCCTGAGGCGGCGGCGGCGCAGGTCGGCGCGCCCCCCTACGGGATCGACCAAACCGCTGCCCGGCGACCAAGCCAGCGCGTCGACCGAGAAATCGCGGCGGCGCAGCTCGTCGGCAAGGCTGCCCTGGATGGGAGCGAAATCGTTCCACACCCCAGCGATCTGGACCCGGTAGAGCAGCCGGCTGGGATCGATCTGGACCGGTTCGCTGTCAGGCCGCCGGCGCAGCTGCCCCAGCGCCGCCTCGATGTCCGGGACCAGCCAGTCCAAATCGCGCGGGCTCAAGTCCATCAGCGCGTCGCGGACGGCGCCGCCCACCAGGACCGCTCCGTCCACCAGCGGGCGCGGCCAGCTCACTGGGGTAATTCCTAGTCCTCCTCGAGGCCCATGGTGAAGCCGCGGTCCAGCCACTCCGGGCTGTAGCTGCGAAAAGCCAGCATGGTCTGGGTCCTCAGGATCCCACTCAGCTTGCGCAGCGAGCCGGTGACGACGTCATCCAGATCCTCGTAACTGGGCAAACGCAGGATCGCCACGATGTCCCAGTCCCCGGTCACGCTGTACACCTCGGTCACCCTGGGCAGGGCGGCGAGCTCGCTAGCCGTTTCGGGGATTCTGGAGCGCTCGGCTTGGATGAGCACGATGGCAGTGACCATGCCACCAGCATAGGTCCAAGCGGGGCCGTGCCCCTCAGCTCTCGATCGCTACCAGCCGGTAGGCGAGCTGCCGTTTCCCCTCGTCCAGGGAGACCACGAAGGACTCACCGACTTTGCGGCCGAGCAGCTTGACTCCTACCGGCGAGTCCTCGCTGATCCTGGGGAGGGTCCCTCCGAGCACCGCCGCCTCCGGAGCAGAAACCAGCTGGACCCGCAGATCCTTGCCGGTCCGCTCGTCGTGCAGAACGATCACCGATCCCAAGGTGACCGTGTCCTGCTGGCCGCTGGCGATAACGGTCGCCCGGGCCAAGGTATCCTCGAGCTCCTCGATACGGGCCTCGATGTTCAGCTTCTCGCGCTTGGCCTCCTCAAGGCCGTTGTCCTCGTCGTCCTCGCCGGCCTCCATCTGTTCCCGGAGAATCCTGGTCGCCTCGGCGAGCCTGGCATACTCCTGCTCCAGAGTGCGCTGCAGGCGCTCGTATCCTTCCTGCGTCAGCTTGACTTCCCTAGCCACATCTCCCCTTTCACGGCGGACAAACTCGGGTTCCTCAGACCGGTTGCTGGAGCCGCTGGGCGAGGCGCTTCAGGCGTGCGCTGCCGGCAACCGACTCACACCCCGACCGCTTCGCGCACAGGGCCAAGTAGCGCCAACGCCCAGCCGCAGAGGGGACCCGCACGCGGTAGAATAGCGCATCCGAGCGCGAAACGGTACGGGAGCACAGCTCGCACATCACCGAACCCCTCCCGGCTTGCTCGAGCGGCTCCAGCTCGAGCAAGCGGTCGCCGTCGATCAGGGCCAATCCCCCGCCGGCGACGGGGCAGAGCGCCAAAGTCGGGGGGGCGCCTGCCGGACCGCCCGGGAACAGGCGGCGAGCAGTCGCCGGGAATAACTCAAACAGCAGATCTTTTTCGTTGTGATAGGCCACCGAAACCTCGGGTAGGCATAGTACCGCCAAAGGGCCGGGCGTGTCGAGCCCGAAGCTGCCGCGAGCTAGCCGGACAGGCCAGACAGAGCCCGGTCGGCGGCAGCCAGGGTGCGCTCCAGCTCGCGCGCGCCGTGGGCTGCGCTGACGAAGGCGCTCTCAAACTGGCTGGGCGGCCAGTAGACCCCCTGGTCGAGCAGAGCGTGAAACCAGCGCGCAAAGCGGGCGGTATCGCTGGCCGAGGCCTGGGCGTAATTCTCGACCGGGCCCCCTGTGAAGAAGAGGGTGAGCATCGAGCCGATCTGGTGGACCACCGCCGGGACACCGTGCCGCGCAGCCAGGCCAGTAAGCCCGGCGGCCAGCTCAGCAGCGTAGCGGTCCAGTCGGGTATACAAGCCCGGATCGGCCACCAGCGCGCGCAGCGCGGCCAGGCCGGCGGCCACCGCCAGAGGATTGCCGCTGAGCGTTCCAGCCTGGTACACCGGCCCGCTGGGACTGATCTGGGACATCAGGTCGGCAGGACCGCCGTAGGCGCCCACCGGCAGCCCGCCGCCCAAGATCTTCCCCCAGCAGAACAGATCCGCCTCGATACCCAGCAGCCCGCAGGCGCCGGATAGACCCAAGCGAAATCCGGTCATGACCTCGTCGGCGATGAGCAGGATCCCCAGGCGGCGCGCCTCCTGTAAGGCGCCGAGGAAGTCGGCCGAGGGGAGGAGGACGCCGGAGTTGCCCACCACCGGCTCGAAGATAATCGCAGCCAGCTGATCCCCCTGAGCGCGGAGCAGATCCCTCAGGGCTGCGGCGTCGTTGTACTCCACCACCAGGGTCAGGGCGGCGTACTCTTCTGGGACCCCCGCTGACGAGGGCGCGCTTCCGGACGATCCGGCCGAACCCAGCGCAGCCAAGCCGCTGCCGGCTTGGACCAACAGGCCGTCCGCGTGGCCGTGATAGTTCCCCCGGAACTTGAGGATCTTCGAGCGGCCGCGGGCCGCTCGAGCCAGGCGCAGGCAGCTCATGGTGGCTTCGGTCCCCGAGTTGACCAGGCGCACCTGATCGGTGCCGGTCAGCTGGCAAACCAGCTCGGCCAGCTCGACCTCCAAGGGGCTGGGGGCACCGAAGCTGGTCCCCATGGCCAGGGTCTGGATCAGGGCGTCGCGCACCACCGGGGAATTGTGCCCCAGGATCATCGGCCCCCAGGAGCCCAGGTAATCGATGAAGAGGTTCCCGTCGACGTCTTCCAGGTAAGCGCCCTGGGCCCTAGCGATGAAGTGCGGCGTACCGCCGACTGCCAGGAAAGCGCGTACGGGTGAGTTCACCCCTCCGGGAATCCGCCGGAGCGCCCGGGCAAACCATTCTTGAGAGCGAGAGGTCTGCATCCGCTCAGACTACTCCGCCGGATCCCTCGGCAGGCTCCTCGTCAGCGCTGGATTCAGCTTGAGGGGCCTGTCCGGCACCGCGCCGCCCCAGCTCGCGCACCTGGTGCGGGAAGAGCTGGCTGAGGTGGCCGTAGAGCGGGTGCTCCAGAATCCCCCGGGCCTCCTCCCCGCGGGCCTCCCGGGGCAGGGGCGAGGTGCGCGGCTCGGGAAGTTCGGGCTGCGCGGCGGGCTTGTCCGGAGCCGCGGCAGGTGACCCCGCAGGGCCGGCCGGCGTCCCTCCGCCCCCGCTCGGCCCCGGCGTGGCCTGGGCCGGACCAGGGCCAGGGAGCGCCGGCCGGCTAGGGGAGGGCGAGGCCTCGCCCTCCAGGTTGACCTGCAGGGTGACGTCGCCGAAGACGCGGCGGGCCAACTCGGTGTACTCCTCGGTGCGGGAGCGGACCGACTTGGCGTGGAAGGCGCTGGCGGCGGGGTAGGACAGCCGCAGCAGGCCGGGCAGGATCTCGGGGCGAGCCGGTTTCAGGAAGGCCCTCTGCTGGACGCTGGCCACCCTGAGGAAATCCTCCCAACCCGCCGGCGCCGAATCCCCAGGGGGGGTTTCCGGGGACCGGTCCGCCCCTCCCGGGCCCTCGGCCCGCCGCCAGGGCCCGGGAGGAACCGATCGGCCCTGGCCGGGCGGCGCGCCGCGCAGAGCCGCCAGCTCAGCCTCTAGGCGGTCCACGCGCTCCCACAGCTCCCCGGACGGGTAGGCTGGCCTGAGCAGATGGGTGATGGAGAGCTCTAAGGCAGTCCGGTCCTGCTGCCGGCTCAGCCGCAGATCCTGGTCGTCCAGGTCGGCGAGAAGCCCCAACAGGGTCTGCAGGTCCGCAGGTCCCCGCGTCCCCAGCCAGGAGCGCAGGCGGGCCAATAGCACTTCCTTGAGCTGTCCCAAGAGGGTGCGGGTTGCGTAGCCCTGATCGTAGAGCTGGCCGGCGACAGAGAGGCTGGCCCCGATGTCCTGCTCCAGGAGAGCGTCGGCGAGCTCACCCAAACGCTCCGCGGGCGGCAGGCCCAGTTCGCGCTCGACCTGCTCCAGGCTGAGTTCCCTAGTCGCCGGCCCCAGCCTCTCCAGCAGGGTCTCGGCGTCGCGCATCGCGCCGTCGGCCAGCTTGGCGATCAGTTCCAAGGCGGCCGGAGTCACCTTGAACCCCTCCTGAGAGCAGAGTTCGGCCAGCTTGGCTGCGATCTCGGCCTCAGCCAGCCGGCGGAAGCGAAAGGTCTGGCAGCGGCTGATCACGGTGGCGGGAACTTTCTCCGGCTCGGTGGTCGCCAGGATGAAGATAACCGCTGGAGGGGGCTCCTCCAAGATCTTGAGCAGGGCGTTGAAGGCCCCGCGGCTGAGCATGTGCACCTCGTCCAGGATAAAGACCTTGTAGCCGCCCTGGAAGCTGGAGAGCGGGGCGCGCTCGCGCAGGTCACGCACGTCTTCGACGCTGTTGTTGCTGGCGGCGTCGATCTCGAGAACATCTGGGTGGTTGCCCGCGCGGATCATCTTGCAGGAGGCGCACTCCCCGCAGGGCGGGTGCTCAGCCTGGCAATTCACGGTCATAGCGATCAGGCGGGCCGCCGAGGTCTTGCCGACTCCCCTGGGGCCGCTGAACAGGTAAGCGTGCGCCAGGCGGCCAGCGGAGATAGCGGCGAGCAGCACGTCACGGACATGGTCCTGACCGATCAAGGCTTCCCAGGCCTGCGGCCTTGCACGCTGGTAGAGAGCCACGCGACCACTCTAGCGCCGGCCGCGGCTTCAGACCAGCGCAGCCGCCGCAGTCGGCGGGATGGCCCGGAAGGTAGCGGAGTTCGCTGTAACCTAGGGAGGCGGACCCGAGGCCCGGCGGGCAGCCGCGCGCCAGCTACCAGCAGCAGTACCCCCGAAGGCGGCCCACGCTCCGCCGGAGCCGCTCAGCAAGAGATTGCAAGCCCAACTGCGCACGGGCCCGGGGCCGGCATGTTACAATCCGCTGCGTTGCCTGGACTAGCCCCCGCCGCCCTGCGATCTCCTCCTGGCACAGCGGGCCGGGGCAGGGTTCTTTCGTGCAACGAACAGGAGAAAGCGAGGCGTCATGTCTGAGTCCAGCGCGCTGCCTCCCGGATGGACCCCTGCTCCCCAGGGGTACCGGCACGTCGTCAGCGTCAGTATCGGGAGTTCGAAGCGGGACGCTCGCGAGGAGCTGACCGTCCTGGATCAGCACTTCCTCCTCGAGCGGATCGGGACCGACGGAGACATGCGGCGAGCCGCCCGAATCCTCTCGGAGCTGGACGGCCGAGTGGACGCTTTCGGGTTGGGTGGGACGGATCTCTACATCGTGGCTGGGCGGCGCCGCTATTCCTTCCGGGACATCATCAAGCTAGCCGGCCACGCCAAGCTGACCCCCCTCCTGGACGGCAGCGGCCTCAAGCATACCCTGGAGCGGGAAGCCATCCGGCTCCTAGAGCCGGATATCCGCTGGAAGGGCTGCAGGGTGCTGATGGTCTCGGCGCTGGACCGCTTCGGGATGGCCGAGGCGCTCTCCGGCGCTGGAGCCGATATGGTCTTCGGGGATGTGATCTTCTCGCTCAACCTGCCGCTCCCCTTGCGCAGCTTCGCCGCCCTGAAGCTGCTGGCCACCACCCTCCTGCCGGTGGTCACCCAGCTCCCCTTCCAGTGGTTCTATCCGACCGGCGACAAACAGGAGCAGGAAGTCTTGGGCAGAGGAACTAAGTACTACGCCTGGGCCGACGTGCTGGCCGGGGACTTCCTCTACATCCGCCGCTACGCCCCCGAGGACCTGCACGGGAAGATCATCTTGACCAACACCACCACCAAAGCGGACCTGGAGTGGGCCGAGCGCAGCGGCGTCTGGAAGATGGTCACCACCACCCCCAGGATCGGCGGGAGGTCGTTCGGAACCAACGTGATGGAGGCTTTCTTCGTAGCGCTCTCGGGCAAGGGAAGGCCTCTGAGCGAGAGCGAGTACCTGGACTACATTCACCAGATTGGGTTCAAGCCCGAGATCACGGTTCTCAACGATCCCCAAGGGGGGCCGCTGCGGACCGATCGGCAGGAGTCAGCATGATCAGCGTGACCGAACTCAGGAGTGGGACCAAAATCGAGATGGACGGCAGCCTGTGGGAGTGCCTGGAGTACTCGCACCT
Organism: bacterium; assembly: GCA_021810505.1. Classification (GTDB taxonomy): domain Bacteria; phylum Deinococcota; class Deinococci; order Deinococcales; family Deinococcaceae; genus JAJZIR01. The sequence continues at coordinate 40,850 of JAJZIR010000010.1, forward strand.
CAAGATGGGGCGCGGCGGGGCCAAGGTGGTCACCAAGCTGCGCAACCTGGAGAGCGGCTCCATCATCGACCGGACCTTCAACGCGACCGAGAAGCTGCAGGATATCTTCGTGGAGTCCAAGAAGATGCAATTCCTCTACCGCGACGGCGAGGATTGCATCTTCATGGACATGGAGACCTACGACCAGCTCAGCCTGCCGGTGCGCTTAGCCGGCGATGCCTCGCGCTTCCTCAAGGAGAACCTGGAGGTCGAGGTGCAGCAATACGGGGAAAAGCCCCTGAAGATCACTCTGCCCAACCAGGTCACCCTGAACATCGTCCAGACCGATCCGGGGGTACGCGGGGACACCGTCTCCGGGGGAACCAAGCCGGCGACCCTGGAGACCGGTGCGGTGATCCAAGTTCCCCTCTTCGTCGAGCAGAGCACTCTAGTGCGGGTCGACACCCGCACCGGCGAGTACCTGGGGCGCGCCTGATGGACGCCGAGGAGCTGCGCAGGCTGCTGGAGGTTCTCGTCTCCGCGGACGTCCGGGAGTTTCACCTCAAAACCGAAGCCTTCGACTTGCAGCTGCTCAGGGGGGCCAGCGGTGAGCCGTCAGCCCCCCTAACATCTCCCCTGCCCCCGCAGGAGCGCCTACCCCCCGGCGAACCGGGCGCGAGCCAGGAGCCATCCGCCCAGCCGGGCCTGGTCCCGGTGCACGCCCCCATCGTGGGAACCTTCTACACGGCCCCCGCGCCCGATCAACCCCCCTTCGTGACCGTGGGGGAGCGGGTGAAGGAGGGCCAGGTCCTGTGCATCATCGAGGCGATGAAGCTTATGAACGAGATCGAAGCCGAGCAGGCCGGTGTCATCCGCGAGATCCTGGCCAAGAACGGCGATCCGGTCGAGTTCGGCCAAGAGCTCTTCCTGATCGAGACCTGAATGGCGGACCGGGCTCTGTTCCAGAAAATCCTGATCGCCAACCGCGGCGAGATCGCTCTGCGGGTGGTCCGAGCGGCCAAGGAGCTGGGTATCCAGACCCTGGTGGTCTACAGCCAGGCCGACGAGCGGAGCCTACCGGTTCTGCTGGCCGACGAGTCGGTCTGCGTTGGACCTCCCCCCAGCAGCAAGAGCTATCTGAATATCCCCAATATCCTCTCGGCTGCCCTGATGACTGGGGCCCAGGCCATCCACCCAGGCTACGGTTTCCTGGCCGAGAACCCCGAGTTCGCCGAGATGTGCCGCGACCACGGCCTGGTCTTCATCGGCCCTACCCCGGAGAGCATGCACCTGCTCGGCTCCAAGGCGGGGGGGCGCAAGCTGGCCGCCGAGTGCGAGGTACCGACCGTCCCGGGGACCGGAATTCTCAGCGGGGTCGAAGAGGCGCTGAGCAGCGCCCGGCAGCTGGGTTATCCGGTCCTGCTCAAGGCCAGCGCAGGGGGCGGGGGGCGGGGCCAGAGGGTGGTGCGCACCGAGCAGGAGCTGCCCGAGGCGCTGGCAGCCGCGCAGAACGAGGCGCTGCTGCACTTCGCCGACCCCTCGGTGATCATGGAGAAACTCATCGAGGGATTCCGGCACGTGGAGGTCCAGGTCCTAGGAGACGGCAGGGGGGAGGTGATCCACCTGGGGGAGCGGGACTGCTCGGTGCAGCGGCGCAACCAGAAGCTGATCGAGGAAGCCCCCAGCACCCTACCTGAATCGCTGCGGCGGGAGTTGCTGGCGGCGGGAGTCCGGCTGGCTAAGCGCGTCCAGTACGCCGGCGCCGGCACCCTGGAGTTCATCGTCGACCGGGATGGGCATTTCTATTTCATGGAGATGAATACCCGCATCCAGGTGGAGCACCCTGTCACCGAGATGATCAGCGGGGTGGATCTGGTCCGCTGGCAGATCCTCATCGCCGCTGGGCATCCCCTCACGCTGCACCAAGAAGACATCCACCTGCAGGGGCACGCCATCGAGTGCCGGATCAACGCCGAGGATCCCGACCGGGAGTTCCGGCCCAGCCCCGGGCACATCGACAACATCCACTTCGCCGGGGGCCCAGGGGTCCGCGTCGACACCCACGCGTACAGCGGCTACCAGATCCCCCCGAACTACGACAGCCTGATCGGCAAGCTGATCGTCCACGCCCCCGACCGGGCCTGGGCCATCGCCCGCATGCGGCGGGCCCTCGAGGAAAGCGTCGTGGAAGGTGTCAAGACCACTATCCCGCTCTACCTGAAAGTGATGGACCACCCTTACTACCGCAGGGGAGCGGTGCAGACCGACTTCATCCGGGCGCAGATGGGGCTCTGAGCAAATCGCTCCGGAGGGGGCGCTCCCGCTGGCGCAGGTGGGGCGTGGACGGACCCGGCCGAGCATGCTAGAGTACGGGCGGTCCAGCGACTACCCGCAGGCCCCGAGTCCGGTCTGGGTCGTCCCCGCCTCCCTCATCCTCCGGCCACAAGGACACCATGCCCAAGCTGCGCCACCGACTCCTCGCCACCTGCTTTCTGTTCGCCCTGATACCTCTGGGAGCCCGGGCCGGTGGGATCAACCTGCGGATCCTGGTGGCAGAAGGTCCGGCCCTGTCGGTCGACTTGCCGAGCAGCTTTTCCATGTTCAGCGGCTCCGGCCAGCCCCTGGCTGACGGGACGGCCGGGGGCTGGGAAGTTTCCAGAACCCCCGGCGGGACGCTGTCGCTCTCAGGGCAAGGCAGCGGGCAGAGCACCCTGTTGCTGATTCCTCAGGCTGGGGTGTTCCAGGTCCAGGGCCGGTCCTACCGCGGGGACCTGATCCTCCGGGTCTCCGAGGGAGCTGCTCAGGCCATCGATGTGGTGCCGATGTCGGAGTACCTGGACTCGGTGGTCCCGGCCGAGATGCCCTCCGAGTGGCCCATGGCCGCCTTGGAGGCGCAGGCGATCGTGGCCCGCACCTACGCGATCCGGCACCTCCACCCGGCGGGCGCCTACGACCTCTGCGCGACGACCGATTGCCAGCTCTACCCAGGCCTCGGCAACGAGACGAGCCGCACCGATCGAGCGGTCGCCGCGACGGCAGGGGAAATCGTCGCCTGGCAGGGGCGGCCCGCCGATACCTTCTTCTCCAGCAACGACGGCGGCTACACCGCCAGCAGCCAGGAAGTCTGGGGGCACTCTCTCCCCTACCTGACCTCCAGACCGGACCCCTTCTCGGCTGGACCGGTCTGGTCGGTATCGGTACCCCTGGCGCAGGTTGCAGACCTGGCCCGTGCAGACGGGATCTCGGTCGGGATCCTGCAGTCGGTCACCGTCCTCAGGAGCAGCAGTTCCGGGCGCCCCACCGCGCTGCTGTTTCTGGGTAGCCAGGGCCAATCCGAGCTATCCGGCCCTGCGGCCGACCGCTTCGTCCGGCAACTCAGCGGCAAGTCTTCCAGAGCCAACCTGGCGGTCACCGGGAACACCCTGACAATCCGAGGAGAAGGCAATGGGCACGGGGTGGGGATGTCCCAGTGGGGCGCCAAGCAGATGGCTGCCCAAGGCTACTCGGCCGATCAGATCTTGGGCTTCTACTTTCCAGGGGCCGAGCTGGGCAAGTATCAGGTCGCCGGAAGCCCGCCGGGGGCGGCCAAGCAAGTCGCCGGAGGCCCGTGAGCGGGGGGTGGCGCTCCCCGCTCTGGCTGGTGGTTGGGATCGTCCTGATCGGGGGGTTGGGGAAGGCCCTGGCCACCACCATCACCATCGTCAAAGCGGATACCCTGCAGCTGCGCAGGGTGAAGCTGCCGGACGGCCACAGCCAGAACCTGATCGTGATCACCGGCCACCCCGCCGAGATCCGCTTCGGGGGCAACACCGTGATCGCGCCGGAAGTGGATTTCAACGAGACCACCCGGCAGCTCACCCTGGTCGGACCCGGCGAATTCATCGGCCAGGCCAGCAGCTCGGTCACCGCCGGCCTGAGCTCGCTGGGGACGACCACGCCTTCCGCGACGACGGCGACGGCGAACAGCCCAGCCAACATTCAGGAGAAAACCGTCCTGCGCGGTCACCACTTGGTCCTGAACCTCAACACCATGGCCCTGCGGGGCAACGATGTGTTCATCTCGTCAGGGTCGCTGGAGATCCGGGGGGCGAGCGCCGAGCAGCTCCCCGGGCAGATCCAGATATCCGGCGGCTTCTTCACCCCCTGTGGCCGCTGCGGTCAGACCCCCGACGACTACGCCTTTCAGGCGGACCGGATCACCCTCTATCCGGGCAACCGGCTGATCGGCTACGACACCACCGTGCTGCTGGCCGGACAGCCGGTCGCCTACCTCCCAGTGGTGGTGTTGCTGCTCAACAACCCGGCCAGGCAGCCCAAGCTGACCCTGTCCAACGATCCGGTCGACGGCTTCACCGTCGCCTTGGATCTCCCCTTCGTCAGCGGAAACGCCACTTACGGGTTCACCCTGCTGCGCTACTACCAGAACCGCAGCCCTTCGCTGGGCTTGGGGATCCAGCTGAACTCCGACCAGGTACTCGGCCAGCCGGGAAGCTTGTCCCTCTACGCCTTAGCGACGCCGTTACCGGTGGGGAGCAGCGGCTACAGCCTGGACTACGCGCTGAGCCTGAGCGGGGAGACGCCGCTGCTGGGGACGACGGTCAGCTTCCAGCTCAGCGCCGACCGCAACGACACCCAAACCGCCGCCACCCTGAGCTCCACCGAGCCCAACCAGGTAGGAGCGCTGAATCCCAGCACCGCCGGGCTGACCCAACTCAACTTCAGCGCCTCGGGATCCTGGCCCGGCCTGAGCGCCCAGCTCAACTACGTGGGCGAGATCAATACCAATCCCGCCCTGGTCCCCCCTCCGGAAGTGCTCAAGCTTCCCGAGCTGCAGCTGAGCACCCAGACCTTCACCTTCGGCCACCTGAGCGCCCAGTTCGGTGCGACCATCGGCGACTACGTCGCCCCGGTCAATCCCCTGGACCGGCAGGCCCGGCTGCTGGGGAGCACCGTTTCGGACGGCCGGCTGCTGGTCAGCGATCAGATCAGCGATTCCTCGGTACCGTGGAAGGGCGGGCTGTTCAGTTTGAGCAACAACTTTACCGGCCAGTACTACACCGACGGGCAGCGGGCGGTCAACTGGACCATCCAGGCCTCGGCCAGCCACACCTTCAGCATCGGCAATACCATCTCGCTGAGCTACGCCTTCACCCGGATCCAGGGCCAGAGCCCCTTTGCCTTCGACAGCCTGATCGGTCAGAGCAACCAGCAAGTCCTCACCTTCGGTGTCACCTTGCGGCCGCTGCCTTCGCTGAACCTCTCGGCCACCCTACCCGACACCCTGCAGGGGCAGACCAGCCCGGCGGTCTTCGGCGCCCAGTTCGCCAGCGGCTCTCTGAGCGCCAGTTTCAACCTGCAGCAAGACATCGCCACCAACAGCCTAGGCGGCTGGACCCTCAGCGCCGCCAGCAGCGGGCAGGGACCCAGCTTCAGCCTCAGCACCGGCTTCAGCGGTCAGACCCGGCTCTACAATCCCCTCTCGCTCACCTTGGGCGACTCGGACTACCACCACAACACCAACGTCAGCCTGGGCCTCCTCTACGACCTCAACGCCGAGACCCTCACCAGCCTCAGCGGTACCCTCAACGCCACCACCCAGACATCCAGCGGGGCAGCCGGCTGGGGCCTCAGCCTGCAGGAGAGCTACAGCTTCGGCGCCGCCCAACTGAGCGGAACCTGGACGGTCAGCCACAGCGGCCTCAGCTTCGGGATCAGCCATACCCTGACCTTAGGGGCGGTAACCGGCAGCTTCCCGGCCAGCTCCTCGCTGACCTTCTCGCTGGCCGACGGCCTGACCGGGTCACCGCTGAGCTGGAGCGTGCAGTACGGGGGGGCTTACGATCTGCAGCAGGGGGCCTGGATCAATCCGACGCTCAGCGCCAGCCTCCAAGCTACCCGCAGCGCCCAGCAGCTCAGCGCCCAAGTGGTCTTCAACGCCCCAGGACCGAGCCAACCCAGCTTCGAGCTGGAGACCACCCAAGTCAGCGCCCAGTGGGACCTGACCCCTTGGCTGGCCCTCCAGGGCAGCGCCTCCTTCCAGCGCGGCAGCCTCGGCACACCCGACACCCTGAGCTTCAGCCCTTTCGGGATCACTTTGGCCCTAGGGAAAGACGCCAACGGCCTGCCCGGAGCCTACGTGACCACGCTGCTGCAGCAGAACTTCTTCTTCCAGGCCGGTCAGGACTTTCAGCAGCAGGTCCTGCCGATCTTCTTCGTGACTATCAACCAGTGCTGCTGGGCGCTGCAGGTCGAGGTCAACCCGCTCTCCAATTTCGCTCAAGTCTCCTTCGTCCTGCCGAACGGCCAGCTGCAGCCCATCGCCGGTTTCGGGCAGGGAGCGGGCGGCCTGCAGTTCCCAGGTCTCTCTGGCCTACAATCTCCCTGAGGGAGGTCTCGAGAAGTCAGATGCGCACGCACCCCTCCACACCCCGTCCCCTGCGCTGGGCCCTTCTGGCCTTGGCCAGCGCGCTGTGCGCCTGGTCGCTGGTCGGCTGCACCGGGACGGTGAGCTCATCTCTGCCTATCGACATCGTGGTCAGCGACCAGGGCAGCAGCGGAGGACCCCAGCTGCAGACCATCTCGACCCAGGCGATCGACCCATCCTCCAGCAGCTACGACCCCTCGGCTGCCATCCAAACCCTTCCTCTGAACCAACCGCCCGTCGGGCTGGCCAACGCGCCGGACGGCCAGACGCTCTACGTCGGCTTCCCGGACACCATCGCGCTGTACAACGACGCGCTGCAACAGACTGGAAGCATCTCGCTGCCCAGCGGCTGCAGCCTGCAGAGCTTTTCCATCAACGGCGCAGGCACCTGGCTGGCTGGCCTGCTGCAGTGCTCCGGCCAGCCGCAGCTCTGGGTCACCTCCCTGAGCAACCCGGCGACGCTCTACCAGCAGGGCTCCCCCAACGCCTTCAGCTTCTCGGTGTCCAGCGGCGGCGGTCCCGGCGCTCTGCCCTACGCCATCGGGGACAGCGCGCTGTACTTCGTGACCGGGAGCCCAGCCGGCGGCGGGACCACCCTATTCCAGACCGTCCAGCTCCCGATCAGCAACAACAGCTCCCCGCTGGTCAACTCGAACGGGACAGCGCTGACCTCGGCAGCCAACGACCTGAGCAGCTACCAGGGGCAGGGAGTGGTGGCCACAGACAGCGCGGTGAGCGCGGTGAGCGCCGGCCAGCTGGGCTCCTCCCTGATCCCGAGCGGCGCGCAGCGGATCTTCCGGGGCTACGGGATCTCGGTGCTGGCCGCCTTCTCCGTCTCCAGCACTACCGGCGTAGCCCAGCTCAGTTTCCTGTCCCCCAACGGCAGCGCCACGCTGTCCAGCAACAACTTAGGGACCAGCCCGCTTCCCGGCTCCATCGCGGCGATGACCTTCACCCCGGATGGCTACGCCTGGTTCTTCGACCCGCAGGGCAACCTCTGGCGGGTCGACGTCTCGGTCCTGCATGGGAGCGTGCTCTCGACGGCGGTGAGGACCACCTCACTCCCCATCTACGGGGTGAACGGCTTGGCTTGGCTCACCGAGAGCGCGGCGCCCTAGCCCGGACCGAGGCGCCGAAGCATCAGGCGCGGCCGGCGGAGCGGCGGCGCTGGCGGCTGAGCGTGTCGACGGTGACGGCCAGGAGCAGGATACCGCCCTGGACCAAGTAGCGGGTGCTGGAAGGGACGCTGAGCAGGTCCATACCGTTCTCCACGCTCCCGATCACCAAAGCGCCGGCCAGGGCGTTGAAGACGCTGCCGCGGCCTCCGAAGAGGCTGGTCCCGCCGATCACCGCGGTGGCGATCGAGTCGAGCAACAAGTTGCCGCTACCCGCAGCGGGTGAGGCGGCGCCCAGGCGCGAGGCGTAGATGATGCCGCCGATGCCGGCCATGAAACCGGAGATGGTGAAGACCCAGACCCGGATCCAGGCGACGTTCAGGCCGGCGCGGCGGGCCGCCTCCTGGTTCCCCCCCAACGCGTAGATCTTGCGGCCGAAAGGGGTCGAGCCGGTGATGAAGGCGAAGGCGCCTACGGCGATCATCAGCAGCAGGCCGACCAGCGGGATACCCTTGTAGGCGTTGAGGGTGGCGACGACTAGGGCGGTGATGACGGCGATGGCCACAATCCGGGCCAGAGACTGCCGGGAGCTCGGGAGGCTGAGCCCGTAACGGGCGCGCAGCCGCCGGGTGCGCAGGTCCAGCCAGACCAGCAGCGCCACCAGCAGGGCGCCCAGCAGCCAGCCCACCGCTCTGGGAAGGTAGATGGTAGCGATGGCCAGCAGCGTGTTGCTGAGGATGATCACCGTCCCCTGCTGACCGATCAGGGCCAGGGTCAAACCCTGGAAGGCCAGCCAACCAGCCAAGGTCACGATGAAGGCGGGGACGCCGATCAGCGAGATCCACAGGCCCTGCACCCAGCCGAGCAGGGTGGTCACCAGCAGGACGCCGAGAATGGTGACCCAGGCGTCGAAGTGCAGGGATATCGACAAGATGACCAGCATCGCCCCAGCTACGCCGCTGAGGGCAGCGACCGACAGATCGATCTCCCCCAGCAGCAGGACCAAGGTCTCCCCGATCCCCAACATACCGATGACTGCGATCTGCAAGATCAGGTTGGAGAGGTTTCTAGGAGTGAGGAAGACCGGATCGGCCACCTGGAAGATCGCCCAGATGATCACTAGACCGACGAAGACCGGGAGGAGCCCCAGATCTCCGCTGCGCAGGCGCGCCGCCATCGAGGAGAGTTCGGGGGAGCGCTCCCGGGAGACCACCTTGGGTTCGTCCATCAGGCGCGCGCTCCTTCCCGGGACCCGGTGATCGCGGCGACCACCTCGTCTGGCTCCACTTCCGAGGTCCGGTAATCCGCGACGGTGGCCCCCAGGCGGAGCACCACGATGCGGTGGGAAACTTTGAACACGTCGGCCAGATTATGCGAGATCACGACCACAGCGATCCCCTGGCTGGCCAGGTTGGTGATCAGCTCCAGAACCAGCCGGGTCTGGGCGACGCCCAGGGCGGCGGTAGGCTCGTCCAGCATGACCAACTTCGGATTCCACAGGACGGCCCGAGCGACCGCGACCGCCTGGCGCTGGCCTCCGGAAAGGCTGGCCACCGGCGTGGATAGGGGGGGCAGGCGGATCCCCAAGCGGCGCAGCACCGGTAAGGAGCGCTGCTCCATCTCCAGGCCGAGCAGGACCGAGAGGACCCCGGGGATCACGGTCCGGCGCAGCTCGCGGCCCAGGAACAGGTTGGCGGTGATGTCCAGGTTGTCGCAGAGCGCCAGGTCTTGGAAGACGGTCTGGATCCCCAAGTCGCTGGCCACCTTGGGGCTGAAAGTGGTCACCGGATGTCCCTGGAATTCCAGGTGGCCTTCGCTGGGGGACTCCACCCCCGAGATGATCTTGACGGTAGTCGACTTGCCAGCGCCGTTATCCCCGACCAGGGCCACCACCTCACCGGCGTGGACCGATAGGTCCACGCCGCGCAGCGCCTGAACGGCGCCGAAGCGTTTTTGGAGGCCGGAGATGCGCAGGACCGGCGCCTCAACCGTCACGGCGCCCCCTTCCGGCCAGGGGCTGACCCCTGGCCGGAAACTCGCCGCTCGCGCTCACTTTCCAGGGCACATCCCAGCCGGTAGGCCAGCGCAGACCTTGGCCCAGGTGGTGAAGTGATCGGCTATGACCGTGCTGGCCATGTTGGCTTTGGTCACGACCAAGGGAGTGAGCAGGACCGAGGGGACCCGGATGAGCCCGTTATTGGTCGTGCCGTTCACGAAGCCCTTGGGAATAGTCTGGCCGGTGGCCAGGTCGTAGGCCAGCTGCGCAGCGGCCTTGGCCTCCAGCGGGATGGCCTTGTAGACGGTCATCGACTGGGTGCCCTGCAGGATCCGCCGCAGGCCGGCGTTGGTGGCGTCTTGACCGGTAACCGGGACCTTGCCGGCCAAGCCCTGGGCCTTCAAGGCCTGGATGATCGCTCCAGCCAGGCCGTCATTCGCCGAGAGGACGCTGGAGACGTGGTTGTTCAGCTTGGTCAGGGCCTGCTCCATCTCGGTCAGGCCGTTGGAGGGCAGCCACCCAGGGGTCATGATGGTGTAGCCCAGCTTGAAGGTGCCGTTCTTGAACAAGGGCCCCAGCACGTCCAGGGCTCCGCGGCGGAACAGCACCGCGTTGTTGTCGGTAGGGGAGCCGTTGATCATCACGATGGTCCCGCCCTTAGGGGTGTGATCCGCGATGAACTGGCCCTGCAGCTGGCCGACCCTCACGTTGTTGAAGGACACGTAGTAGTCCACCTTGGCGTCCAGGATCAGGCGGTCGTAGGAGATGACCTTGATCCCGTTGCGGTTGGCCTGATCCACGATGGCCGCTGCCGCCTTGCTGTCGACCGGGTCGATGACCAAAACCTTGGCGCCGTTGGTGATGGCCGCCTCAGCTTGCTGCTGCTGGGTGGTGGCGCTGCCCTGTGCATTCTGGGTGATGATCTTTGCCGAAGGGTCCAACTTCTTCATGGCCGCCAGGAAGTCCGGAAGGTCTTGGGTGGCGTAGCGAGAAGAGGTCGCGGTCTCCGGCAGCAAGAAGGCGATGGTAGTAGCGCTCTGGGCCAGCGCGGCCGAGGTGGCCAGGGCGGCAGCAGCGACGAGAAGGGCGGAAGAGCGATGCGATCGGATCATAGTTCCTCCCACAAGGCGACCCACCGAGCACCTGCGATTTACCATGCTCGATTTCAAGTCCTTGTACTGGCTATCATACAAGAGCAGATCTCTATTTGTAAAGCTTTCCACCCCATACCGCTCGGGGTAGGTCTAAGCGGGCACCGCCTTGGTGTGGGCAAGTTTTCGGCCCAGCTTGAGGACCAATTTCGGCCAAGGAGATGAAATCTGGCTCAGCTGGCCCGGGGGGCCGCTGCGGCAGGGGCCGGGCCGGCCGCAAGCTCGGCCTCCTCGAGCTTGGCTTTGATCCGCTTGAGCCGGAAGCTCTCTTCGCGCTCGCGCTGGTCTAGGACGCCGCGGATGAAGCGGATGTCCTCGCGGATACCGGGGATGACTACCTGTTCGAGGGCGTTGACCCGGCGTGAAGTCTTCTTAATCTCTTCACCGATGCGGCGCAGGCGGGTCTCGGTCGACGCGACCCGCAGCAGGGCTTCCATGACCGCCTCGAAAGCTCGGACCGCCGCCAAGGTGGCGCTGCCCACCCCGATGGGCGAGAAGGGCAAACCGCTGGCCTGCTCCGAGGCCTCGATGCGCGGGACCTTGACCCCGTAGATGCTCTCCACCTGGATGCGGATCTGCCGCTCGGCGGGCATGGCCAGCGCCAAGGACTCGACCGCTTCGGGGCTATCCCAAGCCTTGGCGGCGAAGAGCGCCAGGTAGGCCTGCTGGCTGGCCTTGGCCAGCTCTTCCCTGGCGACGAGGACCTCGTGCACCAGGGCGAAGAACTGCCCGATCAGGGCGTCGCGCTTGCGCTTGAGCAGCTCGGCCCCGCTGCTGGCTAGGCGCTGCTGCGCCTTGCTGGCGAGCAGGGCGGTCCGGGTTGGGCTGACCTGACCCGGCATCAGCGCGTTGCAATCCTCTCAGACACGGTGCCCCCTCCAAGCCTCCTCCAGCCGCTCGCCGTAGTAGTGGTCGATGTGGTCGCGGCTGATCCTGGTGAGCTCGTTTCTAGGCAGCTTGGAGAGCAGCGCCCAGGCCACCTTCAAGCTCTCTTCGATACTTCGGTCTTGGTCGCCTTGCCCGATAAAGTAGGCTTCGAAGTCATCGGCAAAGCGTAGGTAGAGCCGGTCGTTATCGGTCAGGGCGTCCTCGCCGGTAATGGCCACCAGCTTGCGCAGGTCCAGGCCGTTGGAGTAGCCGGCGAAGAGCTGATCCGAGACGCTCTTGTGGTCGGCCCGAGTCTTGCCTTTACCGATACCGTTTCCGGCCAGCCGGGACAAGCTGGGCAGGGGGTTGATGGGCGGAAAGATACCCTTCTGGTGCAGGCCGCGGTCGACCACGATCTGGCCCTCGGTGATGTATCCGGTCAGATCGGGGATGGGGTGGGTGATGTCGTCATCCGGCATCGAGAGGATCGGGATCTGAGTCACCGAACCCTTCTTGCCCGCCACCACCCCGGCCCGCTCGTAGAGGCTGGCCAGGTCGGTGTACATGTACCCCGGGAATCCGCGCCGACCGGGGATCTCCTCGCGAGCGCCGCCGATCTCCCTGAGCGCCTCGCAGTAGTTGGTGAGATCGGTCAGGATCACCAGCACGTGGTAGTCCTGCTCGAAAGCCAGGTACTCGGCGGTGGTGAGGGCCATCCTGGGGGTGAGGATCCGCTCCACCGCCGGGTCATCGGCCCGGTTCAGGAATAGCACCGCCCGGGCCAGAGCCCCGGTGCGCTCGAATTCCTGGGTGAAAAAGCTGACCTCGCGCTGGGTCAGGCCCATCGCGGCGAAGACTACCGCGAACTCCCCCTCGTGCCCTGGAACCTTGGCCTGCCTGGCGATCTGCGCCGCTAACTCATTGTGCGGCAACCCTGAGCCGGAAAAGATCGGGAGTTTCTGGCCGCGGATCAGGGTGGTGTTGACGTCGATGGTGCTGATGCCGGTCTGGATGAACTCCTCGGGTTTGCGGCGCGCCACCGGATTGATCGGCTGCCCGTTGATCGGCAACCGGCGCTCGGCGATGACCGGAGCCAGGCCGTCGATAGGGTATCCGATCCCGTCGAAGCGCCGGCCGATCATGTCCCTGGCGACGCCCAACCTGGCGACGTCCTCGACCAGGGACACGCTGGCGCTGGCCAGATCCAAGCCGGAGGTCTCCTCGAAAACCTGGATGACCGCGACCTCGGTGGAGATTTCGATGACCTGCCCCCCGCGCAGGCGCCCGCTGCCGTCCCGGATCTCGACGATGGCGCCGTAGCTAAGGTCGCTGGCCGCGTTGACGAAGAGCAGAGGGCCGGAGATGTAGGAGACGTCGGTATATTCCTTCTTCAAAAGGCTCAAGATTCCCCCTAGGCCCGCACCGCGAAGGGCTGGTCGAGCTCGGCGAGCACGGCGTCACGGTAGGCCGGAAACTCCTCTTCCGCCACGTAGCGGGCGCGGCCGATGCGTTCGATCACCGGGCTGGCCAAGATGTCGTCGATGGTGGCGCCGGAGCGCAGCGCCGCGGCGGCGGTGTCGTAGAAGCGCAACATCATCCGCATCAGGCCGTAGTTCTTGTCCATACTCGAGGAGGCATCGACCGGGTCGAAACCGTTCTGCTGGAGAAAGTCTTGCCGGAGCATGCGGCCCACCTCGATGATCAAGCGCTCCTGGTCCTGCAGGGCGTCGGGGCCGACCAGCTGCACCACCTCCTGGAGCGCAGCTTCCTGGGCCAGCAGGCCGGAGAGGCGGCCGCGCAGCTCCGGGAAGTCCGGCGCCACGTGCTCCCGGTACCAGCCATCCAGGATCTGGGTGAACAGCGAGTAGGAGCCGTTCCAGTTGATGGCCGGGAAGTGGCGGCGGCGCGACAGCGCAGCGTCCAGCCTCCAGAAAGCGCCGGTGATCCGCAAGGTAGCCTGGGTGACCGGTTCGGACATGTCGCCGCCAGCCGGGGAGACCGCCCCGATCACCGAGATGGCGCCGTTCTCGCCAGCCAGGGTCCGAACCACGCCAGAGCGCTCGTAAAAGGCAGCCAGGCGAGCCCCTAGGTAAGGGGGGTAGCCCTCTTCGGCGGGCATCTCCTCGAGCCGGGAAGAGATCTCCCGCAGCGCCTCAGCCCAGCGGCTGGTCGAGTCCGCCATCATCGAGACGCTGTAGCCCTGGTCGCGGAAGTACTCGGCTAGGGTGACCCCGGTGTAGACGCTGGCCTCCCTGGCCGCTACCGGCATATTCGAGGTATTGGCGATCAAGATGGTGCGGTGCATCAAGGGGCCGCCGGTCTTGGGGTCTTCCAGCTCCGGGAACTCGACCAACACATCCGTCATCTCGTTGCCGCGCTCACCGCAGCCGACATAGACCACGATGTCGGCGTTGCCGTACTTGGCAATGGACTGCTGGGTCACGGTCTTTCCCGATCCAAAGGGGCCAGGGATGGCGGCCGCTCCACCCATCACCAGCGGGAAGAGGCAATCCAGGATGCGCATTCCGGTCAGGAAGGGCAGGCTGGGGTCCATCCGGCGAGTCACCGGACGAGCCTGGCGGACTGGCCAGAAATGAGCCAGGCGCAGCTCGGTGCCGTCCTCGAGCTCGCAGATGGTCTCGTCGATGGTGTACTCGCCCTCCGGGGCTATCTTAGCCACCACGCCGGAAACGGTGGGGGGGACTAAGATCTTATGGGTGAACTGGAATTCCGGGACGGTTCCCAGCACGCCGCTGCCGTGCACCCGGTCTCCTGGGCGGACCCGGGGGGTGAAAGCCCACTTCCGCTGGCGGTCGAGGGGTGATACCTCGATGCCGCGCCCGATGAAGCTGCCCGATTCCTCGAGGATCCGGTCGAGCGGCCGCTGGATCCCGTCGTAGATGCCGTTGAGCATCCCTGGCCCCAGCTCGACTGACAGGGGCAAGCCGGTAGTCTCCACCGGCTCCCCCACCCTCAGACCGCTGGTATCCTCGTAGACCTGGATGAAGGCGGTATCACGGTCCAAGCGGATGATCTCACCGACTAGGCGCTCGCGGCCCACCCGCACGATATCGTACATCCGGGTACCCATCATCTGGTCGGCGATCACCGCCGGCCCAGCGATCTTCTGAATCACACCGGTTTGGCTCACATCTCCCCCTCTAGCTTCACAGCTTGATGTCGAAGCCGATCGTCTCGCGGACGAGCCGGCCCAGGTAACCGCGCAGGTCCTGGCTGGCCGAGAAGCTCTGCGCAACGCCGCTGATCGGGACCAGGATGGGTAGCGTCCGGCCGCGCATGACCCGCTCCGAGGCGCGCACCGGATCCTCCAAGATGCCCTGGTCGACGGCGATCAGCCCGTAACGGTTGCTGCGGATCAGCTCCGCGAGCTGGTCACCGGCCTGGTCCTGCGAAGATTCGACCACCGAGGCGCCGGCCAACCGAAATCCGGTGGCCGATTCTGAGCTACAGAGGATCACGATCCTATCCACGCAGCACCTCCGCCAGCTGCTCCTGGCTCAGCTGGTAGAACTTTCCCCGAGCGATCAGCCGCAATCTGGCCACCTGGATCTCCAAGCGCAGCAAGTAGTCGAGAGCGATCCCTGGACCGTCCGAGTCCGAGGAAGCCACCTGGGCAGCTTCCTCGGCCAGGCGCTGGCGGGCCATCGCCTGAACCTGGACCAAGGTCGCCCCTTCCGGCAGATCTAGGTCGGCGGGCAAAGCGGCCAAGTCGCCAGCACAGAGCCTGAGGAAGTCGGCCTCCCCCAGGCGCCCGCCGGGCAGGTAGAACCGGGGCTCCGGGGGCTGGCCGCGCAGCTCGGTGGCGGTGATCAGGTTGCGCAGATCGATCTCCAGGCGCCAGAAGCGGGCCATGGTCTGCCCGCGCACCAGGCGGCGCACCTGCTGGTAGTACCCCTGGTCGAGCGCGACCTCCAGGGCCAAGAGCTCGCCGGAGCCGATCTGGGCCCGCACCGCCTCGGCGAAGACCTTGAGCAAGGGGTGGCGGCTCAGGGAGAGCGTCTGCAGAGCGCCATCCAGATCGCCGCCGGCTGCGGCCTCGAGCAGGGAAAAGCGCAGGGTTCCCAAGGGAACCAGCTGAGAGCGAATCTCTTGGGCCGGCCGGCCGGCGAGCAGTCCGCGGGCCAGGGTCTTCAAGTTGAGCAGGTCCCAGCGCGCCACCAGGGCGGCCAACTGCTCCCTGGCGTCTCCCTGGGATAGCCCCAACACCTTGGCGCCCAACCGCTGGAGGTGGCGCGAGAGCGCCTGATCCAGGTCACCCAGAGCGGCCGCAGGAGCGGTAGCTCGGGTGAGGTCGGCAGCCAAATCGGTCTCGGTCAGCAGGCGCAGGAATTCGACGTAGTTGGCTGCCGCGACCAGGTCCTGCTCCTGGCGCTCGGTGAGCAACCGGGTCCGCATGACCCGTATCCGGGCGTTGATGTAGCCGAAGTCATCGGGCAAGGGCACACCGCCTAGGGTTGGCGCAAGATGGCCAGGAGCTGGGGAGCCACCTCCTCCCAGATGCGGCCCAGCCGCTCCGGGAGGGTGTTGCTGACGCTGCTGTGGCTGCTGGTGGATTCCAGGCGGATGCCGGCTCGGAGTCCGGGGTGGGGGCGCAGGGATAGCTCTGGCTTGAGCTTCTCGAGGACTGGCTCAGCGATGGGGAGTTCCTCGGGGGCCAGGTAACCCAGGTCAGCGGTCGGAAGCGCCTCTAGAGCTTCCCGGATCAGGCGGCTCAGGACCTCTTGGTACTCCGGTCGGCTGGGGAGAGCCGCCAGAACTTCCTCGGCTCTGCGCCGGACCTCCTGGAGGTCGGCATCGATCGCCGCGATCCGGCGGGCCGCTGCCGCCAGCTCAGCTGCGCTGCGCACTCTGGCCAGGTGGGCCTGCAGAGCAGACTCCAGGCGCGCCTTGCGCCCTTCCAAAAGCTCCGCGATCTCCTGATCGGTCTGGCGCTTCAGCTCAGCGACCTGCTGCTCGGCGGAGCGCAGGGTCTCAGCGATCTCCCCCTCGATTTCCCCAGCGAGCAAGCTCCGCAGATCCGACATCAGCTCATCTTGCCCAGCAGGATGATCGCGATCACGAAACCGAAGATGACCAGAGTCTCCGGGATCACGAACCAGAGCAGCATCAGACCGAACTGCTCACGGTTTTCGGCGGTCACCCCAGCAGCAGCGGCGCCGATCCTTCCCTGCGCCAGACCGGTTCCGACCGCACCCAGACCGATGGCCAGACCCATGCCGACGCCGATGAGCCCGTTACCTGAGGAGGACCCTCCCGCAGCCGACTGAGCCAGGGCGAAGGAGGCCGAGATCAGGGCGACCAGCAGTGCAACGTATTTCTTCATAAACCCTCCGGGTGTTCGGTGCGGGCGAGCCGCCGGAACGGAGCGTAGCGAGGACCGGTGTTGTCGTAAAACCCGGTCGGGCTCAGGAACTCGACGTAATGGAGACGGAGTGGCTGCAAGACGTGGCCGATAATGGTCAGGGTCAGCGCGGCAGCCTGGACGATAAAAGCGATCACGATACCCAAAATGGCGCCGATCAGGCCCCATTGCTGGTAGATCCCCCAGCCCAGATCCGTTGCCAGCTTGGCCAAGATAGCCGATGCCAGGCCCACGGCGAACAAGCGGACGTAGGAGATGATGTACCCTCCGTTGGAGATCAGCTCGAAGACCATCATGGCCGCCCGGGTAGCGGCCAGGCCGATCACGAACACCAGAAACCCCAGCAGCATCACGTCGTTGGTCAGCGGCGTCGCCGCGTGGGTCAAGAAGCCATAGGCGTAGAGGATCAGGCCGACCAGGCCCCCGAACATCCCGGCGGCCTCAAAGAAATGCTGGCGCTCCCCGTGCTTGAGGGAGAGCTGGGCCCGCAGACCCCAGGCCCACAGTACCTGGACGATGCCGAAAGCGATGCTGATCAGGACGGCGGTGGTGATCAGGTTGCTCTGCAGCCTGGGGAAGAGAATCGGGATCAGTCCCGGATGGCCCGGCAGGTGAAAGATCCGCAGGTGCTCGCCGAGCGAGCCGAAGATCTCACCGGTCAGGCAGCCGAACACCAGGGTCCAGACGCTCATGGTGGTCAGGATATAGGCGACCTGACCGAGTAAGCCGGGTCCGAGGTCGATCCCCATGAAACCGAGGTCCAGCCCCTTGCCGGAGCGCGACCGGGCCCTGAGGGAGAGGGCCAACCAGAGGAACAGCAGGCCGAAGCCGATGTCGGCGATGACGAAGCCGAAGAAGAAGGGGAAGAAAGCGGCGATGATCCAGGTCGGATCGAAGGTGTCGTAACGGGGTGGAGCCGAGATGGCCAGCAGGAGCTCAAAGTTACGGGCGTAGCGGTTATTGGTCAGCTTGACCGGGATCTCCTTGGCAGCGTGGAGATCGGGGTCGGCCAACCTGAGATCGATCAGGTCTTCCATGGGGCGCAACACCTCGCGCAGCCTGGCCTCCGAGTTGGCCGGCAGGTAGCCGCGCAGGAACAGGCTGTAGCGGCCCATACCGACCTGCGACTGGACGTCGTAGATGGCGACCGCGTCGCGGAGGGCCGCTTGCAGGGACAGCAGCTGGCCGCTGTACAGCTTGGCCAAGCGCCTGAGCTCGGACTCCAAAGCCTGCAGGCGGCTGAACCCGTTGGCCTGCAGTTCGCTGAAACGCTTGGCCGCCTCGCTCCAGCCGAGCTCCTCCAGGGAAGTAGGCAGGCGGAGCTCGCCGGTCCTCAGCTGCAGGAGCACCCCTCTGGCCGCCTCGCGGTCGGCCCGCATGGTGAGGATCAGGGCCAGCTGGCGATCGGCCAAAGGCGCCTGCGCGACCAGGTAGCGGCTCGGCAAGGCTTTGGCGAGCCCCGCTTCCAGCGCCGACAGGGCCGCCGCGTCGTCGACGACTACCGCCAGAGCTGCCAGCCTAGGGCTGCGGTCTAGGCCGTGGGACAAGGCCGCGATCACCCCGGCGGCCTTGCCGTAGCTGGTGGCAGCCTCCAGGTCGGAGCGCAGCGCCGAACGCTCCGCGGATACCCGCTGGACCGCCTGCGCCGCTTCCTCGACGTAGTCCTCCCAGCGCTCTGGGGTGGGCGGCTCCTCGCTGGCGGTGGGCAGCGGGGCGAGCTCTCCCAAGGTGGAATCGACCCGGGCCAGCAACCGCTCCAGCCTCCGCTTCCGCTCGGCGTCCTCCGGATCCAGCACCCCCGAGCGCACCGGACCTTCCGCGGGGATGGGGCGCAAATGGACCACACCGGCCTCTTGGAGGGCGGCGATCAGGCGCTTGGCGTCGCGCCGGCGGCCAGCGATCACCACCTCGCGCATCGCCGTGATCACGTAGGCCCCCCGGGATCCCTTAAGCCGGTCATGGCAAGACAGCCCGCAATAGCTGCTGGACTGCCTCTTCCAGGTGGCCTTGCCGACTCGACGCCTCCTGGCGCTGGCTGCGCTCGGCGTCGTCTAGGATCTGCCGCTCGAGCGCAGCGGCCTCCGATTGGGTGCGGCTACGGAATTCGCTCTCCAGGTGCTCAAGCTGCTGCTTAGCCTCTTGCAAACGGCGCTCACGCTCCTGGCGGGCGGCCTCGACCTTCTGCTCGGCGTCGCGCCGAGCCTCCGCCAAGCGAGCTTCGAGTTTCGCCTCCTCTTCGGCGAGCTCAGCTAAGACGTCCTTAGGTTGCATGCAAACGTCTCCTCCATGTCGCGCGGCGTTCAGACCCGACCTAGGGCTAGGAACCGAGACAAGCGCCCAGCAACGACGCCTGCCAGAAATGGGATCTGATCAAGAAGGCAACGCCCGATGCGTCCCTTTCTCAAGGGTAGCATAGCAGCGCAGAGGGTGTAAACCGAGCGGGTTCGCCCACAAGAAAGCCGTGCCCTGAGAGCAGGAATCTCAGTGTCTCTCAGGGCACGGCGCAGTTCAGGAGCGGTACGAATCAGTCGCTTGAGCCGGAGAGCACAACCGGTGCGGAGATCGGCATGGTCTCGGAGGCGACGTAGCCCAGGTCGTCGCTGGTGTAGCCAGACTCCTCATGGGCTGCCAGATCGATTCCCAAGCTCTCCTCATCGGCGCTGGCGCGCAGCGGAAAGAACAAGCCGATCAGTTTGAGGAGGACGAAAGTGCCGACCGTGGCGATCAGGATGGTCGCCAGGACGCCCACCAGCTGGATACCGATCTGCTGGATGGTCCCCACGCCGCTGGCCGTGGTGAAGGCGAAAATCCCGGTCAGGATCGCGCCGGCCATGCCGCCGAGGCCGTGGCAGGAGAAGACGTCCAGGGCGTCGTCGACTCCCCTGAGGAAACCCCTGGGCTTCCACTGCACCGCCCAGAAGCAGACCGTCGCGCCCAGGGCGCCCACGGCGATGGAGGCCATCGGGCTGACGAAGCCGGCAGCTGGGGTGATCGCGACCAAGCCGACCACCGCACCGGTAGCGGCGCCGACGGCGCTCGGTTTCTGGCCGCGCAGGACCTCCCAGAGTACCCAGGCCAGCATGGCCGCCGCCGTCGCGGTGTTGGTGGTCACGAAGGCCAGGGCAGCGGTCTGATCGGCAGCCAGCGCCGAGCCGGCATTGAAGCCGAACCAGCCGAACCAGAGCAAGCCAGCCCCCAGCAGCACGAAGGGGATGTTGTGGGGGATAGCCGCCTGCTTGCTGGAGCGGAGCCTAGGACCCAGAACCCAGGCCGCTACCAGCGCGGAAAACCCTGAGGACATATGCACGACCGTACCCCCGGCAAAGTCCAGGGCTCCCAGTTTGGCCAGCCAGCCGTCCGGGGCCCAGACCCAGTGGGCCAAGGGGGCGTAGACAACCAGGCTCCACAGCGCCACGAACAGGACGAAGGGGCCGAAGCGCATCCGATCGATCAGCGCTCCGCTGATCAGCGCTGGGGTGATGATCGCGAACATGGCCTGGAAGATCATGTAGGCGTAGGCCGGGATGGTGCCGTTCAGCTGGTTGGACATCCCGGCCAGGCCGAGCTGCCCCAGGCCACCGATCAGCGGCGAGGTGCCGCTCCCGAAGGCTAAGGTGTACCCGGCGACGATCCACAGCACGCCGACCACCCCGATGGTGATGAAGCTCATCATCATGGTGTTGAGCACCGCCCGGCCGCGGACCAACCCGCCGTAGAAAAAAGCCAGGCCGGGGGTCATCAGCAAGACTAGAGCGCTGGAGCTCAGCATCCAAGCGGTATCCCCGCTATTCAGGGTAGCTGGGGCGGCGCTGGCAACCCCGAGCGACCAGATCAGCAGCAGGGCCCAGAGCGCCTTGGTAGGGATCCTCTTCACCGCACGGCCTCCTCTCGCTGCGGGCTGCGCTGCCCAGACACTGGGGTCAAGGCGTCGTTGTCCTCCTCGCCGGTACGGATGCGGATCACCCGTTCCAGCGGCTGCACAAAAATCTTCCCGTCCCCGACACTACCGGTCCTGGCCGTCCGCAGGATCGCCGCGATGGTCGGCTCGACGAAGGGGTCGCTGACGGCGATGCTGAGCTGGACCTTCTCGTGGAATTCCAACCGGACCTGGTGGCTGCGGAAGTGTTCGACGACTTCGCGCTCCCCGCCGTGCCCACTCACCCGGGACAGCGTCATCCCGGTGACCCCGGCGCTGAACAGAGCTTCCTTGACTGCGCTGAGCTGCTCGGGTCGGATCACTGCCGTGATGAGCTTCACTGCGACGCCTCCTCTCTTTTTGATCAGAAATTCAATTACAAGATGTAATTGAATGCCGATAAGTATAACCAATACTCCAGTAAAGTATGCAAGTTGTCCAGACTTTATCTGACAACTTGGCAAGTATAATTATGATATTCCATTCACTAGTCATCAGCTGAAACGGCGATGAGCTCCGCGCTCCGGCCTTCCGCTATGCTGGGGGCGGGAAACGAGTGCCAACACGCTGGCCCGAATCGCCGAGAGAGGAGAGTGGGAAGGAGCCTGGTTTCCGGCTACGCAATTCCTCCTGCAGAGATAATGCAAGAGTTCCCACGCCGACACATGCGAACCCACACCGCCTTACTCATCTTAGTCCTGGTGATCCTGATCGCCTTCGCGGCCGCGAACTACAGCACGCTCACCAGCCCGCAGCTGCTCAACTTGATCTTTGTCAGCTTCAGCGCCGCCCCAGTCGGGATGATCCTGACCATCACCGCGATCATCCTCTCGCTGCTCTTCGCGTTGCTGACCGGCGTCCACGACCTCCAGTCGCGCGCGGAGAGCGCCCGGGGACTGCGCGAGATCGCCAATCTCCGGCAGAGCCTCGACCAAGCCGAGAGCTCCCGGATCGCCGACCTGCGGGCGCAGCTGGAGAAGGTCCTAGAAGGGATCGACACTCGGCTGAGCCGCCTGGATCAGCAGTGGCTGGCCCAGAGCTCCTCTCTGGCCAACGAGATGAACGACCGGGTTGACCAGCTGCGCGACCGCCTAGCGGCCGACCTGGGTGAGCTGGAAGACACCATCCTCAAGAAATTGGGCGGCGGCCTGGGAGCGGACGGGGAAAACAGGTGAGCATCCGGCCAGACTGGTGGATCCGCGAGCGGGCCGAACAGGGGATGATCTCTCCTTTCGTCGCCGAGCAAGTGCGCTCTAAGGAGGGGGTGGGTAGCATCAGTTACGGCCTCTCCAGCTTCGGCTATGACCTGAGAGCTGCCCCGGAGTGGCGTATCTTCGTCAACGCCTTCAATACGGTGGTGGATCCCAAGCACTTCGATCCCAGGGGCCTGATCGAGATCAGCGGCGAGGTCTGCGTGATCCCCCCCAACTCCTTCGTCCTGACGCGCTCCGTCGAGTATCTGCGCGTCCCTGACACCGTCATGGTGGTCGCCTTGGGAAAATCGAGCTACGCCCGCTGTGGAATCGTGGCCAACGTCACACCTCTGGAACCCGGCTGGGAGGGACACGTTACGCTGGAGCTCTCCAACACGACGCCCCTACCGGCCAAGGTCTACGCCGGGGAAGGGATCGTGCAGCTGCTCTTCTTTGAGGGCGAGCGGCCCGAAGTCACCTATAAGGATAGGGGCGGAAAGTACCAGGGGCAGACCGGGATCACCTTGCCCAAGCTCTGATCCCTCCAGCTGGCCAACCCTGCGAGAGGGCGGGGAGCGGGAACCCGGACACGGGATTCTCCCTCCTGTGCGCAGCGCCCCATCCGCATGGGAGGACGCACCTAGGCGGCCTTGATCCGGTTGCGGGTCCGGATCTCCCAACTAGGCCACGAAAAGTAGGGTATCCGGGCGGGCCCACCGGGGCCTAGATACCGGTCTCCGCTCCTAGAAGCGCCCGGGACCACCAGCCAGCGCCGGGTGGAAATCCGAGTGCGGTGGGGGCAGCCGGGCTGGGTCCCGGGCCCTCGGGCTCAGAGGCCCGCTGGGCAGAGCGCCGAAAAAAGCGTGGGAACCGCTAAGAGTTCCCACGTCCCCATTTGGCTCGGCAGGTAGGGATCGAACCTACGACCATCCGATTAACAGTCGGACGCTCTACCGCTGAGCTACTGCCGAAGGCAGCGTGCGGAGTATAGCAGGGCCCCTAGCCCGGATGCAAGCGCGCCGCCCCTAGCCCGGATGCAAGCCGCGCCTCACTGGCCGGACAGCGTCCCTGAAACGCGACCCACCGCCACCACGTCGCCGTTGCGCAGGTTGAAGCGAATGGTCGCTGCGGTGAGCAGGTCCTTACCCTGCTTGGAGCTCGCCGGATCCTGGGCCGTTCCGATCAACAGCGCCTCACCTTTGGGGTCGCTGTAGATCACCTTGGGAGCAGTGCTGACCCGCTTGCCGCTGACCAGCCGTACCTTCCCTTCCAGGGTCGTCAAGCCCTTCGAGACGACGATGACCAGGCTCTGGCTGCTTCCCTCCAGGGGGGCCTGGCCGGTTACCTTTCTGGAAAAGGTGATGGGGCCAGAGAGCGTGGCGTCACCGGTCTTCTGGGTGTAATACAGCCGGCTACCCGAGAAATGGGTGCTACCTTGGCGGGCGGTCACGGCTCCAGCCTTGGAGGTCGTATGGAGGTGCGGCATGCAGCGGCGGTTACTGAGCCGGGCTGTACCGTCCGACATGGTCAGGGTACCGTCCCCCCCGGGCTGCTTGTGCATCACCATCAGCGGGGCCTGGACCAGGTCACCGGCAACGGTGACCTGGACCTCGTTCTTAGAGGTGTCGAAGTAAACCGCCGTCACCGGGGATTTGGGGGAGTTCCCCCCGCAGATCACCGAGAAGCCTACCGAGTCCGGGCCGGTCTTGACGGCTGTGATGGTCTTGCCGTGGTGGATCAGGGTGATGCTCGGCTGGGTGCTGGGAACCGCCGCCGAGGCGAGCACCAGAAGAGCTCTGATCCAAAACGGTTTCACTGCCCCAGGAATTGTTTGGTCGGGATCGGAAAAGTTCCGGCCAGCTGCTGAACCCGGTTGAGGTCGGTCCGCACCTCGAGCGTGCCCCCGCGGATGGTGGTCTGGCTGGCCGCGTTGTAGCTCACCGCGGGGCTACCCTCGACGATGGCGGTATGGGTGTGGTCGTCGTAGTAGAGCACCGTGCCGGTGGTGGTGGTCTGGCCGTCGACGAGCTGGACATGTCCCTGGACTAAGACCAGCTTCTTTCCGGTCAAGACCCTCTCCTCGGTACCTCTCAGGGTCAGGGTGGCGTGTCCGGGCACTCTGGGGAGGCGCTTGAGCTGCACCGCCTTGCCGCTCAGGATGGCCAGCTGGCGGTGTTGATCGAACAGGAGGCGGCTGCTGCTGGCACTCTCTAGGCCGTTCTGCAGGCGGACGTTGCCGGAGCTGACGCTGATGCTGGTAGTCACGTCGAAGCTCATCTGGTTGGCCTCCACATGGACCGGAGTGGCCTTGGGGCCCACCGGGCGGTACACCATGGTGGCAGGGCCAGCCAGAATCCCCAGACCGGTCCGCTCGGAGTAGATCAGGCTGGGACCCAGGGCAGTGAGGTGGCTCCTGGTCACGACCACGTGGCCGGTGAACAGGGCGTGGCGGCGCCCCTGCGCTTCGGGCATCGGCACCCCGGCCGGCGCAGAGAGCGCGGCTTTCAAGGCAGCGATGTGTAGGGTGCTGACCTGGGCCTCGACCGGTTTCTGCAAACTCCCCACGAACACGTAGGGGCCGCTGCGCAGGTTCCCGGTAAAGCTCTGGCTGGCGAAGGAGATCACGGTGCTCGGGCGGCTACTGGCTGCCAGCGCCAGACCTACCAAGCCGAGAACCCAGCTGAGGTGGCGTTTCATGAGGACCCTCCTGTGGGGACGATATGGCCGTCGCGGCAAGTCTTGGTGGGCTTGAGGGTTCCGAGAAAGCGTGGGTCTCGGCTGCTGGTCTGCTTGAGGTCGAAGCTGGCCCGGATCGACTTGGCGGTGAGGGTGTAATCCGGGGCGGTCAGGTACACGTCAGGCCCGGAGAAGCCGGTCTGCTGGTCGATCACGACTGGAATAGGATTCCCAGGCGAACCGAGCTGGACGGAGGTGCACAGCTTCGGCAGGTACAGGGTCGCCGTCTGGGCCCGCAGGTTGTCGGTCGAATCGACGCTGAGGTCGGTGGTCCGGATGGTCATGTCCAGGCGCCCGTGCACCAAGCGCTCCCCTTGGGATAGGCCGACCAGATCGGAGATGCCGCGGCTCGGGTGGTAGACGATCGCGTGGGCGGAGAAGATCCAAACCGCTGCCGGGTCTTGCTGCGGGAAGAGCTGGAGTTGGATGCCGCGTAAGACCACCTGGCCGCGCGCCTGGCCGCGCCCCGAAGGCAGGAGGGCGACCAAGAGTCCCGACACCAAAACGGCGACGAGAAGCCACGCGGTCAACCTCGGCATCAGGCCTGATCATACGGTGCTGTCGGTGAGGAGGGTGAAGTGGAGTACTGGAGCGCCCGGCGACCTGCGCTATACTGAGTCGGTGCTAGGTCCCCGCCCCGCCCTCAGGACTCGCAGCTGCCCGCGGCGGGCGCCCCGGCGTCCAGGTCCCACTCGATGATCGACAGCCACTGTCACCTGGACCTCCTGGAAAACCCGAAGCAGCTGCTCTCCGAGAACGGCCTCAGCGGAGTGATCACCGTGGGGACTACCCCGCCGGGGGCCAGGGCGGCTCTGGCGCTCTGCGCAGAGCTGGAACGGGTCTGGGCGGTTGTCGGCCTGCACCCCAACGAGGTGGAGGCCGACGGGGCGGCGGCGCGGGCTGAGCTCGAGGAGTTGGTCCAGCACCCCTCGGTAGTCGGAATCGGCGAAGCTGGTCTGGACGACCATTGGGGCAGAGAGCAGCACGAGGCGCAGCTCTCCAGCCTGCTCTGGCAGCTGGATCTGGCTGGCCGAACCCACAAGACATGCGTTCTGCATATCCGAGACGGAGAGGATGACCGCGCCAGCCGCAGCTGCGCGGAGGTCCTGCGAGATAAGAAACCCGAGCGCGCCGTTCTGCACTGCTTCAATGGGCACCCCGCGCTGCTGGAGGTGGCGCTCGAGTTGGGCTACTTTCTGGGCTTTGCGGGCAATCTGACCTACAAGTCGGCTGGAAGGCTGCGCGAGGTCGCCGCCTCGGCGCCGCTCGACCGGCTGCTCTTGGAGACCGACAGCCCCTACCTGAGCCCGGTCCCGCACCGAGGTCAGCCCAACCGGCCGGGCCTGGCCCGCCTGACTCTGCAGCGGCTATCCGAGCTGAGGGGGATAGCGGAGGCGGAGCTGGAAATCCAAATGGACCACAACGCCGAGCGGGCCTACGCCCTAGTCGGGTAAGTCAGCACCCACAGAGGATCTGATGGAAAAACGCGCGCTCCGCTACGAGGGAAAAGCCAAGAAGGTCTATGAGACCGCAGATCCCAATCTGCTGGTCGTCGAATACAAGGACGACGCCACCGCGTTCAACGCCCAGAAGCGTGGGACCATCGCCGGGAAGGGCGCTGTCAACAATGCGGTGACCTCCAGGCTCTACCCCCTGCTGGCCGAACAAGGGGTGCCCAATCATTTCGTTAGGCAGCTCTCCGAGCGCGAGCAGCTGGTCCAGGCAGTCAACATCGTGCCGCTGGAAGTGGTGGTCCGCAACGTCGCCGCGGGCAGCTTCGCCAAGCGGCTCGGCATCGAGGAAGGGCAGCTGCTCAGCCGGCCGATCACCGAGCTCTACTACAAGTCCGACGCCTTGGGCGACCCCCTGGTCAACGCCGACACCGCGCTGAGCCTGGGCTGGGCCAGCGAGGCCGAGATCGCCGAAATCCTGCGCCTGGCCCAGCGGGTCAACCAGGTCCTCCAGGCCTTCTTCGCAACCCGGAGGGTGCAGCTGGTGGACTTCAAGCTGGAGTTCGGCGTGAACGCCCGGGAGCAGCTGCTGCTCGCCGACGAGATCAGCCCGGACACCTGCCGGTTCTGGGACATGGACAGCGGGGAGCGGCTGGACAAGGACCGTTTCCGTAGGGATCTGGGCCAGGTCGAGGAGGCCTACCAGGAGATGCTGCAGCGGGTGCTGTCGTGACC
Organism: bacterium; assembly: GCA_021810505.1. Taxonomy (GTDB): domain Bacteria; phylum Deinococcota; class Deinococci; order Deinococcales; family Deinococcaceae; genus JAJZIR01. The sequence continues at coordinate 67,796 of JAJZIR010000010.1, forward strand.
GTCCTGGCCCGGATCCGGGTCAGCCTGAAGCCCAGCATCCTAGACCCGCAAGGGCGCTCGGTGCTGCGCAGCCTCCGAGCCCAAGGGGCTACCCAGGTCCAAGAGGTGCGGATCGGGAAGCTGATCGAGATGCGGCTGCAGGGCAGCCTGGCCGAAGCCGAGAGCGAGGTCCAGCGGCTGATCGCCGAGCTGCTCTGCAACCCGGTGATGGAGCAAGCCGAGTACCAGCTGGACGAGGTCGAGGGGTGAAAGCAGCAGTCATCCAGTTCCCCGGCTCCAACTGCGACCGGGACGCTACCCTGGCGCTGCAGTCGGTAGGGATCGCCAGCAGCTTGGTCTGGCACGGCGAGACCGAGATCGGCCGAGCCGACTTGGTGGTGCTGCCCGGGGGGTTCAGCTACGGCGATCACCTGCGCAGCGGGGCGATCGCGGCGCATTCCCCGGTCATGGCGGCGGTCTCCGCCCACGCCCGGCGCGGCGGCTTGGTCCTGGGAATCTGCAATGGCTTCCAGATCCTCACCGAGGCCGGCCTACTGGAGGGAGCCCTGCTGCGCAATCAGGGGCTGCACTTCCTATGCCGCACGGTCTGGCTGCGGGCAGAAGGAGGGGTGGCTAGCCCGCTCACCGCTGGCCTGGAGCCAGGGGCGGTGTTCAGCCTGCCCATCGCCCACAACGAGGGGTGCTACTACGCCGATCCAGAAGTCCTGGACCGGCTGGAGGGGGAGGGGCAGGTGGCCCTGCGCTACTGCGACCCCGCGGGGGGGAGTGGCCCCCTCTCCAACCCCAACGGCAGCGCCAGGAGCATCGCCGGCCTGCTCAACCGGGCGGGCAACGTCTTCGGCCTGATGCCCCACCCCGAGCGCGCCTGCGAGCCGTTGCTGGGCTCGACCAGCGGCTACCCCCTGTTGGCCGGCATCGCGCAGTGGGCGCTGCCGTGAGCCGCTTGCGGGAGAGAGCCGGCGACTTCGGCCTGAGCGAAGCCGAGTACGATCGCTGCGCGGAGCTGCTCGGCCGCGAACCCAACCAGCTGGAGGCCGCGCTGGTGGGGGCGATGTGGTCCGAGCACTGCGGCTACAAGAACTCCCGGGCGCTGTTCTCGGCCTTCCCCACCCAGGCGCCTTGGGTGCTGGTGGGCCCAGGCGAGAACGCCGGCCTGGTCGACATCGGTGAGGGCTACGCGGTGGCTTTCAAGATCGAGAGCCACAATCACCCCTCGGCGGTGGAACCGGTCCAGGGGGCGGCGACCGGGGTAGGGGGGATCCTGCGGGACATCTTTGCGATGGGGGCCAGGCCCTTCGCCCTGCTCGATTCGCTGCGCTTCGGACCCCTGAAGGGCCGCAGCCGCGCCCTGCTGGAGGGGGTGGTCGAGGGGATCGCGCTCTACGGGAACGCCGTCGGCGTTCCCACCGTGGGCGGCGAGATCGGTGTCCACCCCTGCTACCAGGACAACCCCTTGGTCAACGTGATGGCGCTGGGCCTACTGCGCCGAGACCAGCTGGCCCGGGGCACGGTCGGCGAGGCGGGAAACCTGGTGGTCTACGTGGGGTCCAGGACCGGGCGGGACGGGCTGGGCGGGGCGGTCTTCGCCTCCGGCGACCTGTCCGGGGACCACTTGACCGACCGGCCGGCCGTCCAGGTAGGCGATCCCTTCTTGGGAAAGCTGCTGATGGAGGCGACCCTGGCGGCCACCGAGCAGGGGTTGGTGGCCGGGGTCCAGGACATGGGCGCCGCCGGCCTGACCAGCTCGGTCTCGGAGATGGCCGACCGCGCCGGGCTGGGGGTAGACCTCGACCTGGACCTGGTGCCTACCCGCGAGGAGGGGCTAAGCCCCCTGGAGCTGATGCTCTCCGAGTCGCAGGAGAGGATGATCCTGGTGGTCAGGCCGGAGCGGAAGGAGGAGCTGCTCGCACTGCTCCGGCACTGGGACTTGGACGCCGCGGTGATCGGGAGAGTAGCGGAGCACCGACGCTTCCGCCTCCACTTCGGCGGGAAACTGGTCTGCGACCTACCCTCTGACCTGCTGGCCAACGCGCCGCGCTACGTCCAGGAAGCCGCGGAGAGCCCGGACGTCCAGGCGCTCCGCGCCGAGGAGGTCGCTCTCCCCCTCCCGGACGACCTAGCCGCCGCCTGGCTGCAGCTGCTGGCCGACCCCAACGTCGCCTCCAAGCGGCCGGTGTTCGAGCGCTTTGACCACCAGGTGATGACCAACACGGTGGTGCTGCCGGGAGAGGGGGACGCGGCGGTGCTGAGGATCCGCGGAACCCAGCTGGCCATCGCGGCGACTACCGACTGCGTGGCGCCCTGGGTCTACCTAGACCCCAGAGCCGGAGCGGCGGCGGCGGTAGCCGAGGCCGCCCGCAACCTGGTCTGCGTGGGCGCCGAGCCCCTGGCGGTAACCGATTGCCTCAACTTCGGCAACCCTTACCGCCAGGAAGTCTACTACCAGCTGCGCGAGGCGGTCTTAGGGATCGCTGAGGCCTGCAGGCAGCTGGGAACCCCGGTCACCGGGGGGAACGTCAGCCTCTACAACCAGAGCGGGGAGCAGGCCATCTACCCCACCCCCACCATCGGCATGATCGGGGTGATCCGCGACGTGCGCGCGCGGGCCACCCTCAGCTTCAAGCGGCTAGGCCAGCGCGTCGGCCTGTTGGGCAAAGCGGAAGGGCAGCTGGGCGGCAGCCTCTACGCCAGAGCGGTGCACGGGCGCGAGTTCGGCGCACCGCCGCCGTTGGACTGGGACCTGGAGCGCCGGCTGCAGGGCTGCTTGCTGGAACTGATCCGCTCCGGCTCGGTGCGCACCGCCCACGACCTCTCCGAGGGGGGGCTGGCGGTCGCGCTGAGCGAGATGGCGGCGGCTTCCCAGTTGGGCTGCCGGCTGGAGCTGGAGGGGGACGGGCAGCGGGCCGACGCGCTGCTGTTCGGAGAGAGCCACGGCGCCGCGCTGATCGCGGTGGACCCGGGAGAAGCTGAGGCGGTGCAGCGTAGCTGCCGGGCCTGGGAACTGCCCCTGCGCTGGCTAGGCGAGGTAGAGGGCAGCGCCATCCGGATCGGAACCGGCAGCTGGCAGGTCAACCTGCCTGTGGAGACCCTACAGGCGCAGCTGGAAGCCCCATTCAGGGAGGCGCTGGGATGAACGAGGAGTGGGAGGACAGCCCCCGGGAGGAGTGCGGTGTGCTAGGCCTGTACCGACCCGACCCGGGGAACGATCCGGCCTGGCTGGTCTACTTGGGCCTCTTTGCCCTGCAGCACAGGGGGCAGGAGGCAGCCGGCATCTGCGTCTCCGACGGCGAGCAAGTCTTGGTGGAGAAAGACCTGGGCCTGGTCAGCGAGGTCTTCGACGAGGCCAGGCTGGCCAGGCTGAGGCTGCCGGGGACCGAGGTCGCCATCGGCCACGTCCGCTACTCCACCACCGGCTCCAATCTGCGCTTCAACGCCCAGCCGCTGACCGTGCGCAGCAACAAGGGGATCCTCGGCCTGGCCCACAACGGCAACTTCGTCAACGCCAAGGAGATGCGCCGGGACATGCTCGACGAGGGGGTGGTCTTTCAGACCACCAACGACACCGAGGTGATGATCAACCGGATCGCCCGCTACAGCCAGCTCAACCTGCAGGAGGCCACCGCCCAGACCATGCATGACCTGCAGGGGGGCTTCTCGGTGGTGCTGATGGACCGCCACACCTTGCTGGGACTCCGAGACGGCAACGGGGTCAGGCCGCTGTGCGTGGGCACCTTCGCAGGGGGCGGCTTCGCCTTGGCCAGCGAGCCGGTGGGGCTGGCCGCCATCGGCGCTCGCTACCTGCGCGACGTCCGGCCAGGCGAGCTGATCTGGTTCGATCGGGCTGGCCTGCACAGCCGGCAGGTCCTGGAAGCCCGCTCTACCCCCTGCGCCTTCGAGTGGATCTACTTCGCCCGAGGCGACAGCCACCTGGAGGGCATCGACGTGCACGCAGCCCGGGTCCGGCTGGGTGAGCAGCTGGCCAGGGAGGCCCCGGCGGAAGCCGAGATCGTGGTGCCGGTTCCCGACTCCGGGATGGGAGCGGCGATCGGCTACAGCCGCCAGAGCGGGCTGCCCTTCGACTACGGCTTGCTCAAGAATCCTTACGCCGGCAGGAGCTTCATCGCCCCCAGCCAAGAAGCCAGGGAGCTCAAGGTCCGGCTGAAGCTCTCCCCCACCAGCGCAGTCCGGGGCAAACGGGTGGTACTGGTCGACGACAGCATCGTCCGGGGGACCACCAGCCGCCAGATCGTGGCGCTGCTCAGGGAGGCGGGGGCGGCCGAGGTGCACTTCCGGGTGTCCAGCCCGCCCATCCGCTATCCCTGCTACTACGGGATCGACACCGCTGCCCGCAAGGAGCTGGTGGCCTCAACCCACACCGAGGAGGAGATCCGGAGGCTCATCGGGGCGGATAGCCTAGCCTTCCTCAGCGAGCGCGGCCTGCAGCGGGCGATCGGCCCAGCCGGGCTCTGCCTGGCCTGCTTCAGCGGGAGCTACCCGGCCGGGACCCCCGAGGAGCAGGACAGCGACAAGCTGGTGTTGGAGGCCTGAGCTAGTCCGCCTCCTTGGCAAACCAGGCTCTCTCCCAGAGCAGGTCGCGCAGCACCCAACCGGCTCCCTCGAAGCGCAGCTCGTCGCCCAAGATGGCCTGGATCAGGTACTCGCGCAGTTGGGAGGCGCTGAAGCCCTGCGCCAACAGGGTGTAGAGGTTCTTGCGGCCATCTAGAAAATGGGGGATCTCCTGCCGGTTTTCGCCCCGGGCCAGGGGGTGGCGCACTTTCAGGCCGAACCAGGTGAAGCGGCTGAGCGGCCGTAGCCACCCACCCTGTACCCCCTGGGCAGCCAGGCGGAAGAGGGTCAGGGCGTCACTTCCGGTCTCGCGGGAGACGCCGCGCACCGAGCGGGAGGGAGAGAACCGGGCGTATTCGGCAGGGGCCCCCGGCAAGACTTCGGTGACCTGGCTGGGGCTGGCCAACCAGCGGCCAGCTAGCCCCCACTCGTCGTAGGCCCGTGCCCAGTCGGCGAGCAGTTGCTCGAAGGGGATCCGGAACTGCTCCACCACCGGGTGGCGCGCCTCGAAGCGGAAGCTGCCCTGCTTGGGGTGCGGGTCGAGCGTCTGCAGGGCTCCGAATCCCTCCCAGTCGAGCAGCTGGACCGCCACCAGCTCGCCGCCGCGGAAACCCAGGACATGGGGTAGCTCGGTCCGCAACAGGAGGCCACCGCTGCGGCGGCTCAGGTGGATCAGCTCGAGCACCGCCGACAGGGGCATGTCGCTCAGCGAGCCCTGCACGCGCTCCCCCCAGCGGAGGATAGCTCCAGCCAAGCCCGAGGGACCGCCGCAGCTACCTGGGAAGCCTGCAGGCCGTAGCCGAGCTCCGGCTGCAGCTCGGCGGCGCGGCCGTGCAGGTAAACGCCGCAGAGCGCGGCGACCTCGGCCTCTAGGCCTTGGCCCAGCAAGGAGACGATGATCCCGGAGAGGGTATCCCCCATCCCCCCGCTGGCCATGGCCGGCGTCCCAAAGGGGCAGACCCAGCAGCCTTCACCGACCACCGTGGTCGGGCTCCCCTTGAGCACGATGACCCCGCCGAGTTTGGAGCGCAGCTCCCTGGCCGCCTCGATCGGAGCGGCCACCACCTCGGCGGTGGAACAGCCCAGCAGCCTGGCCGCCTCCCCGGGGTGCGGGGTCCAGACCGCCCGCTCGTGCCCGAAAATCGCCAGCTGGGGGAGCAGGGCGTCGGCATCGATCACGCAGGGGAGCTCCCATCCGAGCACCCGGTGAGCCACCCCTTCGGCGGCATAACCCAGACCCATCCCTACCGCGATCGCGTCCGGTCGGGGCCTCCGCTCCAGATCCGACCAGCTGGCCAGGCGGTGGACCATCACCTCCAAGGGCGCAGTCAAAGTCACCTCGCTGAACAGGTACACCAGCCCGGAACCGGCATGCAGCGCCCCCAAGGCCGCCATCACCGGCGCGCCCTGCAGGCCAGCGGAGCCGCCCAGGATCCAGACCACACCGGCGGTGCCCTTGTGGGCGTTGCGCGGCCGCACCGGCAGGTGCGCGGCCACCCAGGCAGGAGAGAGCAGCTCGGCAGCCGCCCAGGGCCGCAGGATGTCCTCTGGGAGAGCCAGCGGCAGCAGGTCGACCGCTCCTACCTGCTCGGGGAGGGCGTAGAGGTGGACCGGTTTCAGCGAACCCAGGGCCAAGGTGCGGCCCGGCCGCACAGCCGGGCCGGGGTGGACGGAGCGGTCGGTGGCGCCGCTGGGTAAGTCGATAGAGAGCACCTCTCTGCCGGAAGCGTTGACCGCGCCGATCAGCGCGGAGAGCTCCGAACTGGGGGAACCGGTCAGCCCGGTCCCCAGCAAGCCGTCCAGGACCGAGGCCGGCTCGCGCAGCGCCCCCCTGAGCCGGTCCAGGGTGAGCGGTTCCGGCGCCACCCCGAGCTGGCCGAGCAGCGCCGACAGCCGCTGCGGCAGCCCGCGCTGGCTGGGTCTGACCAGCAGCTGCACCTCGGCGCCAGCCGCCCACAGGTGGCGGGCGGCCACCAAGGCGTCTGCGCCGTTATTGCCGCTTCCGGCCAGGACCAACCAGCGCCCCCCTGGGTGGAGGGCCAGGCAGCGTTCGGCCACCGAGCGGCCGGCGTTCTCCACGGTCAGCTCCAGCAGCCCTCGCTCGGCGAGCCAGCGGTCGAAAGCCGCTACCCCCTCGGCGAGCAGCACCAGGCCCATCAGCGGAACCGCCAGGCCAGGGCCAGGGCCAGGAGCACAGCCAGCAAGGGGTAGAGCCAGGAGCGCAGCGCCGCCGGGCGGGCGCCCGAGGGTTGCCCAGGTCCCCGCCGGCCCAAGCGCTGGCGCAGCTGTTCGCGGCTGCGCTGCTGCCAGCTGCGCTGGGCCAGCCTCTGGCTGGCCCGCAGCGCCCGGACCGATTCGGCCAGGTGGCCCTGGCGGCGCAGCACCACCGCCAAGTTGTTGTGGGCCACGGCGTGCTGCGGGTTGATCGCGATGGCCCTGCGGTAGAGCCCCTCGGCCTCAGAGACCAGGCCGTCCTGCAGGCGGATGTTTCCCAGGTTGGTCAGGGCCCGGTAGTGCTCCGGGTCGGCCGCGACCGCCGCCTCGAATTCCAGCCTGGCCTGCGGGCCGTCCTGCCGGAGGGCGGCAGCGACTCCCAAGACGTTGTGCGCCTCGGCGCAGGTCTGCGGGCAGTCCAAGGCTGGGGCCAGCTCCCTGCGCAGCTCCTCTAGGTCAGGACCGGGATCCACCTCTTCCAGCTCCGGGATGACCTGCAGCAGCGACTTGGTCCCCTCCGCGATGTCCTGGCTGGAGACGTAGGCAGCCAGCGGGCTGAGGTCAGCCGCCAGCAGCTCTAGGGCGGCAGCGTACTGCCTGGAGAGCAGGGCTTCCTTCCAGGCCAGCAGGATCCGCACCGCCGCCAAGACCTCACGGGATTCCGGCTTCCCGATCAACTCTCGCGCGCGTAACCTGGCTTCAGCTTCCCGGTAGCGGCCCTGGCGGAGGCTGGTCAGCCAGGCCACCAGAGGATCCTGGTCCAGCTCGACCATGCCCCCAGTATAGGTGGTAGCTACCGCTGCAGGCCGGAGAGGCACTCCTCGGCGATGGCCCGGGCCAAGGGGTCTCTGGTGGTCCGGGCGTAGGAGACGCCGAGCACCAAGCAATCCTCGGCTTCGTGCCCAGCCAGGCCGAGGGTCTGGTACTCGGCCAGGTAGAGGTAAGCCAAGAGAACGTCCCTGAGCCGGTCCGGTGGGAGGTCGCGGAGCAGGCCGAGCGCCCTGCGGTAGCTGGCCGAGGCCTGCTGGGTCTTTCCGGAGAGCGCCTGGGCTTGCCCCTCCCGGAGCATCCGGCTGGCCGCCACCAGGACCTGGTCGCTCACCGCGCGGCCCGCCTGGCCGGGACCTTGCCCTCCAGCTCAGGGCGGGTCAGGTCGATCTTGCCCCGGTCGTCGATCCCGACGATCTTGACCCGCACCTTGTCGCCGACGCGCATCACCTCCTCCACCGCGCTCAGGCGGTGCTCGGCCATCTGGGAGATGTGCAGCATACCGTCGGTCCCGGGATACAGGTTGATGAAGGCGCCGAAGTTGGTGATCTTGACGACGGTGCCATCGAACTCCTCGCCGAGCTGGGCCTCGCGCCCAGAGTCGCGGATACGCGCCAGCACCGCCTCGGCCGCCGCCGCGTCGGTGGAGTAGATCCGCACCGTTCCGTCCGAGGAGATGTCGATCTGGGCTCCCATCGCCTCCAGCTCGCGGATGTTCTTGCCGCCCGGCCCGATCAGCTGCCCGATCTTCTCAGGGTTGATCCGGGTGGTCAGGATCCTGGGCGCGGTGGGCGGCAGCTGCGGGCGCACCTGGGGCATGGCCGCGGCCATCTTGTCCAGGATATGCATCCGGCCGGCTCGGGCTTGGGCTAGAGCTTGGCGCATGATCTCCGGGGTGATTCCGGCGATCTTGATGTCCATCTGCAGGGCGGTCACGCCCTGGGCGGTGCCGCAGACCTTGAAATCCATGTCCCCCAGAGCGTCCTCGAGGCCCAGGATATCGGTCAGGATGCGGTAGCTCTCCCCTTCCATGACCAGGCCCATGGCCACGCCGGCGACCGGAGCCCGGATGGGCACCCCGGCGTCCATCAGCGCCAGACAGCCGGCGCAGACCGTGGCCATGGAGGTGCTCCCGTTGGACTGCAGCACGTCGCCGACCAGCCTGAGCACGTAGGGGAAGCTATCGTAGTCGGGAAGCACTGCCCGGATGGCCCGCTTGGCCAGGTTGCCGTGGCCGATCTCGCGGCGCGACTGCCCGCCCAGCCGCTTCACCTCGCCGGTCGAGTAAGGCGGCATGTTGTAGTGGAGCAAGAACTTATCCCCGGTCTCGGTACCCAGGTCGTCGATCAGGATCTCGTCGCGCCCAGCCCCCAGAGTAGCCACTCCCAGCACCTGGGTTTCACCGCGAGTGAACAGCGCCGACCCGTGCGGCCTTGGAAGCGGGTGCATGGCGATACTGATCGGGCGGACAGTCTTGCTGTCGCGGCCGTCGGCCCGCAGATCCTCTTCCAGGACCAGCCGACGCAGCTCGGCCTTCTCGGCGCGGTCGAGGGCCACAGCGATCAGGGCGGCGCGCTCGGGCTCGGCCGCAGGATCCCCTACCCGCTCGGCGATCAGCTGCTCGCGCAGGGCCCGCAGGGCTAAGCCGCGCTCCTTCTTGCCAGGGGTCAACAGGGCCGAGCGCAACCCCGCTGACCTGGCTGCCTCCAGCAGCTCGGCGAATTCCGGAGCAGCAGCAGGTGGGGTGAAAGGGTACTTGGTCTGGCCGATCTCGTGGCGCATGGTTTCCTGCAGGTCGATCAGGGGCTGCATCTCCCGGTGCGCGAACTCGATGGCGCCGACCAGCAGCTCCTCGTCGACCTCTCTGGCCCCCGCCTCGACCATCAGGACGGCGTCGCGGCTACCCGCCACCACCAGGTCCAGCTGGCTACGCTCCAGCTCCTCGGTGGTCGGGTTGACTAGGTAGCGGCCGTCCTGATAGCCGACGCGCAAGCTGGCGCAGGGACCGTTCCAGGGGATGTCGCTGATGCTCAGCGCCGCCGAGGCACCGAGGGGGGCGAGCACGTCCGGAGCGTTGATCTGATCGGCGCTGAGCACGGTGACGATCACCTGGGTCTCCTGCCGGAAACCCTTGGGAAACAGCGGGCGGACCTGGCGGTCGGTGATGCGGGCGGAGAGGATGGCCCGCTCTCCGGGGCGCCCCTCGCGGCGCAGGAATGAGCCGGGGATCTTACCCACGGCGTAGTGCCGCTCCTCGAACTCGACGGTGAGCGGCAGGAAATCGAGCGTGCTGGGCCGCTCGGAGGACTGTGCGGTCACCAGCAAGACGGTCTCCCCGTAACGGACAGTGACCGCTCCAGCAGCTAGGGTGGCCCAAGCGCCGGTCTCGATGGTCAGCTCGCGACCACCTATCATGGCAGAATAACTATGCGGCATATTCTTCAGTGTACCGCAGCGCGCCGCTCGGCAGCCCCCTGCGCGCCGGGAGGGCTCCGGGACGGTGGGGTGGTCGGGAAGGGAGGAACAGCCGGTGAACGCAAGAGGGCAGGCGGGGACGAACTTCCAAGCCGGTTTCCTGGTGTTTCCAGGGGTGCAGCTGCTGGACCTAGCCGGCCCCTTGGAGGTCTTCGGGCTGGTACCGGGGGTACGCCTGCGGCTGATCTGGAAGGCGCTGGAGCTGATCCCCAGCTCCAGCGGCGTGCTGCTCAAGCCCAGCGACCAGTTGGGCAGCTGCCCGCAGCTCGACCTGCTCTGCGTCCCCGGCGGACCAGGGATCGACCCTCTGCTCGGGGACAAAGAGGTCTTAGAGTTCGTGCGCAAGCAGGCCGAAGGGGTCGAGTACCTCACCTCGGTCTGCACCGGGGCCCTGCTCCTGGGGACGGCCGGGCTGCTCAGGGGTTACCGGGCGACGACGCACTGGAGCGCCACCGCGCTGCTCCCCTCGCTGGGGGCGACCTATCAGAGCGGGAGGGTGGTTGAGGACCGCAATCGGGTCACGGCCGGAGGGGTCACGGCCGGGATCGATTTTGGGCTCCGCCTGGTCGCCAAAATCTGGGGAGAGGATCAGGCACAGCGCGTCCAGCTGCGCCTGGAGTACCGGCCGGACCCGCCGTTCCAGGCTGGACACCCAGACACAGCCCCTAGGAGGATCACCGAGCAGGCTGAGCAGGAGCTCGCCACCAGGCGGGAGCGGCGCGCAGAACTGCTCCGGAAGCTCTTAGACAATTAGGGCAGCCGGAGGCTCCCGGAGCCAGGCCTAGATCCTGGATCTTCTGCTTCCCGCACAGCTCGGCCGGTTGACCGACCTGGCGCGCGCACTCCGCAGCCTGAGGTAACCCCGACTCGGCGGTGAGCTGCGCGGCTTCCCGGCTCACCGCGAAGTCCCCCCAAGGAAATCGCGCAGCACCACGGCGCCGTTGTGCTGCAGATCGCGCGCGCCGAACACCAAGGTGACCGTACCCTGCTGGGCTAGGGTGCGTAGCGCCTCAACCCCCGCAGCTTGCTCGCGGAGCTCCTCGGTGTAGCGGCGATAGAACTCCGGCCAACGGACGGGGTCATGGCCGAACCACTTGCGCAGAGCCGCGCTGGGGGCAACCTCCTTCATCCAATGATCGATGGCTGCGTCCTCTTTGCGTACCCCACGGGGCCAGAGCCGATCGACGAGAACCCGCACTCCGTCCTCGGGTGCAGCCGGCTCGTAGGCGCGCTTCAAGCGAATGCGGCTTTCACCCGTTAGCATGCACGCATGCTAACGGGTGAAGTTCAAAAGGAACTCGCCTTCCCCAGATACTGAGAGTGCGCCAGCCTTCGCTGGAGCTCCCCCTGGGGAGTGGGCGCGCTGAGCGCTTCCATCCTGGGTAAAGCAGTTTCCGGATGTCGCTCGGGCGGGAAGGCCTCCTCGATGTCAAACACGGGGAAAGGTGCAGGGATGCGCCCCGCCGCGCTAAGACTTCGGCAACTCAGGCCAAGTACCTATCCCAGATGGGCAGCGCGATGACAGGCTGCTCTAAAATTTTCATAGATGTCACCCTTAGTTCTGGAACAATTACAATCCGAAGGTCTCAGAAAACCTACTCCTGCTGCCTATCAGGCTCTCCTGTCCTCGCGTGCCTTCTACGCAGCACCGTGGTTTCCCAGGCTCCTCAAGTGAACCGTCTAGCCGGCTCCTCGAGCCCCTACCTGCTCGACCACGCCGCGGACCCGGTTGCCTGGCAGCCCTGGGACGCCCTGGCTTGGCAGACCGCCTGCGACCTGGACCGGCCGGTACTGCTGAGCATCGGCTACAGCGCCTGCCACTGGTGCCACGTGATGGCCAGGGAATCGTTCCGGGATCCAGCCATCGCCGCCCTGATCAATCAGAACTTCGTGGCCATCAAGGTCGATAGGGAGGAGCGGCCGGATCTGGACGAGCTCTACATCTCGGCAGCCTTGGCCTTAAACGGCTCAGCTGGCTGGCCGCTGACCGTCTTCCTCACCCCCGACCAGCGCCCTTTCTTCGGAGGCACCTACTTCCCCCCGGAAGACCGCCAGGGTCTGCCCGGCTTCGGCAAAGTGCTCTCAGCCATCTCGGAAGCCTGGAAAGAGCAGCGCCCCCTGCTGGAGGGAGAGGCCGAGCAGCTGACGCGCCACTTACAGCAGCTCTGGTCCGGGGGATCTCCCCCGGACCGCTCGGGCAGCGCTGCGGCCTCCCCTGACCCGAACGCTCTAGATGAATTGGCCGACCCAGAATACGGCGGTTTCGGTCGGGGTAGTAAGTTCCCGCACGCGGCCGCTCTGGAGCTGTGGCTGGCCCAGAGCGGCCCCAGCTCGCGGCGCAGCGCTACCCTGGCCGCCATGGTGTCCGGCGGCCTCTTCGACCCGGTCGGCGCAGGTTTCCACCGCTACACCGTCGATCGGGCCTGGCGCTTACCCCACTTCGAGAAGATGCTCTATGACAACGCGCTGCTCGCCGCAGTCTACCTGCACGCTGCGCAGCGCGAGGGCAGGAAAGATCTGCTGCAAGTCGCCCTGGACACCTTAGAGACTATGCTGCGCGACTTCTCGGTGCCGGGAGGCGGCCTGGGCTGCTCGCTGGACGCCGATGGACTGCAGGGGGAAGGGGGTTTCTACCTCTGGGAGGAAAGCCAGCTGCGCGCAGCTGGCTTAGACCCTGAGCAGCGCGCGCTCCTAGAGCCGGTCTCCGGCCGGTTCCTGCCGATGGGCCGGCTGCGCTATGACCCGGAGTACCGAGAAGGGCTTCTGGCCCTGCAGGCCCTTCGCGCCCAGCGGGTCGGACCCCGGCTGGATAACAAGCAGCTGGCTTCCTGGAACGGCCTGGCGCTCAGCGCCCTATCCGAGGCCGCCTGGGTCACCGGAGATTCTAAGTGGCTCATGCAGGCCAAGCGAAGCGCCAGCTGGGCCCGCTCGGCGCTGTGGGACGGCCAGAAGCTGCGCCACAGCCCGGCCCAGGAGTTGGCCCTGCTCGAGGACCAGGCGCTCTACGGTCTTGGCCTTCTGGACTTGTTCAAGGCCAGCGGCGAGGTGGCGTGGCTCCACTGGGCCCGCGAGCTGTGGCGCGGCCTAGAGCGCAATTTCACCTCTGGTACCCACCTGCGCCAGACTGAACAGGGGCCGGAGCAAGCGCCGCTCCAGGCAGTCAGCTTCCTGGACGGCAGCTACGTCGGGGCGGGCAGCGCAGCCTGCCGTTTCGCCCAGAAGATCGGCGGCTATTTTCCTGAGCTTTCTACCCCGCTAGAGCTGGCCAGGGAGTGGCTGGACCGAGCTGGGCTGCGGCCCGACAGCCCGGCGGATCAGGGCTACGCCTGGTTGACCAAGTGGGCGCTGGAACAGCCCAGCGAGCTGGTCTTGCTAGGCAGCCCAGAGCAGAGAGAACCTTTCCGGCAGATCGCTGCCGGCTTTTACCTGCCGCTGACCACAGTGGTGTGTGCCGGAATGGAAGCCGGCGCCGAGCTGGGCGAACTCGCGCTGGGCCGGGAGCCGGGTCTAGCTTATGTGTGCCGGAGCGGTGTCTGCCACTCGCCGGCCAGGACTCCCGAAGAGCTGAGCGAGCAGTTACGCTCCCTAGCCCCTAGTTGAGCAGAAACCTGCCTCCTAGGGCAAAGGTGCCGGCCCGCCAAGCTCCCTCCGGAGGGGGTTCGGCCAGAACCAGGCCGCCCCGGCTCAGGTCCGCGCGATCAAGGTGGGGCCTGCGCAGCAGCCCGCTCTGGCAGCAGCGCCCGGCTTACCCGCGCGACCTGATCCGGGGGCTGAGAGGTCTCCCGGCCTCTCCTCCCCAGCCGTGATTGGCCCAGTCCTCCCCTGGTCCTCCCGGAATCGACCGTGCCGCGCACCCTGACCCTGGGCGGTCCCCCTGGGGGGCAGCCGCCAGCTAAGCGCGGCAGCGACGGTGGCAGCCAACTTGGCCGGGACCTTCCCCGACTTCTGGGCAGTCATGATCCCGCTGCGCCCTTCGCCCCCAGCCGCACTGATTTCCGACCACCAGGGGCCGGGCCGGATCCCTGAGCCCCAGTTTGAGCGGCACCTTTCTCAATCGGAGGGGCGGTCGGGTAGTGTAGTACGCGTGGACGCGAACGCGAAGAGGATCCAAGGGGTGGTGCCGGGGCTGCCCGGGCCGAGGTACGGAATTCCCCGCGCACAGCTATGAACGCGCAGCTGATCACCCTCGGCTGCCAGATGAACGAATACGACAGCCACATCGTCTCCAGCCAGCTGGTGGCGCTGGGCATCGACTTGGTGGACTACCCGGAAGCCGCCGACCTGGTCCTGATCAACAGCTGTGCGGTCCGGGGTAAGCCGGTCGAGAGGGTGCGCAGCCTGCTGGGGCGGCTCCGGGAGATGCGCGCGAGCCGGCCGCTGCTGATCGGCCTGCTGGGCTGCCTAGCCCAGCTCGAAGAGGGGCAGAGGATCGCCAAGGAGTTCGCCGTCGATTTCCTGCTGGGACCTGGCGCCTTGCTCGACCTGGGCAGCGCCCTGGAAGCGGGTCAGCCCTTCCGCTCGCTGCGCTTCCAGTCCGAACTGGACACCCACATCCCGCCGCCGCCCCAGGGCAAGCTGCAAGCCTACCTCACCATCATGCGCGGCTGCGACCACCACTGCACCTACTGCGTGGTGCCCACCACCCGGGGCAAACAGGTCTCCAGGCCGCTGGACAGCATCCTCAGGGAGTTAGACAGCCTGCTGGAGGCTGGAATTCTGGAAGTGACCCTGCTGGGGCAGAACGTCAACAGCTACGGGCTGGACCAGGGCAAGCGGGTAGAGGGCACTCCCAGCTTCGCCGAGCTGCTCCGGACGGTGGGGCGCAGCGGCGTCCGCAGGATCAAGTTCACTACCTCCCACCCCATGAACTTCACCGAGGACGTCGTGCTGGCCATGCGGGACACCCCAGCGGTCTGCGACCTGATCCACCTGCCGGTCCAGTCCGGAAGCGACGCGGTGCTGCGGCGGATGGGCAGGGAGTACACCCGGGAGCGCTACTTAGAGCACGTGGCGCTGATCCGCCGCCACCTCCAAGGCGCCGCCCTGACCACCGACCTGATCGTGGGTTTCCCCGGCGAGACCGAGCAGGACTTCGCCGACACCCTCTCGCTCTACGAAGAGGTCGGCTACGACGCGGCCTACACCTTCCTGTACAGCGCTAGACCCGGCACCCCCTCGCAGCGGCACTTCCAAGACCTGCCGAAGGAAGTCAAAGTCGAGCGCCTGAAGGCCTTGGTCGAGGTTCAGAAGCGCTGGGCCCTCCGGCGCAACACCGCCTACGTCGGCAGGGAGATCGAGGTCTTGCTCCGGGGAGAGGCTCAGGAGCCCGGCTACCTAGAGGGGCACAGCCGAGCCCACCACCCAGTCTTGGTCCAGCGCAGCGAGGCGGTCTCCGGGCCCGGGCTGTACCGAGTCCGGGTCGGCCACGCGACCCCCCACCTGCTCTTCGCCCAGGCTGGCTAGGTCGCTTAGGAGTAGCGTCCCAGCAGCTCGAGGAAACCTTCCAGCATCCCCCGGTACTGGGCCAGGAACTGGTTGCGCTCGGAGCGGACCCGCTCGACCTCCTCGCGCAGCCCCCGCAGCAGCTCTTCGGTCTCCCGCCTGCGCCGCTCGAACTCCTCCTCGAAGGCGCGCATCTCCCGCTCGCTGCGCGCCCGGCCTTCCGACAGGAGAGCCTGGGTCTGGACCTCAGCCTCGGCGACGATCCGGGCGGCCTCCTGCCTGGCCTCGCGGATCAGCGCGTCGTGGCTGAGCTCCGCCTCCTTGAGCAGCACCTCCGACTCGCGCTGGGCGGTGGCCCGCAGCTCGTTGGCCATACGCTCGGCAGCCACCAAGGTGCGCCGCAGCTCCTCCTCGCTCTGCTTGAATTCATCTAAGCGCTGTTGGGCCAGCTGCAGGGACTCTTCTTTGCGCTGCTGCTCCCTGAGCACCTCTTCCAGGTCGTCGGCGACCTGCTCCAGGTAGAGCCGAACGTCCTTGCGGCTGTAGCCAGAGAGGCTGCCGGAGAATTCCTGATGGCGCAGGTCCAGCGGTGTCAGTTTCATCGGGAACTCCTTCGCGCGGCGCGCTTCGCTCCGGGCTGCTCGGGACTGCGCGGGAAAGCCCGGGCAGCGCGCGCTCCGGCTTTCATTCTACGCTCACTACCGGGGCCCACCGCTCCGGGCTGCGCGCTCACTCGAACAGCCTCCGGCCAATCCGCACCAGCGTCGATCCCTCCTCGACAGCGACCACGAAATCGTCGGACATCCCCATGCTGAGCACGCCCAGCCCCAAGTCCAGAGCCTGCTGGCGGGTACGGGCAAAGACCCTGCGGGCCGCGGCCAGGTCGCCGGCCGGAGCCATCACCATCAGGCCCTGCAGCGGCAGCTGCAGCTGGGCGGCCAGCCGGGCCAGGGCCGGCAGCTGGTCTGGGTCGGCGCCCTGCTTCTGGGGTTCACCGTTGTGCACCTGGAGCAGCAGCTGGGGGGAGCTCTCCCCGGCGCGGCGGGCCAGGAATTCCAACTGCCCAGCCGAGGTCACCGAGTGGATCATGGTCACCCCTAGCAGGTGGCGCAGGGAGCTGCGCTGCAGGGTGCCGAGGAAGTGCCACTCCTGGCCGGGCAGCGCAGCCTGCTTTTCCTCTAACTCGCGGCTGCGGTTCTCCCCCAGCGGCAGGCGGTAGGGCAAGACCCGCTCCCGAACCTGCTCAGCGCTGCGACCCTTGGTGACCGCCAGCAACCTCACGCTACCGGCAGGCCGGCCGCAGCTGGACTCGGCCGCACGCAGCTCTGCCAAAACGGCGGGGACGCTCACGCCCGGGCTAGGACCCCGCGCAGCAGGGCCGACATCCGCTCAGCGGCCAAGGCCGCCACCCGCAACACCTCGGCCTCGTCGGCGTGGCGCTCCGCCTCCGGCAGAGCCAGGTCGGTCACCGTGGAGAGGCCCAGCACCCGCAAGCCGGCCTGGCGAGCGGCGATGACCTCCAGCACCGTGCTCATACCGATGGCGTCTCCCCCTAGGCGCTGGTAAGCGGCCAGCTCGGCCCGGCTGGCGTAGCTGGGACCGGCGATCCCCAGGTATACCCCCTCGCGCAGGGGGATCTCTTCCCGCTGCGCCGCCAGCCGGGCCAGCTCAGCCAGGTCCGGATCGTAGGCACCGAACATCACCGGGAAACGCGGTCCGGGAGGCAGATTAGGTCCGGTCAAGGGGTTCGCGCCGGTCAGGTTGATGAAATCGCGGTGCAGCATCAGCTCCCCGGGGACCCACTCCGGTCGCAGCCCCCCGCAGGCGTTGGTGAGGAGCAGCGCCTCGCAGCCCAGAGCCGCCGCCAGCCGGGCCGGCGAGGCTACCTGCTGGGCGGTGTACCCCTCGTACAGGTGGAAGCGGCCCTGGAAAGCCAAGATCGGCTGGCCCGCCCAGGTCCCGCCGAGCAGCCGGCCGCGGTGTCCGGGGGCGGTGCTGCGCGGGAAGCCGGGGATCTCGGCGTAGGGCAGCTCCAGGGTGCGCTCGATCTGGTCGGCCACGCCGCCCAAGCCAGAGCCCAAGACCAGGGCGAAGCGGGGCCGCAGCCCGGCCCCCGCCAGGGCCTCGGCCAGCGGGGCCGGCACAGCAGGCCGGCCGTCCGGGCCGGCCTGGCTCATCCTTCAGAGCTCGGCCGGCCTTGGGGGGCGGCGACCTCCAGGCGCTCGGCTACCTTGGCGGCGTAGTGCTCCAGTTCGCGCATGATCACGCCGATCTCCTTGCGCAGGTAGACCTGGTCGTTGCCGATCCGGGTCAGGGCTAGGAAGGGGGGCTTGGAGAGGATGTCGACCATCTCGGCCAGCTCGCGGCTGGCGGCCTTGGCACTCACCTGGGGGGCTAATTCACCCACCTGGTGGGTCTCCCCCGGCTTCCAGGCAGACAGGGCCAGGATCAGCTGCGAGAAGGTGGCGCGCTTGCCCAGTTGGGCCAAGACCAGGTCGGACATCGACTCGACGCTGTCCAAGTCGATGGCGCTGGTGTTCCAGTAGCCCCTCAGCTCCAGCGGCGTCAGCGGTAGGGCGTCGGCCTCCTCGAGCAGCCGCTCGAGCGCCTTGCTCTCCAGCCTGAGGGCGACCAAGCCCAGCGGCTTGTCAGCAGGTGTCTCCCGCGTCGCCAGCCAAGCCCGGTAGTCCGCCTGGCTGGCCTGCAGGGCGGCCCAGTCGACCGCGCCGTCGGCGGCCGGTAAGGCCACCGCCACCCGATAGCTCTGGGGGCCCAGCAGCGCCTGTAGCTCTATCAGCCGGCCGGAGAGGACCTGGAGTCGGTAGCCGAAAGCCGCCGCGAAGCGGCTCAGCAGCTCGGGGCTCTCCCCGCTGGGGCTCAGGAGGCGGGCTTCTCTGGGGGCCGCCGCCGGCGCTGGCTTGGGCGCGGAGGGCGGCTTGGGTTGGGCCGCGGGTCGCTGCATACGGACCTCGCGGACGTAGGGGCTCTCGGAGATGACCACGCGCTGCGCAGGAGAGCTGACCTGGCGCTCGGTCTCGGGGGGGCGGTGCTGCCTCTGGCGGTGCAGGGCTTCGACCTGCAGCACGCCGGGTTCCAGTTCGGTGAGCATCAGGGCGTCGTTGACCGCCAGGCCTCGCTCCCGGAAGTACTCCCCCAGGCCAAAGATCCTGCGGCGCTCCGCCGAGACCGGGCAGACCCACTCCCTGCCGGTCTCATCCTTCAGCAGCAGCGGGGAGGTCCGGCAAAGCGGCTCCAGGTCGCGCTGGATCCAGATACTGCCCTCGGAGAGACAAGACCTGGTCAGCATGTAGCGATGGGAATGACTCACACCAACACCCCCCTAGACCGAACCCGATCGCCACCGAGGCGTCACGCTGGCGAGGAGCCCAGCGCAGCCCATAGGTGTCTCGGCTCAGGATAACAGATTCTGGCACAGCGGGACTTACCGCGGCTACCGGCATAGAATGCGTAGGGGGGATTACGCCGAACCCATGGGTTTGCTCACCGCTATCTTGACCCTCAAGAATCTGGTCGACATCCTGCTGGTCGCCGCCCTGCTCTATCAGGGGTACCAGCTGATCGCTGGTACCCGGGCAGTGAACGTCCTGCGCGGCCTCTTGGTCTTCATCGCCGTCTGGGTGGTCTCCTCCCTGCTGCACCTCTCGGCCCTCAACTACCTGCTCAGCAAAGCAGCCACCGTGGGGCTGTTCGCGCTGCTGGTGGTCTTCCAGCCGGAGTTGCGCCAAGTCCTGGAGCGGGTTGGGCGCACCCAGGTACGCGACCGTGGCAAGACTGGGGCCACCATCCAAGAGGTCGCCCGGGCGGTGGAGCGGATGGCCGAGCGCAAGGTGGGAGCCCTGATCGCCTATGAGCGCAAGACCCCTCTAGGGGAGTACGCGGCGACCGGCGTCCAGCTGGACGCCATGATCAGCGCCCCTTTCGTCGAAGCGCTCTTTACCCACAACGCCCCGCTGCACGATGGGGGAGTGATCATCCAGCACGACCGGATCGCGGCGGCGGCTTGCCTGTTCCCGCTACAAAACCTGCAAGACGGGGTCTATCGGGGGTACGGGACCCGGCACCGGGCGGCGCTGGGCCTCTCCGAGACGAGCGACGCGGTGGTGATGGTGGTGAGCGAGGAGCACGGCAGCATCCGGATCGCCCAGGGAGGCAGGCTCTCCCCCAGGCTGAGCCCCAGCGAGCTGCGCGACCGGCTGCGCGAGCTGATCTATGAGGGTTCTTCCTGATGGCGGCTTGGAGGTTCACCAGCCAGCTGGGCAGGAGATTGCTGCACAACCTGCCCCAGAAGCTCGTCGCCGTGATCCTGGCAGTGATCGTCTGGTACGTGGCCACCGCCAATCAGCGGGCCATCTCCGAGCGCACCTTCACCGTCCCCCTGCAGGTCATCGATCAGAGCGCCGGGGCGACCAAGCGCACGGTCAGCGATCTGCCCAGCCAGGTCACCATCACCCTATCCGGGCAGACTCTGGCGCTAGATCAGCTCAGAGCGGCCAATATCCAAGCCGACGTCAACATCAGCAGCCTCGGTTCCGGACCCTTCCAGCAGAAGGTCCACCTGGTGACCCCGGACGGCGAGACGGTGGTCGCGGTCAAGCCAGCCAGGGTCGCTGGGATCATCCAGGCGCTGATCTCCAAGACCTTCCCGGTACAGGTCTCCGCCCTGGGGATTCCTTCCAACCAGCTGATCCGGCTGACCAGCCGGCCCACCCAGGCGGTGGCCAGCGGCGCCGAGCAGCAGATCAGCCTGATCGGCGAGGTGGTAACCTCGCCGGAAGCTCTCACCGACGGGTCGAGCCAGCGGGTTCCCTTGATCGCCCTGGGAACCAACGGGCTACCGGTCAGCAAGGTGACCATCTCCCCTTCCACGGTCACAGTCAGCCGGGTCGACATCGGAACCCTACCGGTCCGCACCGTCGGCTTGCAGTTAGCCAGCCTGCCCAAGACCTGGACTGCCAGCCAGGTGCGCTTCTCACCCAGCACCATCCGCCTGCTCGGGCCCAACAGGTTACTGAGCAGGATCAGCACCGTGACCATCAAAGTCCCGCTGCGCCCAGGCACCTACAGCACCCCGGGGACACCGGTCTTACCCAGCGGCGTGGTGAGCCTGGACTTAGTCACCGTCACCCTTACCCTAGTCCACCACTAGCAGCTGCCCTACCCTGAGAAGGAGGTGACATGGTCTACCCCATCCGTCTGTACGGCGATCCGGTTCTACGCCAGCGCGCCCAGGTGATCCGGGATCTGGACGCGTCGGTCGCGGTCCCAAGATTCCCCCAAGAACCCCTGCATTCCTTGGCTGACCACATGCTGGAGACGATGTACGAGGCCAGGGGGGTGGGTCTGGCTGCCCCCCAAATCGGCTTGCCCATCCGCCTGTTCGTGGCCGCCGAATACGCCGATGACGAGGAAGAGGCCGAGGAATCACCCAGGTCCGGCGTGCTCCGGGAGTGGGTCATGATCAACCCCAAGTTGGAGCGGGTCGGTCGCCAGCGCTCCAAGGACGTGCAAGAGGGTTGCTTGTCCATCCCCAATATCTACGAAGAAGGTGTCCCCCGCCACCTGCAGCTGCGGGTGCGCTACCAGGACTTAAGCGGGCGGGAACAGGTCGCCGAGGTCGAGGGACACCTAGCCAGAGTGTTCCAGCACGAAGCCGATCACTTGGATGGGGTACTCTTCCTGGATTACCTCAGCACCGACGTCGTGGCCAAGTACCGCCAGGAGTTGGCCGCGCTCAAGCACGAGGCCTTGGCGGCCCTGCAGACGCAGGCGTGAAGCGGCGGGTCGCCTTTTTCGGCTCGCCCAGTTACGCCCTGCCCTGCCTAGAGGCGCTATGGAGCCACCACCTGCTGGCCGCGGTGATCAGCCAACCCGATCAGCCCCAAGGGCGGGGTTTGGCGCTGCGGAGCCCCCCGGTCGCCGAGCGGGCCAGGGCGCTGGGCCTACCGCTCTTCCAGCCGAGCAAGCTGCGCGATCCCGCACAGCTGGAACCTCTGCTGGCGGAGCTAGCCGGCCTGCAGGTGGAGGTGGGGGTGACCTGCGCCTACGGGCAGATCCTGCCCAAGAAGCTGCTCAGCGCGCTGCCCTACGGCGTGATCAACGCCCACGCCAGCTTGCTGCCGCGCTACCGCGGCGCAGCACCGATCCAGTGGGCACTGATCCGTGGCGAGCGGGTGAGCGGCGTCACGCTGATGCAGACCGAGCCGGGTCTGGATTCAGGTCCAGTCCTGCTGCAGCGCGCGCTGGCCATCCCCGAAGGGTGGGACGCCGTGGAGCTGTCGGAGGCGCTCGCCCAGCTCTCCGCTGAGTTGGTGATCGCCGGCTTGGATCAGCTGGACGCGCTCACCCCTACCCCCCAGGATCCCCAGCTAGCCAGCCTGGCCCCCAAGCTGAGCCGCGAAGACGGCCGTATCCGCTGGGAGGAGAGCGCCGAGCAGATCGTCAATCGGCATAGGGGGGTGCAGCCCTGGCCGGGCAGCTTCACTTTCTGGAGAGGCCAGCGGCTCAAGGTGGCCCAGCTGAGAGCAGGGCCGGAGGTAGGCTTGGGGGAGAGCGGAGAGGTCTTGGCGGTGCGCAGCGCCGGCGGCGTCCTGGTCCGGGCTGGGACAGGGAATGCAGCTGGCAGCGTGGAGTTGCTGGCCGTACAGCCGGAGAGCCGCAGCGCCACCTCGGCGGCGGAGTGGCTGCGCAGCCACGGGGCTATCGGGATTCGCCTGGGCTAGGCGGGGAACGCCTGCTCAGCCGAATGACCGCCGCGCCCAGGATACCCGCGCCCGGGGAGTTGTTCGAAGCCGCGACGCAGTAGGGGGCACCGTGAATACCGAGAACCGTTTGGCTATGGACCCGCAGGAGCTGGCGCAGCTATTGGCCGCGAGAGCCAACGCCGGCGATGTCGAGGGTGTGGTCGCGCTCTACGAGCCAGGAGCCGTACTCGCTACCGGCAGCGGCCAGGTAGCGCGCGGAGAAGGGGCCATCCGCACCTTTTACGCCGCGCTCCTGGCTACCAGCTTACGGTTCAGCGCCGGGGAGCAACGCCAGGCGCTAGTGTGCGGGGAGCTCGCGCTCACCTCCACGCGCCTGCCTGACGGGACGGTTACCGCCGAAGTTGCCCGCCTGCAAGCCGACGGCTCGTGGCACTGGGCCATCGACCAGAGCGCCGTGGTCTCCTGATGGCAGGCGCAGGCGTCCCTGCCAGACTCCAGCCAGCGCGCGGCGTCGCTGTTCTTGGGGATTGGGCGTCCAGATCGCGCTGGTAACGGCCCAGGGGAGTGGCGGGGCAGGACGCTTCCGGCTCCAGCAACGGCCACTAGAGCTCGGACATATCCGCCCGAGTTCGGGGGAGGGGCGCGGACGAGAGGTCACCGGGATATTCCCGGCACACACCTCCCTGACTGAGCCAGCCCCGGCTCCCCAGCTGCGCTAGGTCTCGGTGGAAAATGCCTCACAGGTAGCCACAGGAGCTTCCTGGCGCAAGTTAATTCCCAGCCGAGCAGTAGCCGAAAGGGCCTGGGCGGGGGGCTTGAACGGCAAGGGCCCGCTTAGGGGCGGAGACCCGGCTGCAACCGGGTAGACGTGCGGATGCGGGGCACTCCACCGCCAGGGCGTTGTCCCCGGATGCCCATTCCGGCTGCGAGCTATCCCGCCGACCACGGGGGGCGCTCTCCTGCTAGGTGCGCTACCCTTTTCTAGGGCGCATCATTCCCAGCTGCACGAGGCTCTGATCCGCAGAAACCTGGACCAGCTTCCGAGCTGCTCGGACACGCCGAGGTGGCCAGGTCGTATCCTAAGATCCGCAATTCAGAAGTGGATCGCGAGGTCCTGTATGCAACATTGGTCGGAGCTCTACACGCTGACCGCTTCTACCGCAGCCACGCTCATGGGCCTCTTGTTCGTCACTCTATCCGTCAACCTGTCCCTGCTATCCCCTGGACCGAGCGCCCGCCGTGAAAATGCGGCCATTCCCTTGGCAGAACAGGCCTTCCAGAATTACTTCGCTGTCGTCCTGGTATCGCTCATCGCCCTAGTCCCGGGCGCTACCGTCTCGGTCGTCGGGACCGCTGGGATAGTGCTCACCGCCACCTGGATACTCTGGCGAATCCAGCAGCTGCGAGCTCTCGGAAGAAAGGGGGGTTCACGGCTACAATCCCTGCGCCGTCACATCGCTTCGCTGTTCGGTTTCGGCACACTGGGATTCGCATCGATCAGTATGGCCAACGATGGCCATGAGCTCCACGTCTTTGCAGCCTCATTGATTCTGCTGCTCGGAACAGCGACGACGGTTTCCTGGAGGCTTTTGCTGGACCTCTCCAAGACCAAAGACGCCAGCGCGCTGCCGAGGGGCGCCTCCGGGGTAACTCCCAGCCAAGAAGCCGCGAGCCACCTCCCACCCCAGGGGGAACCCAGTCCAGCTGCGCCCCTGGAAGATCGGAGAGTTGAGGGCGAGCAGTGAATCGCCTGGCGGCGCCGCTGCAGTAGGCAGCCGTCGCCCCTCCCGCCACGCGCGTGCCGTATCGACGATCGCGCCGCCGGCCGCGGAAAGGCCACCGGCGGCGGCGATCCCAGTAGCCCCGATGCCGGCTGCCACCAAACCGGTGCCGACGCCGCGGTCGGCACCGAGCTGAGGTCCGTCGGCGATGCCGGGGCCGAAAATGGTGAGACCCAACAGCGACAGCGCCACCAGGATCAGCGTCAGGGTATCGGAGATCGTCGGCGGATTGTTCATCGCGCCGGTGAACTGGCCGAAGATGGTCGAGCCGATGCCGATGATGACGGCAAGCACCAGGATCTTGATGCCGCTCGCGACGACGTTGCCGAGCACGCGTTCGGCGAGGAACGCGGTGCGCCCGAACAGTCCGAAGGGCACGATAACGAAGCCCGCCAGCGTCGTCAGCTTGAACTCGATCAGGCTGACGAAGAACTGGATCGCCATGACGAAGAAGCTGATGACGACGATCAGCCACGCCACGAACATGATGAGGATCTGCACCAGGTTCGCGAAAACGCTGGTGAAGCCCATCAACCCGGAGATTGCGGTGAGGATCGGCTTGCCCGCGTCGATGCCGACCTCGGCGATCTTGCCCGGCTGCAGGAGCTGCGTGGCACTGAGAGTGCCGCCGCCGGCCTTGATGCCGAGGCCGGCAAAGCTGTCGTAGATGATTTGCGCGAGATTTTTGTAGTTGCCGATGATGAAGGCGAAGAGGTCGATATAGAGAGGGCGGTTTCAAATTTGAAGTGCAACACCGCTGTTTAACTGCCTGATTTGTTGTGCCATTACTTCGGCTGGTGTACGAAATCCCAAAGATTTCCTTGGGCGACTATTTAGCTCTTCCGCCACCCGCGTCAAGTGCCGTTGCGAATATCCCGATAAATCCGTTCCTTTGGGGAAATACTGACGCAAGAGACCATTGGTGTTCTCGTTGGTTGGGCGCTGCCAAGGACTATGCGGGTCGGCAAAATAGATGCGGATGCCCACCTTGCGCTCCAGCTCCCCCACCCGCGCCATCTCCTTGCCCTGGTCATAGGCGAGGGTATGCAAGACGGATTTTGGCAAGGTGCGCATGCGCCTGGTGAAGCCCTCCAGGGCCGCGTCGGCATCGGTGCCTTCCATACCTGGCCAGAAGCACAAAACGGCTGCTGCGCTCCACCAGGGTGCCAATGGCGCTGCCGTTGAAAGCCCCCTTGATGAAGTCGCCTTCCCAGTGGCCCGGTATCTCGCGATCCTGGGCCTCCACTGGACGCTCCCCGATAGAACGCATATTTCGCAGTTGTCCACGCCGGTCCTTCCCGCGCGTGCGGCTTGCGCTTTGAGTGGCCCCTACGTAACGCCGCTACCAGTACCCTGCGCAGATCGCCCACCGGATGGGCGTAAATGAACTGGTAGATGGTCTCATGAGAGACATGCCACTGCTTGTCCTCGGGATAGTCCATCCGCAACCTCCCGGCCACCTGCTCTGGCGACCACTTCCTTTGCAGGATAGCGTGTGTCACCGCATTGGTTAAGGGTGCCCCCTCCACCAGCTTTCTGACCCCCTTACGGCGACGCCTCTGCGCTTCCTCCCGGCCCTGAACCGCATCGTAGCTCTCTCCCACCAAGCCCCGGCGTAGCTCCCGGCTGACCGTGCTGGGACTCCTCCCTATCTGCCTGGCCACGGCCCGGATACTCAACCCCTCGTTCAATCCGCGCTGAATCCGGTTCCTCTGCTCTGGCTTTAACTGCTGGTACCTAGTCTCCATTCGCTCACCTCCGACATCCTTGGACCGGAGGTGTTGCACTTCATTTTAGAGTGCGCCCGTTCGACAGGGATGTAGCGAAACTGTCGTGTTGCGCGGGCTAGCCGTCGTCGCTTGCATCGACCAACGGAACGCGAAGAGGTTTGCGATGGTCCACGATACGATTTCGGTGGCAGAGACGATCTGGGAGGCGGCGCGGGATCGTTTCCCGACGAACAACGTGCTGAAATCGTGATGCTGCACGAGCTGTCGCGCGGGGAGGCGGTCACGCTGACACAGGTTGTGCGAGCGCTCGGTACGCCCGCGGATATGGCAGAGGCGTTGCTCGACCGCTCAGCGTTGCGCCCATTCATCCTTACCGACGAGGCAGGACGAATTCAAAGTCTCCTGGGGTTGTCGGTGGCGCCGACTCATCACCATCTGCGCGTCGGTGGGCGCCGACTCTGGGCCTGGTGCGCATTCGATGCGCTGTTCCTTCCAGAACTCCTCGGTGAGAGCGCGACCATCGAGTCGCGGGATCCGGAAAGCATGCAACTCGTTTGCCTCACTATCACGCCAGGTAGTGTCGAGACGGTGGAGCCGGATGGCATCGTCGTGTCCATGATGCCGCCGCAGGCTTAGGACATCTCCTCCGCGGAACGCGTCGTGGCGTCGGCCTGCCATTTCATCTTCTTCTTCGGATGGCGCGCCGCGGGCGAATGATGGAAGGCGGCGCATCCCGAGACGGTCTTACTGACCCTCGATGAATCAGTGATGTTGACGAAGCGCCAAAACGCGCGGCTGTTCGGAGACGAGGCCGGCACGCGCGGCTCAAGCGCTCCCTCCGGGTAAGACCGTCCTCACAGGGCCGAGTGCACCGCAAGGGGCGGTGGCGAATAGGGCGATGCCGCTTGACTCCGTACTATAGTACGGATGCTATATTCGGGGCATGCCGAGATCAGAAGTACAAGCGCTGACGATCGCAAGAGCCGCCCGCCAAGCGGGAGTCGGCGTCGAAACCATCCGCTTCTATGAGCGGCGTGGGCTCATTGAGCAGCCATCGAAGCCAAGCAGTTCCGGTTTCCGCGTCTATTCGACGGAGCAGATCGCGCGGATCAAATTCATCCGGCAGACCCAGCAGATCGGCTTCTCGTTGCACGAGATCCAGGAGCTGCTTTCGCTGCGAGCGGATCCATCCGCCGATTGCTCAGCAGTCCGTGTCCAGGCCGTCGCGAAACTCGAGGACGTGAGGCGGAAGATCGAGCAGCTGCATCGTATCGGCGAGGCGCTGGAAGCCCTGATTGCCGCTTGTCCCGGTCATGGTGAGATCGAGGCGTGCACGATTCTCGATGCGCTCAGCGATGCGCCTCGCGACGCCGTTCCGTTGCTGAGCTTGGGCGAGCGCGCGTCACGGCGAAAGCGTGGGAAGACAGATATGAAACGCCCAAACGGGCATCGCCTCTCGGACACAAAGGAGAACGACGTGAAGTCTGTAACCTTGAAAATCGAGGGCATGAACTGCGACGGCTGTGCCGAGACGCTGCAGGCGCTTCTCCGGCGCCAAGCCGGGGTCAAATCAGCCGCCGTGACCTTCGGCGACCGCGCAGCGTGCGTCCTCTACGACCCGGGAATGATCGACGAGGAACGTCTGGTTACCGTGATCGAGCGTCCCGGATTCCGCGTGTCCAATCGTAGCGATGGGGCATGACAGATGGATACTGCCGCGACGTCCGAAGCCGCTGATCGTTTATGGAGCGAGGAACCATCCAGCCGGCCGGACCGCAAGAAGATTCGTGCTCGTATCGGCGGGCTTCATTGCTCGCTTTGCACCGGCACGATCGAAAAGGCGCTCGGGCGCCTGCCCGGTGTCGACAAGGTCGCAGTAAGCCTCACGCACGAACAGGCGCTTGTCGAATATGATCCCGCCGTCGCAAAGCCCGACGAGGTGCTGCGCACGCTCATCGACATCGGGTACACGGTTTCCGACCCTCGTAAGCTGCGGCCTTTCGAGGAGGAAGAACGCGATCTGGTACGGGAGGGGCGCCGCTTTGTAGCCGCTGTAGGCCTAAGCTTGGCCACCATCGGTCTCATCGCACATCCGACCGGTATCTGGACCGCCGTGCTGCCCGGGCTGGTCTTCGTCAGCCTGGTCGGCTTCCTGTTCCTGGTGCTGCGGCCGAGCGGACTGCGGATTGCGATCGGCGGCGCGGGCGGCCTCGCAGTCATCGCCTTGGGCCTACTCTACCTCCAGCAGATGGGAGAACTCACTTCGGCGAGGCCATGGATCGTCGCCGCGCTTGCTTTCACGCTCGTCTTCATCGTAGGCAGGCACATCCTCTACATGGCAGCGCAAGCGCTGCGCCGCGGCATTCTCAATCAGCACGTTCTGCTCGAGATCGGCGCCTTCGCCGGTATTGCCGGCGGGATCATCGGCCTGGTGTTCAGTCCGCCCGGCTATCCCACGGCGGCGTTCTTCGCCGTCGCAGTCATGATTGGCACCTATCACATCTTCTCCGAATGGCTGTCGCTGATCGTCAAGACTCGTAGCTCGCAGGCGGTTAAGAAGCTTCTTGACTTGCAACCCGATATGGCGCGGGTCGTGCGCGACGGTCAGGAGCGAGATGTGCGTCTCGAGGAGGTCGCGGTCGGTGACCTTGTGCGCATCCGCCCCGGCGAGCGCGTCCCTGTTGATGGCGCTGTGGTAAGCGGCCATTCGGGCGTCGACCAATCCTTCGTGACGGGCGAAGCAATCCCGGTCGAGAGGCGTGAAGGCGATGCGGTGATCGGTGGCTCAATCAATGGCACAGGAACGCTTCTGGTTCGCGTCGCCGTGGTGGGCGAAGAGAGCTTCCTCCAGCGTGTGGTTCGCCAAATTGAAGACGCACGCGCCTTGAAGCCCGGCATCCTACATCTGGTCGATCGCATCCTGCGCCTCTACACCCCAACCGTTCTTGCGGTGGCCGCGCTTGCCTTCATCGGCTGGATGGTCGGGCCGCTGGCGGTGGCAGGCCATCCCGATCTCGGCCGCGCCGTGTTCGCCGCGCTCTCTGTTCTGGTCATGGGCTATCCTTGTGCCGTGGGGATCTCGGCGCCGCTCTCGATCGTGCGCGGTGCCGGCGAGGCGGCGGACAAAGGCATCCTTATGCGCACCGGCGAGGCGTTCCAGACCTACCGGCTGATAAAGCAGATCGTGCTCGACAAGACCGGCACGCTGACTGAAGGCAGGCCGGTGGTTCGCGAGATCGAACCCGTGGATACGAGTGATGAGGAACTCCTGTCGATCGCGGCGGCAGCTGAATCATCGTCCGAACATCCGCTTGCGGATGCAGTGGTCAAGGAGGCCTTCGCACGCAGGCTCGTGCCGCCTACGGTCGAGATGTTCGAAGCGGTCCCTGGCAAAGGCATCATCGCGTGCATCAACGGCGGTGAGGTCATCGTCGGTAGTCCGAGGTTCCTTCGCGACCGCGGTATCGCCCTGAGCGATGTTGCTGCGCGCATTGCGGCGCTCGAAGAAAAAGGGCGCACAGTGATCACGGTTGCCCGCAGCGGCACGTTGCTCGGGCTCGTGGCGATCGGCGATACCCTCAAAGCGGATGCCGTCGAAACGATAGCCACCTTCCGTAAGGCGGGGATCAAGACGGTGCTAGTCACCGGCGACAACGAGCGCGCCGCACGGACCGTTGCCCAGTATCTCGGCATCGACGATGTCCATGCTGGTGTTTTGCCCGGTGCGAAGGCCGAAATCGTTCGAGAACTTCAGAAGACTGGCAAAGTGGCGATGGTCGGCGATGGCATCAATGACGCGCCTGCTCTGATGCAGGCGGATGTCGGCATCGCCATGGGATCGGGCACCGATATCGCGATCGAGTCGGCCGATATCATCATTCTGGGGAAGCAGCTCGATCTCATCCTGAAAGCACGCGAGATCAGCCGCACCAGCTACCGCAAGATGGTGCAGAACGTGGCGCTTGCCTTCTGCTTCAACGGTATCGGTATCCCGCTCGCGGCGACTGGGCTGGTCAACCCGGTGTGGGCCATGGTGGCGATGGCGGTGAGCGTCACGGCGATTTTCTTCAATTCGCTCTGGGGCCGGCCGTCGCTCTTCATCAATGCGATCTTGAGCGTCGGCCGAACCCAGGCCACGCCACCACGGCCGGTGGCATAATGACCGAACGAGACGCTCTCGTCAGCAAGCCGCCGATGGTCGTCAGCATTCTGCGCGTTGCGGTGCCGCTCGCGTTGCTCGTTCATTGGACCACCCTCCCCCATCGCCCCTGGGCGCTACCGACAGCTCTAAGCCAAACCTGATGGAACCCTTCGGAACCCAAATCCTAGCCTCCAACCAAAAACCCCGGGGCAGACACCA
>JAJZIR010000021.1 GCA_021810505.1 bacterium
CTCCTTTCTAAGGCAAACCCACTGTTTCCCTGCCGGTGTTGCCCAAAGCACCCCCTCCCTGCCAGCGATGGTGAGGAGGGGGTGCTTACTGTCTTGGACGCGGCCGTCCAGGGTTCCTTGCCACGGCCGTCCAGGGTTCCTTGCCACGGCCGCCAGGGATTCCTTCGGGCTTAGGCTAAACCACCCCGTAAACCCCGGTAATCGACCGAGCCCACTCAAAGAAAGCGCGACACCCGACCCGGTGCGGCCGAGCCGGCTCCCGCGCAGCTGACGGCCGGAGCCGGCGATTGGGCTAGGCAGGAGCCTCAGCCTGAAGCAGGCGGCTCAAAGTAGCGACGTGGGCAGTAAGCTCCTCTACCGCGATGGACTCGTCGGTGGTATGGGCCAACTCGGGGTCGCCGCAACCGAAGCCGATCGTGGGGATACCAGCGGCGGCGGTATAGCGACCGTCGGTGGCAAATCTCCAGACTTGGGGCTCGCCGGGCACATAAGAGCGCAACAAGGCGACCAGCGGGTGGTCTGGGGGCAGGTAGAAGCCAGGGGTCGAGGAGGTAGACCACAGCGGCGGCCAGCTGTACTGGACCGCCAGGCCACGGCAGAGTTCCTCCAAGGCCCGGCGGCGCTCCTCGTCGGGCTCGCTGCTGCGCCAGTCCAGAACCAGTTCCACCCAATTGGGAGTGAGGTTCTCGCTGCCCGAGTCGGTCCAGACCTGGGTCGGCGTGAGGGTGGAAACCCCCAGAACCGGGTGGACCGGAAATTGGAAACTGGAAATCCGTTGCAGCAAGGTGGCCAGAGCGAACAAGGGGTTCTGGTCGTGCAGGGCGAAGCTGGCGTGGTGCGCTCGCCCGGTGAAGCGCAGCCTGAGGCGGCTGACACCGCGGTGACCCAGCATCAACCGGTTCGAGGAGGGCTCGGCCACGATGCAGGCTCCCGGCTGATAGCCGGAAGCAGCCCACCTGGGAAGGTCGGCGATCAGGGCGGCCGCACCGCGACCCCCCAACTCCTCCTCGACCAGCGAGGCGATCAGGACGTCTCTCCTAGGGCGCCCGGCGGCCAGGGCGTGAATGTGAGCAGCCAGAGGGCCTTTGATGTCCACCGCTCCCCGGCCGTGGACGCGACCGCCCTCTAGCTCTCCAGCGTAAGGGGGGTGGGCCCACAGGGCAAGATCCCCTTCATGGACGTGATCCAGGTGGGTGATCAGCAGCCAACCCGGACCCGGCTCGCGCCCACGCCACAGGCCCAAGGCGTTACCGGCAGCGTCCAGCTCGGCATGGTCGCAGCCGGCCGAACGGAATTCCTCCAGGGTGAGCAGGGCCAGCGCGCTCTCGGATCCGGACGGGGAAGGTTGGCGGATCAGCCGCTGCAGGGTATGGACGACCGGCAGTAGCTCAGCGCTCACGCCGTCGCTGACCGCGCAGCCTCCTCCATCTGCTGCCGGAAGCGCTCCAGATCCTCCTTGAGCTGCACAGCCGGGTGCTCACCCATCAGCTTCGAGACCGCCTCGCCCAGGGATCCCAGGGGAGGGCGATAGGACAGCACCACGTACACCCTAGTCCGGCCCTCGCCGATCGGCTCGAACTGCACCGATCCAGCGCTGTCCACCTCGGCGCCGGCCTTAGAGCGCCAACCGATGCGCTCGGGGGCCTTGTCGTAAACCTTCTCGACATCCCACTGCAGTTCGACACCGAGCGGCGCTTTGGCGGTCCAGCGCCAACCGCCCTCGACCTCGGAGACCTGCTCTAAGTGGGAGAAGACCTTCGGGAGGTTGGTGAAATCCTGCCAGAAGGCGTAGGCCTGGGTAGCCGGTACGGACACCTCGACGCTGTCCTCGACGAACACCGAGCTGGGTTTAGGTTGCTCCTTGCTGGCGGTGTTGACCCCTAAGGCGCTGTAGACCGCGCACTGGCCTCGGGCACCGCGCACGATCAGGCTGCCGCCCAGCAGGAGCAGCACCCAACGGCCCAGCCCCTTGCGCCGCAGGCCGAGCAGGGCTAGCAGAGAACCAGCAGCTACCGAGAGGATCCGTTCGCGCCGTCCGACATTCTGCTTCATGCATTACCTCCAAGGGTTATCCAGAAGTTCTCTAAAGCCGCTACCGTCTCAGCCAGGCGCTCGAAGTGGGGAAGCCCTTTGGACGGAACGATCCGCACTGCCTTCCAGGCACTCGAGCTGACCAGCTCGGGCAGCCGTTCGAAAGAGGTGTATCCATCCTGATCGTAGAGAATCAGGCCAGGGCAGGGAAGTTTGCGGTAGAGTTCCAAGGCGTCGGGCGAGAACAAGGCGCCGCTCAGGAACCAGAAGGGGGCTCGCAGCGCACCCGGCTGGTGGGCGCTGCGGATGGAGTGCGCGACCAGCCCCGGGTCCGGAGCGCCGACGAAGCTGCGTTTGAGAAAGGCGCGGATGCTGGCGGGGCTAGCCAGCAGGTCGAAGATGGGCTGCGCCCACAGCGGAAAGCTCAGTGCCCGGTACGCTCTGGCGCTGGGGGATGGGCGGCGCCGACCCAGACCGGTCGGGGAGACGATGGTCAGGGAGCGAAAGCGCTCCGGGGCCCGCAGGGCCGCTGCTGCCGCGAACTCCCCACCCAGCGACAGCGCCACCAAGTCAGCCGGACGCCCAATCCGTTCCAGAGCAGACAGCAGGCTCTCCACGAACAGCTCGGGCAGGTAGGGAATATCGCGGCGCTCAGAGAGCGAGAAGCCGGGCCAATCCAAGGCGTAGACTTCCCGGCTCCTGGCAAAGTGTTCAAACAGCGGGCGCACCTCGTAGGCCGAAGCGGCTGCATTGACGCTGTGCAGGAGGAGCAAGGGTACCCCGGTGGCCGCTGGACCAGCGCGGTAGAGGGTCAGGCGGCCAGCCGGTTGGAGTTCTAGCCCGCTCACCTCCGCCTCCAAGGGAGGTGGGAGTGCCATCCGGTGGTTCACGAGCAACCGGCTCCAGACCTGCCAGCTGGCCAAACTGACCCCGGCCAAGGATAAGGCCGCCCGCCAGCTTTTCCTCTCGCCCCGGCACCTGCTCACTCCGGTATCATAACCTGCCCCGGAGGCTACCGGGCCAGACCGGGGGTCTCCTGAACGCGCGCAATCTCATCCCTGCACTGATCGCGATCGCGCTGTGGTCTTCTGCCTTCAGCGGTATCCGGATCGGCCTGAGCGCCTTTCCCCCTGCCGCCCTCACCCTGTTCCGCTTCCTGGTCGCCAGCCTGCTGCTAGGAGGCTACGCGCTCTACCGCCGCGTCCCACCGCCCCGAGCCAAGGATCTGGGTCGGATGGTGCTGGCTGCCCTGCTGGGCATCACCCTCTATCAGTTGGCCCTGAACTTCGGCGAAAGGTTGGTCCCAGCTGCCGAGGCCAGCTTGATCATCGCCACCGAACCGCTGCTGATCGTGATCTTGGCTAGAGCCGTCCTATCCGAGCGGGTCAGGCCGGCCGGTTGGGTCGGCGTGGGCCTGGGGCTCGCCGGTGTGGGCTTGATGGCCTTCCGGCCCGGAAGCAGCTTCGCCTTCACCGCCGACGCCCTGTCGGTCTTGGCCGCTTCGCTGTCGGCCGGCGTCTACCTGATCCTGCAGAAGCCGCTGCTGGCGCGCTACAGCCCGCTGCAGTTCACCATCTACAGCGTGCTGTTCGGGACCGTGCCGCTGCTGCTGGCTTTCCCTCAGCTCATCGCCAGCTGGCCACGGGCACCTCTGAGCACCGATCTGACCGTGGTGTACCTGGGCGTCTTCCCCGCTGCGCTAGCCAACCTGAGCTGGAACGCCGCGCTCCAGAGCTTACCGGCCAATCTGGCCGGTAACCTGCTGTTCCTGAACCCCTTGCTCGCCAGCCTGGTGGCTGCCCTGTGGACCGGCGAGGTGTTGGGCGCCCGGGTACTGCTGGGCGGCGCGGCGGTCCTAGGCAGCCTGCTGCTGGCTGGTTGGACCGGCCGCTAGGCAGGGTTGCTATGCTGAGCTGGTGGGGTGGGCGTGAACAGCACTGAGAAGGTGGGGCCGGGCGGGTTTCGCCTGGACGGCCAGATCATCGCCGTCACCGAAGCTGAGAGTGGCTACGGCTGCTCGA
This sequence comes from bacterium, assembly GCA_021810505.1. GTDB lineage: Bacteria > Deinococcota > Deinococci > Deinococcales > Deinococcaceae > JAJZIR01. Next base: position 4,053 of record JAJZIR010000021.1, read on the forward strand.
TCACTCTGCGCCTAGCCGAACGGGGGGCTCGGGTGGTGGTGATCAGCCGGAACGCGGCGGCGGCCTCGCGGCTGGCCTCGCACATCGAGGACCACGGGGGCTCGGCCATCCCAATCAAGGTGGACCTGGTCAGCTCGAACGAGTGGGAGCAAGCCCAGAGCAAGATCCTAGAGATCTTCGGAACCCTACACGGCGTCGTGCACCTGGCTAACCAGGGACAAGCCAGCGGGCTAGCCAAGCTGAATGACGCCGAGTGGCGCGATCTGGTCGAGAGCGACCTGAGCACCAGCCTGTGGATCGCCCAGGCCATCCGCCGCCACCTGCCCGAAACCTGGCTGACCCTGGTGGCACCCGCAGCCAGCCACGCCAGCTTGCCCGTCCACCTGCTGCGCTCGGCGCTGCAGGCGCTGGCTAGCCACGCCACCTCCGAAAACCTGCGGGTCAACCTGCTGATCCCCACCCATGACTCAGCCGGGGAGGAAGCCGACCGGGCGGTCAGCGAGGTAGCCCTGACCCTGGCCTACCCGGCGCTACACCACCTGCGCGGCAACAGCATCGTGATTCCCCAGGAAGAGCCCAAGGGGGGCGAGCGCTCCCCCGAGCCGGGTCGCTTTAGATCAGCCCGCGCTCAGTGATCCTGGCCGTTTTTCCCTTTGCCCTCACCCTGGTTCCCCCGGCCTCCCGGGTAGAAGGCCTGCTCGGAGAGGTGGAGGGTGAAGTGGCCACCCCGGTTGCCGTGCAGTCTGAGCAGCAGGCCCAGACCCCCCCGCGCTAGCTGAGCGCTGACCTGGCGACCGTCTTGGTTCTGCCAGATGACCCGGAAGCCGGCTGCCACCAAGGCGTTGAGCTCGTAGCGGTAAACCTCTCGCAGGCTGGCCTGGGCGTAGAAGCGGGCGTTCCAGCGGTGAGCCTGCGAGCTCTGGCCCAGCAGGTCGGCCTGCGGGTATACCGGCAACTCGATACCGAAGATCCCCAGGTACAGCGAGAACCCAGGCTGAGGCGGCAGGGGGGCGGGGGCCGGCGGAGCAGGCGGAGCCGGGGGGGCGGGAGGCTGAGGCGGCAGGGGGGCAGGGGGCGGCGTCACCTGGTAGCTGGGGATCACGCTATACTCCACCGCGTCGCTGACCCAAGAGGTCTGCGGCACCGGGGAGACCACGATGGAGAGGGCCTGGCCTAGACCCAGAGGACCGCTGACCCGCACCGAGGCGAAGGCGCTCTGCCCGGCAAACTGGTAGACCTGGTTCAGATTGAGCGGGACCGTGCTGGCCAGGGCCAGCACCCGGTTGAGGCCGTACGGGGTGGTCACGGTGAAGTTGAAGGGGTCGTTGCCGGAGGGAAACTCGTAGGTGCCGGGCTGCAGGTAGTTGCCGCCATTGCTGTACCGGTTGGGCAGGATCAGGTCGATGTGTCCCCTGGGGCCCACGTTGAACAGGTAGACGTAGGCGGGCTGGCTGACATTCACGAAGATGTGGATCGGGCTGCCAGGAAGGTAGCCCGGATCGCCCAGACCGCTGGGGTCCCGGCCGGTCCAGACCCGCAGCTGCACGCTGCTCTGGACCGGATTGACGATGATGCTCTGCGGGCTGACCACCGGACCGGCCAGGGCCAGGCCGCCGCCCAGCAGGAGGGCAGCCGCCAACTTGCGAAGGAGAGAGGAGGTGCGCATGCCCTCAGACTAGCCCGGCAAAGCTAGGTCTGGCTGAGCCCGAGGCCGCGCCGGCTTAAGCTGGAATCAGCCTCCGGTCAGCCAACTCTCCCAGGCGGCCAGGTCCTGGCCCACCGCGCAGCGCTTCCCGAAGCGGATCAGCGGCAGCCGCAGCGCCGCCGGATGCGCCAGCAGCAGTTCGGTCAACCGCTCCTCGCTGAGGCGCAGGTACTCTAGGCCCAAGGCGCGGTACTCCTTGGAGGCCATATCGGTGAGCTCGGCGAGCGGCCAGCGGGAGCGGAAGTGGCGGAACTCACCGGGGCTGATCGGGCGCAGCTGCAGGTCAGCGAAATGGACAGCCACCCTGCGCTCCTTGAAGAAGCGCAGGGCTGCCCGGGTGGCCGCCGAACCCCTGAGGCCGAAGACCTGGACCTGCTCGCTCAGCGGTCGGCCAGGACCGCGGCCACCGCGGCCACCACCCGGTCGACGTCCTCAGGGGAGATCACCAGCGGGGGCAGGAAGCGCATCACCAGCGGGGTGGCCTGCAGGGCCAGGATCTGGTGGTCGCGCTCCAGGGCTTCCAGGTAAGGAGCGGCCTTCTCCTTCAGCTCCACCCCCACCATCAGGCCCAGGCCGCGGACCTCGCGGATCTTGGAGTTAGAGATGGAGCGCAGCCCGGAGATCAGCCGCTCCCCCTGCGCGGCGGCGCTCTCCCAGAGCCGGTGGTTCTTCATGAAACGCAGCGCGGCCAGGCCGGCGGCCATGGCCAGGGGATTGCCGCCGAAGGTGGTGCCGTGACCGCCCTTGGGCATCTTCTTGGCGATCTCCTCGCGCATGGCGAAGGCCCCGATGGGGACACCGCCAGCCATGGCCTTGGCCAGGGTCATGCCGTCCGGCACCACGCCGAAGTGCTCTTGGGCGAACATCTTGCCGGTACGGCAGAAGCCGGTCTGGATCTCGTCGAGCAGGAACAGGGCGCCGTGGGCGTGCGCCGCCTCCCTGGCCGCTTGCAGGAACTCGGCAGTGGCCGGGCGAACCCCGCCCTCACCTTGCACCGGCTCGATCAGGACCGCAGCGGTCTGATCGTCGATGGCCGCCCGCAGGGCCTCGCTGTCGCCGAAGGGGACGAACTCGACTGGGCCGATCAGGGGCATGAAAGGCTCGCGGTAAGCCGGATCCCAGGTCAGAGAGACCGCCCCCAGGGTGCGCCCGGAGAAACCGCGCTTCATGGCTACGAAGCGGTGGCGGCCAGTGGCAGTCATGGAGAACTTCATCGCCGCCTCGACCGCTTCGGCCCCGGAGTTGCACAGGAAGATCCGGTCCAGCCCCGAGGGCAAGGTCGCGGCCAATTCGGTGAGGAACTCGCTGCGGCGGTCGTTGGGCACCGACTGGGGCAGCACCATCAGCCGGGAGGCCTGCTCGGCGATCGCCGAGACCACCTCCGGGTTGGCATGCCCGACGTTGGCGACGCCGTAGCCACCGATGCAGTCGATGTATTCGCGCCCCTCTTCGTCCCAGACGTGGGCACCCTCGCCGCGCACGATGACGTGGGTATGCTTGGTATAGACTCCGCTGTCGTAGCGGAGCTCCTGCTCGAGCCAACGAGATTGGGTTGCGGTCATCTGAACCTCCTGAGCGCCTTGCCCCTGGCCTTAGGTGCCAGGCAGCAGCCTTCCTTCCAGGGTAGCACAGGAGCGCGCGGCTCCCTGTGCTATGGTGGGTCCATGCCCATCACCAGGCGGCGGCTGCTGCAGCTGAGCGCCCTGTCGCTGTGGGGATGGCAGGCCGCCCGGGCCAGCGGGGGGGCCAGGGAGCTGATCGCGGTGTCCTGCGCGGGGAACGGCACTCCCCTGCTGGCCCTGATCGACCCGGTCGTCCCCAAGCTGCTCGGCGCCCTGACTTTCCCGGCAGCCTTCGCCTTCCCGGCTCAGCGCTGGCACGCCGACCGGAACGTGATCTACGGCTCGGCGGGGGGGGCGGTGCTGGCCTGCTCGCTGCGCAGCGGCCAGGTGCTGTTCCGGGTCAAGACCGGTTCCAGCCAGAACTACTTAGAGCTCAGCCCGGACGGCACCCGGCTGGCCGTAGCCGTCTTCAGCGGCAGCCGCTACCTGCTGCTGGATACCGATAGGACCAGCCCGCACTACGGCCAGGTGATGGCCGAGCGCAGGGCGCAATCGGGCTCCCACCCCTGCGACATGACCATCGCGGCGGACGGCCAAGTGGCCTTCTCGCCGGAGCGCGGCTCCGGGCGGGTGGTCGCCCTCCGGCTCCCCGACCTCCGGGAACTGGGGGCGCTGCAGCTGAACCGAGCCTGGATGCCGTACATGGGGGCGGTCTCCCCTCAGGGAGGGGTGATGTTCACCGAGCTGGCGGCAGGGGGCGAAGCGGTCTTGGACGTCCGCGATCCGGCCAAGCCCAAGCTGCTGCGCCATATCACCCCCAAGGACGGCCTGGGAAGGGGCCCGATCAAGGACGCCTTCTCACCGAACGGGCGCTGGAACCTGATCGTCTGCCGGGATAGCTCCAGCCTGAGCGTGGTGGACACCCACAGCCTGGAAGTGACCCAAAACCTACAGCTCCCCAGCGGCAGCCTGCCGCTGGGGAGCCACCTTCGACGGCTCCGGGCAACGGGCCTTCGTGCCCCTGCCCGGCCGCGACGCGGTGGCGGTGATCGCCGAGCAGGGCGGCCGCTTCGCGGTGGAGACGCTGCTGGCCGCACCCCGGCAGCCGCTGGGGGTGACCAGAGTGGTCGCCCCGCTGCCCGAGCTGCAGAGCAGCGGCCTGCCGCTGGGGCAGGCCCTGGCCTCGGCCCGGGTGTTCCAGGGCTGCCGGCAGCCCTGCTGCGGGCCACGCTGAGCTCAGGCTGGCTCGGCGGCGGGAGCGCTCTCCTGGGCTTCCGCCATCTTCTGGGGGGGCAAGATGGTGATCACCGCGACGTGTGGGTCGATCCCTAGGCGGCATCCGGCAGGCAGCGGGATGTCCCCGGCCGGGATCACCTGGCCGGTCTCCAGGGCGGTGACGTCGACGGTCAGGGCCTGAGGGATGAAGCGCGGCCCGGGCACGAAGATCGGCAGGTTGTGGATGAGGACGTCCAGGATACCGCCCTCGATGACTCCCTTGGCCCGGCCGGTCGGATGTACCGGGACCGGCACCTCCAGCTCCTGGCCGTAGGTCACCAGGTAGAAATCGGCGTGCTGCGGGATTCTCAGGCGCTTGTCCATCTGGACCGCCTTGACCACCGCCGGCAGCAGCTCACCGTCCAGGTCGAGCTCAACTAAGCCGTGGGTGCTGACCTCGCGGAAAATCCGGTCGAACTGCTTGCGGTCCACGGCGATGCTCAGGTTGCGTTCGCGGTTGTAGGCGACGGCCGGCAGCAGCCCGCGCGCGCGCAGGCCGGCCACCCCCTGTCTCCTGCTGGCTTTGAGTTCCATGCTCCTCCCCTGGCGCCGCAAGCGGCGCGGCAGGCTAGTCTAGCAGACCGCCTGGGGCGCTGTCAGCTGAGGTGGGCCAGTAGGTCCTGCGCGGTGATCGCCCGGCTCTGCGCCCCCACTGCAGTAGCTGAGATGGCGCCGGCGGCGTTGGCCGCCCGGGCGGCCTGCCTGAGGGTCTTGCCCGAGAGCACCGCGTGGGCGAAGACCGCCGAGAAGGTGTCCCCGGACCCGGTGGAATCCACCAGATCGGCGTCTAGGTTGACCGCTTCGACCAGCTCGGTCTCCTGGGGGGTCCAGACGATGGAGCCCATCGCCCCCACCTTGATAACCACCCGTTCGACCCCGCGGTCCTGCAGGCGCAGCAGCGCCTCACTGATGTTGTCGGTTTCGGTCAGGGCCAGCAGCTCGCGCTGGTTGAGCAGCAGGTAGTCAGCGGACAGGACGCTCTCCAGTAGGCGGCTGGCCGGATCGCTCGAAGCGCCGGCGCCCATGTCGATGAAGACTGGAATGGCGGCTTTCTTGGCCAAGCCGATGGCCTTGGTGGCGAACTCGCGCTGCGCGCCGCCGATCAGGCTGTAGGCGCTGACCAGCAGGCCGTCCACCTGGTCTAAGTCGTGGCGCTTGAGCTGGGCAGCGTCCAAGAGCCGGTTGGCCGCCCCCGCGCTGATCATGGCCCGCTGGCCGTCCGGGGTCTGCATCACCGTGATGGTGCTGGTCAGCAGATCGGGGTCGACCTGCACCGCCCTCAGGTCGACCCCAGCCTCGCGGACCAGCTTGAGGGCGACCTCAGCAAAGGGGTCTTTGCCCACCCGGGCAGCCAGGATCACCCGGTGGCCCAGCCGGGCCAGGGTGACGCTCATAGTTCCCCCGGCGCCGCCGGGCTGCATGTTGGAACGGATCGGCGCGACCTCCTCACCGGGTCTGGGGATGTGGTCGAGATGGTAGAGGTGATCGACCGTCACGTCACCAATCACGTAGAAATTCACAAAAAACCTCCCGCTACTGATACCGGCGCCCCCGGGCACCGCGATTCGTCCGGTAGCTCATCCTACCATGCCAGCAGCAAAGATGAGGAAGAAGGTGTCAAGGACCCTGGCGGATGAAGCCGAAGATACCAGCAGCGACGTACTGGATGGCCAGCGCCGCCAACAGCACACCGAGGACCCTGGTCACCACCCCCACGCCGGTGCGGCCGATCAGCCGGGCGACCTGGCCGGAGAGCCGCAGAGCCAGGTAGCACAGGACCAGAACCAGCCCGGTGACCGCCAGAATCACCACCACCTGGGAGGCGCTACTGCGGTGGGCACCGACCAAGATCATCACGCTAGCCAGCGTCCCCGGGCCGGCCATGAGGGGGATCGCCAGGGGGAAGACCGAGATGTCCTCGCGCTCCTGCGCCTCGGCGGCGTCGATGGGGCTCTCCCTGGCGGTGCTGGGGCGGGCGAAGACCATGTCCAGAGCGATCAGGAACAGCAAAGCGCCCCCAGCGATCCGGAAAGCGTTCAGCGAGATGCCCAGGCGGAAGAGCAAGGGCTCCCCGAAGAGGCCGAAGACCAGAATGATCGCGCCGGCCACCAAAGTGGCCTTGAGGGCCATGGCCCGCCGCTCGAACGAAGGCCTGGAACCGGCTAGGCCGATGAAGATGGGGGCTAAGCCGATGGGGTCTAGGACCACCAGCATGGTGATGAAAGTCTGGGCGGCCAGCTCCAACATCACTGCACGAGCAACTCGCCGAACTCGGCCAGGATCCGCTGGCCGTCCTCGGTAGTGCGGGCCACCACGAAGATGGTGTCCTGCCCAGCCAGAGTCCCGACGATGTCATCCCGGCCCAGGCGGTCGATCAAGAAGGCCACCCCCACGGCGTGGCCGTCGGTGGTGCGGATCACCACCAGGTTCTCCCCTAAGTCGACGTCGTGCACGAAAGAGTGGAACAGCTTGGCCAGCTCGGCGCGCACCGCCTCCTGGTCAGCCGGCGGGCTCAGCGCGTAGCGGTGATGGTTCCTGCCCATGGGTACCCGGACCAGCCGCAGCTCGCTGATGTCTCGGGAGACGGTCGCCTGGGTGACGTGGAGACCGGCCGCAGCCAGGCGGTCGACCAGATCGCGCTGGGTCTCCACCGCCTCCTTGGAGACGATCTCCAAGATCTTGCGCTGGCGGTACTCCTTGTGATCCACCAGGACCTCAGCCGCCCAGGCGGGCGGAGACCCGGTCGAGCAGCCGGTCCGCCACCTCTCGCTTGGGCAGCCTGGGCCACTCCTCGGGGGAAGCGCCGCTAGCGAGCAGGGTGATCTGGTTGTAGTCGCCGCCGAAGGGGCTCTCCTCCCTGGTGGGGTAATTGAGGGCCAGGAAGTCCAGCCGCTTGCGCTCCAGCTTGGCCCGAGCGCGCTCCAAGCCGTCCTCGGCCGTCTCCATGGCGAAACCCAGCCGGAGCAGGCCGGCCTGATCTAGCTCGGCTAAGATGTCGGGGTTAGGGACCAGCTCCAAGGTCAGGGGAGCGTCCCCCTTGGGCCGTTTCTGGGTGGCCGGCTCGGCGGCGCGGTAGTCCGCCACCGCCGCCGCCATCAGCAGCGCGGCGCTGCCGGGCAGCTCGGCGCGCAGGGCCGCGCGCATCTCCAGGGCGGTCTCCACCATCACCCGGCGCACCGCAGGGGGGCAGCCCAGCGCGACCGGCCCGCTGATCAGCACCACCTCGGCGCCGCGGGCCGCCGCGCGCTCGGCCAAGGCGTAGCCCATCTTGCCCGAGCTGGGGTTGGAGAGGAAGCGGACCGGGTCCAAGTACTCCCGGGTGGGGCCGGCGGTGACCAGCAGCCGGTAGCCGGACAGGTCGCCGGGGGCGAGGAGCCGCGCGACCTCCCCCAGGATCTCCCCTTCTTCGGCCATGCGGCCCATCCCGGCCGGCTCCCCGGCAGTGCCCAAGGGGCCGCTGACCGGACCGATCAGGCGGTGGCCCAAGCCCCGGAGCACCTCCAGGTGCGCCTGGGTCAGGGGGTGCTCCCACATCCGGGTGTTCATGGCCGGCGCCCACAGCACCGGGGCGGCCAGGGAGAGCAGCGCCGCCGAGGCCAGGTCAGAGGACCGGCCCAGCGCCGCCCTGGCGATCAGGTCGGCGCTGGCCGCCACCACCACCGCCAGGTCGGCGCCCTCGGCCAAAGACAGGTGGAGCGCCGCGCCATCCGGGCGAAACCAGCTGACGTCGCTGGCCACCGCCGAGCCGGCCGCGGCGGCGAGGGACAGCTCGGTCACGAAGCGCAGAGCCGAGGCAGTGGCCACCACCCGCGGGGTATGGCCTGCCTCCACCAGGCGGCGCAGCAGGGACGGAGCCTTGAGCGCCGCCACCGAACCGCCGACCAGGACTAAGATCCTGGCCACCCGGGTTCAGAACCTCCGCTCGGTCCGCCGCTCCTGAGGGCCGTGGCGGGTCTGACCCAGATCGGCTATCAGCTTACCCTCGTCGATCAGGCCGGCCCCGACCTTCAGCTGGCCGGAAGCCAGCTCGCGCATGGCCACGGTGACCAGGTTGCGCATCCTGGCGCGCTGCTCGCTGGGCAAGACGCTGGGCATGCCCCCGCGCAGCTGCGCGGCCCGCTTGGCCACCGCCACCGAGAGGCGGTACTTGCTGTCGGTAAGAGACAGCAATTTGTCGATGTTCCGTTCTGCCATAGTCGACCCCGTCTGCGAGCAGCGGCCCGCGGCTCCCCCGATTCTAGCAGGACGCGGAGCTCTGGGATAGACTCAGGAATGCGCAAGCGCAGCTTATCGGACCTAGAGGTCTCCGAGATCGGCTTCGGGACCTGGGCGCTGGGGGGCTCTTGGGGGCCCACCGACGACCAGGAGGCCATGCGGGCGCTGCGGCGGGCCGCCGAGCTGGGGATCAATCTCTTCGACACCGCCGACGTCTACGGGGACGGCCACAGCGAGCGGCTGCTGGCCAGGCTCAACCGCGAGCTCCCTGACCCCGAGCGGGTCATCGCCACCAAGGCCGGGCGGCGGGCCGACCCGCACCTGGCCTCGGCCTATACTCAGGCCAACCTGGAGGCCTGGGTCAGGCGCAGCCTGAAAAACCTGGAAACCGAGCGGCTCGACCTGCTGCAGCTGCACTGCCCACCCAGCGACGTCTACCGCCGAGACAGCGTCTATGAAGCTCTGGAGTGGCTGGTGCACCAGGGGCTGATCGCCCGCTGGGGGGTCAGCGTCGAGCGGGTGGATGAGGCGCTAGAGGCCCTCAAACACCCCGGACTGGCCAGCATCCAGATCATCTACAACCTGTTCCGCCAGCGCCCCGCCCAGGAGCTGTTCCCCCGAGCGGCCGAGGCGGGAGTGGGGATCATCGTCCGGGTGCCTCTGGCCTCCGGCCTGCTCACCGGAAAGCTGCGCCGAGACAGCCAGTTCGACCCAGGTGACCACCGCAGCTTCAACCGCAGGGGGGAGTCTTTCGACCAGGGCGAGACCTTCTCGGGGGTGGACTACGCCTTGGGCCTGGAAGCCGCCCAGGAGATCGGCGCGCTGCTGCCCGCGGGGATGACCACGGCCCAGCTGGCGCTGCGCTGGATCCTGATGCGGGAAGAGGTCGCTTCGGTGATCCCGGGTGGCCGCCACCCCGCCCAGGTGGAGGAGAACGCGTCGTCCAGCGGACTTCCCCCGCTGCCCGAGCAGCTCATGGCCGCTCTGGCCGAGATCTATCAGCGCAAGATCGCGCCCAGCGTTCACCAGCGCTGGTGATCAGGGGGGCGCCCCGCGGAGCACAATAGGGCATGCGCGCACTCCGGCTCCACGGCAAGTTCGACCTGAGGCTCGAAGACCTGCCTATCCCCAGGCAACCGGGGCGGGCGCTGGTACGGGTCAGGGCGGTCAGTATCTGCGGCAGCGACCTGCACAACTACTTGGAGGGCGGTACCGGCGGAGCGCCTTCTGGGCAACCCTTCACGCTCGGGCACGAGTTCGCCGGCGTCCTAGAAGAGGTCCCCGAGGGCTGCACCCTGCCGCCCGGGACGCTGGTGGCGGTGGACCCAGCGGAGAGCTGCGGCCACTGCCGGCTGTGCCTGTCCGGCTACCCCAACCTCTGCCCGGAAGTTCGCTTCGCGGGATCTAGCCCCTACGACGGCGGCATGGCCGAGTACTACTCGGCAGCTCCTTCAGCCCTCATCCCGCTCCCAGAGGGTATGGACGCGGTGAGCGGCGCGCTGCTGGAGCCGCTAGGAGTGGCCATCCACGCGGTGGGCTTAGCCCGCCTGCGGCCGGGGAGCCGGGTGCTGATTCTGGGAGCCGGTCCGATCGGCCTGCTGCTGCTGCAGGTGGCCAGAGCCAGCGGCGCTGCCCAGGTGCTGGTGGCCGATCCCCTACCCTACCGCCTGGAGGTAGCCAGGGAGCTGGGGGCAAGCTGGGTAGGAGAAGACGCCGAGGCCGCCCGGCGCGCCGCCGGAGAGGCAGGGATCGACACCGTCTTGGAGGCCACCAACGCCGCGGAGGCGGCTGAGCAGGCCTGCTCAGCCGCCCGCCCGGGCGGGAAGGTCGTCTTGGTGGGCATCCCCAGCGAAGATCGCTACCAGCTGACCGCCTCGCTGCTGCGGCGCAAAGGCCTCAGCCTGCTGCTGGCCAGGCGGATGGGGCACACCTACCCAGCCGCGATCCGGCTGGTACAGGCCGGCTCGGTGCAGCTCGCCCCACTGGTCAGCCACCGCTTCCCCCTAGGAGAAGCGCTCAGGGCCTTCGGGCTTCAGAGCAGCTACCGCGAAGGCGCGCTCAAGGCGGTGCTCACGCCCTAGCCGGCCGCTGGAGGCCACCAAAAGCAGAGCGCTCGGTGTCCGAGCGCTCTGCTTATCTGAGGCGGCTTACTGAGGGCTACTTCCGACGTACACCGTGGTCGAGCCGCCCTGATAGACCGGGAAGACGCAGGCGGTCACAGGGGGGTAGGTGAGGCTGGATTGGCAAGACAGCTGACCGCTGTTGGTTCCGCTGGCCGTAGTCGCCGTATACGCGAAGTAGACGTTAGAGCTCACCACGATCTCGTAGCTGGTCGCCGTCGTAGAGCTCGACACCCCCAGGTGGTAGGTACCTTCGCTCCCGACTGAACGCCCGTAGAAGTCGGCCAGAATGGGGTTGGACGGATAGCTGGTGCCCAAGTACAGGGTGAAGGTCTCTGCGTTGCCGGTATTGCTCCCGACGATGAGCTGACCGGTCTGGGTGGCGTACGTTGCGGCAAAAGCGGTGGTCGTCTGCGCCGAGACCGTCGCCGAGGAGGGGGTCAGCGTCGCGTTGTAGACGTTGCCGTACTGGTCTGTGTAGTTCTGGGCGTTGAGGGTGTAGGTCCCTGGTGCCAAGAAATTCACCAGGATCGGATTGACGGTGTTACCCGAGCTGGTTTCGCCGACCGTCTTTCCCGAGGAGTTATCCAGCGTGACATTTGGGGCCGGCTCGAGCAGAGAGCTCGGCAAGCCGCTCACGCTCAGGGTGGCCGAGCCGGTGAGCGGAGAAACCGGCGCGTAACTCACTGTCTCCGACGTGGTGTTCCCGGCAGTGACTGTGAGGTCGATGATGTAGTTCCCGCCGGAAGGGGAGCCGGAGGTGGGGCTGGCCTGGACGACGTAGGTAGAGATCGGCTGGTAGGTCACGATGAGCTGATAGGTCCCCGGAAGCACAGCGCTGCTGCTGTAGATCGTACTCGTACCCAACGCATCGCTGCTCGAGGCCAGTGTGGGAGGAGTCGGGAGGCCGAGATCGGTCGGGCCCACCAGGCTGTAGGTGACACCCGAGGTGATAGCCGAGGGAATGGTCAGAGAGACATCCAAGCCACCCAGCTGGCTCACCGAAACCGAGTAGTTCAGGGACGCAGTCTGACCCCCGGCTCCATCGGCGGTCACGGTGAGCTGATAGGTCGCTGCCATCGTCGTGTCGTTGGGAGGCAGGCTAACCGTCACCTCGTACTGCCCCTTCACCGAGGTAGAGGTGAGCTGGCCGAACTGCACTCCGCTGCTGGGGCCTGCCGAAAAGCTGTAGCTCTCGACGTTCGCCGCGGTCCAGACCAGGGTCACGCTCTGATCCGCAGTCCCGCCCGCGGGCAGGGTGACTGTGGTGGGGCTAACGGCGCTCAGCGCCAGCGCTTGCGCAGCGTAGCTCAACGTATCCGTAGCGGTTTGTCCGGCAGTGACCGTCACGGGAGTGGTGATGGTCGGCAGGTAGGCGACCGAGTCGAGGGCTGCGCTGTAGGGAACCTGGAAGGGAGCAGCTGTGAGCGAGTAGGCGACCCCGCTCGAGCTGGCGGGAAGCCCGGTGAAGCTCAGCTGCGCGGTGCTGTCCGAGAGGGTCTGGGAATCAGAGGTGGTCCCAGAGGCAACCGTGACCTGGGCGTTGACCGCAGCCTGCTGGCCGCTGCTGAGTCCGGTGGGCAGGCCGGAGACGTTGAGATCGAGGTTGCCGGTAGCGGGCTGGTAGTTCACGCTGGCCGTCACCGTGCCGCCGTTGGGAACCACGACGCTGACCGGCTGGGCCGTGTAGCTGTAACCCCCCGCAGTGATCGGTTGCGGCGTGATGGTGTAGGAAGTGCCGCTGCTGGCGGCAGGGACGTTGAAGCTGCCCACCCCGCTGATCCCTGGGTAGGTCGTCCCGCCCGAGCTGACCACCACCACGGCTGCAGTACCCGAGGGCAGAGCGCTGCTGGAAGCGCTCTGGATCACCAGCTGGCCCTGCTGGGTGGAGTAGGTGGCCGAGAAAGGTGTGATGTTGTCGGCGGTCAAGCTGGTCTGGCCAGAGGGGTGGACGACCGCGCTGTAGAGGTTGCCGTACTGGTCTTTGAAGTTAGGGGCCTGGAGCTGCCAGTTACCGGGGGCCAGGTAGGCGTACAGCGAGGAGCCGCTTGCCGGAGCCACCGGGCCGGAGAAGTTTCCGGTCCCGTACGTGAAGCTGGCCCCGGAGGGTCCGCTGAAGACGACGGTCGGGAGGTTCGCCGAGCTGACCGAGTTGAGGCCTGAGACCGTCACCGTGGCAGCGGTGGTGACCGCCTGGTAGGTAGCGGTATCGCTGTAGCTGCCACCGGCAGTCACGCTCAGGCTGGAATTGGACAGGGCGCCCTGGAATTCGAAGATCTTGCCGAGCACCTCCCCGGCGTAGAAGCTGCCGCCGCGCAGGGTGCCCGCGGTCAAGGTGTAGGTCTGAGCCGAGCTGCTAGCTGGCAGGAACACCGGCTCGCTGCTGGAGGGGCCGACCAGCAGGGGCGCGGTGAGACCCCCGCCGGAGATCTGGACCTCCTCCAAACCCTTGGCGTAGGAGCTGATCAGGCTGGGCTGCACGAACCCCAAGTTCAGCGCGGTGGTCTGGGTAGTGTAGGCGATGGTCGCGTCGGTGGTCTGGGCCGCCGAGACGGTGAGGGTCTCGCTGCCGCTGCCGACGGTCCCGCCGGCCAGCGCCGCGGTGTACTTGTTGCCGCTCACGCCGGTGAAGCCGGGGGCGCTCAGGGTGTAGTTGCCCGGGGTGAGTCCGCTGAAGCTCTGGGACGAGATGTCCGAGAGCGTCTGGCTGTACGAGGAAGGCCCGCTCAGCGCGATCTGGGGCAAGTTGCCGGAGGAAAGCGTCGTGGGAATCCCGGAGAGCGCTACGGTGATGGTCCCAGTGGTCACCGGGGCTACCGTCACGCTGACAGAGCTGGTGGCGTTGGCGTTCCCGTCGATCCCCAGAGCGGTCAAGGTGAAAGTGTAGACCGCGTTCTGCGAGGTGGTGTTCGGCGGGAAGGTGAAGGTCGCCGAGGTGGCCGAGGCGGAGAGCGTCCAAGGAGCGCTCCCGCTCACCCCGGAGACCGCGCTGACCCCGCTGGTCTTCGCGCTGCCGCTACCGCTCAGCGCCAGATCGTAGCTGGCTGCGTTGCTGGCATTCCAGCTGAGGACTACCGGCTGCGCCGTGACCGGGGTTGTGGTCGTCTCTGCGCTGGGAGGCAGAGTGGTCAAGCTGGCCATGAAGGAGCTGATGGCCGGGGCCGGGTAGGGCCCCACCGTGACGGTCAGGGTCTGGTTCACCGCGGCGCTGGAACCCCCGGGGCCGTCGGCGGTCAGGGTGAAGGTGTAGACCACGTCGCTGGCCGAGGTGCTGGCCGGCAGGGTTACCGTCTCCTGGTTGGTCTGAGCGGAGATGGTCTGGGTGGGGATTCCGGTAATCCCTTTGCTGGGGCTGACCGCCAGCTGGTAACCGGTGGCGTTGGTGGCCTGCCAGTTCAGGGTGACGTCGGTCGGTTGGGTCAGGAAACCCAAATCCAGCGCCGTAGAGCTGCCCAGGGCGGCAGCGCTGCTGGCGGTGAAGCTGCTGATGGTCGCGCTGGCCGGGGTGACCAGGACTTTGAATTGCGCTGAGAAGTGGGCGTCCCCGGCGCTGCCCTGCACCTTGACCGTGTAGGTCCCAGTGGGAACGTCCGAGGCGACCGTCACCGAGGGGGTCACCTGGGTGGTCCCGCTCAGCTGCACCGAGGTCGGGGTGAAGGTGAAGCCGTTCACCTGCTGCCCGCTGGAGTTGTAGACGGTGTAGTTGAGGTCGACCTGGGCCGCCAAGCCGTTCTGGGGTGTGATGGTGAGCGTATCTGAGACCTGCTCACCCTGGATCACCGACACGCTGACCTGTTGGGCCGACATGGAGGCGCCAGGAGGACCGGACAGGTTGCCGCATCCGGCCAGAGCTGCTAAGCCGAGCAGTGGCAGGCCGATGCTCCGAAGGAACGCAACGCTCATTCGCACAGAACCATCTCCTTACAGGGTGCGGGAATTCAGGCTAGAATGCACCCACCAGAACTAAGGCGTAGCCACGGGCCGCTCGACCGGTACCTAATTCCTCCAAACCTCGGGAAATGAGATTTCCCGAGGGAGAGTATACATGAACCGCAGAAGAGACTCAGGTGATAAGCAGGGCGGGGCGGGGAACATGCCAGGGAGCCGTGCAGCTGCAGGGGCGGCCCGGAAACCCGGGCCGCCCCTGCAGCTGAGAAGCTTAGAGAGATCCGCTGGGGTTCAGGAAACCTGCACCGGAACCGCCATCCAGCCGCTGGCCCCATCCGGCAGCGGCTGCTCGGGAGCCTCGCTCTGCAGCTTGCCCTCCGCAACCGCTCGGACCACCAGGGTGTGGGCGCCGGCCTGCGGCGTCCAGGCCAGGGCCCACTGCACCCAGCTGGTCGGCGACAGCGGCGGGCGCACCGCAGCGCCCTGCCAGGTCCTACCGTTGTCGGTGCTGACCTGCACCGCGTCGATGTGGCGACCCCCCGCCCAGGCGATGCCGGCGATCCAGGTGGGCGAGCCGGCCTTGAGCCGCGCTCCGGCCTGGGGGACGTCGATCCGGCTCAGCGTCCGGGTGATGGCGTTTTTGCTCCAGCCGCGCTCCTCCCAGTAGCCGATCCCCGGTTGCGGTCCCTTGGACAGCGTGATCTCGGTGATCCACTTGGGCTGCTTCATCCCGTAGCGGCCGGGGATCAGCAGCCGAACCGGGTAACCGTGTTCTCGGATCAGAGGCTGACCGTTGATGGCGTAGGCCAAGATCACATCCGAGCGCAACACCGCTGCCAGCGGGATCGACTCGAAGTAGCCGTCCTGGGCCCGGGTGTCCATCCAAGTCGCTCCCGGCTGGATGCCGGCCCGCTTCAGCAGCTCGGTCAGCCGCACCCCCTTCCAGAGCACGTTACCGATCAGGTTCCCACCGACCGGGTTGGAGATACAGGACAGGGTGACGTACTCGCTGACCGCCGGCAGGGCCTGCAGGTTCTCCAGGGTCAAGGTAAGAGGCCGGTCCACCATCCCTCCCACCTGCAAGCGGTAGCTCGAGGCGGCGATGGCGGGATCGAAGAAGGAGATGTTCTTGGAGACGTAGTAGAGCTGCTGCTGCGAGGTGACCAGCGGGGTCAGGCCCGAGATAGTGTTCCAGGGTACTAGGGGAGCGGCCAGGGCCTGCTCCAGGACGGCTCCAGCCAGCGGCAAAGCTGCCACACCCAGTCCCAGGCGGCGCAGAGCTTCTCGGCGTTCAGGGGAGTAATTCACGTGCACTTCACCTCATCAGGCGGCGCCGGGGCCGCCACCACCAGGCCAAGGAGACGGCTAGCAAGGAGTCGACCACCAGCACCAGGTCGGAGAGCGGCTGAGAGCCGAAGAAGCTGCGCAGGCCCATACCCACCCCGAAAGCCTGCCAGTCGAGGAACAGCCACAGCAGCGCCCAGAGCAGGCCGACCAGCAGAGCTCTGGAGTAGCTGGGTAGCGGCCAGACCCACAGCCCGGCCAGGGCGGATAGGACCAGATACAAGGCCGCAGTGGAGCCGAAAGCCAGGTTCTTAAGCAGGCTGCTGTCCCCGAACACCCGGTGCAGCAGGTTGAAGACGGCCGGCATCCCCAACAGGTGGGTGACCACCCCGAAAAGGATCTCGGGGGGGTAGGCCAGCCCCTGGGTGATCCGCAGGGGCAAGGCAGCGGCTGCGACCAGCAAACCGGCCAGCAAACCGACCAAGAGGGCTAACAGCGCGCGCACGGCACCTCCGCTCTCTGCGGGCTCCCGGCTCAGTAGGACGGCGAGGGGTTAAAGGTCGGTCCCATGCTGATCGGGCTGAGCTGGGGGAGGTTCGGGGTAGCTACCAAAAAGCCGCCGATATTCTGCCCATTGGCCTGGCCCGGGGCGCTATCCCCGCTGTAGAGGTAGAGGAAGTGACCGTTGTACTGCACCTGGGCGCCGTTGGCGTCGTCGGTCACGGTCAGCATGCCGCCGAGCCCAGGGGCCGAGACAGCCCGCCCGCTGGGCGAGAGCAGGGGCGGCCAGACCTGGGTGCAAGGGCCCACGCAGCTGGGGCTCAAGGGGCCGTCGGCGGTGTCGATGTAGAGGGTCTGGCCCTGCGCGTCGGTGAGCACCGTCTCCTGCACCCCGTTTACCGCGGCCGTCCCGGTCTGCACCAGCGTGGTGGGGCCGGAGCTGGCCATCAGCGAGCAACCCCCCAGCAGCAGCGGCAGGGCCAGCAGGGCGAGGCGGCGGGTCACCAAGAGCTAGAGCTCGAGCTGGAAGTAGCCTGGTTGGAGGCCGCCGCGGCGGCCGCCTTGAGCGCGGGGGTCGCGACGAACCAGATCTTGAAAGCGCCCTCCCCTTTGGCCTGACCCGGCTTGGTATCCGGCAGGTAGGTGTAGAGCGGGTGGCCGTGGTACTCCAGCTGCGGCCCGTTGGGGCCCTTGAAGACGCTGAGGCCGGACATCAGCGACTGGGGAGCGGTGTACTTACCGGAAGCCAACAGCGGCGGCCAGAACTTGGCGCAGGCCCCGGTACAGGTGACTTTGGTGGCGCTGTCCTTGGTGTTGTAGTAAAGGGTGAGGCCTTGGGCGTCGGTAAGAACCTGGGTGGACTTGCCGTTCACCATGGCAGTACCCACGTGGACGGTGTCCGCCCCCGAACTGGAGCCCATGGCCAGAGCGGCGGTAGCCAGCGTGCCGAGCAGAGCTGCGACCAACTTCTTCGCGTGCATAGCGTTCCTCCTGACCGACCAGAAAGCCCGTTGGCCCAGGCGGGCTCTGATCTTGACGGGTTAGTTATAGACCTTTCCGGCGCATAGGTGGTGTGATTCATGATACAGCCGGCTCAGTCGATCACCGTCCCCTGGCCGGCCAGGGCCGAGCGGATCGGGTTTGGAACGTTCGCGGAAGCCAGCACCACCCGCTTGACCCCTCCCGCCACCGCCTCGGCCGCGCCCAAGACCTTCTTCTTCATCCGTCCCTCGGCAGCGTTCAGGCCGCTGAGCACCTGCGCGGCGTCCAGGTGGGGGATCAGGCTGGTCGGATCCGGAAAGGCGGCCAGCAGGCCGGGGGCGCCGGTGAGCAGCAGGAGGTGCTCGGCCCGCAGGGCAGCGGCTACCGCCGCGGCGATCCGGTCACCGTCCACGTTGATGGCCACGCCCTGCTCGCTGAGGGCCGGGGGGGTGAGGACCGGCAGGTAGCCGCCCCGCAGCAGCAGCTCGAGCAGCTCGGTGTTCACCGCGCTCAGGGTACCGGTGTGGTCCCCCCTGAGCACCTTGACCTTGCCGCCCTCTACGCTGCGGACCGTCTCCTTGCGCCGCCCCACCAGCAACCGGCCGTCCAAGCCGCTGAGGCCCAAGGCGTTCACCCCCAGAGCCTGCAGCCGCTCGACCAGCTGCTTGTTGATCTTGCCGCAGTAGACCATCAGGAAAGCCTCCAGGGCTGCCCGGTCGGTATAGCGGCTGACGTAGCCGCTGGGCGAGGTCACGAAGCGGGGCGGAGAGCCCAGTAGGGTCGCCACCCGGTTGGTCTCGGCGCTGCCGCCGTGGACCAGGACCAGCGCGTGGCCCTCCGCGCGCAGCGCAGCCAGGTCCTCGCAGAGGGGGCCGTACTGGATCCCCTCGCCCCCACCGACTTTGACCACGATCACCCCCCCAGTCTAGCCGGGAACGGGCTACAGTGGGGGGATGGTGGTGATGGGGGTGGATCCGGGGCTGGCCAACCTGGGTATCGGCGTGGTCGAAGGAGACGGCCGGCGGCAGCGCCACCTGTTCCACGACTGCCTGCGCTCGGACAGCCAGACTCCCCTAGCTGACCGGTTGCTGGCGGTGCACCAGGCGGTCGGCGCAGCGCTGCAGCGCTTCAGCCCCGACGCCGTGGCCTTAGAGGAGCAGTTCCTGAGGCGGCAGGCCGACGTGGCCTTCAAGGTCGGGCAGGCCTGCGGGGTGATCGAGTTGGCCTGCGCCCAGGCAGAGGTCCCGGTCTACCGCTATGGGCCGATGCAGGTGAAGAGCGCGCTGGTGGGTGCCGGCCGGGCCGACAAGGCCCAGGTGATCTACATGGTGGGCGCCCTGCTGGGCCAGCGCGAGCTGGGAACCCACCACGCCGCCGACGCGTTGGCCCTGGCCCTGACCCATCTGGCCAGCTGCCAGCTGGCCCAGCGCACCGCGCGCCTAGGGGAGCTCCCGTCTCGGTGATGGCCCGAAGTCAGGGGAGGGCGCAGCGGCTTCGACTCTAGCCATCACCTCCTCTAGAGCCCGCTCCAGCTGGGGATCGCGGCCGGCCGACTCGTCTTGGGGCAGGAACTCCACCTCGATGTCCGGATCGGTCCCGTAGTTCTCCACCCGCCAGCCCACGTCCTTGAACCAGAAAGCGAACTCGGGCTGGGTGGTGATGGTGCCGTCGATCAGGGGGTGGCGCGGCCAGATCCCGATCACTCCACCCCAGGTCCGCTTGCCGATCAGGGGCCCTAGGCCCAACTGCTTGAAGTTGTGGGAGAAGATATCGCCGTCGGAACCGGCGTACTCGTTGGTGAGGGCCACCATCGGGCCGGCGGGGGCGTCCTCGGGGTAACCCATCACGCCGAACCAGCGGGTCTGAGAGTAGGCGATCCGGCGGCGAGCCAGCTTGGCCAGCAGCAGCTCGGAGACGTTCCCACCGGAGTTATAGCGCACGTCGACGATCAGGCCGTCGCGGTCCAGTTCGGCCAGAAACCCCCTGTGGAACTCGGCTAGGCCCCGGGCCACCATGTCCGGGACGTGCAGGTAGCCCACTCGGTCGGCGCTGCGCTGGTGCACCCAGGCCCGGTTGTCGTTCACCCACTGGCGGTAGCGCAGAGCCGCTTCAGAGCGCAGGGTCTTGACCGCCACGTCCCTCACCGCGCTGCCGTCCCTGGCCGACACCCGCAGGGTCACCACCTGACCGGCCTGGTCGACCAGCAGCTCCCCGGGGGTCAGGTCGGCGCTGAGCTCCCGGCCGGAGATGGCCAAAAGCAGCTCGCCCTCCGAGACCGCGCTGCCCGGGCGAGCCAGCGGCGAGGAGGCCTCCTCGTCCCAAGGGTCTCCCACCAAAATCCTGGTGAAAGCCCAACGGCCTAGCCCTGCGTCCCAGGCCAGCTCAGCCCCTAAGTGACCCACCCCGTAGCTGGGCGCCTTGCGGTGGTCTCCTCCCCACTCGTAGGCGTGGGAGGTGCCCAGCTCGCCCTGCAGCTCCCAGATCAAGTCGGAGAACTCGCTGCGGCAGGAGATCCGCTCCAAAAGGGGTTGATAGCGGGCCAGGACCCGTTCCCAGTCAACGCCGCTCAGGTCCTCCCGCCAGAACTGCTCGCGTTGCAGCCGCCAGGCCTCGATCAGCATCTGCCGCCACTCCGCCTCCGGGGAAACCGGGCAGCGAAAACGGGTGAGGTCCACCACCCCGCTCTGCCGCCCGGGGAGGAGGCCGGCCTCCTCCCCGGGGCGCTCTCCGGCCTTGATCACCCGCAGGCCGTGGGCGCCCCGGTAGATCAGCTGGCTGCGGCCGGGGTCCAACTCGAACTCCTTCACCCCGCTGACCAGCACCTCCTGCTTGCGGCTGAACAGGTCGTAGAAGCTGAGCTCGCCGGGGGGATCGTCCTCCTCGTGGCGGGCCAGCTCGCTCTCCACCGGGAGGCGCAGCAGCAGCAGGCCACCCCGGAGGGCTGCCAGGGCGGCGTAGCGGCCCTGGAGCGGCAGGCAGACTACCCGGCGCTCCACCCCCTCCAAGTCGATCCGGACCTCGATGGGCCCCTCCTCCTTCCCCTCCTCCTTCTTGGGGTCAGGGGCCTCTAGGGGGATGGGGCCCACCGGCGAGGGGACGTCTTGGCGCAGCGGCAGGGCGCAGACCTGTAGGCCTAAGGGGAAGCCATAGTCAAACTGCAGCTGGTCGGCCACCGGCGCGAAGCTCCTGGCCGAGAGGAAGTAGAGATAGCGGCCCAAGGGGTCGAAGCTGGGCTGCAGGTCGCGCAGCACCGGATCGGTCAGCGGGACGCTGATCATGGTGGTGAGGTCGAGCAGCTTGATCAGGCTGCGGTGCGGCCGGTCGCTGACCGCGTAGGCCAGGAAGCGCCCGTCCGGCGACCAGTCGCTGCCCTGCAGGGGGCTGTAGGCGCTGCGGCCTACGCGCTCGAACGCCGAACTGGACAGGTCG
Source organism: bacterium (assembly GCA_021810505.1). Lineage (GTDB taxonomy): Bacteria > Deinococcota > Deinococci > Deinococcales > Deinococcaceae > JAJZIR01. Next base: position 25,013 of record JAJZIR010000021.1, read on the forward strand.
AGGATCCACAGCTCGTTGCGGTGGTTGCTGATCGCCACCCGGTCCCCGTGAGGGGCTGGAAGCAGCTCCACCACCCGCCCCAGCTCGGGGTGGCCGTAGATCGCTTGCGGGCTGCCCTGCCCAGCCGGGTAGAGCTCCAGCTGCTCGGTCCCGCTGACGTCGCTGACCAGCAGCAGCCGGCCCCCTTCCAGCCAGCGGGGCAGGCGGCGGCGCAGCCCCTGGCCGTGCTGGGTCAGGCCACCGTCATGGGTGGCCCCGCTGAGCACCTGCCCACGCAGGCAGACGGCCAGCTGTTTGCCCTCCTGGCCCAAGGCGTAGCCGGAGAGCTCCTCCTCGGCGGTCACGAATTTGCGCTGGCGCTGGGTCCTGGGGCTGCGCAGCGCGATGTCGACCCGCTCCGACTGCGCGGAGGCCGGATCGAAGAGGTAGAGGTCGCCCCCCGCCGCGTAGGTGATGCGCTGGCCGTCGCTGGAGGGGAAGCGCAGGTAGTACTCCTTGGAGGTGGTGTGGGCCCTGAGGTCCTCCCCATCCGGGTTGCAGGAGTAGAGGTTGGCCACCCCCTGGTGGTCCGATAGGAAGTAGATCCTGCCGAACAGCCAGATCGGAGCCACCAGGTTGCCGTCCAGGCGGATCAGCGCCCGGAACTGGCCGCTTCCCTGAGGGTCGATCCACAGATCGCCGGCGGTCCCGCCGCGGTACCTCTTCCAGCGGGCTGGGTCATCTTGGTGGCGACCTACCACCACGCCTCTACCGCCGGGCTCGAAGGAGACCGACCTAGCCAGCCCCAACGGTAGCCGTTGGGGCTGGCCACCCGCTGCCGCGAGGGCGTAGACGTGGCCGCCGCCCAGGCTGGAGGCGTGGGGCTCTAAGGCGTCGCTGGTAAAAACCACGCGGCCGGCGGGGTCCCAGCCCAGGACCTGAGAGCGCCCTCCCAGGAAGCTCAGCCGGCGCAGCTCCCCTCCCTCGGCGGGGAGCAGGTACACCTCCTGATGGCCCTCCTCGGCGCCGCTCACCGCCAGCCAGCGGCCGTCCGGTGAGAAGGCCGGGCGGCTGAAGGCGCCGCGCCCGGAGGTCAGGCGGCGGGCGAGACCGCCGCCTGCGGGCACGGTCCAGAGGTCATCCTCGCTGACGAAGACCAGCTGGTCGCCGAAGAGGGTAGGGTAGCGGTAGTAACCGCGCGGATCGCTGGGTTCAGACATGGGTCTCCTTCAAGGGGGTAGGGGGGCGCCCGGATCAGAGGGTGGGGTGGGGGGCTTGACCCTCCACCCAGCGCTCGCCGCCGGGACCCAGCTCGAGCTTCCAGATCGGCAGCTCGCGTTTGACCGCCTCGATCAGCCAGCCACAAGCTGCTAGGGCGTCGCGGCGGTGCTCCGAAGCGACTCCGATCAGCACGCTGGCCTCGGCCGGGGCCAGGCGGCCCACCCGGTGGACCAGGTAGAGCCGGCCGACCTGGTAGCGGGCCCGGACCTGTTCGGCCAAGGAGCCGAGCACCTCCCGGGCCATGGGCAAGTAGGCCTCGTAGACGATGGCGGTTACCTCTAAGCCAGCGTTGGGGCTGCGGACCGTCCCACAGAAGTAAGCTTGGGCCCCGTAGCGGGGATGGCGCAGGAAAGCGTCGGCAGCGGCCAGGTCGAGGAGCTCAAGCCCCACCCCGAGGTGGTCGCAGTCCCCCGAGCCTCCAGCCACCGGGGGCAGGAAGGCCAGCTCACAGCCGTCCGAGAGCAGGTCTCCTGGGGCGGCGTAGCGGCGACCTAGCGCCGCCATACAGCCGGCCAGGGACAGGCCGGTCTCCCGCTCGACCCTCCGGGCTGCCTCGGCCACGCTGAGCTGGCCCTCCCAGGTAAGGGAGAACCGCTCGGCGCCAGCCTCACGCCGCAGCCTCCCGAACAACAGCACGCTCGCTTGCACCGGCGCAGCCTACCATAAGCCCTCAGGCCAGGAACAGCTGGTAGGCCGGGTTGTCGCTCTCATCCCGGAAGGGGTAGCCCAGTTCGGAGAGCAGCTGGGCAGCGCCCTCCTCCAAACCGGCCGGAACCTCGATACCGGCCAGCACCCGGCCGGAGTCGCTGCCGTGGTTGCGATAGTGGAACAAGCTGATGTTCCAGCCCTGGGGCAGCGCCGCGAGGAACTCCAGCAGGGCGCCGGGGCGCTCGGGGAATTCGAAGCTGAACACCCGCTCGTCCCTGGCCTCGGGAGCCCGGCCCCCCACCATGTGGCGCAGGTGCAGCTTGGCGATCTCGTTCTCGGTCAGGTCAAGGACCGCGTAGCCGGCAGCCCGGAGCTGGTGCACCAGCTCCGGGCGCTGATCTCGGCTGCCCAACTGGATCCCCACGTAGACCTGGGCGCTCTCCCTGGGGGCGTAGCGGTAGTTGAACTCGGTGATCGCCCGGCCGCCCAGCGCCTGGCAGAAAGCCCGGAAGGATCCAGGGCGCTCGGGGATGGTGACGGCCAGGACCGCCTCGCGCTGCTCGCCGATCTCGGCTCGCTCGGCCACGTGCCTCAGGCGGTCGAAGTTGATGTTGGCCCCGCAGGTCAGCGCCACCAGGTTGCGGGTCCTGGCCTTAGCGGCGTGTCGCTTGAGGCCGGCCACCGCCAGAGCGCCGGCCGGCTCCATCACCGCCCGACAATCATCGAAGACATCTTTGATAGCGGCGCAGATCTCATCGTTGGAGACCCGCACGATCTGATCGACGTAGCGGCGGGTCAAGTCGAAGGTGTGCTCGCCCACCCGGCTCACCGCCACCCCGTCGGCGAAGAGACCCACCCGGTCCAAGGTAATCCGCTCCCCGGCGTCGAGCGAGCGGGCCATGGCGTCGGAATCCTCGGGTTCGACGCCGATCACCGAGATGGAAGGGTCTAGGCTCTTGAGCAGGACGGCGATACCGGAAATCAGACCGCCTCCACCGATCGGAGCGTACACGGTGAAGGGAGGCGACAGCTGGCGGATCAGCTCCAGGCCGATGGTGCCCTGGCCAGCGATCACCTCGGGATCGTCATAGGGGTGAACCAGGGTGAGCCGCTGCTCCCCCCCGATCTGCAGGGCGTGGGCTTCGGCCTCGGAGTAGCTATCTCCGTGCAGGATGACCTCGGCTCCCCTGACCCGCACCGCCTCGACCTTGATCTCCGGGGTAGTCCTCGGCATCACGATGACCGCCCGCAGGCCCAGCCGCTGCGCGCTGTAGGCCACACCCTGGGCGTGGTTGCCGGCGGAAGCGGCGATCACCCCGGCGGCGCGCTGCTCGGCCGACAGCTTCGCCACCTTGTTGTAGGCCCCGCGCAGCTTGAAGGAGAAAATCGGCTGCAGGTCCTCGCGCTTGAAGTAGGTGGGTCTACCCAGCCGCTCCGACAGGATCGGAGCGGCCTGGAGCGGAGTCTCCACCGCTGCCTCATAGACCCGACTGGTCAGGATGCGCCGCAGGTAGGCCTGGTCCACGGCCCGCAGTCTACGCTTCAGCCCAGATGGGCCTCCAAGAACCACAGGGCCTTGTCCAGATCTCGGCAGAAGGCGGTCAACACGTCCGCGCCAGCGGCGTCATCGCCGAGGCGGTCGGTGGCTTGGCGGGCCTTGGCGCCGAGAGCCGCAAAGCGGTCGGCCAGGGCGCTGAGGTGTTCGGAGACCGCGCGCAGGTCGGTGGGGTAGGCAGCGAGAAAGCTCCGGCTGGCTACCTCCTGGACGGTACCGACCGCGACGCCGCCCAGCTGCACCATCCGCTCGGCCAGGGCGTCTACGTGCTCGGCCAGCTGATCGGCCAAGCCATCCAACATGGTGTGGACGCTCAGGAAGGCGGGGCCGCGCAGGTTCCAGTGGGCTTGCTTGGTCGCCAGGGAGAGGTCTACTGCGGCCATCACCAAGGGGGCGAAGACTTCCAGGGTGGTCTGCTTGGCGGCGGAGGGTAAATCGTTGCGGGTGCTGCGCATCTAGCTCCTATCTGCGCCGGGGTGGGCCCACCCCGGCGCAGATCCAGTCTAGTGCCGAGGCGGGCCGGCCCCGGTACTGGGGCACCCCCTCTTGACTACGGCCGGGTGCGGGACGGGGAGACCGGAAGCGAGGCGCTTCCGACCGGAGGCCGCATGGGGCGAGCATGTATCCCGTGCGGGCAGCTACCCCGCGGATCCAGCGCGGTGGGCAAGCTGCCGGGAAGTACCTATCCCCGGCCGGTGCGGTCCTGCTGGCGCCCTCAGGCGGGCGCCAGCATTCAGGGGATAACGCGCCCCGCTCGGTGTCATCCGGCCGAGGAGGGTCCTGGGCGGTATCTGGAAATCCTCCCCCAGGGTATGGGCTCCGCCGGGGTAGCCAGGACCCCGGCGCGGTCGAGCGCCCGCCTCCGCAGCGCAAGGCTACCCCGCCAGCGCCCGTCCCAAATTCCCGGGGGACGCGGACGGCCTGGCTCCGGCCAAAACGGAGCTGGGGTTCTGGGCGCACCGTACCCCCCACGCCAGCACACGCTCTAGCGCGGGGCACAGCCCGTCAGCGAATCGGTCTCGCATCCCCACAAAACCCGCAGGGGCGCTGCGGTTCGGGTCTCCGGCCCGATCTGGCTCTACACGCCCGCTGAGCACCCCGCGGCCGTATCCGGCGAACCCAGCCCGGGGTCAGAGCCCCGGGCTCGCCCCTGCAGCGGCCGGAAGCCCCGCCGGCCTGGAGCAGCCCACCGGGTCCAAAGGGACGAAGGCGCCGCTGGGGAGGTAGAGCTCAGCGCTGCGCAGGGGACGGCCGGCAGCGTCGTAACCGCCCGCCACCAGCACCTTCCCCCCGGGTAAAGGAGCGGCCACGGCGCCCACCCTGGCCACCGCCATCGAACCGGTGGGGACGAAGGCGCCGCTGGGGAGGTAGAGCTCAGCGCTGCGCAGGGGACGGCCGGCAGCGTCGTAACCGCCCGCCACCAGCACCTTCCCCCCGGGTAAAGGAGCGGCCACGGCGCCCACCCTGGCCACCGCCATCGAACCGGTGGGGACGAAGGCGCCGCTGGGGAGGTAGAGCTCAGCGCTGCGCAGGGGACGGCCCGAGGCGCTTTGCCCGCCGGCGATCAGGACCCTTCCGCCGGACAGCGGTGCGGCCACAGCGGAAGCGCTGGCCTGGAGCAAGCTGGCAGCTAGACGGAAGAAGCGGCGGTCTCTGGCCGAGAAGCGCTCGGCCAAGGCCAGGGGTGGGCCGCTGTCGTTGAAGCCTCCAGCGATCAGGACCCTTCCGCCGGGCAAGGCAGCGGCCACGGCGCGGTCCTGGGGGGTGACCAGCCGGGAGGAGAGCGAGGTGAAGCGCTGGCTGCGGGGGTGGTAGAGCTCGGCGCTGGCCAGGTAGCCGGAGGCAGCTCCCCCACCGGCGATCAGGACCCTGCCGCCGGGCAAGGCAGCGGCCACGGCGCGGTCCTGGGGGGTGACCAGCCGGGAGGAGAGCGAGGTGAAGCGCTGGCTGCGGGGGTGGTAGAGCTCGGCGCTGGCCAGGTAGCCGGAGCCGTTGAAACCCCCAGCGACCAGGACGTCCCCTCCGGGCAAGGCAGCGGCCACCGCGTCTACCCGCGCGGCTCGCAGCTCGGAACAGAGGGCAGGGGGCGGCTGGAGGGCAGGGGCAGGCCGCAGGGCCAGCCACAGCGCGGCTACCCCCAGCAGCAGCAGCAGAGCAACGGTCCCGCGCACCGCCGCTCAGTCGGGGGGCTGGCCGCCAGAGTCGGGCTCGCCTCCGAGGGGCCAGCGGCTGCGGTCTGACTCGCGCAACTCCACTACCGAGCGCACCTCCAAGATCCCCTCCACCCCGGCGAGCATCTCCAAGACCTCCAGGGCCCGGCCGGCACCAGCCGGGGTGGAGAAGACCAAGTCCACCCGGTCGCGGTCCGAATTGCGGCTCAGCCGGCTGGCCAGGCTCTCCACGCTCACCCCGGCTTCCTCCAGGCGGGAGCGCAGAGCGCTCAGGCTGAGCCGCTGCCGGTCGATGATCAGGGTGCTCGGCTGCCGGTGCCGGGCCGTCACCAGCCGCCGCTCGACCGGCTTCATGATCGCCAGGATGGCGAAGCCGAGCAGGGTGGTCACCACCGCAGCCAGGTACATCCCGCCGCCCACCGCCAAGCCGATCCCGGCGACCGCCCAGACGCTGGCGGCGGTGGTGAGGCCGCGGATGATCTCCCGGCGGAAGACGATCACCCCAGCCCCCAGGAAACCGATCCCGCTGACCACCTGGGCGGCCACCCGGGAGGGGTCGACCACCACGTTGGGGGCGTGGACGGCGGCCACGAAACCGAAGCTGGAGACGATCATCACCAGCGCCGAGCCCAAAGCCACCAGGGCGTGGGTGCGCAGGCCCGCGGCCGACTCCACCCGCTCGCGCTCGAAGCCGATGACCCCGCCCAGGAGCGCAGCCAAGACCAGGCGCAGCACCACCGTGCCGGCCCCGATCAAGGCTCCCTCAGCTGCCGAGCGGCGCGGGCCTGCGCGCTCACTCCCCCATCATGCGGTCGGTCCTAGCCGCCACCTGCTGCATGGTGGTAGCTACCGGGCGGCGCTGGTCGAAGATGCCCTGCAGGCCCTGCTCGACCGCTTGGAGCATCTGGAGGTAGTGGTTGTT
>JAJZIR010000011.1:0-30439 GCA_021810505.1 bacterium
TGGTGTCTGCCCCGGGGTTTTTGGTTGGAGGCTAGGATTTGGGTTCCGAAGGGTTCCATCAGGTTTGGCTTAGAGCTGTCGGTAGCGCCCAGGGGCGATGGGGGAGGGTGGTCCAATGAACGAGCAAGATGAGCGAGGGCAGGACGTGGCGGACCAGGAAGAGCTGGCCGGTCCAGGGACCTTTGAGATCGAGCACGCCGATCCGGATGACGAGCTGGCAGGTGGCGAGGAAGAAGTCGAATACATCGACGGGGACGAGATCTTTGAGCAGTTAGCGTTGATCCGCCAGCTGCTCGAGAGCCAGGCCAAGGAGATCGCCGGGCTGCGCAGAGAGCTGCGCGAGGTTACCCGGGGCAGCGGACCGCGTAGGGAGCGGGAGTTCTCCGACAGGGATCGGGAGCGCCCCTTTAGGCCTCAGGGCGACCGTCCGTTCAGACCCCAAGAGCGCCCCTTTAGGCCAGCCGGCGATAGGGAGAGGGGGGGCGGCCGCGAGCGCGCAGAGCGGCCCAGGTCATCCTGGTCAGATCGGCCGGAGCGGGAAACTCGGCCCCGCAGCGACGGCTTCCAGAACTTCCGGCCAGCTCGCGACGATTTCCGCGGCCGCCGCGAGGGACGGAGCGGCGATGACACCCGGGACCGTCCGACCTCTTCGGACGAGCAGGGCCGCCCCACTAGACCGCGCAAGGATCACGGCTGGGGCCGGGGACGCTAGGTAGCCCACCCAGCTTCTGGCCTAAAAGGGGCGCCCAGGCTCGGCCTTTTGATCTCGATCGGAGGGCGGAGCTCTAGCCGGCGCCTACCCGGCGGCCGAAGCCTTCTCGGCGGTGCGACTCCGCGCGCCGGAGCAGCGCCTCGGCGTCGTAGCCCAGGGAAGCTTCCAGCCAACTGAAGTGGCGATTCAGATCCTCGACCGCCTGCGGGGAGATCCGCAAGCGCTCGGTTTCGAGGACGGCGTACCCTTCCTCGCTGGCGACGTGGAGTTGTACCGGTGCGGGTGGACCGCCCTGGCCGCTGCGTTCGTCCAGGTAGCTGCTCAGATCGACCAAGCTTTCGGCCGAAACTTGATCCAGATCGATGGCGATATGGACGACTTGGCTGAACTGCCCCAGATCCCCAGCGGTCAGGATCTCCTCGGCGACCACCCGCAGCCCTCCCTCGCTGCGGTCGACCTCGGCGATCACGACGACCGGGTGGTCTTCTTGGAGTTTATCCTGGAGCCGGCCGTAGCTGCGGCCGAAGGCGACCAGCTCAATGGTTCCCGACGCATCGGCGAGGTTGAATTTGGCCATCATCCCCCCGGAACGCGTCGGCTTCTTGCTGATCGACTCCAAGACGCCAGCCAGAACGACCGGCGCCCTGGTCTGTCCCTTGGACTCGAACCAGGTTTCGAGTTCGGAAACCTGGCAGTGCGCTGCCCCTCTCAGCCCCGGATATTCCTCTAAGGGGTGGCCAGAGATGTAGAGACCCAGTACCTCGCGCTCCAGGGCCAAGCGCTCAAGCTTGCTGAGCTCGGGCACACCGCTGGGCAGGGCCGGCTCGGTCTGCTCGGGGCTGAACAGGCTGAGCATGCCCTGGGAGCGGCTCCCCGTCTGCTGGGCGTAGCCGACCGCGTCCGCTAGGCCGTTCAACAGTTGCTGGCGGTGCCCGAAGCTGTCGAAGGCCCCAGCCTTGATCAGAGATTCGAGCGCCCTGCGATTCAAGCTGCGCAGATCGTTGCGCTGGCAGAAGTCGGCCAGGCCGCGGTAGGGTCCGTGCTGCTGCCTCTCATCCAGGATAGCCCTGACCGCGGTCTCCCCGACATTCTTGACCGCGTATAGCCCGAACAGGATCTCCTTGCCGTCAACCTTGAAGTCGGCTCCCGACCGGTTGATGTCCGGTGGGAGGACGGGGATCCCCATCCGGTGCGCGTCAGCGATGTATTCCGCCACCTTGGTGCTGTCCCTGCGCTCGACGGTCAGCAGCGCAGCCATGAACTCGACCGGGTAGTTGGCCTTGAGCCAAGCAGTCTGGTAGCTGATCATGCCGTAAGCTGCCGAGTGCGATTTGTTATACCCGTAGTTGGCGAAGGCCTCGAGGAGATCGAAGAGCTTGCTGGCTTCCTCCTCGGGCACTCCGTTGCGGCCAGCACCAGCCACGAAGGCCCCTCGCTGGCGGTGCATTTCCTGGAGATCCTTCTTGCCCATCGCTCGCCGCAGCAGGTCAGCTTCTCCCAGGCTATAGCCGGCCACCTCGGAAGCGATCTGCATGATCTGCTCTTGGTAGACCGGAATCCCGTAGGTCTCGACCAGGATCTGGGACAGCCAGCGCTCGCAATGCGGGAAGTCCTTGTAGCTGACTTCCTCTTGGCCGTGGTGGCGCCGGATATAGGCGGGGATGTTCTCCATGGGGCCCGGCCGGTAGAGCGCGGATAGAGCGATGATGTCGCCGATACGCCGCGGCTTGAGCCGCCTGCTCGCGTCGGCGATCCCCCCGCCCTCGAACTGAAAGATTCCCTTGGTATCTCCCCTGGAGAGCAGGTCGAAGGTGGCTGCGTCGTCGATAGGGATGGCGTCGAAGTCGACGTCGCGCCCCCGCGATTCCTTCAGGATCCGCCTGGCTTCTTCGAGAAAGCTCAGCGTGCGCAGTCCCAGGAAATCCATCTTGATCAGGCCGATGTCTTCCACCGACTTCATGTCGTACTGACAGACCACGCCCTGCCCGGAGGTGTCGCGCATCAAGGGAACTAGCTCGCTGAGCGGCCTGCGCCCGATCACCACACCCGCGGCATGGACGCTGGCGTGTCTGGTCAGGCCCTCGAGTTTGAGTGCGGCCTCGAAGACCTGGGCCAGCTCCGGCGCAGCCTTGAGCGCGGCGTCGATATCAGGAACGCTGGCTTTGGCTTCCTCCAAGCTGATCGAGCGGCCGAACTTGACTGGGATCATCTTGCTGATCCGGTCCGCGTCGGCGTAGGGCAGCCCGCTGACCCTAGCCACATCCCGCAGGACGGCCTTGCTGGCCATGGTCCCAAAGGTGGCGATCTGAGCGACCTTGTCGTCCCCGTAAGTGCTGCGGACGTACTGGATCACCGCGTCGCGACCGGTATCCGAGAAATCGACGTCGAAGTCGGGCATGGAGACGCGGTCCGGATTGAGAAACCGTTCGAACAGCAGGCCGAAGGCCAAAGGGTCTACGTTGGTGATGCGGATGGCGTAAGCGACCAGGCTTCCTGCTCCGGACCCGCGCCCCGGACCTACCGAGATACCGTGGTCCTTGGACCAATTGATGTAATCGGCCACGATCAGGAAGTAATCCGGGAAGCCCATCCGGTTGATCACCGCGAGCTCATATTCAGCTCTCCGGAGTAGGACCAGCGCCTGGCGGTAGGCGGCAGGGTCCATCGCGAGCTGCGCCGGAGGTTCAGCCTGCCGCTCCAAGCGGTCCAGCGCCTTATACTCGACGTACTTCTGGCCGAGCTGCACGCTGCGCGATTCCAGGAAACTGCCCATCTTGGCCAGCGCCTCCAGCTGCTGCTCCCAGGGCGCGCCGCTGCTCGGCTGCGCCCCCAGGTAGCCGAGCAGCTCTAGCTCCTCACCTGCTTCGTGCAAGTAGTGGCGGTACAACCTCTCGGTCAGCAGATCCGGGAACCTCCTGGAGAGCCCAAGATAGGTCCGGATCCTCAGCTCCTCGGCCATCGTCCGGCCCTCGGGGATCGGCAAGGCAGGCATCTGATAGACCCGCTGCTTGCCGATGGGCAGCTCTACGGAGCACAGGTCGGCGATGCGGTTGCTGTTATCGAAAGGCTCGTCCCCCCAGACAGCCCCAGGCAAGGCCGCGCGCATCTCCTCGGGGCTCTTGACGTAGAACTCGTTGCAGGGGAACTTGAAGCGCTTCTCATCGGACAGAGTCGCCTTGGTCTGGATAGCCAGCAGCATCTCGTGGGCTAGAGCGTCCTCCTTGCGGACGTAATGGCCATCGTTGGTCGCCACCATCCCAATCCCCAGCTCGCCAGCCCAGCCCCGCAGAACCTCCATGACCTGGCGGTCCTCAGGGAGACCGTGGTCTTGGATTTCCAGAAAGTAGTCTTCACCGAAGACCGACTGATACCACTGCACCCGCTTCCTAGCCTCCGTCAGCCGCCCCTTGAGGATGAGCTGAGGGACCTCGGCACCCAGGCAACCCGATAGCACGATCAGGCCTCGGTGGTGCTCCTCCAGGATCTCATGGTCGATCCGGGGTTTGTAGTAGTAGCCCTCCAGGTAGGCCCGGCTCGAGAGGCGACAGAGGTTCTGATACCCCTCGAAGGTCTTGGCCAGCAAGGTGAGGTGGTAGTAACCCCCGTCCACCGAGCTGTTGTCCACCCGGCGGTCCAGCCGTGAACCGCTGGCCAGGTAGGCTTCGTAGCCGAGCACCGGCTTGACGTCCAGCTCGCTGGCGTAGCGGTAGAAGTGGAGCACGCCGTGCATATTTCCGTGATCTGTGATCGCGCAGGCCGGTCGCTCCGGGGAAACCTCTTTGACCCACTTGAGCAGATCTTTGATCTTAGCCGCGCCATCCAACAGCGAGTACTGGGTGTGCTGGTGGAGGTGGGAAAACCTGGGAGCGCCCATGGGGCTAGTCTACGACCAGGTAGGTATCCTGCCCCGAAGACAGTAAACGGAAGGTGAATTCTACCTCTGGTAAAGGGAAGAGCCTACTTCGCCCTGATAGGGCTATGGTAACTTAAGGTGTTGAGGAATGCCCTAGGTCGACGAGCTAGCTGGTCGGCGCCGCCCCCTGATCCCCTAGAAGCTCCGTGCCCAGCCAGCATTCGATCTCTAAGGAGACCCCAGTGACCACCCTCAAGCGCACCCCCTACCCCTTCGATCCCCACGCCATCTCCATCGCCCGCCGCCAGTACTTCCAGCCCGGTGACGGCACGGTCGCCGGGATGTTCGCCCGGGTGGCCGCCTGGGTGGCCCAGGCCGAGCCGGAGGCGGAACGCGAGCGCTGGCAGGAGCGCTTCCTGGAGCTGATGCTGTCCGGGCGCTTCTGCCCAGGGGGGAGGGTGCTGGCCGGAGCTGGGACCAAGCACGGCAACGTGCTCAACTGCTTCGTGCAGGGAGCCACCGAGCACCCCCCCGGCAGCTTCCTGGGGGTGATGGAGGTGGCCAGGAAGCTGGCCCTGGTCACCAAGGTGGGGGGCGGCAACGGGGTCAACCTGGACCCCTACCCGCCCAAGCAGGCCGCCCGGAAGGGGGGGCTGTGGGTGCGCGGCTGGGCTTACCTGAGGGCCGATCACCCCGACGCCAAAGATTTTGTACTCGGCCGGATGCGGCCGCCGGCGCTGCCGGAAGGGGAGAAGGTCGCCGCCCACACCCACAACTTCAGCAAGGTGCTCTACGGCCCGGTCAGCCCGGAGCTGGCCGCCCTGGCCCGCTCCCAGGGGGTCTTGGTGGAGCGGGATCTGCCGGAAGGGGTCATCACCGCCGCCGACGACATGGGGCAGATCCTAGACGCCGCCAAGGAGGCCTGCGAGTTGGCCCGGGAGGGTTTAGAGCCCAGGGTCGACCTCTCCCGGCTGCGCCAGGAGGGAGCGCCCATCCACGGCTCAGGGGGAACCTCCTCGGGGCCGGTCAGCTTCCTGATGGAGATCTTCGATAACTTCCTGACCTGGGTCAACCTGGGGGCGGAGACGGCCGGGCCGGTAGCGACCCTGCGCTACTGCTACGCCCCGGTGCTGCGGGTGGTCCGCCAGGGCGGGACCCGGCGGGGGGCCGGGATGGCCACTTTGTCCATCGACCACGGGGACGCCCTGGACTTCCTCACCGCCAAGGACTTGGATCGGGAGGCGGCCGAAGGGGACATCTCCACCTTCAACATCTCCTTCTTAGTCCCGGACAGCTTCATGGAGTCCGGGAGCGCTTCGGCGAAGGAGCTGATGGAGCAGGTGGCCGCGCACGCCTGGGCCACCGGCGAGCCCGGCCTGATCTTCGTGGACCGGATCCACCAGAACAGCGCCTTGAAAAACCTCCCCGACTACCAGATCCGCTGCACCAACCCCTGCGGGGAAATCCCGCTGACCGTGGGCGAGCCCTGCGACTTGGGGGCGATGAACCTCTCCGCTTACGTCACGGCGGGCCGCTTCGATACGGGCAGCTTCCGTCAGGACGTCCGGGACTGCGTCCGCTTCCTAGACGACGTCTTGGACGTGAATAATTTTGCCCTGCCGGATAACCAAAGCGCCAGCCGTCAGCTCCGGAGGCTGGGCCTGGGGGTGATGGGCTTGGCCGACGCCCTGATCCAGCTAGGGCTGCGCTACGACAGCTCGGCCGGCCGGGAGGCCGCCCGCGAGATCATGTCCGCCCTCCGGGAGGAGGCGGTTCTCGCCAGCGAGGAGCTGGGCCGGGAGCGGGGGGTCTACCCGCTGTACGCCGAGCGGCAGCGGGACATCCCCCATCCCCCCAGGCGCAACGTGGCCGTTTTGACTGTAGCGCCCACCGGAACCACCAGCATGCTGATGGGGGTCTCCAGCGGGATCGAGCCGGTGTTCAGCCCCTTCGTCTACCGGCGGATCGGCTCGGAGTACCGGGCGCTGCTGCATCCGCTGTTCGTGGCCATGATGGAGCAGTTCCCCCCCCACCCCGAGCTGGCCGGCCCGGGCGGCTGGGATTGGGACAAGGTTAGGGCTCTGCTGGAGACCGCCCAGGGCAGCTTGCAGGAGCTCCCCACCATCCCGGCCCCCATCCGGGAAGTCTTCGTCTGCGCCCACGACATCGCCCCCGCCGACCACGTCCGGATGCAGGGGACCATCCAGCGGGCCTTCGACCAGGAGGGCTACGCCGGCAACAGCCTGTCCAAGACCATCAACCTGCCCCACAGCGCCACCGAGGCGGAGGTGCTGCTGGCCTACCGGCTGGCCTACCAGGAGGGCTGCAAGGGGATCACCGTCTACCGGGACGGCTCCCGGCAGTTCCAGGTGCTCAGCACCAGCAAGAAGGAGCCGGAGGGGGCCGCGCCGGCTCCGGAAGCCAAGACCTTCCCGCTGCCCCGGCCGGCCAGGCTCAGCGGTGTCACCGACATGGTCAAGCTCACCGACGCCGCGAGCGGCCAGAAGCGCAGCTTCCTGGTCACCGTCAACCTGCAGGGGGATCAGCCCATCGAGGTGATCGTGACCTCGGGGCGGGCCGGGGACGAGGCCAACGCCGACTCGGAGGCCCTGGGGAGGGTGGTCAGCATCGCCCTGCAGTACGGGGTGCCCAGGGACGCGCTGGTGAGGACCCTGCGCGGTATCAACGGCGGCCTCTACGGCAGCTACGGAGGTCGCCTGGTGGGCAGCAAGGCCGACCTGGTGGCGGTGGCCCTGGAGACCTGCCAGGGGGAGCCGGGAGAGGCGCGGCCGGCTGCCCAGAGGAGCGCGGCGCCGAACCTGGAAGCTTGTCCGGTCTGCAAGGAAAAGGCCCTGGTCCGGGAAGAGGGCTGCGTCACCTGCAAGAGCTGCGGCTACAGCAAGTGCGGGTAGGGGTGTCTCCCGGCTCAGTTCCGGGCGTTGTTCAACTCGGCCGTATAGCGGGCGATCTCAGCGACAGTCCCCACTTGTCGGGACAGCTTGACTCGCAACTCCAGGACCTCTAGGTCCAAAGGATCGATGCGCAGGAGCTGGTTGCACATCAGGATGGCTCGGCGCGCATCCCCGGCCGTGATTAAGGCTTCGATGTGCTTATGGAGCTCCAGAGACATAGCCATCCTGGCTGCTTCGCGCTTTTCTTCGACCCACTCTCCTTCCATCTCAGGGAGGAAATCCCCCTTGTAGAGGGTCAGAGCGGCGATAACTTCGCCCTGGTTGAGCTGCTCGAAAAGCCGGGGGTAGTCCATACTAAAAACCACCTTGGAGTTGATCCGGTAGCGGGTCTGATTATGGGGCCCATAGGTCTCGATGATGTCCTTGCCGAGAGCTCCGCGGATATTGCGAATCGCATCCCGGACGACGTTGCCTGCAGTCACCGGATCGCGATCCGGGAAGAGGCCCAACTGGATCTCCTGCCTGGTCCGGTCTGGCTCCAGCGCCAGGTAGCTGAGGACCAGCAGGCTCGGTGCATGATTGAGTGCCGCGTTGAGGCCATTGCGCATGATCCTGGGGTCTCCGAAGGTGCGCAGGTGCAAGAAGACCTGCTCTTCATCTCCTTCCTCGCTCCGAAGGGACCCGAAGGTCTTGAGGATGGGATCCAGCATCGTAGCCAGGTCGGGCTCCAACGCAGCGAAGCGCAGCACTTCCTCCAGCTCATCGATCTCTGGCCGCAAATAGGCTTGGGTGCTCAGGCGCAATAGCCCGCCGATCGCGCTCCGGAGGACCTGGGCGGCCTCGGTAGGTTTTCTGGCTGCATGCAGGGCATACGCGAGCTGCAGCATCGTGCGAGTAAAATTTCTGGAGTCGATACTCTCTTTGTATTTCTCGACAGCAAGGCGGAAATATTGGATAGCTGCATCCAGGTCATTGCGCCGCCGCGCCAGGACACCATGCATGAAGATCAGATCTGGGTGCAGCTTCTCAATACGGTCTCCATCGGGAAAGTTCATCAGTACCTGTAGGGCAAGGCCGTGCTCACCTCGCCGCGAGTGCAGGTCGGCGGTTTCCCGGGTGACCCAGATATGTAATTGGCGGTCGCCCATGGCCTCTAAGGCACCGCGGATCTCGAATAAGATTTCCTCATAGCGCAGCTCATCGCCTGTGAGGCGACAGATATTCGCTTCGCTCACACCAAAGACTGTTTTCATATATGGAGGAGCTTTGGCTAAGAGCGGCTTAGCTTCTCGGAGCAGCTCTTGAGCCTCTACGATGCGCCCGACAGTCCTGTAGAGTTCAATAAGGTTCTGTAGAGCCCCTAACCGCGGAGTGGGATTAGGAGCAGCAGGCAGGGCTTTAAGCGCACCTGTCAGGAGCTGCTCTGCTCTGGCGTAGTTACCACGGGTATCGTGAATCTTAGCCAGAAAAACAGCAACCTTAGCTGCCTCCTCTTCATCACCTAGTCCGATATATCCGTGCCAAGCCTGCTCGGAATCAGCGAGGCTCTCTTCAACACGGCCCAATTGGAAAGCAGCTGCCCCACGCCACCGAAGTGCCTTGAATTCTAGCTCTCCGTCCAGTTTAGGGATTAGCTGCAAGAGAAATTCGATGGCTTGCTCGTGTTTCCCAGAAGCTCTAAGAAAGTTACCATATTCGACGGCGGCCTCAAGATCGCCCTGCTTGTATGCCCGGATGAGGTGTGGCTCGGCTTCCGCGAGCTGCATGGTCCGCAACAGACTGATACCCAAAATCGCTTGCTCTCTTGCGCTTAGATCCGACCGGCCCGAAAGGGCTGTGATAGCAGCAACGTAATTGCCTTCCTCAAAGTCAGCAAAATGCTGTTCCAAGCAACCTCCACAACCTGATCACATGCAGCCTTCTAGACTTTAGCACATGAACAATACTCTTCTCAAACTGAAGCTGTTCTTCGCCATCTTGGTCGCCTCGGCCCTCGGCAGCGCAGTGACCTCTCTGGCGAGCGCCTCGACCCTCCCGTCCAACGACGGCTGGATCACCATCGAGGGAAGCCAGACGGTTCTCCCGTCCAACGACGGCTGGATCACCATCGAGGGAAGCCAGACGGTTCTACCGTCCAACGACGGCTGGATCACCATCGAATAGGGGGTGGGTGCAGTGTCTAATACTCTTCTCAAACTGAAGCTGTTCTTCGCCATCTTGGTCGCCTCGGCCCTCGGCAGCGCAGTGACCTCTCTGGCGAGCGCCTCGACCCTCCCGTCCAACGACGGCTGGATCACCATCGAGGGAAGCCAGACGGTTCTCCCGTCCAACGACGGCTGGATCACCATCGAGGGAAGCCAGACGGTTCTACCGTCCAACGACGGCTGGATCACCATCGAATAGGGGGTGGGTACCATGATCAATCACAAAGAGCAGTCCGCGGAACTTTCCAAACCAGCTTCTCCCGCTATTTCTTCTCCCCTTTGGCGCGCAGCTATCGCTCTCATGGCCGCTATCGAAGCCAGCCAGGCCGGCAGTGAGCCGCGGGCTGTCGAGGAGATGGAGCATCCCGGCCTGACTTCCTCTTCTATGTCGGTCATCTCGTTGGAGTGAGAGCGCTGCAACGCGCCCATCAGATCCAGGTCCGGAAAGGAAAATGAAAGTGGCTGTCCGACCGAGCTACAACCACAAGGCGGGTAAGTTGGGTGGAGGGGCTGAAGACCGAGCGCGGTCGCAAGCTCTTGGGCTCGACGAGACCCTAGGCGCCTTGTCGGATCACCCGCACGTCCTGTTCATCATGCGCGGGGACCGCTTGACTTTCCTCAGCAGCGCTTTCGAGTCGCTCACAGGTGTCTCTGCAGCCAAGCTGCTCGGAGAATCCCTCTGGGATTACCTCAGCCCCGGCGCCCGTGAGCTGGCGCGCGCCGGCGAAATCGAAGATACCCTCCTCCACGTAGGACCCCAGGCAATGCGCGTACGCGTCAGCTTCCAGAAAGGGAGTGGGCCTGGGATCACGGTGGGCAGCCTGGAAGCTGTCAGTCCGCTAGCCGAGCGTGTTCTCGCACTGGAGGGGCAGGTCAGGGAGTGGCAGCTCGCCGTTGACTCTCTGGCAATGACCCTGGGCCGCGCCTGGTCCAATGCCGATCGCCACGGCGACCGGGTTACCGGTTACGCCCTGCGGCTCGGTGCTTGTACCGGACTGAGCGAGGACGAGTTGGTAGCCCTGCGCTGGGCAGCCATGCTGCACGACGTCGGCAAGTTGCGGATTCCCGACTCGGTACTCAATAAGTCGGGACCTCTCGACCCAGACGAGCGGAGCTTGATGGAGCAACATCCTCGCCTTGGCCTAGAAATTGTCCAAGACATAGTCTTCCTACCTGGTGCCTCCAGAGATGCGATTCTCTACCACCACGAGCGCATCAATGGAACCGGCTACCCCTTTAGGCTGCGGGGATCAGAAATCCCTATCCTCGCCCAGATCACCGGCATCGTCGACGTCTTTGACGCATTGACCAGCGATCGTTGTTATAAATCGGCTTGGGGCCTGCCGGAGTCTATCGAATACCTTCTTGAATCCAGGGATACCCTTTTTGATGCCCAACTGATCGATACCTTTGTCGACAAGGTACTGAATTCGGCATGATGAATCTTTAGGTCATTGGCCGCCCAAAAGAAGAAGCCGCATTGCACGTAGAGTACGAGATGCTCTTTGGCTTTGTCCCGTTTCCTCAGAGCGCTCTGCTACCAGATAACCACACCACATCAAAAATTCTATGCCACATCCCCTCAGTTTTAGGGGAACCTTGCTTTTAGCAGGTCATTCGCAGGCACTTCGGCCGCGGTGGAGGAGCGGCCTCGGTAAAAGCCTCTGGCCTCCTCTCCTCACCCAGCAATCGCCCGGCCTCACGTCGGATACACTTCGGTTATGTTGAGCGTAGAGGTCCTCCTGGTTGGGCCAATCCTCGGCCATGACTTGGCTCGAGAAGAGCGCGCCAAAGCTCTGTGCGATGCGCTGCAGGAGACGACCGACCTCAACGAGCAGATGGAGACCCGGGTAGAGTGGGTCCCCGATGAGCTAGCCCAAATCCGCCGGGCAATTCGCTTGGCTTGCGACCGATCCAGACTGGTTTTGACGTTCGGCAGCATCGGTATCCAGTTGCGCGACCACGTCCCGGAAGCTACTGCGGAGCTCTGCGAGCGCAGGTTACCCGGGCTCCCAGAGTTGATGCGGTTAGCTGGAATGGAGCAGTCGAGGCTAGCCGCGCTCTGGAGGATCGAGGCGGGTTTTCGCGGTAGAGCCTTGGTCATCAACCTGCCAGCTGCGGAACAGGCCGCGTCAGTTGCTCTGCACGCCGTGATGCCCTTGATCCCCTACCTGCTGGAGATACGGCAGAGCTCTTGGTCCTGAGCGTCCTATGACCGGGGCGACCCGCTGGGAACGCGCTGCGAACGATTTGCTGCCGCGTATCGGGCTGAAGGGTGGCCTCGGACTGGAGCGCTGAGGGCGAAATTTCTAGGACTCGCGCAACGCCTAGCACCCACGCCGAAGCTACTAATTCGTGGTCAGGGCGCTGCTTGAAAACCTACCTACCCTCCGAAATCACTCGGGGACGCGGAGCAGAGAGCTCTGGTGCCCAAATCTTCTCCTGCAGGCAGCTCCCAAACCTGCTCAACCAGGGGGGGTGAGGCCGTAGCGCTCCCGCAGCGCGCGCTTCAAGACCTTTCCCACTGAGCTATGCGGCAGTTCGGGGACGAAGATATAGCGATCGGGGAGCCACCACTTAGGGAATCTATCCAGCCTGTCCATCAGGTGTTGCCGGAAATCCTCTTCGGACGCCGCAGCACCGCTCCGCAGGACGAGGACAGCAGCTGGACGCTCCCCCCACTTGTGGTCCGGCGTCGCGATGACGGCTGCTTCGGCGACTGCGGGGTGATCCATCAGCAGGTTTTCGATGAAAACGCTGCTGATCCACTCTCCGCCGGACTTGATCATGTCCTTGGCCCTGTCCCGGATATCGATGAAGCCATATCCGTCGATGCTCGCAATGTCCCCGGTGTCCAACCAGTTCTGCCCGCCGATCTGGACCACCTGGTCCGTCGAATCCGAGAGATAGTAACGCTCGGCCACCCAAGGGCCTCTCACCAGCAGACGCCCCATGGTTACGCCATCCCTAGGCACATCC
Organism: bacterium; assembly: GCA_021810505.1. Classification (GTDB taxonomy): domain Bacteria; phylum Deinococcota; class Deinococci; order Deinococcales; family Deinococcaceae; genus JAJZIR01. Next base: position 12,661 of record JAJZIR010000011.1, read on the forward strand.
GCACCGGAGGCATCGACGACTCGCGCTTGGATGAGCGGAACCGGCGGACCTTGCTTGGCCCGGAGGTGGCCTCCTAGCTCGCTGCCAAGATCTATCCCGGGGGGCAGCCTCGAGATGCTCCCTATCGGGCTGGTCTCGGTCATACCCCAACCCTGGATGGCCTGAATTCCCAAGCGGTCCAGGCGCTGGATCAAGGCTTCCGGGACTGCGCTCCCGCCGATCAAAAGACTCTTAAGTTGCAGCTGATAAGGATGCCCAGCGCCTATGGCCTCCTCGAGGGCGTCAGCTAGACCCATCCAGATCGTCGGCACCCCAGTTCCACCGGTCACGCGCTCGGACTCCATCAGCCTAGCAAGACTCGCCCCATCGTTATAGATCGACGCGAAGACTAGGCGACTTCCCGCTAGGAGACCGCTGTGAGGGACGCCCCAAGCGTTGACGTGGAACATCGGGACGACCGGCAGCAGCGTGTCGTGCCGCGAGATATTTCCAGTATCTGGCAGGGCCGCCGAGAGGGCATGCAGGATCGTGGAGCGGTGGGAGTAGACCACACCCTTGGGCATCCCGGTCGTCCCGGAGGTATAGCAGAGACCAGAGGCCTCGCTCTCAGCCAGCTGTGGATAGACGAAGTATGGATCACCGCTGGCGACCTGGGCTTCGTAGTCGAAGACCTTGTCACCCAGGGATGCAGCCAGCCCTTGGGGCCCCCCCATCACCAGGACTGCCCTCAGGGCCGGGCAGTTGGCCAACAGCGGCGGGATCAGCCTGGCAAACAAGTGGTCGATGAGGAGTACCTCGGCCCCGCCGTGCCGGACGATGTAGATGAGCTGCTCGGGGGGAAGTCTGACATTAACCGTGTGCAGAACAGCGCCCATACAGGGAACAGCCAGGTAGGCCTCGAGGTGCCGGTAATGGTTGGTAGCCAGCGTGGCTACTCGGTCCCCTCTCTGCACTCCCAGGTTGGCTAAGGCGCTAGATAGCTGCCTGGACCTTCGGCAGGCATCGGCGTAGCGGTAACGGTGCACCAGCGGTCTAGGCCTGTCGCTACGGTCGTTCGGATCCGGAATCCAGGAGATGATCTCCTGATCCCCAAACAGCTCTTCAGCTCGCTCCAGAAGAGCCAGCAGAGTGAGTGGGGCGTCCATCATGGTATTCCCAATCATGATTTCTCCCACCCGGATTCTACTCCTGGGCGGTGGCCTTGACCGCTTGCGCCCCAGTCTGCTAGAGTTCCTATGCTACGCGGGGTAGAGCAGCCTGGTAGCTCGTCGGGCTCATAACCCGGAGGTCGCAGGTTCAAATCCTGCCCCCGCAACCACAATCGGTAGAACTTCCTATCAGCGGAAGTTTAACCCAGTCGGCGCAAGGAATTATCCTTGCGCCGACTGGGTTTTTCGGTCGAGCTTCCCGGGAAGCGAGGGGCGCCGCCGCGCAGGCCGAGATCGCCTGGTGCGCCCAGGGGGCTAGGCGCCTAGCTGCTGGCACTGATCTTGGTCTCGCCGGGGGCGCCTTTTGTGTCATGGGAGTGCCACGGCCTCCTTGACCAGCACCATTGCCGAGGCGATCGGGCAGAAGCTAGCGCGGGATCATATCCGGCAAATGCGGGCGGCCAGTAACGATCAGCCCGGAGGCCTGAATGGGTCACCCGAATCCGAGCCATGGACCTGCCGGCGCTCGCCCGAGACCATCTTGAAGCGGTAGCACACTTGTAGGCTCTCTTTGGTCATCATATACTTACTGCTATAATGATTGGAGTCGAGCCATGGCGACCGTGATCACCATCAATCGTCCCGAAGTCGTGGCACTCATCGAGGAGGTTGCCAAGAGAATGACCGGCGGCAATAAGACCGAAGCGGTGGCTCTGGCCATGCGGCGCTTGCTGGAGCAGGACGCCCGCGCCGGCACTCTGTTCGGCGCTCATAAGGGGTCGGTCCGGGTCGCTGAAGGCGTGGACCTGACCGCACCGAGCCTGGACGTCGTGCCGGATGCGGAGACCGGCTGGGAAGTCGCGCGGTGACCGAAGCTCTCCTGCTCGATACCCACATCGCCTTGTGGCTCGACAGCGGCAATGAGCGCCTGCAGCCCTCGACGCGCGCCTTAATCGACGATTGCTGGCAGAGCGGAGGGGCGATTTTCCTCAGTTCCGTCACGGCCTGGGAGATTGCCCTGCTCGTCGATACGGGACGGATCGAACTCGACGTGCCCGTAGATGCGTGGGTTCAGCGTTTCCTCGACCGACCGGGCGTCGAAGCCGTCCCGCTGGCGCATCGCGCTGCGGCCCGCAGCTACCAGCTCAACCACCTTGAACACCGCGATCCCACAGATCGGCTGCTGATCGCTACCGCGATCGAGCTAGGCTGCCCGCTGGTGACCTACGACGGGCGCATCACGCAATTCGGCAAAAAACGCGGCCGGCAGCAAGGATTCTCCATCAAAGTATAGCCACGATCAAAGCCGTCCTCTACACCCGATACTCCTCTGACAACCAGAGCGCAGCCTCGATCGAGAACCAGTCCTGTGCCTGCCAGGAGTGCGCGGCGCGGAGGGGCGGGAAATAGCGGATACCCCTGGGATACCGCCATTTCCGGTACCAGCTATCCTGCGCCCAGGCATTCAGGCACTCTCGCAAGACACGCAGCACAACAGGTTCGATATCGTGCCCGTCAAGGCGCTGAACCACATCTCGTGAGGCCAGGCCGATGTGGTGACCTTATTCAATCTGCGCTCTGCCGGCGTGAGGATCGCCACCCTGGTGGAGGGCGAGGTCTCCGAGCTGCAGGCTGGTCTTAAGGGTACGAAGAACGCCCTGCCCCGGAAGGACCTGGCTGCCAAGACCCACCACGAGTTGAGAAAGCGCGTCGAGGAGGGGGCCGGTGGTGGCCTCTGCTTATTATCGCGTCGTCAAGAAGCTGGATTCCGCTGGTGCGCCGGTCCGGGACGACACGAAAGCGTCGAAGAAGAAGCGACTATCGTCCGTCGCATTTCCTTCGAGTTCGCTAGCGGCAAAAGTCCGACGCCATAGCGACCGATCTCAACCGCAAGAGCGTGCCCGGGCAGCTCTGGGGAGACACCACAATCCGTGGTCATATCTCCCGCGGCACTGGCCTACTGCACAACGAGTTCCATGTCGGCGTCCTGGTCTAGAACCGACTTCGCTACATCAAAGACCCGAACACGGGCAAGCGTGTCTCCCGGTCCAATCCGGAGTTCGAGAGGCAGACACGACCGACATGGACGACCCCCTGATGCTGTTGTGGTGGCAGGCCGACGTAATATGAACGTCGGGTCAAAATCGCTGGCGTGGAATCCGACGGCGCACCGACGCTGCATACCGCCTTCGCAGCTGACAAAGCGGTGGAGGCACCCGCGGGTAGCATTGTCGCTTGCCTCCGATTGACTGGCTGCGATACAGTGCTGGCCAGCACTGTATCGCAGCCAGTACCAGACCGTCCGGACTGCACCGCAGCTTCCACGCAGCGCTGCGAGCAGAGCGGCCAGGAGGAGAGCCGCATCGGGATGATCGGCGCGATGCGGCAAGGTGCAGTAATCGAAAGTTTCATGACCGCGCTCTCAAAGCTGATACACCGCGTACTGGGTGCTGCCACAGCTCGATCCATTCTCCTCACCAGCGAGCGTAGTCTGTCCGCTCTGTCCCGCCGACAACGTGAATGTTAAAAAAGGATGTGCGAGTTGCCCGAGTCTCCTCGGTAAGACACGAGAGTACTCTGATTTGCTGCCCCGCGCCATCTAACCTCGTCAGACATGCTCGTCGCGCGTCGGCGAATACCTCGGGCTAGCCCCCTGCAGCCCAGCGTCCAGACGGTATCCATATCGTCAAACTTTTTGGTGCAAACTCAAAGCGTTGCCCAACACCCTGCAGAATTTCGCTACAAGTATTTTTGTGGGGGTTAGGTAGAATTGTGACAGCATCTATAAAGCAGAGATTCCCCGGCGACTCGACACAGAGATGTGGACGATCTCAGGTATACGGTTCCGTGGCGCGCCCCCGCAACCTAGCACTCCCGAGCCGGCTCGGGAGTGCTAGGTTCTAGGATCCTCGAGCACCTGGGGCAGCCTTCCCTGCTGAGCAACAGAGCGCCTCAAGCGCTGGAGGCCTTTAGTGCTGAAAGCGGCCCGCCCACTCGGCACCTGGCCCCTCCGGGGGCTTTCGGCAGCAAACTCATCTCGCACAGCAGGCTGCGGGAAAGACCTCGCCCCGCACCTGAGCGCGACCGACGGCCAGCTACTTGCCCGCGCAGGGGGATTCAGGTCTCGTTCAAGACAAAGCCGTGTTCCAACCCCTCTTGGGCAGCGCGCTTGGTCTCTTCGGGCAGCCAGCACAGCTCTAGCGCCCGCTGGTAGCAGGGGAGCGCTGCGCCGCGGCGGCCGGCCAGGTCGAGAATCTGCCCCAGGCGGGTCCAGATAAAGCCAGCCAGATAGGCTGGCCGAGGCGGCAGATCGGCAGCAGCTCGCTCCAGCAGGGCGGCTGCTTCGTCCCAGCGCCCCTGGGCCGCCAGCAGGCTACCCGCCGCATACAGCAGCTCAGATCTGGGGGTGAGGGGATCCCCCGGTTCAGCTAGCAGCTGCTCGAACAGGCGCTCCTGGTCATCCCTGGGGTCGAGCGCGTAGGCCCGATTCACTAGCGCCCGGATCCTGGAGGGCTCACCGGGGTGGAATCCGCTCAGATCGGGGGGCTCCCCCAAGAGGACCGGAAGCTCGCTCAGGCCGACCAGGAAAACGCCCCCGCTGGCCTGCTCCAGCCCGGCTCGCACCTGGGCCCGCCAAGCTGCCTGATAGGCGCTACCTGGGCCGTCGCCGAGCAGCTCGAGCAGGCTCCGCTGCTCAGCCTCTAAGGCGCTCAGCCAGCTGTCCGAGTAGATCTGCTGCAGGTCCAGCGGCCGCTCCAATCGGCTGCGCAGCTGCCGCTCGACCGCGACGATCTTGCCCAGACGCTCGCGCCCAGAGGGTAGTTCACCGAGGAGTTCGCGGAAGCGCTCCGCTTCCTCTTGGGCCCAGCCCCAGTCGGGCAGGGGGCAAACCACCTCGACTCCAGCGGCGTCCAGAGCCAGCCGCAAAGGGCTCTCTGCACCCAGAGGGCTGAGTGAGGTTACCGGGGCACGCCCCGGCGCCCACCAGTCCAGGAGCTCGACAGCCGTAGAAGTGTTGTAGGGAGCGTTTGACCAAAACAGATCCCCCAGATCGGCGATCAGGAAGGGACCTCTCTTCGGTTTCAATTCACCTGCACCGACTCCACCAGTACGGCTGTCCCGTAAGCTAGGACCTCAGTGATCCCCTGGGTGATCTCGTTGGTGTCGTAGCGCATGGCCAACACCGCGTTAGCGCCCATGGCCACCGCGTGCTCGGTCATCAGCTGGTAGGCCTCCTCCCTGGATTTCTCGGCCAAGGAGGTGAACAGGGTGATCCTGCCGCCCACGACGGACTGGAAACCGGCCCCGATGGTTCCCACCACGCTGCGCGAGCGGACGGTGAGGCCGCGCACCAAGCCGAGGTAACGGACCACTCGGAACCCTTGGAGCTCGTTGGTGGTGCTGACGATCACCTGGCCACGACCGTAGGCAGTCATGCTTCAGCCTAACACGGCACCTGGGTCTAAGGAGACGCTGTGGTCGGTACCCTCCCAGCCCCCCGAGCGCAGGCGGGTAAACAGCAGCTGCTGCGCGCCCTGCGGCCAGGCCAGCCTGACCCCGTGGATTCCCGGGAAGAGCTCCTCGGAGCTGAGGTCTTGGGGTTGCTCCCAGCTGTCCCAACCCAGATGGAGCTGGAAGGGCTGGCGGTCTTCGATCACCAGCTGCCGGCCCGCTGGGATCTGCTCGAAGGGGACTTCCTCGCGCCAGTGCCAAGAAGCCGCCGCCCGCTCCGAACCGTAACGGGCTGTCACGCAGGCCAGCTGTTCCAGCGGCCGGCCGGCCCCCACCGCGCACAACAGCTTCAGGTATTCGGCGTGGGCCCAGACCAGCGGCATGGCGCTGCCCGAGGGCTTACCCGGGAACAGGTTGTGCTGGGGGATAGGCTCCCTGTCCCAGACCTGCTCGGGGATCAGCCCGCCCGGGCCGGTGGCCTTGGCCATGGTCTCCAGGTAAGGGAGCGGATCTTCCCCGGCGAGCAGGGCGTGGTGGCCGCGCTCACCCACCAGCAGCGGCCAGAGGCGCCCCACCCCGCTCCCGTCGAAGGGGCGACCATCTTCGTGTTCTCCGTAACCGTCCTCGTTGTAGCGGTAGTACAGCGCCCCGCTGGGCGTCTCCACCCGGAGCAGCTGGTCGATCAACTGGACGCTGGCGGCGATCCGCGGGTCATCGGCCCGGCGCAGGCCCAGCCGGGTGAGGTAGAGGAACTCCGGGCCGATCAGGTTGCTGGTCTCGATGCTCTCGCCGGAGCGGTTCTTGATCTCGACCCGCCCGCGCAAGCTGGCAGCCCCGCTGGGGGAGAGGCGGACGTAGTAGCCGGGAATCCTATGGGCGCGGGCCAGCGGGGTGTCGGTGACGTAGGTCCAGCTCTCGATCAGCTCGTTCCAGCAGTCTGCCAGCGCCAGGGCGTAAGCCTTCTGATCGCCCTCCAGGATCTCTGCCGCCGCCACCAGAGCGGCCACCTCGACGGCTAGGGTGAAGGGGTTGGCCCCTGAGTTCTCCTCCCAGCGGTCCTGAGGGCTGAGCGGTCCCTTGCAGACCAAGAAGCGAGTAGCCGCCTCGACCATGGTCCGCACGCCGTGCAGGCCGTCCAGCTGCCCGATCTCCTTGAGCTTGGCGGCTAGCAGGATGGGAAATCCGACTTCGTCGATCTGAATGCCGGTCCAGTAGGGTCGCCCATCCGGATAGAAGTTCTGGGTCCAGTGGCCATCGGCCTGCTGGGTGGCGACCAGGTAGGCCAGCATGTGCCTGGCCTCGCCGACCTGCCCAGCGGCCAGCAGACCCAGTCCAGCCTCCACCGCGTCCCTGGCCCAGACCAGGTGGTAACCCCCTAAATCGAAGCGGCTGTCTCCCCAGGGGACGGACAGGCTGGCCACCACTGCGCCCGGGTAGGTCTTATCTTCATGGATCTTGAGCACCGCGGCCGAACGGGCGGCCATCTCCCGCTGGGAGGGGGTGCCGGCCGGAAGGTCGAGCTCGGCGGCCCACTGCTTCCAGTGGTCCAGAAAGGTTTCTCTGGCTAAGGAGTACCCTTCGGCCAAGCTGGAGGCGGCCAGAGTCCTAGCCCCCTCCGGGGTCTCAGCCAGGGCCAGGGCCAAGGTGCCCTGAGCGCCGGAAAGCTCGGCCATCATGGCGACGTTGCCGGAGGTCGCCCGGTCGAAGGTGTAGGTCATCTGGCCGTGTTGGGAGAAGTCCTGCCAACCATCGCTGGCGCCGACGAAACCGACGCTGCTGCGCGAGAAGCCCTCGCTGTCCATCAGGCAGAGCGCGGCGGTCCCACCCACCGCCATCAGGGCGCCGCGCTCGCTCCAGGCGGTGTTCTCCTGCTCGGCGGACAGGTGAGGGGCCAACAGGGGGTAGAGGCGATAACCCTGACCCTCTAGGCGGTAGGCGATCAGCAGGCTGTCGCGGTTGGGCGAGGGGAGGTATTCGAGTTCCAAGGAGTAATCCTCTCCCTGGTGGACCACCCGGGCCAGCGGGATGGCCGGATCCGGGGTCTCTAAGCGGTAATGGGCGGCCCGTTTCACCTCGGTCCAGGAACCGGGCTTGGCCACGATGAAGCCGAGGTCGCGGATCTGCGGCCGACCGGTCGAAGGCCAATAGATCTCATTGAGAACGCCGAAGCCCAGGGTGATCCACAGGCGGTTCCTGCCAAGGGCGGTGCTCACCAAGTCCTTGGCGCTCGAGGTCCAGGTCGGAGAGATCCCAGGATGTCCAAATGCCTCCACGGTCAACCTCCGCCTCCAGTCTAGAGCTTGCAAGGACGGCGCGCTCTGCTAGGCTTAAGCGTGCCTGACGATCTCTCAGAGCAGACCAGGGCCAGACTGGCCAACCTGGCTCGCTTGCAGGGCCGCTTCCCATCCGCTTACTCCTACCCCCGCAGCCACAAAGCCAGCGAGCTGCTCCAGCTGCACGCCGGCGCCCCGGCGGGGACGCGTTGGCCGGAAGAGCTGGTCCGCCTGGCCGGACGGCTGATGACCATCCGCCGCATGGGCGGCCTGAGCTTCGCCGACCTCCAGGACGGGTCAGGCAGGATCCAGCTGTGCTTCTCCAAGCAGGAGACTGCCCAGGTCTCTGACCTAGAGGCTGCCGACCTGGGCGACCTGATCGGGGTGCGCGGCTATCCCTTCGTGACCCGTACCGGGCAGCTCAGCTTGATGGTGCTGGAGTGGACGTTGCTGGTCAAGTCGCTACATCCCCTCCCCGACAAGTTCCACGGCTTGGTCGATCCTGAGCTGCGCTTCAGGAGGCGCTACCTCGACCTGATGGTCCATCCCGAGGTCCGCCGTACCTTCGAGCTCCGCTCGGCTGCCCTGCGCTTCATCCGCCGCTTCCTGGACGGGCTAGGTTTCATGGAGGTGGAAGGGCCCACCTTGCAGAGCGTCGCTGGCGGCGCCGAGGCCCGTCCCTTCATGACCCACCACCACGCCCTGAGCCGGGACTACTACCTCAGGATCGCCCTAGAGCTCCACCTCAAGCGGCTGCTGGTGGGCGGGTTCGAGAAGGTCTACGAGATCGGCCGGGTCTACCGCAACGAAGGCATCGATCTGACCCACAACCCCGAGTTCACGATGCTGGAGCTGTACTGGGCCTACGTAGACTACCAGGCCATCTTGGAACTGGTCGAGCAGATGTTGGGGGATCTGGTGCGGGCGCTGACCGGGAGCAGCCAGCTGGTCTACCAGGGGACCACCCTGGAATTCCGTGCCCCTTTCGCCCGCCTGGACTACCTGCAGGCTCTGCGGGAGCACGTGCCGGGACTGGAGACCGACCCCTTGGACTTGGGAGGACTCAGAGCGTACTGCGACGCCCGCCACCCGGAGTGGCAGGTCGTCCCGGACTACAAGCTCTTGGACAAGCTGTTCAGCCGCTACGTCGAGCCCACCCTCATCCAGCCCACCTTCGTGATGGACCATCCTCTGGCCATCTCGCCCTTGGCCAGACCGCACCGCAGCCGCGAGGGGGTCGCCGAGCGCTTCGAGCTCTACACCCACTCGGCCGAGCTGGCCAATGCCTTCAGCGAGCTCAACGACGCCCAAGACCAGCGGGCGCGCTTCGCAGCACAGGTGGCTAGGAGGGCATCCGGCGATGAGGAAGCGCACCAGCAGGACGAAGATTTCCTCTTGGCCTTGGAGTACGGGATGCCGCCAGCGGGTGGCCTAGGGGTCGGGATCGACCGGCTGATCATGCTGCTCACCGACCAGGTCTCCATCAAGGAGGTACTGCTCTTCCCGCTGCTGCGCCCGGAGAGCGGGGACCGCTCGGACGAATCTGGGCTCAACCGATCCTGAGCTCGGGCTTGCACTCCTGGCCTAGGTCATCCAAGATGGCCGCGGCTACCTGTTCGGGGGAGAGAGCGCCGCGCGGGGGTCGGCCGACAGCTCCCCACAGCGGGGTACCCACGGCCGGCGGCAGGACCAGGCAAACCGGGTGGCGCTCCAGAGCAGCTACCTTGGCCAGGGAAGCCAGCGCGGCCTTGCTGGCAGCGTACTGGGAGAACCCCCGGGCGGCGATCAGCTCCGGTCTGGCGCCGAACAGGTAAGCTCGTCCGCCAGGAACCAGCCTGGGCAGCCCAGAGCGCAGGGCCCAGAGGGCGCCGAAGTAGTTGGCTGTCCAGATCTCGTCCCCGGCTTGCAGGACCGGCGCGACCCGAACCGACCCGGCAGCATAGATCAACAGGTCCAGCGTGCCGGCCTCTGCGAACACCGCAGTGACCGCTGCCGGGTCTGCGAGCTCAGCCGGGAGGGCCCGAGCCGAGAGCTCGGCGGCTAAGGCGCCGAGCACCTCCACGCGCCGGCCGCTGAGCAGCAGGTCGTGCCCGGCTGCCGCCAGCGCGTTGGCCAGGGCCCGGCCGATCCCCCCGGTCGCACCGAAGATAAGGGTGGTCATAGGGACCAGTGTGGGGTGGCCCGCGCGCGCCAGCTGTAACCCATCTCGCCCCTGGCGCGCGCGCGGCGAAACTGGCTACAATCTGAACGGCGCCCGTGCGGGCTTGCCCAGACCAGGAGCGCAGCTTGAACGATACCCCCCACGACCACAGCGAGCACCCGACCAGCCAGGCGCTTACCCGGCCAAGAAAGAGGCCCAGCCGCCCCCTGAGCATCGCCTTGGGCTTGGCCGCTGCCCTCCTGCTGGCCTTCCTGGTCTGGCTCGCCCCAGCCCTGCCGCTGCTCACCCACCTAGTAGGGTGGCCGATCCCCCCCAGCCAGCCTTTCAATATTCTGGTCGCCGGGACCACGCCGGTCTACAGCGGCTACCACCAGCGCGCCGCCCAGAGCTTCCCGACTGGTCCCACCGACACTCTCTTCGTCGTCCACGTCGACCCCAGAGCCAGGCTGCTCACTATCTTTTCAGTACCCAGGGACACCGAAGTCCAGTTGGGGAGCTACGGGATCCAGAAGATCAACGCCGCCTATCCGGATGGCGGGCCGTCCCTGATGGTCCAGGCGGTCTCCAGCCTGCTAGGAATCCCCATCCGCGGCTACCTTCTGGTCGACCTCAGCGGGGTGCGCAGCGTCGTCCGGGCGATGGGCGGCGTCACCGTCTACGTTCCCGCACCGATGCACTACACCGACAAGGCCGGCCACCTGAATATCCAGCTGAGCCAGGGTTGGCATCACCTAGGGGGCCGCCAGGCCGAGGAGTTCCTGCGTTTCCGCCACGACAGCCTGGGGGACATCGGGAGGGTGATGCGGGCCGAGAACTTCCTCAGCGCGGTGGAAGCCCAGCTGCGCCATCCGGCCACCTGGCTGCGGCTACCCCAGGTCCTGCGGGCCGCCGCCCCGCACATCCGTACCGACCTGGGACGCTCGACCTTCGGCGCCCTGCTGGGCTTCCTGGCTTTCCGCCACCCGATGCGGGCCACCCTCTTGGAGCCGGGCAGCTACTGCAGCCTGGGCGGGGCGAGCTATTGGTGCCCGGATCAGGTGGCTATCGAGCAGTTGGTCGGTCGGTACCTGCTGCGCTCGCCCAAGCTGCAGCCCACCCCGATCTCCCAGATGGCTCAGGACGTGATCGACGTGGTCAACGACGGGGCCAGCGCGGCGGCGGCGCAGGCGGTCGCCGACCGGCTCATCGCCTTGGGCCTGAGCAACGTCTACGTGTTCAGTAACAGCAGTGCCGACCCGGCCAACACCTCGCCGACTACCACCCGGATCGTCAGCGACGGCCACTACGGGGCAGCGCTGACCATCCAGAAAGCCTTGGGATTCGGCAAGGCACAGATCGCAGGGACCGGCATCCTGGGCAGCGACGTGACCATCCACTTAGGCAGCGACGCGCTGGCTCACCTGCCCGGGGGCTGAGGTCGCCGTGCAGGCCCGCGGCAGCAGGAGCCTCGACCCCTACCTCCTGCTGGCCGAGCTGGCGCTGATGGGCCTGTCCTTTGTCGGCGTCGGCAGCCAAGATCCCCACCTGTTGCCGGCGCTGTTCCTGCGCTTGGCCCTGGCCTTGGCGGTCACCTACCTGTGCTCGAGGATCCCGGTGGTCTCCGCCCTGCAGTGGGGGCGTTGGATCTGGTTGCTCTGCGCGATCCTCCTGGCCAGCGTCCTGCTGGTCGGCCCCCAGATCGGCGGGGTGCGGCGCTGGCTGATCCTGCCGGACGGCCTCAGCCTGCAACCCTCCGAGCTGGTCAAAGTCGGGCTGATCCTCTACCTGGCGGCCTACGCCGGCGGGAGCCGGCGTAGGCGCCTCAGCGCCGGCCCGAGGGCCATCCTGGCCGTGGCCCTGAGCGTGCTGCTGGTGGCCCTGGAGCCGGACCTGGGAACCGCCGCGCTGATCCTGGTGCTGGGGTTGGCGTTGCTGCTGTGGTCCGGAGTACCGGCGAAGCAGCTGCTGATCGGCCTGGGTCTGCTGGCCCTGCTGGGTCTGCTGGCAGTAGCCCTAGGTCACGGCCACTACACCTACGCCCTCCACCGCCTGCAGCGATACCTGAGCGCGCTGCGCGGAGGGGGTCCCGCCTCTACTCCCTACCAGCTACGGATCGCGCACCAGATGATCGCCCAGGCCGGTTGGTTCGGGCGCGGCTTCCGCCACAAGGTGCCGGCTCTGCCCGCCGGTTACACCGACATGGTCTCAGCCGCGGTGATCTACGCCGGTGGCTGGGTGTCAGGGGGGCTGCTGGCCCTAGCCATGGCGGTGGTGGTGTGGCGAGGGATCCTGCTGACTCTGCGCTGCCAGGGTTCGGAGCGCGCCCTGGCTTTTGGGGTCAGCGCCTACATCGCCATCCAGGCGCTGACCAACCTGCTGGTGCTGGTGGGAACCATCCCGGTTACCGGTGTTCCGCTGCCGCTGGTGAGCTACGGTGGCAGCGCCATGGTCAGCGCCGGAGCCGCCCTCGGTTTCCTGCAAGCGATCCACCGGCGCAACAGCTGGCGCTGAGCCTAGACTCAGCGCCCTTGGATCATCAGGGGCCCAGGCGGGGGACCGGCAGGACCCGGCCGTCCAGCAGGACCAAGTCGGTCTGGATGTGATAGGCCGCCTCCAGCCAGGAGGCGGTGAGGACCTGCGCGGGGGGGCCGGAGGTCAGCAGCTGCCCGCCGGCGAACAGGGCCACGAAGTCCGCCCAAGAGGACAGGGCGAGGTCGTGCAGAACGGCGATGACCGTGAGGCCGCGCTGTACCTCGGTGCGCAGCTGCCTCCAGAGCTGCAGCTGATGGGCCACGTCGAGGTGGTTGGTCGGCTCATCCAGCAGCAAGACCTCGCCGCTGCTGACCAGAGCGCGGGCCAGCGCGACCCGTTGGCGCTCCCCCCCGGAGAGCAGCTGAACGGGTCTAGTGGCCATCTCCGAGATGCCGGTGCGCTCCATCGCGGCCCGGACGGCGAGCTCTTGGGGCCGGCCCCGAGGATTCCTCCGGATAGGTCTGAGCGAGGTCAGCGACCAAGGCTCGGCCGGAACCCCCATCTCGACAACCTGTCGCGCGGTAAAACCAGGCGGTAGGGGCTCCTCTTGGGACAGGTAGGCGACGCTGGCTGCCCGCCTCCCGGCCGGCCAATCCCCGATGGGGCGGTCTCCCAACCAGACTCTCCCGGAGCTGGGCCGGTGGAGGCCCAGCAGCAGCTTGAGCAGGCTGGTCTTTCCGGCGCCGTTGGGCCCCAAAACCACGCTGAATTTTCCGGCCGGAAAGTCCAAGGTGACATCCCGGAGGATCTCCATCCCGGACAGCCGCAGGCTCACCTCTTCGGTGCGGAAGGAGAGGCTCAACGGCTCCTCCGGAGCAGGTACAGGAAGAAAGGCCCCCCCAGCAGGGTGGTCACGATCCCGACCGGCAGCTCCGAGGGCCGCACCACCGTCCTGGAAACCAGGTCGGCGGCCACCAACAGCAAGCCACCCCCCAGAGCCGACCAGGGCAGCAGCAGCCGGTGGTCCGCCCCGATCAGCCGCCTGAGCAGGTGCGGAGTCACCAGGCCGACGAAACCGATGATTCCGGCGTAGCTGACAGCCGCCGCAGTGACCAGAGTAGCCGCCAGCACCAGCACCCATTTGAGCCGTTCTACCGGGACCCCCAGGCTGTGGGCGGTCACTTCGCCGAGCTGCAGCTGGTTGAGCGGGCGGGCCATCGCCAGCAGGACGAGGCCGCCCGGCAGGGCATAGGGCAACAGCGAGCGGAGCTGCGCCCAATCGCTGTAAGCCAGATTCCCCATCGTGACGCTGAGGATGGTCCGGGTCTGGCCGTGCTGGCTGATCAGCAAGTAGGTGCTCATGGAGGTGAGGACGCTCCCCACCACCACGCCGGCCAGCACCAGGGAGCTGGTGGGCAGCTGCCCGCTGCGCTGGACCAACAAGATAGCGGTCAGCACAGCGAGCAGCCCCCCGAGAAAAGCCCAGAGCGGGATCAGCAGGAAGCTGATCCCGAGGACCACAGCAGCGGTCGCGCCCAGGGCCGATCCGCTGGCCACCCCCATCAGGTAGGGGTCAGCCAAGGGGTTGCGGAAGAGGCCCTGAAAGGCCGCCCCCGAGAGCCCTAAGCCGCCTCCGACCAACAGGCCCATCAACACCCTGGGCAGGCGAAGCTGCCAGGCGATGGTTTGGAGCGGCGTGAGCTGCCGGCCGAGCAAGCCGTCCCAGAGAGCAGAGATAGTGGTACGCAGCGGGACCGGGACGCTCCCGGTCGAGACGGCTAGGATGAGCAGGAGCAGCCCGCCTAGGAGCAACAGGGCAGACCAGCGCGGGGGTCGGCGCGCGCCACCGGCGCCGCTCACCCAGCTCACGGGAGGAGCTGGAAGTTGCGGAACAGCCTGGGGTGCAAGAAGCGGGCCAGGGCCAACAAAGCCTGGGGGACTCTGGGACCCGGGCGGCTCAAGATGTTCTGGAGGTGGTTGGAGAGCGGGTAGACCCGCCCGCTCCGGACGGCCCGGATCTGCGACCAGCCCGGCCTGGCTTCAGCCTGCTGCAAGCTGAGGCCGATCATGACCTGGGGATTATCGGCGATAACCAGAGCTGGGCTGATCTTGGGGTAGAACCCCATGCTGGCCGGAATGATGTTGATCCCACCGGCGCGGGTGATCAGTGTGCCGATAAACGACTTGGGGCCGACAGTGTAAGGCGTGGGGTCGATTTCATAGTAGACGGTCGGCCGGGTCTTAGCCCGAGCGGCGACTCGCTCGATCGCCGCGACCTCTTCCCGGATCCGGGTGATCAGCGCCTTGGCCTGCGCCGTCTTATCCAGAACGCGGCCGAGCAGCTCGGTCGCCCGGAAGATTCCGGCGTAGGTGTTTGGATCTACGGTAATCACCGTCAGGCCCAGGCGACTCAGCGCCGAGACCAGCTTTCCGTAAGGGCTGGCCACCACCAGGTCGGGGTGCAGGGCGACGATCTGGGCAATCTTGGGGTTATAGAGTCCCCCCAGGTGCGGCAGAGACTTGAGCGCAGGGGGGTAGGTGCTGTAACGGTCCACGCCGACCAGCAGCCCGCAAGCGCCGATGGCGCAGATCGTCTCGCTGTCCGACGGGAGCAGGCTGATCACCCGCTGCGGGCGGGCAGGAATCGTGACCACCCTGCCCAAGGCGTCCCGGACGGTCAGCGGGTAGTGGCCAGCCAGGGCCAACGAGAAACTGAACAGAGTAGCCAGGAAGATCCGCGCTGCGCGTCGCACCATGGTACCCCCAAACCGCCGGAGCGGTGACTAAAAAACATCCGCCGGAGCGGATGTGCAGGCTTGCGCAGTGTCAGTGTGCAAGCTGCCCCTTTCCGCGAGAGGTCGCCAGCCCATTGGGTAGTCGGACTTTCACCGTTGCGCGACAGTGCCGGAATTGCACCGGACTTCCCCCAGCAGCCTTGCTGCCAGGTCAGATTAGTAGCCAGGCCCGGCAGTGTCAAGCCTAGCTACAGCTCAATGACCATCTCACGCGGCGTTGAACTCCCCGTGCCAGAATGGCCGCATGTACATCGTCAATCAGCTGGAAGCAGCCGGACCTCTGCTGTGGGTACTCGCCCTGCTTTCAGTGTACGTGCTGTACGTGTTCTTCTGGAGGCTCCAAGTCTTGAGCGGCCTGCGCCAGAACCCGGAGACGCTGCTGAAGCGGGCTTTCGAAGCCCTGTCCCAGGGCGACCTGGGCGGCGCGGTCAGGGAAGCGAGCCGGCTACGGATTCCAGCCTCCAACGTGTTGCGGGCCGGCCTGGGGCGCTTCGGTGCCGGCGTGGAGGCTAGCCGGGCGGCGATGAACGAGGCCTTGCTGGTCGAGGAGGATCGCCTGTTCAAGGGGCTCAGCGGCCTGGGAACCGTGGCGCAGATCGCTCCGCTGTTCGGGCTGCTGGGCACGGTCTTCGGGATGATCCGGGCCTTCACCGTTTTCGCCCACATCAGCACGCCTACCGCCGCTCAGCTGGCCGGGGGGATCAGCGAGGCCCTGTTCAACACCGCGGGCGGCCTGATCGTGGCCATCACCGCCTACGCTGCCCGCAACTACCTGCGCACCCGCGCAGAAGGCGCGCTGCTGGACGCGGAGCGGGTGGTGGAGAGCCTGCCCTCCTGGCTGCGTGACGCCAAGAATCATCACCCCGAGCTGGACTTCGGCCTAGAGGACGGCAAATCCATCCAGGCCGAGGGGGGAAACGGGAACCCGGAGTTCCTGATATGACCCGCCGCCGGCGCGAGGCCCAGAGCGTCTCCTTCGACTTCGCTCCGATGGTCGATATCGTCTTGTTGCTGGTGATCTTTTTCATGCTGACCGCGCAGCTGTTCACCTCTCAGCGCAGCTTGCCGGTCAACCTTCCCACCGCCAGCAATACGGTGGCGGCAATCCCCAACATCCCGACCGTGAGCATCGACAAGGCGGGGCAGATCGCCCTCAACGGCAAGATCGTGAGCAGCGAGCAGTTAGTCATCGGATTGAAGCCCCTGCTCCAGCGCAGCGGTCACACCGTCGCGCTGGCCGCTGACCGCAATGGCGCTTACGGAAGGGTCGCGGCCGTCCTCGGGCTCATCCGCCAAGCAGGGGGGACGCGGGTTGCGCTCTCTACCCTCACCCCCTAGAAGCCGCAGAGAACAGCAAGGAGCGCCCGGACGCGAGGAGCGAAGGCGCGCCCTGCTGGGCAGCGTCTTGGCACACCTGCTGGCCCTCCTTCTGCTGATCGTCTTGATCCATAGGCCGCTGCTCTCGCAGGCACTACCTCACCTGACCGTGATCACGCTGCCCAAACAGGCCGCGGTCAAGCACATTCCTAAGCAGGCAGTACCCGTACCGGTCCCCCCGGTGCAGCGGGTGGCGCCCAGCAAACCGACCCCCAGCCCCCAACACGCCCCCCCAGTCAGCCGAGCCGCTAGGGCATCGGCCCAGGCCCGGGCCGCCGCCCTAGCGGCAACGGCCTCCCACGGCGCGGCCCCGCTCTCCAGGTCAGCTGCCAAGACCGCACAGCCCAGCAGCGCGGGAGCCAGCAGGGCAGTCCTGGCCAGACCTGCGGCGCAGGCTCAGCCGTCTTCTGGGCGAACCGCCCAGACCCGCAACCTACCTGGTCCCAGCGCTTCCGGAGCTGGGTTGGGCCGCGCCGCCGCCTCGGCCAGCGCCGCGGCTACGGCTAGGGTAGCGGCGGCGCAGCCCAAGGTCTCGGCTGCCGCCGGTCAGGTCACCCATGGCACCCTTCCCACCAAAGCGCAGGCCCAACTGCCAGCGGCTAATACCGCCACGCCGAGCGTGGGACAGGCCAGCAGCGCTCTCGCCAACCAGAACGGGACGGCCCGTGCGACCAGCGGCCTAGCGACCGGCCAGAACCAGGTGGCCAGCGCCGCCAGCCAGCAAGGCGCCGCTTCGGTGGCGGCACAGGGCCCATCCAGCGGGGCAGCGAGCGGTGGACTGGCCGGGGTGGCCCAGCAGGCGCAGGCCGGGAAAGCGCGGCTGGGAAAGAGCGGGATCAGCGCCAGCAGCGGCAGCTCCGCGGGTCTGGGGGCGGGGACCTCTCCAGCGGCCAGTGCCAGCGGCAGCGGGGTAGCCCAGGGCCAGGTTCCCCAGGCAGGGCAGGCTAGCGGGCAGGTCTTGCCGGGGAGCGGTTCCGGTGGGCAGGCAGCTAGCGCCAGCAGCGGCGGCGTCGCCTCCGGGGGATCCGCCAGCGCCAGCAGCGGCAGCTCCGCGGGTCTGGGGGCGGGGACCTCTCCAGCGGCCAGTGCCAGCGGCAGCGGGGTAGCCCAGGGCCAGGTTCC
>JAJZIR010000011.1:30449-96085 GCA_021810505.1 bacterium
CCAGCAGCGGCGGCGTCGCCTCCGGGGGATCCGCCAGCGCCAGCAGCGGCAGCTCCGCGGGTCTGGGGGCGGGGACCTCTCCAGCGGCCAGTGCCAGCGGCAGCGGGGTAGCCCAGGGCCAGGTTCCCCAGGCAGGGCAGGCTAGCGGGCAGGTCTTGCCGGGGAGCGGTTCCGGTGGGCAGGCAGCTAGCGCCAGCAGCGGCGGCGTCGCCTCCGGGGGATCCGCCAGCGCCAGCAGCGGCAGCTCCGCGGGTCTGGGGGCGGGGACCTCTCCAGCGGCCAGTGCCAGCGGCAGCGGGGTAGCCCAGGGCCAGGTTCCTCAGGCAGGGCACGCAACCGGTGTCGATCTGCCCAGCAGCGGGAGCACCGGCCAGGTGGCTGGAAGCTCGACCGGGCTAGGGGTCTCGAGCACCGGCTCCATCACCGGAAGCTCCAGCCAGATTACCCGCGCGTCCTCGCCGAGCTCCCAGGCGGCTTCCCTACCCAGGCTCTGCCTGGTCGTGGTGGACGCCAGGGGGCTCAAGCCGCCGCTCGACCCGGGGCCCAACCCAGCTATCCTGGACACGGCGGGGCAGAAGGTATGGCCGACCCCCCAGGAGGTGCGCGGTATCCCTTCCAGCTTAGTCAACGACGCCGGCATCTCGCTCTTCTTTCCGGCGAGCAAGCAAATCCCGAGCAACCAGGGCACAGTGACGGCCACCTTCCGGGCGGTCGCCACCGCCGCCGCTCAGAACACGCCGAATTCCATCTTCCACGACGACGTGGTCGTCTCAAGCCAGACCGCCAAGCTGCTGGCCAAGGCGACCCGCGGTTGCCGGGTCGCCTTCCTTTACTGACGCCTCACACGCTATTCCATGCCTTGGAGGGTTCGCTATGATGATTGCCGTGAAGCCACGCCACCTCTTGTTGTCCGGACTTCTGCTGAGCGCCAGCGCCCTGGCCTGGGTACCAGCCCTGAACCTCAAGACCGCTGCGACCATCGTCAACAGCGCCTACGGGAGGATCGCTCCGGTCAAGACCTCGCTGACCTTGAACCTTCAGGTCAAGGGCGGCGCCTTTGCCGCTGGTCCCGGCGCGGTCTCGCTGTTCTCCGGGCCCAAAACCTGCTTGACCGACTGGATCAAGCACCCCACCGATTACGCCGCCTATGGGAGCCGCCCGACCAGTATCGCCCTGGCCGGTCAGGGCAACTATGTCCTGCTCCAGGCCCAGACTGCCCGCAACAACTTCGCCAATATCACCCCAGCAGCCGCCCTAGCCAAAGCCAAAGCAGCGCTCCCGGACGGTACCCTGCGCATCTTCGTGAGCATCGCCGGCTTGCCGCACAAGTTCGAGCGCAACGCCTACAACGTCGCCTTGCTAGGGCCGAAGCGACAGATCCTGCACCCCAAGCAGATCAGCTACGTCAGCGGAACCTGGAAGAAAGCCAGCAACGGCCTGTGGGGAGGGACCATGATCTACGCCTTCGATTTGGCCAATATGCCCAATCTGGATCCTTTGGGGAACCTCACCATCTTGCTGCGGACCGAGGCGGCCAACAGCTGCGCTTACGAGTTCCAGGCTGACCTAGCGAAGTTCATCTGAGGACCTCTCGGCGCAGGCAACCTCCAGCACGCCTCCTGCGCTGGGGTATTCTGGTTGCCTTGGCGTGCGGAAGCCGGGCCCCGTCAACCGCCCTGCTCTTGCTCAGCGCTTCGCTGGGGACCTAGGCCGTGGGAAGAGCGGAGCTCACGCTCCAGGAAGTTCCCGATCTCCTGGATCGTCGTCATCAGGGGGGCCGGGAAGACCACCGTGGAGTTCTTGTCCACGCTGATCTCGGCTAAGGTCTGTAGGGTCCTGAGCTGCAGCATCACCGGGTGCTGCTGCATGATGTCGGCAGCCTTGCTCAGGAAATCCGCCGCCAGGTACTCTCCCTCAGCCGAGATGATCTTGGCGCGCTTCTCCCGCTCGGCTTCCGCCTGCCTGGCGATCGCGCGCTTGAGACCCTCGGGGAGTTGGATGTCTTTGAGCTCCACCAGGGTAACGGCCACACCCCAGGCCTTGGTGACCTCGTCGAGGATCTGGGGGATGGTGGCGTTGATGCGGTCGGTCTCGGCCAGGATCTCGTCCAGAACGTGCTGACCGACCACTTTCCGCAGGGTGGTCTGGGCGATCTGGTTGATCGCCGCCGGGACGTTCTCAATGGCCACCACCGCGTTGGTCGGGTCGGTGACCTGGTAGTAAGCGACCGCCGAGACATCGACGCTGACGTTGTCTTTGGTGATGATTCCCTGGGACTGGATCGGCATGGTGGTGATCCGCAAAGAGACTTTGACCAGCCGGTCGATCAGCGGGGTCATCAGGCTGAGCCCAGGGGGTCTGACTGCGACGACGCGTCCCAGCCGGAACAGGACGCCGCGCTGGTACTGCTCGACCACCCGAATCGACAGGGCTGCCCAGAGAACGATGATCACCAAGATCACCAGAATTGCTAGGGTCATGTCCGCTCCTTCGGATCAGTGTCGCACATGTAGGCAGGGAGGGTAAGGGGGTGGGCCAGCGGGTTAGAGTCAGCCCGTGGCCACGCCGCCCGTCCCTTCCCCCCTTTGGCCGGAGACCGCAGCAGCGCTGAGCGAGCACTCAGCGCTGCTGCGCGCGCTGGGAGGCCCCCCCAAGCCGGTCCCCGAGATCGCAGCCCGCCTGAGCCGCCCGGCCGAGAGCTTGGCGCAGACTTTGCGAGCCTGGAAATCCGCCGGGTTGCCGCTGCGAGCCGGCCCCGCCGGCTGGTCTTGGCACCCGGAGTGCCCGGTGGCCGACCTCCCGCAGACCAGCCTGGGGGCCGTGACCGGCTACCTCCCCAGCTGTGCCAGCACCCAGGACTTGCTGGCCGAGCTGGCTAGGCGCGGTGCACCGCACGGGAGCCTGATCTTGAGCGAGGCGCAGACCGCGGGCAGGGGCCGGCTGGGGCGGCGCTGGGTAGCCCGGGCGGGGGAGGGGCTCTACCTCTCCCTGCTGCTACGCCCGCCGCTGCCAGCGCCGCCCCCGGTGCTCTCGCTGATGGCCGCCGTGGCCCTCCAGGAAAGCTGCGGCCTGGGCTCGCTCAAGTGGCCCAACGACCTGCTCGACCCCTCGGGAAAGAAGCTGGCCGGCATCCTCCTGGAAGCCCGGTGGTCCGGGGAGCTCGACTTCCTGTTGATCGGGATCGGGGTCAACGTCCGGGCGGGCAGCTGGCCGGACGGGGCCGCCGCCGTCGGCGCGTGGCGCTGGGTTAACCGGGCCAGGTTGCTGCGCTCCCTGCTGGAATCCCTAGAATGCTGGTGGGGTAAGCCCCCCGAAGCGGTTCTGCGGCGCTGGTGGGAGCTGAGCGCCCACCGAGGCAAACCGGTGGCCCTGCGCCGCGCAGGGGTGTTGTTGACTGGGCTCGCCGACGGCTTGGAGCCGGATGGGTCGCTCCGGGTAATCGGGGCGAACGGTACCGCGCGCATCTCGGCCGGCGAAGTAGCCTGGATCGGAGGACTTGAATGAACGCAACACAACGGCTTTCCTACCTACCGCTAGCCAAGCTGTGGCTACCCAGGCGGACTTGGATCCGCGACGCCCTGTTGGTCCTGGGCGGCAGCCTGCTGGTAGCTCTGCTGGCTCAGGTCAGCGTCCCGCTGCCCTTCACGCCAGTCCCCTTCACCGGCCAGACCCTGGGAGTCCTCCTGGTCGGCGCGGCGCTGGGCAGCCGCCTGGGATCCCTGTCGATGCTGCTGTACCTGGTCGAGGGAGGGGTCGGCTTGCGGGTCTTCGCGGGCGGCGGATCGGGCCTGGGCGTCCTGCTCAGCGTCGATGGCGGCTACCTGATCGCCTGCCCGCTGGCCGCTGCCCTAGTCGGCTACGCGGTAGAGCGCTTCGGGGCCGATCGCCGCGCGCTGGGCGTTCTGGTGGCCTTCGCGCTGGGCAGCGCCACCTTCTATCTGTTGGGTGTCAGCGGGTTGTCTCTGGTGCTGGCCGCTTCCGGGCACCCCGTCTCGCTGGGGACGGCCCTCCAGCTGGGGATGTGGCCTTTCCTGCCCGGCGACCTGATCAAGGCTCTGCTAGCCGCCGCCCTGCTACCCGGGAGCTGGGCGCTGGTGCAGCGGCGCAGGGACTGAGGCTACTCCACTAGGATCGGGATGAGCACGGGGTTGCGCCCGGTGGCCTTGCGCAGGAAGCGCCGCAGCGAGCCGTAGAGGTCGTCGCGGATCTCCTCCAAAGGGCGCTTATTGCGGATCCCCAGCTCGATCACCTCCAGAGCGGTGGCCCGCAGCGACTGATCCAGCTCGCGGTTGGCCCGCACCACCCCCCTGGAGACCAGCTCGACGTGGGGAGTGGGGTGCAGGATAGCCAGGGCGACCAAGACGCCGTCGGTGCTCATCAGAGACCGGTCGGTCAGGGTGTCCTCGTTGATATCGCCCACGCCCAGGCCGTCCACGTACTCCGCCCCTGCTGGGACCGAACCGGCGATCTTGAACTCGTCGCGACCGATCCGCACGATGTCGCCGTTCTTGGCGATGAGGGACTGCTTGGGGGGATTGGGCATCTCCTGGGCTAAGCGGATATGGTTCACCTGGTGCCTGGGCTCTCCGTGCCAGGGCAGGAAGTACTTGGGGCTAGCCAGGTTGAAGATCAGGCGCAGGTCCTCTTGGCTGCCGTGGCCGGAGGCGTGAACCCGGTAGGTCGGGGGGTAGTAGACGTCCACCCCGATCTGGTAGAGGCGGTTGACCACCTCGTTCACCGCCTCCTCGTTGCCGGGGATGGGGCTGCTGGAGAGGATCACCGTATCGCCCCGGCGCAGGCTGATCCGGGCGTGGGTACCCATGGAGAGCCTGGAGAGCACGCTCATCGGCTGTCCCTGGCTCCCGGTGCACAGGAACAGCACCTTCTGATCCGGCAGATCGCCCATCTCGTCCACGCTGATGAGGGGATCCTTGACCTCCAAGTATCCGAGGTTCAAGGCCACTTGGGCGTACTTGAGCATGCTCCGGCCTTCGACAACCACCCGCCTCTGGAATTTCTCGGCGATCCGGATGACGCTCTGGATGCGGTGGGTGTGCGAGGCGAAGGTGGTCACGAAAACCCGGCCCTGCGCACCTTCTACCAGCTTCTCGATCGCCTCGGCCACCTCGGCCTCGCTGGTGGTATGGCCGGGGCGCTCGGCGTTGGTGCTGTCCGAGACCAGCAGCAGCGTGCCGGCCGCCCCGGCGTCAGCGATCTTGGCTAGGTGGCTGGTCTTGCCGTCGGTGGGGCTCTGGTCGAGCTTGAAGTCCCCGGTGTAGATGACCCGGCCGATCGGCGTCTGCAGGACGAAGCCGGAGTTGTCGGGGATCGAGTGGGTCATGCGGAACAGGTCGACGCCGAAGTGGCGGCCGACGCGGAAGTGCGCGTCGGGGTCGACCTCGCGCAGGTCCAAGTCGTGCTCGGGAATCCCGAACTCGCTCAGCTTCTCGCGCAGCAGACCCAGCGTCAGCCTGGCTGCGTACATCGGAACCCTGGGCAGCCTGGGCAGGAGGTACGGGAGGGCGCCGATGTGGTCCTCGTGGCCGTGGGTGAGCACCCAGCCCTTGATCAGAGCAGCGTTTTGCTGCAGGTAGTCGATCCGGGGAATCAGCAGGTCCACGCCCAACATGCGGACCTCGGGAAAGGCGAGTCCGCCGTCGACGATCAGGATCTCGTCGTCATAGCGGAAAGCGACGATGTTCTTGCCGATCTCTCCCATCCCCCCCAGGGGGATCATGTCCAGATGCTTCTCGCTCACAGAACAGCTCCTCTTCCCAGGGGTGTCCCCGGGATAACGCGTGTCTCAAGTGCGGACCGAATCCAGGACCATCCGGACGAAGCGGTCACGCCCTCTCTGCACCACCATCTCCGCGCGGAAAGGCAGGCGGCCCTGGGGGTCGTCGACCACCGCGCCGTCGACGCGGATTCCCCGCTGCTCGATCAGCCGCCGAGCCTCGCTGAGGCTGCTGGCCAGACCGGCCAGGACCACCAGTCGGGCCAGTGAGATCTGCCCCTCCGGGCTCAGCTCGGAAGGGGCTACGGGCTTGGCGGCCAGATCAGAGGGGATCTCGCCGCGCGCGACAGCCTGGTAACGGGCCTGGGCCGCTGCCAGGTCAGCTTCCGGGTGCAACCAGGAGACCACCCGCTGGGCCAGCAGTCTATGGGCAACCAGCGGATCCCCAGATAGCGCAGCGGTTTCGGCGGGCTCCATGTCGGTGAGCAACAGAAAGTAGTTGGCCAACAGGGCGTCCGGAACCTTCATCAGCTGCGCGAACATCTGCTCGGGGGCCTCGGAGAGGCCGATATAGTTGTCCAGGCTCTTGGACATCTTCTCGCTGCCGTCTAAGCCCACCAGCAGCGGCAGGGTCATCACCACCTGGGGATCTTGGCCGAATTCCCTCTGGATGTCCCGGCCGACCAGCAGGTTGAACAGCTGGTCGGTCCCCCCTAGCTCCACGTCGGCGCGGATGGCTACCGAGTCGTAGGCCTGGACCAGCGGGTAGAGGATCTCGTGCATGCTCACCGGGGACCCCTCGCGCAGCCGCTTGCTGAAATCGTCGCGCTCCAGCATCCTGGCTACGGTGTAATGGCCGCTCAGCTCGATGATCTCGCGCAGGCTGAGCCCGCTCAGCCACTCGGAGTTGTAGCGCAACGAGAAGGTCGCCAGATCGTCGCTCAGGATGCGCTTGGCCTGCTCGATGTAGCTCCTGGCGTTCTCCCTGGTCTGCTCGATGGTGAGCGGAGGGCGGGTGCGGTTACGGCCACTCGGATCGCCGATGGTGGCGGTGAAGTCGCCCAGGATGAGCACCACCCGGTGCCCCAAGTCCTGGAACTGGCGCAGCTTGCGCAGCACCACTGCGTGACCCAGATGAAACTCCGGCTTGGTGGGGTCTACGCCGAGCTTGACGGTGAGCGGGCGACCTTCGGCGAGCTTGCGCGCCAGATCGGCCTGCTGGATCAGATCCACCACTCCGCGCCCCAGCACGGCATGTACATCGCGTCCCTCGTGCATCGTCTTCTCCCACGTTTCGTCCAACGCTTTGGGTAGAGCCCCAGGCGGCTGGCTCAGCCTGACTTGGCCGCAGCACGCCGCTGCATGCGCTGCTCGATCTGGCGGTTAATCCAGATCTGCTGCCCAATCCCCAGCAAGGTCGAGAACACCCAGTAGATCACCACGCCGGCCGGGAAGCTCAGCGCGATGAAGATATAGACCACCTGGATGATCAGCTGTTGGCGGAACATCTCCGGCGCCTTGCGGGTACTGAAGTACATCTGCGCGACGTTGGACAGCAGGTAGAGAGCTGGCAGGATGTAGTAGGGATCTGGGATCGACAGGTCCGGCAGCCACAAAAAGGGAGCGGTAAACTCGAAGTTGGCGAATACCCGCCAAAGGATCAGCAAGATGGGGAGCTGCACGATGACCGGCAGGCAGCCAGCGGCTGGATTGACGCCGTGTTCCTTGTAGAGGGCCATGGTCGCTTCGTTGCGCTTGGCCGGGTCCTTGAACTTGGCGTTCACCTCCTTGATCATCGGTTGGATTACCTGCATCTCGGCGAAGGAGCGCAGCTGGGCCTGCATCAGCGGCCAGGTCAGTATGCGGATGATCAGGGTCAGGATCAGGATCGAGACCCCCCACGAACCCACCACCGAGTTGATCAGCTGCAGCAGGATCACCAAGAGCAGCGACAGCTGTCCAAAGATATTGGCCTGGAAGAGGCCGGGAAGGTTGGAGTAGTGCTCCAGGTAAAGGTGGATCAGCTCGTTCGGCCCCCCGTAAACCCGCAGCCGGCTGGTTCCAGCTAGGCTCAGGGCGATCTTTCCGTGGGTACCGGGGATCAGCCGAGCGGTGGCGGCGGTGCCTTGGACCGGCTCCACGATCAGCGCGTCGGCGCCCCCGGCTTGCAAGCTGGCGTAGCGCAGGCTGGGGACCTTCCCGGAATTGACCACCGAGCTGCTCCCGACGCTCAGGCCCTTGAGCTGGGGGTTGTCCATCCCGGTGAAGTCGAGCTGATAGGCCGGTGCTCCGGTCACCTGGGTGGTGACCGAGATGGTGAACCGCACCGGGTTGAGCACGATGGTCTTCACCACCGAGACGGCTCCCTGCCGGTAACGGAAGACCGCCTGGAAACGGTTGGGGGCGGGGTGGGTCAGCGCGGGGGGCTGGGCGACCGGCTTTCCGTGCAGCGGGATGACCAGGGCGCGCTGGCCGGCTAGTAGGTTATTCTTCTCGCCCAGGACGCCTTGGGCGTCCACCTTGCCGTTCTTGACGCTGATGGAACTGCTGCCCGCCGGCGCCTTGACGTACCAGCCCAGGATCTCGCCCTCGGGGTTGAAGACGATGTCGTAGAGATTGTTGGTAAAGATGGCGTCCTTCGGCCTGCCCGGGTAGAGCGTGACGTTGCCATACCAAGCCGGTGTGACCGCGGCCACAGCCATCCCCAACAACAGCAGCAACAGCGGGAAGAAGCGCAGCAGCCTAGCGGCCTTCATACCGACTTCCTCTCTGCATCTTTGTGCGAAGCAACCCGGCCCAGATGCTCGGGAACCGGGTCGAAACCGCCCTCGTTCCAGGGGTGGCAGCGTGCCAGCCGGAGCAGCGCCAACCAGCCACCCCGCCAGGGACCAAAACGGACGACCGCCTGCTCGGCGTAGGCCGAACAGCTGGGGTGGAAGCGGCAGCTGGGGGAACCCTTGAGCGGGGAGAGGAAGCTTCGGTAGAAGCCGATGGCCCACAGCATCAAGCGCGCCAGAGGTCCGGGAGAGCTCACCTCGGTGACCCCGGCCCCAACGCCGCCTCCAGCTGGCGCTTGAGTTCCGAAAAGGGAGCCGCCTTGGCCTCTTTATTGGGCATCACGATGGCCCGGCAGGGGGGCAAGGAGAGCTCGGCCAGAGCGGCGCGCAGCCTTCTCCTGGCCCGGTTGCGGTCCACGGCGCGAGCCAAGGTCTTCTTGGAGATGACGATACCGACCAGCGGGCAGGGGCGGTAAGGTTCGCCGTGGCGCGGTCGGTAGGGGAGCTTCCGGATGGCCAGCAGCGGAAGACGAAACGAACGGCCCCGCCGGACCGAGCGGAACTCTCTCCCCCCCTTCAGTGGGCGGGCCGAGCTGTTCAGACGGTCAGACGTGAGCGGCCCTTGGCCCGCCGACGGGACAGCACCCGGCGGCCCGCCGGAGTGGCCATGCGAACTAGGAATCCGTGGGTCTTGGCGCGTTTGCGCGTGTTGGGTTGATAGGTGCGCTTCATGGTTCTCCCTCAGCGGTGTAGCGTCGGCAACAACGCGGAGCCAGTGTATCACAACGGGCTGTTCGGGGCCGGGGCGGAGGTCTTGGGCTGGTAGCGGCGGCTGCGCAGGTGCTCGGCGCGGACGATGGCGACCAGGTCGTCGGCGGCCCGCTCCACCTGGTCGTTGATCACCAGGTAGTGGAAGTCGGCGAAGCTGCGCAGCTCCTCGGCGGCGCGGGCCAGCCGCTGCTCGATCCGCTCAGACGCTTCGGTACCGCGGCGGATCAACCGCCTGCGCAGCTCTTCCAGGTTGGGAGGCAGGATGAAGATCAGCACCGCCTGGGGGAAGTGCGCCGCCACCTGAGCCGCCCCCTGCACCTCGATCTCCAGCAAGACATCTCGGCCCTGGGCCAAAGCGGCAGCCACCGGCGCCCTGGGCGTCCCGTAGAGGTGCCCGACGAACTCGGCGTGCTCCAGAAACCCCTGGCTGCGCAGCTCTCCCAGGAACTGAGCGCGGTCGACGAAGCGGTAATCGGTCCCGTCGCGCTCCCCGGGGCGGGGCTCCCTGGTAGTCCAGGAGACCGAGTAGAACAGGTCGGCGCGCTGGAGCAATCGGGAGCGCAGCGTACCCTTCCCCACCCCCGAGGCCCCGGTAATCACGAAGAGCAGCCCTTCCCGGACAGCCTCGATGGGGGAGGCGGCGTCAGCCGAGCAGCCGGCTCGCAAGTTCGACGACGCGTTCAGGGGTGAACCCGAACTTCTCGAAGAGGATTTTGGCCGGGGCGCTGGCACCGAAGTGGGAGAGGGCTAAAACCTCGCCGCGGCCGCCCAGCCATTCGTACCAGCTCTGCGGGCTGGCCGCCTCGATGGCGATCCGGGGGAGTTCGGGATCTAGGATGCTGCGCTGGTAGGCTGGGTCCTGCTGCCGGAACAGCTCCATGCTGGGCATGCTGACCACCCGCGCGGGCTGGCCGCGCTGAGCCAGCAGCTCGGCGGCGGAGAGGGCCAGGGACACCTCGCTGCCGCTGGCCATCAGGGTCAGGACCGGCTTGGCCGGGTCGGCGACCAGGTAGGCCCCCTTGCGGACGCCCTCCAGCTTGGCCGGAAGCGTGGGCAGATCCTGGCGGGTCAGCACCAGCGCGGTGGGACCGTCGCTGCGCTCCAGCGCGATCCGCCAGGCCGCCGCCGTCTCGTTGGCATCGGCCGGGCGCAGCAGGACCACTCCCGGGGTGGCGCGCAGGGCTGCCAGCTGCTCCACCGGCTGATGCGTGGGGCCGTCCTCGCCCAGCCCAATGGAGTCGTGGGTGAAGATGTAGATCACCGGCAGGTGCATCAGAGAGCTGAGCCGTAGAGAGGGCTTCAAGTAGTCCGAGAAGATCAGGAAAGTCCCCACGAAAGGGCGCAGCGGGGCGTAGAGAGCCAGCCCATTGGCCGCCGCGGCCATGCCGTGCTCCCTGACGCCGAAGTAGAGGTTCCGACCGCGGTAGTCCTCTGGGCCCAGGAAGGGCTCGCCGGCGATGGTGGTCTTGGTCGAACCGGATAGGTCAGCGCTCCCCCCCAGGAGCGGCTTGAGCGCAGCCCCCAGGGTGCTGATCACCTGCCCGCTGGCCGCCCGGGTGGCTAGCTTGCTCCCCTCCTCGAAGGTGGGGAGCTTCTGCTCCCAACCGGCCGGCAGCTCTCCCGCGAGCAGGGCGCTGAGCTCGGCGTAGGCCTGGGGATGGGCAGCTTGGTAGGCCGCGAGCAGGGCGTTCCACTTCGACTCCAGCTGCTCCCCTCTGGGCAGGGCCTCGCGGAAGTGGGCCAAGGCGGTGTCCGGGACAGTGAACGGCTCCGGATAGGGCCAGCCCAAGGCCTGCTTGGTCAAGACGACCTCCTCGGCGCCCAAGGCCTCGCCGTGCGCCTTGGAGGTTCCAGCCTTGTGCGGCGATCCGTAACCGATCACCGTCCGCACCCGGATCAGGGTGGGGCGGCTGGAGTCCGCCTTGGCCTGGGTGAGGGCCTGCGCGATAGCGGCGGTGTCGTTGCCGTCAGTGACGCTGAGGACCCGCCAACCGTAGCCGGCGAAGCGCTGCTCAGTGTCGTCGGTGAAAGTGACCGCAGTCGCCGCGTCCAAGCTGACCTGGTTATCGTCATACAGCCAGATCAGCTTGCCCAGGCGCAGGTGGCCGGCCAGGCTAGCCGCTTCGTGGCTGATCCCTTCCATCAGGTCCCCGTCCGAGACGATGGCGTAGGTGTGGTTATCGAACAGGGGAAAGCCCGGGCGGTTGTAGGTCGCGGCCAGGTGCGCCTCGGCCATGGCCATACCCACGCTGCTGCCGGCGCCCTGGCCCAACGGCCCGGTGGTCATCTCCAAGCCAGCGGTGTGGCCGTACTCCGGGTGGCCGGGGGTCTTGGAGCCCCACTGCCGGAACTGCTTGAGGTCTTCCAGAGTCAGGCCGTAACCGCTGAGGTAGAGCAGCGTGTAGATCAGCATACTGGCGTGCCCTGGGGAGAGAACGAAGCGGTCCCGGCCTGGCCAGCGCGGGTTGGTCGGGTTGTGCCGCAGGAACTTGGTCCACAGCACGTAAGCCAGCGGGGCTAGGCCGAGGGGGGCGCCGGGGTGTCCGGAGTTCGCCTTCTGGACCCCGTCGATGGCCAGCGTCCGGATCGTATTGATGGAGAGCTGTTCCAAATCCATGCGGTCTATTGTACCCCGGAGCCGCGGCTCCGGCGGCAAAGGCCACCTTTTGGCCGTTCCGGCTCTGCTAGAGTGCCCGCATGAGCTTGATCGGTGTCACTTGCCAATACCGCGGCAGCCAGGACTTCCGCCCCCTCTGGGGATCCAACGGCTACTACCTGGAGTCCCTGACTTCCTGCGGCGCTACCCCGCTGCTGATCCCACCCCTCCCCGCCGATCGGCTGGGGGAACTGCTCCAGCGGCTGGACGGGGTAGTGCTGACCGGCGGGCCGGACCTGGACCCGATCCACTACGGGGAGGAGATGACGCCGGGGCAGGGGGAGGTCAACCCGCAGCGCGACGCGCTCGACTTGGCGGTGGCCCGGCTGGCCGCCGAGCGGGGCCTGCCGCTGCTGGGCATCTGCCGCGGGATCCAGGTCGCCAACGTGGCCCTGGGGGGAAGCTTGCACCAAGACCTGGCCCAAGCCGGGTTCACCAGCTTGGCGCACGCTCAGAAGTCGCCGCCACCGGTACTAGCCCACCGCATCGACCTGGAGCCGGAGGCCGGGGCGCTGAGGGAAATCTTCCCGGAGAGCTTTCGGACCAACTCCTATCACCACCAGGGACTCAAGGACCTGGCCCCAGGCCTGCAGGTGCTGGCTACCGCCCCGGACGGCCTCATCGAGGCGGCTTCGCTGCGGGGCCACCCCTTCTACCTGCTGGTCCAGTGGCACCCCGAGATGCTCCCGGAGCAGCGCGGCCTGTTCGCCAGCCTGATCCGAGCCAGCCAGGCCGTCGCAGCCTGAGGGCCGTTAGCGGCGGCGGAGCCGGCCCAGAACCCGGCGGATCAGGGCCTCGGCGTCCAGCTCCGGACCGCTGACCTGCTCCTCCCGGAGCAGCGGCCGCACCTGTGCATCGGAGAACCCCAGCGAGAGTAGGGCGGCCAAGGCGTCGGTAACTGCCTGGTTCTCACCGGGCGGCCCGCTCTGGGTCTCTGCCAGCAGCGCTCCGGGCAGGCGGCCCTGGAGCTCCAAGACGGTCCGCTCAGCCAGGCGGCGCCCAATTCCCGGGACGCTGGACAGCAGGGCGCTGTCGCCTTGAGCCAGGGCACCTACCAGCACTGGGAGCGGCAGGGTGGAGAGCAGGTTCAGGGCGGTCCGGGCACCCACGCCGCTGACCGAGGTGAGCAGGTCGAACAGGGACAGCAGCTCAGGCTGCAGGAAACCGTAGAGCGTCCAGGCATCTTCGCGGACCAGCAGCCGGGTGAGCAGCCGTACCTCTTGGCCGACGGATAAGCGAGCCAGGCTGGACTTGGGGATCCAGACCTCGTAGCCGACGCCACCGCAGACCACCACCAGGCTGCTCTCGCGCAGCTCGGCGACTTCCCCCTGCAGCGATGCGATCACGGCTCACTCTACTCGCAGGCAGGCGGCCTAGGCTGAGTGAGATGCGGGGGTTGCTGCGCTGGATCTTGGGGGTAGCCCTACCCATCTGGCTGATCCTCACCTTTCTAGCGGTCCCGGAGGAGGTGGTGGGTCACAGCATGGAACCCACCCTGCACACGGGAGACCGGGTGATCGTCTTCAAGCTGCCCAGGTGGCTGCACGCCTGGGGCCTAGACCCCCACTGGCTGCCGGCCGGCAGCATCGCCGCTTTCCGGCCCCCAGCTGGCAGCCCCTACGACCTGCAGCGCGGGCTCTTCGGGCTGAGCTTCCACCCCTATTTGATCAAGCGGGTGGTAGCAATTCCCGGGGACACCGTCGCGATGCGCGCCGGCGTGCTGCTGCGGAACGGCCGCCCGGTCCACGAGGCTTACACCAGCGAGGTCCAAGGGGCGAGCAGCTTCCGGCCGGTCCACCTGGGGAAGGGGCAGTACTTCTTGCTGGGGGATAACCGGGCGCTGGGCGCGAGCCTAGACAGCCGCTATTTCGGGCCGGTCCCGGCGCAGGACATCGCCGGACCGGTCATCTTCCGCTTCTGGCCGCTGAGCCGTTGGGGACCTCTTTGAGGCGGTGGTCAGCTAGCTGCGATAGACTGACAGAAGTTTTGCGCCCGCAAAACTGTCAAGGGAATATGTTGATCAGCGCCGAAAGGAGAAGCAATGCTGCTGGTGTATCTCGTGCTTGCTTTCTTGATCGGTGCGGTTGCCGGAGGGTGGTATTTCTATCGCCGAGCACTGGTTCAGCGGCAGCATGTCGATGAGGAGATCAAGAATGCCGCCGAACAGGAAGTCGCTCAGCTGCGCCGGGACGCCGAGCAAGACATCGCCCAGGGACGCACAGAGATCGAACGCCTCAAGGCCGACGCGCACCGCATCCTCCAAGAAGCCGAAATGGAAGTCCGTGCCAAGCTGCTCGAGGGCCGCAATCAGCTGGAGCAGGAGGCGCTCAGCGAACGCGCTTCGCTTCGGACCGAGCGCGAGGAGTTCCGCCGCGAGCGCGAGGAGCTCAAGCGGGAGATCGAACGCCTCAACCGGCGGGCCGAGCAGCTAGACGCCCGCGGCCTCAAGCTCGACCAGCTCGAGGAGAAAATCGAGACCGACCAGCTGCAGGCAAGGGAGCGGCTCCAAGCCGCCGAGGAGACGCTCAGGGCCGCCGAGGCCCGGCTCTACGAGATCGGCCAGCTCAGCCCCGAGGAAGCCAGGGAGCGGATCCTGGCGCGGCTGGACAGCGAGCTGGAAGAGGAGAAGGCGGTCCGGATCCGGGTAGCGGCCGAGCGGACCTCGCTGGAAGCCAAGCGGCGCTCCCAGCAGATCATCGCCCAGGCCATCCAGAGATCGGCCAGCGAGACCAGCGCGGCGATGACCGTCTCGGTGGTGGCCATCCCCAGCGACGCTATGAAGGGGAGGATCATCGGCCGGGAAGGGCGCAATATCCGAGCTTTCGAGGCGCTCACCGGTGTCGATCTGATCATCGACGACACCCCCGAGGCGGTCCTGCTCTCCAGTTTCAACCCGCTCAGGCGGGAGATCGCCCGCCACGCCTTAGAGAGCTTGATCGCCGACGGGCGGATCCACCCCAGCCGCATCGAGGAGGTAGTCCACAAGGCCCAGGAGGACATGAAGGTGTTCATCCACAACCAGGGCGAGGAAGCAGCCTTAGAGGCGGCGGTGCTGGGCCTCAAGCCCGGGCTGTTGCAGCTGCTGGGGCGGATGCACTTCCGCACCTCTTACGGCCAGAACGTTCTCAAGCACAGCATCCAGGTCGCCCACCTCAGCGGGCTGCTGGCCAGCGAGTTGGGACTGGACGGCGCGATGGGCCGCCGGGCCGGCCTGCTGCACGACATCGGCAAGTCGATTGACCGGGAGATCGAAGGCACCCACGTGGAGATCGGCATTCACTTGGCCAAGCGCTTCGGAGAAGGGGCCGAAGTGCTGGACGGGATCGCTCACCACCACGACCCAGAGAACAGCGAGACGCTGTTCGGGGTCCTGGTCGCCGCAGCCGACGCTATCAGCGCGGCCCGCCCGGGCGCCCGGCGCGAAAGCCTAGAGGTGTACATCAAGCGCTTGGAACAGATCGAGCAGATCGCCACCTCCTTTCCCGGGGTCGAGACCGCCTTCGCCATCCAAGCCGGCCGCGAGGTGCGGGTGATCGTGCAGCCGCAGAAGGTGAGCGATGCCAGGGCCACCCTCTTGGCTAGGGAGATCGCCGGTCGGATCGAACAGGATATGGAATATCCCGGTCAGGTCCAGATCACTGTGGTGCGCGAGTCCCGAGCTATCGACTATGCCAAGTGAGCGGCCCGGCCGGGTGATCCTGCTGGCCGGGGGCGAATCGGAGGAGCACGAGGTCAGCCTGCAAGGGGCCCAGCAGGTACTCGCCCAGCTGCAGGAGCGCTACGCCGTACAGACCCTGGTGATCAGCAAGCAGGGTGCGCTGCTGAGCCCGGAGGCCAGCCAGTTGGCCCTGGGGAACGGACAGGCCCCCCTACCCGGGCCGCTGCTGGGCCGGGAGCTGGAGCTGCTCAAGGGAGCCGAGGTGGTCTTCCCCCTGTTGCACGGCCCGCTGGGCGAGGACGGCACGGTGCAGGGCTTGCTGCGCCTGGCCCACCTGCCCTTCGTGGGCAGCGGCGTCTTGGCCAGCGCGCTGTGTATGGACAAGGCCATGAGCAAGCAGATCCTGGGGGCAGCTGGGTTGGAGCAGGTACGCTGGGCGCTGCTGACTAGGGGGCAGTTCCGGAGCTCGCCGGAAGCCACTCTGGAGCAAGTCCAGCAACTGGGTTTCCCAGTATTCATCAAGCCGGCCAACCTGGGATCCAGCGTAGGGATCACCAAGGCTAGGGACACCGGTCAACTCCAGCTGGCCTTAGAGCAGGCCTTCGCCTTAGACCGCCGGGTCATCGCCGAGGCCATGGCCGCGGAACACCCCGTCGAGATCGAAGTAGGGGTTCTGGGCAACGACGAGCTTCTGGTGAGCCCGGCCGGTGAGATCCGCTACCCGGGCGACTTCTACGACTACGCTACCAAGTACACCGAAGGGGCAGCCGAGCTGGTGATCCCCGCCGAGATCCCAGACGCCGTAGCCAATCTAGCCCGGGAGCAGGCCGCTCTGGCCTTTTCGGCCCTAGACTGCGCCGGCCTGGCCCGGGTGGACTTCTTCTACTTGCCCGAGAGCGGCCGGCTGCTGATCAACGAGGTGAACACCATGCCAGGCTTCACCCCCACCAGCATGTACCCCAAGCTGTTCGAGGCAGCCGGCCTCTCCTACGGTGCGCTGATCGACCGGCTGCTGCAGCTGGCCCTGGAGCGGCGCTGATGGCCGGAGAGCGCTGGGCCCGGCTGGTCTTAGGTTTCTCGCTGGCCACCATCTTGGGTATCGGCCTGCAGTTCGCTCTGGCCACCCTGGACCCGCACGCCTGCCGCTACCGCACCGCCCTGCTGCTGCTTCCAGCGCTGCTGACCGGACCTGGCGGCATCGCTCTGGTGGGGATCGGGATGAGCCGGCGCAGCCTGCTGACACCTTTAGGGATGGGAGTGGTTCTGGCCTCGCTGTACCCGGTCCTCTACGACGCGCTGCGGGCCATCGGCCAGCTGCGCCCACTGTGCGGGCTCTGATGGCGAGCTCAATTACTTTATACCCATATAGTTGACCTATAAAATTTATAGCTATGGATGACCTCGCCGTCCGCCCCGAGATCCGAGCTTGGCTGGCTATCGACCGGGCCCACCACGTCCTGAGCCGTCTGCTGCAGCAGCACATGGCCCACTACGGCCTCACCAAGCCCCAGTACACCGTCTTGCGCACCTTGGGGGAGCAGCAGAGCGCCTCGCTGTCCGAGTTAGCTGCGTCCATGGATGTCACGCTGGGCAATCTGACCGGGATCGTCGACCGCTTGGAAGCTGCCGATCTGGTGCGCAGGCAGCGCGACGCCACCGACCGGCGCAGCCTGCGTCTGCAGATCACCCCAGCGGGAAGGGAGCTCTACCAGCAGGCGGTCCCTTCGACCAGAGGCTGCGTTCGCGAGCTGTTCTCGGCGCTCTCACCTCAGGAGATCAGCGAGCTCGAGCGGCTCTTGGAGAAGCTGTTGGCGCAGCTCCACCTGGAGGAGGTGCCAGCATGAGCCTGCACCAGCGCGTCTCCTACAAGTGGCTGGCGCTGTCGGTCACCAGCTTAGGAGCCCTGGTGGCCTCGATGAACAGCGGCACGCTGATCATCGCCCTACCTACCCTGCTGCGCGACCTGCACACCAGCCTGCTGGATCTGATCTGGATCCTGCTGGCTTATAACCTGACCCAGACGGTTCTGGTGTTGAACGTCGGCCGCTTCTCGGACATGTGGGGGCGCAAGCGGCTGTTCGTCCTCGGCTTCGCGGTGTTCACGGCGGCGGCTCTGCTGGCCGGGATGACCTCCAGCGTCGGGTGGCTGATCGCCCTGCGGGCGCTGCAGGGGGTGGGAGGTGCCTTCATGATCGCCAACTCCTCGGCGATCGTTACCGACGCCTTCCCGCGCAGCGAGCTGGGATTGGCCATCGGGACCAACCAGATGATGGTGGCAGTCGGCCTGATCTTGGGACCGATCCTGGGAGGCTGGCTCACCACCCTGGGCTGGCGCTGGGTGTTCTGGTTCAATGTTCCCTTGGGGTTGATCGGCCTGATCTGGGCTCTGTGGACACTGCGCGAACCGCAGGCCGCCTTGGACCGCCGCGATCCGGTCGATTTCGTGGGTAACCTGACCTACGCGGTAGGCTTGGCCGCGCTGATGCTGGGACTCTCCGTCGGCGGGATCGAGAACTGGAATAAGTTCCCGATCTACGCAGTGATCGCCGTGCTGGCCTTGATCGCTTTCTTCCTCACCGAGCTGCGGATAAAAAAGCCGATGCTCGACCTCACGCTGTTCGGGCGAACCACCTTCTCGCTGAACAACTTACTGGCCTTCATCAGCGCGGTGACTCGGCAGGCGCTCACCTTCCTGTTCGTGTTCTATTTCCAAGGTGCTAGGGGCTACAGCCCGGTCTTGGCCGGCTTGGCCCTGGGGCCGCTGGCGGTAGGCCTGCTGGTGGCCTCGCCGATCTCGGGGCGGCTGGCCGACCGCTTCGGGCCCAAGCTGTTCTCCTGGCTGGGACTGGCCCTCAGCACCCTGGCCACGGCGGGCTTCGCCCTAACCCTGGGGCTGCACACCCCCTACTGGCAGCTAGCCGCCTGGATGTTGCTGGGCGGGCTGGGATCGGGCCTGTTCAACTCGCCCAACTCCAGCGCGATCATGGGCAGCGTCCCGCCGGACCGGCGGGGCATCGCCGCTGGCACCAGAACGCTGCTGATCAGCGTGGGCGGCGTCCTATCGATCATCTACACCATCAGCGTGGTGGTGGCCAGCGTGCCCAAGTCGGTGATGTTCCAAGTCTTCTCCGGCCTGGCCTCCAACCTGCCGGCTGCCACGCTCGACCCCTTCGTCTCCGGGCTGCGGGTGGCTTTCTGGACGCTGGCCGCGATCGGGTTGGTGGGGGTGCTATTGGCCTTGGCGGGGCCAGTTCAGGAGCGCAGGCCGGCCAACCTGGCGATGCGCTCAGCGGATGACTGAGCACCTCGGGGCAATTGCGAGGAATCCAACAAACTCAATTATTGCAAGGGAATATATTTGACATATGGAACTATTGCAGAACAAAACTACTCACCCGGAAGCACCAGGCCCTGATCTGGCCTGGCGCTTCGCGGGAGCCTGGCTGCGGATAGCGCGGATCATGCGCTGCGGCTTGGATCAGGCCTTCTCCGGAGAGGAAGACTTCAATGCCAAGGACTATTTCCTGCTGCGCTGGATTCATGACGGTCTGCACTACCCCGGCGCGCTCTCCGAACAGACCATGATGCCGGCCTCCATGATCAGCCACCAGCTGGAACGCCTCCTGAGGGCCGGCTGGTTGAGCCGCCAGATCGACCGGCAGGACGCCAGGCGCACCCGCTTCGAGCTGACCGAGACCGGGAGAAAGGCGTTGGAGCGCGGGGACCGGTTGGTGGGCGAGGTGATCCAGAGCTACCTGGCCAGGGTACCTCTAGAGCGGCGGGAGGAGTTCATCTCCAGCTGCGAGCGCTTAGCCGAGGGGCCCACAGGAGCGAGCCATGTATAGCTTCACGCAGCAGCAGAAGATGTTCACCGTCGTCGGCATCATGATGGCCCTGTTCCTAGGAGCGCTGGACCAGACGATCGTCGCCACCGCCCTACCGACCATCCTGGAGAAGCTCAACGGGATCAACCTGTACTCCTGGGTGGTGACCGGCTATCTGCTGGCCTCCACCGCGATGATCCCGATCTACGGGAAGCTCTCGGACCTCTACGGGCGCAAGGTGATCATCCTGATCGGTGTGATCATCTTCCTGGTGGGCTCCATGCTCTCTGGGCAGGCCCACAGCATGGTCGAGCTGATCCTGTTCCGGGTGATCCAGGGCTTGGGCAGCGCCGGCATCTTCTCGACGGCTTTTACAGTCATCGCCGACCTGTTCCCGCCACGGGACCGCGGCCGCTATCAGGGGTTGTTCGGAGCGGTTTTCGGTATCGCCAGCGTGGTCGGCCCCTGGCTGGGCGGCCTGCTCACCGATGACCTCTCCTGGCGATGGGTGTTCTACGTCAACGTCCCGATCGGGATCGTGGCGATCTTGTTCATCATCAGCCGGATGCCGGCCCTGCACAGCCACCGTAAGGGGCCGGTCCACATCGACTACCTGGGCTCGCTGACGCTGCTCCTGGCCATCGTGCCGATCCTGCTGGCGCTCAGCTTGGGCGGCGTCAGCTACGCCTGGTCGTCCTGGGAGATCCTAGGCATGTTCGGAGTCGGTATCCTGGGCATCGCCCTGTTCTCCTGGGCCGAGCTCAAGTCCCCTGAGCCGATTCTGCCCTTCCACCTGTTCAACAACCCCACCTTCATCTTGGGCAACCTGTCGGCCCTGCTGATCGGCG
Source organism: bacterium (assembly GCA_021810505.1). Classification (GTDB taxonomy): domain Bacteria; phylum Deinococcota; class Deinococci; order Deinococcales; family Deinococcaceae; genus JAJZIR01. The sequence goes on from JAJZIR010000011.1 coordinate 50,718, forward strand.
GTGTCGCTTTCTTCGGAGCCGTGATCTTCATCCCGACTTTTATGGTGATCGTGGTCGGGGTATCGGCCCAGCAGGCCGGCTTGACTCTCACCCCGTTGACTCTGGGGGTGGTGGTAGGCAGTTTCGTGGCCGGGCAGCTGGCCAGCCGCCTGGGCAAGTACAAGTTCCTGATTCTCATCGGCACCGGTCTGGCACTGGTCGGCTACGTCTTGATGTACCGGATCAACTACCAGATCACCCAGACCGACGTCACTCTGCGGATGATCCTTCTGGGGCTGGGGCTGGGCCCGGCCCTACCGATTTTCACCCTGGCGGTGCAGAACGCCGTGGACCAGAAGGAGATGGGGGCGGCTACCAGCAGCAGCCAGTTCTTCCGCCAGATCGGCTCCACCCTGGGCGTCGCGATCTTCGGGACGCTGCTGACCACCACCTTAGGCCACCAGCTACCCAAGGACCTGCCCGCCCAGCTGCGGCACTCCCAGACGCTGCAGGGCAGCCAATTCAACGCCAGCGCCCTGGAGTCCGGCGATATCGGCAGCGTGCGCAGCTCCATCCAGGCCCAGGTCAACAAGACCTACGCGCAGATCTCCAGCGCCCTCACCACCCATAACCCCAAGGAGATCCACACCCTGCTGGCCAACCCCCAGATCCCGGCGCAGCTCAAGGCGCTGCTCAGGGACGGCGGCGTCGCCGGAGCGGTGCAGCGCCAGCTAGGGCAGACCGAGCAGGCCGTCGCCGCAGGCCTGCGGCAGGGCCCAGCTGGCTTGCGCCGCTTGGAGGCCGATCCCAAGCTACCTCTGGCGCTCAGGAATCAGTTGAAGGCCATCCCGCCCGCGGCGCTCGGCAGCCTAGCTGGCCAGCAGGCCGTGCTCGGCCGCGTCCAAAGCAACCTCCAGGCCCAGGAGCCGGCGCTGATCCAGCGAGCGACCACCAGCACCTTGGCGGGCATCAAGAAGCAGTTGGATGGTCAGGTTCCGGTCATCACCTCCGAGATCACCCTGGCCCTGAGGAAGTCGTTCACGACAGCGATGACCACGGTGTTCTTCTGGGGAATCTTCGTGGTGGTCCTGGGCTTGATCGTCGCCTTCTTCCTGCCCGAACTGCCGCTGCGCTCCCGCTTCGCTGGGGCGGTGGCCGAGGGGGGAGCGCCGCTTCCGGAAGGTGAAGGAGGGATGCCCGGCGCCATACCGAGCGCCGAGGTGCTCGCGGCGGTCACCAGGCGTAACCTGCTCTTGGCCCAAATCCTCTTGCTGCTGCAGACCCGGCGAACTGCCGGCAGCAACCCCAGCTCGGCAGACGATTAAGGAGGCAGGTATGGCAAAGTTTTTCGTCAATCTGGTCGCAGACGCCCTGGCAACGCTGTTGGGAGCGTGGCTGATGGTCGCCCCCTTCGCGCTGCGCGGCTTCCAGCCAGCCGGCGGAGCCTGGACTTCCGCGACCAACTGGACCTTCTACTTTGGCCTGGGGATCACCCTGCTGGGTGTGATCGGCGCGATCTTGCAGGTGAGCGGCATGGTCGCCCTGCTCTACGCCAAAGGGGCGCTGAAGCGCCCGGTCCGCGAAGCCCCTAAGCCGGCGGTACCGCCCCAGGCGGCGGTACCGGACAATCTGGCCCTCCAGCTGGAGCAGCAGCTGCGGACTGAGCGGGAGCTCTCGGCGCTGCTCAACGAGCTGATCCGCGAGCGGCAGGGCCGCAGCCACCTGGAGCCGGGCCGCGACCCGGTCGCCCGCTGAGGAGGGCAGCATGAAGAGCCTAAACTGGATCGTCAGTATCCTCCTGTTCCTGGCCGGCATCTGGCTGGTCATCGCCCCCTTCGCGACCGGCTTCCAGCCGGCCCGGCTAGCCTGGACGAGCGCCACCTCCAACTCGGTGTGGAACGGCGTGGTCCTGACCGGCCTCAGCTTGGCTGGCATGTTGATCTCCGGCCTGTTAGGGGCCCTGGAGCTGCTGGCCGGCGCCAAGCCGCAAGCGGCTCCGGCCGAGGCCAAAAGAGCCTGAGATCCCCGGACAGCCCAGCCGGGCAGGCCCAAGGCCTGCCCGGCTACTCATGACAGCGGCGCAGCACTCCTCACCAGAGGGGGAGAATAATCGAGCCATGCGGGCGCTCACCTGGTTGACCCTGGCGCTGGCTTGCGCCCTGATAGTTTCCTCGCTGCTGACCGGACAGGTCAACCTCCCCACCGCCCACCAGAGCTGGGGGAGCCAGAGCTACCCCTGGCTGGTCAGCCTAGCGCTGGCCGGCGGCGCTGCTGGGCTGGTCATAGGAGCGCTCAGGGGGAAGCTGGACTGGGGCGGGCCGCTGCTGTGGGCCTGGCTCATCGCGATCCCCCTAGGGGTAGCCAGCGCGGTGACCCGCTACGACGCGCTGGTCACCGCCGGCTACCTGCTAGCTGGAGCTTGGTTGTACCTGGGCCTCCGCCAGGTTCGCAACCAGGCAGTGCTGTGGACCGCCCTGGGGAGCGGCGGCCTGCTGGGAGGCTGGGCTACTTGGCAGGAGCTCTCCGGCCTGAAGACCCCGGCCTACTGGCTAGGGGCTACTGCCCATCCTTTCACCCGGGCCTACGCCAGCCTGCACAACCCCAATGTCTTGGCCGGAGCGCTGCTGCTGACCCTGGGAGCCAGCGCCGCGCTGCTGCCCAAAGGGGGCTGGCGTTGGCCCTGGGCGGCGGCGCTGCTGCTGCAGCTCGGCGGCCTGCTGTTCACCTTCAGCCGCGGGGGGTACTTCGGCCTGGGGGTAGGCCTGCTGGTGCTGATCTGGCGGCTGCCCTGGCGGCGGCGCTGGCTGGCCCTGGGGGGAGGTCTGGTGGTGGTGCTGGCGCTGCTGCTAGCCCCGCAATTCCGCCAGCGGGTGGTCGGCTTGGCGCAGCCAGCCAAGAGCGCAGCGGCCAGCCGGCTGTTCCTGTGGGAGGCGGCTTGGCGGATCTGGGAGACCCACCCGCTGCTGGGCAGCGGGTGGGGGGGGTACAACCAGCTCTATCCGGGGGCCCGTCCGGTGGGCGCGCGGGGCACCTACGTCCTGATCAACCCGCCGGTGGGGGCCCACAACGACTGGCTGCAGCTGCTCAGCGAGTTGGGGCTCATCGGCGTAGCGCTGCTGGCCTGCGGCCTGGCGCTCTCCTGGTGGCAACGGCCGCCGCGCAGGCTCAGCTGGAGGGAGTTGGCCACTTTGGCCGGCCTCATCGCCCTGGCCACCCAGAGCCTGGTGGAGGCCAACCTGGATGTCCCGGCGCTGTACCTGAGCGCGCTGGCTCTGGCGGCTACCTTGCCCGGCCTCCAGAGCGGCCCGCGACCGAGCCGGGCCGCAGCCAGGTGGGTAGCCGGCCTGCTGGCCGCAGCCAGCCTGGGCGCGGTCGCTTCCGGGTTGCCCTGGCGACCGGCTCAGCTGGAGCAGCTGCTCGGCGAAGCGGCTGCCCAGCCGGCCAGGGCGGTCCGCCTGGCCCGAGAAGCCCAGCAGCTGGTCCCGATCAGCCCGGACGCCTGGCTGGCTGGGGCTAGGGCCCAGGCGAACCTGGCCTTAGGGGCGCGTAAGCCCTGGGCGAGCCCTTACTGGCGCGGCGCCCGCCGGGAAGCCCGCCGCGCCGCGCAGCTCGACCCGGCCTGGAGTGCCCCCCTAGCGCTGCTAGCCGAGGCCGACCTGGTCACCGGGCACGTCGGGGCAGCGCTGGCCGAGCAGGAGCGGGCGGTGCGCCGCAACGGCTATGATCCCTACCTGCTCCAGGCGCTGGGGGTGGACGCCCAGAGGGATCACCGCCGCAAGCTGGCCTGCCTGGCCTGGGCCCAAGCCGCCAGCTTGCTGCCCCTGCAGGTCCGTACCCTGAAGACCCACCACGCGCCGCTGAGCCAGCGGCGCGGCGCGCAAGCCGCCCTGCGCAGCCTGACGGCGGAGCGGAGCGGTTGCCCGCACGCTCCTGCGCCCAGGTTAGGGGAGCTCCCGCGCTGACCCGGAGCGGATGGCCGTAGGAGTAAAGTGGCCGGAGAGGTGAGAGATGCGGATTGCGGAAGTGCTTCTGGAAGATTTCGATACCGAGATCGGCAACACCCGGCGGACGCTGGAGCGGGTCCCCGAAGACAAGCCAGACTACCAGCCGCACCAGAAGTCCACGGCCCTGGGGCGATTGGCCCTGCACTGCGCCACCCTACCGCTGTTCGGTTACTACCTGCTTTCCGACGATGGGATGGACCTCGCTGCACCGAAACGGCCCCAGGCAGCGCTAGCGTTCACCACCCGCGCGCACTGCCTGGAGGAGCTGGAGAGCAGCGCGGCGCAATGCCGCCAGGCGCTGGCTCAAGCGACTGACCCGCAGATGCAGGAGATCTTTCCGTTCCGGATGGGAGCCCAGACCATCTCCGAGCTGTCGAGGCTGCGGACCTACCAGCGGTTATTCTTCAACCATCTGGTGCACCACACAGCGCAGCTAGGCGTCTATTTGCGGTTGCTGGAAATCCCTGTGCCCGCGCTCTACGGTCCGTCCGCCGACGAGGCGTGGGTGGGGTAGGTAGCCGGGTAGGGCTCGCCGGCTCTTTTCGCGCTGACCGGCCAAAGTGGATCTGACCCCCGCTACGCGTGGGCCCGTGCTTTTCTGCCCCAGAGCAGCCGAGTTTTTTCTTCTTCCCTGCTGCCGTCCCTGCCCGAGTGCCCCGCTGCCGGCCGCCCCTACGCCTCAGCGCTCGGCAGCGCCCGCGCTGCACCGGGGAATCCTAGCTGAAACCCGAAGGCCCACCGCCTCAGGGCAGAGCGCTGAAGAACAAGTTGACCGGAAGGTCAGAGCCAGGGGCCGGAATCAGGTCGATGCGGTCGCTGCTGGCGGCCGCCAGCAGCGGATTGACCGCAGGGATCCGGCTGATCAAGGCGTACTCCCCGAGCTGGGCCAGCAGGCCCCGGGCGGGCAGGGGAACCAGCTGCATGCGGGAAGAGCCGGCCAAGGCCGCGCCCTGGTACTGCCCCCCGGCCGACTCCAGCGCGACCGCCAGGGGTTGGGCGGTACTGAAGAGCAGGCGGTACTCCACGCCGAAGTTGCCTTTGAGCTCGACCGACCTGCCGCTGACAGCGTCGGTGCCGAGCAGGGGACCCCCCAGGTCGCCGCTGCCGATGGCCAGCTCGGCAGGCAGGGACTGCAGGCCGAGGGTGACCGTCCGGTCAGCTTGCGGGAAGGTACCCCGGATGTGGCTGCGGTCAGCCGGGAGCAGCGGCAGCTGGGCCAGCGGGTCGCCGACCTGCAGGTCCGAGGCGACCAGAGCGGTGGACAGGGTAAGCCGCCCCCCTAACTGGAAGCTCCCCAGCAGGCTGATGACCGAACCCTGGGCGAACAGCGGGGAAGCGAAGAGCAGCTGGCTCTGCCCGGGCTGCACGGTCCAGGTCTGGCGCCGCGGCCTACCCAGGTAGCCGAGCAGGGCGCTCTGGCCGACCAAGTTGCCCTGGGAGGACCCGGCGGCCCAGCCGAGGCGGTCCAGCCGGACGGTCACCGGCTTGGTCCCGGGGTTGGAGGCCAGCAGCAGCAGCCGGGCCGGCAGCCCGGTGCCGTCGAGGTGGTAGGCGAACACCCGGACCGCCCCAGAGAGCGGCGCTTGGTAGAGCAGGCCGCTCTGCAGAACCCGCTCCGGGGAGTCCGAGAAGAACAAGGTAGGGCCGGAGGCGGTGACGCCCAGAACGGTGGGGGGGAGGGCTGCCTTGGGCTCGCCGCCGAAGAAGGTGTCCCCGGGAGCGCCGTGCTTGAGGATCACCTGGGCGGCCGAGAAGCCAGAAACCGGGGTGATCACGACGGTGTGGCAGCGCGAGGCGCTCTGACCCGAGGGATCGCTAACGGTGAGGCAGACCCGGTGGGAGCCGGCGGTGAGGTAGCGGGAACGGCGGCCCGTCCAGCTGGCCGTGAGCGGCTTGCCCTGGGGGTCGAAGGAGCGGTCCACGAACTGCACCGCGCTACCCTGGGGATAGCTGGCCTGCAGCGTGGTGAAGTGGGCCTGCGGTCCCTGCAGGGGAGCCGGCAGGCTCACGGGAAGCTGGAAAGTGAGGATGGCTCCCTGGCCGCCGTCGATGGGCAGCAGATCCGCCGAAACCTGATCGGCGAGCAGGGACAGGTCGACCAGGGCGTGGCCCGCGCTGCGCAGGTAGACCGCCTTGAAGTGGAGAGGTTTGCCGGCCAGTTCGGCGCGCTTGCGCCCCGGTTCGATCCGGAGCTCCCCCACCTGCCAGCCTCCCTGGGGCAGCGGCCAGTCGGTCAGGCCCAGCAGGGCGGCGGCCTGCCGCAAGGGGACCATCAGGTGCCCCCCTACCGACTGCGGCGGAACCGTCCAGGTCAGGATCCGGCTGCCGTCCTGGGCAGTCTGCTGCCCAGCCAGGATGGTCAGCTGCAGGCTGGCAGCCAGGGCCAGGGCGCTGCCGAAAGAAGCCAGCAGGGCGACAAAGGTCAGGGTCAAGGTGCGCATCCGGAGGCAGTATGGCACATCGCCGCACGCGCCGGGCGAGGTGGGAATAATTGCATAAATTACCATATAAAGCCATAAAACTGTATAATCATTCCCATGGCTTCCACGCAACCGCCCAAGGCGCTCCCCACCCCGCTGCTCACCGGCAGGGACTTTCTCGGCAGCTTGGACCTGGATCGGGCAGAATTCCTCGCCCTGATGGCTACCGCGCGGGCCATGAAGGCCGGGGAGTTCCGCGGGCAGAAGCCGCTGGCCGGGCAGACCCTAGCCCTGATCTTCGAGAAGCCCAGCCTGCGGACCAGGACTACCTTCGACGTCGCGATGTATCAGCTGGGCGGGCATGCGATCACCTTGAACGGGGCCGAGATCGGGCTGGGCGAGCGGGAGCGGGTCAGCGACGTGGCCAGGAACCTGGAGCGTTGGGTCGACGGCATCATGGCCCGAGTCTTCCTGCAGACCACCCTGCACACCCTAGCCCAGCACGCCGCTGTCCCGGTGATCAACGGCCTCTCCGACACCCTGCACCCGGTCCAGCTGCTGGCGGATTACCAGACCATCTCAGAGAGCTTCGGGCAGACCGAAGGCCTGCGGGTGACCTACTTGGGCGACGGCAACAATATGGCCAACAGCCACATCCAGATGGCAGTTCTGAGCGGCGTCGACCTCACCATCTGCACCCCTCTGGGCTACGAACCCAACGGCCGGGTGCTGATGGAGGCGGCCCAGGCCGGAGCTCAGGTGCGGCTCAGCAGCGACGTGGCTGAGGCAGTCCGGGGCGCACAGGTGCTCTACACCGACGTGTGGTTCAGCATGGGACAGGAGGGGGAGCCGGAGCGCAAGCGGCTGGCCTTCAGCGGTTTCTGCGTAACCCCGGAGCTGCTGGAGCAGCTGGACGCGGGCGGCATCTTCTTGCACTGCCTCCCCGCCCACTACGGCGAGGAGGTGGTCCCGGAAGCGACCGATCACCCCAGGAGCCGGGTCTTCGATCAGGCCGAAAACCGGCTGCACGCCCAGAAAGCGTTGCTGTACCACCTGATGGCCGGCCAACGGGTGCGCTGGTGAAGGTCGCTGTCCTGGGAGCCGGCGGCTACGCCGGGAGCGAATTGCTGCGGCTCCTCACCGACCACCCGGGGGTCAGCGCGCTGTGGGCGGTGCGGCGCGGCGAGGAAGCCCGCAGCTGGCCGCAGCTGGCCGCAGCCCCAGCCAGCTGCACCCTGGAGGAGGCCAAAGAGGCCGACCTGATCTTCATGTCCGGCCCACACGGCGCCGCCCAGCGCTCGGCTGGGGAGTTCTTGGACGCGGGCGTTTCGGTGATCGACCTCTCGGCCGACTTCCGGCTGCCCGAAGAGGTCTACGCCCAGTGGTACGGCCCGCACGCTGCGCCGCAGCTGCAAGGACAGGCGGTGTACGGCTTCCCCGAGTTGGACCGCGCTGGGATCGCACAGGCCCGGCTGGTCGCCAACCCGGGTTGCTACGTGACCGCGGTCACCCTGGCGCTGCAGCCGGCAGCCCGGGCCGGCTGGATCGCCGGCGAGGTGGTGGTCAGCGCCGCCAGCGGGGTGTCCGGAGCCGGCCGGAACCGGCCGGAGCTGTCCATGGGCGAGCTGGCCGAGAACTTCAGGCCCTACGCGGTCACCGGACACCGCCACCTGCCCGAGATGGAGCGGAACCTCAAAGCTTGCGGATATTCCGGCCCCCTGCTGTTCCTGCCCCACCTGCTGCCGATGGCCCGGGGGATCCTGGCCAGCATCAGCTTCCAGCCCAGCCGCCAGCTGGAGGAGCAGGAGCTCTTCGCGCTGTACCAGGAGGCTTACGCCGGCGAGAGCTTCCTGCGGGTGCAGCAGGAGCTCCCAGAGACCAAGGCGACCCTGGGCAGCAACCGCTGCGACCTGAGCCTGCGCAGCGATCCCCACAGCGGCAGGGTGCTGGTTTTCGCCGCACTGGACAATCTGGTCAAGGGGGCGGCCGGGCAGGCGATACAGAACTTCAACCTGATGTGCGGCCTCCCCGAGACTAGCGGCCTGCCCCGCGCCGGGCTGTGGCCCTAGACTGGGGGTGTGGATCCTATGCATGACACTCCGCAGGCGCTGCCCCAAGGATTTTTAGCCAGCGGGATGGCGGCGGGCCTCAAGCCTTCCGGGCGCCCCGACCTGGGCCTGCTGCGCTGCCCGGGGGGCGGCCCCTGGGGGCTGGCCACCACCCGCAACCAGGCCGCGGCGGCCTGTGTCCTAAGGGCCCGCGCGCTCTACCAGCAGGGCCCCCTGCTGCAGGCGGTCGCGGTGAATTCCGGGCAGGCCAACGCCGCCACCGGCTCAGCCGGCCGCGCGGACGACCAGCGCTGGGCCGAGGCGCTGTCCAACTTCCTGGGGATCCCCAGCGAAGCCCTGCTCACTGTCTCCACCGGTGTCATCGGTGTGCGCCTGCCGCTGGACCGGCTGCTGGCCGCGCGGCCGGCGCTGGCCGCGGGGCTCTCAGAGAGCCCCGCGGCCTTCGCTTCAGCCATCCTGACCACCGACACCCGACCCAAGCTGGCCAGGGCCGAGTTGCCCGGCGGCGGCTCGGTCCTAGGGATCGCCAAGGGCAGCGGGATGATCCACCCGGACCTGGGCACCTTGCTGGCCTTCGTCCTGACCGATCTGGAGTTACCCAGCGCCTGGATCCGGACCCAGTGGCAGGAGCTGATCGACGGCTCGCTCAACTGCGTGTCGGTGGATGGGGACACTTCCACCAACGATCTGGCCCTGCTGTGGTCCAGCGGGCAGCGAAGCTGTTCCCTCGGTCAAGCCGAACTGGCGTTAAGGGAGGTGCTGCGCAACCTGGCCAGGCAGGTCGCCGCCGACGGCGAGGGGGCCAGCAAGCTGCTGACCGTGCGGATCACAGGAGCCCCCGACCTGGCCGGGGCCCGGAGAGCGGCCAGGACGGTGGCCTCGAGCCTGCTCTGGAAGAGCGCTGTGCACGGCAACGACCCCAACTGGGGGCGGGTATTGGCCGCCCTGGGCCGCTCGGGCACCCCTATCGACTCGGAACGGCTCTCCATCGCGCTACAAGGAGTGACCCTCTACCAGGATGGGCCCAGACCGACCGACCTGGCGGCGCTCTCCAGAGCGATGGACGCCCCGGAAGTGATCCTCGAGGTGGACCTCGCCGGAGGCGCAGCCAGCGCCGAAGCTTGGGGCTGCGACCTCAGTGAGGAGTACGTTCAGATCAACGCCGACTACACCACCTGACTTCAGGAGACCAGGTCCGCCACACCCGGTCTGGGCCCCTCCGCGGCCAGGCCGGGACCGAACTCCACCCGGGTACGGGGTAGGGCATCGGGGTGGTGCTTCTGGAGGTAGCTGAGAAGCTGCTCGCGCACCCACACCGACAGGTCCCAGCGCTTGCCGGAGTCGGCCGCGCTGAACAGCGCGCGCAGCTCCAAGCTCTGCGGGCTGGAGCCGACCACCTGCAGATTGCAGACTTGCCCATCCCAGAGCGGGCTCTTGGGTAGCAGCTCGGAGAGCACCCCGCGCAGCTCCTCGACGTCTAGGCGGTAATCGGCGAAGATGTGGATGTAGCCCAGCAGGTCGGCGCTGCGGTAGGTCCAATTCTGGAAGGGCGTCTCGATAAAGTAGGCGATCGGCAAGATCAGCCGGCGCAGGTCCCAGATCCGCACCACCACGAAGGTGGTGGCGATCTCCTCGATCCGCCCCCACTCCCCGTCGACCACCACCACGTCGTCCAACCGGATCGGTTCGGTCAGAGCGATCTGGATGCCGGCGATCAGGTTGGTGAGCAGCGGTCTGGCGGCTAAGCCGCCGACCAGGCCGATCAGGCCGGCAGAGGCCAGCAGGCTGGTCCCCAGGGCCCGCACCGAGGGGACGGTCATCAGCATGGCCGAGATAGCTAGGACGGCGATGATCACGATCAGGATGCGGCGGAAGACCGCCATACGGGTGTGCACCCGCCTAGCCACCAGGTTGTCGCTGGCTGAGATGTCGTAGCGGCGGGTCACCCAGCGCTCAGCCAAGTGGACGGCTGCGATCAAGGTCCAGGCCACTGCGGCGACGGTCAGCACCCCCACCAGCGGCTGCAGCACCGAGGGAGCCGGGGCGGGGAGGCCGGGTAGGGCCAGCAACAGGGCTAGGAACAGGAACAGCCAGAGGGTGGGGCGCTTGCCCAGGGCCAGGAGCTCGCGGACGGACGGGTTGGCGCGCTGCCAAGACAGCAGCAGGCGAAAGACCAGGGCGTGCACCAGCCAGCCGATCAGCAGCGCGGCCACGAGCCCTAAGGCGGGGTCGATCCAGGGTTGCAACATGGGGACTCCTCTCGGCGCCGCCTCCGCGGGGCGCCCTCTTGGTCTAGCAGAGTGGCAGGGCAGCGGCGTGAGAGAAGAATGAAAACCCAGCTCAACCCAAATAGCGCTCCAGGTTGGTGACGCAAGGATCCTGGAGGCCGGCGCGGGCACTACCAGTCAGCGTCTCGGCTAGGCCCTTCCGCGACAGGTAGAGCTGCCAGATCTGAAAGTCGCCCTGGGCAGCGTGGTAGTGGTAGTAGGCCAGCAACCCCCACTGGCCGAAGCGGTAGATCGGGCCGACCACCACCCCGGTGAAGTGCTGGGCAAACAGCTGGCGCTGCAGCGCCGGAGCAAACCCCGCGGCCGCTGCGCGGTTGGGAAAGATCTTCATGTGGGTGGTCAACTGCTGCTGCTTGAGGGCGCAGCGGCCATCCGCCGAGGTCCAGAGCCCAGGAGCCTGCTGCTTCCAGTTGGGGATGGGCGCGGCGGCCAAGGCCAGCGGCGCTGCGATCAACCAGAGGAGTCCGGCCAAACGAACTGCAAGACCGCGCATGGGGAGATTCTGCCACGGACCGATGAGAATCAAAAACGCCCGCCGGGATCCCGGCGGGCGTCAGGGAGAGGGGGGTTAGAAGTCCATCCCACCCATGTCGCCGCCAGCCGGAGCCGGGGCGACGGGCTTCTCCTTCTCGGGCTTGTCCGAGATAATCGCCTCGGTAGTCAGGATCAGCGCGCCGATGCTGGCCGCGTTCTGCAGGGCTACCCTGGTCACTTTGGCGGGATCGACGATGCCGGCCTTGACCATGTCCTCGACGAACTCGCCGGTCGCAGCGTTGAAGCCATAGCGCGGGCTGGCGTGGTGCATCACCGCGTTGACGATGACGCTGCCCTCGAAGCCGGCGTTGATGGCGATCTGGCGGGCGGGCTCCTCCAAGGCACGCACCAGGATACGGGCACCGGTGGCCTCATCGCCCTCCAAGGAGTTGGCCAGCTCGCGGACCGCTGGGATGACCCGCAGCAGGGTGGTACCGCCGCCGGCGACCACACCCTCCTCGACAGCGGAGCGGGCGGTGGAGAGGGCGTCCTCGTAGCGGTGCTTCTTCTCCTTGAGCTCGGTCTCGGTGGCCGCACCGACGCGGATCACCGCGACACCGCCGGCCAGCTTAGCCAGGCGCTCCTGGAGCTTCTCCTTGGCGTAGTCGCTGTCGGTGGTCTCCAGCTCGGCCTTGATCGCGCCGATCCGGGAGTTGATCTCCGACTGGCGGCCGCCGCCGTCGATGATGGTGGTCTCGTCCTTGGTGATACGGACCCGCTTGGCCTTGCCGAGCATGTCCAGAGTGGTGTTCTCCAGCTTGTAACCCAACTCCTCAGAGATCACGGTACCGCCGGTGACGGCGCCGATATCCTTGAGCAGCTCCTTGCGGCGGTCGCCGAAGCCGGGAGCCTTGACCGCGGCGATGTTCAGGTTGCCGCGCAGCTTGTTGACTACCAGGGTGGCCAGGGCCTCGCCCTCGACCTCCTCGGCGATGATCAGCAGCGGCCGGCCAGCTTGGACCACCTTCTCCAAGAGGGGCAGCAGATCCTTGAGGGCGCTGATCTTCTTCTCGTTGATCAGGATGTAGGGGTCCTCGAGGACGGTCTCCATGGTCTCGGAATTGGTCACGAAGTAGGGGCTGACGTAACCCTTGTCGAACTGCATCCCCTCGACGACCTCGACCTCAGTGTTGAAGCCCTTGGACTCCTCGACCGTGATCACGCCTTCCTTGCCCACCCGGTCCATCGCCTCGGCGATCTCGCGGCCGATGTCGGGATCGTTGGCCGAGATGCCGGCGACCTCTTGGATGTCCTTGCTGTCCTCAACCGGCTTGACGTGCTTCTTGATCTCCTCGACGGCCGCGTTCATGGCCTTCTCGATGCCGCGCTTGAGGGCCAGAGGGTTGGCGCCAGCCGCCACGTTGCGCAGGCCCTCTTTGACGATGGCCTGGCCCAGCACAGTCGCGGTGGTGGTGCCGTCACCGGTGATGTCGTTGGTCTTGGAGGCCACCTCCTTGAGCAGCTGGGCACCGATGTTCTCCAGCTTGTCCTCGAGCTCGACTTCCTTGGCCACGGTCACACCATCCTTGGTGATGGTGGGGCTGCCGAACTTCTTCTCGATGACCACGTTGCGGCCTTTGGGGCCCAGGGTCACCTTGACGGCGTTGGCCACGGAATTGACTCCGCGCTCCAGGGCACGGCGGGCGTTCTCATCAAAAACCAACTGCTTGGGCATACTCACTCCTCCTTAGAGAGAATTGCTGATGACGAATAGGTGCTGAGACGGGGGATTCCCGGCTGATCCGGCTCACTCGGCGACAGCGAGGATGTCGCGCTCGCTGACGATGGTGTACTCCTCGCCGGCCACATCGACGGTCTTGCTGCCGTATTCAGCGAACACGATAGTGTCGCCGACCTTGACGTCCAGCGGTACCCGGGTGCCGTTATCGAGCAGCTTGCCATTCCCGACCGCCACGACCTTTCCCCGAATCGACTTGCCCTGCGCCGAATCTGGCAGGACAATCCCACCGGCCGTGGTAGGGGACTCCTTGATCAACTCGATCACGACACGATCACCCAGTGGTCTCAACATGCACACTACCTCCGCTATCCAGAACAATTTGGTGTCGTCCGAGCGTACAGACGGCGCCGGTCCAACTCCGTAAGCTATTATAGCAACGCTCAGTCTACTGTCAATACAGGAGATATAAGATATGAGTCCGTATTGCTCAACTTTAGATTGTAGCCGTATGGGCGGCCTTCTGGGCCGCCGGAATGTATCCAGCACTTGCCGTGCGCGCCTGAGAAGCCGGCCTTACGCGCCGTCCCCTCAGGCCGGCTCGCCCCGCCCAGAGCGGGCCCAAAGCCGACTTCCTGTCCCACCGAAGCCGGTTTCGCTCTGACCCTGCAGCTTGAGCCAGCGCCCCCGCAGGCTCCGCTTCCGGCGGAACTCGCCGCGGATCCGCCCGGGAAGAGCCTTCCCTCCCGTAGGGTGACCCTGCGAACCCCCACATCCCCGCCGCGCCTCGGCCCCCGGCGCAGCGCCCGAGTGAATCCATAGAAGCACAGAGGCACCGACACCGGACTAGCCGTCGCTGGGGTGGAAGCGGTCTTGGGCTGCTCTGCTCATCAATGTTCGAGAGCGCATAGTGGCTATCAGAAGTTCGGACCCTCGGCCGACCTGGTCTGCCGGAAGGCCGGGCGCAGAGGCCTAGGGCCCGCTCGCCACCAGACCAATGCCCCAGCGGCAGCTCGCCGAGCGCTAGGCTAGGGCCGAGCGATGATCGAACTGCGAGGTCTTTCCAAGTCCTACGGAAATAAGAAGGCCGTCGACCAACTCACCCTGGAGGTGCCAGCGGGAATGGTCGTGGCGTTGCTCGGCCCCAACGGAGCCGGCAAAACCACCACTATCCGGGCCATCACCGGCCTGACCCGGCCGAGCAGCGGCAGCGCTTGGGTCTGCGGCGTCAATGTCTGGGACCAACCTGTCAAGGCCAAGGCTCTGATCGGCTACATCCCGGACAGACCCTATCTGTACGGAAAATTGACCGCCCGGGAGCTACTCCGCTTCGTCTCAGGGATCCGGGGAGCATCCGCTGAGCCGAAGATCCAGAACTGGCTGGATTTCTTCGACCTAAGCGATTTCGGCTCGGCGCTGGTCGAGAGCTTCAGCCACGGGATGCGCCAGAAGCTCACCATCATCGCCGCCCTGCTGGCCGACCCGCCGGTCCTAGTGGTCGACGAGCCGATGGTCGGCCTGGACCCACAGGCCGCCAAGCAGGTCAGGGATCTGATGGTGGAGCGAGCCCGGAAGGGGTACACCGTCTTGCTGACGACCCATTCGATGGAGCTGGCCGAGGCCATCTCCGGGCAGGTAGCGGTGCTCGACCACGGCCGGCTGGTGGCCTCGGGTCAGGTCGAAGAGCTCAAGCGGCAGACTCAGGGCAGCACCCTGGAGGACGTGTTCTTCAGGCTCTTAGCCGAGGAGGCGCAGTGATCGCCGCCAAACTACAGGGCCTGCGCAACGCCTGGGGGAAGAGGCCCTGGGGATACCTGTTGGCAGCCGCGGTGCTGCTAGCCTTCCTGCTGGCCGAAGCCGCCCTGGTGCGGGGAGGTCTGCAGGCCCTGCGGGGTTACGGGGCGGTCGGCAGCGCGGTGGCGCACCGGCTGCTAGCCCTGGGATTGACCATCTTGATGGCCAGCGTGGCCTTTAGCGCAGTCACCACCACCGTCAGCACGCTCTACCTGTCCGACGACCTCACCTTCCTGCTCAGCCTGCCGCTCCCAGCCAGCCGGGTCTTCGCGCTCAAGCTCACCGAGACCTACCTGCTCACCGCCGGCCTGCCCAGCCTGCTCACCCTCCCGCTGGTCTGGGCCATCGGGCGCGCTGGCCCCTGGTGGTACCTGCCAGCGGCGCTGGGGATGATTCTGGCCCTCTACGCTCTACCGGTCGGAATCGGCGCTCTGGTGACGGTGGTACTGATGCGGGTAGCCCCGGCTGGTCGGGTTCGGGAGATCGCCACCGGTCTAGGGGTAGCCCTCTCAGCCGGGCTGATCCTGCTGGTGCGCAGCCTGATCCCCACCTCGCTGCTGAGAGCCTCGGGAGATACCCAGTTCCACCAACTGCTGCATGGCTTCGCCCAAGGCGGCCTGGGGCCGCTCCCCTCGGCGGTCATCGCCAACGACCTGTGGGCAGCCGCGGGCGGGAAGCTGACCGCCTCCCCTTGGATCTTGGTGGGAGCAGCTGGGCTGCTGCTCTGGTTGACCACCGCCTTGGCAGCGCTGGCCTACCGGGAAGGGTGGGTCCGGGGTTTAGAGGGCAGCGGTCGCCGGAGGCCCGGCCGCTCGGTCGGTCGGGTTGAGCGGTTATTCAGCCGCTTCGGGGCGCTCGGGCACCTGGCGCTCAAGGACCTGAGAGCCCTGGGCAGGGACGCCACCCAGTGGAGCCAGCTGCTGATCCTGGCTGCGCTGCTGGGAGTGTACGTAATCAGCCTGCACGCCTACCCCAGCGGCCTGCACGGGCTGCGCGGGCTGCTGGTCACCCTGCAGCTGGCCTTCCAAGGGCTCATCCTGGCCGGCGTCGGGATCCGCTTGGCCTTTCCAGCCGTCTCCCTGGAGGGCGCCGGTTTCTGGCTGCTGCAGAGCTCCCCTCTGTCCAGCAGCCTGCTGGTACGCGGCAAGTACTTGGCCAGCCTCCCGGCCATGGTGGCGCTGGCGCTGATCATGAGCTGGCAGAGCGGCGCGGCGCTGAAGCTGGGCGCGGGCCCGGCCCTGGTAGCCGCGGCTGCGGCCCTCTCCGATGCCCTAGCGGTCACCGCGCTGGGGGTCGGCTTGGGGGCTGCCTTCCCGCGCTTTCGAGCCGATAATCCGGCCGAAATCCCCATCTCGCCGGGCGGCCTGCTCTACCTGGCCCTGGCCCTGCTGTACGTAGGTCTGACCACCGCGGTGGCCTCGGTGGGGGAGAGCGGGGCTTACGCCGGCCTGGGGGCGGTCCTGGTGCTGGGGATCCTCACTGCGCTGGGGGTGATCCTACCTCTGGGGCTGGGCTCGGGCTACCTGGAACAGACAGGAGCGTTGGACTGAAAGCCCCGGCTCTGCTACGCTGCTGCCTGTGGTTTTCAGGTTACCCGAATCCGGCCTACAGGGCGCTGGCGTCACGCTCAAGCCGCTCACCCAGGAGGACGCGGCTGGCCTGTGGGAGCTGGGCCAGCAGGAGCCAGATCCCCGGGTCTTCTCCTACATGCTCAGCACCCCCTTGGATCCCCAAGCCGTTCCTAGAGCCCTGGAGCTAGCCCGCGCCGGTAGCCAGATCCCCCTGACTGTCTGGGTGAGCGGCGAGTTGGCCGGAAGCACCCGCTTCATGGAGCTCCGGCCGCAGCACCGCGGGCTGGAGATCGGTGGAACCTGGTACGGGTCGCGCTTCCGGGGCAGCGGGCTCAACCTAGTCTGCAAGTACCTGATGATGCAGCTGGCCTTCGGAGAGTGGGGGGCCATCCGGGTGCAGATCGTAGCCGACCGGCGCAACCTGCGGTCCCGCCGAGCCATCGAGGGCCTAGGGGCGTTGCAGGAGGCGGTGCTGCGGCAGCACATGGTCTTACCGAACGGCGAGCTCAGGGATACCGCGGTCTACTCCTTGCTGGACCGCGAGTGGCCCAAGCGGTCGGCTGAGCTGCGCCGAGCGATCGCTCTGCGCTGGCCGATACCGCTGAGCGCACCCAACTCTTAGTCACCGACTTGTCGCCGCAGCTTGGAGGCGTACATCCTGCGGTCGGCTAGGGCCAGCAGGGGATCGATCCGGTCCGCCTCCAAGGGGTACTCGGCCATACCCACGTTGATCTTGGGGCGGATCGGGATCCGCCAAGGCTCCTGATCGATCAGGCTGCGCAGCCGCTCGATGACCGCAGCGTTCTGCGAGAGGGGCCCGCTCAGGAATAGCGCGAACTCGTCGCCGCCCAGGCGATAGACCCGCTCTTTACCGAGCTCGCGCTGCAGCAGCTGGGACAGCTGCGAGAGAACCTGGTCGGCGGTGCTGTGGCCGTAGAGGTCATTGACCTCCTTGAAGGCCTGTAGGTCTAGGGCCGCCACAGTCTGGCTGGGCTCGGAGCCCAGCCAGACTGTGGCGGCCTCCATGAAAGCGCGGCGGTTGTAGGCGCCGGTCAGCAAGT
Organism: bacterium; assembly: GCA_021810505.1. Taxonomy (GTDB): domain Bacteria; phylum Deinococcota; class Deinococci; order Deinococcales; family Deinococcaceae; genus JAJZIR01. The sequence goes on from JAJZIR010000011.1 coordinate 68,116, forward strand.
CGATGCGAGCCTGATCGAATAACCGCTGACGCAGGTGGGCGTGCTCGATGCTCACCGAGGCGTGATCGGCGAAGAGCGAGAGGAATTCTTTATCCTCCTCGGTGAAGCTACCGACCTCCTCGGACTGGACCGAGAGCACTCCGGCCGGCTCCCCCAAAATGTAGAGGGGAACGCCCAGCCAGCCGCGGCTGGCGACCGAAGTCCCCTCCGGACGGATGCGGCGGATCGACCTGGGTTCCCGGGCAGGGGACTGCTTGAGCGCGAGCATGTCGTTGAGGAGCAGAGGACCCTTCTCGACCACCTGCTCGATCAGGCCCTTCGCGTCATAAGGCCAGGTCGTGCGGAAGTACTCGTCGCGGATCCAGCACTCGACCCGCCAGCGATCCGGGGCTTCCAGGATCGCCAGCAGCGTGGTCGGAGTCCGAATCAGCTTGCGGCACTGCTCGTGGATCTCGCGGACGACCGAGGAGACATCGTCGGTCCTGCTGGCCAACACTTCGGCTACTTCCAGCAGCGCCTCATAACGGTCAACCTGTGTGTTCGTCATATCTCTCCTACCCGTTCAGCGCGGCCGGCCGGCCGCGCTCTAATACAGGTTTCTGCGGTTCAGTTTAACACGTCGGGAAGTCTTTTTCAGGTATGGTGATTCGGTGCAAGCCTTAGATCCGGAGCGCCTCCGCCAGCTGGTAGCAGCGATCCCGCCCGGGAGGGTCATGACCTACGGCCAGCTGGCCTGGCTCTGCGGCAACCCCGGGGCGGCGCGCCAAGTGGGGGCGGCGTTGCGCCGCCTAGGCGACCTCCCTTGGCACCGAGTGATCAACGCTCAGGGCGGTCTCAGTACCTACCGGCTGGGGTTCGGCGACCTCCAACGCCAGCTGCTCGAAGCCGAAGGGATTGCCTTCAGCGCAGGGGGACGCTGCGACTTGGCCCGCTATCGCTGGGACGGCTTCGGTCCAGGCCCAGCCGAGGGTCAGGGGTGCAACGGCTGCCCGACCACCTCGGGCGCTGGAGGTTGACCCGAGCCGGCGACCCGCCTGCAGGCGGGTCGCCGGCCGCCTGCTCCCCGCGCTACCGCAGACAACCAGCTGCATTCAGCGTCTATATCGCCCAGAGACCGGTCCCAGCGGTGGCTCGAGGTCACGCTCGAGCGGTCCCTGGCGCCTCATCCGGACCTCCGTACCGCTCTGTCGGCTTCTGGCCTTGCGGGCAGCGCCGGATTGGGCCCATTCCCGGCTCGGTAAGCCGCCACCTGCCCCGGTGCATTGCAGGCCGTTGGGGGGCAGCCCGAACCTCTCGCAGGTCCCGCGCCCGCGCCCGTGCATACTTGCTTCGCGACATTTTACCGTGGGTAAAGCCGCGGCGGATGCGCGGTTCAGGGCGTTGCGGTAAGCCGGTACCGCATACCGAACCGCCTGCCCACTCTTCGGCCATGCACTCCAGGCTGATTTGGTGACCGCCAAAAACATCGGCGGGCGAGCACTCCTCCGGCAAGACGGGGCGATTGCCTGCCGCCCCCGAAGTATCCGGCCATGAAGCCGGTGCCGCGCGCCTGCGAGCGCAATTGCGGTGGAGCCTGGATGCGCGCTCTGTCCTTGCGGGACGGAGTTCGGGAGCGGGTAGCGAGTGCCCTGCTGCAGCTTTCCTAGCGCTCGGTCCAGTACTGCGGAGAAAGCGCTCCAGCCGGGCTGAGTTGCGCGGCGAAGCCGGCGATGGATTTGGAGGCGATGGTGATCGCCCCCACTGCCCCGGTGTAGGCGCCTGCCGCTTCCGGGAGGTAGATGACCGGCAGGTCTTTGGCCAAGTAGTCCTGGTAGCGGTAGAGGAGCTTGAGCGCCTGCGCCGGCGAGGTGAAGGCGTGGGTGGCGGAGATGAGCTGGTCAGCTTTCTCGCTGGCGTAGCCCTCGCTGTTGGATCCCCCGCCGGCCCCGAACAGCCCGTAACCGGTAGGGTAAGGGTTGTAGACCCAGCCGTTCCCGTAGAACATCAGTTCCCAGGACTTGGGGGTAGCTAGCTCCCCGAGCAGAGCGTCGAACGGCTTGGGCTCCAGATGGATCCGGATCCCCTCCTTGGCCGCCGCCGCCGCGAACAGCTCCGAGACCTGCTGGGTCGAGGTGGAACCGCTGGCGTATTGCAGGGTGAAAGAGAGCTGCTGCGCTCCCTTACGCATCACGCCGTCCACCATCTTCCAGCCGGCTCTCTCCAGCAACGCCCGGCCGGCCGCCGGGTCATAAGGGTAGGGCACCTCCCCGGCCGCCAGCAGCGGGTCGACGTAGGTGGGGGGCTGGTAGGGAACCGGGCCGTACTGCGCCAGGGCCTGACCGTGGTAGATGGCCTTGACCATGGCCGGCTGGTCGACGGCCATCTGCAGGGCTTGGCGCACGGCTAGGTCTTTGAGGGCCGCCGCGGCCGGGTTGAGCAGGCTGGGGTAAATGTAGGTGATCCCCCAGGAGGACGAGAAGACCGCCCGGAATCCCTGCAGGCGGGGGAGCTCGCCGTAGAGGTGGAAAGGAAGGTAACCGATCTGGATTTGCCCGGTAGCTAGAGCGTTGAACTCCGCACTGGATGACGTGAAATACCGGAAAACGAAGTGGTGGAACTGCGGCCGATGCCCGCCGTAGCTGGAATTGGCAGTATAGACGAACTGAGCGTTATGCAGGGCGCTTACCAGGCGGTAAGGGCCGTCGATGGGGCTAGCCCGGAAGAAGGCTAGGTTGCCCCCGTTCTTCTGCAGATAGGCCAGCGTCTTCCTGGGGTGACCGGGGTAGCGGTCCCAGGCCCGCTTGGGCAGGGGTGTCAGCTGGCCGATGCCGTTCAGAATGAACCAGTTGGGGCTATAGGGATGCTTCAGGGTGATCTCCAGCTCCCTGGGCCCGAGGACTTGCACCGCGCGGATGGCGTTGGGGATCCCCCCGACCCCCCAGTTGCCGTACCGGCTGGAGTTCTTCTCGCTGATGCTCATGAAGAGCCGCAGCTCAAAGGCGACATCGGCAGCGGTGACCGGTTTGCCGTCTGACCAGTGCCACTTGGATTTCAGAGTGATCAGGTAGTGCTGACCGTCTTGGGTTCGGACCGAGCGGGCGATAGAGCGCGCGTAATTGACTTGCAGGTCCTTGCCGATCCACAGCAGCGGCTTATACATCAACTGAGAAGCCCACACGTTGACCACGTCGAACAGGTTGGAGGGAAAGATCGGGTTGACGAAATTGACGTTGTTGGCTGGTGGGAGGGCGTACACCACCGTGCTAGCGGCTGGAGCGGCCAGGGCGAGCGTTCCGGTGCTCAGGGCGGCAGCGAGGATCAAGGTCTTTGCGCGCATGGTACCTCCGGGGAGCTGGGTGCAAAACGAGCAGCCTCACCTGGGGTGGTGACTTGCGGGAGGAGATGAGGTGGTCTAAATGTACCACAGGTTAGTCACAGGGGGCGGGTAGCTCAGCTGGGTAAACTAGCCCGGGAGGAGAGAGTGGATTCCAAGACGCGGCACCGCCTGCTCGCCTACCTGGCTGAATTTCTAGGAACCGCCCTGTTGGTGCTGATCGGATTGTCCTTCGTGATCCTGGACTTCTCGGCGCGCAGCCCGGTCCCCCGTTGGATTCCGAACAGCGGGCTACGCCGCTTCCTGACCGGGGCGCTCTTCGGGGGAACCGGGGCCACCATCGCCGTCTCGCCGCTGGGCAAGCTGAGCGGAGCGCACATCAACCCGGCGGTGAGCTTAGCCTTCTATTTAGAGGGCAAGCTCAGCGGCTCCGATCTGCTGATCTACCTGTTGGCTCAGTGCGCCGGGGCTGTGGCCGGCAGCGCCCTGCTGCTGCTGTGGGGTAGCTGGGGCGCGCCGCTGCACTTCGGGGCCAGCTTACCGGGCCCGGGAGTAGCGCCGGCCTTGGCCGCTGCAGCCGAGCTGGGCTGCACCTTTTTGATGGTCTTGGGCATGTTGATCCTGCTCAGCCACAGGGCCAGCCAGCGCTTCACGCCGCTGCTTTTTCCGGCGCTGTTCGCGCTGCTGGTCTGGTTGGAAGCCCCCATCTCCGGCACCAGCGCCAACCCGGCCCGCAGCCTAGGGCCCGCGCTGGTGAGCGGCGACTGGCGAGCCCAGTGGGTCTACTGGGTGGGCCCGCCCCTAGGCGCCGCCCTAGCTGTCGCCCTGCTGCGCAGCGAAGCGCTGGGCCGGCACCGGGTCAAGGTGGCCAAGCTGTTCCACTTCGCCCACGACCCGGTGGGGATGTTCAGCGGCGGGCGGTGAGGCTCAGTTAAAGCCGCCCAGCGTCGCCGAAGTGGTGCCCGCGAAGGTCAGGCTGATGTCGCATCCGGCCACCGAGGTGTTGCTGGACTGCAAGCTGGCGGAGACCTGAAGGGTGCTGCTCCCGCTGGTCAGGATGGTGAAGGCTTGGCTGACCGTAGAGCCGCTGAAGGAGGCAGCTAAGTCCGCGGCGTTCCCCGAAGCCGCGGTGACCGTGTAGCTACCCGCTGTCGAGGGGGAGGGAGTCAGCGTAAAGGTCACGTTCGGCTGCGCGTTCAGGGTGACGCTCTGGTTGCTACCGCTCAGGTTCAAGCTCAAGCTGGTCACAGTGACCGGGACCGGTGAGCTATCCGGGAGGCAGGTCGCCGTGCCGCTGAGGTTCACGGTGGTGAAGTTGGCGTCCAGGGTGAGCTGGCTGGGGCTGATCCCCTGGGTGATCTGGGGCAAGGTGAGCTGGGGCACCGAAACCTGAGTGCTGACCGAGCCATCCACTACCTGGGTGCTCTGGGGTGAGACCGCCGCGGTGGTAACGTTCGAGCTGAATGAACCCGAGATGGCTTGGCCGCTGAGGCCCAGCTGGCTGCCGCTCACGGTCTGGGAACCGATAAAGTGCCCGATCAGCGCCCCGCAACCGGCCAAGAGCGCCGCGGAACCGATCAAACCGGCTGACTTGACTAACTTGTGCATACGTCCTCCCTGTGCAGCACTGGATCTAGGCTATCTCAGCTTAACTCTAACACACCCCTACCCCTAGGGCTATCCCCCGATTGGGGGTGTTCAGGGCGCGCGGCGTAGCGTATTGTGGTGCATGGCGGCTTGGCCTCCCAAGTCACGCCCAACTGGTTTTTTTGTCAACCTCCCGCTGCGGAGCAAGGGCCTTTTGGCGCTCGGCCTACCTTTCCTGGTCGTCGTCTCGATCAGCGGCTTGGCGCTGTGGTCCGAACTATCCGGTCGGCAGCTGCAGGCCCAGTTCGACCATACCGAGAGGGCAGGGAGCCGGATCCAGCAGCTGCTGACCCTGAGCGTCGATGCCGAGACCGGGGTCAGGGGCTACGCCCTCACCCGGCGGAGCAGCTTCCTGGCTCCCTACACCCTGGCCCGGCGGCAGCTCCCGGAGGTGAGCGCGCAGCTCCGGGCCCAAGCAAGCGGGGATCCCATCCTGCACTCTCAGTTGCCCAAGCTCCAAAGCGACGCAGCCGCCGCGATGGGCGCCCTAGCTCAGTTGCGGCGGCAGGCGAGCGCTTCGCCGAGCTCTCTCTATCCCCTGCTGCTGCGGGGCAAACACCTGATGGACCTCCTCAGGCGGGAGGTGGCGGCGACCCAGACCGCTCTGGCGAGCAGGCTGGACCGCGAGGAGCTAGCCGCGAGCAATCAGGCCAGCCTCACGGTCTCCCTGATCGGCCTGGGCGCCCTGCTGGCCCTGCTCGGCGGAGGTCTGCTGATGCGCGCCTTCACCGCGAACCTGGTCGCCAGGGTGAAACTGCTCCAGCTCCACGCCGCCGCCCTGGCCGGCAGCAGCGAGGGGCTGCCGCCGCTGCCGGGCGGCCGGGACGAGCTCGGCGAGCTGGCCGCCTCGCTGGGGCAGGCCGGGGCGCTCCTGGAGCAGAGAACTCTGGCCCTAGAGCAGCGGGGAGAGCTGCTAGCCGCTGTCTTGGCGGCCATACCGGACGTCATCGTCCAGTTCGATGCGGCCGGCCGGGTCGCCATGGTCAGCTCCTCTCTCGGGCGCGTCTTCGGGGAGCCAGCCAGGCAGGAGGACCTGCGCCATATCAGCTCGCGCAGCCCCGAGGCAGCCGGCCAGCTCCAGGAGCTGGTCTTCAGGAAGCTCTCCGGCGAAGAGATCAACCGGACCCGCCTCAGCTTCCAGCACGCCGATGGCCACCCCATCGTCGTCGAGCTGCGCTTCGGCGCCCTGCGAGAACAGGGCAAGACCATCGGCGTGGTGGTGGCCGGCCGGGACGTCACCGAGCAGGTGCGCTGGGAGGAGGAGATCAGCTCCCTGCGCCGAGCAGCGGAGGCCGCCACCCAGGCCAAGAGCGAGTTCCTGTCCCGGGTGAGCCACGAGCTGCGCACGCCGCTCAACGGGATCTTGGGTTTCGCGCAGCTGCTCTCGGCTGACGCGACCACCGAAGACCAGAGAGACAGCGCCGCGCGAATCCTGCGCGGCGGGCGGCACCTACTGGAGCTGATCGATGAGATCCTCGACATCTCCAGGATCGAGGCGCGCGAGCTCTCCATGTCGATCGAGTCGGTCCAGGTGAACGACCTGCTGGCCAGCAGCGTGGAGCTGATCCGGCCGATGGCCGCCGAGCGGGGGATCGAGCTGGTCATGCCGGGTGGGCCGGCCGCGGCGGAGTGCGTCCTCGCCGACCGCCAGCGGGCCCGGCAGATCCTGCTCAACCTGCTCTCCAACGCCGTCAAGTACAACCGGGACGGGGGCCGGATCGAGCTGGAGGTGCGCAGGGAGGGCGCAGAGGTCGCCGTGTCGGTCCGCGACACCGGAGCCGGCATCCCGCCGGAGCGCATGCAGAGGCTGTTCACCCCCTTCGACCGGCTGGGCGCCGAGCGCAGCCAGATCGAGGGAACTGGCCTGGGGCTGTCCCTGTCCCTAGCCTTAGCCAGGGCCATGGGCGGGCGCCTGGAGGCGAGGAGCGATCCCGGTTTAGGCAGCAACTTCACCCTCTACCTGCCCCGCTCGGAGCTCCCGGAGGGAAGGAGCGCCTCTCCGGGAGAGCCAAGCATAGACGGCCTACGGGGGAAGATCCTCTACATCGAGGATAACTTGCAGAACACCGCTCTGGTAGAGAAATTGCTGATGCGCCAAGGCCAGCTCCAGCTGGTAATCGCCATGCAGGGTAGCCTGGGGCTGGAGCTGGCTCGCCGCCAGCATCCCCAAGCCATCCTGCTCGACCTCAACCTGCCCGACCTGTCCGGAGAGGAGGTGCTGGCGCGGCTCAAGGCTGACCCGCTGACCCGAGAAATCCCGGTCCTGATTTTCTCGGCGGACGCCTCGGCCTCCCGCCGGCGCAACCTGCTCGAGCTGGGGGCGAGCGCCTACCTGACCAAGCCGGTCGACCTAGGCCAGTTCGGCGCCGCCCTGGCCGCTGCTCTGTCTCTCCAGGGAGAGGCGTGATTTCACCACAGGAGAGACGTGATCTCATACCGTTCCGGTAAGGTCTTGATCGTCGACGACCAAGAGGACAACCTGGTGCTGCTGCGCAAGCTGCTGGAGCGCGAAGGTTACCGCGACATCCTGGCCTTGCAGAGCGGGGCGCAGGTGTGGGAGGCGGTGCAGGACTTCGGACCCGACATCGTCTTGCTGGACCTGTTCATGCCTCAGGTGGACGGTTTCGAGGTGCTGCGGACCCTGCGCGCCCGCCTGCCGCAGGATCAGTTCCTGCCGGTCCTCGTCCTCACCGCCGACGGGCGGCCGGAAAGCCGCCAGCGGGCTCTGGCCCTGGGGGCCAAGGACTTCCTGACCAAGCCCTTCGACGTGGTGGAGGTCTCGCTGCGGGTAGCCAACCTCCTGGAGTCCCGGGCGATGTACCTGAGCCTGCAGGGAGAGAACCGCCAGCTGAACGCTCTGGTGCGCAGCCGCACCCATGAGCTGGCCCAGTCCAGGCTGGAGGTGCTCGAGCGCTTGGCCCACGCCGCCGAGTACCGCGACGACGAGACCGGCGAGCACGTGCGCAGGGTGGCGGCGCTCTCAGCCTCCCTAGCCCACGCTCGGGGGCTCGGCCAGGAGCTCACTGAGCAGATCGAGCGGGCCTCGGCCCTGCACGACGTGGGGAAGATCGGGATCCCCGACGCCATCTTGCGCAAACCGGGCCCGCTCGATCCGGCCGAGCGCCGCACCATGCAGGCGCACACCACCATCGGCAAGAAGCTCTTAGAGGGTGGCCGGTCCGAGTTCCTCCTGCGCGCCGAAGAGATCGCCTACGCCCACCACGAGCGCTGGGACGGCCGGGGCTACCCGCAGGGCCTCAGCGGCGAGCAGATCCCCCTGTCAGCCAGGATCGTGGCCTTGGCCGACGTGCACGACGCTCTGATCCACGAGCGACCCTACAAGGCCGCCTGGCCCGCCGAGCGGGCCCTGGAGGAGATCCGGCGCGGCCGCGGGACCCACTTCGACCCCGAGCTCACCGAGCTGTTCCTAGAACTAGAGCTTCCCAGCTAGCGCAGCTCGGCCGGGGGCCGGTCAGCCCGGCACGCCACCGCCCTGGCCTGTTCGAGCCAGCGGCCGCGCAGCTCGGGGGGAGCCAGGACGTCGACTTGATCCCCCCAGCCCAACACCCACGACAGGATCTCGATCGGGAAACCCTGTTTGTCCAGGCCCACCTCGATCCGAACTTCGAGGCTGCCATCCTCGAACTCGCGCTCGATCTGCAGGCCGGAGTACCCGCCCTCCCGGATCCGGTAGGCCGCCGCCTTGACGAAGCGCAGGCGCACGCTGGCAATCCGCCCAGAACCCGCGCCCACCACCCCCCAGGCCTGCGACAGGTACTGCCTGGGGTTGAAGTCTTGCGGAATCGCGTAGGTCTCGCCCCGGAGCAGCTCGATCCTGTGCATGCGGGACAGCTTGAAAGTTCGGATCTGGCCACGCCTGACCCGCTCCTTTCCGATCACGTAGGTGGCGAGGTTGACCCTGGAGATCTCCACGAAGTAGACCTCCAGCTCCAAGCCAGCCTGGGGCGCACCGCCTGGTTTGGTGTACGCGAAGGAGAGGGGGTGGCGCTCGAACCAGGCGGTAGCCACCTGCTCGAGCTCCCGGCCGTTGGCGTGGCGCTCCCGCAGCTCTTCGGTGCTGGCCAGGGCCACCGCGCGCGCCGGATCCGGGAGCATCTTGGCCAGCTTGGACAGCGCCGAGCGGTAGTGGGAGTTGCCGTCCTCGGTGTGGTGGAACAGCAGCCGCACCGCCGCGTGCACCGCCAACGCCTCCACCGCGTTGAGCTCGGAGGGAGGGGGCGGGATGTAGTAGCGTCCCCGGTCGTCGTTCCGCAAGTCCACGCCTATCTGCCTGAGCGCCTCCAAGTCGCGCTGCACGGTGCGCAGCCGCACCCCCTCTCCCAGCCGCTCGGCCAGCTGGCGGCTGGTCTGGGGGTGGCCGCTCAGGATTTCCTGCAGGCGCAAGAGCCGGAGCGCCTTGGTCGAGGCGGGGCCGTGGGCGGGCATAGCTCACACTAACACGCCCCTGTGGGCGGCGGCTTAGCGGATAGGATCTGGGAGGTGGCCATCTCCGCACTCCTGCGCAGCTTGCACCTCTTGATCCCGGTGATGCTCCTGCTGGGCACCGGCTACCTGTTGGGCTGGCGCTTGCGCATCGATCCCCAGCCGCTCTCCCGCCTGGCGCTCTACGGGCTCAGCCCGGCCCTGGTGCTCGCCGCCCTGAAGCCCAAGCACCTGCCGGGGGCCGAGCTGCTCTGGATCGCCACCTTCTCGGTGGCGATGCTGGTCGCCGCGCTGCTGCTCAGCGCCCTGCTGGCCTCCCTGCTGCACCTGGACCGGGCCCGCCGCTCCGGGCTAGCCCTCACCACCGCCTTTGCCAACACCGCCAACCTGGGGTTGCCGGTGGTCGCTCTGGTGCTGGGGTCCAGGGGGGAGCAGGCCGGGGTGCTGTTCGTGCTCACCCAGGTGGTCTTGCTCAACACCGTCGGGGCGCTGGTGGCCGGCAGCCATAACCCTGATGGGCGGCTGCTCCGGCGGACGCTCGGCCTGCCCTCGCTCTGGGCGCTCGGCCTGGTGTTGATCCTCTCGGCCCTGCAGCTGCCGCTGCCGCAGCCGGTGGCGGCCGCGGCCCAGCTCGGCTCGGCCGGGTACGTTCCGGTGGTCCTGATCTCCTTGGGGATTACCCTGGCGCGCACCCGGCTGCTGACCGAGTGGGACCGGGTGGCCCTGATCGGGACCGGGGCCCGGTTGCTGGTGATGCCGGCGCTCGGCTGGCTGATTCTCTCGGCCCTCCCCCTGGCCGCGGTCGCCCAGCACGCCCTGCTGCTGCAGGCGGCGATGCCGGTAGCAGTCAACGCCTACATCCTCGCCCAGGAGTTCCAGTCGGCCGGAGGGCAGGTCGCCGCCACGGTGTTCAGCAGCCTGCTCGGCGGCCTGCTCACCATCCCCTTGCTGTCCAGCTGGCTGCGCTGACTCAGGAGGGCGCGGGTTCGGGCAGGGTCTCACGGAGCTGAGAGATGAAGTAGCTGCAGGCCTCAGCGCAGGGGATACCCCCAGGAACGCCGTCCAAGACGGTTTTGGCCAGAGTCTGGCCGGCCCACAGCGGGGTCTTCAGGCAGCTCCCGCACAGCTGCAGGCGCAAAGCCTCCACTTCCCGCTGGGAAGCGCGCTGCACCGCCTGGTAGATGCCGGTCTGCCTCCTAGCGGTGTTGGCCCAGGGGACCGGCAGGAGCTGCCGGTCGCGGTGGCGCTGGGACTCCTCGAGGGCGGCGGGGTAGACGTACTGCAGCGCGCGGCGCAGGTCGGAGGCCGGGAGGACGGATTTCCAACCGCGAGGTAGGTTGCGCTGGCCGCGCACCGGGCGGTAATTGCCGGCGTCGTCTCTGCGGATCCGGTCGCGCAGTCCCTCCAACGTCACCAGAGCGTCTAAGTCCGAGCGGTTCTGATCGAGCCAATGGTACAGCTCGAATAGACCGCTGCGCTCCCAGACCATCAGCTCGCCCAGCTGTAGGCCGGACTGCGCCAGGGAGGTCACCTTTCTCCAGAGCGCCTCCACAGCGGGGTCGGCTTCGCCGGCTCCAGAACTCTGGCTGCTCTCCCTGGCCAGCTGCAGCAGGACCGCTTCTACCCCCGGGTGGGTGCCGACCGGCTTGGCGTAGTAGACGGTCCGCCCGCCTAGCTGGCTGACCTCGCCCTCCAAGCCCAGGTCGGCCGGGATGGTCTCCTGGGTGTGCCAACCCTCGGCGGTGAAGAAAGGGACCAGGATCACCTGGCTGGAACGGACCAGTTCCGGCCAGCGGGTCACCCTGGGTTCCTGATCCAGGAAGAGCGGCAAGACCTCTCCGAACTGGCCGCGGGCGGCCAACCGGGCGGCGCTATCCGAGACGACCTGGGCGCTGCGGCTGTTGCGGCCGGTACCGTGGCCGATGACCACCAGGGCCACACCCTCTCCGCCCACCCCGGGAGCTACCTCCTCAGCTCTGGCCAGAACCAGGTCGGCCATGCCAGGGTGCACCCCGAAGGGCTGGGTGTAGTGCACGGTGCGCCCCTGCACCGACTCGCGGATCCCTCCGGGCGGGACCGGGCCCTGGTGGCGCAGGCCCAGCTCCCTGGGGATCACCTGCTCGGTGAAATACCCCTCGGAGATGAACAGAGGGATGGCGACCACGTCCAGGCAACGGGTCATGGCTAAGACCTGGCGGAGCGAAGGTTCCTCTTTCCAATAGGCCTCGATCACCTCGGCAAAACCACCGTGGCGGCGCAGCAACTCGGCGTAGCGGTACACCGCGGCGGCCGAGTCGGGATTGAGGTGAGAGCCATGTCCGATCAGCACCAACGACTGCACCCTCGCAGCTTAGCCGGAAGTGGTCAAAGGGACTGTGGCGGAGAGGTCAGGGCCTCGTGCCCTAGAATGGAATCATGGATGACGGTACCATCCTGGCTCTGCTCCAAGAGGTCTTCGAGGGGCCTCCCGGGGAGTACGGCAGCCTGATAGAGCACGGCAGCGGCCTGCTCTCCACCCTGGCCGAGATCACCCCGGAAGAGGCGTCGACCCGGCCGGCTCCTGGCCGCCCCACCCTGGCCGCCTTCGCCGCCCACCTCCTGGACGGCTTGCACTACGGCCTGGCCGAGCTGAGGGGAGAGGCCTTCACGGGCTCCTGGGAAGCCGCCTGGCAGATGGAGCAGGTGGACGAGGGCGCCTGGCAGGCTCTCCAGGCTGAGATCGGGCAGGCTTGGTCGGAGACCTGGGCCCTGGCCGAACGGGGGAAGGTCTCCTTGGGGTCTCTGCTGCACACCACCTTGCACTTGGGTGGTCTGAGAGCGATGTGGAAGGGAATCCGGGCGCAGCGCGGCTGAAGCTGCACACCCCGGGTGCGGCGCGGCGCTGTTGAGCGCTCCCACGCCGGGCCAGGCACCGCCGGGCGCGTCCCAACAGAGTGCGGGGGGCTTCCCGGACCTGTACCGCCGCTTTTTGAACCAGAGCGTGCGCGGCTACCTGGCCGGCACCGGGGCGGTGTTGCTCAACGGCGCGGTCATGGCTGTCCTCTACTATCAACCTGACCCGCGCACGCTGGCCATCCTGGCTGCGGCGGTAGTGGTCGCGACCTTACCCACCGTGGTGGCCGACCTGGGTGCCGCCTGGGTTCAGCTCGGGCCGCTGCGCGACTACCTGGCTGGGCGGGGTCCGGCGGCCGGCGCCGCCCAGGTGTTGCGCCGCTGGCCGCTGCTCTCCGCCCTGCGGGTGATGGGCCCCCACCTGCTCACCATCACCGCCTTCCTGTTGATCGATGTGCAGCTGGCCCACCGCTGGACCGGGGAGCCCATCGGGCTGGGCCAGATCGCTTACTTCTTGCCCTTCTTTGCGGTCAATGCCTTGCTGCACGCAGTGATCGAATACCTGGCCGGAACCCGCAATGTCCAGGAGCTGCTCACCGCCCTGCGCGAGCGCGAAGGCGACAGGATCGCCAGTACCGCCACGGCGGGTTTCCGCGGCAAGGTGTTGCTGGTGCTGGCGGCATTGGGATTTTTGCCGGCCCTGCAGGTGGCGCTGATGGGCTACCTGCGCTTCTACGGTTACGGCGTTCCGGCCAGCGCGCAGCCGACTTCGGACCTTCTGGTGGTGCTCTGGGGGTTGGTGTCCGGACTGTTTTTTCTCTACTTCGGCAGCCAACTGCTCTCCCGGGATGTCCTCAAGCCGCTCTCGGAGCTGATGGACGCCACTTCCAGGCTGCGCCAGGGGGACCGCTCGGTCCGGGTCGACCTAGCCGCCTGGGACGAGATGGGGCAGCTGGCCGAAGCGATGAACCAGCTGGCCAGCAGCTTGGATCTGCGGGAACGCGAGGTCCAGCGCGCCTATCGCCAAACCATCGCGGCGCTCTCCGCGGCCATCGAGGCCAGAGACCCCTACACCAAGGGACACTCGGAGCGGGTCGCAGAGTATGCCAGGCGCCTAGCCGGCGAGCTGGGCTGGAGCGAGCAGCAGGCCGATGAGATCTCGCTGGGTGGGCTGCTGCACGACCTGGGGAAAATCGGTGTCCCGGAAAACGTCCTGCTCAAGCAGGGCCCGCTCGACGCCGCCGAGCGGGCGGAGATCGAGCGGCACCCCGAAATCGGATACGACATCGCCAAGCAGTCCAGCGCCCTCCAACCCTACCTGGCCGCCATCCGCTGGCACCACGAGCGCCTGGACGGCAGCGGCTACCCAGACGGGCTGTCGGGGGAGCAGATTCCCAAGGCCCCCCTGCTGCTGGGCGTAGTCGACACCTGGGACGCCCTGACCAGCCAGCGTCCCTACCGCCCGGCCATGCCGGCCAGCTGGACAGCTGACCTGTTGGCCAGGGAGGCCAGCGGTGGCAAGCTGGACGGCCAGATGGTGGCCGGCCTAATCGAGCTCTGGAAAACTGGCCGGTTGGCCGATCTGCTGCAGGTGGAGCCACCTGCTCAGGCCGCCAGCCAGCCGCTGTACCATACGGAGAGATCGGCTGCGGTCACCGACGCAGGGGCGCGGCCGGGGGAGGCGGACGTGGAGGACGCGGTGGAGGGAGCTGGGGGGGTGGTGTTCAGCAAGTCCGGCGAGGTTCTGTTGATCCAGGACCGCTCAGGGCGCTGGACTTTCCCCAAAGGCCACATCGAGGCGGGCGAAAGCCCTGAGCAGGCGGCCTTACGGGAGATCCAGGAGGAGACCGGCGTCTTGCCGTCAGGTGGGGAGCCCCTGCCGGAGACCCGCTATGTCAACAGCCACCAGATTTCCAGGAGGATTCACTGGTTCCTGATGCGGGGGGAAGGCCCGGTCACCCCCGAGCAAGGCGGTAACGTCCAGGAGGCCGCCTTCTTCCCGGTGGAGCGCGCCGGCCAGCTGGTGAGCTTCGAGGGCGACCGCCAGCTGCTGGCCGAGGCCCTGCGGCAGCTGGCCGCACAGGAGCGCTGATCTTATGACCGCTGCGCGCTGGACCAAGACCGACAGTTGGACCTTCTGGTCTTTTGCCGTGGGCCTGCTGCTGGAGAACTTCACCTTCAGCTTGGCTGCCATCACGACCGGCTGGGTGCAGGTACCCAAAGCGCTCACCTCCCTGCTGCTGGCCTGGGCCCCGCTGTGGCTGATCATCGGCATCGCCGTGGCCGGGCCGGTGTCGGACCGGCTCGGGCGCAAGGGAACCTTCTACTTGACCATGTCTCTCTACGCCCTGGGATCCATCGGCCTGATCTTCAGCAGCAGCTATTTGCCGCTGCTCTTCTTCTTAGCCCTCAGCCTGTTCGCGGCCGGGGGAGAGATGAACACCATCATGGCCGCCTCGCACGAGATGATGCCGGCCAAGCACCGCGGCCGCGCGACCATGCTGGAGCTCAATTTCATCAACCTAGGCGGCCTGATCCTGGCGATAGCCGCCCTGAGCAGCGCGTACCAGAAGGTCTTGGTGCAGCGGGAGATCGTGGGGGTGACCGCCCTGCTCGCGTTGGCGGTCCTGTTCCTGCTGCGCTCCAGGACGCCGGAGTCCCTGCCCTTCCTGCTTCGCAGGGGCCGCAGCGAGCAGGCCAGGCGCGAGGCCGAGCGCTACTACGGAGACCAGGCCCAGCTGCGCTTGCAGGCCGGGCAGGTCGGCGAGCGCAGGGCTGGCACCCCCGCTCCGCGCAGCAGCCTGGCCCTGCGGCTGTTCACGACCATGACCACCTCGTTCGCGGGCGCCGCCGGTTTCGGCCTCCTGACCTATGTGGTGGGACCTTATTACTTCAAGAATCTGACCGCTCCGATCCTTTTGGTGGCGACCGGCGTCGGCTTCCTGTCCGGCTTCTTCGGCTTGATCGCCGACCGGGTCTCCCGCAAGCTGCTCCTGCTGATCGGCTACCTGGGCAGCGCGGTGTTCACCTTGTGGATCTGGCTGGCTCTACCGGCCTGGGCACACGACCTGACCTATTTCTGGATCCTGCTGATCCTGCTCAACATCTTCGTCAACGTCGGCTACCTCACCGAAGATACCCTCAAAGGGGAGGTCTGGCCCACCGAGCGCCGGGGCAGCTACACCGCCCTGGTCCGCTTCGTCTCGATCGGCCTGTACATCGTCACCATCTACCTGACCGCCAACCTGTCGATCGGGCAGTATCTGATCTTCAACTTGGGAGTCTGGGTCATCGGCCTGCTGGGGGCGCTGGCCTGGTTCTTCTTCGGGCATGAGACCGGTCTAGGCGTCGGCCTGGCCGAGGCCTCAGGAGAGCTGCCCTGAGGCGGCGCTGCCGCGTTGTATGATGTCCCGGCATGGGGGATAAGCCAGAAGCTGAAGTGAGGTGGCCATGGAAGCGATCCTGATCCACGGCGGCGCCGGAGCCATCGCCCAGGAGCGCGAGGCAGAGGTCGAGCTGGGGCTCAGGTTAGCGCTCGACGCGGCGGTTTCAGCGCTCCAACGGGGGGGAGACGCCCTGGCGATCGCGATCGCCGCGGTCTACGCGCTGGAGCGCAACCCGTCCTTCAACGCCGGGATCGGCGCCTGCCTCAATCTGGACGGCCACATCGAGCACGACGCCTGCGTGATGTTTGGCCCCGACCGTTCGGCCGGGGCGGTGGCTGGGGTGTCCCGGCTGAGCAGCCCGGTCTTGGCTGCCGACGAGGTGCGCCGCAGCCCCCATGTCCTGATGGCCGGCAAAGGGGCCGAGCGTTTCGCTGCCGAACGCGGGCTGGAGCTGGTCGAACCGGAGAGCTTTGTGACCGAGCGGCAGCTGCGCTCCTGGCAGCACTACCTAGCCACCAAGGAGGGTTCCCGCAGCGGTACCGTCGGAGCGGTGGTCTGCGACGCGGCGGGGCAGGTCGCCGCCGCCACCAGCACCGGCGGCATGGTCGGAAAGTTGCCCGGACGGATCGGCGACACCCCCCTGGTCGGGGCGGGTACCTACGCCACGCCCTGGGCGGCCTGCTCGGCAACCGGCTACGGGGAGTACTTTATCCGCACCCTGGCGGCCCGCAGCGCCGTCGACAGCTGCCGGAGCGGCAGGGTGCAGGAGGCGGCCGAGCAGGCTGTGGGGGAGGTGGCCCAGCTAGGTGGGGAGGGCGGCCTGATCCTGATCAGTTCAGCCGGGGAGTTGGCCTGGCACTGCAACAGCGCCAACCTGGCCTGGGCCTACTGGACGCCGCTAGCCAGCGCGGTCGGCGTGCGCTGACGGGCCACCGCCAGAGATTCTCTGGCGGTGGCCCGTCAGGGAGTTAGGGCTTTACTGCAGCTTCTTGATGATACCCAAGATGGTGGCCACCGAGATCTGGCCGACGTTGGTGACCTTGCCCCCTCGGACCGTCCACTCCACCATCGGAGCGTTGGTGTCGCCGTAGCGGTTGAAGGTGTAGGTCCCCGCGGCGCCGATGTAGTAGATCTTCTTGCCTGCGGCGAGCAGGCTGAGCGCGTGATGGTACTGGCTGGCTCCGGCGTAGACCGGGAAACCGGTCAGACCGGTCACCTTACGGAGGTTATTCTTGACCACCAAGCCGCTGCTCCCGTGGCCGGCGTCCATGGCCAGAGCCACGGTCATCACCGCGTCGTAGGCATTAGTCATGTAGGCCTGCACCGGGTAGCTGCCGTACTTGGCCTTGAACTCCTGCTGGAAAGTATTCAGCGAGGGAGTCAGCTCGGAGCCTGGAGCGGTCCCCCAGACTTCCTTGAGGTACTGCGGGCCGACGTCGTTGACGAACTGCTGGGACTGCAGGCCGTCCGGGAACAGGAAGTGCTGGGGCCCACCGGCGGAGATCCACTCCCTGGCCACGGTGGTCCCATCCCCTGGGTAGCCGATCAGGAACAGGCCGTCGGGGTGGTTGGCCATGGCCTGGGTGACCTCGGCGGTGTAGGAGCTCTGCCCAGGGTCATAGGAGACGAAGGAGGTCACCGTACCGCCCAGCTTGGTGAAGGCGTTCTTAAACTGCCCGGAGAGACCCACGCCGTAGGCGTTGTTGAGGTAGAGCACGGCGACCCGCTTATAGCCCTTGGACTTGGCCAGCTGCGCCATGGCCACGCCCTGCAGCGCGTCAGAGGGGACAGTGCGGAACCAGTAGCCGCGGGTGGTCCCGTTGGCGGCCAGCTTGGTGAAAGTAGGCGAGGTGGAGGCGGGGGAGATCAGGACCACCCCGGCCGGCGCGGTGACCGAGGTGAGGATCGGCAGGGTGATGCCGCTGGCCAGGGCGCCGACGATGACCGGGACGTGGTAGACCGATACCAATTTCTTGGCGGCATCGACGCCCACTGAGGGCTGGGTCTGGTCATCGTAGAGCACCATCTTGAGCGTGCAGCCGTTGACGCCACCCCCGGCATTGATGTCGTGGACCGCCAGCTTGGCCCCCTCAGCGATCTGCTGGCCGAGCGCGCCGAGCGAACCGGTCAGCGCCATCACGCTGCCGATGGTGACGGTGCAGGCCGAAGCGGTCGAAGCCGCAGCCAAGCTTGCCAAGATACCCAGAGAGATGAACCTAGATCCCTTCATGTAGCCTCCTGCCGCACGGAATTCTTCACGCATCGCTGCGGTACGGCCTACGCTTGCTCCTTGCTCGGAACGGTACTTCGGTGGACGGCGGGACGTTTTCGGCCCAACAAGCCGCTCGGCCGGAAGAGGATGACCAGCATGAGCAGCAGGCCGATCAGGATGATCTGGATCGCCCCGCTGTCGACTTGGAGCTTGGCCGGCAGGGCGGCCTGGATCAGGCCGCCGCTGAGCGTCCAGATCGCCCACACCACCAGGCTGCCCAGCAGCGCCCCGGCACTGCTGCCGCTGCCCCCCAGGATCAACATGGCCCACACCTGGAAGGTAAAGATTGGCAGGAAGTCCTGGGGGCTGATGAACTTGATAAAGGCGGCGTAGAGCGCCCCGGAGAGGCCCATCGCCATGGACCCGATCACCAGGGACTGGAGGCGAAAGCTGAAGGCACTCTTGCCCAGCGAGCTAGCCGCGGTCTCATCCTCGCGGATGGCGACCAGGACCCTCCCCCAGGGCGAGTGGATCATCCGCTCCAGGGCCAGGTAGACCAGAGCGACGCAGATCAGGACCAGGATCAAGAAGGCCACCCCGCCCGAGCCGTGCAACCAACCGGCGACCGGCTGCGGGATGGCGAAGAGCCCGTTGGTCCCCCCGGTCAGCTCGGGTTCGTTGGTGGCGATCAGCTGCACGGTGATGGCGATACCGATGGTGGCGATGGCCAGGTAGTCGTCGCGCAGGCGCAGAGTCGGGATCCCCACCAGCAGCGCGAAGAGCCCGGCTGCCACCATGGCCCCCAGCAGGCCGGCCAGGACCGGCCAGCCCAGACCCGGCTGTCCGGTCAGCGGGGAGATGGTGAGGATCGCGTAGGCGTAGGCTCCCACGGCGAAGAAACCGGAGACGCCGATGTTGAACAGGCCGGTGCGGCCCCACTGCAGGTTGAGGCCCAAAGAGGCGATGGAGTAGATCGCCGCAGTGGTCAGGAAGAAAACCAGGTAGGAGAGCACGCCGCTCATAGCTTGGGCTTCCCCAGGATTCCGGTCGGGCGGACCAAGAGGACGGCGATCATGAGCAAGAAGGCGATCGCCGGCTTGTAGGTGGGGGTGAGGAACAGCACCGACAGGTTCTCGGCGATCCCGATCACCAGCCCACCCAATACCGCTCCGTACACGCTGCCCACCCCGCCCAGGATCGCGGCGGCGAACAGCGGGAGGATCAGGTTGAACCCCATCTCCGGCAGGATCTGCACGGTCATCCCGTAGAGCACCCCAGCCACCGCGGCCAGCGAGCCGCCGACGATCCAGGTCCAGCGCACCACCCTGGCCACATCGATGCCGGTGACCTGGGCCAGCTGGGGGTCGTCGGCGGTGGCGCGCATCGCCTTACCCAGCTTGGTCCTGCTGAGGAAAAAGTGCAGGCCGACTACCAGCAGCGCGGTCAGAGCCACCAAGAAGATCTGATCCGGCGTGACCCGGACACCTGGCAGGATCTGGGTCGAGATCTGGATATTGGTGGTGTAGTAGGCGGGTTGCGGCCCCCAGATCAGCACCACCAGGTGGCGCAGCAGCAGGGAGGCCCCGAAAGAGGCGATCACCAGCGCCACCTGGATAGAGCTGCGGCGCAGCGGCCGGAAGACCAGCCAGTCGACCAGAATGGCCAGCAGGCTGGTCAAGGCGGCCGCCAGCAGCAGCGCGACCACCATGGGCCAGCCGAAGGACAGCGCGCCGAAGGTCGAGTGGACCCCGGCGAAGGCGCTGACGGCGATCAGGGCGAAGTAAGCCCCGAAAGTCAACAGCTCGCCCTGGGCGAAGTTGGCGAAGTCGAGGATGTTGTAGGTCATGGTCAGGCCGATCGCGCCCAGGGCGATGGTCGCTCCCAGGATGATCCCGTTGGCCAGCAGCTGCCCGATCACAGCAGCTTCCCCTTGGCCCCTAAGTACAGCTCGCCTACCTCGGGGTTGACCAGCAGTGCGGAAGCCTGGTCCTGGATGCGTTCCCTGCCCTCCGCCAGCACGTAACCGCGGTCGGAGATCTGCAGGGCCGCCTTGGCGTTCTGCTCGACCATCAGGACCGTCACCCCTGCGTCGCGGATCTGGCGCACCTTGGAGAAGACCTGTGCGACCAGTTTGGGCGAGAGGCCCGCCGAGGGCTCGTCCAGGATCAGCAGTTTGGGATCGACCATCAGAGCCCTGCCGATCGCCACCATCTGCCGCTGCCCGCCGGACAGGCGGCCCGCGGCCTGCTTTCGGAATGGCAGCAGCTCGGGAAAGAGGTCGAAAACCCGGGCAATCCTGGCATCCAGGCGGCCTCGCAGCGGGTATCCCCCCATCTCCAGGTTCTCTAGGACGCTGAGGCGCTTGAAGATGTTGTTGGTCTGGGGGACGTAGGCCAGGCCAACAGCGATGAGGCGGTGCGCAGGGAGGTTCCCCAGCGGTTGGCCGTCCAAGGTGGTATGGCCGCCGAAGACGGGGACCAGGCCGGCGATGGATTTGACCAGCGTCGACTTGCCAGCCCCGTTAGGCCCCAGCACAGTGACGATCTCGCCTTGGGCCACCGACAGCGACACCCCTCGCAGGATGGGGACGCCGCGCAGGTAGCCGGCGACCAGCTGATCCACCTGCAGCAGGCTCATGCCGGGGTACCTCCCAGGTAAGCGTCCAGCACCCTGGAGTCGCTGCGCACCAGGTCGGGCGGGCCCTCCAGCAGCAGACGGCCCTGGGCCATCACCAGGACTGGATCGCAGAGGTTCATCACCACGTCCATGTTGTGCTCGATCAGCAAGAAGGTGATTCCCCGGGAGTTCAGCTCGGCGATCCGGTCGACGATCTCGACCAGCAGGCTCGGGTTGACACCAGCCCCCGGCTCATCCAGCAGGATGCACTGGGGATCGGACATCAGCGCCCGGCCGATCTCTACTAGCTTCTGCTGGCCGCCGGACAGGTTCTTGGCCAACTCCTGGGCAACCCGTCCCAGGTTGAGGAACTCCATCACCTGGACCGCCCGCTCCCGGATCTCTCGCTCCTGGCGGCGCACTCGCCGGCCGGCCACCCAGGCGCTCCAGAAGCGCTCTCCCAGTTGGCCGGGGGCCGCGACCATCAGGTTCTCCAAGACAGTCATCTCCCGGAAGGGCTTGGGGATCTGGAAGGTCCTGACCAGGCCGAGCTGGAAGATGCGGTGCGGCGGGAGCCCGCTGATCCTCTTCGGGCCCAAGAAGACCTCTCCTCGGTCAGGGCGGTAGCCGCCGGCGATGGTGTGGAACAGCGTGGTCTTGCCGGCGCCGTTGGGTCCGATCAGCCCAGTGATGGTGCCGGTCTTGACCGTGAAGCTCACGTCATCGACAGCGTATAGACCCCCAAAATGCTTGACCAGGTGCCGAACCTCGAGCATCTTCCTCCCCGTCTCCGCCGGCCTTGGTCGCGACCGAACGCAACCAACTTTCTTTCCGCAAGGATCTTATCAGATTTCCGTCACATCTGCCCAATAAAATAACGAACACTTGTTTAGATATCCAATCGAGCGGGCTGCGCCCAGTCCCGGATAAGGGCTGGAAGCACTACCAGGCTGATGGGGGGTAAACTCTAGCCAAGGAGGTACGCGGTGCATAAGCTCGGTGGTCTGAGCAGGGGGTGGGTTTGGGCGGTCTGCGCGCTGCTGGCCTGGGCGGGGGTGGCCGCAGCGGCCAAGGTCACTTTCACCTATACGCCGCCCAAGGGGCTCAGCGTCCACGCGGTGGACCTGCGGGGATCCATGAACAGCTGGGGAGAGAGCGCGATGGCCAGGCACGGGGGCAGCTGGTCGGTGACGATCGCGCTGAAGCCCGGGGTCTACCAGTACAAGTACTACATCGACGGGCACTGGCCCAAAAACATGTGCAAGGGGAGCCGCTACGGCAGCCCGGTGAGCCCGCAAGCCCAGGCCTGTATCGGGGACGGCTACGGCGGAGCCAACGCGGTGATCACCGTAAAGGCGAGCAGCGCGCCCAGCGAGGCGCAAAGGCTGGGCTTCCACTTCTCGCCGCAGCAGGCCGACGACCTCTCGGTGGCGCAGGGGCAGCTGACCCTGCGCTTCCAGGTCGGGGACGGCCGAGTTCAGGCGGCCAAAGTCTGGGTGGGCCGGGTGGCCTACCCGGCTTTCTTGCAGCTCAGGACCAGTAAGGAGACCTGGATGGCGCTGGTCCCCGCCGGCACCGAGAGCTTTCGCTTCCAGCTGGAGCTGCGCGGTGGAGGCACGCGCTCCTTCGGCCCCTACCGCAGCCCGGCGCACCCTTTCACCGCGGTGAACTGGGTCGGCAAGGGGACCGCCTACGAGATCTTCCCGAACAGCTTCTACAACGGCAACCCAGCCAACGACCTGCTCTGGAAGACCGATCGCACCGACGAGTACTACCACAACCCCAAGTGGCAGGAAAACCCCTCCAGGCCCAGGCCGTTAGAGACCGCTTGGTTGGACGCGCCGGTCACGGCCGAGCTGTGCTGCCACCAGTACCTAGGCGGTGACCTGCGCGGGGTACTCGACCAGCTGCCCTACCTCAAGTTCTTGGGGGTCCACCTGATCTACCTGACCCCCATCTTCGAGGCCGGGTCGACCCACGGCTACGACACCAGCAACTACCTCAAGCTGGCCCCCTGGCTGGGCAAGACCAGCACGCTCAAGGCCTTGCTGCACAGAGCGCACCAGCTGGGCATGCACGTCATTTTCGACTTCGTTCCCGAGGATACCGGCTTGGGGTCGCCGATGTTCCAGAGCGTGGTCAAGCTGGGCCCCAGGTCCCCCTACTGGAGCTGGTACACCATCAACAAGTGGCCGTTTACCCCTGGGGACGCTTCGGCCTATCAGAGCTGGGAGGGGGTCGCCAGCCTGCCACTGCTGAAGACCACCAACCCGCAGGTCGAGCGCTACTTGCTGCACGTCGCCGAGCACTGGATCCGCTTCGGCTTCGACGGCGTCCGGGTGGACTCCCCCTCCACCATGGTCAACGACCACAGCTTCATCCGCAAACTGCGCCAAGCGGTGCTGGGGATCAACCCTCGGGCCTACCTGCTCGGTGAGGATTGGAACGTCGCTCCCCAGTGGCTCCAGGGCCACCAGTTCGATTCGGTCATGAACTACGCTATCGGGCGCAACGTCTTGATCCCCTACGCCGGGGGGCGCTACCCTTTCCTGGGGGGCAAGTGGGCTCTACAACAGCTGTCCTTCATCTACTCCCGGTATCCGGTGGCCGCTCAGGCCATGGGCTTCAACGTCTTGAGCACCCACGACACCAGCCGGCTGCTCAGCCAGCTCAGCAACCTGGGCCTGGGCGGCCACCCCAGCCCGCTGGACTTGGCCAGGCAGCGGCTGGCCATCGCCCTGGATACCGCGCTTCCCGGAACTCCGGTGACCTTCCAGGGAGACGAGTGCGCCTTCTTGGGCAAGAAGTCCCCAGATGACCAAGAACGCTACCCCTTCCAGTGGAGCCAGTGCAGCCAGGCGATGCTGCTGTTCTACCACCGCCTGGGGCTGCTAAAGACTTCGGTGCGGGCGCTGCACTCTCCGGTCTGGAGGGCCGGGGCGGCCTCGGGGGGCGTGCTGTCCTTCTACCGGGGCGCGCCGGGCAAGGGAGAGCTGCTGGCTATCTTCAACGACCAAGCCGCGACCAAGGTCTCACTCCCCCAGGGAAACTGGACCGACCTGTGGAACGGCGAGGTGGTCCGGGGGTCGCTGGCCCTGCCCCGCATGGGCTGGGCCTATCTGTCGCTGCGGTGAACGGAAGAGCCCGGTCCCCTAGGGGACCGGGCCATTGGTGCTGGAGATGGGATTTGAACCCACACACCCTTGCGGGCGCTAGCCCCTCAAGCTAGTGCGTCTACCAATTCCGCCACCCCAGCGGGGCGCAACGATCATAAGATTGCGCCGCGGCCCTGTCAAGTCGGCGCCGTGCTAGACTAATGCGCCGCCGTTCGGGTCTAGGCTCGGGCGCGCGGGACTCCATCCAGAGCACTGGAGACCACATGTGGGACGCAGAGCATAAAGCAGAGATCATCCGGCAGCACGCGCGCTCAGAGAACGACACCGGCTCGGTGCCGGTCCAGGTAGCCCTCCTGACCGAGCGGATCAACAACCTCAGCGCACATCTGAGCGCCAACCGCAAGGACAAGCACGGCCAGCGCGGCCTGCAACTGCTGGTAGGGCAGAGGCGGCGCCTGCTGGTCTACCTCGAGCGCACCGATTACGCCGGGTACATTGAGCTGACCGACCGCCTGGGCATCCGCCGCTCGCAGGGCGCCCGCTAGCCTCCGGAGATAGGGACCGGCTTCTAGCACACAGCCGAAAGTGGCAGCGGCGCATAGAGTACTCTATGCGCCGCTGCTTTCTGTCCGCTGCGATCGGCCTGCTGCTCGCGCCGTGGGCCCTCGCCGGGGCGGCCCCCCTAGGGGCCGCCGATCAGGTCATCGCCGATCAGCTCACCGCCCTGGCCGGGGGTCACGCGCGCCTGGCCTTCTCCTACGCCGCGCCCGAATTGCGGGCCCAGTTCAAGACGGCCGCCAACTTCTTCCGGATGGTCGAGAAGGACTACCCGGCCGTGATCGCCCCGCTCAGTTACTCCTTCGGGTCTCCCCGGTCGGGGACCAAGGGTACCGTGCAGCCGGTCGATCTGCTGAGCCGCGCCGGACAGCTCTACCGCGCGCTGTACCTGATGCAGCGCCAGCCAGACGGTAGCTGGCGGATCGGCGGAGTCGCACTGCGCCGGGTCGACTTGGGGCCTACCGTTTAGCCCGAAACCTGCTCGGGGTCCGGTAGCCGGGGAGCTGCGAAGCGCCCGGGCAGCCAGGAGGCCAGCTCGGAGAGCGGGATCCGGACCTGCTCCATGGTGTCCCGGTCGCGCACTGTGACGGTGTCCTTGAGCTCCGGCTGATCGCCGATACCCAGGGTGTCGAAGTCGATGGTGACGCAATAGGGGGTACCGATCTCGTCGTGCCTGCGGTAGGCCTTGCCGATGTTACCGCCGTCCTCCAGCTGGACCCGTCCGAGCCCCAGGGCCCTCAGGTCCGCGCAGACCGCCCTGGCCCGGTCCACCAATTCGGGGCGGTTCCTGGCCAGAGGGATCACCGCCAGCTTGATCGGGGCCAGGTGTGGGCGCAGGCGCAGCACGGTGCGTTGCTGACCGCCAGGGAGCTGCTCTTGGGCGTACGCTTCGGTGAGCAACGCCAGCACGCCGCGGTCTACCCCAGCTGAGGGCTCGATGACGAAGGGGACAGCCCACTGCCCGCTGGCTAGGTCTTGCACCGCCAGCCTGGCGGTGCTGTCCTCGTTGGGGAGAACCCGAGCAGTCAGGCTCAGCTCGGCCTGGAAGCGGCTGTGGGAACCCAGATCGAAGTCCGTGCGGTTGGCGATCCCCTCCAGCTCCTCTAAGCCGTGAGGGAAGCGGTAGAGCAAGTCGACTGTGGCTTTGCTGTAGTGGGCCAGGTCGGCAGTGGACTGCGGCTGCGCCACCAAGTTGTCAGCAGCCAGGCCCTGCGCCTGCCACCAACGCAGGCGCTCCCCCACCCAGCGGCGGTGCCAAACCTCGTCCTCGCCGGGGAGTACGAAGAACTCGATCTCCATCTGCTCGAGCTCTCTGACCCGAAAGATGAAGTTCCTGGGGGTGATCTCGTTGCGGAAGGCCTTACCGATCTGGGCAATCCCGAAGGGGAGTCGCCTAGAAGTGGCGTCTAGAACGTTCTTGAAGTTGATGAAGATACCCTGAGCGGTTTCCGGGCGCAGATACGCGAAGCTCTCCTCGTCGGCGACCGGTCCCACCGTAGTCTTGAACATCAGATTGAATGGGCGGGGTTCCGTGAGGTCTGAGGACCCACAGCGGGGGCAGCGTCCAGCGATGTGGTCGGCGCGCCAACGGCTCTTGCAGTTGCGACAGTCTACCATCGGGTCGCTGAAAGTGCTCTCGTGGCCGGAGTGGCGCAGCACCAAGCGGTGGGTCAAGATAGCCGCGTCCAGACCCTCGATGTCGTCCCGTTCGTAGACGTTGCTCCGCCACCAGGCAGCCTTCAGGTTGTTCTTGAGCTCCACGCCCAGCGGCCCATAGTCATAGGTACCCTGCAGCCCACCGTACAGCTCGCTGCCAGGAAAGATGAAACCCCGACGCTTGCAGAGCGAGACTAACTCCTCCATGCTCCTCGCAGCCATGACACCTCCGGTCCCTTGCGGGAACGCTAGGCCAGTGTACGCGCTGGCGCGGGACCGGCCAAGGGCAGTCGGCGCCGCTTCAAGGTCGGCTACCGGAAGCTAGAATGCGCCCGTGACCAGCGCAGCTTTAGGCCAGGACACCCCTGCCGGCGGGTCCCCGCGAGCCGCCTTGGCGGTGGATATCCTTTGAACGCTCACCTGCTCACCCCCCAACAGCGCTGTGACCTGGAATTGCTTCTCTGCGAGGGCTTCCGGCCCCTGACCGGGTTCATGGGAGCGGAGGACTACCGTTCCACCTTGCAGCAGGGGCGGCTGCGCGGCGGCCAGCTCTGGCCCATCCCGATCACCCTCGACCTCCCGGAGAGGCTGGCCGGGCAGCTCAGTTCGGGCAGCGAGCTGCAGCTGCTGCGCGCAGACCGCAGCCCGCTGGCGGTCCTGCGGGTAGAGGAGGTTTTCTCGGCCGACCTGCAGCTGGAAGCCCAGCTGATCTTCGGCAGTGCTGACCCGGAGCACCCGGGAGTGGCTGGGCTGTTGGCGCGGAATCCCTGGTACGTCGGTGGACAGGTACGGCCCTGGAGCGAGGCGACTTACGAAGCCGCTCGGTTGGCCGACTTTGCCCCGGAATACCGCACCCCATCCGAGCTGCGGCCGGTCCTGGCACCTAGCCCCCAGGTGGTAGCCTTCCAGACCAGAAATCCGCTGCACCGAGCCCACCTGGCCCTGATCGAGGCGGCCGGAGCGGCAGCGGGGCCGGAGGCTGTCATCTTGCTCCACCCTGCCACCGGGGTAACCAAGCCAGGTGACCTAGCAGCCCCGCTGCGCATGCGCGCCTACCGCGCGGCGCTGAGGAGCCGAGAAGACCTGCCGGTGGTCTTGGCTGCGCTGCCGCTGGCCATGCGGATGGCTGGACCAAAAGAAGCGCTATGGCACGCTCTGATCCGCAAAAACTTCGGTGCCACGCACTTCATCGTCGGGAGAGCTCACGCCGATCCGGGGCGGCCGGAGGGCGGTACCTGGTATCCACCTTTCGCGGCCCAGGAGCTGCTCAGAGACCGGGCCGACGAGCTGGGGATCGTACCGGTTCTCATGCCGGAATTCGCCTACGCTCCTCATCAGCAGCGCTACGTCGCAGTGAACTCCGGTTCGGGAAAACAGTCAGGAAAACAGCAGGTGACCTGGAGTATCTCCGGCACCGAGCTGCGCCAGCGGCTCCGCGCGGGCCAGGAAATCCCAGGCTGGTTCTCCCCCAAAGAGGTCATCGACGTCCTCAAAGAGGCCTTTCCGCCCGCTGGGCAGGGGGGTCTGGTGATCTGGATCACCGGCCTGCCCGCCAGCGGCAAGAGCACCTTGGCCAACGCGCTGGCCAGGCGACTCGAAGTGCAGGAGCAGCGGGCGGTCAGCGTTCTAGACAGCGATGTCTTGCGCGAGCAGTTATCTTCCGAGCTGGGGTTTTCCAGGGCCGACCGGGAACGCAACGTGCGCCGCCTGGGCCTGGTGTCTAGCCTCATCGCCAAACACCGCGGCATCGCTATCGTCGCCGCCATCTCTCCGTACCGTCAGTCCCGATCGGAAGTTAGGAGCGCCACCGAGCTCAGCGGGGGTCGCTTCTTTGAGGTCTACCTAGCGACACCCCTAGAAGTCTGCCGCAGCCGGGACCCCAAGGGGCTCTACCGTCGGGCCGCGAGCGGGGAGCTGCGGGGGCTCACCGGGATGGACGATCCCTACGAGATTCCCCAGAGGCCAGAGCTGTCCATCGGGGCGGCCGGAGAGAGTCTCGCCCAGGCAGTGGAGCGGATCACCTCAGCGCTGGCCAGGGAGGACCTGATCCGAGAAGGTCCACCCCCGCTCCCTTGACACCCCCTTCCCCGGGGATGTAGACTTCCCCTTGCCCTTCTGGGGCGAGCAGCATGACAGCAGGGATCAGTGGGGGAGCGCTGAGGCGTGCAGCGCAGGGAGGGCCTTATAGCCC
>JAJZIR010000001.1 GCA_021810505.1 bacterium
CTCCGTGGGCCTTGGCCCACTGATCAGCCAGCTTCTGGACCACGTTGACCTCGGGCTGGGTCAAGAAGGACCAGATGGTGAGGTGGACCGAGGCGGCTTGGGCCAAGGGGGCGATCAGGGCAGCGGAAAGGCCTAGGGCAGCAACTGCACGGTGTTTCATGACGCTCTCCTTTCCTGCGAAGTCTAGCTAGCCAAGATGAGAACCGCAAGGGTGAGCTCTGGGAATGCGCGCCGGCCTTCGGTCAGCCCCTCAGCGCCCTCCCCAGGCTGCGCCAGCCCTCCGGCTCCCTCTCCCGGAGCCGAGTCGGTATGCTGTGCTGACGTGTCCGGAGTATCCAGACCTACGCTACCTGCCTGCGCCCTGGCCGGGACCCGGGTATCCTGCCACCGGCTAGCCGCGATCTCGCTGAGCCGGGGTGGCTTTTACCTCGCGCTCCGGCGCGGAACCCCCGACCTGCCGCTGCCAGGGACGCAGCTTGAGCGCGGCTAGTTCCGCGCCCAACACGCTGCGCATCTTGGGGATGATGTCGGGTACCAGCGCCGATGGCATCGATGTCGCCTTGCTGTCCCTGGGCCCCTCAGGTCCTGGG
This sequence comes from bacterium, assembly GCA_021810505.1. Taxonomy (GTDB): domain Bacteria; phylum Deinococcota; class Deinococci; order Deinococcales; family Deinococcaceae; genus JAJZIR01. Next base: position 591 of record JAJZIR010000001.1, read on the forward strand.
CAGCTGCTGGGCTACCGCCACTCGGCTTACTCCCCTTCCCTCAGGGAAGCCAGCCTGGATGCCGCCCACGGCCCCCTCTCCGTGGAGGAGGCAGCGCGCCTGGACCGCCGCTTGGGCCGCGCATACGCCCGGGCCGCGCTCCAGGCTTTGGAGCGGCTGGGGCAAGCCGATGCCATCGCCTTCCACGGGCAGACCCTGCGGCATCAGCCGGGTGGCGAGGAGGGCTTCACCCTGCAAATTGGGTCGGCGGCTGAGCTGGCGCTGGCCAGCGGGTTGACGATCGTGCACAACTTCCGTGCCGCCGATGTGGTGGCCGGTGGCCAAGGTGCGCCGCTGGTCCCGCCCTACCACCAGCTGCTCTTCGGGGCCTCAGAGCCGCGGGCGGTCCTCAACCTCGGGGGTATCGCCAACCTCACCTGGATCCCGGGGCAAGGTGGCGCAGGGAGCCTGTGCGCTTTCGATACCGGACCCGGCAACGCCCTTCTGGACGGAGCCGCCGCCCTGCTCAGCGGAGGCCGCCTGCTTCAGGATCGGGGCGGTGCCTGGGCTGCCCGGGGCCAAGAGGATACGCGCCAGCTGGCGCGCTGGCTCTCCTGGGACTTTTTTCAGAAGCCACCGCCCAAGAGTGCGGGCCGCGCGCAGTTCGGTGCACCCCTCGTCTCCGAGCTCTGGCGCTCTTGGGCGGGTAGCCCAGCAGACTTCCTGGCTACCCTGACCGCCCTGACTGCTGCGTCGGTCGCCCTGGCGCTGCGCCGCTGGACCCCTGGGGCTCCCAGCCTGTGGGTCTTCGGCGGGGGCGCCGAGAACCCCACCCTGATGGCCAAGCTGGCGTCCTACTTGGATGGGGTGGCTGTAGAGCGCGGCGCCCGGCTCAGCGGCGTCCCCAGCCAAGCCCTGGAGGCCATGGCCTTTGCCTGGCTGGGCGCCCAGTGCCTAGCGGGGCGCGCGTTGCCCCTAGGTAGCGTTACCGGGCAGAGCCGTCCGGTCATCTTGGGCGAGGTCTTGCCCGGGCGCGCCTGGCCTGGTCTGCTGGAGAGGTTGTCGCGCTGGCGTTGAGCCGGGCCCCACCGAGGATACCCGGACAGCGGTTTTCGGAATAGGCCGGACCCCTCCGGATCAGGCTGCAGCGCCGCTCAGGAGTCAGAGACCTCCAGCTGAGCTCCGAGCGCTCTCAGGTGTCCGAAGAAATCCGGATAGCTCTTGGCGATGTGCTGCGGTTCGGCGATGACGACCGGTCTCTGCGCGGCGAGGCCTAAGGCGCAGAGCATCATCACCATCCGGTGGTCGCCGTGGCTGTCCAAGCAGACTCCGCCCTCGATAGCCGGCTTGCCCCGGAGGATCAATCGGTCCTCCCCCTCGTCGCAGTCCACGCCGAGCTTGCGCAACTCGGCCCGGGTATCGCTGATGCGGTCGCATTCCTTGAGCCGCAGCGTAGCGACGTTGTGCCAGATCGTCGTCCCCTCGGCCAGCGCAGCGGCCGCGCACAGCGCTTGCACCGCGTCGGTAAAGGGGTCGCCGTCCTCTACGACCCCGTGCAGCGCCCGCCCGCCGCGCACGGTCACCGCGTCGCCGCTGCGCTCTAGGTCGGCCCCCATCCGGATGAGCACGTCCAGGGCGGCCCTCTCTCCTTGCAGGTCGTCGGCCTGAAGGTTGTCCACGGTCACCTGACCTGGCCGCAGCGCGGCGGCGGCCAGCAGGGCCAGGCTCCCCGGGTAGTCCCCCGGTACGGTCAGGCTCCTGGGCTGGAAGCTCTGCTGCCCTGGGATCGCGATCTGGCGCAGGTCAGGGGAGACCTGCAGGGTGATCCCGAAGCGCCGCAGCGTGTCGATGGTCTGGCGGATCGCCGCTGCGCTCTTCAGCGGGCCGAGCAGCTTGACGGCGCTGTCGAAAGGCAGGAGCGGCGCCAGGAAGAGCACGCCGCTGGCGTATTGGCTGCTCTGCCCGACCTGGACCTTGATCTCGGCTGGGTGCAGCCGGTGCCCGCCGCGGACGCGGATCGGCAGCAGCCCCCCCTGGCTCTGGCTGTCCACGCCTATCTGACCTAAGGCGTCGAGCAGGTCCTGTTGCGGCCTCCGCCCCAGGCTGTGCGGGTAATCGGTGACGAAGTCGGTCTCCTCGGTCAGAGCGCTGATCGCGATCAACAGCCTCAGGACTGCCCCCGCGTTGCCGGGGTTGAGCGTCTTCCCGCTGCGCGGCCGATGCCCGAAGCCGCGGACCCGAAGCGCGCTGCCGTCTTGGACGATGCTGGCGCCTAGTTCGAGCAAGCAGCGCTGCAGCGCGCGGCTGTCGTCGCTCTCCGCTGGGGCCTCGATCCTGCTTTCACCCTCGCTCAGCGCAGCCGCCAACAGGAAGCGGGTGGTGTAGTTTTTGCTCGGCTGGGCTCTCAGACGCCCCTCCAACCTGATCGCGGGGTAGACCGTCAGGGTCCCCATCTCAGCGGCCTATCGGGTCCCGGCCGGGAGCGTCCCCGAGAAGGCCTCGATCTGGCGGCGCCCGGTCTCGTGGCGCGGATCGCCCTCGCCGACCACCCGCCCGTCCCGCAAGAAGACCACCCGGTCGGCGTAGAGAGCCGCCGCCGGGTCGTGGGTCACCATCACCACGGTCCAGCCCTGCAGGTCGACTCCCTCGCGCAGAATCTCTAAGACCGCCTGCCCGGACTTGCTGTCCAGGTTCCCGGTAGGCTCGTCGGCCAAGACCAGCAGCGGGTTCATGATCAGCGCCCGGGCGATCGCCACCCGCTGTTGCTGGCCGCCGGAGAGCTGATGGGGCCGTGCGCCCAGGCGGCCGGAGAGGCCCAACAGCCCAGCTAGGCCTTCCAGGCGCGTCCTAGCCTTGCCCGCCTGCTTGGTGAGTTCGGCCGGCAGCAAGATGTTCTCCGCGGCTGTCAGGGTGGGGATCAGCTCGAAGTTCTGGAAGACGAAGCCGATGCGCTCCCGGCGCAGGAGGGTGCGCCGGTCATCGGAGAGGTGGCTGACCGCTTGGCCGCTGAGCCACACCTCGCCCTGGTCGGGAAGATCGAGCAATCCCATCATGCTGAGCAGCGTCGATTTTCCCGAACCCGACGGGCCCATGATGGCCACGAAGCTGGCTGCCGAGACGCTCAGATCGATTCCATCCAGGGCGTGCACCGCGCTGGCACCTTGCCAGTAGGTCTTGGTCAGGCCCTCGATCCTCAGGAGTGCAGCTGCTTCATCGCTTTGGTGGGACTTTGGCGTCTCGTTTCTGCTTGCGCTGTGCACGCGAGACCTCCTTGGCCGTCTCGAGTAGGGATTCTGCGCCAGCGGCGTCCACCTGGCGCTGCAGGTCGATCAGGGTCTGAGCTAGGACGGCGCGAAGGATGCGCTCGCTGCCCCGGCGTATAAAGCCGAAGCGCGGCAGCGCGGTGATCTGAAAGGTCACCTCGGTGCCCCCCGGGATGGGCTTGAAGGTCCACTGCTGCTGCAGGGAGGCGAAGAAGCCGAAGGGCTTGGTGCTCTCCAGCGTCGCTCGGGTGGGAGCTTGTACGTTGGTGTAGCGGGCGTTCCAGCGTGAGCCGCCCAGCCTCAGCGGCAGGTACAGCAGCACTTCGCTGCCGTTGACCAGCTTCTCCTCGCCCTTGTAGCGGGCCGACCGCAGATTCTTATCCCATTTGGCCCGCCGCGCCGGATCGCAGGCCAAACGGAACAGGATGTCTGGCCGGCTGCGGATGTAGTGCGTCTCCTTGAGCTGGATGGTCTCGGGCATGGCTTAGCCGGCTGCCGTTCAGGGGAGGTAGGTCTGGGCGGGCAGGGAGGTCGACCGTAACTGGAAGTGCTCGGCGAACCGGCAACCCACCTCCCGGCCGATCATGGCCCGCTGGGCCTGGAACTGCTCGTCGGTGGCTTTCCAGCCATAGAAATCCCGGTAAAAGGCGAACACCTCGGTTACGGTACCGATCTGTTCGGAGATGTCGATGTGCACCGAGGGGAAAGGGGAGGCCCGGTGGTGGTACTGGTAGATCCGTACCGGCTTGCGGTGGGCGGCCTTGGGTTCGGCCTCACCCTCAGAGACGATCTTGGGGATGCGCGCGAAGGTCACGGCGTCGAAGGCGAGCTTGGCGGTGGCTCGGTGGTCGGGATGGCCGCTGTAGTCGTCCCAAGTGATCACGGTGTCAGGTTGAAACTCGGCGTATAGCTTGGCCACCGCCAGCACTTGGTCGCGAGATCCGGTCACCCGCGAGTCCCCGAAATCGAAGAACCGGTACGACGCACCGATTTTCTCAGCCACGAAAGCCCCGTGGGCAGTGCGCGTTTTGGTCACCTCGTCCGCGCTGGCTCGGCCGAACTGCGAGGCCAGCTCCCCCATGGTCGTCCAGCTGAGCAGGACTTGGTCCCCTCTGGCCACGTGTTTGGCCAGGGTTCCTAAGCAGCCGACTTCATCGTCGGGATGAGCAAAAAGGGCAAGAAGGCGCATGGAGACAAGTCTAACCGGCCCGCGTCCCCGGAAGGTGAGCGATACACCCAATCCGCCGGCCGGTCAGGGCTGGGCGGCTTCCAGCAGAGCGGCCGGGAAGTGGGCTAGGAGCTCCGCGAGGGCCACGCTCCCCTCCCAGCTCTCTCCGGTCAGGAGGTTGTGGAAGCGGCCGGTGGGGAGCTGCAGCCGGGCCTCCCCCCACAGCTCGCCCAGGGGCCACTCCCCTCCGGATAGCCCGTAGACTAGCCGCGGCGCGCACACGATCACCTGCTTCTGGCCGCGCTTCCGCTGAAAGCTGATCAGGTGAGGGTGGATCTCCAGCGCGCGGTAGTTCCCCCTGGCGAACAGCTGGGGGTGGCGCCGGCGGCACTGCAGGGCCTTCTGGATCAGGTATAGCTTGATCTCGCCGCTGCGGTACTCCCTGAGGAGCCTGTTCAGCTGCTCTGGCCCAGCTGGCTCTGCGCTCAGCCGGGCCAGCAGCTCACGGCGGCGGGCGTAGTCCACCGGCCTGCGGTTGTCCGGGTCCACCAGGTTCTGGTCCCACAGCTCCCCCCCCTGGTACAGGTCAGGGACACCCGGGCAGCTGAGCTGCAAGAGGGCCTGAGAGAGCCCATGGCAGGCTGCGCTGACCGCGATCTGGCGGTCTAATTCGGCAAAGACCTCCAGGACTTTGGGATTGGCTAAGGCCTTGGCGACGAATTCGGTCACTGCCTGGTCGTAAGCGGGGTTGGGGTTGATCCAGGAGGTCTGCCGCTTGGCCTCCTTGGTGGCCTTGGTCATGTAGGCCTGGAGGCGCTGGGTGAAGTCCCCGAACTGGCCGTCTAGGGGCCAGATCCCCAGGGCAGCCTGGTAGAAGAGCAGCTCGTCGGCCCGGGTGGGGGCTAGGACGCCGTCGGCGTCCACCCGCAACCAGCTGGTGAGCCGGTTGAGCTTCCGAACCGCTTGCGTCCAGGCCTTGGGTGCCTCGCTGATCGCGCTGATACGGATCCGAGTGTCGGCGCCGCGCTTGGTGTCGTGGGTGGCGACGGCCAGCATGCTGTCCGGCCAGCGGGCCAACCGCTCGGCGTTGGCGGTATGGAACTGCTCTGGGCTGGTTCCGAATACTGAGGGGTCGCTCCCGACTTCGTTCAGGCTGGTCAGCCGGGGATAGGTGTAGAAGGTAGTGTCCTCGGCGGCTTTGGCCATGACCGGGCTGCTGATCTGTTGGAAGCGTAGGGCGAAGCGCAGCTGGTCTTCCTGTTGCTCTGGGCTAGCGTTGTCTGGGATCACCTGCAGCAGAGTGTCCTGCAGGAAGTCCAAGACCTCGCGGCCGATCCCTGGATTGCGCCTCTTGGCCAGGCGTACGGCGCTCTGTACGTAGCTGCGGTCTTGCTCGGAAGGGATTTCCCCCGGTCTCAGATAGGTGCGGTAAACCGCGAAGGCCGCGATGGTCTCGACGATCGCGGCGGTGAGGCTGACCAGGGTGAAGTCGCGGGAGCGGCGGTTGCTCTCGGCCAACCGTTCCAGCTGCAGGGCCAGGGTGTTGACCTCGCTGGAAAGGCTGGTCTGCATGATCAGCCTTTTGTTGTTATAGAGCAGATCGGCGTAGCTGCCGCGCTCGCCGGTCTGCCGAGAGGTGAAAGCGGTCAAGCTGCTGCGAGCGCTGGGATCAACCCATAGCCCATTGATGCTGGACAGGAAATCGTAGCCGGTGGTGCCTAGGACCGGCCAGGATTCGGGCAGTTTCTCTCCGGGCTCCAAGATCTTCTCGGCCCACAGCGCCAAGCTGCCTTTTCCGGCCAGCTCGCTGTGCCAGAGGACGAGGTTTTGGAAGTAGCCCAAGGGATCGTATAGCCCGTCGGTGTGGTCGAGCCGCAAGCCCTGGATGCGGCCGGCAGCCACCTGCTCCATAACCAGCTGGTGGGTGGCGCGTAGGACTTCTGGCCGGTCCATGCGCAGCGCAGCTAGGTCGTTGATATCGAAGAAGCGCCGGTAGTTGATCTCTTCGGTGGCCACCTTCCAGAAGGCCGGCCGGTAGGACTGGGCGCGCAGCAGGTCATCTAGGGCATTGAAGCTGGCCGGCTCGCCCGCCACCCCCCCCATCGCCCTGAGCTCCTGGTCGGCCGCTTCCGCCATCTCGGGATCGCGCTGGAAGAGCTCAGCGAGGCGGCGCTTGATCACCTCTTTCTCCCGGTTGCGCTCGCTGCGCTCCTCCTCGCTGGCTGCTTCCGGCCCAGGGAGGTGGCGGATCGCGGTGAGGATGCTCTCCAGCTCGGTGACCGATTCCTCGTTGGGAACGTTTGCCTGAGCGCTGCGGTAGCTTTCCAGAACTCCTTGCAGCAGCGGAGCCAGGCTGCGCGGCGCTAACGGTAGAACCCTCTGGTAATAGGCCAGCGCGAAGGTACCCCCGTCGCGGATGAGCCGGAATTCTCCCCCCTCCAAGACCTTGCCGTACTGGTCCCCTAAGATGGGGAGTAAGACCTTACCGCGCATCGCCTCCTTGCGCGGAGACCATTCGATGTCGAAAAAATCAGCGTGCAGCGCGCTGGGACCGTTCTCCAGAACGTCGTTCCACCAGAGGTTCTCGCTGGAAGCGATGCCCATATGGTTGGGGACCATGTCCAAGACGTGATTGAGCCCCAACTCCGCCAAGCTTTGGGCGAAGTTATCCAGCCCGGCCTCTCCTCCCAGTTCGCGGTTGATCTGGTCGTGTCGGACCAGGTCATAGCCGTGGGTGCTGCCCGGTGTTGCCTGCAGGTAGGGGGAGGTGTAGACGGTGGCGATCCCTAGCTCAGCGAGGTAAGGCAGCAGCTGGGTGGCTTCCTGGAAACCGAACTCTGGGCGCAACTGCAGCCGGTAGCTCGGCCCGGGGAAGGGATACCTACTGGCCACGGCTGCCCCCCAGCAGCAGTCCGGAGTGGGCTGCTACCTGCCCTCCTATCTCCTGAGCCGTCGCGAACAGCAGCTGGCAGCCCTGGGCAGCGGCTGGCCAGGGGAGATCTCGATCTTGGAAGTTGACCAACAGGATGCGGCGTTGGTCGCCGTGCACCCTCTCCACCCAGAGCAGCCCCTGCTCTACCCCGCTGCGCAGGCCGGAGCGGTCCCCGTGGCGCAAGACTGGGTCCTCCCGGCGCAGCCGCAGCAACTTCTGGTGCAGCTGAAAAGCTTCGGCTGCGGCCGGGCTCTGCAGCTCTTGCCAGTCCAACTTGGAGGCCGAGAAGGTCTTCTCTGCCTGGGGATCTGGGACGTCCTCTGGGCCGCCTAGCTCGGAGAAGTCGGCGAATTCCCGCCTCCTCCCCTCCTTGACCTGGCTACCCAGCGGCTCGGGGTGGTCGGTGAAGTACAGGAAGGGGGTGCGCGCGTTCCACTCCTGCCCCATGAACAGCAGCGGCGTGTAGGGGAGCAGCAGCAGCAGCAGGGTGGCAGCGCGCAGATCGCCGGGATCACAGCGGCCCCCCAGCCGGTCCCCCAGCGGCCGGTTGCCGACCTGGTCGTGGTTCTGCAGGCAGAAAACCAAGCTCTGGGGGGCGAGCTGCTGAGGCGAGCTGCCCCTGGGTTTTCCATTCCAGTCCTGGCCCTGGTATAGCCAACCATCCGCGGCGATGACTGCTAAGTCGCTCAGCTCGGGCCGGTACCCTCCGAAATACCCTCTCTGGATGCCGGTGAGCAGGACTTCGACTTGGTGGTGAAAGTCATCAGCCCATAGACCATCCAGGCCGGTCTGCTCGACCAGGCTGGCCAGGTTGCGCTCATCCTCGGCGATCAGGTACCTGCGGGGTCCAGGCAGGGCGTGAACCCGGCTAGCCAACTCCTCCAGGAAATGCGGTTGGCTGGGATCGCAGATGGCGTGGACGGCGTCCAGCCTCATCCCGTCAAACTGGAAGGTCTGCAGCCAGTACTCTCCGCTCTCCAGCATCAAGGAGCGGAGCTGGGGGAGGGTGAAGTCGGGTCCTGCTCCCCAGGGGGTGGGATTGCGGTCGGTGAAGTAGCGCGGGCTGTAGGCCCACAAGACGTTGCCCTCCGGGCCGAAGTGATTGAAGACCATGTCCAGGAAAACACCCAACCCTAGGCCGTGGGCGAGATCGACCAGCCGCTGCAGGTCCTCGGGGTTGCCGTAGGCCGGGTGGAGGGCGAAGGGATAGACTCCGTCGTAGCCCCAACCCCGCTCCCCCGGAAAGGCCCACAGCGGCATCAACTCGATCGCGCGGACGCCTAGGCGCACGAGGTGGGGGAGCTGCTGGGCCGCAGCCCGCAGCGTCCCTTCGGGAGTGAAGGTACCCACGTGCAGCTCGTAGATGCTCGCACCCTGCAGCGACAGTTGCGGCCGATCGTGCTCGAAGCGATAACTGCTCTCCCAGACCTGGGATGGCCCCCCGACGCCCTGGGGGGCTAAGCGGCTGTAGGGATCGAACAAGGCGGTTCCATCTAAGAGAAATTGATAGCGCGTCCCCTGGCTGGCTCCAGGGACGAAGAGGCTGTAGACCCCTCTTCCTAAGTTCTCCATCGGCAGGTCGCGCTGGCCCCCGCCCGTGAACAGCCGTAGGGACACCGGAACGTCCCGGTCGGTCCAGAGCGCGAAGCGGACGCCGCCATCTTGGAGATGTGCTCCTAGGCGAAGGGAATCGTTCATTTTGCCTCCTTGAGGGCAGAGCAACCCGGGCGACTGAGCCCGCAGATCCCCACTTACTCTACAAGTTCGCCCCGCCCCTAACCGGCGATCCGGCGGCTCTTGACAGCGCCTATATTCTAGTGTACTAATTAATTAGGTAACTAGATATCTAGATACCCACTGGGGACACGGGAGGCGGAGGGCGTGTGGAAAACCGATCAGGACGGAGGGCCGATCTACCAACAGATCATCGACCGGGTCAAGCGCCAGGTGGCGACCGGCCAGTTGGCACCTGGCGATCGCTTGCCTTCAGCGCGGGAATTGGCGGCTGAGGCCATGGTCAACCCTAATACGGTGATGCGCTCTTTTCAGGAGCTGGAGCGCCAGGGAATGACCAAGAGTAACCGAGGTTTGGGGACCTTTCTCCGGGAAGACTTGGACGTGGTCGGTCTGCGCCGCGAGCTGCTCGAGGCTGCTTCGGCGCGCTTCGCCGCTGAGCTGCAGGCCCTTTCCGCTACCGCTGAGGAGGTGGACTATGCTATCGGGATCATCCTCGCCGCTCGTCGTCCTTGACCGGACTTTTTGCTCTTATGGAAACCACGCTGCCCTCCAGGACGTCAGCTTTCAGCTTTGGCCCGGGGAGATCGTAGGGTTGCTGGGGATCAACGGGGCGGGGAAGAGCACGGCTCTGCGGGCTCTGGCTGGGCTGCTGCAGCCGATCAGGGGATCTGTGCGCTTTTCCGGCAGTTCCCCGCGGGCCAGGCGGGCTGAGCTGGCCTACGCCGGGGAGGCCGACGTGCTCGACCCCTGGTTGTCACCGGCTGCGGCGATGCGCCTGATGGGCGGCCTCTTCGCCGACTTCTCCCCTGAGCGCTGCCGCGACCTGCTCGCCTTCCTGGAAGTCCCCGAGCGGCCCTACCGGCGCATGTCCAAGGGGCAGCAGGCCCGTTTCCGCCTAGCTCTCGCTCTGGCCCGGCAGACCCGCTTGCTGTTGCTCGACGAGCCCCTCTCCGGGATTGACCTGATCTCCCGCGAGCGGATCTTGCGCGCCCTGCTGCGGTCCTGGAACGATCAGGGCACTTTGGTCCTCTCCACCCACGAAGTCGCCGAGGCCGAGGCGCTGTTCGATCGGGTGCTGTTCCTGCGGGAGGGTAGGTTGGTCCTAGACGCGCGGGCCGAGCAGCTGCGCGAAGCCGGCAAGAGCGTGGTGCAGACTTTCCAGGAGCTTCTGGCATGACCTGGTTCCGGACATTGCTGTGGCTGAATATCCGGCGCAGCGCCGGGGCGCTGATCACCTTAGCCCTCTGGATCGCCGTCGCCCTCTGGTTGGAACTGCAGGGCGGTTTGGCGTTTCACCTGAGCCGCTTCGGTCCGCCGCTGCCGTTCGGGTCGCACCTGCTGCCAGCCTCGCTGCTACTGCTGCTCGCGCTGCTGGGAGGGCTGGGCGCTATCCTGCTCCTGCTGGATACCTTTGCGGCTGAGCGGATGGGCAGCCTGATGCTGCTGAGTCCGCCGCCCGGTTGGCTCCACATGCTCAGCCGCTGGTTGGTCTCCTTGGCGACTGAGCTGGTCTTCGCCGTCGTTCTGGCTCTGCTGCTGTGGGCGGCGCTTCTGCCCGCTCGGCCCGAGCTGCCGCTCCTGTTTGCACTAGGGGTCTTGGCGACCCTGACCTTCGTTGCGCCGCTCTTGGCCGCCTTGCTGCTGCTGCGGCAGTACCTCGCCTCCTTTCGCAGGAGAACGGTCGCGCTGGGCTCCGTCACGCTGCGCGTCGACCTGGCCGCCTTGCTGCTGGGTGTTCTGGGCCTGCTGCAGCTGGGGCACTGGGCCCTGGTGTCTTACGCTGCGACCGCGCGGCTGTGGGTGTGGAAGATTCCCCTGTCGGCCTTAGGAGTGCGCTCGGCTGCCCTAGGCAGCTGGTTGCGGGTACCCCTGGCGCCGGCCGCCGCGGCGCTGCTGATCAGCGCCGCCCTGCTGGCGCTAGCCGGATGGCTCAGAGACGAGGTGGAGTTGTGATCGCCCTGCTGATCTTGGTACTTCTGGCCCTGGCGGCCGCGCTCTGGTGGGCGGTGCGCGGCTGGGCAGCTAGGGGCCTGACTTTGGCTTTCGCCGCCCTCCTGCTGTTCCCGGCCCCTTTCTGGTCCCTGCGGTACCACCCGCCATTTCCCGCCCCCTTCCCTGCCGGCGCGGCGCTGCCCGTCCAGACCCTATCTTGGCCGCTCGCTGGGGTTCGCCACCTGCGCCTGGGGTTAGCCGCCTCGGTGGGGAGCCTGTCCGTGAGTCCGGGCCAGACCAGATCGGTGCGCAGCCGCGCCTTCGCTCGGGTCAGCGCGCAGTTCTACAGGGCCGGCGCTGCGGCCAGCCTGGAGCTGCGCCTGCCCAGGCCGGGCCTGGGCAGCGCGGCGTTTCGGCCCACCCCCTGGTCGGTCGCGGTCGACCCAAAAGTGCCCCTCGACCTGACCGTGCAGGGCGGCGTGGGGCAGCTCCGGCTGCAGCTGGTCGGCCTCGACCTCCGCGACCTCAGTGTCCGGGACGGGGTAGGGGTGACGGCTATCGCTTTCCCCCGACAGGGGAGGATACGGGCGCGGATCCGCGGCGGGGTAGGGGATCTGACCCTCCGGATCCCCGCTGGGCTGGCGGTGGACCTGCGCTGGCAACCTGGGATGGGCCCGCTGCGCCTGCCCCGCTCGTGGGACCTGCGAGGATCGCGTTACCGCTCTCCCGGCTGGTCTCTGGCCAAGAACCGCCTCCGCCTGGATCTGACCGGCGGTCTCGGGCCGGTGGCCGTGCAACAATGAGGCAGCGCTGCCGCGGAGGTGCCTATGTGTGGCAGGATGGTGAATCAGCTGAGCGCCGAGGATTGGCGAGATCTGTTCGGCCTGTCGGTGGAGCCGGAGCCATCCGAGGACCTGCGTCCTGGGGAGGTGGTCTGGGTCGTTCGGGGAAGCCCTCCCCAGGCCTTCCTGGCGGTCTGGGGAGTCCAGCGAGGGCGCCTTTTGATCAACGCTCGCAGCGAGACGGCGGCCCAGAAGCCCAGCTTCGCCGCCGCCTTCCGCGGTGGGCGCTGCCTGGTGCCGGTAACTGGCTGGTGGGAGTGGGACGCCGAGAGGGTCCGCCACCGCATCGCACGCAGCGACGGGAAGCCGGTGGTGATGGCCGGCTTGTTGGTGGAGGAGCGATTGGTGATCTTGACCTGCGACGCTTCGCCAGCCTTGCAGCCCCTGCACCCCAGGATGCCGGCCATCGTGCCGCGCCGGGACTGGGCACTCTGGCTGGGCCAGGCCAGCCCTGACCGGCACACCGCTCTGCTCACCCCTTTCCCGGACAAGGTCTTCGCCGTGCAAGCCGTCCCGATTGCCTCAAAGAGAGATCTCCTGCAGCAGAGCGGGCAGCTCTTCTAGGTGACCCATCGGGTAGAGGTGGATCCCCGGCAAGCCCGCACGCCACAGGTCGCCGATCAGCTGCGCGGTCCAGTCCCGTCCGGCCTGAGCCCCACCCCGCTCCAGCAGATGGAGTAGGACTTCTGGGACCTTGGTCCAGCTGCGCATCCGCTCGGCTGCCTGGCGGCTGCGCAGCGGTAGGACGCCGAACAGGATCGGTGGCCCCTCTCCCACCAGATCCCGGTAGCGCAGCGCGTCCTCGGCAGCGAACACCGGTTGGGCCTGGAACAGCTCCGCCCCAGCTTCCCGCTTCTCCAGGTAGCGCCTGCGCTCGTGCTCCGGATCCCCATAGGGGTTGCAGGCCGCTACGGCGGTGAAGTGGGTAGCTGCTTCCAGCGGCTTGCCGCTCCAATTGCGGCTCTGATTCAGGTGGCCGATCAGCTGGATCAGCGCGTCGCTCCCGATCTCGAAGACCGGTTTGGCCATGGGGTGATCCCCCCGCTCCACCGGGTCTCCCTGCAGGCAGAGCACCCGGCGCAACCCCAGGGCATGGGCGCCCAGCAGCTCTGCCTGCAGCGCCAAGCTGTTGCGGTCGCGGCAGGTCAGGTGGGCGATCGCGGGGAGCCCCGCTCGGCTCTCTACTAGGGCGGCGGCCAGCAGGCTGCTCATCCGCAGCTTGGCCATGGGGTTGTCGGGTAGGTTAACCGCCTGTACCAGCGGCGCTACCCTCTTTGCTGACGCCAGCAGGGAGGAGGGGTCTGGGCCTCTGGGGGTTTCCAGCTCGACGGTGACGGTGAAGCGGGTCAGCGGGAGCAAGGTGGCGCCACCTCTCGCTGCTCTGGGGCCAGCTGGACGGCCAACCAGCGCAGCGCTTCCTCCTCGGAGACCCCCTTGCGCGCGGCGTAATCCCGCACCTGATCCATCCCGATCGGCCCTACCGCGAAGTAGCGGCTTTGTGGGTGAGCGAAGTACAGCCCGCAGACCGAGCTTGCCGGCCGCAGCGCACCGCTCTCGGTCAGACAGATTCCAATCTCTTCGGGGGCGAGCAGCTCGAAGATCTTGAATTTCTCGCTGTGGTCGGGACAGGCCGGATAACCCGGTGCGGGCCGGATTCCCTGGTAGCGCTCCCCGATCAGCTCGCTGTGGTCCAACGACTCCTGGCTGGCGTACCCCCAGTCGCTGCGGCGCACTCGGGCGTGGAGCGCTTCGGCGCTGGCTTCGGCCAAACGGTCGGCTAGGGACTGGATCAGGAGCGCCCTGTAGTCATCTCCCTGGCGGCGCCACTGCGCCGCCAGCTCCTCGATCCGCGCCCCTGCGGTCACCGCGAAGAGGCCCAGGTAGTCGGGCTGCCCGGTGGGGGCCAGGTAGTCGGCCAGGGCTAGCAGGGGTTGCTCGCTGTGGCGCTGCTGCCTGAGGGTGTGCAGCCTCAGGCAGGGTGCGCCGCGCTCCTCGCTGGGGTAGAGCAGGAGGTCGTCGCCTTGCCGGTTGGCTGGGTACAACCCGAAGACTCCCTTGGGCTCGACTCCACAGGCCTCTAGCTCCTCCAGGGCGCTCACGGCGTCTTCCAGCAGCTGCTTGGCCTGCGGGCCGATCTCTGGGTGCTCCAAGATCTTGGGGTAGCGCCCGCGCAGCGACCAAGCCTGGAAGAAGGGGCTCCAGTCGATGTAGGGCTGCAGCTCAGCCAAGGTGAAATGGACCAGCTGGCGGCCCAGCTGGGCCGGTCTGGGCGCGGGCGGGTCCGGCCATTGAGGGGCTCGCTGCCGCGCCTCGGCCAACGGGACCAGCTTGACCTGCTTGGCGCGGTGCTGGCGGCGCAGCAGCTCCTGCTCCCCGGCCAGCTCGCTGGCCGATCCGGCGGGGTCGGCTAAGAGGTGAGCCACCACCGAGACGGCTCGGGAGGCGTCGGGAACCCAGGCCACCGCGGTGGAGCGTGCCGGGGCGATGCGGACGGCGGTGTGCATGCGGCTAGTGGTCGCCCCGCCGATCAGCAAGGGGAGCTGCATCCCGCGCCGCTCCATCTCCTGAGCTACGTGGACCATCTCGTCTAGGCTGGGGGTGATCAGGCCGCTCAGACCCACCGCGTCCACCCGGAGCCGCTCAGCTTCGGCCAGGATTTGCTCGGCCGGTACCATGACCCCCAGATCGGTGACCTGGTAGCCGTTGCAGGCGAGGACCACGCCGACGATGTTCTTCCCGATGTCGTGGACGTCCCCCTTGACGGTAGCCAGCAGGATCCGGCCAGCGCTGCGTTGGCTGGACTGCCCGGCTTCCAGGTAGGGGGTGAGGTAAGTCACTGCCCGCTTCATCACCCTGGCGCTCTTGACTACCTGTGGCAGGAACATCTTGCCGGCCCCGAACAGGTCTCCGACTTCCCGCATGCCGCCCATCAGGGGCCCTTCGATGACCGCCAGCGGCGAGCCCAGCTGCTGGCGAGCTTCCTCGGCGTCCGCTTCGATGTGGCTGACGTCTCCGGAGATCAGCGCCTGCCGGAGCCGCTCTTCGACTGGCCCGCTCCGCGCGCTCACCTGCTTCTGACTGCGCTGCGGCTGCTGGTTCTGGGTGTACTGGGTGAGGCGCTCGGCGGCGTCGGGGCGGCGATCGAACAGGACGTCTTCCACCAGCTCGAGCAGCTCAACCGGGATCTCGGCGTAGTTGCCGAGCAGGCCAGCGTTGACGATACCCATGTCCAGACCGGCCCCAATGGCATGGTAGAGGAAGGCGGCGTGCATCGCTTCGCGGATCTGGTTCTGACCTCGAAAGGCAAAGGACAGGTTGGAGACGCCGCCCGAGACCAGGCTGCCGGGCAGGTGTCGCTTGATCCAGCGGGTAGCTTCCAAGAAATCGATGGCGTAGCGGTTGTGTTCCTCCAGCCCGGTAGCGATGGTCAGCACGTTCGGGTCGAAGACTATGTCTTGGGAGCGCAGGCCGGCGCGCTCTGTCAGCAGCTGGTAGGAGCGCTGGCAGATCGCGATGCGCCGCTCCAGCGTGTCGGCCTGCCCTCGCTCGTCGAAGGCCATCACCACCACCCCGGCCCCCAAACGCTTGGCTTCTCGGGCCCTGGCCACCAAGGCCTCCTCGCCCTCCTTCAGGCTCAGGGAGTTGACCAGCGGCCGCCCCTGGACGTGCTTGAGGGCGCTGTGCAGGATCTCCCACCGGCTGGAGTCGATGACGAAAGGTACGCGGCTGATCTCCGGCTCCGCTGCGAGCAGCTTCAGAAAGTGCTCCATCGCTGCCTTCCCGTCCAGCATGCCCTCGTCCATGTTGATGTCCAGCATCTGAGCTCCGCTGTCCACCTGCTGGCGGGCGATGGCCACCGCTGCCTCGAAGTCCCCTCCTAGGACGGCCTTGGCGAACCTGGGGGATCCCGTCACGTTGGTGCGCTCCCCAATGTTGACGAAGTTGATCTGAGGGCGGACCGTGAGCGGCTCCAGGCCGCTGAAGCTCGGCCAAGGGGGAGGCGGTGGGGGCCGCCGGGGCGCTAGGCCACGGATGGCTTCGCCGATTTGGCGGATGTGTTCCGGCGTTGTCCCGCAACACCCCCCCGCGATATTCAGCAAGCCCGCTCGGGCGAAACCACCCAGGCTGGCCGCCATGCGCTCCGGAGTATCGTCGTACGCCCCGAAGGCGTTGGGCAAGCCGGCATTGGGGTGGCAGCTGACGAAGCAGGGGCTCAACCGGCTGATGGTTTCCAGGTGAGGCCTGAGCGCGTCGGCCCCCAAGGCGCAATTCAAGCCGATGCAGAGCAGCTCCGCGTGGGAGACCGAGATCAGAAAGGCCTCCGGCGTCTGGCCGGATAGGGTCCGACCGGACGCGTCGGTGATCGTGAAGGACACCAGCAGCGGAGCCCGGATTCCCCGGCGCGCGGCCACCAGCTCGGCTGCGTACAGCGCCGCCTTGCAGTTGAGCGTGTCAAAGACCGTCTCGATCAGCAGGGCGTCGCAGCCACCTTGCAGCAGGGCCCCCATCTGCTCGTCGTAGCATTCCACCAATTGGTCGAAGTCCACCGTCCGAAAAGCCGGATTGGCGACGTCGGGGGACATCGAGGCGGTGCGATTGGTCGGCCCGACTGCGCCCAGCACGAAGCGAGGGCGCTGCTCGGTGCTGAAGCGGTCGGCCACCTCCCGTGCCAGCCTCGCCCCAGCGAGATTGACTTCCCTTACCCAGGCTCCCATCCCGTAGTCGGCCTGAGCGATCTTGGTCGCGTTGAAGGTGTTGGTCTCGATGCAGTCAGCCCCGGCTTCCAGGTAGGCCGCGTGGATATCGCGGATCAGGTCCGGTCGGGTGAGATTGAGGAGGTCGTGATCTCCCTGGAGCGGCCGCTCTGGGAAATCGCTGCGCCGGTAGTCTTCCGCGGAGAGGTGTTGGTCCTGGATCATGGTGCCCGTGGCACCGTCGAGGAGCAGGATGCGGCGCTCTAGGAGGTCGCGCAAGCAAGGCTGTCTCGGTCTAATTTCGGTCAATCAGAATAGCCCTGGCGGTCCAACGCGGATCGCAGTGGGCGCTCGTGATGGGGACCGCCTGCAGCGAGTCTGCCAGATCGGCAGCCCGGCTGTCAATCGCTGCGGCGACGGTTCGGTCCGAGGCCGGAGTGGAGGGACCGCTTTTCCCCGGACTCGGGACGGATTCCAGGTCAGGCAGCTAGTCGGTGGGCCGCCTTCACCCCAGCCGACTGGGAGATATCCGGTATGCAGGCTCCCTTCGCTCGCGATCGAGGAGTCACGCCAGCGCCGTGACTCTTACGGGCTGGGCTTCCGGAAGTCGCCGGGGAGATGAGACCGCCGACCAGCCCGCCCGCTTTCGCCGTGCTATATTCCCGGCTAGATCCTGGGGGTGCATATGCCCAAATATCTGGCCTCGCTGGCGATGGTCCTGTTGCTCGGGATGGTGTTGATCCGAGCCTGGGTGATGAGGAGGCGGGGTGTGCAAGCGATGAAATTTGCTGCCATAGACAGGAGCGATTTTCTGATCTTGCCCTTCGCCCTCTTCTACCTCTATATGGTGTTCACCGCAGCACTCGGCTCTTATGGCCTAGGCTTGCGGGAGCTCTTCCACGCGGCGGTTATCTCCTGGCTCGGCGTTCTGTTCTGCTCGGCGGGGCTGGGGCTGCTATTTTGGAGTCTAGCCTCCCTCAGCGAAAGCTTCCGTATCGGAATCGACAGGGAATCCCCGGGCAGACTCGCCACTACTGGAGCTTTTTCGCTGAGCCGCAACCCTATTTATGTGGCATTCGCTGTCATCCTGATCGGTGAGTTTCTGGTGTTCCGAAATTGGATTTTCTTGCTCTATATCGTCGCTGCCGCGTGGCTGTTCCACCGCCAGGTGCTGCGCGAAGAAAAATATTTGAGGAAACGCTACGGGGAAGAGTATGCGGAGTACTGCAAGCGAGTCAGGCGGTACCTTTGACCGCGCTGCTCCCTCGATGTCCGTTTCCAGGTAAGAGGGCGGTGGCTATGGCACCAACCCAGAGCCAGGGCGAGGCCGCAGGAACTGGGGACCAGGCCAGCAGAGGGGGGTGTGGTGCGCTACGGCTCCTGGAGAGCGGCCCGGTCCTGGGGCCCACCGCAGGGTAGTCTCAGATATCGACCGGGACCGGAAAGCCGCACTCAGCCAGGACCGTCCGGATGGCCTGGGCATCGATTCCAGCTTGAGCGTGCAGGCTAGAAACCTCCCCGTGGTCGATGAAGCGATCGGGAAGCCCCAGGCGCACCAGGCGACATCCACCTATAGCTAGGTCGGCGAGCGCCTCGGCCACCGCTCCTCCCAAGCCCCCAGCGCGCTGGTGGTCCTCGACGACGATCAACACCCGGCTGCGGCGCGCCGCCGCGGCTAATGCCTCCAAGTCGAGCGGTTTGATGAATCGGGCGTTGATCAGACCTATGCCGGGGAGGTCGGCGATAGCCTTCTCGGCGTACTCCAGGGTCTTGCTGAAAGCCAAGATCGTGATCTCTCCGGCTGGACGCAGGAATTCCCAGCTACCCCAGGTGATCTCCGGCCAACCCGATGCGGGGGCGGTGTTGCCCCTGGGGTAGCGGATTGCCACCGGCCCCCCCCGCGCCAAGGCGCCCTTCAGCATTCCGCGCAGCTCGAAGGCGTCCTTCGGTGCGGCGATGCTCAGGTTGGGAACTGAGCGCAGGAGGGAGAGATCGAAGACGCCGTGGTGGGTAGCTCCGTCCGCCCCCACCAAGCCGGCCCGGTCGACCGCGAAGATCACCGGCAGGTTTTCGATGGCGACGTCGTGGATGACCTGGTCGGTGGCCCTCTGCAGGAAAGTGCTGTAGATCCCTACTACCGGGCGCATCCCGGCCAGAGCCAGGCCCGCTCCGGTAGTCACCGCCACGTCCTCGGCGATTCCCACGTCGATGTAGCGGTGCGGGTGGACCTGGCTGTAGCGCACCAAGCCCGAGCCCTCGCGCATGGCCGGTGTGATGGCGTAGATTCTGGGATCCTGGAGCGCCAGCTCGATCAGCGCTTCTCCGAAGGCGTGGCTCCAGCTGTTGCTGGCCTTGGGGCTGACCTTGCCGGTATCGGGGTCAAACTTGGGCGGGCTGTGCCACTGCACTGGATTAGCCTCGGCGTAAGCCAATCCCTTGCCTTTTTTGGTCACCACGTGCAGCAGCGTCGGTCCCTCCAGGTCGATCAGCTTGGAGATCAGATAGACCAGCTCCCGGACGTCGTGCCCGTCGACCGGGCCGACATAGCGGATGTTCATAGCCCGGAAAGGGTTGTTGACGCTGGCCGGATCCAGGAAGCCGCGCGCAGAGGTTTTGGCCCTGGTCAGCAGCTGGGCTAATGGACGGCTGAACGAGGATACGGCGCGCTTGCCTACGTCTTCTGCGTCCTGGAACCAGCGTTGCACCTGTAGGGTCCGCATGTAGCGGTTGAGTGCCCCGACGTTCTCCGAGATACTCATCTCATTGTCATTGAGCACGATGAGCATATTGGGCTGCTGGAATCCGATCTGATTCAGGGCCGCCAGAGCCATGCCGCCGGTCAGGCTGCCGTCCCCGATCACCGAGGCGATGCGGTAGCTCTGCCCTAGGGCGTCGCGACCGAGCGCCATCCCGAGGGCGTTGGCCAGGCTGGTCGAGGCGTGCCCTACCGTGATGGCGTCATGGGGCGACTCGCTGACCTTAGTGAAGCCGGAGAGCCCTCCCTCCTTGCGGATGGTAGCGAAGCGGTCCCTGCGCCCGGTCAGGATTTTATGCGCATAGGCCTGGTGCCCGACATCGAACAAGACCTTGTCGATCGGGCTGTTCAGGACGTAATGCAGAGCGACGATCAGCTCCACGGCACCCAGGCTGCTGGCGAGGTGGCCGTTCCCTTCGGAGCAGACCCGGATGATCTCTTGGCGGAGTTCCAGGCAGACGTGGTTGAGCAAGTCCTCCGGGAGGGCTTTGAGGTCGGCCGGTTGCTGGATCTGATCGAGCAGGGTGGGCATGCGATACCTTCTCTCTGGATTGGTTGCCCTAAGGGCGTACCTGGAAATTCTTGGCCACGAGCAAGAGCCCGTCGGCGCTTTTGACGTTGCCCACGTAGGGAGCGAACCAGAGCTCCTTCGAGGTGGGGGGGAACACCGCGGTGTTGCTGGAACTGATTTCCCGGTCGACCACCCAGACTCGGTAGCTCTTTCCGGCCACGCTGACGGTGCGCTTCTCCAGCACGGTGTAGCGGTAGTCGACGATCAGAGTCTGCACCGTCTTTCCCGAGCTGATCAGGGTCAGGTGGGTAGACCCCGACCAGGTGTACCCCACTTTCCAATCGGCTACCGGGGGGTCTTCTTCCCAAGGAGGGGAGAGCTCGACCACCACTCCGGGGAGCGAGAAGCCCTCCAGGTAAACTCCGCGGCCGGAGATCTGCCGGTACCAGCGCCGGTCCGCCCCGTTCCCGTAGAGGCGAAAGACGCGGACTTCTAGGCCGTTGAAGATAGTCGGCCCCTCGGAGCTCAGCTGGTACGCTGGAGCGGACAGCGGGCTGCCCCGCTTGAGGTATAGCCAGCGCAAGCCGTTCTGGTCCGGATAAAAATTCACCCGGTGCACGGCCACCGAGGCGGTGGCCTGCCCCGAGATCTGGGCGGAGGGGGCGCAACCCACCAGGAGTCCGGCCAGCAGCGAGGCGGAGAGCAAGCGCCGTAGCATGCCTAAGCATACCCGCCTGCCTGCAGGAAACTGTCGGATATCGCATAGGTCAGCCGGTGCGCCTAGGCGCACCGGCTGACTCCTCGGGGTTTACTTGTTTGCCAGGTCCCGCTTCATCTGCTCCAGCTCGGCGTCGACCTCCTGGTCGCGGCCCAAGTCGTGGAGCTGGCTGTCCAAATCGCCCTCCTGGCGCAGCTGGGTCATGGCCTTGGCCTCGTCCTCCATGCCCGAGACTTTGCGCTCCATGGACTCGAAGGCCTGCATGGCCCCCCCGGCGCGGTCGAATCCGGAGGCTCGGTCCAGCGTCTTGCTGGCCTTGGCGGTCTCCTGCCGAGCTTGCAGCAGGTCCTTCTTGGCATCCATCTCGCTGATCTTGGCTTCCAGTGCGCGCAGCTGCGTCTTGAGCTCGTCGATGGTGGCCTGCTGAGTTTGGAGCTGCGCTGCGAAGCCGTTGGCTAGGTCCTCGTAGTTCTTCTTGCGCCGCAGGGCCTCCCGAGCCAGGTCCTCGCTCCCGGCCTTGAGCGCCTGCTGGGCCTTATCGGCGTACTGCTGCGCTTCGGCGGCGTTTAGGGCCTGTTCGCGCTTGAGCTTCTCGGCCTGGGCCATGGCCGCTGCGACCTCCTTGCGGGCCTGGTAGTAGGCGTCGCGCATGTCGCTGAGCGACTGCTCGATGATCTTGCGCGGGTCCTCCGCCTGGGAGATCAGATCGTTGACGTTGGCTCGGATGAGGCGGGATAGCCGGTCGATGATTGCCATGTGCTCCTCCCGAGGGAACCCCCTCTTGCCTTCCAATACGCGGGCAGGTGGCTTCCGGTTCCCGGATCAGCGGGCCCGCAGGTACTGCCTAGGCCAACGCCCCTGAGCCCCGAGGGCCTCGGCGGCCAGTAGTGGCCAATGCGGCTCGCGCAGAACTGCCCTGGCCAGGGCGACCAGATCGGCTCGGCCCTCGGCCAGGATCTGCTCGGCCTGCTTCGGTTCGCGGATCAGGCCTACAGCGGCTGTGGGGATCTGGGCCTCTCGCCGGATCCTCTCCGAGAAGGGAACTTGGTACCCTGGACCGATAGGGATCTGCTGCCGGGGGTCGTTTCCCCCGCTGGAGACGTCGATCAAGTCCACACCCAAGGCGCGTAGCTGGGAAGCGAGGGCGACCGAATCTTCCAGATTCCAGCCCCCCTCGACCCAGTCTGAGGCGGAAATCCTGACCCACAGCCATTGGTCTTCGCGCAGCGCTGCCCTGACCGCCTGGATCACTTCGCGGAGCAGCCGGGAGCGCCCCTCCAGGGAGCCGCCGTAGGCGTCGGTGCGCTGGTTGGAGAGCGGCGAGAGGAACTCGTGGAGCAAGTAACCGTGGGCGGCATGGACCTCGACCCCGTCGAAGCCGGCCATAGTTGCCCGCCGGGCTGCTTCGGCGAAGGAATCGACGATCCCCCTGAGGCCGGCCTGATCCAGGGCGGCGGGTTGGGGGTAGTCTGGGGCGTAGGCCAGAGCCGAGGGCGCCACCGGTACCCAGCCCCCAGCGTCTTGGGGAACCCCCCCGTGGCCTTTTCCCGGAGCGTGGGTGGAGCCCTTGCGTCCAGCGTGGGCCAATTGGGTCAGGATCAAGGCGCCTTGCTCGTGGACGAAGCGCACGACCCGCTGCAGCGCCGGAACGTGTTCGGTCTTCCAGATCCCTAGGTCTTGCGGGGAGATGCGCCCTTCCGCACTCACCGCGGTGGCCTCGGTCACTACGACCCCGGCGCCCCCCATGGCCAGCGAGCCCAGGTGCACCAGGTGGAAATCATTGGCGAAACCGTCGTCCGAGGAGTACATGCACATCGGGGAGACGACGATACGATTGTCGGCGGTCAGGCCGCGCGCTAGGAAGGGTTCAAAGAGATGAGGCACGGCAGAAGTCTAGCTGAGCCAGTTGGGTGGCTCTGCGAGCGAGTCCACTCTCTGCCGGCTCACACCCTCTTGAGCGACTCCACCGAGCAGTCCACCAACTTGCCCGCCTCGGTGAGCAGGCTGACTTGCCCGGAAAGCGGGTTGAGCTTGCTGACCTTACCCACGGTCCCGGTTCGCTCGTCGAGGACCAAGCTACCCCGCTTGGGCATGCGGCTGAGCAGCTGCTGGTATACCGGATGCTCGTACTGTAAGCAGCAGAGCAGCCGCCCGCAGGGGCCGGAGAGCTTCTCCGGATTGAGGGGGAGCTGCTGGTCCCTGGCCATGCGGATGGTGACCGGTGCGAATTCCTGGAGGTGGGTGGAGCTGCACGACTCCCGCCCGCAGGCGCCCAGCGTGCCGAGCAGCTGGGCCTGCTCTCGGGGACCGACCGAGACGAAGTTCACCCGAGCTGGGGTCTGCTCCCGGATGGCTGAGGTCAGCTGGCTGAGCTCGATGCGGCTGTTGGCGCTGTAGCTGACGGTGACCAGGCTCTCTTCCAGAGTGAACTCTACCGCGACGATCTTGACCTCGAGTCGCTGCTTCCTGGCTCTGGCCCGGAGCAACCACTTGACGCTGCGGGCTCGCTCCTTGAGGGCGCTCCACTCTGACAGGTCACGGGGGGTGGCCGCCCTCAGGATGCGCCCAGCGGCGTGTTCACCGGCCTTGCGCGGACCCGAGCGGACTGTGCCCACCTCCAGGCCGCGGCGGCTCTGCACCACTACCTCGGTCCCCACCGGGTGCTCCGCGGCGCCCTCCATGGTGATCAGCTTAGGGTTATCTCCCAAGCGTACGGCCTGCAGCGCCACGGTCAGGAATCCAGGGCGAGAACTGCGTCCAGGTTGGCGTTGGTGTAGACGTTCTGGACATCGTCGAGATCGTCTAGGGCGTCTAGCAGCGCGAGGACCCGGTGAGCCTCCTCGGGGCTGATCTCGGCCAGGTTTTGTGGGATCATCGCCAGCCGCGCCGAGGCGACTTCGAGGTGGCGCGCGGACATTCCCTCGGAGACGTAGAAGAGCTCCTTGGGCTCGGTATAGACCTCCGTGCCGTCTTCGTGCTCTGCCAGATCGATGGCCCCCAGCTCGATGGCGGCATCTTCGACCGCTTCCCCCCGCTCGGGGGTGTGGATGACCCCTCTGGACTCGAACTGCCAGGCTACCGAGCCGCTGCTGCCCAGCGAGCCCCCCCGGCGGTGGAAAACAGCCCGTATATCGCTGACGGTGCGATTGGGGTTGTCGGTAATCGCTTCGATGAGGATGGCGACTCCGCCTGGCCCGTACCCCTCATAGACCACTTCTTTGAACTGGCTGGAGTTTTCCCCTTCCCCCAGGGCGCGCTTGATAGCTGCTTCGATGTTATCCGCAGGGACGGAATCGACCTTGGCGGCAGCTAGGGTGTTTTTCAGGGCTAGGTTGGCAGCTGGATCGCCGCTCCCCCCCGAACGCACTGCGACCTGGATGGCACGGATGTGCTTGCTGATCACGCCGGAGCGCTTGATATCGTTGGCGCCCTTCTTCCGCTTGATCTGCGACCATTTACTGTGACCGGACATGCATTCCTCCAGGCTGGCACCGGCCAGCGCTTGATACTTGAGTTTAGTCCCCCGGCTCCTGATCCGGCAAGTTCTGCTGTGCTATACTCCGCTGCCGGAGCTGCGGTTCCCGCTACGCCGCAGGGACGGCTGGGTGGACTTCGGTTCGGGAAACACGAGGCGTAGCGCAGGCCGGTAGCGCACTTGGTTTGGGACCAAGGGGTCGCTGGTTCGAATCCAGTCGCCTCGACCACGCGGGATTGGTGTAGTGGCAGCACAGCAGCCTTCCAAGCTTCTGGCACCGGTTCGAATCCGGTATCCCGCTCCAGAGCACCCTTAGCTCAGCTGGATAGAGCTACCGCCTTCTAAGCGGTCGGTCGCAGGTTCGAATCCTGCAGGGTGCACCACGCTCTCGGAGGCCCCTGGGCGAACGGGCGAGCACCAGCGGTCGGTGTCGCCCAGGGGGTCTACCTGAAAGGCGCCCGGTCTCCACCCGGTGGGGCGCCGCTCGCACCCGGGTGGGCGCTCCGCGGTAGGCTCTCGGGAGATCGGCTCAGAGGTCAACCGCTTCCCCTTCTACCACGGGGATATCCCGGCCACCGGGCGCCACCTGCAAGCTGCCGTACTGCCCCTGAAAATAGAGCAGGGGAGACCCTGGAGCCGTCCATAGCTCGGTCACCTCGCCGATGAACAGGCGGTGATCCCCAGCGACGTAGGCGTCGGAGCGGCGGCAGACCAGCTGGGTGAGGCTGCCCTCGAGGAGCGGAACACCCCGGCGATAGACGAAGCGCACCTCTTTGAGCTCGCCTTGACCAGCAAAGTGCCGGCTCAGGGATTCTTGGCCTCGGGCCAGGATGCTCACGCCGAAATCTGATGCCGCCAGCAGAGCGCCCTGCAGGTGCGCTTTGAGATCCACCGATACCAAGATCAGCGGTGGGCTGAGGGAGACCGAGATGAAGGAGCTAGCCGTCATCCCCCGCACGCCATCCCCGTCTTTGACCGTGACCACGGTGACTCCACTGGCAAAACGCCCCAGGGCTTCCTTGAAGCGGCCGGTCTGGTCGGGGTAACGTCGTGTCAATCGTACCTCCCTGGGAACTCTGCGGCGGATTCCCCTTCGCACTGTACCTGAGTTGCCCCATCTCTGCGGTGGGCGCATCGACCATTCCGGCCTCGCCCTCTGGCCCAAACGGTCGGGGGTGGGCAGGTTGCTGGCTGGTCAACGCCAGGGGCGCAGTCCGCTAGGATGGCGGGGGGTGGTTTTGTTTCCGCGGAGGTTCTGGTATTTTTGGGCCTGAGGCGCCGGTAGATCAGGTGGCTCTGGACGCCGATCGGATTCGGCAGCTACGCGCTGCACTGCTCAGCTGGTACGCGCGTAGCTGCCGGTCGTTACCGTGGAGAGGGGAGAGCGACCCTTACCGTATCTGGGTGTCCGAGGTGCTGCTCCAGCAGACCCAGGTGGCCACGGCGGTCCCCGGCTTTCACAAGTTTTTGCGGGCCTTTCCGAATCTGGAGACCTTGGCGGCTGCTCCGCTCCAGAGCGTCTTGCAGGTCTGGCAGGGGTTCGGGTACTACCGGCGAGCTGAGCAGCTCCACGCCGCCGCCCAGCAGCTGGTCCGGGAGGGTTGGCCGAGCAGCCGTGCCGGTTGGAGCCGGTTGCCGGGGATAGGTCCCTACACTTCGGCCGCGATCGCCGCTATCTGGCTGGGGGAACCTTGCAGCGCTATCGACGCTAATGTGCGGAGGGTACTGGCCCGGCTGTACGCCGAGTTACAGCCCAGCTTTTCTTGGTTGGTGCGGCGCAGTGACCAGCTGCTGGACCGCAGCCAGCCGGGGCGTTGGGCAGAAGCCCTGATGGACCTCGGGGCTACGGTTTGCCGCCCAGCTCGCCCGGCCTGCCCCGAATGTCCCTGGCGGCCTCAGTGCGCGGCGGCGCGCGCGGGCTCCCCGCAGGCCTACCCTGCTCCTAAGCCGCGGTACCGGACGGCCCGCGCCGCCGCGGTCCTGGTGATGTCCTCGGGCGGCCGCTACCTTCTGGAGCAGCGGGGCGCAGGCGGCCTCTGGGCTGGCTTATGGGGGGTTCCGGCGGAGTGGCTAGGGCGCACCGATAGCCAGGAAGCTGCGCTGGAGCGACTCTTGGACCGGTTCAGGGCCACCGATCCACAGGCTTTGGGCCGGCTGCGCTACCTGCTGACCCACCGGACCCTGGAGCTCTCGGTCTACCGAGCACAGGGTCCCTCCGACCCTCTTCGTTACCTCGATCCAGCCGAGGTTCCGCTCTCCAGCGCGGACCGGCGCATCCTGCAGCTGGCCGGTGTTAGAGTGGAGCGGTGAGCGGAACCTCGGCGGTCAAAGTTCCGACCGCGCGGCGCGCTTTGGATCTGTTGCGGGCGCTGCAGAAGCCGATCTATTGGTGGTATGAACAGAAGCTCCTGTCAGAGGTCAAGGGCGCTGGTGTTCTTCCCCAGCACCTCGGTCTGATCCTGGACGGCAACCGCCGCTTCGCCAAGGCCAACCGCTTCGAGATCCGCTTCGGGCACCAGCTGGGGGCCCATAAGGCCTACGAAGTGCTGGAGTGGTGCCTGGAGTTGGGTGTACCCCACGTTACCCTCTGGGTTTTTAGCTCGGATAACCGCAGCCGAGACCCCCAGGAGATCAGCGATCTCCTGGACCTCTTCGCCGGGGAGGCCGTGCGGATGGTTGCGGATCCCAGGATCCACAACAACCAGGTCCGTATCAAGCTGATCGGCCAGATCGACGACTTTCCCGAGCGGGTGCGCGCCGATTTATCCAAGCTGGAACAGGCCACGGCGGGATACAAGGGCATGCTCCTCAATATCGCTATCGGCTATGGGGGCCGCGAGGAAGTGGTCAGTGCCATGCGGGCGCTGCTGCGCGACCGCGCCCGCTCGGGGGTCACCGCCGCCGAGCTGGCTACCTCGCTGGGCGAGGCGGACCTCCGGCCCTATCTTTATACCGCGGGATGTCCCGATCCAGACTTCATCATCCGGACCAGCGGAGAGGTCCGGATGAGCGGTTTCCTGCTCTGGCAGTCGGCCTACAGCGAGTATTACTTCTGTGACGCTTATTGGCCCAATTTCCGCAAGGTCGATTTCCTGAGAGCCCTCCGCAGCTTCCAGAGCCGTCACCGCCGGTACGGTCGCTGAGTTGGTGACGGAACGCCGCTCGGCCCGCATCGCCGAGGTCCTGAGCCGACGCCAACCCACCCTGACCATACTGGTCGAGGCGGTCAGTAAGCCCCACAACGTCGCAGCGATCCTGCGCAGCTGCGACGCGGTGGCGGTGGGAACCTTGCACCTGATCGCGCCGACTCCTCTGGCGCTCTCGGCGGCGGTAAGCGCCAGCGCGGCGCGGTGGGTCGAGACCGTGCGCTGGGATAGCGCTCAGGTGGCGCTCGCCGCGCTCAAGCAGCGGGGCTTCCAGCTGGTGGCCACCCACTTAGGGGCGCAGTCCCAAGACTTCCGCGCCTTGGACTACTGCCGCCCCACCTGTTTTTTGCTCGGCGCCGAGCGCTGGGGGCTCTCGGAGGCGGCCTTGGCCCTGGCTGACCACAACGTGCAGATCCCGATGTTGGGAATGGTTCCCAGCCTCAACCTGTCGGTCGCCGCCGCCCTGCTGCTCTTCGAGGCCCAGCGGCAGCGGGCTGCTGCTGGGCTCTATGCCACCCAGCAGCTGGAAGAAGCGGAATTCCAACGGCTCAGCCGGCTCTGGCGTAGCCAGGAGTCTTGAGCACCCTGACCAGCGCCCTCGCCATCCTGGGCGCCTTGGCCCTGCTCGAGGTGCTCCTCTCGGCTGACAATGTGCTCATCTTGGCTGTGCTGCTCCAGGACCTTCCAGAGCGAGACCAGAGCCGCGCCCAGCTGTACGGTTTGGTCGGCGCGGTGGCGCTGCGGCTGATCTCGGTGCTCCTGGCTTTTTTGCTCTTGCGCTCGGCCC
Organism: bacterium; assembly: GCA_021810505.1. GTDB lineage: Bacteria > Deinococcota > Deinococci > Deinococcales > Deinococcaceae > JAJZIR01. The sequence continues at coordinate 28,530 of JAJZIR010000001.1, forward strand.
TGCTGCAGCTCCTGGGCGCGCTGTACCTGATCTACCTCCCCTCGGCCCACTTTCTGTCCAGAGGAGAGGCGGCTGCCGCGCGCCCGACCCCCTCGTTCTGGGCGGCGGTGGTCAAGATCAACCTGGCTGACTTGGCTTTCTCGATCGACTCGATCCTGGCCGGGGTGGCCCTGGTGGCCCACCACTTCCAGGGTGCTCTGGCGGTGGGCCTGATCGCGACCGGGGGGGTGATTGGCCTGTTGCTGGTCCGTTTTGCCACCAGCCTGTTGCTGGGCGTGGTGCGCAGGTACCCGTCCTTGGACCGGGTCGCTTACCTCCTGGTCGGCTGGATTGGCCTCAAGTTGCTGCTCGAATCGGGGGCTAGTTTGCTGCAGATCCCCTTCAGCGTCCCTGAGCCTTGGTTCTGGATCGGAGCTCTGCTCCTGGCGGGCTGGGGCGGTATGCTGGCGCTGCGCCCTGGAGCTCCGCGGCACTGAGGTTCAGCTGGGGCGCGGGAGGTTCATCTTGTCGCTGGATCTGATGCGGGAACTTGCCAAGCAGACCGACAGCAAAATCTTGCTGGTCGTTTTGGACGGTGTGGGGGGGCTCCCCATGTCCGGGAGCGCTACCGAGCTGGAAGCTGCGCGCACCCCGAACCTGGACGCTCTAGCCAGGGAGGCGCAGGTGGGCCAGATCGAGCCGGTCGGTCCAGGGATCACCCCGGGTAGCGGACCCGGCCACTTGGGCCTGTTCGGATACGACCCGGTGGCTTTTCAGGTGGGGCGCGGCGCCCTGTCGGCGGTGGGCATCGGGGTCCGCCTGCGCAGCGGAGATGTGGCCGTCCGCGGCAACTTCGCCACCCTCGATTCGGGGCGCCAGATCGCCGACCGCCGGGCTGGACGCCCCAGCAACGCCGAGAACGAGCGGGTGGTCGGGTTGCTTAGGGAGGCTATCCCGGAGATCGATGGAACTGCGGTCGAGATCTACACCGAGTCCGAGCACCGCTTTGTGGTGGTCTTCCGCGCCGACGGGAAGGCGTTGGGAGCCCGCCTGAGCGACGTCGACCCCCAGGCGACCGGGGTACCCCCCCTGGAAGCTAAGGCTGAGGACTCAGCCAGCGAGCGGACCGCCCAGCTGGTCAACGGCTTCGTGCGGAAGGCCGAGCAGGCGCTGCGCGGTGAGCCGCAGATCAACGGTGTGTTGTTCCGAGGGTACAGCGGCGTTCCCCATTTTCCCAGCTTCGCCGAGATCTATCGCCTGCGGGCGGCCTGTATCGCCTCCTACCCGATGTACCGTGGACTGGCTGCCCTGGTGGGGATGGAGGTTCTCCCGGTCGAGGGGGAAGAGGACGCCTTGCCCGGTAAACTGAGCGCCCTGCAGGCGCACTGGGACCGCTACGATTTCTTCTACTTCCACGTCAAAAAGACCGACTCCACCGGCGAGGACGGTGACTTTTCCGAGAAAGTGCACAAGATCGAAGCCTTTGACGCCATGCTCCCCGCCCTGCGCGCCCTGCGCCCCGATGTTCTGGCGGTAGTCGGCGACCACTCCACCCCCAGCCTGCTGCGGGCGCACTCCTGGCACCCGGTCCCGCTGCTGATCCACAGCGCTTACGGCCGCCCCGACCGGGCGCAGCGCTTCACCGAGGAGCAGGCCCTGCAGGGGACTCTGGGGTTGCGCCGCGGCGTCGACCTGATGCCGCTGTTGATGGCCAATGCGCGCAAGCTCGATAAATTTGGTGCCTAAACCGATAATATTGTAACCAGCTATTGACAATATATGATATATCATCTACACTATTTTTATGAACCACGACGATGCGTCCGATCCCTTCGCTGCGCACGTGCGCAGGCTGATCTCTGAAGGCCGTATCTCCGAGCAGGAGGGGGAACAGCTGCTGGGCAGCGCCAGGTTGGGGTGCAGCTCTGGGCAGGCGGCTCGGCTGCTCGACATCGATCTCCCTGCTGGACAGATCGAGCTGCTGGGGGAAGAGGGGTGTACCGCTCCGGAAGTGATCTGGTGCGACCGCGAGGTCTCGCTGCAAGGGGTGGCTGGCAGCTGGACCCTCCGCTTGCCGGCCGGAATGGCTCCCCAGTATCCCTGGGACTGGTTCGGCTGGACCGAGCGTGGCCTGAAGCTCAAGATGCGCTTGCCCCCGGACTTGGCGTTGCTGCGGGTTCGGCAGAACGCCGGCTCGCTGCGGGTGGGCGGCCTGCGGGGCCGCGTCGAGGCCCGCCTGCTGGCCGGCGATGTGGACTTGGACGGGGTGCACGGTTTCTCCCTGGAGACCAAGGCCGGGGATATCCGGGCCAGCGCGCTGATCACCTCCGGTGCGCACCAGATCCGCTCCCTGGCCGGTCAGGTTACCCTGGGGCTGCTGGCCGGTTCCAGCTGCGAGCTGTCCGCTGCGGTGCGGGCTGGCCGCCTGACTGCCAGCGGCCTGGACCATCAGGCTGGTGGCTGGATGGGTCAGGAGTACCGCGCCCGCTTGGGTGCCGGGGCGGGGCAGGTCGAGGTACAGCTGCTAGCTGGAGACCTGACCCTCCATGCCTGAGATGTTCGGCCGCATCCGCAAGGTGCTGGAGATGCAGCAGGCGAGTCGTCTGAGCGAGGCCGAGGCCGCCTCGCTCCTGGCGGCCCTCTCTCCCCGGCTCAACCTGAGCGAGACCAGCTGGCACCTTTTCGGGGAGCTGCTGCAGGCCGGGGATTTCTCGGTCGAAGAGCTGGCGCGCCTGCTCGACAGCCATGCCAGCGGCCGCCAAGCCCTGGCCCAGCTGGGTGAGCGGGCGGCTGAGCGCGAGCGGGCTCTCTACATCGAGGTGCACTCGGTGGCTGGCCGCCAGTTCAAGGCCTGCCTACCGCTGGCGTCGACCGCGCAGGCGCTGCAGCTGCTTCCTGGCGACATCCTCCAGGCGCTGAGGAAGCAGGGAATTAGCGTGGAGGCTCTCCCTGGACTGCTCTCCTCGGACCCTCCCGCTGGGGAGCTCCTGTCGGTGACGACCGTCGCTGGCGCCCGGCTGCGCCTCTACGTCGCCTGATCGGCTAGCATAGGGTGTGGCCAGGCCGCTGCCTTTACCCTACCCGGGCATCGACGAACCCCCGCTCATCACCGAGCTCCGCTTTCCCCGCGCCGGGGTGACGGTCTCGGGTGAGTTCGCGCTGAACGAATTCGCCTTGCTCGGCGGGGAGCAGCTGGAGTTTTTGCGGATCTACATCCGCACCCGGGGCAATCTCAAAGAGGTGGAGCGCTTGCTGGGGGTTTCCTACCCCACCGTGCGCGCCCGCTTCGAAGCGCTGTTGCGCACGCTGGGGTACGACGCCGGCAGCGATCCCCGTGACGAGGTGTTGGAGCAACTGGAGCGCGGGGAGATCGATCCCGAAGAGGCCCTGCGGCGCATCCGCCGCTGATCTCGGGGCCATCAGAGGCCGAGACGCGGGCAGAGCCGGTGCAGCGCGCAGCCCGCGCAGCGCGGTTGTCTGGCCCGGCAGACGGCGCGGCCGTGCTGGATGAGGGCGTGGTGCAGGTAGATCCAGGATTCCTGGGGGAACTGCGCCTCTAGCTCCAGCTCCACCCGATCCGGCCGGAGCTCCGCGCTGAGGCCGAGGCGGCGGGCCAGCCTGCCCACGTGGGTGTCGACTGCGATGGCCGGCTCGCCGGTCCAGTTAGCCAGCACCACCTTGGCAGTCTTGTGGCCCACTCCGGGGAGCGAGCGTAGCTCGGCGAAGCTGTGGGGTACCTCTCCGCCGAATCGGGTGCAGAGCTGCTCGGCCAGCCCGACCAGGTATTTGGCCTTGCTCCGGTAGAGGCCGATGGTGCGGATCAGCTCTTCCAGCTGCTGCGGCGTGGCCAGCTGCATCCGCTGGGGTGTCGGGTAAGCCGCGAATAGGGCCGGGGTGACCTGGTTCACGCTGCGGTCGGTGGCCTGAGCCGAAAGAACCGTGGCGACCAGCAGCTGGAAGGGCGTCTGGAAGCGCAGCGCCGTCTGCGCCCCCGGGTAGATCCGCTGCAGGCAGTCCAGGATTTCCTGGCAGTCCTGCTCAGTCCGCATCGTCGGCGCCGTCGGCGCTGCGCTGTCCCGCCCGCCACTCCAGCCCAGCCCAGATCAGATCATCGATGTCCCCATCCAAGACGTTGGCGGTGTCGTAGCGCATCAATCCGCTGCGGTGGTCTTTGACGTATTGCTTGTCTAGGACGTAGGAACGGATCTGACTGCCCCACTCGATGGCCTTTTGTTCCCCGCGCGCCGCCGCGGCTTCGGCCTCGCGCTTGCGCTGCTCCAGCTCGTATAGGCGATTCTTGAGGATCTGCATGGCCATTTCGCGGTTCTTGATCTGGCTGCGGGTGACCTGGATGGCCACGATGATCCCGGTGGGGATGTGCAGCACCCGGACGGCGGAGTCAGTGGTGTTGACCCCTTGGCCGCCGGAGCCCTGGGAACGGTACACATCGACCCGGACATCGCTTTCCGGGACTTCGATGTCGAGTTGCTCGGCCGGAAGTTCCGGGACCACCTCGACCGAAGCGAAGGAAGTATGGCGGCGGTTATTGCTGTCGAAAGGGGAGGTGCGGACTAGTCGGTGGACTCCGCGCTCGACCGAGAGCAGCCCATAGGCGCGCTCCCCCCGGACGATCAACTCGCAGGAGGTGATGCCCGCCTGCTGCCCCTCTTGGGTATCCAGAAGCTCCAGCTGGAAACCGCGGCGTTCAGCCCAGCGGCTGTACATCCGCAGCAACATGGCCGCCCAATCCTGAGACTCGGTTCCGCCAGCGCCGCTCTTGATGCTGAGGATGGCTGGGGCGTCCGGGTGCGGCATGGTGAACAGCGTCTCGCGGTAGAGCAAGCCGACGCGCTCCGACAGGTTGTCCAGCTCCGGAGCGAACAGCTCCCGCTCCGGCTCGGAAGCTTCCGCCAAGACATCGGCCAGGTCGCCCGCGTCCCGCTCCAACTCGGTGAACTGCCCCACTATTCGCTGGAGGCCGGCGGCTTGGCGGGTCAGATCGGTGGCGCGCTTGGGGTCTTCCCAGAGGGCGGGATCGGCCAGATCGCGCTCTAGGGCCGCGAGCTCGCGGCCCTTGGCCCGGATGTCAAAGGTACTCCCGTAGGGTAGACAGCGTCTTCTGAACTTCCTCGATGTCCATGGCTCTCCAATCGCTGCGTGGGGCTCAGCTGGCGGCGAAGCGCAGCAGCGGCCCAGCTCGGCCGACCAGGGTCGGCACCAGGCTGGTCTGGCTGATCTCCGCGCAGAATGGGATGTCGGCGCCCAGACCGACCCGCTCCAGAGCCAGGCCGGCGGCGCTGCTGGCCAGCAGCGCGCTGGGCTCTGCCGCCTGGCGCCGGACGTCCAGGGCGATGCGGGCGCCATCATCCAGCGCTGCCTCGACCATGGATATCAGGTGCTGGCAGAGCACGCCGGCGGTGTAGGTATCGTCGATACCCACTCGCCCCTCCCTTCCGGCGCAGACGATGGCGATCTCTTCGGTGGCTAGGGCCAGGGCGCGGCGGGCGGTGGCGTGCGCGTTTCTCAGCGATCCGAGCAGCACGGTTTTGGCGCTGGCGGCGGTCAGGTGCGTGGCCCTGGTGCCGTTGCTGGTACTCATCACCACGGTGAGCCCGTTCAGGTTGCAGCGCTGCGCCTCCAGCGGGCTGTTGCCCAGATCGAAGCCGGCTGGGGGCAAGCCGCCGCGCTCGCCAGCCAGCAGGACTCCAGGAGCCTTGGAGGCGAGCGCCTCTTCTAGAGTGCAGGCGAAGTGCACCTCGCTGGCTCCGGATTCGAGATAGACCGCTGCCGTGGTCGTAGCCCGCAGCACGTCGATTACGATCACGGTGTCCGCGTAAGGCCCTTGCGGCAGCAGTTCTACAGCGATGCGCATGCCGCCGCCCATCTTAGCAGCTGCCTTGCCCGCTCGGGGATCCCTTAGGCTAGAATCCCCAGTAGGAGGTATTTCTTGATCGCCATCTTGGATTTCGGTGGGCAATACACCCGCTTGATCGCCAGGCGGTTGCGCGAGCTGGGAGTCTATACCGAAATCCTGCCACCAGATGTCTCGGCGGAGCGCCTGCGGGGGCTGCAGCCGGGCGGCTTAGTCCTTTCGGGGGGGCCGGCCAGCATCTATGACCAAGGCGCTCCCAGGGCCGACCCCGGCATCCTCGGCTTGGGCGTACCGGTTCTTGGGATCTGTTACGGGATGCACTGGTTGGCCCAGCAGGAGGGGGGGGTAGTCGAGCGAGCTCAGCAGCAGGAGTACGGGAAGGCCGAGCTGACCAGCTACGGCGGGGACCTCTTCCAGGGGATCGAAGGGGAGTTCGTCGCCTGGATGAGCCACGGAGACAGCGTCGTCCAGCTGCCTCAGGGCTACGCGGTCAGCGCGGCCACCCGCGATACCCCGGTCGCTGCTTTCGAAAGGCCGGCGGCCCGCCGCTACGGCGTCCAGTTCCACCCCGAGGTGGTGCATACCCCCAAGGGTACCCAGGTCTTGGACAACTTCGCCTCCTTGGCCGGTCTCCAGCGCGACTGGAACAACGACCAGATCCTGGACCGCTTGATCGCGGAGGTGCGGGAGCGGGTCGGCTCGGACCGGGTTCTCCTGGCCGTCTCCGGGGGGGTCGATTCGAGCGCGCTGGCCCTGCTGCTGGCTAGAGCGATCGGGCCCCAGCTGACCGCTGTGCTGGTCGATCACGGTCTCCTCCGCTTGGGCGAGCGGGAACAGGTCGAGGCCTCGCTGTCGGCGCTCAAGGTGCCGCTGGTGACCGTCGACGCCCGGGAGACCTTTCTGCGGGCCCTGGCTGGGGTTTCCGATCCCGAGCAGAAGCGCAAAATCATCGGCCGCGAGTTTATCGCTGCGTTCAGCCAAGAGGCGCGGCTGCGCGGGCCGTTCCGTTACCTAGCGCAGGGCACGCTCTACCCGGATGTCATCGAGTCGGCAGGTGGGGCTGGATCCTCGGGCATCAAGAGCCACCACAATGTCGGCGGCCTACCGGAAGATCTAGATTTCGAGCTGCTGGAACCCTTCCGCCACCTCTTCAAGGATGAGGTCCGGGAGCTGGCGGCGCTGCTGGGCCTCCCGGATACCCTCAGGTTGCGCCACCCCTTTCCCGGCCCCGGCCTAGCCGTCCGGGTCCTGGGAGAGGTGACCGCGGAGCGCTTGGATCTGGCCCGCAGGACCGACGACATCTTCATCTCGGCGCTCCGCGAGTTCGGGCTGTACGATCAGGTATGGCAAGCCCTCACGGTTTTGACTGATTTGCGCTCGGTGGGGGTGATGGGCGACCACCGCACCTACAGCTATACCGTGGCCCTGCGCGCGGTCACCAGCGTCGATGGGATGACGGCCGATTGGGCCCGTTTGCCGGACGACTTCCTGAACACTGTGGCCAACCGCATCGTCTCGCAGGTCCACCAGATCAACCGGGTGGTCTACGATATCAGCACCAAGCCGCCGTCCACGATCGAGTGGGAGTGAGCGGTCAGGGAGGAGACATGAAGATTCTCCAGATCTCCGGGCGTAACCTAGAAGTCACCCCTGCCCTGCGCGACCACGTGACCGCCAAGCTCGAGCGCCTAGATCGCCTGGGGGATGGCCTAGAGGCGCGCGTCGTCATGGCGGTCCGGGAGTCCAAAGAGTCCAGCAGGAAACACCGAGTGGAGATCCAGGTCCACGTGCCCGGGGGGATGATCCGCTCCGAGGAGCACCATGCCGACATGTACGCCGCCGTCGATCTGGCGGTCGATACCCTGGAGCGGCAGCTGCACCGCTTTCGCTCCCGCTACCTGCACCACCACGCCGACCACCACCCGGAGCCGCTCCCTCACCAGGAAGACGCCCCCGAAGATACCCAGCCAGAAATCGTCCGCACCAAGTCCTTCGCGCTGCGCCCGATGACTCCGGAGGACGCCGTGCTGCAGATGGAGGCGCTGGGCCACGACTTCTTCGTCTTCGTCGACGCTTCCGACCAGCACACGGCGGTGGTCTACCGGCGCCGCGACGGCAACTACGGCTTGATCACCCCGAGAGTCTGAAGGGCTTCTCTGGACCGCTCGGCGTCGCGATCCAGCTGGAGGCGCAGCGCTTCCAGCGAGCCGAAGCGCTCCTCTCCGCGCAACCGTATCCGGAAGACCACCTGCACCTCCTTGCCGTACAGGTCCCCCGCGAAGTCCAGGGCGTGCGCCTCTAGCTGGGGGACACCGCCCGCGGAGACGGTCGGCCGGGTTCCCACGTTGACCATCGCGGCTAGGACCTGGCCCTCTGCGTGCAGCTCGGCGGCGAAGACTCCGGGCGGCAGCAGTTTACCTGGCGGAACGCGCACGTTGGCGGTGGGGTAGCCCAGCTGTCGGCCGCGGCCGTCGCCGTGCACCACCACGCCCGAGGCCGCGTAGTCGTAGCCGAGCAGCAGCGCGGCGCCGGCCAGGTCGCCCGCCTGCAGCCTCTCCCGGATGGCGCTGGAGCGCACTTCGGTCCCCTCCACGGTCAGGATCGGCAGCAGGCAGAGGTCCGAGCAGACCTCCCTCAGGTCCTCGGGTCCTCCGGAGCGCTGGTACCCGAAGCGGAAGTCGGAGCCTACCACGATGGACTGCGGCTGCAGCGCCCGGAGGTCGTTCAGGAAGTCCGCCTCGCTGCGCAGCGAGAACTCCCGGGTGAAGGGTACGCAGATGGCCTCGTCGATGCCCTCTCGCTCTAGGTGCGCCAGCTTTTCGGAGAGGGTGGAAAGAAACGGTACCCCCTGCATCAAGACCCGGGCAGGGGGATCGAAGGTGTAGACCAGGGCGGGCAGTCCGCGCGCCGCCGCCCGCTCCTTGAGCGCGCGCAGCAGCTGGCGGTGTCCCAGGTGAACCCCGTCGAAGGATCCGATGGCGACAGCGCTGGGGCTACTGGGCCGCTGGGTGGGACCTTGGAAGATCTGCACGGCTCAGCGCAGCGCCCACAGGGTGCCGATCAGGGTGGTGCTGGAGCCGGCGATTTGGCCGGAGCGCAGCCCGGCCAGCAGTTCCTCCGGTGCTACCCACAGCACCTCTAGCTCCTCATCCTGGTCCGGTTCGCCCTCGGCCTCGGCCAATTCGCTCGCCGAGAAAACCCAGAGCTCCTCGTTGCAGAACCCCGGGCTCGGGTAGTACCGGGCGAGCAGCTCGAGCTGCCCTCCCAACTGGCATTCCTCGGCCAGCTCGCGCTGCGCCGCCGCGGCCGGCTCCTCGCCGGGCTCGATCAGGCCAGCCGGAATCTCTACGGTCATGCTGCCGATGGCGTGGCGGAACTGCCGGACGCAGAGCAGCTTGCCTTCGCGCAGCGCCACCACGGCGACTGCTGGGGCGTGATCGACCACCTCGTAGCCGTTTTCCAGCAAGTGCACCGAGAGCAGCTTGCCCCGAAAGGCCTCCACCCTCAGTCCCGGTCGCTGTAACGCAAGAAGGCCGGGATCTCGTAGTCGCTGGGATCGAATTTCCCTTTGGCCGGCCGGAGTACCTGGTCGAAAGCGCGGCTGGCGATCGGCCCAGCGGCTTCCCCGAAACCGGTGGCGATGACGGTGACCCGCACCTCGTCGCCGGCGCTGTCGTCGAAGGTGACCCCGAAGAGCAGGTCTGGATCGCTCTGCCCGCTGGATTCGCGGACTTTCTCGACGATCTCGTTGGCGTCGCTGAGCGAGAGATCACTGCTCCCGGTGACGTTGACCAAGATGCGCCTGGCGCCCTCGATACCCCGCTCGAGCAGGGGAGAGTGCACCGCGGACATGGCTGCCTGCTCGGCCAGCTTCTCCCCGCGCCCCGAGCCGATCCCCATCAGGACGGTACCGGAACCGGTCAGCAGGTTGCGCACGTCAGCGAAGTCCACGTTGATCATGCCGTCCACGTTGATCACGTCGGAGATGCCCTTCACGCCGTAGTAGAGTACTCGGTCAGCGACTAGGAAGGCCTCCTTGAAGGAGGCCTTGCGCTCGACCGTGGCCAGCAGGCGCTCGTTGTTGACCACGATCATCCCGTCCACCCGCTCGGCCAGCTTGCGGATTCCCTCCTCGGCGACCCGGATGCGCCTAGGTCCCTCGAATTTAAAGGGCCTGGTGACGATCGCCACGGTCAGGATGTTCAGCTCCCTAGCGACTTCGGCGACGATGGGGGCGCTGCCGGTACCGGTGCCCCCGCCCATCCCGGCGGTGATGAACAGCATGTCGGTATCGTCGATGTACTCCTTGATCTGGTCGCGATCCTCTAAGGCCGCCTTCTCTCCGATCTCCGGATCGGCGCCGGCCCCCAGGCCGCGGGTGAGCCGGTCGCCGAGTTGCAGGCGGACCTCGGCGTGGCTTTTGGCCAGGACTTGCGCGTCGGTGTTGGCGGCGATGAACTCCACCGACTCCAAACCAGCCTCGATCATCCGGTTGACGGCGTTGTTGCCCGCCCCACCCAATCCAATCACTCGTATCCTGGCAGCCTGCATCGCGTCTCCTTAGCGCGGCCCCCTGGGGAGCCGGATGGTCTGCTTAAAAGAAGTCCTTGAAGAAATCGCGCACTCGGTCCATCAATCCCTTGCCGGAGGCCTGATCCGCGCTGCGCGGCCGCTCCTGGCCGCTCTGGGAGTTCCTGGCGGCGTCTCCCCGGCTCTCTGGGACGGGAACGCTGGCCGCACCGAAATTGGCTTCTGGGATCACCGGCTCCCGCCGGGTGGCTCCGCTGTATCCCCGGATTCCTTCCTGAGCCCCGAAGCGGATCAAGCCGACTGCCGTAGCGTGGGCTGGGCTTGAGACCACGTCTTTGAGGCCGGAGATACCGACTGGCCCACCTAGGCGGGTGGGGAGGCGAAAGCGGTCGCGTCCGACCTCGACGACCCCCAGGAGGGCGCTGGCCCCCCCGGTCAGGACCACCGAGCTGGCTACCAGCTCCATCGGACCGAGGGCTCCGTCGACCTCATCGCGCGCCAGCGATAGGATCTCCTGCACCCGCGGGCGGATGATCCTGGCCAACTCGAAGGCGCTGACTTTGGTGACCTGTCCCCCCAGGATGATCTCCAGAGAGAGGTCTGGGTCGGCCAGCTCGGGGATGGCGGAACCGTGCTTGCGCTTGATCCGCTCGGCCTCCTCGGTGGGCAGCCTGAGGATCTGGGCTAGGTCGGCGGTGATGTGGTCCCCGCCCAGCGGCAAGATGGCGGAGTGGATTAGGTTTCCGTGCTTGAAGACACCGAGGTCGGTGCTCCCCCCCCCGATATCCACCACGACCACGCTGGAGTCCAGCTCGGCAGGCTCCAGGACGGCCAACCCGGAGGCGTAAGCTTGCAGGGCCATGGCCCGCACCGGGATACCTGCCTCCTGGGAGCAGCGCCGCAAGTTGGCCATCGAGCTGCTCCCTCCGGCGACGATGTGCACGTCGACTTCTAGGCGCACGCCCTGCATCCCCACCGGGTTTTTGATGCCTTCTTGCCCATCGACCATGTACTCTTGGGGTAAGCTGTGCAGGAGCTCCAGATTGGGATCTAGGGGTACGGCCTTGGCGTTCTCGATGGCCCGCTCCACGTCGCTCTGGGTGATCTGCTGATTCCTGCGGATGGCCGCCAGTCCGTGGCTGGTCATCGCCTTGATGTGGCTTCCGGAGACGCTCAAGTAGGCTTCTTGAACTTGGACGCCGGCGACGCGCTCGGCGGCCCGCACGCTCTGCTGGATCGCGTGGATGGTGTGTTCCAGGTTGACGACCGTCCCGCGCTTGATCCCATCGCTGGGTACGGTGCCCTCGCCGATGATGTCGAGCAAGCCATCGCCGTTCAGCTCGCCGATCACGGTGCTGACCTTGGTGGTGCCGATGTCCAAGCCGACGATGATGCGGTTGTCGTTGACTGCCATTACTGGACGCTCACCCCCCAAGGGTAGATATTGACCTGCGCTCCAGTATACTGGCTCGCGATAGCAGCGTACCTAGCCAGCGCGGGCAGCGAATCGGTCCAGATCGTGCCCAGCTGAGTGTGGACCGAAAATCCCACCGGATCGAAGTTTACTACCTGGACGTGGTCTCGGCGCAGCAGGGTCAGGATGGCCAGGGCGCTGCGCACCCGGCTTGGACCCCAGCCCTGGATCAGGGGGCCGCGGAGCGGCGCTCCCGGCAAAACGACGCCGTGACCATCGATCTCTACCAACTTGCCCTGGTAGCGCAGCTGGGCCACCGCGCTGCGCTCCTTGACCGCGATCCGTACCGTGGAGGGGAAGATCTTCACCACCCGGGCGCTGGCGATCCAGGGGTCGGTTTTCAGGTGCTGGAGGCTCTGGGGGGTGATCCAGAGCCAGGGGGTGCCCGGGTGGACCCCGGAGATCTGCTCGACCGCTGCCTTGCTCAGGAAGTGGTTCCCGGTGACCTGCACCGAGCGGATCACCCAGAGCTTGTCCAGGGCTAGCAAGGTGGCTAAGGCGGCGACCAAGATGGCCAGCAGCCAGATAGCGAGGCGCCTCGGCCAGGTCACGGCCAGACCTCCAGCTCCAGGTCGAGCGGTGTGGGTAGGCAGCCCCTGACCTGGTCCAGCAGGCGGAGCACGTCCTCGGAGCTGGCCTGGCCGACATTCACGATGAAATTTCCGTGCTCTCTGGAAATCATGGCGTCTCCGATGCGCAGGCCTTTCAGGCCGGCGCGGTCGATCAGCCGGCCTGCACTTTCCCCCGGGGGGTTCTTGAAGGCGCAGCCGGCGGTTCGGGCTTTTGGCTGGCCCTGCCTGGCCAGGTGAGCTGGCTGCATCCTGCGGGCGACCTCGGCCTCGTCGCTGGGCTGGAGCTGGAGCCGGACCTTGGTCACCACCGCGCCCCTGGGGAGCCCGCTGCTGCGGTAGCTCCAGGGGACTTCCCTGGCTTCTAAAACCTCGGCCCTCCCGTCCCTCCAGATCTCGATCTGGTCCAAGGCGGTGAAGATCTCGCCGAAGCGCGTCCCGGCGTTCATCCAGACCGCCCCTCCCAGAGTGGCCGGGATGCCCACCAAGCCTTCCAAGCCGGACAGGCCCAGCGTCCTGGCCTGGCGCAGCAGGCCGGGTAGGCTGCGCCCGGCTCCCAGCCAGGGGCTCAGGTAGCGCCCAGAGCGGAGCGTGCCGCCTTCTAGGCTGCCCGACCCCAGCTCTCCGGCCAGGCGGATCACCCTCTCCCGGACACCCTCATCGCTGACCAGCAGGTTGGATCCGCCCCCGAGGACTCGGTACCCTTCCCGGGTGGCCTCGGCTAATTCGGGCGCGCTGCTGACTACCCAGACCTCGGACTCCCCCCCGATCCCTAGGGTGGTGAGCTTGCGCAGGGCAGTGCGCTGGATCAGCACGCCGCCCCCCCGAGCAGGAGCTGGCCGACCCGCACCACGTCCCCAGCCCCGATGGTCAGGAGCAGCTCACCCGGCCGAGCGTCCCCGAAGAGCTGGGCGGCCTGCTCTGGCCGTCCGGTACGGCGGACTTGCGGGTGTCCCAACCTCTTCAGCTCGCCGGCGATCAGGTCGCTGCTGACGCCGGGGACCTCCGCTTCTCCGGCTGCGTAGATATCCAGGAGGGTGATCTCGTCGGCAGCCATCAGGGCGGCGGCCAGCTGTTTCCAGGAAGTCGCGGTCCGTAGAACCCGGTGAGGTTGAAAGATCGCTCGTACCCGTAGCCCGCTCTGCCGGGCAGCCGCCAGGACCGCCGCGACTTTGGCGGGGTTGTGGGCGTAGTCGTCCAGGACCAGAGCTCCCTGGAAGGACCCCAGGCGCTGCCAGCGCCGCTCGGTCCCTGGGAAGCCAGCCAGGGCCGCTCTGGCCAGCTCCGGATCTACACCCCAGGTGGCGGTCAGCGCTAGGGCTGCCAGGGCGTTCATGGCGTTGTGCCGCCCTGGGAGAGGGACCTCGATCTCCCCCAGCGAGCAGCCTGCCCGCTCGAAGCGGAAGGAGCTGGCCATGGGGTGCAGGGTGAGCTCCCTGCCGGCGTAGTCCTGCTCTCCCTGGAAACCGAAGCGCAGCGCTTGCGATCCGAACAGCCGGGTCAGCGCGGGGTCCTCCCCGTTGATCAAGACCACCCGGCTTCCCTGAGCCAGCTGCTCGAGCGCCTGCTCCTGCTCGCCGGCTGAGCGGTAGTAGTTGGGGCCTCCCTGGGAGGCGATGTGGTCGTGCTCCAAGTTGGTGAATAGCGCGAGGTCCAGCTTCAGGGCGGCGCAGCGCGGATCCGACTCGTCGACTTCCAAGAGCAGGGGACCGGATCCGCTGCGGGCGTTGTCTCCAGCCAGCTCGGCCAACCGGCCTCCGACCAGCAAGCAAGGGTCTTGGCCGGCGCGCAGCAGGATGGTAGCCGCCATCGCCGCCGTGGTGGTCTTGCCAGCGGAACCGGTGATCCCCAGGCTCGGCCGCTCCCCGGCTAGCTCGGCGACTGCTTCCAGGCGGTGCAGCACCGGGAGCCCGGCGGCGCGCGCCGCTAGCACTTCCGGCTCGCTTTCCGCGATGGCGCTGCTGACGATCAGGCGGTCCACCCCGGCGAGGTGGTCGGGGTGATGTCCGCTGCGGATTTCCCAGGCGCCAGCTACCAGAGGATCCGCGTTCCGGTCGCAGCCGCTGACCCGCTCGCCCCGAGCAGCCAGCAGCTTGGCCAGGCCGCTCATCCCGATACCGGAAATGCCCAGCAGGTGTGAGTGCATCAGGCCGGTACCCCCAGCAGCCGCTCCACTTGGTCCGCCAGGCGGGCAGCGGCGCCGGCTGGAGAGAGGGTCAGGGCGGCTGCCCGCCTGGCGGCTAGGGTGTCCGCGGATAGGCTGCTGAGCACAGCGGATCCCAAAGAGGCCAGTTCGGATTCCGTCACCACTACCCCGGCTCCGGCCGCTTCCTGGGCTCTGGCGTTGGCTAGCTGATGGCCTTCCGCTGCGCTGGGCAGCGGGATCATGACCAGCGGGACACCGTGGTAGCTCGCCTCGGCCAAGGTGCTCGAGCCGCTTCTGGTGATGGCCAGGTCGGCGGCGCTCCAGGCCAGGGTGGCGTCGGTGTAGGCCACCGGGTGGTACCAGGGAACCCGCGCGACCGCAGGGACGACTTCTCCCAGCCAACGCGGCCCGCAGGCGTGCAGTACTTGGATCCCTAGGTTGCGGTGGCTACCCTCGCGGCCGAACAGGCCGAGGAGCACCGGCGGGACCCGGCGATTGAGGGTCAGAGACCCCTGGGACCCCCCCATGACCAAGATGGTAGCCGGCTCGGCCTGCAGGCCGAGCCGGCTACGCGCCAGCTCTCTGGGGAAGCGTTGCTCCCTGACCGGCATCCCTACCCAGGTCGGCGTCCCTCTCAGCCCCGCGACGCGGAGGTGGCTGGTGGTCACGAGCTGGGCGCGGCGCTGGGCCAGGCGCTGGGTCAAGCCCAGCCTGGCATTCTGCTCGTGCAGGATGGTCGGAATTCTGAGCTGCTGGGCAGCCAGGGTGCCTGGGAGGCTGGCGTACCCGCCGAAACCGATGACCAGCGCCGGTTGGACTTCGCGGAGTACCTGGCGCGCCTGCATGACGCCCCGCCAGGCCAGCAGCAGCTCACCGGCGCGCGGGCGCTGCCGGTCGATTTTCCCGGCGTCCACGCCGTAGAAGGTCAGATTTTCCTGGATAGCGATCTCCTCTTCGAGTCCCCCGCGCCGCCCGATCAGCGCCGACTGGAAACCGCGCTCCTGGAGTGTGCGCCCGACTGCCACCGCTGGGTAGATGTGTCCCCCGGTCCCTCCAGTCGCCAGCAGGATCAGGCCGCTCACTGGCTCCAGTCTAGCTGCTGGACTCTGGGGGGTGGAGGGCGCGCAACGCTTCCCCCAGGCTGCGGACTCCGCGGGCCCCCTCTACCCCTGGGGGGCCCAGCGCCCGCAAGCCGCTGCGCTGGGCCTCTTCGCCGCGCCGGATCCCCTGAGACACGCTCCGCACCTCTCCGGCCAGGCCGACCTCCCCGAAAGCGGCCAGGTCGGCGGGGATGGCCTGCCCGGTGATCGCGCTGTGTAGCGCTAGGGCGATCGGCAGGTCGAGTCCGGGGTCTTGGACCCGCAGCCCTCCGGCCAGGTTGAGGTATAGGTCGAGGTTGCCGGTCGGCAAGCCGAGGTGCTGATCCAGGACGGCTACGATCACGTCCACGCGCCGGGAGTCCAAACCGACCACTACCCGCCTGGGATTGGGGAGGGGGCTGCGGGTGGAGAGCGCCTGCACCTCGAGCAGCAGAGGTCTCTGGCCGTCGATCGTCGCCGCGACCACGCTGCCGGCCACACCGAACGGCCGCTCGCTGAGAAAGGCCGCGCTGGGGTTGTCTACTTGGATGAGCCCGTCCTCGCGCATCTCGAACACGCCCAACTCGCCGGTCGGCCCGAAGCGATTCTTGTTGCAGCGGATCAGCCGGAACAGACCGGCCGATTCTAGATACAGGGTGACGTCCACGATGTGCTCGATCAGCTTCGGCCCGGCCACCGCCCCTTCCTTGGTCACGTGCCCCACTAAGACCGTGCAGCAGCCGGCCGCCTTGGCTGCCTGGGTCAGGCCCAGCGCGGAGTCGCGCAGCTGGGCGATCCCACCCCCCGAGCCGTCGATCAGAACGGTCTGGATGCTGTCTACAACGCAGAAATATGGCTGGACTTGTGCGAGCAGCGCCGTGATGGCGGACAGCTCCATCTCCCGGGATAGCAGGATGTCCCCGGTGATGCCCAGCCGGGTGGCCCGCAGCTTGACCTGCTCGAGCGACTCCTCGCCGGCGAGGTAGAGCACCCTGCCCCGGCGCATCAGCTGGGCACTGACCTGCAGCAGCAAAGTGCTCTTGCCGATTCCCGGTTCGCCGCCGAGCAGCAAGACGCTGCCGGGCACAAACCCTCCTCCCAGCACGCGATCGAACTCGTCTAGGCCGGAGCTCAGCCGCGGTAAGGCGGTCTCGGGCAGGTCGGCTAGGCGCAGCGGGGGCGGGGCCGACAGCACCCCGCCCCCGCTGCTGGCCGGCTGGGACTCGAAGCTACCCCAGGCCGAGCAGACCGGACAGCGCCCGTAAGACTTGGCGGACTGGTAACCGCAGCTGCGGCACCGGTAGACGGCGTGGGCCACTCAGATGAATGAGGCGATTTCCAGCGGCGAGAAGAGCAGGCGGTCGCTCTCGACGTGGATACGCAGCTCGCTGCCGGCCCCGATGGGCTGTTGGGCCAGCGGATCCTCGATCTCCTCGCGGAGCAGGGTCCTGAGCTGGCGGCTGGACCCCTTGGCGTGTTTGGGGCTCCGGGCGCTCAGGCGCTTCACTAGCCAGGGCGCTACCGAGGGATCGAAGTGCACGGTGAGGTCTCGGCTGGCTAGCTCTAGGCGCATCTCTTCGAGCAGGGCCGCGGCGACCCGGATCAGATCCCCCTCCCCGAGGGCCCGGAAGCGGATCACGTCGTCCAGGCGGTCCAAGAACTCGGGGCTGAAGATCTGCCGCAGAGGTTGAGTGTCTTCGATCGATACCGGGCTGAACCCCAGGCTGTTCCCGGTGTTGAAGCCGGTATTCGAGGTCATGATCAGGATGGTCCTGCGAAAGTCGACTGTGCGCCCCAACCCATCGGTCAGCCTGCCGTCGTCGAGTACCTGCAAGAAGGCGTTGTAGATGTCGGGATGGGCTTTTTCCATCTCGTCCAGCAGGATCACCGAGAAAGGTTGCCTGCGCACCGCCTCGGTCAGGCGCCCGCCCTGCTCGTAGCCCACGTAACCCGGTGGCGATCCGATCAGCTTGGAGATGGAGTGGGACTCCTGGAACTCCGACATATCCAGCCGGATCAGGCTGCGCTCACCGCCGAACAGGCTGCGCGCCAGAGCCTTGGCCAGGTGGGTTTTGCCCACTCCGCTTGGCCCCACGAACAGGAAACTGGCGGCCACCCGAGTCTGGCCTCCCAGCCCTAGCCGCGCCCGCTTCAGGGCGCTGGTCAGCGCGCGTACCGCCTCGGGTTGGCCGTAGACCTGCTCGCCGATCCGCTGCTCCAAATCGTCTAGCCGGCGGTCCTGGTCATCGCTGTAGACCCCTCCGATGGAGTTGACTACGCTCTCGATGTCCTCCCTAGCCACCACTGGCTCCCCGTTTTCGTCTTCCTGGACTGGTAAGCCTAGGCTCTGATTGAGCCTGACCCGGCTCCCCGCCTCGTCGATCAGATCGATGGCCTTATCCGGGAAATTGCGCCCGGGAAGGGCGCGCTCCCCGATTCGAATCGCCAGCTGCAGGATCGAGTCGGGGATCCGCACCCCGTGGTGCTCTTCGTAGCGGGAACGCAGGCCCTTGAGGATCTCTAGGGTCTGGGCCGGGCTGGGCTCGAGCACGATGACTGGCTGGAACCTGCGCTCCAGAGCGGCGTCCTTCTCGATGTAGCGGTGGTACTCGCCGGTGGTGGTGGCGCCGATGACCTGGATCTCACCGCGGGCCAGGGCCGGCTTGAGGATATTGGAGGCGTCCAGGGTACCCTCGGCCCCCCCTGCGCCGACCAGGGTGTGGGTCTCGTCGATAAAGGCGATGACCTTGCTGCTCTTCAGCTCCTCGATGATCTGACGGAGCCGTTCCTCGAACTCGCCGCGGTACTTGGTACCTGCCACCACCCCGGAGAGGTCGATTGAGACCAGCCGCGCGCCCTGCAGGCTGGGCGGGACCTGTTTGTTGTGGATGGCCAGAGCCAGACCCTCGACGATAGCGGTCTTGCCCACCCCCGGATCCCCGATGAGGACCGGGTTGTTCTTGGTCCTACGGGTCAGGATCTGGGTGATCCTGCGGATCTCCTCGGTGCGCCCGATGACCGGGTCGAGCTTGCCTTCCTTGGCGTACTTGGTGAGGTCGCGGCCGTGTTCATCTAGGAAAGGGGTGTGGACGGCTCTTTGGGCCTTGGGGTCGCTCTGGGCCAGGACGCGCCACCGGATGGTGTCCACGTCGCGGCTGAGGTCCTGTAGGATCCGGTAGGCCACCCCGTCCCCCTCGCGGATGATGCCCAAGAGGATGTGTTCGGTGGAGGTCACCTGGGCTCCCAGCGAGCGCGCCTCAGCGCTGGCTAACTCCATGACCCGGCGTGCCCTGGGGGTGATGGCCGGAGCGTCGTTGAGGCGTGACCCCTCTCCTCGCCCGATGATCTCCTCGACTTTTTTGCGCAATCCGTCTAAGGTGGCTCCGAACTCTCCCAGGATCTGGGCGGCGGTTCCGGTCTCGCGCATCAGCCCGAGCAGGAGATGTTCCGGCCCGACCATGGCATGCCCGAGGCGATTGCCTTCTTCTCTGGCGTAGTGAAAGACCAAGCGCGCGCGGTCGTCATATCGGTTCATCTGCGGTACCCCCTCAGGGCAGGAGATCGACCAAAGGGTGGGGCTCAAGCGACGGCTCAGTTGCCTGGGCCCTGCAAAGCTTGCCCGTTGGGCCCGGCACCGATTCGGGGACCTCAGGCGCGCTCGATTCTGACCCGCTGACCTCAGACGTGGCCCGATCCGGTGCCTCGACTCGCAGTCTATCAGATGCAGCCGGGGGGATTTGGGGAATACAGTGCATTGCGGAGGCGTCGTGCTGAAGCGGATCGAACTGTATACGGCTGGAGTGAGCGCTGAACAGCGCGAGGCCCTGCTCGAGGTGATCTATCAAGTGCTGCGGATCTCGCCGGGGATGGTGTCGGCCAGCGGCGAGTATGAGCTTCAGCTGCGCCCGGGGGACCTTCAGGAGGATCCCCCGGTGGTGGTGATCGCTGGCCGCCGTTTCAGCCAGGTGACCCCAGAGCGCCTGCGTACCCTGATCGCCTCCTCCCGCTGATCCCCGGCGGCGTGTCCAGGGGCTGCAGGCTGCTGTTTCCGGCGATGGGGAGGCGGATCCCAAACCCTTCCGACAGCCCGTTTCCCCCGATCTCGGTCTGGATTTCTAGGGCTAGCGGCTGCAGGTAGTTGATCAGGAAATCCAGCCCGAAGGCGTTTCCGAACTGGATACCCTGGCTTCCCAGCTCCACCGAAGGGTGCCAGCTGAGGCGCTCCAGGGCGAGTAGGCTACCGTCCAGCCGCCAGCGCAGGGGCAGGGCCAGTTGGGGTCCGATCCGGGCCATCCAGGAGAGGCCTCGGGAACTGCCCTCTCCGGAGACGTCCAGCCGCCAGCGCCCGTGGTCGAAGGCTGCCAGCGCGCTCCAACCCAAGGCTTGGGGGCTCCAAGCCAAGGTCAAGGCGCCGCCGGACCTCGGGGTCTCCCATAGCCCGCTCACTAGGTCGCCGGTGCTGAAGGAGATCCCCGCAGCCGGTTCTGGGAAGAGCGAGAGGCCGAAGTCCAGGGCAGCTGGAAGCGGAGTCGGCAAGGACCAGGTGAGGGTTAGGTCCGCTGCCGCGCCGCTCGCGGCCAGAGCTGCCTGACCTTGAAGGCTGAGCCAGGGGCTGAGGATCTCCTGACCGGCCAGCGCCAGCTGGACCTGCCCAGTCCACCCCAGCGCCGCTGACCAGGCGCTCAGGCCTGCGGGATCGGTCCCGTAGAGGGTGAGCCCGAGCCCGTAAGGGCTCGCTGGAACCCACCCGATGGGGCGGGGAACGGCCGGGTAGGGGATCCAGTGGGCCAGAGGGGGCAGGGGGAGCGAGGGTAGCCGCACGGTTTCGCGGCGCGGCTGCCGGGCGGGGGAGAGCGGCTCCGGTGCGCTGGCCAGCACCGGGGCGAAGCCTCTGGCGGTAAGGGTGAGAAAAAACAGCTGGCGCCCGGACCACCTAGCCCCGAAGCTGCCACCGCCGGGCCGACTCAGGGGGCGTCCGGACCCGAGCTGATAGCTGAGAGGTGAGCCGCTTCGGTCGCTGCTGTAGAGCACGGCCCCCCCTGGGCCGAGGCTCGCGTCCGTGACGTCACCCGGCGCAGCCAGCTGGCTTAGACGCCCCTCCCGCAGCTCGAGGAGGAGGTGCCGCCCACCGGGGATCCACAGCGTGAACAGCAGGCGCCCTCCTCGGGCGCTCAGCGACAGCAGGTGGTCTCCCCTCGGGGCGCTCCAGATCCGTTTCCCCCCGAGCTGCCAGATCTCGGAGCGGAGCCCCACTTGGCGGATCAGGTAGACGCTCTTTCCCGAACAGGCCACCCAGCGGGCTCGCTGGTGGTCGGTGAGCCGAACCAAACGGCGATGCCGGTAGGCGAAGAGCTCGTCGGTCGCGCCGCTCGGCCAGGGGACCGCGGCGGTGAACAGCAGGGTACGCCCCATCCAGGCCAGGCTGGTCGGTGCCTGGTTCAGGGGGAGCTGCTGGCGCCCCACTAGGCGTCCCTGGACCACCTTGGCCATCTGGATGGCGCCGTTTCCCCACCAGGCCAGCCTCCCCCGGCGGAAGGCCGGCGGAGCGTAGCTTCCGAAGGTCTGCGCGCCCAGGTACGCTGCCGGAGGTAACTGGGCTGCTCCAGCGCGCTCGTGCTGAGCGAAGGCTTTCCAGGACGCCGCCTCGCTCTCTCCGATCGCCGCCTTCCAGGCTGCACTGAAGGGCTGGTCGAGGGGGGCCCGATCGAAGGTCCGGATCAGCCGCCGTAGCGCCGGGAAACCGTCCCGCTCGGCGATGAAAGCTAAAAAGGCGCTGCCGAAGAGGTAACGGGCGTTGCCGAACGGCCAGCGCGGGTAGTCGGCCAAGCCCAAGCTGGTCAGATTGGGCCAGCGGTGCAGGGCGGTGCGCTCGCGGAACAGCCGGAACCAGTGGCTCTGGACGCGGCCGTGCCCGCTCACCTCCGACTCCATCAGGACGGCGAGCCCCTCTAGGAACCAGGCCGGTGGGAGCCGCGCCGAGGTGAGTCCCGGGAGAGGGATGTTGCCCAGGAGCGAACGGAGGCTGCGCTCGGCTGGGGTGGTAGCGGTCAGCTCGTCGATGTGGGTGAACTCGTGCCCGATCAGGTCCAGCCAGAGGTTGGGCCAGCGCAACCCGATCTGATAGGGCTCGGGGAAGGTGGCGTATACCCGGATGGTCGGATAGGGGAGGGGTGTGGCGAAGCCGTTGAAAAGGTCGGTATTGCTCGAGACCAACAGGTAGGTGTGCGGCGGTTTCCCGCCCAAGAAGCTCAGGACCCGCCGGCGGGCCAACTCGGCCTCCGCCAGGATGGTCTGAGCTAGGCGGCGGTCGCCCCGGGGAGCGACCGCCGTGAAGTGCGCAGCGGCCAGCTGATAGAGCGGGGCGGTCAAGCCGGTTTGGACCTGGATCAGCGGCGGCAAGCCCTGCGCCCGCAGGCCGGATGCGCTCAGCAGGGCAGCGGCGAGTAGCCCTCTCCAGCAGCTATAGCGGAGCTTCGGCACCGCCGTCTCCGGCAGCTGGCCAGCGCTGCAGCACCGCCCAGAGGATATGCGCGGTGAGCCCCCAGACTCGCTGCGCGCCGACCCGGAACTCTGGGAAGCGCGGGGCTCCCTCCCAGCGCAGCGAGGCCAGTTCGGCCCAGAAGATCTCCGCGACCTCCTGCGAGGGGTGTAATGCCACCGGGCTCGGCAGCCGGCCGATCACCGGTACGATGCGCTCGCCGTTGCGCCCCTGCACCGCCGGCAGGCAGCCCGTAACCTGCACCGCTGCGCCGGACAAACCGACTTCCTCGCAGGCCTCCCTCAGAGCCGCCTGCGCTGGCGTCTCTCCGCTCTCGATCTTCCCTCCAGGAAAACTGACCTCCCCGGGGTGCTGCCGCAGCGTCTGGGCGCGCAAGGTCAAGAGCACCTTCCTGGGCTCCCAATCGGTCAGGGCCACCAGGACGGCGTAGCCGGCGGGCCTTTCCATCAGGATTCGCCCAGCTGGGCGCCGCGTAGGGCGGTCTCGGCGTCGATGCCCAGGCTCTGCGCCCAGCTGACCACCGCCCTCAGGGCAGAGGCGACGCCCTGTGGGTCAGGAGACGCCTCCTGTACCCGCTGCGCCGCCTCGCTGCGGCCTTGTGCGGCGTCTTTCCTGAGCCGCTGCGCGCGCTGCTCTCGCTGCAGGGCGGTCAGGTACCGGGGCGGTGGATCGCTCTCCTTGCTTTCCTGTTCCTTGATCGTTCGCCAGCGAGCTCTGAGCGCCGCAACATCTGACGGCAGCTCCTCGCCCCCGAAGACGTGGGGATGGCGGCGGACCATCTTGCGGCAGATCCCCCCCTCCACGTCCGCGTAGGTGAAGTTGCCGCTCTCCTCGGCGATCACGGCGTGCAGGCCGATCTGCAGCAGCAGATCGCCCAGCTCCTCTATCACGGCGCCTCTCCGCCCCAGGGCGAGGGCGTCGGCCGCCTCGCCGGCCTCCTCGAGCAGGTAGGGAATCAGGCTCTGATGGGTTTGGGCCCGGTCCCAGGGACAACCACCCGGACCCCGCAAGGTCCGCAGCAGGGCGAGGAGTTCAGTCACGCTCCCAAGGATAGCAAGGTAACTACCCTATGGGCGCGGCGCTTCATCTTCGACTCACCCGCTACCCGTAGGATACAGGCCGTGAGACCCTCCTGGAAAGCCCAGTCGCTATGTATCCTGAGCGGACTTCTGCTCATCGCCTCGCCGGCTACTGCCCTGGCGCAATCGAGCGCCAGCAGCTCTTCGACCTCCAGTTCCAGCCTTCCCACGCCTTTTTCTGACGTACCAGCTGGAAATTACGCTGCCCAAGCTGTGGCCTATCTGGCCAAGATCGGCCTGATCGAGGGTTTCCCTAACGGGACTTTTCGGGGTAACCAACCGGTGACCAGGTATCAGGCGGCCGAGATCTTCTACCGCCTGCTCACCGGCGGCCTGATCACCAAGCTCAGCCAGAAAGGCTTGCGGGTGGTAGTCCGGGGGATGCAGCAGGTTTCCTCGGAGCTGGCCGCTCTGATGGCCCAAGTGAAGACCTTGTCTGGGACCACTGCCGCGCAGCAGGCGGAGATCACCGCGCTCACCGACCGGATCAATGCCATGAACGCGAATGACCAGAGCGCGCAGCTTCTAGCTGACTTCGCCTCGCTCAAGAGCAAGGTGGACAGCCTCAAGGCGGCGCAGAGCCAGGATCAGCGGCAGACCCAGACCCTGGCCAAGCAGGTCGCTGCCCTGACCGGAGAGGTCAAGACCATCGAGCAGGTGCAAGCTCAGGCCCAAGCTCAGGCTAAGGCCGCGGCTTCCGCGCCCGCCACTCCAGCGCCGGCACCGAAGATCAACACCTCCAAATTCGCTACCAAGAGCGAGCTGAGCGACGCCCTGTCGGGATACGTGACCAAGAGCGAGCTGGCTGCGCTGCAGAAGCAGGTCGACCAGCTGAAGGCGCAGGTGGCGACCCTAGCCAGCCAGGCTAGCTTGCACAAGCAAAACACCACCCTGACCAGCAGGATCTCTGGGATCCAAGGAGAGGTCACCACCCTGCAGTCAGAGGTGAAGAGCCTCCAGAAGCAGCTCGGACAGATGCAGGCCAACTTGGAGTCGCAGGCACCCAGCGCGACCACCAGCACCAGCCCCTCTGCCCCAGCGACCACCGTAGTCCTTCCAGCGGGGAGCTCGCAGCCCAGTACCAGTAGCTCTGGGCCGAACGCCTACTTGGGCGTGAGCGGTGGATACCCGCTCAGCACCTCGGCCGGGTCTTTCGCCAGCAACCTGTCCGCCGGTGTCGAATTCGGGCTGCACCAAGTCTTCGCCGGATTCGGCCTGCGCGGAGGGGTATCCTATAACCCGACCTCCAAGGCCATCAACGGCGAGGTCAATGCCACTTACCAGTTGGCCAAGGGGACGATCAGCCCGTACATCGGCCTAGGGGGCGGTCTGACAGACTCTGCGGCAGCTAGCGGCAGCGGCAACGCCCTAGATTTCTATGCTGACGGGATCCTGGGAGCTAGCTATCAGCTGTTCGGCAACTTCGGCCTCTTCGCGGAGCTGAACCCTCGCTACTACTTCAGCGCCAACGGGACCGGCCACGGGACTGGGTTCAACGTCGGCCTGCGCGCTGGTCTGCAGTACTCCTTCTAAGGTCCAGCTCACTCGCTCAGCTAGGCGCGCCTAGCTGAGCGAGTTTTCCGTCTTCTAGATAGAGCCGCCGGTCGGCTTGTTCAGCTAAGAGCGGGTTGTGGGTGGCCAGCAGGACAGCAGCTCCCGAAGCTCTGGCTGCCTGGACCAGGAGATCCATCATCCGCTGCGAGCTGGCCAGGTCCAGGTTTCCGGTCGGCTCGTCTGCCAACAGCAAGGCTGGCTCGGACATCAGAGCTCGGGCCAGGGCGGCGCGCGATCGCTCCCCGCCAGAGAGCACTGCTGGGTATTGCTGCGCCCGGCCGAGCAGGCCGACCTGGTCCAGGAGCTGACGGGCCCGCCCCCGGTCTCCTTTCCTCGCGACCAGGCTGGCCAAGAAGACGTTGTCCAAGGTGTTCAGCTCCGGTACTAGGTGGGGTTGCTGCAAGACGATCCCGAGCATGCGAGCCCGGAGGCGGCTGACTCGCTCAGGGCTTTGGCCAGAGATCTCTTGGTCTAGCCACCAGATGTGCCCCGACCTGGGCCGCTCCAGCCCGGCGATGAGGTGGATCAAAGTGCTTTTGCCGCTTCCGGAAGGTCCCAAGAGCGCCACAACCTCGCCGGGACTGACCTGCAAGTGGATCCCGCCTAGGATCTGCTCCTGGCCGTAGTGATGGACTAAACCCTCGGCGTACAGGACTGGAGATCCGGCGGCGCTGGGCTCAGTCATATGCCGGTGGGACCGGGCTGGCCGCCTTGCCGGTCCCCAGGCGCATGACTTCTCGGACGTCTGGAAGCCGCCGCAACGCATCGGCCAGCCAGGCCAGCTCTTGGCGCCCGCTGACCGGGAGCCGCAGGTAGATGTGGGCAACCCCGCCGCCGCCCACTCCGGCTTCTACCCGCAGAGCGCTCTTCTTTTGATCGGTAAGGATCTTGAGAACGTCCACCAGGAGCCCTGGGCGGTCGACGCAGACCAGATCCAGGTCGGCGATCTGGTCTGCTTGCCGGCCTAGCTCCCAGCTGGCCTCCAGGCACCGGTCCGGCTCCTCCTTGAGCAGGCGGAGCATGTTGGGGCAGTCCAGCCGGTGCACGGTGATGCCTCGGCCACGGGTGACGTACCCCATGATCGCGTCCCCTCGGATCGGGTGGCAGCAGTTGGCGGTTTTGGTGGCAGTCTGCAGGCCGTTCACGAAGATCCCCTCGCCCTGGTTGGATTTGGCCAGAGGGGGAGGTGGCGCCGTCTCGGCTTGAAGCTGGGGAGCCAGGGTCTTGGCTACGTGCGCCGGGGTCAGGCGGCCGCTGTGCAGTGCTAGATAGAGGTCGTCTGGGTTACGGCTCCCCAGGATCTTGGCCGTCGCCTCCTCCAAGTGCTTGGTGCGCATCAGCTGCCTGACCGGCAGCTGCCGTTTGCGCAGGTAGCGCTCCAAGGCGTTATGGCCACCTTCTAGCGCTTCCTGCCGCTCCTGCTCCCGGAAGAAGTGGCGGATCTTGGCTCTGGCCGAGCGGGTGACGGCGAAGTTCATCCAGTCCTTCGAGGGCCCGCCGGACTGCTTGCTGGCGATGATTTCTACCCTGTCGCCGTTTTGCAGCTGATAGTTGAGCGGAACGATGCTGCCGTTGATCCGCGCGCCCACGCAGTTGTCGCCGATACGGCTGTGGATATGGTAGGCGAAGTCGATCGGCGTGGCACCCCTGGGCAGATTGACGGTGTCCCCCTTAGGGGTGAAGACGAAAACGCGACCGGACAAGAGGTCGTTTTTGACCGCATCGATGAAATCGCTGGCATCGGCGATGTCTCGCTGGAGCTGTTCGAGCTGGCCGATCCAGCTGGCCTTGCGCCGCCCCTCCTCGCCGGCGTCGCCCCCTTGCTTGTAGAGCCAGTGTGCGGCGATGCCGAACTCTGCGACCTGGTGCATTCGCGCCGACCGGATCTGGATCTCGATGGGTAGGCCCGACAGCGAGATGACAGTGGTGTGGAGCGACTGGTACCCGTTGGGCTTGGGCACGGCGATGTAGTCCTTGAAGCGCCCGGGAATCGGTGTCCACATGCTGTGCACCGTCCCCAAGGTGTGGTAGCAGATCCGCTTTTCCCTGGACAGCTCGGCCTTCTCCAGCTCCCGCTGCGTCCATTCCTCGCGGAGGCCCACCTCATTTGGGATGTCGCCGGAGTAGTGCAGCTCTTCCGGCTGGACCGGCTTGGGTGTCAGGATGACCCGTACAGCGAGCAAATCGAAGATCTGCTCGAGGGTCTTGTGCTCTTTGAGCATCTTATTGTGGATGCTGTAGAGGTGCTTGCTCCTCCCGGCGATGTCGATGCGCACTGCCCAGCGGAGCAGCTCCTCGTCCCGGTCCAGAGCTTGCCGCAACCGGCTGATCGCGTCTTGTACCTGCTCTTCGCGCAGTTCCTGCCTGGAGCGCAGCTGGCTTTCCAGGGCCTGGAAGGCCTCGGGCTGCAAGTACATGAAGCTGAGATCTTCTAGCTCCCACTTGATCTGTCCGATCCCCAAGCGGTGGGCTAGGGGCGCAAAGATCTCCAGGGTCTCCCGGGCGATACGCTGCTGGCGGTCGGCAGGCATGCTCCCCAGCGTCCGCATGTTGTGCAGGCGGTCGGCTAATTTGACGAGGATGATCCGGATATCGCCGGTCATGGCGATGAGCATCTGGCGGAGATTCTCGGCCTGCTCATCTTGGAGGTTGGTGGACAGCTTGGTCAGCTTGCTGACCTTGGTTTCGCCTTCCACGATGCGCCGCACATCGGCCCCGAACTCCTGCTCGATCTGGTCCAAAGTGACCGAGGTGTCTTCGACGGTGTCGTGCAACAACCCAGCGCAGAGCGTGTCGCAATCCATGGTCAGACCGGCCAGGATCCTGGCTACTGCGACCGGATGGGTGATATAGGGCTCACCGCTCCTCCGCAGCGCGCCGCGGTGCGCCGACTCGGCCAGCTGGTAGGCAGCCCCGAGCCGTTCTTGCTCTTTAGGATTTAGGTAAGACGTCTCTTGGAGCAGCTCTTCCAGCCCCACTGCCCCTCCGATTCTCGGATTTACCCGGTCCCGCTCCGAGGACGCGGTCAGTGAAGGCGTTTGCGTGGCTGCTCCGCCGCCTTGGCTGGCACCGCTGCCCCCTGCCTAGCAGCTCGCCTTGAAGGTACGGCAGAAGCTCTGGGCTGGAGGTACCGCAGCCACCGTAAAACTGCTCGCTTCCACGTCGCCAGGATGTGCATTCTGGCACCTCCACCGCCATTGTAGCCCTTAGGTCTGTCTCGCGTGGCTTCGCGCTGCCCTGCGTGGAGGTTGTCCCTGGCCGCCGCCGTATCATGGGGGAGCCGGACCGGGAGGTATATGGCGATCAAGCGAGATTTCCCCGTCTTTTCCGAGCGCCCCGGACTCGTCTATCTGGACTCTGCTGCCAGCTCCCAGAAGCCCTCAGTGGTTCTGGAAGCGCTCGACGACTTTTACCGGCGCCACTACGCGAACGTGCATCGCGGCATCTACCAGCTCTCTGAGGAGGCGACCAGGGCCTACGAGGGCGCCCGCGCTCAGGTCGCCGCCTTTTTCGGAGCCGGGGCTGCCGACCTGGTCTTTACCCGCAACGCGACCGAGGCGATCAATCTGGTCGGCAGGACCTGGGGGGACCTGTTAGAGCCGGGTGATCAGATCTTGGTGACCGTCATGGAACACCATTCCAACCTGATCCCTTGGCAGCAGCTGGCTGGCCGTAAGGGTGCCAGTATCGTCTGGGCCGATATCGACGACCAGGGGCGCTTGGACTTGGAGGGTATCGCCAGGCTCCTGGAGGCCGGGGGGGTCCGGCTGGTGGCTGTCACTCAGATGAGCAACGTTTTAGGGACGGTCAACCCGATCTCCTGGATCGCCGAACAGGCGCACCGCGCTGGGGCGCTGCTGCTGGTAGACGGCGCGCAGTCGGCTGCCCACTTGCCACTGAACCTCGCCTCTCTGGGAGCGGACTTCTTCGCCTTCAGCGGGCACAAGCTGGGGGGGCCCAGCGGTATCGGCGGGCTGATCGCCCGCCCCGGCTTGCTCGAGGAGATGCCGCCGTTCCTGGGCGGTGGGGAGATGATCCGGGAGGTCTGGCTGGACCGGGCGACCTTCGCCGATCCCCCCCAGCGCTTCGAGGCCGGGACTCCAGCAATCGCCGAAGCGGTAGCTCTGGCTCGAGCGGTCACCTACCTGGATACTTTGGGGATCGCCGAGCTGTGGAAGGCGGAGCGGCAGCTGACCGAGCGCCTGCTGGACGGCCTGGATGCGCTGGGCCTGCCCTGCTTCGGCCCGCGCGGCGAGGACCGAGCTGGAGTGGCCAGCTTCAACCTACCCGGCATCCACGCCCATGACCTGGCCAGCTTCCTGGATCTGCGGGGAATCGCCGTCCGCGCTGGCCACCACTGCGCTCAGCCCCTGATGCGCCGCCTGGGGCAGGCGGCTACCGCCCGGGCCAGCCTGTTTGCCTACTCGGATGCGGCCGATGTCGATGCGCTGCTCTCAGCCTTGGCCGAGGCCAAGGCCTTTTTTGCCTGATCGAGGTGGCCATGTCCCTGCTGGAGAACCTCTACCGCGAGATCGTGTTGGACCACTACCGCCACCCCAGGCATTACGGACCCTTGGAAGGTGCCGAGCGCTTTCCCGGTCAGAACCCGAGCTGCGGCGACCACTTGGTGCTGTACCTGGATCGCCAGGGCGACGGGCCTCTCCGCTTGGCCTTCGAGGCGGAGGGGTGCGCCATCTCTCAGGCCAGCGCCAGCTTGATGGCGGACCTGCTGACCGGCACTTCGGCAGACCGAGCGGCTGAACTAGCTCGCGCCTTCATCGCCACGCTCCACGGCGGATCGGTACCGGAGGAGCTCGGCGATCTGGCTGCTTTCTCGACCCTGGCGCAGCTCCCGGCCAGGATCCCTTGCGCCCTGCTACCCTGGACGACGCTGCTCAGCGCACTCTCTCCGGACCGTCCGGCTGCCGATCCAGCTGCTCCTTGAGCGCCTGGAGCACCTCTTGGGCGTGCCGATTGGGATTGACCAGAGGCCAGTGGCGAGCCAGGCGGTTGCCCGGCGCGATCAGGAAAGTTTGCCTGGCTGCCATACCCAGCCAACCCCCCAATCCGCGCAGGACGCCGAAGGACCGCGCGATGCTGCGGTCGCTGTCGGGCAGGAGGGGGAAGCTGAGCGCGCAGCGCTGGCGAAAATGGGCCTGCGCCGCCTCGGTATCGGTGCTGACCCCGAGCACCTTGGCTCCGAGCGCACCGAAGGCCGGGAGCAGGTCCTCGAACTGCTTGGCTTCGATGCTGCAGCCGGGGCTGCTGGCCTTGGGGTAGAAGTAGAGGACCACCCAGGAGTCCGCAAGGTCTCTGAGGTGGATCGATTGGCCGTCATCGCTGAGCCCGGAGAAGTCGGGCACTTGCTGTCCGGGTGTCCACTGCATTTTTTCATTTTAGGCGCTTAGGCCGGGCAAGACTGCGTGCCTTCCTGCTAAGCTGGGCCGGTGCAGCTGGGTACGCCGCGATCCGATCCAGAGGCCGATCTGCTCCCCCCGCTGCGGCCGCTGCTGGGGGAGTCCCTGGTGTTGGCCGTCTCCGGAGGCGGAGACTCGGTGGCCCTGCTTCGGGCCCTCCACCGCTTGGGCGCGAAGATCACCGTCGCCCACCTCAACCACGGCCTGCTGGGGGATGCCGGGGAGGTGGCGGAGTTTGTCGGTGCGTTGGCCGGAGAGCTCGGTGTACCTTTCACCTCGGAGCGAGTGGACACCCGCTCCGCTGCGGCGCGGCAGGGCAGGGGCATCGAAGAAACCGCCCGCCGCCTGCGCTTCGGCTTCCTCCACCGGGTAGCTGCGCAGTCGGGGGCGAGCGCCATCGTCTTGGCGCATACCCTGGAAGACCAGGCCGAGACCGTCCTCCTGCAGCTGCTGCGCGGGACCGCCAAAGCAGCTGGCATGGCCGAGCGGCGTGGCCGGGTGCGCAGGCCCTGGCTGGGTCTGCGCCGGGAGCAGCTGCGGCGGTATCTGCGCTGGTTGGGGCAGGACTGGCGCGAGGACCCCAGCAATGCCGACCTGTCGCGCAACCGCAACTGGCTGCGCCACGCGGTGCTCCCGGACCTGCGCCAACGCTTTCCCGGGGCCGATCTCGCCATCGCCCGCTTGGCTGCTCAGGCCGGGGGGGACGAGCGCTGGCTCGGGGAGCTGTTGGTCCAGAGAGTCCTGCCCAAGACCCTCGGGGGTGGGGAACGGCTAGATCTTCTCCCCAAACCCCTGCTGCAGCGCTACGCGGTGGATGCACTCAGAGCTAGGCGCCTGCACGTGGAGGCCGCCCTGGTCGAGACGATCTGCGCTGCGGTGGCGTCGCCCACGCCTAGGAGGCTGACCTTATCCGGTGGCGTTGCGGCGGAAGCCGGAGCAGGAGGCCTATGGATCTCTAGGCCCCTGCCGCCCCCCGCTCCCCCAGGCCTTGGCAGCGCCCGGTTACGCCACCGCAGGCCCGGCGACTTCGTGGAAGTCGCCGGCAAGCGGGTACCTCTGAGCGAGCTGTTCCGGATCCGCAGGGTCAGCCCGCTGCGGCGTGACGCGATCTGGCTGGCGGCGCACCGCAGCCAGGTCTGCTGGCTGGGCCTAGACCCCCCTTGGTCTTCAGGCCAAGACCTCCTGCCCTGGTCTCAGGAGATGGGGTGGGCTCTGGAGGAGGCTAGAGCAGCCCTGGCGGCCGGTGAGGTGCCGGTAGGGGCGGTCGTGGTGGCGGCTGGCCGGGTCGTCGCTCGGGCCCACAACCTGACCGAGGCCTCCGGGGATTTCACCGATCACGGTGAGCTGCTCGCCATCCGGGCTGCGGCCAAGGTCTTGGGGCCACACTTGGACGGCGCGGTGCTGGTGGCGACCTTGGAACCCTGCCCGATGTGCTTCGGGGCCATGCAGGAAGCGCGGATCCGCACCCTGGTCTACGGAGCGGACAGCCCTAAGTCGGGGGCGCTGCAGCTGAGCGCCCCGAAGACTCTTTCGGACCTGCACGTCCTGGGCGGTATCCGTGCTGCTGAAGCCGGGTCCCTGCTCCAAGACTTCTTCCGCACCCGCCGGGCCGGAGCGGTCTAGCCGGCCAGAGCGGCGGACCGGAGCTGCCGGATCCGCACGGTGGCCTCGCCGCCCTGGAAGATGGCGCTACCGGCGATAAGGATGGTCGCGCCAGCTCCGACCAGCGCTTGGGCATTGTGGGTGCCCACCCCGCCATCGACCGAGATGTCGGCGTTGCTGCCGCTGGCGCGCAGCTTGGTCGCCAGCTCCGCCACCCGCTGCAGGCTCTTGTGCAAGAAGGATTGACCGCCGAAACCTGGGCTGACGCTCATCAGGAGGACTTGTTCGATATCGTTCAGAACAGCATCGAGTGCGGACAAGGGGGTGGCCGGATTGATCGCGACGCCGGCCTGCAGGCCCAGCTCGTGGACGAGATCGAGGGCCCTTTGCAGGTGAGGCCCAGCTTCGGCGTGGACGCTGATGCGGTCCGCTCCGGCCGACTGGAAGTCCTGCAGAAACCGCTCCGGGGCGACTACCATCAGGTGGACATCCAGAGGGAGCGCGGTGCACCGGCGGCAGGCCTCTACCACCAAAGGTCCCATGGACAGGTTCGGGACGAACTGCCCGTCCATCACGTCGATGTGGATCAGGTCGGCTCCGCCTGCTTCGGCCCGGAGGAGTTCGGCGCGCAGGTCGGCGAAGTCGGCAGCTAGAATGCTGGGAGCTAGGCGAAGCATGGTGCCAGTCTAGTGGAAGCCTTAGGGCTAAAGGACGTGCATGCCAGAACTTGATCAACGCCTGAGAATCCTCGGCCTGTCAGCCCCTGCTGCGGTGACCGAGTTACCTCAAATCGGCCGCGCCCTGCAGTTTGCGCTCACCCCAGGCCCAGCAGTCCTCCTGACCACCCCGGAGCGGCTCTCCCTCTTTTCCCTTCCGCGCGAATTCGGTGTCACCCTTCGCTGCAATCCGGGCCTGCACCAGTGGGAGAGCCGCGGCCACTTGGTGATGGACGTCTTGACCGCCACCGAGCCTTTCTCGGACGACCCTGCCGCCGAGGTGTTGGCCCTGCTGGTCGGGAGCAGCTATCCCCGAGATGTTCTGGCTGGGGCGCTGGAGCGGCTCGGCTACCCGGCCGGAGGGGAACCCGGCTACAGCCTTTCGGGTGACCGCCTGGTCGTCTCCCTGGCGGACGGCAGCCGCTTACGCGCCGAATTTTTCGGGGATGAGATGGACGGCCTACGCCTCTGGAAGGCCGGTAGTGAGGTCGGAGAGCGGATCGAGCGCTGGGTCATCGCCCCCAGAGGGGCTGCGGATGGTTTGGGCCGGGGTGCCAGCCGGCTGCAGAACTTTCCTGGAACGGTCTTCCTGGACGCCCCAGCTGAGTACCAGCGCTGCCTGGGGAGCCTTCTCCCGGAGCTCTGGTCGCAGTTGGAGGGGAGAGACCTGATCGCCTTTGGCCGGACGCCCCTCCCCTTGCCGGTGGTCGCGTCCGGCTGCCGCCCCCTCGCTTACTACCGGGCGCGCCTGAGCCGGGCGGTGGAAGACCTGAGGCGCTGGGCCGCTGAGGGCTGGCGGATCCTCCTAGTCCTGCGGCACCACAAGACCGCCGAGTACTTCAGGGCGCACTTCCCGGACCTTCCCCTCACCGAGCGGTCTAGCCTGGAGCTGCCCCCTGGGCGTATCCAGCTGGTGATCGGACCAGGCGAAGGCGGTTTCTTGCAGGAGGGGAGCCGCCTGGTGGTGCTCACCGAGGACCTGCTCTACGGCTTTCAGGGCGGGACGACCCGGCTGGCCAAGACCGGCCTATCTAGGACTATCCCGGACCCCCAGGGCTTGCAGGTCGGTGATTACCTGATTCACCCGGAACACGGGATCGGCCGCTTCGAGGGACTTGAGACCAGGGAAGTCTTAGGGGTACGCCGCGACTACCTGCAGCTGCGGTACGCCGGTGAGGCCAAGATCTACTTGCCGATCGACCTCCTGCCCATCATGCGGCGGCATTCCGGTACCACCGACGAACCGCCCAAGCTCTCCAGCCTGGGGCGGGGGGACTGGCAACGGGTCAAAGAGCGGGCTAAAGTCGACGCGGAGCAGGTCGCAGCCAAGATGCTGGTCCACTACGCCCGGCGTCAGCTGGCGCCTGGGTACCCGCATACCCCGCTCCCGGATTGGGATCCGCTGATCGAGGCCGGGTTTGGTTACCGCCTCACCCGAGATCAGCAGCTGGCCTGGAGCGATGTGGATCAGGATCTGGCCAGCCCGCACCCCATGGACCGGTTGATCAGCGGAGACGTCGGCTTTGGTAAGACCGAGGTGGCGATCCGGGCTGCCCACCGAGTGGTCGGGCACGGCCGCCAGGCGATCGTCTTCGTCCCCACCACGCTGCTCGCCGAGCAGCACGCCGAGACTTTTCGCCAGCGCTTTGCGGATCTCCCGGTGCGGGTGGCAGGTCTCTCCAGGTTCACCGCGGAGCGGCAGGCCCAGGAGATCTTGGCCGACTTCAGCGCCGGACAGATCGATATCCTGATCGGGACCCACCGGCTGCTCTCCAGCGACGTGCGGCCGGCGCGCCTGGGCTTGCTGGTGATCGACGAGGAACACCGCTTCGGTGTCGAGCAGAAGGAGCGCCTGCGCGAGATGACCGGCGTCGACCTGAGCCGCGCTGACCAGGATCTCGGGGACCTGAAGGAGACACCTACTCCCGACGCGCTCTCTCTCTCGGCGACCCCGATCCCTCGGACCCTGTACATGAGCTTGGTCGGTCTGCGCGACCTGAGCAGCATCCAGACCCCCCCCGAGGGGCGCAAGCCGATCCACACCATCTTGACTACCTACGACCCCATGGCCGTGCGCGACGCCGTTCTGAGCGAGATGGACCGCGGAGGCCGCTGTTTCTACATCCACGACCGGGTCGCCTCCATGCCGACCAGGGCGCTCTACCTCCAGCGGCTGATCCCCGAGGCCCGCTTCGGATTGGCGCACGGCCAGATGCCGGAAGCCCAGCTGGAAGAGATCATGGCCGACTTCGATCGGGGTGCCTTCGACGTGCTGATCAGCACCACCATCGTGGAGTCCGGCCTGGATATCCCCCTGGCGAATACCATCCTGATCGAACGGGCAGACCGCCTCGGTCTAGCCCAGCTGTACCAGTTGCGCGGTCGGGTCGGTCGCCGCGACCTCGGGGCCTTTGCCTACCTGTTCTATCCACCCAAGGTGACCAGCTCGGCGGTACGCCGGTTAGCGGCTATCGAGGATTTGCAGGACTTAGGCTCGGGTCACCTGGTTGCGGAGCGGGACATGGAGATCCGCGGCGTCGGCAACCTCTTGGGTGCGGAACAGCACGGCCATATCCAGGCAGTGACCCTGGAAGTATATACCGAGCTGCTGGCCGAGGCGGTGGCTCAGCTCAAGGGCGAACCGAGAGCGGAGCCACCGCCCTCGGTGGTTATCGACCTGCCTGTCGAGGCCAGATTGACGGTAGAGTATTTCGGAGACGAGGTGCACCAAGTCGCCGCCTACGGTCAGCTCGGTGAGGTGCGCAGCTTACCGGCCCTGCGCCGCCTGGAGCGCTCCTGGCAGCGCAGCTTTGGCCCCTTGCCCCTGGAAGTGGCCAGCTGCGTGGCGCTCACCCGCCTGCGCCTCCTGGCCGCTCAGAAGAGGGTCGCCTCCATCTCGGCGGGACGTACCCAGTTGGAGGTGCAATTCCGCTACCGACCTCTGGACTATGACGCCAGCGCGCTGCGCCGTTTCCCCTATCCGGTCAAGATCCTCACTTACCCCCCCGCGGCGACGGTAGAGCGAGCGGCGCTCAGCCCCTCGCTCTACTTAGAGGTACTCAGCGACCTGCTGACCTGCTTCGCTTGAGGGTATGCGCCTCGGAATCCCGCCGTGGGGGAGGTGCCGAGGCGGTTTCTTGCAGCAATAGCGTGCGCGCCTGCCGCTCTAGATCGTCGTCGGCCTCGAGGGGGGGCAGCCGCCAGCCCTGACGCTCTGCCGCGAGCTGCAGCAGGTGGTCAGCCATCCAGGGGTTGCGGGCCAGGACGGGTCCGTGCAGATAGGTCCCCAGAACCTGGCGGTAGCGTATTCCCTCCTCTCCGCCACCTTCCCGGTTGCCGTGCCCGTGCAGGACCTTCCCCAATGGCTCCCCCCCTGAGCGGGTGGTTCGCCCTCCGTGGTTTTCGAAACCGACCAGGACTTCGCCGATCTGCTCGCTGCTGACGGATAGACGACCCACCAAGCGGCCACTGCCCGGTCGCGTCTCCAGCGGGAGGAGGTCGAGCCCGGCTAGCTCCCGGCCAGAGACAGTGAGTCTCTCCCCGAACTGCTGGAGCGCGCCGCAGATCAGTAGACCCGGTACTCCGTCCTCGATTGCGGACCGCAGGTTCTCGCGCAGCCTGCGCATCGAATCCAAGATCAGCTCTTGGGCGAGATCCTCTCCGCCCCCCATCAGGAGGAGGTCGGGGCTGCCCGGC
This sequence comes from bacterium, assembly GCA_021810505.1. GTDB lineage: Bacteria > Deinococcota > Deinococci > Deinococcales > Deinococcaceae > JAJZIR01. Next base: position 64,742 of record JAJZIR010000001.1, read on the forward strand.
CAGCTATCGCCGGGACCCAACTTCCACACTTCGGCGCCGAGACCCCGCCACTCCAGCCGGCGGCGCAGGACGATCAGGTTGCCGTTGTCTCCGTAGGTCCCCATCTGCTCGGGATAGAGCTGCAGGATCTTCAGCCTCCTGGGCGGCGGGCTCGGGCTGTAGGTGGTTTTGGGAAGCCCTGCCGCCTGGACCTCCCGCGCACTACGGGGCGATGGGCCGGCGCGCAGCAGCTGACGCTCGGCCTGGAGGTTGGTGTAGGTCGAGAGGATGAGCCCCCGCTGCCCTTCTCCTAGCTCGCGGATCAGAGCGCCGGTTGCGCCGGCTAGGTCTGGGAAGCAGCGAGCGCTCGGGGTAGGGTCTAGGTAGCGCAGCCGGATCATCATCTCGAACCGGCGGTTGCCCGCCACCACCACCTTCTCGAGCTGCTCGCCGTAGTGGGCATCCCACAGCCAAGAGACGTCGCGGCCATCAGCGGCCCCGTCGTTGATCAGGAACAGGTGGGCGTCCGCTCCGGGCTGCGCGAGATTCCAGCTCAGGCTGGCTGGGTTCTTGGCCAAGGTCAGAGTGACCTGTCGCCCCCCCAGCAGGTAGGTCTCGCCGCGCCCCCAGGCTGGCTGCGGCCAGGTCGGTCCTGGCTGCACGCCGAGCATGGCGCTGGCCGAGAGCGCGGCGGCGGCGCTGTAAGGGTGGAGATAAGGGGGCATCGTCCTGGCCAGGCCGCCTTGAAAGACCAGCTCGCCAGCTGCGATGTGGGCTCGGAAATGGGCTTCCGGGTTCTGAAAACCGCATCTGGGGCACTGGTAGCGCCCCAGATGGGCGTAGTAGTGCTCCTGGTAGGACAGGGCTGCCCCGCAGCGAGGGCATCCAGGTAGGTCTCCGGGAACCAGCAGGGCGATTCCGGAGACCGAGAAGAAGGCGTCGCCTTCCCGAGCGAGGCTGGCGGCCAGCGGGTCGTCCGCGTTGAGCAGAAGCTGCCCAGGGAAGCGGCCCAGCGCCTCGGCCAGGCGCCTGTGCAGCGCGGTCACCTCGCCGAAGCGGTCCAGTTGATCCCGGAACAGCCCAGTCACGATGATCAGTTGGGGTTCGAGCAGCTCCGCGCCGGAGGCCAAGGTCAGCTCATCGGTCTCCAGCAAAAGGGTGGCGCCCGGCGCCCCTTCCAACAAGGTGGTGGCCAGGCCGCTGGAGAGGTTGGCACCCTCCGCGTTGCTCACCACCTTGTGCCCTGCCCCCTCCAGGAAATGGCGGATCAGGTGCACCGTCGAGGTTTTGCCGTTGGTTCCGGTCACCAGGACCCGGCGCGGGAAGCGCGCCGCCTGATTGGCCAGGAAATCGGGGTCGATCTTGAGAGCGATCAGACCGGGCAGGGAAGTCCCACTGCCCGGTCTGATCGCTCTCAGAGCGCCGCGCGCCAGCTTGCCAGCCAGCGCGGCGGCGCCAGTTCTCCCCCCGCGCTTCAACTGCCGGCGCTACGGAGGTGGCGCCTCACTCCTCGGAGTTCTCCGCGCTTTTCGGCGCTTCCTGGGCTTCCGTTCCGGCTTCAGGGGTCTCGGTCTCCGGCTCTGGCTTGCCCGCATTCTCTTTGGACCCCAGGCCGAACTGAGCGAACAGGTCCGCGTAGACGTCGCCGAGCTTGGTGCTGATCTTCCCGCTGCTGGCCTCGTTGGCAGCGTAGCTGTAGTCGTAGTCGAAACCGTCCCTCCGCCTCCGTCCGGAGCGGCCGCTCGAACCGGGACCGCTGCGGCCATGGGCAGCGTCCGGCCGCTCGCGGGCTGGGCCGGTGTAGGGGAGCAGCCTCTTGCGGCTCAGGCTGGCGCGCTGCTCGACGGGGTCGATGTTGATGATGACGGCTTCGACCTCGTCGCCTTTCTTGAACAGCTCGCCGGGCTCGGTGACCCGTTCGTGGGCCAGCTCGGAGATGTGGATGAGCCCCTCGATGCCCTCTTCGATCTCCATGAAGATACCGAAGTCGGTGATCCCGGTGACCTTGCCCTTGACGGTCGTCCCCGGTGGATAGCGGTCCGGCAGCGTGCTCCAGGGATCTTCCTGGACTTGGCGCAGCCCCAAGCTGATCCTCCGCTCCTTGGTATCGATCCGGAGGATGACCGCCTCGACCTCTTCCCCTTCTTTGAGGATCTCGTTGGGGTGGCGGATCCGCTTGGTCCAGCTCATCTCGGAGATGTGGATGAGCCCTTCCAGGCCGGGCTGGATCTCTACGAAGGCGCCGAAATTGGTCAGGTTGGTCACGCGCCCCCGGATATGCTGGCCGATGCTGTACTGATCGATGGACGACTGCCAGGGGTCCTCGGTCAGGGCTTTCATCGACAGGTTGATGCGGTCGCGGCTGTTATCTAAGTCGATGACCTGGACCTGGACGCGATCGCCGATCTTCACGACGTCCCTTGGATGGTTGAAGCGGCCGTAGGTCAACTCAGAGCGGTGTACCAAGCCGTCGATACCACCTAAATTGACGAAGACGCCGAAATCGGTGATCTCGACGACCTCCCCTTCCAAGATGGCGCCAGGAGTGAGGTGCTCCATGGTGCGCTCCCGGGCTTCGGCTTTGCGCGCCTCCAAGACGGCGCGGTGGCTGATGATGACCCGATTGCGCTTGCGGTTCAGCTCGATCAGTTTGACCGGCAGGACCTGGCCGACATAGGGGCTGAGGTCGTTGACCCTGCGCAGGTCGACTTGTGAGGCTGGCAGGAAAGCCCGGATCCCGTCGATGGAGGCGACCAACCCGCCCCGCACTTTGTCCTGGACCTCGATCGGGAACTCTTGGTTGCGGTTTTGTAGCTCGGCCAACAACCTCCAGCCGCGGTCCTGATCGGCCCGGCGTTTGCTGAGGACGATCACCCCGTTGGGGATGTCGGTCCTTACCACCATGGCGTCGATGGCATCCCCTGGGCGGAAGCGCTCTTGGGCCTCTTCCAGAGTCAGCGGCTCCTCGGCGATCTGGTTGAGCGGGATGATCGCTTCGACTTTAGCCCCCACGTCGACCGCAATCCCCTCGGAGCTCACCAAGACGACGCGGCCGCTGACGATCTCGTTGCGGTGCACTTCGTGGAACTGGAGATCCTGCTCGGCCTGGAGCACATCCTCCATAGTCATGGCCGGATAGTTCTCCGTGCTGGACGAGGTTTCGCTGGAGCTGACCTGTCGGCCCTCTTCGTGGGCGGTCGTGTCCCGGCCCAGCTCTTCGCTGGGGCGGATCGGGGTTGGCGTGTCTTCCATGGACTTGGATCCTCCTTGAACCGGGCGCCGAGAGGCCACCCGGAAGCAACCCATTCTAGCGCGTGGGAACTCAGCAGGTAAAGGGGTATTTCGGCTCTGCCCGCTTCAGCTCCGGCCGGAGCAGCAGAGCGGGCAGAGCCCAGTCAGGGTCACTTGGTGGGACTCGACCAGGAAACCAGCCTCGGCTAGAAGCTGGTTTCCTGGGAGCTGGCAGGCCTGGGGAGCTGCCTGCAGGTCGAATACCCTGTGGCACAGGCGGCAGCGAAAGTGGTGGTGGTGCCCCAGATCGGCGCTCTCATAGCGCACCTCGCTCCGCTCCAGCCAGACGGAGCGTACTTTCCCCTGCTCTTCTAGTAGCTTCAGGGTCCGGTAAACGGTGGCTTGCCCTAGGCCAGCCTTGAGCCGCTGCGCCTTCCGGAAGATCTCCGCCCTGCTCAGCGGCCCTTCCGCGTTTTCCAGGACGCTCTGGATCGCTTGGCGCTGAGCGGTATGTCGGCTGCCGGCCACGCCGTCAGCCTAACACTGCTCAGAGCGGACAAGGCGCTGCCGCGGCTGGCCGAGCGCCCCCGCTACAAGCTGGTCCGGAGCTTCGGCGGCTGCAACTCGAACTCCCGGAGCACCGAGCCGCCGAAGCTGACCACTGCCCGCGCACTTGGATTGCTTCCCCGCAGCCGGAAAGTTGCGGTGGGGTGGGCGGGATCGACGTAGCGGGAGTCCTCGGAGACCTTCAGCCCGTTCTCGAACCACAGCACCTCGAAGTACCCGGACTCCCTGGAGAGGAGCCGGACTTGCAAGACCGTGTTTCCCCCCTGCAAGCCGATGTGGCCAGTGATCTGAACTGGAAATTGGCCGTGGATCGGCGTAGGGATGAGCGGAAAGGTGGTGTAGCGGCAAGCGCTCAGGAGTAGGAGCAGGGTCAGGTAAACCGGATACTTGCTCATCCGGCGGTTGCCCTGAGGGCTTCGGGCCAGGCCGCAGGGGAGGCTAGCTCTGCCCACCTTCCCCTTCCCAGTCTGGTGGTTACCCAAAAAGCCCCGCTCGCTTCGCCGCCCCGACCACCGGCGATCAGGAGCCCTGTATCCTTAGGCAGCCGGAGGTGGCGCAGGTTCGAGGCGGGTAGGGGTGTCGGGCGGCTTAGATGGTTGTCCCGTAGCCGCCTCATCGCTGAACGCGCAGCGCGACCCAGCCGCCCTCCTCCCTCTGCTCGATTTCGGCCGGCCCCGCGCGCCGCAAGGCCCCGAGGACTATCTGGCAGCGCTCGGCCAAGATTCCGCTCATGATCAGGACCCCCGGGCGGCGCAGGCGCGCTAAGTATCCGGGTAAAAGGTCGGCGTGCAGCTCGGCGAAGAGGTTGGCGACCAAGACGTCGAAGCTGGGGCGCTCCGCCAGGCTGGCCAGCTGCCCCGCGCGGAACTCTGCCGGCAGGGAATTGATCGCTGCGTTTTCCCTGGCTACGGCGACGGCTTGGGGGTCGGTGTCCAGGCCCAGGCAGCGCGCTCCCCGCCGGGCGGCAGCCAGCGCCAGGATACCGCTGCCGCTGCCCAGGTCGAGTAGGTCTTTTCCTGCCAGCGGCGCCTCTAGCATCAGCTCCAGGGCCAGCCGGGTGCTGGCGTGGTGACCGGTACCGAAGGCCTGGCCGGGGTCGAGGATCAACTGCTCGGTGCCGGGCGGCGGGCGCCGCCAGGAGGGCGCGATGGTCAGGCCAGCGACCTGGAGGGGTTCTAGCCCCTGCTTCCAAGCCTCCTGCCAGTCGACGTCCGGCTCTTGCTGCCAGGTGCCGCCCAGGGATAACTCGGCCGGCTCCTCGAAGTAACCCCGGATCCAGCCGGGTCCTTCTTCCAACCCTAGGCAACCAGCTTCCCACAGCAGCTCGAGCTGGTCGGCCACCTGCTCCGGGTCGCCCTGCAGCTGATAGGACCACATCGCCTTCACTCTAGCAGCAGCTCTACTAGGTGATGGAGGTCTCGGCCCAAGATATCCGGGCGCACAGAGAGCAGGCGCTCTACGGGGTGATCCCAGACCACCCCGTAGGTGCGCAGGCCGGCGGCGCGGCCGGCCAAGATGTCCTGCGGGCTATCCCCCACCATCCAGAGCCCGCGCCCTCTGCTCGCAGCCACCGCGCGCCGTACGGTGTGCGGAGCCGGCTTGGGTGGCAGCTGGTCGGCTCCGACCAGGGCGCAGAAGTGCGGCAAGACGCCCAGACCGGACAGCAGCCGGTAGGCGTTCGAGGCGCGCTTGTTGGTGGCGACAGCCAGACGGTAGTGCCGGCTCAGCCCAGCCAGCGCCTCGGCGACCCCCGGGTACAGCTGGCTGCGGTCCAGCAAATGCTCGGCGTAGTAGGCCCGGTAGTGCTCGCTGAGCTCCTCGGCGCGGTCGGCTGGGGCCAGAACGCTGAGCAGGCCCGCTAGGGGAAGACCGATTGCCGCTCGGACCGCCACCGGATCAGGGTCGGGGAGCCCGATCGCCGAGAAGCTGTACCGGACCGCCGCCAGGATGTCGGGCGCGGAATCGACCAGCGTGCCGTCGACGTCGAAGACCAGGACTCCATCAGGCATCGGACGCAGGGGGAGCCAAGACTGTCAGGGCGCCTGGGTGCACGCGGATGGAGAGGGGCGTTTGGGTGACCAGATCCCCATCCACGTCGGCGGCCAGCGATCTGGCCGAACGGACGCTCAGTTCGGTCGTCTCGAAGAAGTGCGTTGCCCTGGACCGGTCGCTGCGGTGGCTGAGCAGAGCCAGCAGGCTGCTGGCGAAGCCGAGCCAGTGGCCGTCGCCCAAGGCGAAGACGTCCAAGCGCCCGTTGTTCAGAGAGGCCGATCCGGTGGGGATGAGGCTGGCCGCGATGCAGGGGCCGTTGGAGATGACCAGCTGGCGGGTGCGCAGCACCTGGCGCCTTCCCCCCGGCTCCTCGAGCTCGAGCTGCATCTCGCGCAGGTGCCGGTGGGTGAGCCGCAGGGCGGCGATCGGCCAAGCTAGAAGCCCGTAGCGCCGCTTCAGCTTGGAGTTGAGCTCCTCGACGATGGCCGCCGAGAGACCCAGCGTCACGCTGTTCAGGAATAGGATCCCGTTGACCTCTCCCACGTCGACCTGGCGCCGGTGCTGGGCGGCGATGACTTTGGCGGCGGCAGGGATCTGGAGCGGTAGGCGCAGGCTGCGGGCAAAAGTGTTGCCGCTGCCCATGGGTAAGATCCCCAGGGCGGTCTGGCTCCCGCGCAGCCGGGCGGCCGCCCGGGCCAGCGTCCCGTCCCCTCCGCCGACCACCACCATGGGGGCTTGGGCGGCGACTTCTTCGGAGAGCTGCCGGGCAGCTTCCTCGCTGTCGGAGGTCTCCAGGACGCGGAGCTCGTGCAGACCAGCCTCGCTCAGGGCCTGGCGGGCCGCTTGGAGGTGCTCCCCGCTGCGCGCGCTCGGGTTGAGCAGGACTAGGACCGGCCTCACTGCGGCTCCGGGAACAGCAGCATGGCGTCTCCCAGGCTGTAGAAACGGTAGCCCTCGGTGATCGCCGCCTGGTAGGCGGCTTGCATCCGCTGCTCCCCGCCGAGGGCGCTGACCAGCAAGAGCAGCGTCGACCTGGGCAAGTGGAAGTTGGTGATGAGCCCGTCGATGACCGCGAACCGGTAGGGGGGGCGGATCATCAGCTCGGTAGAGCCGGCGCCGGGGACAACCTGCTCGCCGTCCCAAGCGCTCTCCAGGGTTCTGACCGTGGTGGTACCGACTGCGATGACGCGCCGGCCCTCCCTGCGCGCCGCACCGATCGCTTCGGCCGCTGCCTCCGGTACCTCGTAGGCTTCGCGGTGCATGCGGTGTTGGTTGGGGTCCCCCTTGATGGGGGCGAAGGTCCCGGGGCCGACATGCAGGCAGATCTTAGCTAGCTCGATTCCTCTGACCTGAAGGCGCTCCAGGAGGGCCTCGGTGAAGTGTAGCCCGGCTGTGGGCGCCGCCACACTGCCGGGGACTTTGGCGTACACCGTCTGATAGCGCTCTCCCGAGACCCCTCCTTCCTGGATGTACGGCGGGAATGGGATCTCGCCCAGCTCACCGAGCAGGGGTTTGGGGTCGCGATTGAAGCGCAGGATCCGGGTCCCGTCGGCCTCGCTGCCCTCTACCCAGATCTCCAGGGGGCCTAGCTCCAGCTTCGGTCCGGCCCGCTTGGCTGGCCGCAGCCAAGCGCTCCACAGCCCAGGCGCTCGCTCCGCGATCAGCAGCACCTCGACTTGCCCTCCGCTGGACTTATGCGCCCTCAGCCTGGCCGGGATCACCTTGGACTCGTTGAGGACCAGGAGGTCGCCGGGCCTGAGCAGTTCGGGCAGGTCGCGGACGTGGCGGTGCAGCAGCTGCTCTCCGACCACCATCAGCCTAGCCGCGTCCCTGGGTTCGCAGCCCTCCTGGGCGATGCGCTCCGGCGGCAGCGCGAACTCCCACATCAAACTTTGGCCCTCTTATCGCTGACCGGCATCAGCGCATCTTCGATGTCGGTCAGGTGGGTGAAGCGGTCGCAGACGTCGACGAGGCGCTGCGCGGTGGTTTCCCGGAAGGCGATCACCTCGACGCGCTTCCCCTGCTCCTGGAACACCTCCAGCATGTCGACGAAGTCTCCGTCGCCGCTCCCCAGCACGATGATGTCTAGGTGTTCGGCGACCCTGGTCATATCGGCCACGATGCCCATATCCCAATTGCCTTCCCAGATCGGCTTTCCCTGGTCGTTGACGTGGTGCAGGTGCAAGGTCATGCGCCGGACCCGGTAGCCTAAAGTGGATAGCTTGTAGATGAAGGGCCAGGCGCTGTTATCGCCATCGCGCTCCACCACGTAGGCGGTGGCGTGGACGAGGTAGCGGTCTTTGGTAGCGTAACGCAGCAGGCTCTCGAAGTTGACGGTGCGTTCGTGGAGATCGCGAGCCGAGTGGTAGAGGTTCTGGGTGTCGATGAAGACGCCGACGCGTGGGCTGTGAGTCATACTCTGCATAGTTTGCGGACTCCATTGTAGGGGGTGGCGCTCACTGTGACCTCCGCTGCTCTTGGCAGCTGTACACCATCAAGGCTGCCGCGACGCTGGCGTTGAGGCTGCGGACTTGGCCCCTGAGCGGGATGGCGGCCAGGGCGTCGCAGCGCTCCCGCACCAGCCTGCGCAGCCCCTGCCCCTCGGAGCCGATGGCGATGGCGACCGGTCGGCAGAAATCGAGCTGCGAGACGGGTAGATCGGCCTCTCCGGCTGCCCCGTACACCCAGACACCCTGCTGCTGCAGGGTGCGGATGTAGCTGGGAAGATTTTTGACCCGGAGCAAGGATAGGTGGGCGGTGGCGCCTGCGGCGGCCTTGACGGCGGCGGGGCTCAGCGGGGCGCTGCGGTGCTCCTCGGTGATCACCCCGTGGGCCCCCAAAGCTTCGGCGGAGCGCAGGATCGCTCCCAAGTTGTGGGGGTCGGTGATCCCGTCCAGCAGCAGCAACAGGGGCCATTCACCGGCGGCGGCGGCCCGCTCGAGCGGCGAGGCGGTAGGGGGCCTTTCGGTGACCTCGGCCAGGACACCCTGATGCTTGGTGGTCCCGAACAAAGTGTCTAGCTCGATGCGGCTGACCCAACGGATAGGGACCCCGGAGCTCGCCACCTCGCGGTACAGGCCGCCTTGTACCCCCCGGGCCAACCAGATCTCGGAAACCGTGCCAGCTTGCAGCGCCTCGAGGACTGGCCTGCGCCCGTAAATCCTCATGACGGCGACTGTAGCACGCCGGTAGCTCAGCCGGTCACTGCCCCGCCCGCGGCGCTCCCCACCAACTTGGCGTACTTGGCCAGCACGCCGCTCCGGTAGCGCGGCGCCGGCGGGGTCCAGGCGCTCCGGCGCCTGGCTAACTCCGCCTCGCTGACGTTGAGCTGCAGCAACCGCCGGTCGGCGTCCAGGGTGACGCTGTCTCCCTCCTCGACCAAGGCCAACGTCCCCCCCACGGCCGCTTCGGGGGCGATGTGCCCCACCACCAGCCCGTGGGTCCCCCCCGAGAAGCGGCCGTCGGTGATCAGGCAGACCTGGTCCCCCAACCCCTTGCCGATGATGGCGCTGGTGGGGGAGAGCATCTCGCGCATCCCCGGTCCGCCTACCGGGCCCTCGTAGCGGATCACGATCACGTCTCCGGGCTGGATCCGGTCACCCAAGATGGCCTCCATGCAGGCTTCCTCGGAGTCGAAAACTCGCGCTGGCCCGGTCATCTGCAGGATCTTCAGGCCGCTGATCTTGGCTACCGCCCCCTCGCTGGCCAGGTTGCCCCGCAAGATGGCCAGGTGCCCGTCTGGATGAAACGGGTGGCTTACCGGGCGGATGACCTCCTGGCCCGGGCTGGGCTGGCTGGGGGCCTCGGCCAGATTTTCCCGCACCGTCTTGCCGGTGACGGTCAGGCAGTCCCCCTCTAGGAGGCCGGCGTCTAGCAGCAACCGCATGATCAGGGGAATCCCGCCAGCCCTATGCAGGTCGGTGGCCACGTAGCGCCCTGACGGCTTGAGGTCGGCCAGCAGCGGGGTGGTCTCGCGGATCCTTTCGAAGTCGTCCAGGCTGAGGTCGACTTGGGCGGCGTGGGCGATGGCCATCAGATGAAGCACCGCGTTGGTGGACCCCCCGACTGCCATCACCACGCGGATGGCGTTTTCGAAGGCGGCCTTGGTCAGGATCTGCCGGGGCGTCAGGTTGCGCTCGATCAGAGCGACCAGGGCTTGGCCGCTAGCTCGGGTGCTGAGCGCCTTTTCCGGATCCTCGGCGGCCATGGTCGAAGAGTAGGGCAGGCTCATCCCCATGGCTTCGAAGGTGCTGGACATGGTGTTGGCCGTGTACATCCCTCCGCAGGCCCCTTTGCCCGGGCAGGCGAACCTCTCCACGTCCTCGAACTCGGCCCGGCTGATCCGGCCGGCGCTGAACTCACCCACCGCCTCGAAGGTGCTCACGATGGTCAGGTCCCGGCCGCGCAGGTGGCCCGGCTTGATGGTCCCGCCGTAGACGAAGATGGCCGGGATGTCCAGGCGAGCCATGGCGATCATGGCCCCGGGCATGTTCTTGTCGCAGCCACCGACCACGATCAGTCCGTCCATGGACTGTCCCCGGCAGACCGTCTCGATGCTGTCGGCGATCACTTCTCGGCTGACCAGGCTGTACTTCATCCCCTCGGTTCCCATGGAGATGCCGTCGGAGACGGTGATCGTTCCGAAGATCTGGGGCATCGCCCCAGCTTCACGGATAGCTGCCTCTGCCTCCGCGGCCAAGTCTCCCAAGCCGGCGTTGCAGGGGGTGATGGTGCTGTGGGCGTGGGCGACCCCTACGATCGGCTTACCGAAATCCTGATCCCCGAAGCCGACGGCCCGTAGCATGGCCCGGTTGGGGGCCCGTTGGTCGCCCTGGGTGATGATGTGGGAGTGGCGGTTGGGCAGCTCGGGCATGTTTTCTCCTATCCTGTGCGCGGTCGGTCGGGTTTCAGGGGGTCGGTTCGGCCGGTCGCAGCGAGCGAGACCCGCCGACCACCTGGTTGAGGGCTTGGATCCAGGCCCTGGCGCTGGCTTCGACTACGTCGGTAGCCAGCCCGATCCCGGAGACCAGAGCTCCGCGGTGGCGGGCAGTGACGCTGACCTCGCCTAGGGCGTCCCCACCCCGGGTCACCGACTGGATCCGGTAGGCTTCCAGCTCCAACTCCAGCTCGCTGAGCTGGCTGATCGCCAGGAAGGTGGCTTCCACTGGGCCATCTCCGGTGGCGGCGGCCTGGCGGATCCCTTGGGGGGTGCGCAGCCGCACCGTGGCCATGGGGGTGACGTGCGTTCCGGACAGCACCTGGAGAGACTCCAAGACGAAATGCTGCGGCACCTCGCTCTCGGCGTCGATCAGCGCCCGGAGATCCTCGCTGTGGATCTGCCCCTTGCGGTCGGCCAAGTCCTTGAAGCGCCCGAACAGCTCGGCGATCCGCTCCTCGCTGAGGTTGTAGCCGAGCTCGACGACAGCTTTGCGGAAGGCGGCGCGCCCGGAGTGCTTGCCGAGGACCAGGACAGCTGCCTCTCGGCCGACCAGATCGGCGTTCATGATCTCGTAGGTCTCTCTGGCCTTGATCACGCCGTCTTGGTGGATCCCTGACTCGTGGGCGAAGGCGTTGTCGCCGACGACGGCTTTGTTGGGCTGCACCAGCATTCCGGTCAGCCGGGAGACCAGCCGGGAACTGCGGTAGAGCTCTCGGGTGTTCACCCCCGTCTCCATGGGGTAGCTATCCCGCCGGGTGTGCAGCGCCATCACGATCTCCTCGAGGCTGGCGTTGCCGGCCCGCTCGCCGATCCCGTTGACGGTGCACTCCAGCTGCCCCGCCCCGGCCTCTATGGCCGCGAGGCTGTTGGCGACCGCCAGGCCCAAGTCGTCGTGGCAGTGTGCGCTGAGGGTGCTCTCCGGGAGGGCGGCGCAGAGTCGGCCGATCAGCTCCCCGTACTCCCTGGGGGTGGCGTAACCGACCGTGTCGGGGGCGTTCAAGACGCTAGCTCCGGCCTGGGCGGCGGCTCGGAAGATCTGGATCAAGAAATCCAGTTCGGAGCGGCTGGCGTCCTCGGCGGAGAACTCGACCTCGGCGGCGAGCTGCTTGGCCAGGGTCACCGCTTGGACGGCCCGGTCGATCACCGCCTCGGGCGAGAGCTGCAGCTTCTTGGCCATGTGGATGGGACTGGTGGCGATGAAGACATGAATCCGCCCGTGCTCGGCAGCTTCCAGCGCGCGAGCCGCCACTTCGATATCGGTCTTGGCCGCCCTGGCCAGGGCGGCTATGGTCACCCCGCGGACCTCGCGCGCGATCCGCGCTACCCCCTCCGCGTCCCCGGGCGAGGAGATGGGGAAACCCGCCTCGATCACGTCCACGCCGAGGTGAGCCAGCTGGTGGGCGATTTCCAGCTTCTGCCCGTGATGGAGGGCTACCCCTGGGGATTGCTCGCCGTCGCGCAGCGTGGTGTCAAAAATCTGGATCCTTCGCATGGTCCTCCCGCCGGTCTCGGCGCCTGTGCGCCTCAGACCTCCAGCTCCTGTTTGCGGATGAACGGCATCATGGCCCGCAGCCGCTCCCCCACCTGCTCCAGGGGGTGTTGGGCGGCCTGGTCGCGCATCCGCTGGAAATTGGGCCTTCCAGCCTTGGACTCGGCCACGAACTCTCTGGCGAACTCGCCGCTCTGAATGCGCCCTAGGACCTCCTCCATGGCTTGACGGCTGGCCGCTCCCACCACCTTGGGTCCGCTGACGAAGTCGCCGTACTCGGCGGTGTTGGAGATGCTGTGGCGCATGCCCTTAAAGCCCTTCTCGTAGACCAGATCGACGATCAACTTCATCTCGTGGAGGACTTCGAAGTAGGCGATCTCGGGCTGATACCCCGCCGCGGTGAGCACTTCGAAGCCGTTGCGGATCAGGCTGGTCAGGCCACCGCAGAGCACCGCCTGCTCGCCGAATAGGTCGGTCTCGGTCTCCTCCTTGAAGGTGGTCTCCAGGACACCGGCCCGGGTGCTGCCGATCCCCCGCGCGTAGGCCAGGGTCAGCTCCCGGGCCCGGCCGCTGGCATCTTGGTGGACCGCGAAGATCGACGGGATTCCAGCTCCCTCCAGGTACATCCGCCTGAGCATGTGGCCGGGACCCTTGGGAGCCACCATAAACACGTCGAGGTTTCGGCTCGGGGTGATCTGGCCGAAGTGGATGTTGAAGCCGTGGGCGAAGGCCAGCGCTGTTCCCGGCCTTTGGTGGGGTGCGACCTGATTTTGATAGACCTCGGGCATGATCTCGTCGGGGATGAGCAGCATCACCAGGTCCGCCCCGGCTGCTTCCTCGATGTCGGCCACCCTGAGACCGGCCTGCGACGCCTTGGTCCGGCTCGGCGATCCGGACCGGAGGCCGACCACCACTTCGACCCCGCTATCTTGAAGGTTTTGGGCGTGGGCGTGGGCCTGGCTGCCGTAGCCGATGATCGCCACCGTCTTCCCGGCTAGGGGGGTTAAGCTCACATCTGCGTCGTAGTACACCTTGGTCATACCGACTCCTTAGAAGAGGGGGATGGGGGGAGGATGGGCTCCAGCGTCTGGCTCGGGCCCGGTGCGTAGCGCTGGCTTTGGATCTCCGCGTTGCTCCCGCGAGTCAGGGCGATCCGGCCGGTGCGCATGGTTTCCAGGATACCGAAGGGGCGCATCTGTTCGATGAAGGCGGTGATCTTCCCTTCGTCTCCAGTGACTTCGAAGACCAGGGCCCGGCGGCCTACGTCGACGATGCGGGCGCGAAAATCCTCGGCGATGTGGCGGATTTCGACCCGTTGGTCGGGGCCCTCTATGCGCACCTTGACCAAGACCAATTCGCGGTCGACGTACTTCTCCTCGCGGTGATCGATGACCCGGATCACGTCGACCAGCTTCTCCAGCTGCTGCCTGGCTTGATCGACCACCCGGTCGTCCCCCTCCACCACGATGGTCATCCTGGATACTCCCCGCTGTTCGGTGCGGCCTACCGAAAGGCTCTTGATATTGAAGTTGCGCCTGGCGAACAGCCCGCTGATCCGGGTCAAGACCCTCGGCTCGTCCTGGACGATGACGCTGAGCAACCGCTCGCTCACGCTTGGACCGCAGCGGGATCGTCTTCGATCATCTCGGAGAGCGCAGCGCCCTGCGGGACCATCGGGAACACCGCGTGCTCGTTCGGGACGACCACCTCGAGCAGGGCTGGTCCGGGGCAGCTGAGCCAGCTGGGAACTGTACCCGCCAACTCCGAGGCGTCGGTGGCCCTCCAGGACGGAATCCCGTAGGCCTTGGCCAAGATCCCGAAGTCCGGATTGGACTCCCCGATGTAGACTTCGGAATAGCGCCGGTCGTTGAACATCTCCTGCCACTGCCGGACCATCCCCAGGTAGCTGTTGTTGAGGATCGCGAGCTTAACCGGGATATCGTAGCGCTTGAGAGTGGCCAACTCCTGCATGGTCATCTGGAAGCCCCCGTCGCCGACGATCGCGACCGTACGGCAATCCGGCGCAGCCAGAGCGGCCCCCAGCGCCGCTGGGAGGCCGAATCCCATGGTCCCGAGTCCGCCGGAGGTCAGCCACCGCCGGGGCCGTTGGAAGCGGGCCAGCTGCGCGGCTAGCATCTGGTGCTGCCCCACATCGGTGGCCAGGATGTCATTCTCTGCCAGCTGGCCGCACAGAAAGCCGATCGCCTGCCCTGCCCCCCAAGCTGCGTGCGCGACCTGCCTGCCCTTCCACTCCCGGATTTTCTCCCACCAGGGGTGCAGGTTCTGAGGTTCGGCCCCCTCGGCCAGGCGAGCCGCGACGTCAGAGGCCTCCCCGCGCAGCCCTAGGTGGGTTCGGACCAGCTTGCCGAGTTCCGAGGCGTCGATATCGACGTGGATGATCTGGGCCTTGGGCGCGAAGCCGGAGATCCTTCCGGTCACCCGGTCGTCGAAGCGCATCCCGACACCGATGAGCAGGTCGGACTCGCTGATGCTGCGGTTGGCTGCGACCGAACCGTGCATCCCCGGCATGCCCAGCCAGAGAGGGTCGGCCGCTGGGAAAATCCCCAAGCCCATCAGGGTAGTGATGGTCGGAAGGTTCCAGGCCCGGGCTAGGCGGGTGATCTCGAAGCTGGCTTCCTGGGCGCCGCCACCTACCACCAAGACCGGCCGCCGCGCCCCTCTCAGCAGGGCCTTGGCCTGCTCGATGTACTCCTCGGAAACGGTGCCCACGGAGGGGCGAGGTCGCGGCGGGCAGAAGCTCCCGGTGAAGGCTTCCAGCTGGACGTCCTTGGGGATATCGATCAGGACCGGTCCTGGCCGACCGCCCGAAGCCACCGAGACGGCCTCGGCCAGAATCCTCGGCAGGTCATCGGCTCGCCGGACCAGGTAGTTATGCTTGGTAACGGGTAGGGTGATTCCGGTGATGTCGGCCTCCTGGAATGCGTCCGTTCCCAGCAGGTGACGGGCCACGTTCCCGGTGATCGCCAGCAGCGGGACGCTATCCAGCATGGCATCGGCGAGACCGGTGACCAGGTTGGTTGCTCCGGGCCCACTGGTGGCCAGGCAAACTCCCACCTTGCCGGTGGCCTTGGCCCAGCCCTCGGCGGCGTGGGCAGCTCCCTGTTCGTGGCGGGTCAGGACGTGACGGATCTCTGGGCGGGCGGTGAGGGCGTCGTAGAGCGGGATCACTGCCCCGCCCGGGTAGCCAAAGATGGTGGTGAGCCCATGGTCGATCAGGCTCTGCAGCAGGGCGTCGGCTCCGTTCATGCGATCTTGCCTCCGTGTCGGACGCTTGGGGGTCTGAGTTCCCGGTGTGATGAAAAATCCCCGGCTGAGGCCGGGGATTTCCTTAGAAGGCGTGGTCTGGCTACCTTCGGATTCCCCGAAGGCTTCCTAGCAGACCCACCGTCCACCACATGCCCTAGAGACTAGCAAGCCGCGCCGCCCTTGTCAACCTGTGCCCGGCGCCGGGCACAGCTAAGGCGCGCGGTTGAGGTTGGCTACCAGGACTTGGTTACCGGTCAGGTCCACCTGCTGCACCGACACCAGGTAGCCACCCGCCAGGACCACGATCTGATAGCTCCCCGGGGTCAAGCTGCGCGACAGGCTGCCGTTTCCGATCCGGCCGATCGGGTGCCCGTTGGCGAAGACGGTCGCCCCGTTGACGTTGCTGAAGACCTGGAGAAGATCCCGCAGAGGATTCAGCTGCGCGTTCACCGTGGTCAGGCCGGGAACGATCTCGACCTGGCGATTGAAGGTCTGGTAACCCGCCCTGCTCACGCTGAGCCGGTAGCTGCCAGCAGTCAGCTGGTGCACGGTCAAGGGAGTCTGCCCCAGCGGGTTGCCGTCCAAATCGACCTCGGCTCCGGGCACGTTGCTGGTGACCAGCAGGTCGCCTTGTTGGATCCGCCGGGCCAAAGTCACGCTGAGGGTGTCGATCTGGCCCCTGGCGACGAAGGCGCTGGTCTGCTCGGGATAGTATCCGGGGTCGCTGAAGCGGACCTGGTGGGCGCCCGGCCTCACCGGGAGATCGAGCGGGGTGCGGCCGACCAGCTGGTTGTCGACGAAGACGAAGGCGCCGCTAGGGTTGCTGCGCAGCTGCAGCGTGCCGGTCTGGGGTCTAGGGTGGGGGTTGGCCACTTGATAGTAAGCCACTGCGCTCACCCAGGAGGCCTGCGGGACAGGATGGACCGCGATCGAGAGCGCGTGAGCCAGGCCGCTTTCCCCGCGCACGCGCACCCGAGCGAAGCCCTGCCCCTGGAACTGAGCGATCTGCCCGAGCTGGAGTGGTACCCGGCTAGCGATAGCCAGCACCCGGTTCAAGCCGAAGGGGCCAGTGACGGTAAAGTTGAAGGGATCGCCGGGCCCCGGAAATACTCGTGTCGTACCAGCGCTGAGATAGTTCCCGCCGTTGGAGTAGTGGTTGGGCAGGATCAGATCGATGCGGCCGTGTGGTCCGATATTGAACAGGTAGACGTAGGAGTTCTGAGTGACGTGCACGAAGATGTGGATGGGGTTGCCCGGGTAATAGCCGGGCGCGCCCAGGCCACTGGGGGCCTTGCCGACCCAGACCCGTACTCCGACCTGGGCCGGTACCGGGTTGACGATGATGCTCTCGGGACTGATCACCGAGCGCGCCCGGGCGACCCAAGTTAGCGGCAGCAGGACGATAGCCAGCAGGGTGATGAGCCAGTATCTCTTGGTGTACATGTGCTCCTCCTGAAAACACGGTAGCAATCCAGGCTGCTCGCCGCGTGAGAGCGGGACGCGCTGTCCTTCAGGGGGAATCAGCTCCCAGTCAGCGACTCAGAGCAACCCGCAGAGCTTTCCACCGGAGACTAGCGCTCTGCGCTCGAGCTCGGAGCTCAGCTGAGGGTCTAGGGCTCCGGGCTCGCCGGCCAAAACCAGTACCGGCCGGGCTTCTAGAGCGATTTCCCCACCGCTCTCCTCCATGCGCGCCTCGACGCTTTCGGGAGTCCAATCCAGGTCCCAGAGCTGCTTGATGGCGACCGGCAACTCCCAGCCCGGTGAACCCAGTTGGCAGCTGACCGCAAAGGTCTGGCCCGGCCTGCGCAGGTGGACCGGACCGCGCAGGCCGAGGCGCCGCAGCGCCAGGTAGAGCGCGCTCAGCGTATCGTCCAAAAAATAGCAGTGGTGGAGGAGCTGCTGTGCCTCGGCGCAGGCCATAAAAAAAGCCCGCTCGTCAAAGACCGCCTTCCGGTGCCGAGCAAAACACTGCGAGAGCTGGTGGGGGAGGCCGTTGGTCCGGTAGAAGTCCTCCTCGAAGCTGCTAAGCAGGACCAAGCCAGCGCTTAGGCGGTCGGGGTGGCGGGCCAGCCGCTGGCTCTCCTCTCCGACTTGGTTCGCGGGGTAGGCGAGAGCTTCGTCGATACGGCACAACAACTAGGCCCCACCTGGCCTCAGCAGCCCGCCGATTCCCGGAACGTCCTCGTCATCCGAGCCGCTCTCCTGGCTCCCAGAGGAGGTTGAAGCTTCAGCCAACGTCCCACCCTTGAGCAGGATACGGAATTCGTCTCCGGTGAGCGTCTCGCGGCTGATCAGGATCTCGACGACGCGGTGTAGGTCATGCTCGCGGCCCTGCAGCAGCGAGCGCACCCGCTGGTACTGCTCATCCAGGATGCGCTTGACTTCGGCATCGATCCGCTGGGCGGTCAGCTCGCTGTAGGCCGAGCGGTCTCCACCTCCGCCCAGGTACCCCTCGCTCTCTGCTCCATTGGCGACTTTGCCCAGCTCCGGGCTCATTCCCCACTCGGTGACCATCCTCCTGGCCACCCCGGTAGCTTTCTGGAAATCGGAAGAGGCGCCGGTAGTGATCTCTCCATAGACCACTTCCTCGGAAGCTTGACCAGCCAACGCCACCGCGATCATGTCCAACAGAACCCGCTCGCTGTAGTGCATGCGGTCTTCCGGGAGGGGCATCATGTAGCCGGCGGCGCGGCCTCTCGGGACCACGGTCAACTTGTGGACCCGATCGGCGAAGGGGAGCACCTCCGCTGCCAGCGCGTGCCCGACCTCGTGGTAGGCGGTGAGCTCCTTGTCTTTCTGGGAAATGACCCGGCTCTTGCGCTCCGGCCCCATGGTGACGCGGTCGGCGGCCTCATCCAGGTCGCGCATGGAGATGCGCTTGCGGCCTTCCCGAGCGGCTACCAGGGCGGCCTCGTTGAGCAGGTTCTCTAGGTCGGCTCCCACCATCCCGGCTGTCCGGCTGGCCAACACGTGCAGATCCACCCCCGGCTCCAGGGGTTTCTTGCGGGCGTGAATACGCAGGATCTGCTCCCTTCCCTTGATGTCCGGAGCGTCCACGATGATCTGCCGGTCGAAGCGGCCAGGTCGTAGCAGCGCAGGATCTAAGACATCCGGGCGATTGGTGGCGGCCAGGATGATCACATCGTGCTTGGTATCGAAGCCGTCCATCTCCACCAAGAGCTGGTTGAGGGTCTGTTCCCGCTCATCGTTGCCGCCCCCGATGTTGAGTCCACGGCGTCTCCCCACCGCGTCGATCTCATCGATGAAGATGATGCAGGGGGCCGCCTTCTTGGCCTGATCGAACAGGTCCCGGACTCGGGCGGCGCCCACGCCGACAAACATCTCGACGAAGTCGGAGCCGGAGATCGAGAAAAAGGGGACTTTGGCCTCGCCGGCCACAGCCTTGGCCAATAGAGTCTTCCCGCTTCCCGGAGGGCCAACTAGCAGCACTCCTCGGGGAATACGCGCTCCCAGGGCGTGAAAGCGTTCGGCGCTGCGCAGGAATTCCACTACTTCCGCCAGGTCGGCCTTGGCCTCATCGCAGCCGGCGATGTCAGCAAAAGTCAGCTTGACGCTTCCCTCGGCCATCACGTGCGCTCGCGACTTGCCGAAGCTCTGGGCCCCTGAATCTCCCGTGGAGCGGCTGCCCCTGGTCATGTAGTAGATCAAGACCAAGAGCAGGGCTACCGATGCGACCGGTAGGATCAGATTAGTCCAGTCGAAGTTGTTGGCTGGAGCGATGCTGACGTTGACGCCTTCTTTGCTCAGCGCCTGCGGGTTGATGGTGGAGTCGTTGGACAGCGTGCTCAGGGAAAAGTTGCTGCCGTCTTGCAGCTGCCCTCGCACCGAGGTGACCCCACCGCTGGGGGTGAGAACTACCGAGGAGACCAGCTTTTTGGACAGGAGGGCGTCGAACTGGTTGATGCTCATTCCCTGGGGGGTGGAGCGCTGGATACCGAGACTGATCACGATGGCGACCCCGATCAGGACGAGCAGCACCCACCACAGATTGAGCCCGCGATACTTCATGGCTCACTTTATCCCGAATGCCCCCAGGAACTCTGAGAGCTATGGTACCTTCAAGCTCTGTAGCTGTAATTCTACGAAACTTGATAGTTATACACTCAACTCTGTTGACAACTGATTGCTGAATTCGCTAAGATCGGAGTGCGTGGGGCCTACCGCTTAGTGGGCCCGGGAACGGATAGGAGTCATCATGCCGAGAGCTGTAGGAATCGATCTGGGAACCACCAACTCCGTCATCGCCGTGATGGAGGGAGGCCGCCCAGAGGTGATCGTCAACAACGAGGGATCCAGGACTACCCCCAGCGTGGTCGCTTACAAGGGGGACGAACGCTTGGTGGGTCAGATCGCCAAGCGCCAGGCGGCCCTGAACCCCGAATCTACTCTCTATGAGGTAAAGCGGCTGATCGGTCGCCGCTGGTCTGAGGTGGCAGATGAAGCCGCTCGGATGCCCTTCAAGGTCAGGCCCGGCCCGTCGGACGGCGTCCGCATCGAGGTGGCTGGTCGGGAGCTGGCTCCGGAGCAGGTGAGCGCCGAGGTGTTGAGGAAGCTGGCTTCCGACGCCAGCAGTAAGATCGGCACCCCCATCAAGGACGTCGTGATCACGGTGCCCGCCTACTTCGACAACTCGCAGCGAGAGGCTACCCGCCAGGCCGGTGAGATCGCCGGCCTCAACGTGCTCAGGGTGATCAACGAGCCGACTGCCGCAGCCTTGGCGTATGGGTTGGAGAAGAAAGGCAACGAGAAGGTACTGGTCTTCGACTTGGGCGGCGGTACTTTCGATGTGACCGTTCTGGAGTTGGGCGACGGTGTCTTCGAGGTCAAGTCGACTGCTGGGGACACCCATCTGGGTGGCTCGGACTTCGATCACCGGATCGTCGATTGGTTGGCTAAGGAGTTCGATTCCGAGCACTCCTTCGATCTTCGGAAAGACCCCCAGGCCCTGCAGCGCCTGATCGAGGCGGCAGAGAAGGCTAAGATCGAGCTTTCCAGCGCCTTGGAGACCACTATCAGCTTGCCTTTTATCACCTTCGATCCCAATACCCGCACTCCTTTGCACCTGGAGCGCAAGCTGACCAGGGCCAAGTTCGAAGAGCTGACCGCCGATCTCTTGCGCCGGGTCAGGGAACCAGTGCTGCAGGCACTGCGCGACGCTAAGCTCTCTGCTAGCGATATCGATGAGGTCATCTTGGTCGGTGGTTCGACGAGGACCCCGGCAGTCAAGAAGATCGTGCGCGACCTGATGGGTAAGGAGCCCAACGAGTCGGTGAACCCCGATGAGGCGGTGGCGCTGGGGGCGGCCGTGCAGGCCGGGATCATCTCCGGTGACAGCGCCCTGGGTGACATCGTCTTGGTCGATGTCACTCCCCTCACCCTGGGGGTCGAGGTGAAGGGTGGGGTGGTCGCCCCCCTGATCACCAGGAACACCACCGTCCCGGCCAAGAAGACCGAGATCTTCACTACAGCCGAGAACAACCAGCCCGCTGTGGACATCGTCGTGCTGCAGGGCGAACGGCCCATGGCGGCCGACAACAAGAGCCTGGGGCGTTTCAAGCTGGAGGGGATTCCGCCCATGCGCGCTGGGCAGCCCCAGATCGAGGTCACCTTCGACATAGATGCCAACGGTATCCTGCACGTGACCGCCCGCGAGAAGTCCAGCGGTAAGGAAGCCTCCATCCGCATCGAGAACACCACTACCCTGGACAAGGCGGAAGTCAACCGCATGGTCAAGGAGGCCGAGCAAAACGCCGAAGCCGACCGGCGGCAGCGCGAGAGCGTCGAGCGCAAGAATACCATCGATGCGCAGAGGGTGCGACTCCAGCAGATGGTCGAGGAGCGCCCCGGCTTGGCCGAGGACTTGCGCGCGCGGGTAGCCAGCTTGGGGGAGGAGGTCGGAAAGGCCCTGGGAGGTGATCCCAGCTCCGATCAGCTCGCCGAACTCGAGCGCAAGCTGCGGGACTTGACCGAAGAGGTCTCCAAGGTTCCGGCCGGCACGGCAGAAGCGGCTTCGGCTGGCCCCCAGCAGCCTTCGGATGAGGATGTGATCGACGCCGATTACAAGCCGGCCGACTGAGTCCGGCGTCAGAGGAGGCCCCTAGTGGAACGCGATGACATCGCCGGAGAGCAGCTGTCTCCGGTGCAGGAAGAGCAGGGAAGTGCGGAGGGCAGGCCCTCCTTGAACGGTCAGGTCCCGCCGGAGGAACCCGCCGCCGAGGCGGTACGACCCCCCAGCGAGCCCGAGGGCGTTGCTGGGGAGGCGGACCAGTCTGCTCCGGACCGCTCCGGTGAAGGGGAAGGGAACATAGACCCCGCGGCGCTCGAGGAGGTGCGGCGGGTCTTGGAGGGCATCAGCCGTCTTCAGGAACTGGAGCGTGAGCTTAGCTCCTGGAAAGAGCGTTATGGGCGGCTGCAGGCGGATTTCGAGTCCTACCGCTTTCGGATGGGTAACGAGGTCGATGCGGCGCACGGCGCGGGCGTAGCCAAGGCCGCAGAGCAACTTCTGCCTGTCTTGGACGATCTCCGCCGGGCCATCGGGATCGGCAGCGAACACCCCGAGCAGCTGATCGCCGGCCTCAGGGGAGTGGAGAGCGCGCTCCTGTCCAGATTGGAGGCTTTGGGCCTTCAGGTGACCGGTAAGGTAGGGGAGCCCTTCGATCCAGAGCTGCACGAAGCATTGAGCGTAGTCCAGGGCGAGGAGGACAACACCATCGTGCAGGTGTACCAGCAGGGTGCCCTGCTGGCCGGCCGGTTGATCCGGCCAGCCCGGGTGGTCGTCTCCAAGCGCTGAGCTGGATCCCAGGAGGTGGGTATGGCCTATCAGGACTACTACCGTATTCTCGGGGTGGACCGACAGGCCACCGCTGACGAGATCAAATCGGCCTATAGGCGTCTGGCCCGCAAACACCACCCAGATAAGGGGGGCAGCGAGGAGAAGTTCAAGGAGCTCAACGAGGCCTACGCGGTGCTGTCCGACCCCAAGAAGCGCGGGCTTTACGACCAGTATGGAGCCAGCGGTCAGATCCCGCCGGATGCCGTGCGCGGCGGCTCCGTCGGTATCAACCCCGAAGATTTGGGCCAGTTCAGCGACTTCTTCAGGCAATTCTTCGGGGGAGGCCTGGGCGGGTTCGGCGGCGGCTTGGGAGACTTCAGCAGGATCGACCTGGGAAACCTGGGCGGCATGGGCCGGGGTAGCCGGGTGCGCGTCGGAGGCTTCGGGAACGCGGCTGGGGGGAGCGCCGTCTCTGCTCCGGTACAAGCTGAGTTCACCTTGCCGCTGTCCAAGGCTTTCCAGGGTGGGCGGCAGACCGTACGCCTGGCCGGTCAGACCGTGCAGCTGCAGATCCCCCCTGGGGTTCAAAGCGGCGCCCACTTCAGCGGCCGCTCCTCGAGCGGAAGCCCTATCGAGCTGACGCTCCGGGTCCAGGACGAGGATGGGTTGCACCTGGAGGGAGAAGATGTGTACAGCGCCGTCTCGATCCCGGTCGACGTCGCCGTCTTGGGTGGGGCACAGCCGGTGAAGACCCTGGAAGGGGTTGTCCAGGTGACGGTCCCTCCCGGCAGCGGGCCCGGCCGCAGGCTGCGCCTGCGCGGCCAGGGCTGGCCGCGCCCGGGCGGTGGGCGCGGGGACCAGATCGTGGAGCTGCAGGTTCAGATCCCTGACCGGATCACTCCCGAGGAGCGCCGCCTCTACCAGGCCCTGCGCGACCTGCGCTCGCGGGGCCGCCCGTGATCCGCGTCGAGCCGCAGGCCTTCTCCGACTGGCTGGCTGGGCTTCTGGAGGTCAACGGCCGCCTGTACCGCAGAGATGACCCCGGGCTGGGTCAGCTGAACCCCCAAGACGCCCTGGAAGACGTCGACCTCTACGTGCTCTCCGGGCACCTAGAAGCCCTGCGCTCCGAGACCATCGACGGCAGGAACTTAGAGGTTGCGGCCGACCTGGAACTTCTTTGCTCCAGCGAGGAGGAAGCCTGGTCCGGAATCCTCGCGTTTTACTGCGAGCGCGGCGCTCTCTGGATCGCTGTGGGAGAAGATGAGTACCTGATCTCCCCGGAGTTGGCCCGGCGGCTGCGCCTCCCGGGGCTCTAGGATGCGGGTGCTCGGGCTGCTAATCCTGCTGCTACTGGGATACTGGATCTACCGCCGCTGGCCCAGGCTGCGCCGCCTCCTCGCTCCGTCGCTGCTGGCCGCTGCCGCTCAGCTGCGCCGCTTAGTTCCCAAGGAACCGTGAGCGCGCCTCTGCCACCCCGCCGCATCCTGGTAGTCAGCCACGCCTGCGCGGCGCCGCTCAACCAGCGGCTCTACGCCGAGCTGGCCGATCAGGCCGGCTGGCAGGTGACCCTGTTGGTGCCGCGGCGCTGGAGGAGCGAGTACGGCGAGAGGCGCGCCAGGCGCGATCCCTACTACCAGGGTGCCTTGGAGCTGGTTCCGGTCTTGGGGAGCGGAAATATCCCGCTGCGCGCCTATCTGGCGGATTGGGGGGCCCTGTTCCGGCGCGCTCGTCCGGATCTGCTCTACGTCCACCATGAGGCCTACGGGGTCGCCACGCTGCAGGCTTTCCTGGCGGCGCGGCGCGCGCGGGTCCCGGCCGCCTTCTACTCGGCCCAAAACCTCTTGAAGTCTTACCCACCGCCATTTCGCCAGGCTGAGGCCTGGGTATACCGCCAGGCCGCCCTGGCCCTGCCGGTATCCGCTTCGGTGGCCGAGGTCCTGCGGGCCAAGGGCTACCGGGGGGCCCTGGAGGTCTTGCCCCTGGCAGTAGACCTGCGCCTGTACTGCCCAACCGCTTCCCAAGAGCGGGAGAGCGGGCCGCTGCACTTGGGCTACGTGGGGCGGCTGGTTCCGGAGAAAGGCGTCGACGTCCTCCTGCAAGCCTTGACCCTGCTCCAGGATGCCGTGCTCTGGGTGGTCGGCTCCGGCCCCGAGGAGGCAGCGCTGCGGAAGCTGGCTGCCCAACTGGGCTTAGGGGACCGAGTGCACTTCGTCGGGGCGGTTCCCCAAGACGCGGTTCCCTCCTGGATGCGCCGTTTCGACCTGCTGGTGCTCCCCTCGCGCTCGCTGCCCTCTTGGTCCGAGCAGTTCGGCCGCGTCCTGATCGAGGCGCTGGCCTGCGGGGTGCCGGTGATCGGGTCCAGCGCCGGGGAGATCCCCCACCTGATCGCCGCCACCGGCGGCGGCCTAACTTTTCCAGAAGGGGACGCCTCCGCTCTGGCCGCCCGCGCCGAAGAGCTGCGCGCTCCTCTGGAGCGCGCAGCTCTGTCTTCCGCCGGTCTAGCTTCGGTGCGCCGCGACTACAGCCAAGAAGTGGTCGCCTCGCGCCTAGCCTTGGCCCTAGAGGAGGCTATCCGGCGCGGCTCAGCCTGAAGCGCCGCACCTCCAGGTCAGTTGGTCTTAGGGATGTTGGGGCTGACCTTGATCTTGCCGCTGGCGATCTCGGCGGCCAGCTTGGCGATCTCGGCCTTGAACTTGGCGGGGACGCTGGAGAGGATGGTCCCGATCCCCACGCCGTGGTTCTGGAGGTCGAAGGTGGAGATCCCTGGGCGGAACTTTCCCTTGGTCAGCGCAGCGATGGTGTCGTAGACCGAGGTGTTGACGCCCTTGACCGCGCTGGTCAGGACGTGGTGGGGTGCCAGGTAAGCCTGGTCGGTGTCGACCCCTATGGCGTAGAAGTTCCCCTGCTTGGCGGCCTGGATTCCCCCCAACCCGGTGCCGCCCGCGTCCATGAACACGATGTCAGCCCCCTGGCTGTGCTGGGCCAAGGTCAGCTGCTTGCCGGCGGCCGGGTCGTTGAAGTTGCCGGTGTAGCCGCGCAGGATCTTGATGTTGGGGTCGGTGGCCATGGCGCCCTGGTAGTACCCGGCGATGTAGGTGTTGACCGGTGGGATGGAGATCCCGCCGACCACCCCGATGATGTTGTTGTGGGCTAGGCCCGGTAGCTTGAGCGCCTTGTCTTTCTCTACCAGCCCGGCCAGAGCGCCCACCAAGTAGCCGCACTCCTGGGTACTGAAGATCGCGCTGGTCACGTTCTTTCGGTTGGTGATGGCGCTGTCGATGATCAGGAACTTGGTGTTGGGAAACTCTTTGGAGACCCGTTCCACCGCGTCCTGCATCAGGTACCCGACCGCGATGACCAGGTTGTAACCGTTGCGTGCGAAGTTGCTCAGGTTCGGCACGTAGTCGCTCTGGGCCTGCGACTGCACCACGCTGCCGGTGATCCCCAAGGTTTTCTCCGCCCGCAGCAGGCCCTGGTAGGCCAACTGGTTGAAGCCGTGGTCGTTGAGCCCTCCGATGTCGGTGACCAGCCCAACCTTGAGCGGCGCTGCCAAGGCGGCGCCTGAGAGGACTGCGGCGAGCAGCAAGACGCGTTTCATAGATCCTACCTCCTGAAGCGGTGCGCTTCAGGAGCAGAGTGTACAGGATTTTCCCCTTCCTAGTAGAGCCCACCATTGGCCGGAGGGATGTTCCAGTGGGACAGTACCCCAGCGGCGATGTCGCGGAAGATCGGAGCGGCCAGGTCCGAGCCGAAGTAGTTGCGCTTGGCTCCGTGGATCATCACCGCCACGGTGATCCTGGGCTCTTCGGCCGGGAAGAAGCCGGTGTAGGTGCTATCGTAGATGGAGTTGCTGTAGCGCCCCCCGGAGACCACCTCCTGGGCCGTCCCGGTCTTCCCGCCCAGGCTATAGCCAGGGATGGTCGCCTCGTAGGGGATCTGGATGGCCGTGGCGATGCGCAGCAGCCCGCGGATCAGCCTGGTGACCGCTGGGTGCAGCACCTGGACGGGTGGCTGGCGCTTGGCCCCTTCGACGACCTGGGGTTGCTGGTAGATCCCGTTGTCGGCCAAGACGTTGTAGGCGGCGGCTAGCTGTAGGGTGGTGGTGGCGACCCCTTGGCCGAAAGCCATAGTGGCGCGCCCTAGGGTACCCCAGGTCTGCCAGGGATTCAGCTGCCCGGGGTCGGTGTAGATCTTGGGGACGCCGGTGGGTTGACCGAAGCCGTACTGCGCGAAATAGCGGTGCATCAGCCTGGCTGGGAAGTGCTGCACCACGTGGGACATCCCGATGTTCGAGGAGTACTGCAAGATTCCCTGGATGGTCATGTGGCCGGGGTGGGGGACGACGTCGTGGATCAACACCCCACCGACTACCCGCTGCATCGGGGTCGGGAAGACCTGGGTGGGGGTGGCGTAGCCGGAGTTGAGCACTGCCCCCACCGTCAATCCTTTCATGACGCTGCCCGGCTCGAACTCAGAGTTGAAGGCGGTGTTGCGCTGCACTTTGGGGCTGTACCTCCGCCAGTGGTTGGGGTCGAAGCTGGGGTAGTTGGCTACCGCGAGCACCTGGGCAGTGCGCGTGTCTAGGACCACCACCGAGCCGTACATCCCCAGCTGCTTCTTGGCTTCCTTATCGAGTACCTGCTGGGCGATGGCCTGGATGGTGGGATCGATGGTCAAGGTCACGCTGTGCCCGGAAGCCAGGCGGTGGTTGTAGAAGTACTCGATACCGCTGAGTCCCTGGTCGGTCCCCATCATCCCGATCAGCTGTCCAGCCAAGCTCCCCTGAGGGTAGACGCGTTTCCCCTGCACGGTTTCGGCTAGGACCATCCCGTTGCTGGCCAAGATTTCGCCCCTGGTCAGAACCAGCTGGGAGCGCAGGGGTGCTGGGATCGCCAGCTGCACCCTGGTGTAGAGGAGGGCCAGCAGCAAGAAGAGGATCAGGCTCACTAGGGAAAGCGCGCGGGTGCGGCGGATCAGCTTTACTTCCATGAGGTCACGATCTCCAGGGTGGTGTGGGGTTTGCTGGGCAAGCGGATGGGGGGGAGGGGCTGGAAGCTCTGCCGGTACTTGGTGGCTTGGCTGAAGGGGAGCATGTGGTGCTGGAGCGCCCAAGTCCGGATGGCTAGGGGGCTCTGCGCGCGCTGCAGGGCGAGCGACAAAGCGGCGCGTTCGCGGCGTAGCTGATGGACCTGTTGGTCCAAGCGGTCCAAGTGGCCGGCTAAGTGGCGGGTCTCATAGCGCAGGCCGACCAGGAGGAGGGCTAGGATGGCGAAGACGGCCAAGTAGGTGAGAATCCTGGAATAGCTCACGTCTCGGTCTCCTGCCGGACTGCCCAGCGGAGCTTAGCGCTGCGCGCCCTAGGGTTGTCTTGCTGCTCCCGCTGCTCCGGGACGACCGGTTGTTTACCCGGCGCGACCAGCGAGCGACGGCCCGCCAGGAACCGCTTGACCTGGCGATCCTCCAGGCTGTGGAAACTGATGACGGCCAGGCGCCCTCCGGGGCGCAGCAGCTCCTCGGAAGCGGCCAGAGCTCTGCTCAAGGCTTCCATCTCGCCGTTGACTGCGATCCGCAGGGCCTGAAAGCTCCGGCGCGCCGGGTGCCCGCCGCGCCGGTGCCCGGTGGCCTTCCGGATCAGCTCGGCCAGCTCGGTGGTGGTCTGGATGGGCCGGTGCTCCCTGGCTTGCAGGATCGCGCGCGCGATCCTGCGCGAGGCCGGCTCCTCCCCGTAGGCGTAGAGGATTCTGGCCAGGTCTTCCAAGCTGGCCCGGTTGACCAGATCCAGGGCACTGGGTCCTGCCTGAGCCATTCGCATGTCCAGCGGGCCCTCCAGCTGATACGAGAAGCCCCTGTGGGGCTGATCTAGCTGATGACTGGAGACCCCTAAGTCGAATAGGATGCCGTCGACCTGCCGGTAGGGGGTGCTTCCCAACAGCTCAGGCAGATCGCCGAAATTTCCTCGGATCAGCTGGAACCTATCCGAGGCCATCGGCTGGTTGTGTGCGATCGCGTCCGGGTCCTGGTCGATGCCCACCACGCTGGCCCCTCCCGCGAGCAGGGCGCGGCTGTGCCCGCCTCCGCCCAAAGTCGCGTCGACGAGGACTTTCCCGGGAGCAGGGCTGAGGATCTCCACTACGGCTTCCAACAGGACCGGTCGGTGGTAGGCTTGAGGCTCCATCAAGCCACCAGGTTGGCCAGCAGGTCTGGTCTGGGGGGGTGATCGCTGGCCTCGCTGAGCAGATCGTTCCAGCGCTTGGGTTGCCAGAGCTCTAGGCGGTTGGGGGCCCCGGCGATGATCAGCTCGTCTTCCAGGCCCGCGAAATCTCTCAGGTTGGCGGGGATGCTGACTCGGCTCTGGTTATCCAGCCGGCCCTTGTAGGCTCCGGAGTAGAAGAAGCGGATGAAAGCTCGGCTCGGAGCGTCGGTCAGCGGCAAGGTCACCAACTGCTCCTCGAGGTGCCTCCAGACCGCGCTGGGGAAGAGATACAAGCAGGTCTCCATCCCCCGAGTAAGGACCCAGCCCTCCTCCACAAACGGCCGGAAAGCCGGCGGGAGCACCACCCTCCCCTTGTCGTCCATGGCGTAGCTGTACTCTCCAAACGGCATCTAGGCTCCGGTCGACCCCGCGCTGAGCGCTGAGCGGTTCTGACCCGCAAACTTTACCACGGATTCCCACAACGTATAGCAAATACCCCCAGTTCTTACTAAAAATTCCCACCGGTTCCCACTGCTGCCCCTTAGCTCCACTACCCAGCGGCCGCTGGGTAGTGGAGCTAACAAACGACTGTTTGACAAGACGCCGCAACGTGTTACAGTGTGGCCGTTCGCGCCAGCCCGGAGGGTTGGCTAGGAGGTCCGAGTGCAACAGACTGCTACTCCGTTATCCGAGCTCGCCCCAGGCCTGTCGGCCGGCCGGGTGCACTGGAATCTGTCCGTGCCCGAGCTATACGAGGCGGCCTTGCGCCGGGGTGAGGGGCATATCGCCGAAGGTGGCCCCCTGGTGTTTGTGACGGCGCCCTTCACCGGCCGCTCTCCCAAGGACCGCTTCATCGTGGAGGACGCGCTGACGTCCTCCGAGGTGTGGTGGGGGGGGTTCAACACCAAGATCGCTCCGGCGGCCTTTGACCGCCTCTACGAGCGGGTCGCCGCTTACCTGCGCGACCGAGAGGTGTTCGTCCAAGACTTACAGGTCGGTAGCGATCCCCTCCACCGCCTGCCGGTGCGGGTGATCACCGAGTCGGCTTACCACAGCCTGTTCTGCCGCAATATGTTCGTACACCCGGCCGAGCCGGCGCTGCCGGAGTTCACGGTGATCAACGTTCCCTCCTTCCGAGCCGACCCGCAGCGAGACGGGACCCGCAGCGAGACGTTCATCCTGATCAACTTCTCCCGCCGCATGATCCTGGTGGGGGGTACCGGGTACGCCGGAGAGAACAAGAAAGGGCTGTTCGGTGTGCTGAACTTCCTGCTCCCGGCTCAGGGAGTCCTGCCGATGCACTGCTCGGCCAACGCCGGCGACGCCGGCGACGTGGCCCTGTTCTTCGGCTTGTCCGGAACCGGGAAGACCACCTTGTCGAGCGACTCGCAGCGGCACCTGATCGGGGATGACGAGCACGGTTGGTCGGACGCGGGCGTCTTCAACTTCGAGGGGGGTTGCTACGCCAAGGTGATCCACCTAGACGCTGCCGCCGAGCCCGCCATCGCCAGCGCGGCGCAGCGCTTCGGGACGGTCTTGGAGAATGTAGTGATGCGGGAAGACCGCACCCTGGATTTCGAGGACGCTTCGCTGACCGAGAATACCCGGGCGGCCTACCCGATCGAGTACATGGACGGGATCGTCCCGGGGGGGCTGGGGGGGCATCCCCAACATATCTTCTTCCTCACCGCCGACGCCTTCGGGGTCCTACCCCCGATCAGCCGCCTCAGCCGCGCGCAGATGATCTACCACTTCGTGAGCGGCTACACCGCCAAGATCCCGGGTACCGAGCGAGGGGTGACCGAGCCGAGCGCGACCTTCTCGACCTGCTTCGGAGCCCCCTTCATGCCCAGGCACCCCAAAATCTATGCCGAGATGCTGGCGGACCGGGTGGAGCTCCACGGCAGCAAGGTGTGGCTGGTAAATACCGGTTGGACCGGGGGGCCCTACGGGACCGGCCGCCGGATCAGCATCGCCGACACCCGCCGCCTGCTCCGGGCCGTGCTCGCCGGGGAGCTGGAGCGGGTCCAGTGGCGCAGGGAGCCGTTTTTCGGACTGGAGATCCCCACGGCTGTCCCGGGGGTTCCGAGCGAGATCCTTTCCCCGCAGCTGACTTGGGCGGACCCCCAGGCTTACCTGGAAGCGGCTAACCGCCTGGCCAGGATGTTCCGGGAGAATTTCGCCCGCTTCACTCCCGACTTAGCAGAGGTCGCCGGCGCCATGCCGGACCCGACCCGGTAGCCAGCCGAGCTTCCCGGACCAGGCGGTGCGGTGCGGGGGAGCGGACTCCACAGCTAGCCGCCCCCCGGCGCACGGCTATCCCGGGGGGCGGTTGGTCTCGGCTCAGAGCTTGGCCACCGCGACCGGGGCCGAGGTGGGTTGCGGGCTCCCCCCCGGGGGCTCTAAGGTCACGCCGATGACCGCTGATCGCGGCCCGATCGCCTTCGGCGTCACGAAGTCGTGCCCCTGAAAGATCCCCAAGGACTGCTTCTTGCCGGAGGTGATCTGCCAGGCCTGATAGACCCGCCCGCGAGCGGGTGGGCGGTCCAGGGCCAAGAAGACCTGGCCGTTGTCGAGATGAACCAAGAGGCCCACCGGTTGCCCGGTTGCCCCTAGCAGGGGCTGGGTGACCGATCCCGGCCGTTTCAGGTAGCTGCTGACGATCTGCCGCTGCTGCCAGGTATTGAATGAGGGCTCCACCCCGACCAGCAAGACCAGCGCTACGGCAGCGGCCAGGATTGCCCAAGCCCAAGAAGGTCGGGTGGGTCTGGAGCGTATCTTGCGCAGGACCTGCTCCAGCTCGCCCTCGGGGTTGGGCTCTGGCTCGAGATCGAGGACCAAGGCGGCCAGCGCTTCCTGGTCGAGCGCCACCTCCTCGGCATCGGCGGGGGACTGTGTCAGGTGGCGCTCTACGGCCGCTTGGCGGGCAGGTCGCAGGCTGCCGAGAACGTATGCGGTCAGCTCGTCACGGTCAATAGCCATGATGCACTTCCAAACTCTCCCGCAGCTGGGCCAGGGCCGAGCGCAGCCTGGTCTTGACCGACCCTAGTGGCTGGCCGAGCAGCTGCGCCAGCTCTGTGTGCGAGTATCCACGAAAGAAAGCTAACTCGAGGAGCTCGCGCTCCTCTTTCCTGAGCCTACCCATGGCCCGCTCCACCAAGATGCGGTCGATCGGATCTGGAGCCTCGCTGGGTCCGTCCCAGTCTTCTAGGGTCAGGTTTTCTGGGGGGCGGTCGCGCAGCGCGTTGAGCGCCAAGCGGTGGGCGATGGTGACCAGCCAAGTCTTGCCGCTGGCCTTGCCGGCGTCGAAGCGCCCCGCTGCCTTCCAGGCCTGGACGAAAGCGTCTTGGACACACTCGTGGACCAAGTCGTTATCCATGAGCATGCGCCGCGCCATCGCGCGGATGTAGGGAGCGTAGCGCCGGTACAGCTCTGCCAGGGCCGACTCATCCCTGGCGGCCATCCTGGCGATGAGCTCTTCGTCGGCCTCGGTCATGTCCCGTTATACACCGCAGCTACCGAGCTTGGATTGGACTAGACTGCTGCCATGCTCACTCTCAACCTCGATAACATCGATGTGGCCCGGCTCGGGCCCGACCAGGGTCTGCGCTGGAAGGACGAATTACGCGCCCACGCGGAGCAGCTGGAGCGCGCCGCGGCGGAGCTGGAGTCCAGGCGCTCCGACCCCCAGAGCTTCTTGGGCTGGATGGATGTGATCTCCGACAGCCAACTCACCGCTTCGGTCAAGGAGTTGGCCGGCCGCGTCTCCCCTGCAATCGATGACCTGGTGGTCCTGGGTATCGGCGGGAGCAGCCTGGGCGGGCTCACCGTAGTGACTGCCCTGCAGCACCCCTACCACCAGCTGCTGCGCTCCAGGCCAGCGCCCAGGGTGCATTTCGTGGACAACGTCGATGGAGACGTTCTGCTCGGCTTGATGGAAGTCCTCGATCCAGCGCGGACGGCCATCAACGTGATCTCCAAGAGCGGGACCACCACCGAGACCATGAGCGCCTACCTGCTGTTCAAGGACTGGCTGAGCCGGGCCCTAGGGGACGCCTACCGCAGCCACGTGGTAGCTACC
This sequence comes from bacterium, assembly GCA_021810505.1. GTDB lineage: Bacteria > Deinococcota > Deinococci > Deinococcales > Deinococcaceae > JAJZIR01. The sequence continues at coordinate 97,273 of JAJZIR010000001.1, forward strand.
ACCGACCCGGTGCACGGTATCTTGCGGCCGCTCTCCTCCAAGGAGGGCTTTGCCACCCTGCCGGTTCCGGCCAACATTGGGGGTCGCTACAGCGTGCTCTGTCCGGTCGGCCTGTTCCCGGCCGCGGTGGCTGGGGTCGATATCGACGCTTTGCTGGCTGGAGCTAGGGAGGCCCAGGCTTCCTTCGGCGCCAAGGCCGCCGAGAATCCGGTCCTTCAGGCTGCCCTGGTCCACCTGCTCTACGCCAAGCGCGGAAAGAATATCTGCGTGTTCATGCCCTACTCGACCCGCCTGCGCTACCTCTCCGACTGGTTCGCTCAGCTGTGGGCCGAAAGTTTGGGGAAGGAGGTCGACCGCCTGGGTAGCGTGGTGCACAGCGGTACTACGCCGGTCAAAGCGCTCGGCACCACCGACCAGCACAGCCAGGTGCAGCTCTACCGCGAGGGCCCTCTGGATAAGCTCACGGTGTTTGTGCGCGTCGAAAAGGAAGGGCGACCTGCGCCGATCCCCAACGCCGAGCCGGATCAGCCGGACATGAATTACCTAGCCGGACGCCGGATGCAGGAGCTGATGAACGCCGAGCTGGCCGCGACCGCGCACGCCCTGGCCGAAGCGCGCCGGCCCTCCTACACCATGCACCTCCCGGCCATCGACGCCCGCGCGCTGGGCTACATCCTGCAATTCCTGATGCTCCAGACAGCGGTCGTCGGCGAGGTCCTAGGGATCGACACCTTCAACCAACCCGGTGTGGAGCTGGGGAAGGTGCTCACCTACGCGCTGATGGGGCGGCCGGGTTACGAGACCCAGCTGGCCGAGCTGCGGCAGGCTGGCGTCAAGCCTTAGGTGATCTAGGCGAGCCTTTCCGCCGCTTCTCCTTGGGTGGGTCCTTGCCGTAGACCAGCTCGCCTATGGCCAGGACCAAGGCCACGATTCCGGTGATGAGATAGGTCGGAATGGAGGGTCCTAGGCCGAGCAGTGCCCGCCCGAGAAAGAACAGGGCGACGATCAGGAAAAAACCCGGATAGAGGTAGCGGCGCACCCCAGCACCTTAGCACGGCTAGAAGGTCGGGCTGATCCACCCCTTGGGCTGGTTGCCCTGCAGCACACCTTCTTGGAACCAGAAGCTGCGCGCGTCGATCAGCGGGCTGCCGCCGGTGTAGCCGATCAGTTCCCCGGCCGACACCGCGCTACCGCTCTGGACCGCAGGTTGTTGCAAGCCGGTGTAGACGGCCACCAGTTGGTTGCTGATCTGCTCCACGATGACCCAGCCCAGGTTGGCATAGTAGGCGGCTTGAAGCACCTGCCCGGAGCTGCTAGCCCGGACCGGGCTGTTGCGGTGGGTGCCGCTGATGACGACGTAAGGTCCCTGCGTCCCGTAGGGTTCGGCCACCCGGCCCCCGGCGATCGGGAGGAGCAGTGGGCCGCTCTGAGCGCTGAGGGTCGGGAGAGCTTGGGGGATGTTGGCCAGCTGGCTCTGGCGGGTTTGGATGGCTTGCTCTTCCTGAGTGATACGCGCCCGCTGGGCTGGGCTCCGCGCCAAGCGGCGCTCTTTGGCCAGCTTGGCCTGTTCGGCGGCCAGCTTGGCGCGCCGCCTGGCCGCCGCTTCCGCGGCCAGCTTGGCCTGCTCGGCCAGCTTGGCGCGCTCGGCCAGCACTTCCCCGACGATCTGATCCACCTGAGCGCTGAGCCTGCGCTGCTCCTGAGCCGCCCTGAGCAGCAGCAGCTGCTGCCCTTGCCGGCTCTTGGCCAGCTGAGCGGCAGCCTGCTTCTGCCTCTGCTGCTCAGCGGTCAGCTGGGCAATCTCGGAGGATAGGTGGGTGCGCAGCTGCTCGACTTGCGCCAGGGAGCTGGCCAGAGCTTTGCGCTGCTGAGCCAGCAGGGAGACCTGCCGCTTCAGGTTCGCGATCAGGGCCAGGTCATAGCGCCCTAGCTCGTTGACGTAGTGCCCCTGGATCAGGAGGTCGTAGAGGTTGGTGCTCTGGGACAGCAGCAGGACGAAACGGTTGCTCTGCTCCTCGTAGAGCTGGAGCATCACCCGTCTGACCTCGTGTTGGTCCAGGGCCACCTTGGCCTCGGTGATGGCCGACTCCGCGCGCAGCACGTGGACGCGATGCCTCAGCGCCTGGATTTCGGCCAGAACCTTAGTTTTGCGCTGCTCTAGAACCGCCGTCTCTTTTCCCAGTTGGCTCAGCTGCGCCGCCAAGGCGGCCTGCTCCGCACCGAGGTGAGTCAGCTTGCCCTGCAGCGCGTGGATCTGGGTGGCCTGAACTGCCGCGGCCTGCTTGGCCCGCTGCAGCTCCCCTTGGAGCCGGCTCAGCGTCGATGCGGGCAATAGGACCAGGCCCAGCAGACCAGCAACCAGCCAGGCCGCCCAGACTCGGAACCGGCCCATTTCAGCTCAGCTCGCGCAAGTAGCGCCTGGAAGCCATCCAGCTCGCAGCCACACCGAGGACGATCCCTAGCCCAGCGACGGCCTCCAGCAGCTCGTTCACGGTCTTGGAGCTGCCCAGCAGCGGCAGGGCTGGCAGCAGCTGCTGCAGCGAGCCGATGCTGGAGCGGTAAAGCCAGCCCAACCCCAGAGCGGTGATCCCCCCAGCCAGCAGGCCGAGCAGGAGGCCTTCGAGCAGGTAAGGGGTCTGGATAAAGCCGCGGCCGGCCCCCAGGAGCCGCATCACCGCGATCTCGTCCCTGCGGGCGTAGATGCCCACTCGGACAGTGGTGAGGACGTTGAACACGCTGTTGATCAGCAGCAGGATGACCAGGCCGTCTCCGACGTACTCGGCGGCATCGATCACCCGGACTGCCCGGGTGACGTAGCCAGCTCCGTACTCGACGCTGTGTACCCCGGGGAGTTTCCCGACCTGCTTGGCGACCTCGGTGGTGTCGATGGGGTCCTTGAGCCGGATGCGGATGGTGTTTGGAAAGGGATTGCTCACCAGCAGCGCCGCGTCCTTCAGGTAGGGGTACTGAGCGCTCATTTGGGCCAGGATCTGTTGCTTGGTGACCAGCCTGGCCGACCGGATCTTAGCGAAAGATGGGGAGGACTGGAGCTCGGCGAAGACCTGGCGCGCATCGGCATGGGGAGAGAGGAAGGCGGCGATTTGTACTTGGCTGGCTAAATGGCCCAGGATGTTCTGGAGATTCAAGATGGTCAAGCTGACCGCCCCCAGCATGGCCAGCGTCAGGGTCATGGTGGTCAGGGTGGCCAGGGTGGCGGTGAGGTTGGCGACCATGGCCAACCACATCTGCTGCAGCTGATAGCTCATCCTCTGGATTCACCCATCACAGCGCGTAGCCCCCGTAGGGATCGTCACGGATCAAGCGGCCTTTCCGCAGGGTGAGCGTCCGCCTGCGGAAGTGCTCGACGACCTCGTGGGCGTGGGTGGCCAGCAAGATGGTCGTGCCCTGCAGGTTGATCTCGTGGAGAAGGCGGATCACCTGGTCGGTGGTGTCGGGATCGAGGTTGCCGGTCGGTTCGTCGCAGAGCAGCAGGGGTGGCCTGGCCACGATCGCCCGGGCGATGGCTACCCGCTGCTGCTCTCCTTGGGAGAGCTGCCTAGGCAGGTGGCTGGCCCTGTGTTCCAGCCCGACCAACTCCAGGACCTCTCCGACCCGGTCGCTCCACTGCCGCTTGGGCAAGCCGGCTACCCGCAGCGCGAAGGCTACGTTCTGCCAGGCGCTGAGGTGCTCCAGCAGCAGGTTGTCTTGGAACACCATGCCGATCCTCCTGCGGTGCAGGGCGACTCGGGCACCTCGGTAGCGGCTCAGCGGCTCGTTCAGGACGTAGATCTGTCCTTTGGAAGGTCGTTGGCGCCGGATCAGCAAGTGCATCAGGCTGGTCTTGCCCGCCCCGCTGTGCCCGATCAGGTACACGAACTCACCCTTCTTGATGTGCAAGTTGATGTCGTCGAGAGCCAAGGTCGCCTCCCCCGGATACTCTAGGGCGACGTGGTGAAAATCGATCACAGACGCGCCCCCTGCGGGCGCCCAAAAAGGCCTCGCACGGCTCGAGCATAACCGAGCTGACCTGGCCTTGCATGAAGAGATTGGACGGCAGCTTGCAGGTAAGCCTACGGCTTTGGTTTAGCATAGCCGAGTGAAGATCGGACGCTACCTGTGGATCGGCCTCGGTGCCGCCTTGGCGGTGGGCGCTGGCTACGCTCAGCTCAACTCGACCACTCCCCCGGCTGGTTTCGGGCTTTCTAGCTCCCCCAAGTCCGTGCAGCGGGCGGGTGCAGCCTTTGCTCAGGTTTACGCTGCGCTCAACCAGATCTACCTCTACAAAGTGAGCCCCACCAAGCTCTGGGAGGGGGCAATCCAGGGGATGCTCAGCGTGGCGGGTAGCCCCTTCAACTACTATTTTCCGCCCCACCTCAACTCCGTCTTGAACCAGAACGAGAACGGGAAATTCTACGGGATCGGCGTCGGGATCCAAGCAGCCAACCCGAACGGGACCGGCGCAGTCATCAGCGTGGTCTACAAGGGGTATCCCGCGATTCGGGCGGGGCTCAGGGCCGGGGATCAGGTCGTCAGCGTGGACGGTAAGCCGGTGGCGAAGTTGAATTTGGACCAGATCGTGGCGCTCATCCGCGGCCCCAAGGGTACGCTGGTGCACCTGGTGGTCAAGCGGGGGGAGACGCTCTACCACTTTGCGATCCCCCGCGCCAAGGTCACCATCGCCGCGGTACAGAGCACCATCCTCCCCGGTAAGATCGGCTATATCGCGCTGGATACTTTCGATAACGTGCGGGTGCCCCACCAGATGGCGCGGGCCATCGCCGATATGAACCGCCACCATATCCACAAGCTGATCCTCGACCTGCGGGATAACCCCGGAGGCCTGCTCTGCGTGGGTATCGATGTGGCCAATGATTTCCTGACCAAAGGGGTCATCGTCCAGCTCAAAAACCGTCAGGGTAAGGTCTCGCCGGCCTATGGTTGCCCCAACAACGGCTTTGCCACCTCCACCGGCCTGAAGTACCGAGGCAAGCTGGTAGTCTTGGTCAACCACAACACGGTCTCGGCCGCCGAGATCGTCACCGGGGCGCTCAAGGATAACCACCGGGCTACCATCGTCGGCGAGAAAACCTTCGGTAAGGGGGTGGCCCAGGACGTCTTGCCCTTAGCCGACGGCGGTACCGCGGAGATCGTGGCCCAGGAGTGGCTGCGCCCCAACGGCAGCAATATCCAGGGTCGCGGCATCAACCCCAACGTGGTGGTCCCGGATACCCGCTACCCCAACCCGGTCACCGTCAGCGGGGCTGGAGCCAAGCCGGGTAGCCAGGTCACCGTCACGGTGAACGGCAAGACCCTCACCCTGTCCGCCAACGCCAAGGGGAAGTTCAGCTATACCGCCCCGGTCCCGCAGCTGCCGCAGTCGTCGGTGCAGAGCCAGGCGCTGGTCAACCCTAAGACCGACGCCGAGCTGGCCAAGGCGATTCAGATCTTAGGCGGAGAGTAAGGCTGCCGCTCGGAGATCGCCCCCGAGCAGGCCAAGGCCCGCTAACCCCCTCGGTCTTCTAGGGCGGTCTCAGCGGCTACCCCTCCGGCACTCCGCTGCCGGTTGGAGCTCAGCCTACAGCCCACCACCAGCCCGGCCGGGCTGGTGGTGGGCTGTAGCTAGAGAGTGAGCCCGCTGACCACGGACCGGTTAGCGGGCCAAGGCATCCTCGCTCTGGTAGTCGAAGGCGTGGAGCTTGCTCAGATCCACCAAGAGTTCGACATTGTCCCCCGGTCTGACCTGGGCGTGCCCCTCGACCTTCGCTGTCAGCGACTGACCCCCGACGTCGACCAGCAGATCGGTCTGTGCGCCCAGCGGCTCGACCACCTCTACGGTGCCTTTGAGCACATTTTGCCCCTCCGAGATGTTGGTGACACCCCGGAGCCCTAGGTGCTCGGGCCGAATCCCCATCCAGACCTGCTTGCCCTCGTAGGCCTTGAGCGCGTTGGCCAAGGCGCCGCTCGGCGCCACCGTCACGCCGCGGTCATCGAACATGCCGTTGCGGACGGTCACGGTCAGGAAGTTCATGCTGGGCGATCCTATGAAGCCAGCTACAAACTTATTCTTGGGGGTGTCGTAGAGGTTGAGAGGGGTATCGACTTGCATGATGTGCCCGTCGCGCATCACCACGATGCGGGTCCCCATGGTCATGGCCTCGACCTGGTCGTGGGTCACGTAGATCACGGTGGCGTCTAAGCGGCGGTGGAGTTTTTGGATCTGGGAGCGCATCTCCACCCGCAGCTTGGCGTCCAGGTTGGAGAGCGGCTCATCCATCAGGAAGACTTTGGGTTCGCGGACGATGGCCCGCCCCAGCGCCACCCGCTGCCGCTGCCCACCGGAGAGCTCTTTGGGCTTGCGCTCCAGCAAGTGCTCGATCTGCAGGATCTTGGCGGCCTCGCGGACGCGCCGGTCGATCTCCGGCTTGGGGGTTTTGCGCAGGCGCAGGCCGAAGGCCATGTTCTCGTAGACGTTCATGTGGGGATAGAGCGCGTAGTTCTGGAAGACCATGGCGATGTCGCGGTCTTTGGGTGGCATATCGTTCACCACTTTTTCCGCGATGCGCACCGTCCCGTCGGAGATCTCCTCCAGGCCGGCGACCATCCGCAGCGTGGTGGTCTTCCCGCAACCCGACGGCCCTACGAAGACCATGAACTCCTTGTCCTGGACGTGCAGGTTGAAGTCATAGACTGCGGTGACCTTGCCGTAGCGCTTGTACACGTTTGAAAGGACGACCTCTGCCACTTTGACCTCGTCCCACCTCTCATCCGTGAGCTTCCTCGGATGACCTGGGAATCTGCGAGAGCTCTTGGGCTTACGCCAACGCCGATTTTCCACCCCATCCTAGCACAGCTTTGCTGCTCAGCTCAACGAGCGGGTGGTGTAACCCGCATGGGCCAGGGTGGCGCTGGCCAGCGCCACCTGTTCGGGACTCTCCAGGCCTAGCCGGATCGCGCCGCCCTGGTCGCGGATGGCCAGCATCTCGATGTCCTTGATATTGATCTGGGTCTGCCCCAGCAGCTGGGTAATTCGGCCCAGCTCCCCGGGCCGGTCTTCAACGGCCACGATCAGGTCGTGCAGCGCCGGCAACAGGGAGCGGCGCACTACCGGGAGGCTGTCCCTGGTGGCTTTCCCGGCGCGGGCCGAGGCCAAGAGGACCTCGGGCTGGTCCAGCTGGAGGTTGAGCCGGTCCAGCTCGCGCTGGAAGCGGTTGAGCGCATCTCTGAGCGCCTGCTTGTTGTTGATCACCATGTCCCGGCTCATCACCGGATCCCCGCTGGCGACCCGGGTGATATCCCGAAAACCCCCTGCGGCCAACAGGGCCAGCCGCTCGTCCCTGGCCACCATGTGGGTGAGCGCCAGGGCGGTGAGGTAGGGGAGATGCGAGATGGTCGCTACCAGCTGGTCGTGTGCCTCCGGTGGCATCACCACCGGCGAGGCGCCCAGGGCCTCCACCAGCTCCCGAATCCTTCCCAGGGCGGACAGCGAGGTCTCCTCGGTGGGGGTGAGGACCCAGATAGCGTTCTCGATCAGGTTGGCCCGGGCGTGTTCCACGCCGGCCCGCTCGCTGCCGGCCAAGGGATGGCCTGGGACGAAGCCTTCCAGGGAGAGAGACCGGCTGAGCGGCACTTTGACGCTGCCGACGTCGGTGAGCAGAGCGTCGGATCTCAGCCAGGGCAACAAGCTCCCGGCGACCTCCGACAGCAGCCCGACTGGAACGGCCAGGACGACCAGGTCGGCCTGGCGCAGCCAGGGCCCCACCTCGAGCTGACCCTCGTCGATGACCCCCAGGGCCAGCGCAGTGGTCAGAGCGCCAGCCTGTGCGTCCAGGCCGATCAGGTGGCGGCACAGCCCGCGCCGCTTCAGCCCCAGGGCTACGCTCCCACCGATCAGCCCGACGCCGACGATGGCTACACAATCTAGAATAGGAGCGTCCACCGCGCCAATGTACCAAATTTACCTTGCGACCGGAGCGGCAGCGCCCTCACTCCGTCGACAGCCGCGGGTCCACCTGCTGGGCGGCCGGCAGGACCATCCGGAAGTGCTCGGAGGGGTTGACCAGAAGCTCGGCGACCCTTCTGGCCGCCTCCAGCTGCTCGGAGCGGATCAGGGCCTGGTGGTAGTCGGTGAGCAGCTCGCGGACGTCGGCGACCCCTTGGGCGTGGAGCGGGTGGATGCGCACCGCCGCTCCCTTGGCCAACCGGCGCTGCAGCGCGGCGTCGTCCAGGCCGATTCTGGGGGCGTGGCGCAGGTAGACGACGCCGCCCGACATCCCCGAGCAGATCCAGGGCCCGGGATCGCCGAGCACCACTGCCCTCCCGGCAGTCATGTACTCGAAGGCAAAGCCTTTGATGTTGGCCCGGGTGGCCAACATCCCCAACGAGTCGTCGACCCTGGGCCTCAGCTCGCCCCCCAGCACCACGTCGGCTCCGGAGAGCCGCACACAGAAGCGGCTGTCGGCGTCCCCCTGGATCAGGAACCTTCCGCCGATCGCCCCGTACCCGAAGGATTTGCCCACCGAGCCGTCGATGCGCTGGCCCTGGTGGTTGCGCCCCTTCAGGACGGTGATGCGCCCGCCCAGGCTGCTCTTGCCGACCCCGTCTTGGGCCCCGCCGTCGACCAGGATCTCGACCGGGGCGTCGTTGAAAGCCCCCAGCCCATTGCCCGGGATGCTGCCGGCCTCGAAGTGCAGGCGCACGTCCCGCACCCCGCTGCGGCGGTGCCGGGTCAGCGTCCCGACCAGGTGGGTGCCCAACGCCCGCTCTGAGCTGACCACCGGACCGTCGCGGTACACTACCTCGCCTTCCTCCAAGAAGTCCTCCAGCCACTCGCTGATCATCTTGGTCATGGAGTTGAGGGATCGGTGGATCACCAGGCGGCCGGTGTGGGCTGGTAGCTTGCATTCGGCTACCGACAGCAGGTCGGAGAAGTCGATGGCCAGGCTGCCGGGGTGCAGCAGGTCGGCCCGGCCGCGCAGGGCTCCGATCTCCCTCAGGCCCAGGCTGGCCAGAATCCCCCGCAGCTCCTTGGCCAGACCCCCGTAGAAATTGACCAGCCGCTGCACCTCATCGGGGAGGTTGCGCGGCACCCAGCGCTTCATCCCGTGGCGCTGCGCGTCCTCTTCGCTCTCCACCTGGGTGGCGATCCCGACGTGGCAGGTGTCGAGCTGGCAGCCGCGGCAGATGGTGCAGCCGATCGCGACCATACTGAGGGTGCCGAAGCCGATCCGGTCGGCCCCCAAGGCCACCATCCGGGCCACGTCGAGCGCGGTCTTGAGCCCTCCGTCGGCCCACAACTCTACCCGCTCCCGCAGGCCAGCCAGGGTGAGCGAGCGGTGGGCCTGCTGCACACCGTATTCGACCGGCATGCCGGCGTATTTGAGGGCGTGGGCCCGGGCCGCTCCGGTCCCCCCCTCGAAACCCGACAGGGTGATGATGTTGGCTCCGGCCTTGGCGACTCCCAGGGCGATGGTGCCCACCCCCTCCACGACCGGGATCTTGACACCGATCTTGGCGGTGGGGTTGATGGTGCGCAGCTCCTCGATCAGCTGGGCTAGGTCCTCGATCGAGTAGACGTCGTGGTTGTTGCTGGGGCTGATCAGGTCGATGCCGGGAGTGGCGTGGCGGGCGTGCGCGATCTTCTCGGTCACCTTCTTGCCTGGGAGGTGGCCGCCCTCTCCGGGTTTGGCGCCCTGCCCTACCTTGATCTCGATGACCGTGGCTGAGTTGAGCATGCGGCTGGACACGCCGAAGCGGCCCGAGGCCACCTGCTGCCCCCGCCAGTGGGGATAGCGGCCGATCATATCCGGGATCTCTCCCCCCTCGCCGTTCATGGCCAGGATGTTGAGCTCCTTGGCTGCTTCGGCGTAGCTGCGGAAAGCGGTCTCGCCCTGGGAGCCGAAGCTCATCCCGCTGATCACGAAGGGCAGCGAGTGTCCGCCGACTGCCAGGTCGACTTCGTCGGCATCGACCTCGGACTCGGCCAGCCTCTCGAAGGACAGCAGCTGCCGGGCGGCCAGCGGCATCTCCGCCTCGAGGGCCTGCACCCGCGCCGCGTAGTCGGCTGGTTCCAGCTCGCCGTTAGCCATCGCGAACGCGGCCTTGAACAGCCTGGGATTGAAGCGGACGTCCCGTTCGGGGGTTTCCTCGCTGCGCTGCGCGGCTTCCAACCTCCTCAGGATCTCCTGCTCCAGGTCAGCCAGGCCGTACCCCCGCGCCTCGCCCCAGATGGAGCGGGTGCCGATAGCCGCAGCCAGGTCTTTGGCCAGGCCGATGCCGGTAAAGGTCTGGCCGTAGCCGCGCAGCTCGTGGATGCCCATGGTGCTCATCACCTTCTCGATGCCCTTGGTCAAGCCGGTGAGCAGCTTCCCCCTGGCTTCCTCGCCCTGGTGCAGCGCGTAGATCAGATAGGGCTCGACGGCCTCGGCGCCCAGGCCCAGCAAGACCATCAGGTCGTGTAGGTTGCGGGCCTGGGCGCTGCGCACCACCAGCCCGCAGCGCCTGCGCCAGGACAGCCCCTGATCGCCAGGAGCTAGCAGCTGCTGCTCCAGCCAGCCCAGCGCCAAGACGATGTCGATAGCGGCCTGCCCCCCCTGATAGAGGGAGGTGTCGTCCAAGATCAGCAGCTCCGCCCCTCCCATCACCGCTTCCAGCGCCTGCCGGCCCAGCTCTTCCAGCGCCCGTTGAAGCGTCTGGCCGCTGCTGAGAGACGGGACCAAGGTAACTGAGCGCAGCTCAGCTTGCAGGCTGGCCAGCGTCAGGGTGCGGTGCATCCGGGCCAGCGCGGCGTTGGGGGCGAGCAGCGGGGTGAGCAGCTCGACCGAGTGATCGGACCCGGTTGGGTTGGGCCTGGGCCCAACCAGGGTCCGGGTGGAGAAGTGCTCGATCTCCCGCTCGCGGTCGATGGCCGGGTTGGTGACCACCGCGACGGTTTCCTTGAAAAACTCTGCCAAGTTAGGCTTTCGCCCGCGCAGAGCTGGCAGCTGTCCGTCGTACCCCAGGCTGGAGATGGGCTCGGCGCCCGCCTCGGCGACGTGCCCCAGGTAGCCTTCATCCCACTTCTCCAACCCGAAAGCGACCCGTCTGGGAGGGTCGACTTGGTAGCTGTCCTCTCTCTCTACCAGTGGCCAGTGCGGCCCATCCAGCCGGCTGCGGGCGGCGCTGAGGGTGGAAGCCCGGTCGTGGACCCGGTGGAGTACCAGGCGCTGGACCTCCTCGTTGGCATGGATGCGGGCCTGCCCGCCCTGCAGCTGCACCACCATCTTCTCCCCGGGAGACAGCGGGGCAGGGTCGCGCACCATCTCGCCGAGCGGGATGACTCCCCGCTCGGAGCTCCAGAAGTACTCCTTCTCGGTCTCGCCGAACCACAGCGGCCGCAAGCCCAGGGCGTCCACCGCGCAGACCAGCTCGTCGGCCTGCCGGGCGATGATCGCAGCCGGTCCCTGGGCCAGCGGCCCCCCAGCAGCCCGCAGGCCCATGTAGGCTTCCTGCTGCGGTGAGCTGAAGGACCGCACCTCGCTCAGGACCGGTGGGAATACCGACTCCGCCGCCTCGAGCGGGCTCAGCCCGTGCTCGAAGATGTATCCGGATAGGATCCGGTTGAGATCCTGCGAGTCGGAACCACCGGTGAGCGGTATGCCGAGTTGCAGACCCTCCCGGCGCAGGCGCGAGATGGTGTTGATCTCCCCGTTGTGGGCCAGCAGGGTGAAGGGCTGGACCTGTTCGAAGGTGGAGAGGGTATTGGTGGAATAGCGGTTGTGGCCGATAGTGACCATGCTGGTGAACAGCGGCGAGTTCAGCTCGGGGTAGTAGCGCGGCAACACCTCGGCGCTGGCGCGAACCTTATAGACCACCGTCCTCGCGGACAAGCTGACTACGTGCACGGGCTGGGCCGCCTCCAGCTCCAGGCCCAATCGGTAGAGCGCAGCTTCCCGCTGGCCGGGTTGCTCGGCCTCGAGCAGCCCGGCTACCTGGACGAACTGCGGGGCGGTGAGCTGGGCTAGAGGGCCCAGTGCCCGGCTGTACACCTGATTCTGGCGCTCTAAGAGGATCTGGAGCCGGTAACGGCTCCCGGCTACCCGCAGCAGGTCCAAGAGTTCCCGGACAGCGTGGCCCTGAGGGTAGAAGAAGTGCCCCACGAAGAACCGCGGGTCTGCTGCCAGGGTGGGGTCCAAGCCGCTCTGCAGCAGGTGTTGCGCCCACAGCTCTCTGGGCAGGTCGGTCATCACTCCGCACCCGTCCCCCTCCCCTCGGACCTCTCCGGAGCGGTGAGCCATGCAGGCCAGCGCCTCCAGGGTCCGGACCAGGTTGCCGTGGGTGGCTTTCCCGCTCTTGCGGACCCTGGCGATGATGCCGCAGGCATCGCGCTCCATGCCGCCTAGGGCTCCCGGGAACTGGCTCTCGAGCTGAGCCCGCACCGCAGCGCGGTAGCGGCTTTCTAGCGGAACCTGTCGTTGGTGGGGACCTTTCATGTGTACTCCTCAGAGTAGGGGTCGCCGGCTACCGGTAAGTGTCGGTAGTACGCGATTCTTGGAAGTATCCCAAGGAGGGTGGGTGGAGGGCAAGCCTGTTGCCTAGAAAGCTGGCGGCTCAGGGGGCTTGTTTACTTTTCGCGCGTAAGGTCAGACAGCAGTTCGCTGAGCGAGAGGGGCCTGCCCAAGTGGAAGCCCTGCAGCAGGTCGCAGCCCATCTCGATCAGGGAAGCCTGTTGGCTACCGGTTTCGACCCGCTCGGCCAGGGCCAGCATGTCCAGAGCGTGGGCCATGTCCACCATCGTCTTCAGCAGGCGTCCCCCTCCCGGGTGGTTTCTGAGCAGCTGCTCGACGAAATGCCCGTCGATCTTGATCAGATCGAGCGGGTAATCCTGCAGGTAGGCGAGGCTAGAGTACCCGACGCCGAAGTCGTCTGCGGCCAAGCGGATCCCCATGGCGTGGATGCCCTCTAGGACCGGCCTGGCCAGCTCGGGGTTCAGCAGGGTCCGCTCGGTGATCTCGACGATCAGCTGGTCACCGGGGAAACCGTGCTGGTCCAAGGCTGCGCGCAGCCGGTCCTGGATCCCCGGGTCGTGGAACGAGGCGGGAGAGAGGTTCACCGCCAGCCGCAGACCTCGCTCCCGCAAGGTCTGGGCCGCTTCCAGAGCCAGCGATAGCACCAGGCGGTCCAGCTCCAGGATCAGGCCGCGCCGCTCGGCCAGGGGCACGAAGACCCCAGGGGGGATATCCCCCAGGGCGGGGTCGCACCAGCGGGCCAGCGCCTCGACCCCCCAGGTCCCGCCGCTCGCCGCCCGAATCGGTTGAAAGTGCACCTGCAGCCGGCCTCGCCGCAAGGCCTCCCAGAGAGCTCCTTCCAGCCTAAAGACATCTCCCGCTGGGACCGGTGCCGCTGCCTGAGGGCCGGCGTCGGCGATAACCTGCCCGAACTGCCTGGCCCGCAGCCGCGCTGTCTCGGCTTGCTGAAGGAGCGCGTCCGGGGTGGTGCCAGGCTGGGACTGCGCGTAACCGCCCCGAAGCTGGAACCAAACCGGCTGCTCACCCAGCTCGACCGGGGCGCTGAGCGCACCGACCAGCCGCTGGAGCTCCGCGGCTTCGGTCGGGTTGCTCAGGACGACGACGAACTCATCGCCGCCGATCCGGCTGACCAGTTCGCTGAGCTGGCTGAGCCGGCGAGCCAATTCGCACAGGACGGTGTCGCCGGCGGCTAGACCGTGCGACAGGTTGATCCACTTGAAGTCGATGACGTCAACCAGCAGCACGGTCAACGTATCTCCTAGGTCCAGGCGGCGCTCCAGCTCGGCGATCAGGCCGTTGCGGTTGTGCAGCCCGGTCAGCAGGTCTAGCCGCGCCTGACGCTGGACCTGCTCAGCCAGCTGCACCTCGCCGCTGACGTCGCGCTGGAGCTCGAGCCGTCCGGTGCCCCCTGGTAGGGCGAATTCCGCCTCCAGCTTCTGGAAGTGGTGCAGGTGCCCGGATGGGTCCGGCGCCTGCACCCTGCTGCAGTCGGTGGAGAGTGCCAGGCCGGGCTGACCCCGGGCGGCGCAGTTGCGGTAGAGCAGCCGCTGCTGGGGCCCCAGGATCTGGAGCTGGTCTGGAAGAACTTCTACTGCGGCCAGGAGGACCTCGGCTCTCTTGTTGCGGAGCAGCTGGACCAGATTGCGCTCTAGCGAATCGCAGAGGATTTTCAACTCTCTCCAGCTGCCCGTGACCGGTGTGCGCGGTGGCCGGTTGGGGCAGACCAGAACCAGCCAGCCCAGCAGACGAGTTCCGTCCCGGATGGGGAGAATCAAGTGCTGCCCCCTCCGGGCTCCCGAAGGCCAGGTCGAAGGGCCCGCCAAGCCGGCCAACTCCGCGCGGGGCGGTAGGGGCAGCTCCGGGTCCACCTCGGCGTCGACCAGTAGCTGGGCCAGATCGGGCTCGGCGCTCCCGGCAGCGGACTCTCTGGACCAGAGCAGCGCTCCGGAGCGGAAGCCACACTGCAGGAATAGCTCCAGCACCCGGTCGCTCCAGAGTTCCAGGGGCTGGTGGGCGCTCAGCTCAGCTACTTGGCTCTGCAGCTGCAATCTGGTCCAGCCTCTGCGCAGCTGCTGATTTTGGCAGGTTAAGTCCCGCAAGCCCCCGCAGAGGGCGCCGCAGAGCAGGGGCGCGGCCAGAGCGGCCGGCGCTCCCTGTCCGGTGGCCCAGAGCAGCAAGCTCAGCAGGGCGCCGCCCAGGGCCCCAGCCAGCCAGCCGGACAGCAGGCCGGCCGTACCCCCCAGCAGCAGATACACACCGGTTGGGGTCCCCGATAGCGAGATCGCGCCGCTGGCGCTCAGGAGGCCCAGCGCCGAAGCCGGGAGCAGGGCTACCCACAGAGAAGTGCTCGGCGCAGAACTGCTCAACGCCCTGGCTCTGGCTGGGCGGCGCAGGGGGGAGCGGGTGGGGAGGCCGGTCCGCCAAACATTTCTTCGCAGTATACAGGTCTTTTTCGGAGAGGGTCTTGTCGCCAGAAGATGAGTCTACTATGATAGACGCTGCGCATCACCCTGCAGCAAGGTCGGCGTGGTCTCGGAGGTTCACTGTGGAAACGTTGCGCGTCTCTGGAAAGTCCAGGCCGAATGCGGTGGCGGGAGCCATCGCCGCGCTGCTCAGGGCCCAATCGGAGATCGAGGTACAGGCGATCGGCCCGCTGGCGGTGAACCAGGCGGTCAAGGCGATGGCTATCGCCCGCAGCTACCTGCTGGACGATCAACTCGATTTCTTCGTCCAGCCCTCCTTTGTCCGGCTGGAACTCGACGATGAGGAGCGCACCGCGCTGCGCTTCGCCTTGCTCAGGTCCCCTCAGTCCCGGTGACGCAGGTCAACCCCGCCCGGCGGCTGGCCAGCGCTGTGCTGGCCCGCGTTCTGGAGCGCGGGGAGTGGGCTGCTCCGGCCTTGGAGGCCGAGCTCGCCGCCCGCCGGCTGGACCTCAGGGATCAGCGCCTGGCCACCCACCTGGTCTACGGGACCTTGCGGCGGGTCCTGCGCCTGAGCGGGCTGATCACCCGCTTCTGCCGCCGCCCGCCCTCCCCAGGCTTGCGCCGCGCCCTGCTGCTCTCGGCTTTCGAGGCGCTCGGCTCCTCCACTCCGCCCCACGCTCTGCTCAGCCAGTATGCTGCCCTGCTCGGCTCCGGGACCGCCCGGCTGCTGCGAGCCTGGCTGGCCGCTCTCCCGCCCAGCACCGAGGAGCTCGAGCCAGCCTATGACCTGCCACCCTGGCTGGCCGAGGAGTACCGCGCCGCTTACCCGGACTGCGCCGAAGCGGTGATGGCCGACCTGGAGCTGCCGCCCCCGCTGTGGCTCTGGGTGGCTCCCGGCGGGACCGACCGTTTGCAGCGAGAGGGGGCCCAGATCCTGCGGGCGGTCGGCCAGGTCTGTGCGGTGCGCTTGCCTGGGCGTCTCCCGGAGAGCCCTAGCTACCGGGCCGGCCTGCTGCAGCCGGTCAACCCTGCCTCGGCTGCTGCCGTGCGGGCCCTCGGGGAGGTCCAGGGCCGTCGGGTGCTGGACTTAGCCGGTGGCCGAGGGGTCAAGGCCGCGCTGCTCGCGGCCGAGGGCGCCTCGGTGCTCAGCGCCGACCTGAGCGCGGGCCGCCAGCGGCAAGCCGGCGAAAACCTGCGCCGGCTGGGTCTGACCGCGGAGTTCCACTTAGTGGACTTGACTGAGTCCCAGCTGGGCCGGTTGCCCAGCTCCGAGCGGGTCCTGCTGGACGCCCCCTGCAGCGGCAGCGGGACCCTGCGCAACCACCCGGAGATCAAGCTGCGGCTCCGCCCCGGTGACCTGGCCGAGCGGGCCGCCCTGCAGGCCAGGATGCTCAAGGTTGCAGCTGAATTGGTGCTGCCCAGAGGGCGTCTGGTCTACAGCGTCTGCTCGGTCGCTGCGGCCGAGGGTCCCGAGCAGGTCCTGGACTTCCTGGCTGAGCACCCCGACTTCTCGCTGGTAGATCCCCCGGAGACCGGCGTCCCGCTCGGCCCGGCCGCAGCGGGTCACTACACCCTGGCCCTGCAGGGAGTCGATAGCTTTTTTCTGGCTGTGCTGGAGCGGCGCTGACCCCCTGCTATACTGCGGCCGATGGACCTCTCTCTCACAGCCTACCTGGCGCTGCGCCAGCGGCTAGTCGACTACCGGGTCCAGTACTACCAGCGCGACGATCCGGCTGTCTCGGACGCCGAGTACGACGCTTTGGCCAAGGAATTGGAGGAGGCGGAGCGCCTCCACCCGGAATGGAAGGGGGAGCGGTCCCCGACCGACTCGGTGGGAGCGCCCCCGGCCTTCGCTCCGGTGGTCCACTTGAGCCCGCTGTTCAGCCTCGACAACGCGTTCACCGATGAAGAGCTGCTGCGTTTTGACCAGCGCGTCTGCCGGGCTTTGGGCCTGGAGCGGGCGGCTTATACCTGCGAGCTCAAGCTCGACGGCCTCAGCGTCAGCCTGCTCTACCGGTCTGGCCGCTTGGAGCGGGCGGCTACCCGGGGAGATGGCCGGGTCGGCGAGGACGTGACCGCCAACGCTCGCACCATCCGGGCGCTCCCAGAGACTCTTTCGGGTCCGGTCCCCGAGGTCTTGGAGGTGCGGGGTGAGATCTACCTGAGCCGCGAGGAGTTCGTCAGGCTGAACCGCGAGGCCGGGGAGCAGGGTCTAGCCGGCTTCAAGAACCCTAGGAACGCGGCCGCTGGGGCGCTCCGGCAGAAGGACCCATCGGTGACTGCCCAACGCCAGCTGCAGTTGGCCTGCTACGCGGTCGGCGAGGCCGACGCCGTGCCGGTGGCGACCCAGTTTGAGCTGCTGGCTTGGTTCACCGAGCTGGGCCTGCCGGTTTGCTGGGGCTACCGGCGGGTGGAGGACATCTCCCAGGCAGCCCGCTACCACGCCGAGATGGCCCAGAGGCGCCCCGAGCTCCCCTTCGACGCCGATGGCAGCGTGATCAAGGTCGATTCCCTAGCCGCTCAGCGGGAGCTGGGCAACACCGCCAGAGCTCCTAGGTGGGCGGTGGCCTACAAGTTTCCGGCGGAAGAGGCGTTGACTGTGCTGCGCGCCATCACCGTCTCGGTGGGCCGAACCGGCCAGCTCACCCCGGTGGCTGAACTGGAGCCGCGCGTCTTGGAGGGATCCTCGGTCTCCCGGGCCACCCTGCACAACCAGGACTTCATCGCCGAGCTCGACCTGCGCGAGGGGGACCGGGTCCTGATCCGCAAGGCTGGCGGGGTGATCCCGGAAATCGTTCGGGTGGTCCCCGAGCTGCGCCCACCCGGGACTTCTCCTTACACTTTCCCGCTCCGCTGCCCGGAATGCGGCCATGCGGTGCTGCGGGCGGAGGGTGACGCCGCCGCCTATTGCCCCAACCCGCTCTGCCCGGCCCAGCGCCAGGGCCGCCTGCTGCACTACGTCAGCCGCGACGCCATGGATATCGAAGGGATCGGGGAGCGGTTGGCCCAACAGCTGTTGGATAGCGGATTGGTCAGGGATCCCGCCGACCTCTACCGCCTGGACGCCGCCAGTTTGACCAGCCTGGACCGCCTGGCCGAGCGCAGCGCCGCCAAGCTGCTGGCGGCCATCGCGGCCAGCTTGCGCAGGCCGCTGGCTCGGGTGATCTACGCCCTGGGCCTTCCGCACATCGGCCTGCGCACCGCCGAGCTGCTGGCCGGGCGCTTTGCCGGCCTCGGTGAGCTGCTGGAGGCGGATCAGCTTTCCTTGGCAGCGGTGCCTGGGGTGGGACCGGTCATCGCTGCCGCCCTCGCTCGCTCGCTGGCCGACCTGGCAGTCCGCGACCTGATCGCGCGCCTGCAGGCCGCTGGCTTGCGCCCGACCCGTACCGAAGCCTCCGGCCGGCTGGAAGGCCAGGTGATCGTGCTCACCGGCGCGCTGTCCAGGCCCAGAGGCCAGATCCAGAGCCTGCTGGAAGCCGCTGGGGCCAAGCTGAGCGACGCGGTGACCAAGAGTACCACCCTGCTGGTCTGCGGCCGGGACCCGGGTAGCAAGCTGGAGCGGGCCAGGCAGCTGGGCACCCCGGTCTTGGATGAGGCCGCCTTTCAGGGCTGGTTGGCCGAGCGGGGTATCTCGCTGTGAGCGTTCCGGATGTTCCGCGGGCGGGACTGGAGTGAGCGGGGAGGAGGAGAAATTGGGAGCCCAGCTGCCGGCGGAGACGGAGCGGCACTCCCGGGCGGCCCGGGAGGTCGCCTTCACGCTGCTCTTCGAGCTGCAGCGCGGTGGGGGTGCGCCCAGCCAGGTGTTGCGGCGCCTGGAAACTCCCGGTACAGAAGATCCCCAGCTGGATCCGGCCGACCGCGCCTTCGCCAAACAGCTGCTGACCGGCTTTCTGGAGCGACAGGTCCAAGTCGACCAGCTGCTCGGAGAGGTCATCCGCGGTTGGAGTTTCTCCCAGATGAATCAGGCCGACTTGAACGTGCTCCGGCTGGCTGCCTACGAGCTCTGCTACCTGGGGACCTCGCTGCCGCTGGTGGTGACGGTGGCCCAGCGGATCGCCCGGCGTTTCGGCGGCAGCGATTCCGGCCGTTTCGTCCACGGGGTTCTGGCCGACCTGGGCAGGCGTTTGGAGGAGGGGAAGCCTTGAACGCGCTGGACAACCAGGTGCTGATCACCGCGGTGATCGCCTCTTTGTTGGCCCAGAGCATCAAGGTGTTTCTGATCTGGCTGGTGGAGGGCAGCTGGCAGCTGGGCAAGTTGGCCGAGACCGGTGGGATGCCCAGCAGCCACAGCGCCATGGTGGTGGCTCTGGCCACCGGGGTGGGGCTGCGCAGCGGCTGGCACGGCTCGCTGTTCGCGGTGGCCACCGTCTTTGCCCTGATCGTGATGTACGACTCCAGCGGGGTACGCCGCTCCGCCGGGATGCAGGCCGGGCTGATCAATGACCTCTTGGTGGAGCTGCAGGCGGTGGTGCGCGAGGGCTTCCGCCCCGAACCGCTCAAGGTGTTGCTGGGCCACACCTACTTCGAGGTGGTGGTGGGCGCCCTGCTGGGCGTCGCCGTAGCTCTAGCGAGCTTCCGCCTGTTTTGAGGCCTGCTCGACCAACTCCTCCAGGCGGGCACGGTCCAGCCGCCAGCTGCCCTGCTGCAGGCCCTGAGCCCCCGCGTGCAGGTGCCAATAGCGGGAACCGCCCATCAGCCGCAGCTGCACCGACTTGGCAGCGACGTGGCGGGGCGACACCGAGGCCAGCAGCAAGGGGACGCCACCCCGGTCGCAGATGCTGGCGCTGGCGGTGGTGACCGGGAGATCGTAGGGCCGCTCCATCCGGTAGATGTAGTCTGGGAAGTCGGAGATCTTCTGGTAGCGCAGCCCCCGCTCGCGGGCGATCTCCTGCATCCAAGTCAGCAGCTCGGCCCAGCTGGCGTAGATAGGCGCGCTCGCGCCGGTGTGTTCCTCGACCTGACTCACCTACTCAGTCTACACGCTTCTGCGCGCTGGGCGCTCCTCTCAGCAGGGAGGTACGTTGCCGGTAGGGCTGACTGGGGTGGCGCTGCGCACCCAGGAGGTGGTGCGCCCGCCGGGAGAGACCCCCTGGACGTAGAGGGTGAGCGGTGGCGTGAAGCCCGGGCTGATCCATTGGGCCTGCAGGTTGCCGGAGCTGCTCACGGTCACGGCGATCTGGCCGCTCTGCTGCCCACCCGGATTAGCGTTGGAGACGATGGTCTGGCCATAAATGGTGGCTCCGTTGCCAGGCCCCCCCTGGTTTTGCTGGGTCAGGTCGGCGGTGTAGCTGCCCAAGTCGCTGGAACTGAAGCTATAATTGACATAGGTCGTGCTGCCAGCATCGCTGCAGTAGGAGGCGTCGTTGCTCAGGTTACTCACCGAAGGACCCGGCGATCCCACGATGACCACGCTGCATCCGGCCAACAAGGCGGCCAAGCCGCCCAGGAGTAAAGTGCGCCGCATGCCCTGAGTATCTGGCGGGTTTGCTGACGCTAGGTGTGCGCGCTGCGGCCTGACCTTCATCTAGCCTCACCGCAGTCACCGCTGGACGGCTCCCTGAGGCAGGGGGGCGCAAGCATCTGTTAAGCTGAACAGCCATGGAACTGAGGGAGCCGCTCAGGCGAGCCATTCTGGAGGCGGCAGTTCGGATCGATCCGGCGGCCGCCAACGTCGAGGTGATCATCCAGGAGACCCCCGAGGACCTGCCCGGCGACTACGGGACGCCGGTGGCCTTCGCGCTGGCCCGCCTGCTGCGCCGTTCGCCGCTGGAGATCGCCGACCAGCTGGCTGCCACCATCCAGCTGCCCCCCCGCTTCGTCCGGGTGGAGGCCAGCAAGGCTTACCTCAACTTCTTCGTGGACCCGGCCTCTTTCCTCATCGGTGTGCTCTACGACCCCTTGAAGTTCGAAGAGACCGGCCACCGGGTCATCGTCGAGCACAGCAGCGTCAACCCCAACAAGGAGCTGCACGTGGGGCACCTGCGCAACGTGGTCCTGGGGGACACCATGGCCAGGCTCGGCCGCTGGCTGGGCTACCGCATCGAGGTGCAGAACTATATCGATGACACCGGCCGGCAAGCCGCCGAGGCGCTGTTCGCGGCCGCGCACTTCGGCCTCCCGCGGGACGATTCCAAGTACGACCACTGGCTCGGGGAGCTCTACGTCTATCTACACCAGGAGCTGGCCAACCCGGAGCGCCGCTCCGAGCTCGAGCCCGGAATCCGCGCCGTGATGCACCAGCTGGAAGCTGGGGAGCGGCGCTCCGAGATCGAGCAGGTGGTGCGGGCTCAGCTGCAGACCTGTGCCGACCTGGGTGCCGACTACGATCTGCTGGTCTGGGAGTCCGATATCGTCTCGGGGGGGCTCCTGCGCCGCTCCCTGGAGCTGCTCCAGGCCAGCCCGCGCTGCCACTTCGCCGCTGAAGGGAAGTACGCCGGCTGCCTGGTCTTGGAGACCGAACAGGTCCTACCCGGCCTGGAGGATCCCACCCTGGTGCTGGTCCGCAGCGACGGGACCGCTACCTACATCGCCAAGGATATCGCCCTGCAATTCTGGAAATTTGGCCTCTTGGACGGCTTTCGTTACCAGATCTTCGGCGAGCAGCCCAGCGGGCGCCCGCTCTACACCACCGCCCCCCAAGGGGAACCAGCCGGCTTCGGCCACGCCGCCGAGGTGATCAACGTCGTCGACGACCGCCAGAGCTATCCCCAGGCGGTGGTCCGGGCCGCGCTGGAGCTGGTCGGCTACCCCATGGAGGCGGCCCAGAGCCACCACCTGGCCTACGGCCCGGTGCTGCTGGAGGGACAGACCATTTCCGGCCGCAAAGGGATCACCATCTCCATCGACGAGGTGATCGAGGAAGCGGTGCGCCGCGCCGGCGAGCTGCTCAGCTCCAAGCGGCTGGCCAACCCCGACCACCTGGCGCGCCAGATCGGTATCGGCGCGTTGCGCTTCTCCATGCTGCGCGCCGAGCCGGCCAGGAGGGTAGATTTCCGCTGGGATTCCGCCCTGTCGCTGCAGGGGGACGCAGCCCCCTACCTCCAGTACGCTGCGGTGCGGGCGGCTGCGGTGATCCGCCGCGCCGAGGAAGCCGGCCTCTCCATCTACAACGCCGAGTTCTTGCTGCTCGGTGAGGCCGAGGTCACCGTCGCCAAGGTGATCAACCGCTTGGCCGACATCGCCATGGCCGCCTGGCGGGAACGCGCCCCCCACCTGCTGGCCCAGTACGCGCTAGACCTGGCCAATTCCTTCAATATCTACTACAACCACAGAGATCCCTACGGCATCCCCGATACCCGGGTGTTGGCCACCGTCGGCGGCCAGGGGGAGGCCAGATTGGAGCTGATCAAGAAGGTCCACACCACCCTCAGCGAGGTTCTGAGCCTGCTGGGCATCGAGGTCCCGCAGGAGATGTAGCACCCTATACTGGACGGGTGCTGACCCGCATCGAGCTGCGCAACCTGGCTCTGGTACAGCAGTTAGATCTCGACCTGGGCGGCGGCCTCATCGCCTTGACCGGCGAGACCGGGGCAGGGAAGAGCACGGTGGTGGAGGCCCTCCACCTGTTGGCCGGGGGTCGGGCCAGCTCCGAGCTGCTGCGGTCCGGTGCCGACCACCTGCTGGTGACGGCCTGGTGTGGGAATGTGGCGCTCAGCCGCAGGGTGTCCGCCGAGAGCCGCTCGGTCTGCCGCGTCGACGGCGAGGTGGTCGGTCTGCGGGAGCTCGCGGCGGCCAGCGCGGCGCACTTCACGGTGTACGGGCAGGGCAGCGCAGGAGCTCTGGGTGGGGATCAGGCCGCCCTCCTAGACCGCTGCTCGCCGCCCGCTCTCCGCCAGGAGGTGGCCGGGCGCTACCGCAGCTGGGCCGACGCGGCCGCTCGGCTGCGCCGGCTGGAAGCCGAAGCCTCGACCCGAGAGAGCCGGGCTGCCCTGCTGGCCTTCGAGGCGGCGGAGATCGACCGGGTCGGGCCGGTCGCCGGCGAGGAGCGCGACCTGGAAGCGCGCATCGGGCGGCTGCGGCACTACGAAGCGGTGCAACAGGGAACCATGGCCGCTGCAGCTGCGCTCAGCGGAGAGCCTTCTGCCGAGCAAGCTCTGCTCCGGGCGCTGCGTGAGCTGGGCGCAGCCGCCCGGCATGACGCCACCCTCGCGCCGCTGCTCTCCGAGCTGGAGTCGGCTCTGCAGGCGGTCCGCGCGGTGGGCGGGGAGCTGGCCGACCGCAGCCGCGCTGGCTTCGATCCAGCTGAGCTGGATCGCCTGCAGGAGCGCTCGGCGGCGCTGCGGCGGCTCGCGCGCTACGGCCACTCCAGCGAGGAATTGGTGCTGCGCCGTCAGCGGATCGGTGCGGAGCTGGAGAGTCTCCAGGGCAGCGGCGCCGAGCTGGACCGCTTGCGCAACCAGGTGGAGCAGGAACTGACCGCTTGGTACCGGGCCGCCGCTGCCCTCAGCGCGGCGCGGCGCCAGGCCGCCGCGCCGCTAGCGGCTAAGCTGCAGCTGCGGCTGCGCCAGCTAGCCCTGCCCGCTGCCCGCTTGGACTTCCAAGAGATCCCCAGGGAGGGACCCAGCGAGCTGGGCGCCGAGGCGGTGCAGCTGCGCTTCAGCGCCAACCCCGACCAGCCCCTCCTCCCGCTGGAGCGGGTCGCTTCGGGTGGCGAGCTCTCCAGGATCATGCTGGCTACCTGCAGCGAGCTGGGCGCCGAGGTGCCGACTTTGGTTTTCGACGAGATCGACGCCGGCTTGGGCGGGCGGGCGGCGCTGAGCGTCGCGGCCCAGCTCGCCCAGCTAGCAGCTCACCACCAGGTGCTGGTGGTGACCCACTTAGCCCAAGTGGCCGCTCGCGCGGACGCGCATCTGGTGGTGGAGAAGACCCTGGAGCAGGGGCGGACCGCGCTGCGGGTTCGGCAGCTGGATGGCGAGGATCGGGTGGCCGAGCTGGCCAGGATGCTGAGCGGCCGGGTCACCGAAGTGGCGCTGCGCCACGCCCGCGAGCTGCTCGAAGCCAGGGGGGTGGGCTCCTGAGCCGCCGCGTGTACCATGGGGGCATGTGGAGGCTCGCGCTGCTGGCAGCGCTGTTGGGTGGCTGCGCCCTCTTGGCCGCCCGCTCCGGCCCGCTGCGCGTCGATCAGGTCCTGGAATATGGCGCCCGCCAGCAGTCCTTGGCCTGGTTCTATGGCCGAGTTCCAGGGGGTAACAGCGGGGAGGTGATCCAGGTGGGGAGCCAGACCCTCGAGCTCAGCCCGCCGCCCAGCCACGGCGGTGCGGTACTGCCGGGTACTTTGCTGGTCTCCGGCCACCCGGCCCTGCTCTCCGGCACCACCCCGCTTTCCGCCGGCGCGGTCTTCGCGGTCTCTGCGGTTCCTTTCAGCGGCCAACTGCTGCTGCAGACCCGGGAGGCAGTGCAGGCGGTGGTCTACGACGCTGCGGGGCGCTGGTTCCGCCTGAGCGGCCCGCTGGCTGCGGGCCGGGGCGGTCGGGTCTCCCCGGTCTTCTTGCCTAGGGGGCCCGCTGGAGTCGGGGAATTGACTTCAGCCGAGGCGGGGGCCGTGGAAGAGCAGTTCGCTGGCCGTGGCAACTTTGCCTTGGCTCTGCTGCCGGCCTCGGAGATCCCCGACGCGCCGCTGTACATCTCTCCCGCCCCGGTCCAGTACCGGCGCACCGCCCTGGTGGTGCAGCGCGGAGTGCCGCTGGACCTGGCCGGCAACTTCGCGCCCCTGCTGGAGCAGCCGCTGGCGACCTCGCGCGTGGCGGCCGGCGACTTGGGCGCCCGGGGGCCGGCGCGTTTCTCAGCCGCCTTGGACGCCGACCAGGCCTCGGTGGACCGCCTGTGGTCGTCTCTGGAACCCGGACAGAATCCGCCGATCCTCGCTGGCGGACAGCTGCTGTTGACCTTGGCCAGCGCCGTGCAGGAGAGCGGGGGCTACGCGCTCAAGCTGCTCTCGGTCTCCCAGCAAGGGGGACAGCTGAGCGCCGTGGTCCAGCTGCTGACCCCGCCGCCCGGCTCCATCAACGCCATGGCCCTGAGCTCCCCGTGGCTGAGCGCCGTGGTCTCCGGGGCTTACGGGGTGCGCAGCCTGGTGGTGCGCAGTCCCCAGGGGGTGGTGTTGGCCACCGCTGCCCTGGACGGGGGGATCTCTGTCCGCTGAAGACGCTCCGACGCGGAGTTTTTCCTGGTCTGCCGAGCAGTACCTGCAGTTCGAGGAGCAGCGCAGCCGGCCGGCTGCCGACCTGATCGCCAGGGTCCCCAAGGGGCCGGTCCGGGCCGCGGCCGACCTCGGCTGTGGCCCTGGGAACTCCACCGAGCTGCTCGCTGGGGCTTTCCCGGGAGCCGAGATCGTGGGAGTGGACTCCTCGGTCGAGATGCTGCGCGCGGCCAGGGAGCGCTGCCCCACCGCCTCCTTCCAGCTCGCCGACCTGAGCTCCTGGCAGCCTGGCCGGCGCTTCGGGGTCATCCTGGCTAACGCGGTGCTGCAGTGGGTTCCCGGCCACGGCGCGCTGCTGCCCGCTCTGTTGGGGTGCCTGGAGCCGGGAGGGAGCTTGGCGGTCCAGATGCCGGATAACCTAGGGGAGCCGGCCCATCAGCGGATGCGCGAGGTCGCCTCTTCGGGGCCCTGGGCGGCGCGCCTAGCTGGCGTGGTCCGCCCGGAGGGGAGCCGTCTGGACCCAGCGGGGTACTACCGGCTGCTCAGCGGGGCTGGGGCCGCCGTGGACCTCTGGCGGACCACTTACTACCACCTGCTGCCCGGAGGCATTCCTGACCTGATCCGCTGGTTCCTAGGAACCGGCCTGCGGCCCTACCTGGCCCTCCTCGCCGAAGAGGAGCGAGCCGCTTTTCTGGCCAGCTACCGCTCGGCCTTGGAGGGGGCCTACCTAGAACTCCCTGGGGGAGCGCTGCTGCTGCCCTTCCCGCGGCTGTTCCTGGTGGCGACCCTGCGCTAGCCTTCAGCCCCTCGCGGTGAACTGGCCGATCAAGAGCAGGACGGCCAGGATGGCCAGGAGGATCAGGGCGATCAGCAAGGCCCGTTGGCGCATGTGCCCAGTTTGCCACGCCCGGGCCTCAGGGTGTCCTTCAGTAAGGGAACAGGGCCGTGTAAGGTAGGGGCATGCCCGTCCCCCTGCGCGACTTGACCGGCTGGATCGACGCCTATTTGGATATCGCCTCCTTCGAGGACGCCAGCCTGAACGGCTTGCAGGTCGAGGGGAACCCGCAGGTCTCCAAGGTCGCCCTCGGCGTCGACGCCTCTCTCGCGGCCATCACCGCTGCGGTGGAGGGGGGTGCGGATCTGCTCTTGGTGCATCACGGCCTGTTCTGGGGTCAGGTCCAGCCGGCGACCGGCCCGCTCGCTCGCCGCTTGGCTGCCGCTCTGGGCGCCGGGCTGAGCCTCTACGCCGCCCACCTGCCGCTGGACGCCCACCCCGAAGTGGGCAACAACGCCTGCTTGGCTGATCTGCTGGGCCTGGTGGACCGCCTTCCCTTCGGTGCGCCCAGGGGGAAACCCATCGGGGTTGCCGGCCGGCTTCCAGCCCGCCTGCCGATCGACCGGCTAGCCGACGCCCTGCAGCGGATCACCGGCGAGGTCTGCTTGGTCCACCGCGGCGGCCCGGAGGAGGTGGAGCGCTTGGCTCTGCTCAGCGGCGGCGGCGCCCGCTTCGTGGCCGAGGCCGCCTTGGCCGGAATGGATACCCTAGTCACCGGGGAGCCCGAACACGCCCACTTCCACGACCCTTTCGAGTGGGGGATCAATGCGGTCTACGCCGGCCACTACGACACCGAGGTCTTTGGGGTCAGGGCGCTGGGGGCACGGCTCAGCGAGCGCTTCGGCCTGCCCTGCAGCTTCATCCCCGGGCCGACCGGCCTGTGAGCCCCCTGATCGCCTTCGAGGGGCCCGAGGGGGCCGGCAAGACGACCCAGCTGGCTCGGTTGGACCGCCGGCTCTCGGCCATGGGTCAGAGGGTGCTCAGCCTGGCTGAACCGGGCGGGACCGAGCTGGGTGAGGCGGTCCGGTCGTTGCTGCTGGGCGGCGGAGGGCAGACCTCGCCGGTCGCCGAGCTCTTGCTGTTCGGGGCCAGCCGGGCTGAGCTGGTGGCCCAGCGGATCTTGCCGGCGTTGGCGGCCGGCGAGCTGGTCTTGTTGGACCGCTTCACCCTCTCCAGCAGGGCCTACCAGGGGGGCGGGCGCGGGATCCCTCAGATCTGGCTGGAGCAGCTCGAGTTCTGGGTGGCCGGCGGCCTGCGCCCGGACTTGACCCTGCTGCTGGACCTGCCACCCGAACAGGGCCTGGCCAGGGCTGCGCGGCGCCAGCCGCTGGACCGCATGGAAGGTCAGGGCCTGCAGTTCCACGCTCGGGTGGCCAGGGTCTACCGAGAAGCGGCCGCGGGGGATGCCAGCGTGGTGCTTCTGGATGCCGCCCAGCCCCAGGAGGTGGTGGCTGAGCGGATTTGGGAGCAGGTCACCTCCCGCTTCCAGCTGCCCTGAGGCCCGTGGTATCGTCGGGCGTGCTGCCCCTGCTGCGGATCTGCGCCCTGTTGGCGGCCCTCTGCGGGGCAGCCTCGGCGATCCGCTGGAGCTACCCGCCCGGCGTCCCCGAGATGGCTTTCTCCGAGGCGGTTGTCTCTCTGCAGGTTGCCGGCCGGACGCTCTCCCTGGAACTGCTGCGGGCGACCAGCGGTCCGCAGCAACAGCGCGGCCTGATGTACGTCACCGCTCTCGGTCCGGACCAGGGCATGGTTTTCCTGAACCCGGCTCCGACTCGGGGGGCTTTCTGGATGGCACATACCGAGATTGCTCTAGACATCGTTTTCTTCGGCCGCTCGGGTCGCATCGTGGACCTGCTCCACATGCAGCCCTGCCGCCACACCCACCTCAGCCTCTGCCAACTCTACCGCCCGGCGCACCGCTACCTGGGGGCGATCGAGATGCGCCTGGGCTGGTTTGCCGCCCACGGCTTCGGCATGGGGAGCCGGGTCCGGGTGGCAGCGGGCGCCCAGCCCAACTGACGTGCCCCCGCTCTCGGTGCTGGTGGCTCCGGACGCTTTCAAGGGGAGCCTGAGCGCTCCCGCCGCGGCCGCGGCGATGGCGCGGGGGGTTCTGTCGGCCGATCCCGGCGCCGCCGTGCGGGAGCTCCCGATGGCCGACGGAGGGGAGGGGACGCTGGATTGCCTCTGCGCGGCGGCGGGCCGCCGCCACTGGATGACCGTCCAGGATCCCCTGGGCCGCCCGGTTCGGGCCAGCTGGGGGGAGTACCGGCGCGGTGGCCTGCGCAGCGCGGTGGTCGAGCTGGCCGCCGCCTCCGGCCTCCAGCTCCTGGACCGGGCCGAGCGCGATCCCCTGCGCGCGTCCAGCTTCGGGACCGGTCAACTGCTCGCTGCCGCCTTGGCCAGCGCCCCCGATCGCCTGATCGTCGCTTTGGGGGGCTCGGCGACGGTGGACGGCGGCGCCGGGATCCTCGGTGCCTTGGGCTTCCGGCTGCTCGACGCAGCTGGGGAGCCGCTGCCTCCGGGTGGGGAGGCCCTGCTGCGCCTGGAGCGGATCGATCCCCCGGAAGAGGGGCGCGCTGTCCCCGAGATCTGGCTGGCCTGCGACGTCGTCAGCCCGCTGCTCGGCCCGCAGGGAGCGCTGCTCTACGCAGCCCAGAAGGGCGCGGGTGGCCGGGAGCGCCGCCAGCTCGGCGGGGCCCTGCGCCGCTTCGCCGAGGTGGCACTCGCCAGCTTCGGTAGGGGGGACCCTCAGGCCCCTTACGGCGGTGCGGCTGGCGGCGCCGCCTTCGGCTTGGCGGCCGCCTTGGGCGCTCGGGCGGTCTCGGGCGCCGATCTGGTCGCCGAAGCGTTGGGGCTGGCCGAAGCGGTCTCTGCCAGCGACTTGGTGCTCACCGGCGAGGGTCAGTTGGATATCCAGACAGCCCAGGGCAAAGTAGTCAGCCGGGTCGCTGGCCTAGGGGCGCGTGCCGGCAAGCCAGTGGTCGCCATCGCTGGCAGCCTGTCGGGTGGAGGTGCGGTGTGGAGGGCGAGCGGGGTGACCGCAGCTATCAGCCTGGCCAGGGGCCCGCTCAGCTTAGCTGCGGCCAGGCGCTCCGCCGTGCCCTTGCTGGAGTTGGCCGCCGAGCAGGTCGTTCGGATCTTCTCGGCCGGGCGGTGCTCGACCTCGGCCTAATGGCTGCGGGGGGCCGGCCTGGCCGGTTTCTCGCTGGCGCCTTCGCAGCTCGGCTTGGGCCGCGCGATCAGGGGATTTCGGGGGTGGGCCGCGGTCTAGGCGGGCGCGGATAACCTGAACTGAGAGCAGAGCTGCTGCGCGCCGGTTACGGGTGTGGGAGAGTGCGGTTGTGCCGCACGAGGACCCTGGGCAGAGCTCCGGGGAGGCTCCTGCCCGGAGCTCTGCCTTTGAGGCTCAGACCCGCAGGCTGTTGTACCGGATGATCTACCTTTCTTTCGCGGTCAGCCTGGGTGGATTGGTGGCCCTGTTTTTCATCATCACTCAGACCGTCGGTAACACGCAGGACCGCTACGCCCACTGGGTGATCGACCCCAGAGACTCCTTGGCTGTCCGCGAGCGGGTGGTCAGCGCCTGCCAGGCCGCGGTAGAGCAGCGGCTGCTCTACCGCGGCGTCGTCCGCTTCCAGAAGCACCACCTGGTGGCCTACTCGGTAGGACCCCCCTCTCGGGAGGTCTATACCCTGTTCTCCTACGTGGTGGTCCGCCAGCCCCTCGCCTCCCCGGCTCAGCGCTACTTCCAGTGCACGGTGGCGCTGGACCTCAAGTTCGGGACCAGCCGACTCAAGCAGCTCACCTTCCTGCACTGACTGACCCGACTCGGCGATTCCTCGGCCGCCAGAGCCAGTTGACAGGGTGTGGGAGGGCACCCTAGACTTGGGGAAGAGTTGTCCCGAGGAGGTGGTATGGAACCCGGTCCTAGTTCAGAGACAGCCAGATCGCAGACAGCTTGGCTGCTCGGGGTCCCTGCCGCCTGAACCCGCGGTCAGGACCTCCTGAGCAGCGCTAGCCCCGCCCCGCCTTTCAGGAGGTCCGCCATGCTCTCCAAGCCAGCTCAGCTTGGCACCCCCTTGGGGGTTCCTGTGGGCCGCCCGTGAACCGGCTGTTCCCGGACCCCCAAGCTCTGCGCAACCGCCGGCTCTTCTCCAGATGGGACCTGGTCGTGTTGCCGCTGGTGCTGGGCGGCCTCTATCTGGCCACGGTCGCCTTTCGGGGAGTCGATATCCCTTATGGGCCTGGCTCGCCCAACCTCACCGTTCACCTGGCTATCGCCAACCTGCCCTACTACGCCCTGCAGTCCTCTTTTCGGATGCTGGTGGCCATCGTGGCCAGCCTGCTGTTCACCCTGATCTACGCCCCGATCGCCGCCAAGTCCAAGCGAGCGGAGCGTATCTTGATCCCGGTCTTGGACTTCCTGCAGTCGCTGCCTATCTTCGGTTTCCTCACCGCGACCACGCTCATCTTCATCGGTATCTTTCACGGCCTAGCCCTGGGCCTGGAGGCGGCCAGCATCTTTGCCGTCTTCACCTCGCAGGTCTGGAACATGACCTTCAGCTTCTACAACTCGCTGCTCACCGTGCCCAGAGAGCTGGATGAGGCGGCCAGGATCCTGGGCCTCTCGGCCTGGCAGCGCTTCTGGCGGTTGGAGCTGCCCTACGCCATGCCGGCGCTGATCTGGAATACCATGATGTCGGTCTCAGGGGGTTGGTTTTTCATCGTCGCCTCCGAGGCGCTCAGCGTGGTCGGCCGCAACCGGCTGCAGTACCTGCCCGGGGTCGGCTCCTATGTCAGCTTGGCCATCCAGCGCGGAGATATCTCGGCCATGGTGGCAGCTGGCGCCGCTTTATTTTTGGTCGTCCTGCTCTACGACCAGCTGATTTTCCGCCCCATGGTGGCCTGGGCGGACAAGTTCAAGTTCGAGGAGTCGGCCGGAGAGAGGAGCGGCTCTTGGGTTTTGACCGCCCTGCAGCGCTCCCAACTGATCGCTCGAGCGGTGGCCCTCCTAGCCGTCCCCTGGTCTTGGCTGTTCGCAGCCAGCCGCAGGCGGCCGATCAAGCCGGTCGAGCGCCCTGCGGCCCAGGACTCCCGCTGGCGCGATCTACTCTGGGGAACCGCGCTGGCCCTTCTCGCCGCCGCGCTGGCCCTGGCGGTGCTGCGTTTCCTGTTCGGACCCAGCCTGGGCCTGGGCCCCCACGGCGCCCTCGCCCCCAACCCCAACCTCAACCCCTCTTTCCGCGCGCGCCTGGCTACCTCTTACCGAGTGGCCGGGGTGCAGGTCGGCCCTAGCCGGGCGGTCTGGGCCTCGCGGGTCTGCCACAGGTTGGCCCAGCCGGGAGCGGGCCAGCTGCGCCGGCTGCTGGGCGCTCGGATGAGCTCGCTGGCCTGCGGCGCCCAGATGGTCCCTGCCGGGCGGGTAGCCTGGGAATCGGTCCCCAAGGTCTTGGTGCTGGGCTTCTACACCATGCTGCGGGTGCTGGGCGCCTTGACCGTGGCCGGCCTGATCTGGACCCCGATCGGGGTCTGGGTGGGCTTCCGTCCCCGGCTGGCCCGAGCGGTGCAGCCGCTGGTACAGTTCGCCGCAGCTTTTCCAGCCAACCTGCTCTTCCCCCTGGTGGTGGTCTGGATCGCCAACTTCCACCTCAACCCCCAGGTTTTCGTAGCCCCTTTGATGATCTTGGGTAGCCAGTGGTACATCCTGTTTAACGTGATCGCAGCCGCGTCGGCGATTCCCAGCAACCTGCGCGAGGCGGCCAAGATCTACCACCTGCGCGGCGCACTGCTCTGGAGGCGGCTGATTCTCCCGGGGATCTTCTCCGGTTTCGTGACTGGCGGGATCACCGCCGGCGGAGCTGCTTGGAACGCTTCGGTGGTCGCCGAAGTGGTCTCTTGGGGCTCCATCACCCTGACGGCCAGCGGAGTGGGGGCCTACATCGCCCACTGGAGCATCGGGGAGCTGAACCCGCACGTGCTGTTGGGGATGGTGGTGATGGCGATTTTCGTCTTGTTGTTCAACCGCCTGCTCTGGAGGCGACTCTTCCGTTTCGCCGAGGAGCGTTTCCGCTTCGACTAGCCGGACCAGCCGCCCTGGGGGCAGCGAGGGGGTATCCATGCATCGACCAGCAGTTCTGCTCAGCGCTCAGGGCGTCGTGACCAGCTTTACCACACCGGAGGGCCGGGAGCTGCGGGTTCTAGATGGGGTGGACTTAGACCTTCACGAGGGCGAGATCGTCGCGCTGCTGGGCCGTTCGGGCTCGGGGAAGTCCACCCTGCTGCGGACCCTGATCGGCCTGCTGCGCCCCAGCCAGGGCGAGGTGCGCTACCATGGCCGGCCGGTGACCGGGCCGGAGCCGGGTATGGCCATGGTCTTCCAGAGCTTCGCGCTGTTTCCTTGGCTGACCGTGCAGCAGAACGTCGAGCTGGGCTTGGAGGCCCAGGGGGTCCCGGCTCAGGAGCGCCGCCGGCGCGCGCTCGCAGCCATCGACCTGATCGGCCTGGACGGTTTCGAGTCGGCTTTCCCCAAAGAGCTCTCCGGCGGCATGCGCCAGAGGGTGGGTTTTGCCAGGGCGCTGGTGACCGATCCGGATGTCCTGTGTATGGATGAGCCCTTCTCGGCCCTAGACGTGCTCACCGCCGAGAACCTGCGCTCCGAGCTGCTGGAGCTCTGGGCCGAGCGGCGTATCCCCACCCGGGCGATCCTGATCGTGACCCACAATATCGAGGAGGCGGTGCTGATGGCGGACCGCATCCTGGTCCTGAGCGCCGATCCCGGCCGCTTCCGGGCCGAGCTGCGGGTGGGCCTACCGCAACCCCGAGACCGCCAGGAACCCGCCTTTCGCGAATTGGTCGAGCGGATCTACGCGGTGATGACCACCCCCCAACCGCCGGCTGCCCCAGACACCGCCAGCGACCGCACCAGCCTGGGCTTTCGCCTCCCCAAGGCGCCTATCGCCCAGCTCAGCGGCCTGATCGAGGAGGTGGCCTCCCGCCCCGGGGCCCGCGAGGACCTGCCGGTGCTGGCTGGCGGGATGCGCCTCGAGATCGACGACCTGTTCCCGCTCACCGACGCCGCCGAGTTGCTGGGCCTAGCCCGGGTGTCCCACGGCGACATCGTCTTGCTCCCCCCCGGCCTCGGCTTCGCCGAGGCCGAGACCCAGGTCCGCAAGCAGCTGTTCGCCCAGTACCTGCTGGCTCACGTCCCCCTGATCGCCCATATCCGCCAGGTTCTCGACACCAGGCCATCGCGCCGCGCCCCGGAGGAGCGCTTTCTGCGCGAGCTGGAGGACTTCATGCCTGAAGAGGACGCTGGGCAGGTGCTGGAGACCGCCATCGACTGGGGGCGGTACGCGGAGCTGTTCGCTTACGACTACAACTCCGGGGTGCTCTCGCTGGACCCTCCCGAGGACCTGGACTGAAACTCCTCGGCCGAGCTGGCCACCCAGGGGTTTGGGTCCCGGGTGAGCCCGGCGAGCGCGCGCCGGGCCGCCCGGGTCTCCAGGCGGCTGAGCCCCCAGGCCGCCGCCTCCCGCACCGAGGGGCTGGGGTCGAGCGCGGCCTGCAGCAGGAGCTCCGGGGCTCCGGCCTCTCCCAGGTTGCCGAGCACCACGCAGGCGTTGTGGGCCATCTTGGCCCGACCCGGCCGGGCAAAGGCGGTTCCCTGGTAGCGCCGCAGGAAGCTGCGGCCCGAAACCCCGAAGAAGCTGCGCAGGTCGGGATGGGCCAGCTCCGGTTCCGGGGTGAGCAGCCGGCTGAGCCGGCCGGCATGCGCGCTCCAGGGGCAGGCTTCTAAGCAGCCGTCGCAGCCCAGCAGCCAGCTGCCGATCGCGGGCCGCAGGGCCGGATGGGTGGGCCCGCGCAGCTCGCCGGTCAGGTAGGAGACGCAGCGCCTGGCATCGATCCGCCGGTCTGGCAGGATAGCCCCGGTGGGGCAGGCCGAGACGCAGCGCTGGCAGCGCCCGCAGCGGTCGGGATGGAGCTGCTCCTGGCCGGGCGGCCAGGGCAGGTCGGTCAGCAGCACCGCCAGGCTCAGATAGGCCCCCAGCTCCTGGGAGACCAGCATCCCGGAGCGTCCCCGCCAACCCAGGAAAGCCCGCCCGGCTAGCTCCCGCTCCAGCAGCGGCCCGTGATCGACGTAGGCTCTGGTACGGGCCCCGCCCGAGCGGGCCAGCTGGGCTAAGCTGGCGAGCGGCTGGGCGAGGACCTGGTGGTAATCCCTCGACCAGGCGTAGCGGGCTACCCTGCCCACCCGGATCCCGCCTGCGGGGACGCCCGGGTCCGGGTGGGCGTGGGAGGCGCCCAGGACCAGCACCGAGGCTACCCCGGGCAGGCTGCTGGATAGGTCGGCCCTCCTGGAAGCTCCTCGCTCCAGGTAGGCCATCTCCCCGTGCAGGCCCTGAGCTAGCCACTGCTGGTATTCCAGGAGGACCCTCGGCGTACCTCGGCCGAGGCCCAGCCGCAGGCGTCGAAGCCCAGCTCCAGGGCCAGCTCGCTCAGCTGGCTGCGGAGCTGAGCAGCGCGGCGCTCTGGGTATCGAGTAGCCACAAGGGATCCTTCAGCTTGAGGACCGGCAGGTCCCCTTCGCCCTGGCTGGCCGCCAGGACGACCTGGGCCTTGGCGCCGCCGGTAGCTAACAGCACCACCTCTCTGGCCCGGTTGATCTCGCCGAAGGAGAGGCTCAGCCGCCAGCTCTCCAGCTTGGGGACCCAGTTGGCCAGCACCCGCTCCCGAGCGCTGAGCCCCTGGGTCCCGGGGAACAGGCTGGCGGTATGCCCATCCTCGCCGGTCCCCAGATAGATCAGGTCGAAGCGCTCGGGCAGAAGCGCTAGGTAGCGCCGGGCTGCTTCCTCGGGGGGGAGCTCTCCCTCTAGGCGGTGTACTCGGCTGCCGGGGATGGGGACGTGGTCCAGCAGCTCCTCCTTGGCCAGCCGGTAGTTGCTCTCCGGCGAGTCCGGCGGCACGCAGCGCTCATCGGAGAAGTAGACCTGGACTCGCTCCCAGGCCAGAGAGCGTTCCCGCAGCTCCCGGTACAGCGCGACCGGGGTGTGGCCGCCGGATAGGGCGACCTGGAAGTCGCGGCCCTCCGCCTGGCAGCCAGCCAGACCCTGCGCAAACAGGTCGGCAGCTCGCTGGCCCAGAGCGCGGTCATCTTGAAAGACCTCGTAGCGCATCAGGGCTCCCTCCAGGAACGGCCCTCGCCCAGCAGGCGGACCGCCGAAGGCGGCCCCCAGCTGCCGGCTGGGTAATTGGGGAAGGAGGCTTCCGGCCAGCGCCAGGCTTCCAGCAGGCCTTCCACGATGTGCCAGGCGTGCTCGACCTCGTCTTCCCTGGGAAAGAGGGTGGGGTCTCCTAGGATCGCGTCCAGCAATAGGCGGCTGTAGGCCGAGCCGCCGGGTTCGCCGAAGCTGCGGTAGCGGAAGTCCATCACCACCTCCCGGAGCAAGTTCTGGGCCCCTGGGGTCTTAGAGTTGAAGCTGAGGCTGACCCCTTCGTCCGGCTGGATGTTGAAGGCCAAGACGTTGCGCTCCTTGCTGCCCGGGAACATCTGGGTCGGCGGCTGGCGGAAGACCACTGCGACTTCGGTGATCTTCTTGGGCATCCGCTTGGCGGTGCGCAGGAAGAAGGGCACCCCCTGCCAGCGCCAGTTGTCCACGTCCAGCCGGACCGCCAGGTAGGTGGGGGTATTGGAGTCTGGGGCCACCCCGCGCTCCTGGCGGTAGCCGCTCACCGCTTCCTTGCCGATGGTACCCGGGCCGTACTGGCCGCGCACCGCCGATTCGGCGACCCGCTCGGGCGGGATGGGCCGTACCGCTCGCAGCACCTTGACCTTCTCGTCGCGGATGGCCTTGGCTTCCAGAGCGGCCGGCGGCTCCATGGCGATCAAGCTGAACAGCTGCAGCAGGTGGTTTTGCAGCATGTCCCGGACCACCCCGGAGTGCTCGTAGTAGCCGCCGCGGCCCTCTAAGCCCAGATCTTCGGCGGCGGTGATCTGGACGTGGTCCACGAACTGGCGGTTCCAGAGCGGCTCGAAGATGGCGTTGCCGAAGCGGATCGCCATCAGGTTCTGCACCGTCTCCTTGCCCAGGTAGTGGTCGATGCGGTAGATCTGGTGCTCGGCCCAGATGGCGTGGATCTGGGCATTCAGCTCCATCGCGCTGTCTAAGCTGCTGCCGAAGGGCTTCTCGATGACGATCCGGCGCCAGCCGCCTTCCTCGCGCTGCATTCCCCGCCCCCCGAGGGCGTTCGAGATGGTCGCGAAGATATCGGGGGGGGTCGCTAGGTAGTAGAGGACGTTTTGGTTGCCCTGTTCGGCGCCCAGCTCGCCCAGCCGGCGCTCGACCCGCTCGTAGGTGGCCTGGTCGTCGAAGGCGCCTGGGCTGAAGTGCAGCCGCTGGCTGAAAGCCTCCCAGCGGTCGCCCAGCGCCTTGCGCTCCGGGGTCTTCTGGACCCACTGGGTGGCCATCTCCCGGAAACCCTGGTCGCTCCAGTCTCGACGGCCTACCGCTAGGACTTTGAGCCCGGCTTCCAGGTCACCCTGGCTTTCCAGCTCCATCAGGGCGGGAAGCAGCTTGCGCTGGGTCAGGTCGCCCACCCCGAAGATCACCAGCGTGGAGGCCTCCGCCCGCTTGCGACCAGCTGGACTCGGGCCCTGAGCGCTGCGCTCGCCTTGCCTCACTTGGCTTCCTTGACCGCGTGGCCGCCGAAAGCGTGGCGCATCGCCGAGAGCAGCTTGCCGGCGAAAGAGCTCTCCTGCTGGCTGCGCAACCGCATTTGGACGCTCAGGGCGATCACCGGGGCAGGCAGGCCCTGCTCCAGGCTATCTTGGACAGTCCAGCGCCCTTCGCCGGAATCCGAGACGTAGTCGTCCAGGTGGTGCAGCTCGGGATCTTCCTTGAGCGCCTGAGCGGTGAGGTCCAGCAGCCAGGAGCGCACCACGCTGCCGTAGCGCCACAGCTCGGCGATCTGGTCGATCTTCAGGTGATAGCCGGGCTTGGCCTTGAGCAGCTCGAAACCCTCGGCGTAGGCCTGCATCAGCCCGTACTCGATGCCGTTGTGCACCATTTTGACGTAGTGGCCCGAGCCCGAGGGGCCCATGTGTCCCCAGCCCTGGTCGGGAGCGGGAGCCAGCGTCTCGAAGACTGGGCGGACCGTCTCCACCGTGGCCGCCTCGCCGCCGACCATCATGGCGTAGCCCTCCTTGAGCCCCCAGACCCCCCCGGAGGTGCCGACGTCCAGGAAGTGGATCCCCGCCTCGGCGGCTTCCCCGGCGTGGCGCTCGCTGTCGCGGTAGTAGGAGTTGCCGCCGTCGATGAGCACGTCGTCCTTCGACAGCAGGCCGCGCAGCGCCCCCAGGGTCTCTTCGGTCGGCTTGCCGGCTGGCACCATCACCCAGACCACCCGCGGCGGTGCCAGCTTGGAGACCAGGTCGGAGAGGCTGCTCGCCCCCTTGGCCCCAGTTTTCTCGGCAGCCGCGACGTTGTCCGGGTTGAGGTCGAAGACCACTACCTGGTGCCCGCCGCGCAGCAGCCTGAGCACCATGTTGTTTCCCATCTTGCCGAGACCGACCATAGCTAGATTCATGGGACCAGCCTAGCACAGAGGGGGGGAATTCCCAGATGCGCTCTCCTTGTGGGTGCGGCCTGGCCGTGCTAGCCTGGTCCTAGGCCGGAGGGTCTCATGCTCCCACTCCTTCAGCGCTGGCTGTTCGCCGCCTTCGCGCTCCTCTGCCTCCTCTGGGCCTTCTACGGTTTCCGTGCAGTGATCCGCAAGATCCGCCGGGGCAGGCCGGCGGTCGAGAGCCGCTTCGATCGCCCCTGGCAGCGCATCTGGTCGGCCTTAGCCGCTACCTTCGGGCAGAGCCGGGTATTCCGCCGCCGCAGGTGGGTCAGCTGGCTGCACGCCCTGATCTTCTACGGCTTCACCTTCTACCTGCTGGTCAATCTGGTCGATCTCCTGCACGGCTACTTTCGCTTCCGTATCCCTTCGGAAAACCCGCTGGGTGCGGCTTACCACTTGCTGGCCGACCTGGCCAGCCTAGCGGTGTACCTAGGGGTGATCGCGTTGGTGATCCGCCGCTTCGGCCGTTGGGGCAAAGATTTCCGCTTCGGGGAGCGGACGCCGGTCCGCGTGGGGGCCCCCGCGCGGATCGCTGCGGATAGCCTGATCGTCTCAGTATTTATCCTGGTACACGTCGGCTTTCGGATGCTGGGGCAGGGGGCGCTGCTGCTCGGTGGAGGGGACCCAACCCAACCCTTAGCCTCGCTGTTGGCTGGGCTGGAGCGCCTCTTGGGGGCCAAGCTGGCCGATGAGCCGCTGCTGTGGCAGATCGGCTTCTGGGGATCGCTGGGCAGCGTCCTGCTGTTTTTGGGCTATTTCCCGCGCTCCAAGCACCTGCACCTCTTCGCCGCGCCGGTCAACTACGCCACCGCCCGCAGAGAGGGTAGCGGAGTGCTGCCGCCCATGCAGCTGGAGGGCCTGGCTCCCGGCGAGGAGGAGCACCTGGGGGCTGCGACCTTGGAGGAACTCGGCTGGCCTAGGCTGCTGGACGCCTACGCCTGCATCCAGTGCAACCGTTGCCAGGAGGTCTGTCCAGCTTCGGAGACCGGAAAGGCCTTGAGCCCAGCAGCCCTGGAGATCAATAAGCGCTTGGAGCTGAACGCCCAGCCCGCTTTCGCGCAGGGAGCTCCAGGTAGGCCGCTACTGGAATTTGCCCTCAGCGAGGAGGCTCTGTGGGCCTGCACCACCTGCGGCGCCTGCGTGCAGGTCTGTCCGGTGGGCGATGAGCAGATGTTCGATCTGATCGACCTGCGCCGCCATCAGGTCTTGGTCGAGGGAGCTTTCCCCAAGCAGCTGCAGACTGCCTTCCGGGGCATGGAACGCCACGGCAATCCCTGGGGCATGTCCAGAGGTGCCCGGATGGCCTGGGCCGAGGGCTTGGATGTCCCCACCGTGGCGGAGCGCCCGCACCCAGAGGTGCTCTACTGGGTGGGCTGCGCGGGAGCTTATGACCCAGCGGCCCAGCAGGTGGCGCGCAGCCTAGTCCAGCTGTTTCAGGTGGCTGGGGTAGATTTTGCTGTTCTAGGCGAGCAGGAGCGCTGCACCGGGGACAGCGCCAGGCGGGCTGGCAACGAGGAGCTCTACCTGCAGCTGGCCAGGGAGAATATCGAGACCTTGCGGGAGGTCGGTCCCACCAAGATCGTGACCGCTTGCCCGCACTGCCGCAACGCCCTGGGTTCGGAATACCGGCAGCTGGGGGGCAACTTCGAGGTGGTCCACCACAGCAGCTTCCTGGCCGAACTCCTGCGCGAGGGCCGGCTCCCGCTCGCACAGGCGGCGGTTTCGGAGCCACCCCTCACCTACCACGATCCTTGCTACCTGGGCCGGCACGGCGGCGTGTTCGCCGCTCCCAGAGAGGTGCTGGCCGCTGCTGGGCGGCCGCTCCTGGAGGCCAGCCGTTCCGGGCCGGACAGCTTCTGCTGCGGCGCCGGCGGAGCCCAGTTTTTCAAAGAGGAAGCCCCCGGCGAGCTGCGGGTCAGCGAAGCCAGGTTAGCGCAGCTCCAGGCTGCCTTGGAGCAGGTGCCCGGGAAAAAGACCGTGGCGGTAGCCTGCCCCTTCTGCAAGAGCATGCTGGGCTCCTCGACTTCGGCCGGAGATGGGCAGGTAGAGTTGCGCGACATCGCGGAGCTCCTGGCTCAGCGAGTGCTGCCCGCGAGGCCATCGCCATCGGATGGCTCTGGGCCGTGAGTGCGCTCTGACGAGCCCACTCCAGGCTAACCGGGTAGGTGGCCTACACGGCCTATGGCCTCAGCCCGCAGAGCCGATATCGATGGTCTTCTCGCGTTTTTCCAGCCAGACGGTCAGCAGGCCACTCTGCAAGGTGGCTCGGGCGCTCCCGGGGACCGCTGGCCTGGGAGGCTCGAGCTCTCGCTCGAACCTCGCTTGGGGCCTCTCCAGCGAGATGGGGTGCGCGCTGTCCGGCGCCCCACCCCGGCGCCCGCTCAACAGCAGCTTTCCGCTATCGTCTTGAGAGAACTCCAAGGAGTCCGAAGTGACGCCGGGCAAATCTACGACCAGGAGGAGGTGCTCGTCGGTTTCGAACCAGTCGCAAGGTGGTTCCCACGGCAGCTGGTCAGTGAGCTGGTCCACGGTTTCCCGGATCTTCATCAGCGCGTCGATACGGCTGAGGGCCAGGTCGCTCATAGCACCACGATACCATGCGGGCCCGCGGCGCGAGCGCGGCGCGGATTGGTCCCTGCAGGGCT
Source organism: bacterium (assembly GCA_021810505.1). Classification (GTDB taxonomy): domain Bacteria; phylum Deinococcota; class Deinococci; order Deinococcales; family Deinococcaceae; genus JAJZIR01. Next base: position 137,436 of record JAJZIR010000001.1, read on the forward strand.
GGGCCGGCAGCTGCGCGGGGGAGAGGTCTTAGGGCAGCGCGGCCGGCGCCAGTTCCGCCTCCGGCCGCTCTTCACCTCTCGGTAGCCACCTACCGCCCTCCGCCCCCGATCGCCTAGGGTAAGGGGGTGGGAGACTCCTCTCAGGCCGCACTCGCTCCGGCTATCCCGGTGCTGGTTGGCCCCACGGCCGCCGGGAAGACCGAGTTGGCCTCGGGGTTGTCTCATGCAGCCCCGAGGCCCCTGGAGGTCATCTCTGCCGATGCGGTGATGGTTTACCGCGGTCTCGACCTGGGAAGCGCCAAGCCAGCTTGGTCGGTGCGCAACCGAGTTCCCCATCACCTCGTCGACCTCTTGGATCCCTGGGAAGAATACGACGCAGCCTCCTTTGCCCGGGACGCCGAGCTGGCGATCGGCCGCTGCCTGGCCCGCGGTCACCTCCCGCTGGTTGTCGGCGGCACCGGTTTCTACGTGAAACTCCTCATCCACGGAATACCGAAGACTCCGAAGAGCCAGCCGGCCTTGCGCGCGCAGCTCCAGCGCGAACTGGAGGCCCTCGGTGCCGATAGCTACCTCGAGCGGCTCGGCCTGCAAGGCCGCATCTCCCGGGAGACCCTGCGCAACCCGCACCGCCTGCTCAGAGCCTTGGAAGTCTACCGCTTGAGCGGCAAGTTGCCGGGAGAGTTCGCCCTGTCTCCCCCCAGGTACCGCTACCGCCTGTGGTGGCTGGACGCCCCCGACCTTCCTCGGCGGATCGCTGCCCGCGCGGCCTCGATGCTGGAGAATGGCCTGGTTGCCGAGGTGCTCCAGCTCAGCGAGCCGGGCGGGCAGGCGCTGGAACGCTCCATCAACTACCGGCAGACCCTGGCAGCCCTGCGCGCCGGTAGGGAGGTGCGTGCGGCCGATCTGGAGCAAGTCAACCTGCAGTACGCGCGCCGCCAGCGCACCTTCTTTCGCAGCCAGTTCCGGCTGGAACCTCTCGGCCGCGCGGCGGTGTACTTCGCACTCCTCAACCAGCTGAACGATCTTTCGCCCGCAGCTGAGACGGCGCCGGCCGATGAGTAGCAGAAATATTTCACGACCATAGGAAATATCGTGAAAAATATCACTAATAGATATGCGGAGCCGCCCGAGCGGGGCGGGCCAGTGGATTCTCACCGCAAACGGGTATTGTTCCGCCGTGCTGCTGAGTCTGATCGCTGCCCTGCTGATGGCTGCGACCAGTTTACCTTTCGGCTGGAGTGGCCTGTTCGTGATCCCGCTGGCCCTGCTGTTCTACAGCTGGACCCAGGGGGGCACGCGGCGGGGGAGACTGTTGAGGGCCCTGCTCAGCGGGACGCTGTACTTCGCTCTGGATCTGATCTGGTTGCCGCTCAGCTTCGCCAAGCTCTTCGGGCCTTTTGGGGTAGTTCCCTTTGTCTTCCTTTGGGTTCTAGAGGGTGCCTTCTGGGCGGCTCTGCTCTGGGTCGTCGAGCTCCTGCAGCCGGCTGGGCCCAGGAAGGTCTGGCTCCTAGCCCTGGGCTGGGTACTTCTGGAATGGCTCAAGTTCTTGGGCCCGCTGGCCTTTCCCTGGGCAGTGGTCGGAGGGACCCTCCTGCCCACACCGCTGATCCAGGTGATCAGCTTGGGGGGGCCGCTGCTGGCCAGCTTGTTGGTGACTCTGATGGCGGCGGCGCTGGTCCGCGCTGCCCAAGGAGCGCCAGCCGCTTTAGGGGCCATGCTGCTGATCTGGGTGGCTGGGTTGCTCTACGGCGCCTTACGCCCGGCCCCTAGGGGTAAGCTGCACACCGCCACCTTGATCCAGGGGAACATCAACCCTCTGCGCAAGGTAGCTGGAGACGGCAGCGCCCTGGCCAGGTACCGCGCCCTCTCCCGGGGTGCTCCCCGGGGACTGCTGGTCTGGCCCGAGACCGCGATCAACCTGTTCCAGGTCCAGGACCTACCAGGCAGGCCCACCATCAGCGGCGTGGCCACCTTCCATCACAATCAGGCTCTGGCCTGGAACGGCAAGGCGGTCACCTCCAGGTACGACAAGATCAAGCCGGTTCCTTTCGGCGAGTCCTTCCCGTTGATCCACACCTTTCCGGGTATCTACAGGGCGGTCTTCGCCGCTTTGGGGCTGCCGATGCTGCACAGCATCGAAGCGGGGCGGCGGGCTGTGCCGCTGACTTTGGGTGGCACCCTCTACGGGACCTATATCTGCTATGACAGCGACTTTCCCTGGATCTCCAGGATGATGGTGCGCAGGGGAGCCGAGGTGCTGATCAACATCAGCAACGACGCCTGGTTCGGGGTTGGCTTGGGGATGCAGCAGGAGTTCGCTCAGGGCAGGCTCCGGGCCATCGAGGATGATCGTTACCTGCTCAGAGACGGTAACAACGGCATCACCGCGCTGGTGGGGCCCCGCGGCAGGGTGGATAGCGAGCTGCCGATCGGGGTGCCCGGCCGCTTGGTGGTGCGCTACCGCAAGCTGCGCGGGATCACCCCCTACGTCCGCTACGGCGACCTCCCGGTTCTGGCTGCCGTGCTGCTGGGCATTCTCCTGCTCCAGCTTTGGCCCAAAGGGAGATTGCCGGCCGATTCCGCCGGCCGGTAGGGGAGGGGGATTTGCTAGACTTGAGCGCGTGTACGTCAACCGCCGAGCCTCGTTCGAGTACGAACTGCTCGACCGCTACGAGGCCGGGATGGCCCTGACCGGTAGCGAGATCAAGAGCCTGCGCCAAGGAGGTGTGGACTTCCGCGACGCCTACGCCGCCTTCCAGGGGAACAACCTGGAACTGATCGGGCTCTACATTCCGGCCTACCCGCAGGCTTCCTATAACAACCACGCTCCCAGGAGGCCGCGCCGGCTGTTGCTCCACCGGCACGAGCTGTATGCTCTGCAGCGCGGAGCTTCGGTGAAGGGTTTCAGCATGGTTCCGACCAAGATCTACTTCAAGGGGCCCTATGCCAAGGTGGAAATCGCCCTTGCCCGGGGCAAGAAGCTTTACGACAAGCGCCGGGCGGAAGCCGAAAAGACGCTCAGACGGGAGCTGCGCGATCTTTAGCCGCTGGTTGACCGCCCTCCCCTGGTTGCTCGGGGCGGTGCTGGCCGCTGCTTTGACCGCTGGCCACTTCCAGGTGGGGAGCCGGACCGTGAAGACCTTGATCTTGGCTGGGCACAGCTACGCTAGGGCCCGAGACCTGCGCCCGGAGTTCGTCAGCCGGGTTTCAGGCAGCTCGGTGGTAGTCCGCCAGGGAAACCAGAGCGCTACCCTGCCGATAGCCCCTCAGGGCGCCATCGAGAGCAAACCTACCGCGCTGATCCAGGGTCCTAAGGGCAGCTTTACCGGCTTTCCAGCTACCCGGATCTCTGGCCACCTCTACTTGCCGCTAGTCACCCTGGCGGACGCCTTCGGCGATTCCATCGCCCCGGGCAAGCTCAGCGTGCCGGCCGTTCGCTTGACCGCCATCACCCAACTTCCCTTCTCCCACAGCCTGCGGGTGCTCTTCGCGCTGAGCAAGTACGTCACGGTGGGCCTGACCCGCTCTGGGAACAGGCTGACCCTGCTCTTCCCGGGTGTCCGGGCAGTGCGGGGTCTGGGCGCGCCGGCGCCCCAGGGCAGCCAGCTACAGTCCATCCGCGTCGGTCGCCAGGGGGGCGATCTGGCGGTACGGCTGCAGTTGCCCAGCGGGATTCGGAGCCGGCTGCTCGGCTTCGCTGGCCCTTCCGGGAGCTACCAGTGGGCGGTAGACCTCTCCTCCGGCCCCCCTGCCCAGGCTGACCTGCGTATCGCCCTAGGCGCCCTGGACGGGCTCTTCGGCAGCAGCCAGGGCGGTTCGGCTGCCCTGGCTGCTCGGATCGGCAACCTGCTCGGCCAGGCCGGCTGGCCGGTAGAGCTGGTGGGAAGCGTCGATGCCTGGCCCAGCGCCTCCCAGCTAGCCCAGCTGATCGCAGCCGGGGCGACTCTGTGGGTCAGGGCGTCGACCTCGGCGACCAGCTCGGTCACCCTGGACGTGCCGAGCGGATCGGCGCGGTCGCTGGCTTTGGGGAAGCGCCTCGAGCGCTCGCTGCGGGCGATCGGGAGCCGCGTCAGCCTCCAAGTCCTGCCCCGGCTCTACCCCCTCGCCCGGTTGCCCAAACCCGCTGTTTTGGCCCTAGTGGCCTCTTCTGGGAGAGGTAGCCAGGCTGCGACTGCGCTGGCGCAGGGGTTGGCCCTGTTCCTGGGGGGGGTCTCGCAGTCCCCCAGCGCAGCGACCTCTACCCCCAGTACGCTGACGACTTCTGGTACGGCCGGCACCGGCCTGAGGGCAGCGCCGTGATCCGCTCCGCCCTCTCCCTGTTCAACGCCTTGGCGCTGCTCGTCCTCTTGGTGGTGCTCGGCCTGTTCGTCTACGTCCACCATCCAGCTAGGACGCCCAAGATCGACTTGCCGGCGACCCACCCCAGCGCCGCTCCGCCCAAGAACGCGCTCAACTTGCAGATTCCCGACTTCCAGTCTGGCAGGCTCACCCGCCAGGCCACCACGGTGACTGCCCTTCACCGCAGCGCCGACCTAGCTCAGGCTGCGCTGGACAGCTGGGCTGGCCAAGGCAAGAAGGCGGGTTTCTGGTCCAGTGCCCCCCCGGAGGTCTTTGTAACGGGTAGCGTGGCCTACCTGAACCTGGGTAGCGGGAGCCAGGTCACCGCGCTACCCTCGCCCCAGGAGCAGCTCCTCCTGATCTGCTCGGCCGTGCGCACCCTCTTCGGATTGCCGACCTCCCTCTCCAAGGTCTGGATCCTAGTCGGCGGTCGCAGCGCCGGCTACCTGGGGGCTGTCGATCTGCGCCGCCCCTTCACCTCCAGCAGCTGCAGCGGCCTGTGAGATCCCGCTAAACGGATGATCGAGCAGATCTCCCTCCGCGGCTTCAAGAGCTTCGCGGGCCCTGTGCGCCTGGAGCTGTCTCCGGGTATCACTGCGGTCCTGGGGCCCAACGGTAGCGGAAAGAGCAACGTGGTCGACGCTGTCCGTTGGGGCTGCCACCTAGCCAGGGCGCGGCATCTGCGCGCCCTGCAGGGGACCGACCTGATCTTCCACGGTTCTAAGGACCGCGCGCCCTTGGGGATGGCCGAGGTCGCGGTCGAGCTCTCTGGACCGCCCGGTCGCCTGCGGCTGGCCAGGCGGATCTATCGCGACGGCCAGGCCGAGCAGGAGCTGAACGGGCGCCTAGCCCGCGTCTCAGACGTGCAGTCGGCACTACACCCCTACGGTTTGGGCCCGGGTAGCCTGGCCGTCGTCGGCCAGAACGAGATCGCCGAGGTGATCAGTGCCGGACCGGCTCTGCTGCTGCGCTACGTCGAGGAAGCCTGCGCCTTAGCCGGGATGGGCGAGCAGCAAGCCCAGGCCGCCGAGCAGCTGGCCCAGGCCCGCGGCTACCTTCAAGACGCCCTCCGCACCTTGCAGGCCAAGCGCGCGTCCCTGAGCGAGCTGGGGCTGCAGGCGCAGCTCTACCAGCGCCAGCGGGTTCTGCAGCAGCGGGTGGCCGAACTGGACTCGGGAATCGCCTGGCAGCAGTGGTATGCCTGGCTGCGCGAGCTCGAGCGGCTGCGGGCGCAGGAGCAGGAGCTGAGCCAGCGGATCGAGCTGCTCGCCGCCGAGGATCACCGGCTGGAGGTAGAGCTGCTCGCAACCGACGAGCAGCTCCTCCCCCTGGCCGAGCGGGCCAGGTTGGCTGACCAGCTGGCCGCCCGGGAGGAGGGCGCTGCCCAGCTCGAGCGGCAAGCGGAGCGCCACCTAGCCACCCTGGAGCGCTCGCTCGCTGCGGCCGACGCCGAGCTGGCCGCTTTGCCCGAGCCAGCTGATTCCCCGCGGCCCCAGGGGCCGGATCTGGCTGCTCGCTCCGCTCTGGAGCGGCAGTTGGCCGAGGTGGAAGCCGGGCTGCGAGCCCTGCGAGCCGAGCAGGCCGGGGGGCGCTCCCAGCTCTTGGAGGCGGAGCGGGCCAGGGCCGCTTGGGAGAGCGCCCGGTCAGCTAGGGAGCAGCGAGAGGCCGACCTGACCGCTGCCTCGGCGGAACTGGAGCGGGCAGCGGCGCAGCTGGCCTCCCTAGAGGAGGCTTCCCGCCAGGCGGAGCGGCAGCTGGCCGCTCAAGAGGAGGAGCTGGCGGCTGGCACAGCCCAGCTGGCCGCTCTGGACGCCGAGCTGGAAAAGCTGAGCAGCCTGGAGCGGGCCGCCCTGGAGCGGGTCTCGCGGTTGCGGGCAGACGACCAGCGGGCTGGGCAGCTGGCTCAGGGATCTAAGCTGCTGCGGCGCAGCGCCCTGCCCTGGGTGGTCGGCCTGGTGGCTGACCTGTTGGTCGTGCCGCAAGAGCTGGAGATCGCTGTCCTGGCGGCTCTGGGGCGCCGGTTGGAGCAGGTGGTGCTCCGCCACAGTGACGGGGTAGAGGAAGCGCTGGCGCTGCTCCGCAGGGCGGGGGCGCGGGCCACCTTGCTGCCGCTGGACTTACTCGCGCTGCGCCCGGACCCGCCCAAACCTCTGGACTTGGGGGTGGTGGGCTGGGCGGCGGAGCGGATCCGCTCGGATCCCCCGGAAGTGGCCAGATATCTCCTGTCGCGGATTCTGATCGTGGAGGACCAGGCGGCTGCCCTAGCCATCCGCAGGCGGGGCGCCACCGCTTCCCGGCTGGTGACCCTGCAGGGCGATCTGTTCGAGGTGGGCGGCGCGGTGACCGGTGGCGCCCCGCCCGGCCGGGGTGGAGGTCTGCTGGAAGCCAGGCGGCTGCTGCGCGAGGCGGAGAGAGAGCACGGCGCTCTGCAGCGGCGCAGAGAGGTCCTGCAAAGCAGCCGGGAAACCCTGGCCGGCCCCCTGGCTCCCCGCCAGGCCGAGCTGGCGCGGCGCACCGCTCAGCTCAGCGCCCTGCGGAGCGAGCGGGAGCGAGCGGCCGGCCAGCGACAAGCTCTGGAACTGCAGGTGCGCCGCCTAGGGGAGCAGCTGGGCGCCCCCTTGCCCCCGGCTCCTCCGCTGCCCGAAATCCGCGAGGTCGAGGCGGAGCTGGCCGCGCTGGAGCGGCGCTGGCAGAGCCTGCGCCAGCAAGACGCCGAGGAGCGCGCGGCCAGCCAGCGCGCCGGCGAGCAGCTGCTGGCCTGGGAATTAGCCCAGCAGCGCAGGTTGCGCCGGGAGCGCACCCTGTCCGAGCGCTCGGCTCTGCGGGTGCAGGTGGAAGCGCAGCGCGCCGAGCTGTCTTCGCTCTCGGCTGAGCGGGCGTCCCTGCTGGCCCAGCTGGCTCAGCTAGGCGGGGCTCCGGCGGAGTTGGCCCGACAGGAAGAGCGCAGGCGCTCCTTGCAGCGCCGCCGCAGCCAGCTAGCCGGTGAGCTGGGCCAGCTGGCCGCGCAGCGCAGCGCCGCTGCGCTGGCGACCGCCCGCAAGGAAGGACAGGGGATCTCGCTTCCGGAGGGCCCACGCCCCCCGGAAGCTCCTGGGAGCGTGCGCTCCGCTCTGGCCGAGCGCGCTGCTCTGCAGCGCGAGCTGGAGGGAATCGGGCCGGTGAACGCCCTGGCCGAAGAGCAGCTAGACAGGCTGGCTGGCGACTTGGGGGCCACGCAGCGGCGCTGCGACGAGGCCGGCGCGGTTTGCCAGGACCTGGAGAGAGTTCTGGGCGAGCTGTCCGCCCAGCGCCAGCAGAGGCTCCAAGAGGGGATAGCCAGGTTGGCTCAGGCTTTCTCGAACTACTGCTCCGGCCTGTTGGGTGGGCAGGGGGAAGTTGTGGTAGCGGACGCGGGGGAAAGCGCTCCGGGCCTGAGCGTCCGGGTGTCGCCGGCCAAGGGGCGCTGGCGCAGCCTGGCGCTGCTCTCCACCGGCGAGCGCACTTTGGCCGGTCTGGCGCTGCTCCTGGCCCTGGGCGATCTGGGCGAAGCCGGTGGTCTGGGGCTTCCGGTAGCGATCTTGGACGAGGTCGATGCCGCCCTGGATGAGACCAACATCCGCAGGTTGACCGGCTTCCTGGCCGACCTAGCGGCCAGGGGGAGCCAGGTGATCCTGGTCACTCACCAGAAGGCGACCATGGAGGTGGCGCAGGCCCTGATCGGCGTGACCACCGGGCCGGACGGCGGATCGCTGATCTATACTCTCAAACAGCTATGACGACTCCGCATCTGATCATCATCGGCGCTTCGGGCGACCTCACCGGCCGCCTGCTCTTGCCGGCGCTGTACCAACTGGACGTGAAGCGGCGCTTACCGCCGCTGCGCATCCTCGGATACGCCCTAGAGGAGTGGACTCCCAAGGAATTCAAACAGCACGTCCAGGCCAGCTTGCGCCAGCACAGCCAGCTCTACAGCGACGCAGGTTGGGAAGGTTTTGTGTCCAGGCTGGACTACCTATCCGGCGACCTCAGCGCCGAGCACCTGTCCGCCCTCAAGGAACGCATCCACGGGGACGCTCTGTTCTATTTGGCCCTGCCACCCAGCAGCTTTGCCGAGGCAGCCCGGAGCCTGGCCGAGGCCGGCCTGGTCTCCGAAGAGAGCGGGAAGCGGAAGCTGGTGATCGAGAAGCCTTTCGGCCACGATCTGGCCAGCGCTCTGGAGCTGAACCGCGGGCTGAGGGAGTCCTGGGCCGAGGAGCAGATCCTGCGGATCGACCATTACCTGGGCAAGGAGACGGTGCAGAACCTGCTGGTCTTCCGGATGGCGAACGGGTTCTTGGAACCCCTATGGAACACCCAATGCATCGAGCAGGTCCAAATCACCGTGGCTGAGACTCTGGGTTTGGAGGGCCGCTACCGCTACTACGACGGTTCGGGGGCGCTGAGGGATATGGTGCAGAATCACCTGATGCAGCTCTTCACCCTGATCGCCATGGAGCCACCGCCGCTGTGGGATTCCGAGGTGCTCAGGGAACACAAGGTCGAGGTGCTCAAGTCGGTGCGGCCGATCGCGGTGGAGGAGGTTCCCCAGATCGCCGTCCGGGGACAGTACCTGGCCGGTGTGGCCGGAGGCCAGGAGGTCTCCGGGTACCTGGAGGAACCCAATATCCCGTCTACCTCGACCACCGAGACCTTCGCGGCAGTGCGGCTGTTCGTCGATAACTGGCGCTGGCGCGACGTTCCCTTCTACCTGCGCAGCGGTAAGCGGCTGGGCAAGACCTACAGCGAGATCGCGGTGAAGTTCCGCAGCCCGCCCAGGCGACCATTCAACGGGACGCCGTCCGTGGCTTTCGGGAATAACTGGCTGATCTTCCACCTGCAGCCCAACGAGTCGATCGACTGGATCGTCTCGGCCAAGGAGCCCGGCCTCTCGATGGCTTCGCGCAACGTCACCCTGCACACCGACTACACCAATCCTGGGGCCCAGTTCTCCGCCTACGAGCAGCTGCTGCTCGACGCCCTGGGCGGGGACATCACCCACTTCCTGCGCTTCGACGAGGTGGAGTGGGCTTGGCGCATCCTGGATCCGGTCCTGGCCGCCTGGAAGAAGGGCAAACCCGATCCTTACGTAGCAGGGACCTTCGGCCCAAAGCGCCAGAACGAACTGATGCTCTCTGGGACGTGGAGAAATCCGCTCTAGGGGAGCGTCCTTGGCCTCGGGTCCTCTGCACGCCGGCGAGCTGGAGATCGGCAGCTCCTTGGTCTCGGCTCTGCTCGCTGAGCAGGTTGGCCGCTGGGCTGACCTGCCGCTGCAGAGGGTCTCCTCGCCGGGGACCAGCAATCTGCTCTACCGGCTCGGGACCGACCTGGTCGTCCGCTTGCCCCGCACCAGGGGATCCGGCGCGGTCCTCCGCAAGGAGCGGCGCTGGCTCCCTCGCCTGAGCTCGCTGCTGCCGCTGGAGACCCCCACCGTGGTCTTTTCGGGCCGGCCCACCCCTTACTTTCCCCACCCCTGGGGGATCTATCGCTGGATCGAGGGTGACGCCCTGGGCAGCTCCGGCTCCGGCGATCTCTCGGCCGCCGAGGCGTTGGCGGGGTTCGTGCAGGCGTTGTGGCGCATGGACGCTTCAGGCGGGCCGCGGCCAGGAGCCCATAACTTCTACCGCGGCGTAGATCTAGCCCGGCGCGACCGGGAAGTTCGCAGGGCGCTGCCGCTGCTGCCACCGGGCACCGACCGCCCCCGGCTGGAGGGAGCCTGGGAGGCTGCTCTGCGGCGCCCTATCTGGGACGGCCCCCCTAGGTGGATCCACGGCGACCTGCTCCCTTTCAATGTACTGATTCGGGAAGGTCGCCTGGTCGCAGTGATCGATTTTGGCGGTCTGGGGGTGGGAGACCCGGCTACCGACCTGCTCCCGGCCTGGGCGGTTTTCGGAAGCGCCGCGCGGAGCCGGTTCCGGGAAGCGCTGGGCGTGGACGCTGCGACTTGGGAGCGCGGTCGGGGCTGGGCTCTCTCGGTGGCGGCGATCGCTCTGCCCTACTACTTGAACTCCAACCCACCTCTGGCTGATCTGGCCACAGCTATGCTCTCGAGCGCCTTGGAAGCTTAGCGGTGGCGCAGGGCCGCCGGCGCCGAGAGCTGCCTCTGGGCGCGGGACCAGCGGAGTGGGGCCCTGGATACCGCCTGCTGCAGCGCAGCTGAGGGGTGGCGCTGGTCCTGACTCGATCCCGGCCCCGCGCCGCTGGCCGGCTGTAAACCCGTGGGTCCCAGCAGGGGGGCGGGGAGGACCCTCCGGTACGCCGGGCAGAGCTGCCGGCCCCTTGACAGATAGTCTTGCAGATGTAATTATACTTATATGGATGTATCCCAGGAGGAAGCCATGCCAAACAAGACGGTGTACGTATCCGAGGACGACTTGCCGCTGTTCGAGCGGGCCCAGAGCCTGGCCGGAGGGAATCTTTCCGCGGCCATCGCCAGCGCTCTCAGGGAATACGTGAGCTCGGAGGAGCTCCGCACTCAGGGCTACGAGGCGGTGAGCGTCCGGGTCGGATCGGGTCGGGCGGTGCACACCAAGCAGTTCCACGGCGCGCTTCAGGGGGAGTGGCGTCACCCTAGCGCCGACGGGAGGATTGAGGTGTTCCGGGTTTACAGGACACCCAAGAATCACTGGGTACTGCACTGGCGCCGTGCACCCAACTGGGCGGCTTGGTCCGACCCCGACTCGGGCTTTCCGGGCAGAGGAAGGTGGAGAGGGCGGGAGGGCTGGCCCGGCCGTCACCCTGACCCGATGGGTTGGTGGGGTCCTATCGAATCCACCCTCACGGTGGTCGGCGAGCTGGCTGAGCTCAAGGACAAGGTCCCCGAAGAGTTCATGGAGATGCTCAAGGCTGCCGCCGAACAGCCGATGGTGGAGGTTCTCGACCTGTAGGCGGTGGCTTGCCGGGCGGCCTGGCTGGACCGCACTGGGGTGGTTAGGGGGACCGAGAGAGCGCGAAAATACGGATCGGCGCTTTGGGGGTATTGGATCCATTAAACTTGCGTAACCGAAATTTTCTATTGACTTCTACGCAACTTCGTGCTAACCTCTTCGCGCAACAGCTCGCCGCGCTCTCCCGAAATCATCCTGATTGGGGCGTAGATACCTAAGCTGCTGCGCAGGAGGTTAGGGATGGTAGCGTCGCGTAAGACCATAGTAAAACTTTCGCTTTCGATACTTGTAGCCGCGGGTCTCGGCGGACTCGGTCAGGCTGCAGCCCGGGGGATGGTCTTCTACCTGGTTTCCCACGGCGGCCCTGGCGATCCCTTTTGGAACCCGGTGATCAAGGGAGCCCAGCTCGCGGCCGAGCAATTGGGCGTGACCCTGCACTACGAGAGCCCACAAGTCCAGGGCAACGTGGCCGGGGTGATCAGGCTACTCAACTCTGCCATCGCCGCGCGGCCGGCCGGTATCGGCGTGACCGTGGACAACACCCGCGGTTTTGAAGCCCCTCTGCAGGAAGCCCAGCGCCTGGGCATTCCCGTGGTCGCCTTCAATACCACCCCTAATACCGTCAACCTCAAGCTCACTCCCTTTCTGAGCTACGTCGGTCAGAACAATTACACCGCCGGCGAGGGGGTGGCCCAAGCGGCCTTGGCAGCCTTTAAGCTGCACTCCGGCGACCTGGTCGGCATCGTCAACCATCAGGCCGGGAACACCTCGCTGACCTCGCGCATCGACGGCATGCGCAAAGTGCTAGGCGCCGCCGGGGTTCTGGTCAAAGTCCTGACCACTCCGGGCTCCAACCCCACCCAGTCCGAAGCGATCCTGCAAAGCTTCCTGGCCAAGTACCCCAATACCAAAGCCTTACTCACCGTGGGCCCGCTGGGCTACCAGCCGGCCGCCATCGTCTTGAAGCGCAACCACATGATCGGCAAGGTAGGCCTGTCCGGCATGGACCTCAACACCGCCGGGCTCAAGCTGATCCAGAGTGGGGCCATGGCCTTTACCTGGGACCAGCAGCCCTTCGTGCAGGGCTACATGACCGTGGTGGAGCTCTACCTCAAGGCTAAGTACGGCTTCAATCCGCCCAGCTTCTACAACACCGGCGTGGGGCTGATCGACCACTCCAACGTCGGCAATTGGATCTCTCTGGTGAAGCGCGGGGATGATTGAGGTCTTAGGGAGCGGAGCTCCCCGGCCTTCAACTAGTTAGAGGTTGCATGGACACACTGGAGAAGGGAGCTGTCCGGTCTCAGGGGTACCGCTGGTTGCGGGCCCCTGAGCTCACCGTGATCTTGGCCATCGTCTTGGTGATGCTCGGATTCACCGTCGCCGCCCCAGCTACTTTCCTCTCGCTGCGCAACGTGGGCAGCTTCCTGACCGTGGCGGCCCAGCTGGGGGCCGTGGCGGTGGGCGCGGCGGTCCTGATGATCGCCGGGGAGTTCGACCTCTCGGCCGGTTCGAACTTCGTCTTCAGCGGCGTGGTGATCGCCTCGCTGGCGCAAGCTCACTGGCCGCTGGCCCTGGCTCTGCTGGCTGGTCTGGTGGTCTCTACGCTGATCGGCTTGATCAACGGGCTGATCACGGTGTGGGCCAAGATTCCCTCCTTCATCACCACGCTGGGGGCCTGGCTGGCTTGGTACGGCCTCTCCTTGGCGCTGAGCGGTGGGAATTTCGTCTACGTTCCCACCGACTCGGCGCTCCTCGGCGTCCTAGGGGGCCCGCTGGGTCACCAGTTCTACGCCTCCAGCGCCTGGTGGCTGGTCCTGGGGGTGGTGGCTATCGTCTTGCTGCGCCGCAGCCGCCTGGGTAACTGGATCTTCGCAGTGGGCGGGCGAGCCGAGGCCGCCAGGGCGGTCGGCGTACCGGTCATCAAGGTCAAGCTGTTCTGCTTCGCCTTCATGGGCCTGATGTGCGGGATCTCGGCTATCTTCCTGCTGGCCCAGCAGGGCTCCATGAGCTCTCTTTACGGCCAGAATACTGCACTGGACGCTATCGCTGCTTCGGTGATCGGGGGGTGCTCGCTCTTCGGTGGGGTGGGATCGGTCCTGGGAGCCATGCTGGGAGCCTTGATGATGAGCATGCTGGACAGCGGTCTGGTCCTGGCCGGCGCCCCTACTTTCTGGTACCAAACCTTCGTCGGTGTGATCATCGTCTTGGCAGTCATCGTCAACACCGCCATCTCGCGCCGGATCCTGCAGGCCAAGTAGGGGAGGAGACATGCAACAGAGCGCGCAGTATCGCCTCGAGCTGCGGGAAGTCGGCAAGCGCTTCGGATCGGTGGTGGCGTTGGAGAGCGTCAGCTTCGGGGTTAGGCCCGGTGAGGTGGTAGGGCTGCTCGGGGACAACGGCGCTGGCAAGTCGACTACCGTCAAGATCGTCACCGGTTACCACCGTCCCAGCTCTGGCGAGCTGTACTGGGAGGGGCGGCCGGTCGCCATCCACTCTCCGGAACAAGCCCGCGCTATCGGTATCCAGACGGTCTACCAGGACCTGGCGCTGGTGGATAGCCTGAGCATCGCCCGCAACTTTTTCCTGGGAGCCGAGCCGGTCCGGCGCTGGGGCCCTTTTCACCTACTGGCCATCCGCGAGATGCAGCAGCGCACCTCCCTCATGCTGCGGGAGATCGGGATCAAGGACCTCAACCCCGCCACCCCGGTCGGCGCCCTCTCCGGAGGTGAGCGCCAAGCTGTCGCCATCGGCCGTAGCTACTACTTCGGCGGGCAGCTGCTCATCCTGGACGAACCCACCGCCGCGCTCTCGGTCAAGCAGACCCGCAAGGTGTTCGAGCTGGTGGCTGAGCTGAAGGCTAGGGGTACCTCGGTGCTGGTCATCGAGCACAATATGTTCCACGCCCACCAGATCTGCGACCGCCTGATCGTGATCCGCCAGGGTCGGGTCTTCGGCGACTACCGTAAGGAAGATCTCAGCGTCCTTCAGCTGGAAGAGATCCTCGCCGGAGCCGAGCTGGGCTCTCCGGCTCCGGCCTGGAGCTGAGCGTGCAGCCTCTGGGCCTCGCGCTGGTCGGTGCCGGCCGCATGGGCCAGGTACACGCCAGGGCCCTGGCCGCACTTCTTGGCGTCGATCTGCTCTGGGTGATCGATCCCCGCCCGGAGGCTGCGCGGGCCCTGGCTGCTTCCCTGGGGGCTGAGGCTAGCGGCGATTTGCAGCGCGCTCTCAGCGATCCCCGAGTCGGCGGCGTGGTGGTTGCGACTCCTACCCCCGATCACGCCGCCACGGGGGCGGCGGTGGCCCGCGCTGGCAAGCCCTTGTTCTTGGAGAAACCCATCGCCCAGGACCTGGAGGCCGGGCGGCAGCTGGTGCGAGCTGTCCAAGAGGCCGGTGTCCCTGCCCAGGTGGGTTTCCAGCGCCGCTTCGACCCCGCCTACCTCAGGGCCAAGTCGCACCTCACCCAGGGCCGCCTGGGGCGGTTGTGGACTTTCCGGGCGGTGGGGCGTGATCCCGGCCCCATCCCCCTGGCCTTCCTGCGCAGCAGCGGCGGGGTGTTCCTGGACATGGCTATCCACGACCTGGACACCGCCCGCTGGCTGATGGGCGAGGTAGCGGAGGTGCGGGCGATCGGCGGGGCCGTCGCCGATCCGGCGCTGGCCGAGTACGGCCTAGCCGACACCGCCGTCGCCACCCTGCGCTTCCTGAGCGGGGCGCTGGGAACGGTTGAGGTCTCTTGGCGCAACGCCTACGGCTACGAGGTGCGCGCTGAGGTGGTGGGGGAGCGGGGTAAGCTCAGCTTGGAGGTGGACCGTAGCCCAGAGCTCAACCTCTACGACGCTACCGGTGGACACTTCGAGCGCCCCTCCGGCTTTGAGGCGCGCTTCGAGCGCGCCTACCAGGCCGAGCTGGCTGCTTTCGTGGATGGAATCCGGCGCGGTGCGCCCCTGAGCCCGGATCCGGTGGACGCTCTAGCCAGCTTGGAGCTGGCTTTGGCCGCTCAACGGGCTCTGGAGACCGGAGAAGCGGTGGCGCTGACGCCGCCTGAGAGAGGAGCATGAACGTGCGCATGACCACTGCCCAGGCCCTGGTACGCTACCTGGCTGCGCAGCACAGCGAGCAGGACGGGGTCCAGCAGAGGCTGATCCCCGGGGTTTGGGCCATCTTCGGTCACGGCAACGTGGGTGGGCTGGGTCAAGCCTTGGAGGAGTGGGGAGCTCGGCTGGACCTGCCCACCTACCGCCCGCAGAACGAGCAGGCCATGGTGCACCTGGCCGCGGCCTACGCCAAGCACCGCCGGAGGCGGGCGACTTTCGCCTGCACCGCCTCGATCGGCCCGGGCTCGCTCAACATGCTCACTGCAGCGGCCGGGGCTACCATCAACCGGCTTCCGGTACTGCTGCTCCCTTCAGACTACTTCGCCAACCGCGTCCCCGACCCAGTACTGCAGCAGCTCGAGGACGGCAGCCAGCACGACTCGAGCGTCAACGACGCCTTCCGGCCGGTCAGCCGTTTCTTCAGCCGGATCTCCAGGCCCGAGCAGCTGCTCTCGGCTTTGCCCCAGGCCATGCGGGTGCTCACCGATCCGGCCGATACCGGCTGCGCGGTGCTCAGCCTACCTGAGGACGTGCAGGTCGAGGCCTGGGACTGGCCCGAGGAGTTCTTCCTCCCCAACTGCTGGCATCTGCGCCGGCCGCCTCCGGAGGCCTCCCAGCTGGCCCAGGCGGCAGCCTGGATCGCCCACTCCGAGCGGCCGCTGCTGCTGGCCGGAGGAGGAGTGCGCTACTCCGAGGCCGAGGCGGCGCTGCTCCAGCTGGCCGAGCGTTTCGGCATCCCGGTCTGCGAGTCCCAGGCTGGTCGGGGAGCGCTGCCTTGGAACCATCCCCTGAACCTGGGTCCTCTGGGGGCCAACGGCGGCTCGGCCGCCAACCAGCTGGCCAGGGAGACCGACTTGCTGATCAGCGTAGGCTGCCGGCTGGGGGATTTCGTCACCGCCTCCAAGTCAGCTCTCCAGAACCCGCAGCTGCGGGTCATCAATATCAACGTCGCCGCTCAGGACGCGGTCAAGCTGCAGGGGCTGCCCCTGTTGGCTGACGCCCGCGAGGGCCTCCGCGCTCTGGCCGGCGCTCTGGGACCTGCTTGGGCGGGGACTTCTGCTACCTACCGCGCCGAGTGCGCAGCGCTGAAGGCCGAGTGGGACGGGCAGGTACAGGCCCTGCGCGCGCCCGCTGGCCAGACCCTGACCCAGAGCGAGGTGATCGGCTTGGTCAACGCCGCCTTCGGAGGCGGGGCCACGGTGGTCTGCGCCGCCGGCAGTATGCCCGGAGACCTCTTGAAGCTCTGGCGCCCGGAGGATCCCCTAGCCTACCACGTCGAGTACGGCTTCTCCTGCATGGGTTATGAGATTCCGGCTGGACTCGGTGTCGCGCTGGCCGATCCGGGGCGCGAGGTGGTGGTGATGGTCGGGGACGGCAGCTACCTGATGCTCAACTCCGAGTTGGTCACGGCGGTCGCCGAGCACCTCAAGCTCACGGTGGTGGTGGTGGACAACCACGGTTTCGGCTCCATCCTGGGCTTGCAGCGCTCGCTGGGCTCACCCTCTTTCAACAACGAGCTGCGTTACCGGACAGCCGAGGGCCGGCTCTCGGGAGACCCCGTGCCGGTGGACTTCGCCGCCCACGCCCGCTCGCTGGGGGCCTGGGCGGCGAGCGCAGGCACCCGCGAGCAGCTCGCCGCCGCCCTCGAGGAGGCCAGGCGCCAGGGTGGGGTCAGCGTGGTGGCGGTCCGGGTGGGTCAGGGGCGCCCACTGCCTTCCTGGGGTTGGTGGGACGTCCCGGTGGCCGAGCACTCCGGCCAGAGCGAGGTGCAGCGGGCTAGGGAGCGCTACCTGCAGGAGCGGGCGCGCCAGCGCCCCTACCTGCCCCCGGCTGGGGAGGTAGACCGATGAGGATCGCCACCGCCCCGGTCAACTGGAACAACGAGGACGTGCAGCTGCGCCCCTGGGTGCCCTACCCCGAGCTGCTCCACCAGGTGCGCGGGGCCGGTTACCAGGCCACCGAGTGGGCTAAAAGCCTCCCCAGGGACGCTCCGCGCCTGCGGGAAGACGCGGGGCGCTTGGGCTTGCGCTTCCTGGGCTCCTTCGTCGGGCTCGACTTCCGCAAGCCAGAGCTGCGCGCAACCGAGATCCAGCGGGCCCTGGACCTGGCCAGCTTCCTGAAGGAGCTGGGCTGCTCCTACCTGATCGCTGCGGACAGCGGCGATCCGCGGCGCCGCAGCTTGGCCGGGCGGGCTGAGGGTGCCGGGCTCAGCGAGCCGGAGTGGGACAGCCTGATCCGCGGTTTCGGCGAGCTGGGCCGGGCCTTGGCTGGCCAGCTGCGGCTGGTGGTGCACAACCACGTGGGCACCTACCTGGAGACTCAGCAGGAGGTGGCCCGCCTGCTGGACGGCACCGACCCCGCCCTGGTGGGTTGGTGCTTGGACTGCGGCCACCTGGCCTACGGCGGCGGTGACACCTTGGGGATGCTGGCCGACTACGGCGCCAGGGTGGAGTACGTCCACATCAAGGACCTGGACGGCGCGCTGCTGGCTCAGGCCCGCGCCCAGGGGTGGAGTTTCGAGCAGGCCCTGACCCGCTACGTCTTCGCCGAGCTCGGCAAGGGTAGCGCCCAAGTCCCCGAGGTGGTGAAGGCGCTCGCCGGGCTCGGCTATGACGGCTGGCTGGTGATCGAGCAGGACACCACCCCAGGGGATCCCGCGGAGGTGGCCCGCCGTAACCGGGAATACTTAGAGGGGCTGCTCGGTGGGCGCTAGGAGCTACCAGGTCGCGGTGATCCCAGGGGACGGGATCGGCCAGGAGGTGATCCCACAGGCCCTGCGGGTGCTGGAGTGGCTGGCTGCTCGGGACGGCTTCCAGCTGGCCTGCACCGCGTTTCCCTACTCCTGCCGCTACTACCTGGAACACGGCCACATGCTCCCGGAGCAGGCTTTCTCCGAGCTGCGCGGCTACCGGGCCATCCTGCTGGGGGCGATCGGAGATCCCCGCCTGCTCCCCGACCACCTCTCGCTGCGCGGCCTGCTGGTCCCGCTGCGCCAGCGCTTCGACCTCTACGTCAACCTGCGCCCAGTCAAGGCGCTGCGCGGCCTGCCCGGCCCTCTGAAGGGAGATCCCCCCTTTGACATGGTGTTCGTCCGGGAAAACTCGGAAGGCGAGTACGCCGGCATGGGCGGCAGGATCCACCAGGGGGGTCCTCACGAGGTGGCGGTCCAGACCAGCCTGTTCAGCCGCCATGGGGTGGAGCGGGTGCTGCGCTACGCCTTCGAGCTGGCCAGCCGGCGCAGCGGGCGCTTGGCCAGCGCCACCAAGTCCAACGCCATGCAGCACGCCTTCGTGTTCTGGGACGAGGTGGCCGAGGAACTCTGCCCCGCCTACCCCGGCGTGGAGCTGCGCCGCTACCACGCCGACGCCCTAGCCGCCGCCCTGGTCCAAGACCCCCTGCGCTTCGACGTGGTGGTGGCCTCCAACCTGCTCGGCGACGTGCTGACCGACCTGGCCGGCGCCCTGATGGGCAGCCTGGGGATTCCGGCTAGCGCCAACTTGAACCCCCAGGGCGGCGCGCCGCCGCTGTTCGAGCCGGTGCACGGCTCCGCTCCGGACATCGCCGGCCTGGGGGTGGCCAACCCCCTGGCCGCCTTCTGGTCGGCTAGCCTGCTGCTGGATCACCTGGGGGAGTCCCGGGCAGCCGCCGACCTGCTGGCGGCGGTGGAGGCGCTGGTGGCCAGCGGCCGGGTGCTGACCCCCGATCTGGGGGGACAGGCCAGTACCTCTCAGGTGACCGACGCCTTGCTGGCCCAGCTGGAGGTGGGGGCGTGAGCGCGCCGGACCTCGGCCAGCTGGAGCGGTTGGCCCGCCGAGCCCGCTACCTGAGCTGCGCGGCGGTCGCCCAGGCCGGCGCCGGCCATATCGGGGGCCCGCTGTCCTGCATCGACCTGCTGGTGGCCCTGTACTTCCGGGCTATGCGGGTGCGGCCGCAGGAGCCCGATTGGCCGGAGCGCGACCGGCTGGTCCTTTCTAAAGGGCACGCAGCCATCGGCCTCTACAGCGTGCTGGCCCTGCGGGGATACTTTCCTGTCGGTGAGCTGCGCAGCTTCGACCGGGCCGGTTCCCGGCTGCAGGGTCACCCGGACATGACCAGGTTGCCAGCGCTGGACGCTTCGGCCGGCTCGCTGGGGCAGGGCCTGTCTTTCGGCCTGGGCCTGGTCCTAGCCGCCCGGCTGCGCGGCTCGTCCGCCAGGACCTTCGTGCTGCTGGGGGACGGTGAGCTGCAGGAAGGGATGGTCTGGGAAGCCCTGCACCTAGCCCCCCGCTACCGGCTGGGCCGGTTGGTCGCCCTCCTCGACGCCAACCGGCTGCAGCAGTACGGCTGGCCGGGTAGCCGCACCGAGGAGCGGCGCGACCCCTGGGAGGGCGTGCCGCTGCCGGAGATCTTCACCGCCCTGGGCTGGCAGGTCAGGGAGACCGATGGACACGACTTTTCCCAGATCCTCGCCGCCTTGGCCGGGGTTCAGGAGGTCCCTGGGGAGGGCCCTCCCCAGCTGATTTTGGCCCACACCGTCAAGGGCAAAGGCGCGCCCTTCGCGGAAGGCCGCTACACCTGGCATTCTCAGGTTCCCAGCCAGGAGCAGCTGGAGCAACTGCGCTCCGCGCTGGAGCTGACCGAAGCGGAGGTGGCCTGGTGAGCGCGCTGCGCGACGTCTGGGCCGAGACGCTGATCGAGCTGGCCGAGGACTGCCCCCACCTGTTGGTCCTGGACGGCGACTTAGCCAACTCCACCCGGGCCGACCGCTTCGCTCTCGCCTACCCAGGGCGCTTCTTCCAGATGGGGATCGCCGAGCAGAACCTGATGGGGGTGGCTGCCGGATTGGCACACGGCGGCTTCATCCCCTGGCTGAGCTCCTTTGCGGTCTTTTTCACCCACCGCGCCGCCGATCCCCTGCGGATGCTGGTGGCCCAGACCGGGGCCAACGTCAAGATCGGCGCCGCCTACTCCGGCCTGCTCACCGGGTACACCGGCAAGACCCACCAAGACGTCGAGGATCTGGCGATCCTGAGGGCCATGCCGCATATGACGGTGCTCGCCCCTATGGACGGCCCCGAGTGCCGGGAGATGACCCGCTGGGCTACCGCCCACCCGGGGCCGGTCTACCTGCGGCTGGCCCGCGACCCGGTGGAGGGCCCCGCGTTCCCCCGAGAACCGCTCAGCGGCCAGCCCCGGCTGCTCAGAGAGGGGGACGACCTGGCCTTGGTATCCACTGGCCCGCAGAGCCTGCGCTGCTGGGAGGCAGCCGAGCTGCTGGCCCGGCGCGGGATCCAAGCCAGGGTGGTCCACCTGGGCTTCCTCAAGCCCACAGATCAGCCAGCCCTGTGCGCCGCGCTGCAGGGGGTGCCTGTGGTGGTCACGGCTGAGGAGCACAGCGTGCTGGGCGGCCTGGGCGGCCTGGTAGCCGAGCTGCTCAGCGCCCAGGCGCCCAGGAGGGTCCTGCGCCTGGGCCTAGAAGACACCTTCGGCGAATCCGCCTCCAACCAGGAGCTGCTAGAGCTCCACGGTCTCTCCCCGCAGCGCATGGCGCAGCGGATCGAAAGCGAGATGCTGCGATGACGATCAAGGTGGCGCTGCTCGGCGCTGGACGGATGGGGTGCGTGCACGCCGCTCACTTGGCTGCGATGCCCGGGGTCGAGGTAGCGCTGGTCGCCGACCCCGACCCGGAAGCGGCCCGCCGGGCCGGCCAGCTGGCCCGCAGCCAGCGGGTCAGCGCTGACCCGCTGGCTGCGCTGGATGAGCCAGGTCTCGACGCGGCGCTGATCGCCACCCCTACCCCCACGCACGCAGCTTATGTCCGCCGAGCCGCTGGTCGTGGCTTGGCAGTTTTTTGCGAGAAGCCGGTAGCGCTGGACTTAGGGGAGACCTTGCAAGTCCACGAGCTGTTGCGGCGCAGCGCCCTGCCCTTTCAGATCGGCTTCCAGCGCCGCTTCGACCCGGGTTACCGCGAGGCCAAGCGGCGCCTAGAGGCGGGCCAGCTCGGCCAACTGGAGCAGTTCCGCTCGGTAGGACGCGACCCTGAGCCGCCGCCGCTGGCCTATCTCCGCGGCTCCGGCGGGATCTTCCTCGATCAGGCGGTGCACGAGTTCGATTTGGCCCGCTATCTGGTCGGCGAGGTGGAGCAGCTCCAAGCCTTCGGTGCGGTGCGGGTGGACCCCAGGATCGCCGAGCTGGGTGACGTGGATACCGCTATCACCGTGCTGCGCTTCCGGGACGGGACCCTGGGGGTGATCGAGAATTCCCGCCGGGCAGTTTACGGGTACGACGTCCGCACCGAGCTGTTCGGCTCGTTGGGCAAGCTGGTGGTGGAGGCCTTGCCTAAAACCCCGCTGCTGGCCTTCGGCGAGGGCGGCGTCGTCCAAGACCACTACTGGTTTTTCGTGGACCGCTTCAAGGAGGCGGCCAGACTGGAGCTGGAAGCTTTTTTTCTCGCGCTGCAGCAGGGGAGACCGCCCAGCCCGGACGTGGAGGACGCCCTGCAGGCGCTGCGGCTGGCTCTGGCGGCGCGCCGCAGCCAGCAAGAAGTTAGGCCGGTCTCGCTGAGCGAGATCCCAGGGGCTCCGTGAGCCCGCTGCAGCGCTCGGCTCCCGCTCCCGGCCTGCGGGTGGGCACTTCGCCGGCGCAGGCCGGTTGGGAGTACCTCTCCTTCTGGGTGCACGCCCTAGCCCCGGGAGAGAGTTGGCAGGGCAGGCCCCGGGCCCAAGAATGGCTCCTGATCCCGCTGAGAGGCGCGGCCGGTGCCAAGGCGGGCGGGATTCAGCGCCGGCTGCAGCGCGCCGGGGTCTTCGCCGAGCTGCCCACGGTCCTCTACCTGCCGCCCGGGGAGGAAGTGGAGCTCCAAGCGCTGGAGGCCTTTGAATTCGCTCTGGGGGCCGCTCCGGCTTCCGGGAGCTATCCTTTGCGCTGGATCGCGCCGGGAGAGATGCGCGTCGAGCTGCGTGGCGGGGCCAACGCGCTGCGCCAGGTCACCCACCTGCTGGCTCCGCCGTTACCCGCCGAGCGGTTGATCGCCTACGAGGTCTACACCCCCAGCGGCAACTGGTCCGGCTGGCCTCCCCACCGCCACGACCGCAAGCTGGCCTCCCCCTACCTGGAGGAGACCTACTACTACCAGATCGACCCCCCCACCGGGGCAGCCATCCACCACAACTACGACGAGACGGCCAGCGAGCTGTTTCTGGTGAGGAGCGGCGATCTGGTCTTGGTCCCCGGCGGCTACCACCCGGTAGCGGCCCAGCCCGGCAGCAACGTCTATTATCTCAACCTGTTGGCTGGGGAGCTGCAGGGGGAGGAGCGAGCCCGGGCGCCGGTGGATGACCCTCACTGGGCCTGGATGCGCGGGGAGTGGGGCGGGCGTCCCCAGCGCCTGCCCATCGGCGGGGAGGGCGATGCCCCGGCAGACTGAGCAGCGGCGCGCCCAGATCGTCGCCTGGTTGGAGGGCCACGACCTAGCCGAGGTCGAGGAGCTCTCCCGGCAGTTCGGGGTCAGCTTGGTCACCATCCGCAAGGATTTGACCGCTCTGGAGCAGCGCGGCCTGTTGCGGCGCACCCACGGCGGCGCCCTCTACTCCCAGAAGACGCTCTACAACCCCACCATCCGCGAAAAGCTGCGGCTCAACCGCTCGCTCAAGCAGGCCATCGCCCAGCGGGCGCTCTCGCTGATCACCGAAGGGGATTCGCTGTTCCTGGATTCCGGGAGCACCACCTTGGAGCTGGCCAAGGCCATGAAACACCAGTTCCGCTCGCTCTATATCCTCACCAACTCCATCCCGGTGGCCAGCGAGCTAGCCGACAGCCGCTGGGACGTCTTGGTGCTGGGCGGCAACCTCAGGCCGCGCAGCTTGGCTCTGATCGGGCCAGCTACCGAGCGGGCCCTGGAGGTCTACCGGGCCGACAAGGCCTTTTTGGCCGCCACCGGGGTGACTTTGGAGCACGGCTACTCCACCCCCAACCCCCTGGAAGCTCCTACCAAGCGGGCCATGCTTAAGGCCGCCAAGCAGGCCTACGCGGTGGTCGACTCCAGCAAGCTGGGCCACGCCGCCCTGGCCTCCTTCGCCGCCCTGGAGGAAGTCGAGGCGCTGATCACCGACGACCAGGCGCCGGCCCGCTTCTTGGAGAGCTTGGAGCAGCGCGGCCTCGGCTTCCTGTTGGCCGGCGCGCCTGAGGTCCAGCCGGTCGGGCCGATCTAGGCCGGCTAGGTATCGGGCTCGATCTGGGCGCTGATCCCGCCGTCGACCAAGATGGTGTTGCCATTCAGGAAGGCGCTGGCGTCTCCCAGCAGGGCTGCAGCCAAACTGGCCACCTCCTCTGGCTGACCGGCTCTGCCCCGGGGATAGTGGCTCTCCAGCCGGGCCCGCGCCGCAGCCGGGTCCGGAAATTCTTTTAGGAACTCTTCAGCCAGTGGGCTCAGGATCAGCGCGGGGGCTAGGGCCAGAGCGCGGATCCCCTCTGCGCCCCACTCCAGAGCCAGCGACTTGGTCAAGGCCACCACCGCAGCCTTGGAAGCGTTGTAAGGGAACGCTCCTTTGGCGGTGCGCTCGGCGTGGATAGAGGCTAAGTTGAGGATCACTCCCCGGCTCTCTCTGAGGGTGGCGTGGCACTCCTGGCACAGCGCCCAAGCCGGGTAGAAGTTGACCGCGAAGCAGCGCGCCAGGTCCTCGTAGCTGGCCCCGGCGACCCCCCGAAAGAAGTTGGCACCGGCGTTGTTGACCAGCCCGTCCAGGCCGCCTAACTGGGCTATCGCCCGCTGGGCGAAGGCGCGGGTAACCTCTAGGTCGCTGAGGTCGAAGGATTCGAAATACGCCCCCTCGGCGGCGGCGCGGGTTTCCTGGTCCAGAGGGCCTAGGCCGCACAGCGCCAAGCGGGCCCCCTCGGCGGCTGCCCGCCGGGCGATGGCCGCGCCGATTCCGCTGGTCGCTCCGGTCACCAAGATCCGCTTTCCCTGCAAACTGGACATCCTTATGCCTGCTTTCCTAAGGTTTTGTAGATAACTTCACCGATGCTCGCTTCTAGCGGAGATCCCTTGAAAATTCCCATTCCATCCTCTACTATAAGGCAGTAAAAATTTGGGCAAAAAATGCAAAGTTGTGTTTTTTGCGCGCGAGTTTTGCAGGGGGGTTTCATCCCCGATGCTCCCGTCCAACAGGTTACCTGGGAGCGGATTGGCAGGAGGTCAGGTATGCGCAGGAGTGTGCGGAGTCAGGTCTTAGTTGGTCTGGTTGTCTCTCTGGGGGTCGCCCTGACCCCCGCTTTGGCGGCGAGCTGCAGCCGAACGGTCACCCTGCGCTTCGCCAATTGGGCTGCGGCCGAGGCCGCGACCGCCAAGGAAGTGAACGCGGCCATCCACACCTTCGAGCAGCAGAACCCCTGCATCAAGATCAAGAGCGTAGCTCTCCCCTATAACGAGATGGTCAACCAGCTCACCGTGATGGCGGTCGGCGGCAACACCCCGGATGTCATGGAGATGTCCAGCGGCTGGCCGCAAGTTCTGGCCGCTCAGGGGGCGCTCGCCAACCTCAAAGCGTACGCGCCGGCCAGCTTGCTCAAGCAGAACTTCCCGGCCATGCTGCAAGACGGTACCTATAACGGCCAGTTGGTGGCGCTGCCGCTGTCTCTGACCCCGCACGGCTTCTGGTACAACAAGGCCTTGATGGCTAAGGCCGGGCTGAACCCCAACAAGCCCCCCACCACCATCGCCGCCCTTGATCACGACATGGCCGTCATCAAGAGCAAGCTGCCTGGGGTCTATCCCATGGGCCAGATGAGCGACAAGGCCCTCTACACCATGGTGGAGCTGTGGCCCTGGCTGCAGGCCTACTGCCCTACCCCGCCGATGGCTAACAACCACCTGGGCTGGACCAAGGCCTGCACGGTCAAAGCCTTCAACTGGTTCCAGTTCTTGGCCAAGAGCGGCTATATCCCCATCGGCAACGACATCAAGGCCAATCGGCAGCTGCTGGCTACCAACAAGATGGTGTTCGAGATCGACGGCCCCTACCTGCGCGGCATCATCTCCAGCATCAATCCTGCCTACACCAGCAACGCCGCCTTCGCCAAGACCTTCGGGGTCGAGAAGATCCCGGTCGGCCCCAGCGGCGTCTCCCGCACCGCCATCGACATCCACTTGATCGGGATGAGCAAGACCACGCCCCACCCCCACGCCGCCTGGAAATTCATCCAGTTCATGGTCTCCAGCCCAGCGGACGTCCGCGACTTCCTGATCCCTGAAGGCGGGATACCGCCGCTGAAGAGCTCGCAGGCCGCTTTCAAGAGCCTGCTCAATCAGCCCTACCAGCAGGCCTGGGTGAAAGAGATCATCCCCGAGGCCCGGCCGGTCCCCTACAACGCCGCCTGGGACGACGCCGCCAACTACATGATCGACGCCCTGCAGTCGGTCCTGAACGGTTCCAACGTCAAGCAGACCCTCGGCCTGCTCGAGGATCAGCTCAAGCGGCTCTACCCCAGCTACCAGCCCTGAACTCGGCGGCGAACTCTAAGGTCCTAGGGGGGCAGCGAACCCGGCCGGGTTCGCTGCCCCTGGATGGGAGCCAAGCATGATGCGAGAGCGGGCCTTCCTGATCGGGACCATCTTCCCGGCGCTGGCGGTCATCGGTTTCGTGGTGCTCTACCCGCTGGTGCGCAGCGTCAGCTTCAGCCTGACCAACTACAACCTGATCTTCGGTACCCACAGCTTCGACGGCCTCCAGCAGTTCTCCAGCCTGTTCAGCGACCCCACCTTCTACACCGCGCTGCTCAACACCCTGCTGCTGAGCATCGGGCCCATGCTGGCAGCCTTCGTGCTGGGTTTCGCCCAGGCGCTGGTCCTCAACCAAGCCATCCGAGCCCGCAGTTTCTTCCGCGGCTTGGCCCTGCTGCCCTGGGTGATCCCCCAAGTGGTGGTGGCTTATCTGTTCCGCTTCATGTTCAACCAGTCGGTCGGGGTGGTCAACGTGGTGCTCAAAGGGCTGGGCTTGATCGCCCACTCCTTGCCCTGGCTGGCCCTGCCGCACAGCGCTCCCTGGGTGGTAGGCCTGATCTACGCCTGGAATGAAGTCCCCTTCTTCATGCTGATGCTGCTGGCCGGCCTGCAATCGCTCTCCGGCGACGTGTTGGAAGCCGCCTTGGTGGATGGTGCCACCCCGGTCAAGCAGTTCTTCTACATCATCGTTCCCGGCTTGCGGCGGATCATCACCATCAGCACCGTCTTGATAGTGATCTGGAACTTCAACAACTTCACGCTGATCTGGCCCACCACCCACGGCGGCCCGGTGAACGCCACCACCACCTTCGCGGTCTGGGTGTACGTGCAGGCCTTCGAGAACTTCAACATCGGCTACGCCGCGGCCATCGGCGTGATCTGGCTGATCTTCCTCCTGGTCCTGACCTTCTTCTACCTGCGGGCGGTCAGCGGGAGCGAGCAGTGAGCGCGCTGAGCCCGACCCTGACCCTCCGCCGCTCCAGGCGCCGCGCCCGGGTTTGGCACGGGGTCATGGTCTACGCCCTGCTAGCCATCTTGCTGGCCTTCTCGTTGCTGCCGATCTACTGGCTGCTGGCCACTTCCTTCAAGACCCGCTTCGACATCTTCGCCAACCCTGGGCAGTTCTTTCCCTTTCCCTTCACCCTGCACGCCTACCAGCAGGTCCTCAGCGATCCCCACTTCCTGACCTACTTCAAGAACAGCCTGATCGTGAACCTGGCGACCAGCCTGATCACCGTAGCCCTGGCTTTGCTGGCCGGCTACAGCTTTTCGCGCTTCCGCTTCCGGGGTAACCAGGCCCTGCTGCTGTTCATCCTGGCCACCCAGATGTTCCCTTCGGCGGTGCTGCTGCTCTCGCTGTACATCCTGTTCCGCCAGCTGCACCTGCTCAACACCTACCCAGCCCTGATCATCTCCTACGTGACCTTCGGCCTGCCTTTTAGCATCTGGATGATGAAGGGCTTCGCCGACGGCGTCCCCGAGGAGATCGAGCAGGCGGCCATGATCGACGGCTGCAGCCGGATGCAAGCTCTGTTGCGGGTGGTGGTCCCGATGCTGGTCCCCGGCATGATCGCGGTGGCCCTGTTCAGCTTCCTGGCTGGCTGGAACGACCTGATGTGGTCGCTGACCCTGACCAGCTCGACCAGCATGCGCCTGATCCCCCCCGGCTTCATCCTGACTTACGTGGGCCAGTTCCAGACCTACTGGAACCAGCTGATGGCCGGCTCGGTGCTGGTCAGCATCCCCACCGTGGCGGTCTTCACGCTGCTGCAGCGCTACCTGGTACAGGGCCTCACCTCGGGTGGGGTGAAGGGCTGATGGCTGCGGCTGAGCTGCTGACCGAGTTGCAGGCCAGACCGCTGCTCCCCATCCTGCGCGGCTTACCGCTGCGGGCCCTGCCGGCCGTAGTCCCAGCACTGCTCGCCTCCGGCCTCCGGCTGCTGGAAGTGGCGCTCAATTCCGACGAAGCCCTGCCCTCGTTGCGCTGGCTGCGCGAGCGGGTAGACCCGGCTTCCGGCCTGCTCCAGGTCGGCGCCGGCACGGTGACTGAACCCGATCAGCTGGCACCGGCCCTGGAAGCGGGAGCTAGCTTTGCGGTGACCCCGGCGTTGCGGCCGGAGGTGTTGCGGGAGGCTGCCCGGTTGGCTATGCCGGTGATCTGCGGGGCGATGACCCCTTCGGAGATCCTCGCCGCCTACTCTGGCGGCGCTGTGATGGTCAAGGTATTTCCCAGCGGCGCGCTGGGGCCTGAATACTTTAGGGAACTGCAGGGACCCTTGCCCCATGTCCCGCTGATGGCGGTAGGCGGGGTGACCCTGCAGAACGCCGCCGCGTTTCTCCGGGCAGGGGCTAGGGCTCTAGGGGTGGGCGGCGCCTTGCAGCTGGGCCGTTGGGAGGACGGCCCGAGCGAGATTACCTCCGCCGCCCAAGCTTTTCTGGAGCAGATTGCGCGCGCGGAGGGGCGGTGAACCTTCTGGCGGTAGGGGAGACCCTGGCCGCGTTGATCGCTGCCGAGCGCGGCCCCCTGGAGGCCGCCGCGAGCTTTCGCAAAGCTATTGCCGGTTCCGAGTCCAACCTCGCCACCGGCCTGGCCCGGCTGGGGCATGCGGTAGCCTGGACCAGCCGCCTGGGCGACGATCCTTTCGGCCGCCTCATCTCCCGCACGCTGCGCGGAGAAGGGGTTGACCTGCGCTACCTGGAGTTCGACCCAGAGCGCCCTACCGGCCTGATGGTGCGCGAGATCCGCTCACCCCAGGACGTCCGGGTGCATTATTACCGCAAGGGTTCGGCGGCTTCCTGCCTCGGCGAGCTACCGCTCCGGGCGCTGAGAGAGACCCGGCCGCAGTGGCTGTTCCTCAGCGGGATCACGCCGGCGCTCAGCCCGGAGAACGCGTCCCTGTCGCGCCGGCTCTGCGCCGAGGCTAAAGAGCTGGGCGTCTCCTTGGCGTTCGACCCCAATCTCCGCCGCAAGCTGTGGCCGTTGGACCTGGCTGCCCCGGTTCTCCGGGAGCTGGCCGGCTGGGCCGACTTGGTGCTGGTAGGCTTGGACGAAGGCCGGCAGCTGCTGGGCGAGGGCAGCGCTTTGGAGCTGGGAGAGCGTTTCTTGGAGCTGGGGGCTGGCGAGGTAGTGCTCAAGGACGGGGCCAGGGGCGCTACCGCCCTGACGGCCGCGGGGAGCTGGTCCCTTGCAGCCTTTCCCGTGGAGGCCCAGGATACGATCGGTGCTGGGGACGCCTT
Source organism: bacterium (assembly GCA_021810505.1). GTDB lineage: Bacteria > Deinococcota > Deinococci > Deinococcales > Deinococcaceae > JAJZIR01. The sequence continues at coordinate 166,487 of JAJZIR010000001.1, forward strand.
CGACGCCGGCTACCTGTCTGCGCGCCTGGACGGCCTCCCTATTCCAGCTGGCCTGGAGCGCGGGTGCGCCCTGGGGGCGCTGGCCGTCTCCGTGGTCGGTGACTGGGAGGGCTTACCCAGCCGCCGTGAACTGCAAGCTTTCTTGGAGGGCCACTTGGAAGCTGGCCGCTAGGGGGGTGCCTTGAAAATCACGTCTCTGACCACCTATAGGGTCCCACCGCGCTGGCTGTTCCTGAAATTGGAGACCGATCAGGGGGTGACCGGTTGGGGGGAGCCGGCTCTGGAGGGCCGGGCGAGGACGGTAGAGTCGGCCGTGTACGAGCTCTCCGCCTACCTGATCGGCCGCGATCCCGAGGACATCGAGGACATCTGGCAGACGCTGTACCGCGGCGGCTTCTACCGAGGTGGCCCGGTGCTGATGAGCGCCATCGCTGGGATCGATCAGGCGCTGTGGGACCTCAAGGGCAAGGCCCACGGCTTGCCGGTCTGGCAGATGCTGGGCGGCGCGGTGCGCCGAGATATCCAGGTCTACTCTTGGATCGGGGGGGACAGGCCCTCCGAGGTAGCGGAGGCAGCCAGGGAGCGGCAAGGCGCTGGCTACCGAGCGGTCAAGATGAACGCCACCGAGGACTTGCACTACCTGGACAGCTACGCCAAGGTCGACGCGGTCCTCTCCCGAGTACAGGCGGTGCGCGAGGCGGTGGGGCAGGACTTCGGCGTGGCGCTGGACTTCCATGGCCGAGTGCACCGGGCTATGGCGAAGGTGCTGCTCAGCGAGCTGGCCCCTTACCGCCTGCTCTTCGTGGAAGAGCCGGTGCTCCCCGAGCACCACGAAGCTCTGGTCGAATTGGCTGCCCGCAGCAGCGTTCCTATCGCCTTGGGCGAGCGCAGCTACAGCCGCTGGGATTTCAAGGAGATCCTCAGGCGGGGCGGTGTGGACGTGTTGCAGCCTGACCTATCCCATGCCGGCGGTATCAGCGAGGTCAGAAAAATCGCGGCTATGGCTGAGGCCTACGACGTGGCTTTGGCCCCGCACTGCCCGCTGGGGCCGGTCGCCCTGGCTGCCTGCCTACAGCTGGACGCCTGCACCCCTAACGCCTTCATTCAAGAGCAGAGCATGGAAATCCACTACAACGAGGGTCTAAAACCCACCGATTACTTGGCCGATCCCGCGCCGCTGCGCTTCGTGCAGGGGCGTGCAGCGCTGCCGACTGCCCCTGGGCTGGGCGTCACCGTGAATGAGGAGGTGGTCCGGGCGGCCTCCGAGGGCGCTCCGGACTGGAAGAACCCCCTGTGGCGCAACCGCGATGGGACGGTGGCGGAGTGGTGAAGCTTTCGGCGGGCCAGCTGCGCGAGCGGATCCTGTCTGAAGTGGCGGGGACTGATCTCCCGGCGGGGATGGTGGCGCTCTGGAGCTTGGGGAACGTGGGGTTCTTGATCAAGGGCGCAGCGAGGGATGGCCTGTTGGCCATCGACCCTTACCTGAGCGACGCCATCCAGGCCGCTGACCCCACCACCGAGTTCGTGCGCGCCTTCCCGCCACCGCTGGCACCGGGAGATCTGGGGCAGGCCAGGGCGGTCCTGATCAGCCATGAGCACGACGACCACTTGGACCCAGCCACCCTCGCTGCGCTGGTACCGCTGGGGGTAGAGCTGGTGGTCCCGGGCGCCCTAGCTGCCTCTCTGGCCGACCGCTTTCCGCGAGCTAGGCTGCTCAAGGCCAAGACCGGAGTTCCCCTGGAGCTGGGCCGCCTGCGCATCTGGCCGTTGCGGGCGGAGCACCCCGAGTACCGCGAGGACCCCTCGGGCTATCCCTACCAGCTCGGCTACGGCATCGAGGTGAACGGGGTACGGATCTACCACAGCGGCGATACCAGGCTCTCTGACGCCCTGTTGGAGAGCGTGGCCGCTTTCGGGCCGGATGTGGTGATGCTGCCGATCAACGGCGGCGACTACTTCCGGGAGCGCCGTGGCATCGCCGGCAACCTGAGTTTCCGCGAGGCCGCCGACCTGGCCTGGGAGCTAGGGGCTGCGCTGGTGGTTCCCCTGCACTACGATCTGTTTCCGAACAACCGCGATCGCCCCGCCCACTTCGTCGATTACCTGCTCGAGCAGTACCCTGAGCAGGCATTCCATATGTTCGCGGCCGGGGAGCGCTACCTCTATGCCAAGGCAGGACAGCCCGCCTGGTTGCCTCCTGCCTAGCCTTGCTCTTTGGGGCGCTTCGCGGGCCCTAAGGGAGCGGCGCAGCTCAAAGCCGGTGCGGTTCTTTAGGGTTCGCGGGACCTGTAATGCTCGTGGGGTAGCTCCCTGTGGGTAGTAGAGAAGAGAGGCCGGCGGCGGCCTGCCCAGCGCCGAGTGAGGCTCCGCTGCCTGCAGCACCGGGGGCCCTGACATTCGCGTGGGTCACGGAGCGGCGCGAGACCTCCTTGCGCCTGCGCTCTCGGCGAACCCGGGACTCGACGCGGCTTCTCCCCCGGCCGCAGGGAGTGGACCACCCCAGGTCTCTTGGGCGCCGCCAGCCTCCTAGAGATCCCTGCGCTCCAACCTCCAAGCTGCCAGAGCTAGCAGCAGTAGCAGGTAGCAGCCGGCCCAGATCAGGAACCCCTGGGCCGGAGCGTGGGTTCCGACCAGCGGGTTGCCGCCCAGACCGCGGCTGAGCTTCAGGGTGGCGGCGCTCTGCAGAAAATACGAGGTGCCCCGCCAGAGAGCGTCGCTGGGCAGGAGAAATTTGGTGATGGTGGCCAGGTGGACCAAAAGCTCGGTCCTGGTCAGCTGCCCCACGGTGGCCAGGACCCCGCCGACCCAGGCCAGCCCATAGAGCAGCACCACCACGACCCCGTTGGCCACGGTGCTGAGGCTGGTGCTCCCCAGCAGCGTCAGCGTGACCAAGAAGGCGATGTCCAGTTCCTGGAGCAGGCCGCCCAGCCAGGGATGGGGCGGAAGGAAGCCGGTGAGCAGCCGGGTCCCCCCGATCAGCACGATGTCCAGTAGGGCCATGAACAGCGCGCTCATGGCCAGGTGCCCGCCCCACTTAGCCAGCAGGATCGAGCGGCGGTGCAGCGGCTTGGTCAAGATGGTCAGCAGAGTCCCGCTCTCCAGCTCCCCGGAGAGCGTTCCCACGCTGCCCAAGATAGCCACTAGGCTGGCCAGGAAGGTGGCCATGTAAAGCCCCATCACCAGAAGAAAGCCGTAGACCAGCTGCGGCCCCCCGCCCTGCACCGGCCCTCGGAGGTGGATGGCTGCGCTGCGCTGGGCCAAGGTCTGCTGCTGCAAGTGGACGCCGTAGAGGAACAAGGCGGCGAAGAGCACGCTCAGAGAACCCACCGCGAGCACGAAGCGCTTGCGGATGGCTTCGCGAAAAGTGAGTCGAAAGACTGCCGTCATCCGCTCGCTGCCATCAGCTGGACGAAGCGCTCTTCCAGGGTGGCCCGTTCCGGGACCAGCGCTAACAGCGCCGCTCCGGACCTCAGGACCGCTGGGGCCAGCTCCCCGATCCGTGCAGCCGGTAGGGTGAGCCACCAAGCCTTCCCCTCCCGGCGGGTGATCCGGCCCAGCCCCTCTAGCGCTGCTGCGAGCTCAGGGCTTTCCCCGGCGACCTCGAGGCGCACCGTGGTGATCTCGGCCTCCGGCGCCCGCAGATCAATGCACTCCAAGAGCCGGCCGCCTTTCAGGATCGCCACCCGGTCGCAAACTACCTCCACCTCGGAGAGCAGGTGGGAGTTGAGCAGAACTGCTGCCCCCCTGGACTTGAGCCAACCGATCACTTCCCGGACTCGGACCCTCCCTAGGGGGTCGAGCGCGCTGGTCGGCTCGTCTAGGAAGACGACCTTGGGGTTCCCTAGGATGGCCTGCGCCAGGCCGACGCGCTGCTGCATCCCCTTGGAGTAGCGCCGGACCGCCTCGCGCTCTCTCCCCAGCAGGCCCACCTGTTCCAGGGCTGCTCCGACCTCGCGGTGCAGCGCGGCCCCCTTCAGGCCCCTCAGGGTCCCGTGCAGCTCCAACAACTCCTGGCCGGTTAACCAATCGTGGAAGCGGAAGAGCTCGGGCAGGTACCCGAGCTCGCGCCGGCTGGCCGGATCGGTCGGCCGGCGGCCGAGCAGCCAAGCTTTTCCTGAGCTCGGCCGGGTTAGGCCCAAGAGCATCTTCAGGGTGGTGGTCTTGCCGGCGCCGTTGGGGCCCAACAGGCCAAAGACCTCCTGCTCGCGCACCTGCAAATTCACCCCACAGACCACCGAGCGACCGCCATAGCGTTTATGCAAATCGGCCGCGACCACCGGCTCCACGCTGCTCAGCCCCCGTGGGAAAAGTCGGGATAGTCGGTCATACCGCCGTCGACGTAGACCGTGGTGGCGGTGACGTAGCTGGCTTGATCGGAGGCGAGGAAGACCACCATCTGGGCGATATCCTCCACCTCGCCGATGCGGCCCAGCGGGATCTTGGTCAGCAGATCCTTCAGCCCCGCCGGATCGGACCAGACGTTCTGGTTGATCGGGGTGCGTATCGCCCCTGGGGCGACCGCCACCACCCGCACTCCATAAGGGGCGGCTTCTTGGGCCAGAGTCTGGGTCAGCATGCTGACGCCGGCCTTGCTGGCGGTGTAGGCGCTGTAGCCGCTCCAGGCGATGCGCTCGTGGACTGAGGTGATGTTGACGATCACGCCGCTCTTGCGCCCGACCATCCGCTGCAGCGCCTCCCTGGCGCAGAGGTACGGGCCGACCAAGTTGATCGAGATCACTCGCTGCCAGCTGCCGATGTCGGACTCCCAAGCCAGCTGCCTCCCCCCATCGATGCCGGCGTTATTGACCAGGATGTCGACCGGTCCCAGCTGCTGGTCGACCTGCCCGAACATGGCCGCTACCGCTGCCGGGTCAGACACGTCGGCGAGCACGGCGACCGCCTGACCCCCTTTGGCCTTGAGCGAGCCCACCAGCGCTTCGGCGGTTTCTGGATGCGTGACGTAGTTCACGGCGACCTTCGCCCCGGAGGCCGCCAGCCCGCGGGCGATCCCCTCGCCTAGACCCGAGTTACCGCCGGTGACCAACGCGACTTTGCCTGAGAGATCGATCTGCATGCGCTCAGTCTTACCACTCCGGCGCGGCGCTGCGAAGGGGGGAGCGCCGGTAGTAGTACCAGACCCCCTTCCAGAAGCGGCTTAGGAACCCGCGCAGGCGCAGGTATTCCAATCCGGTAACTCGGGCCATCGCGGCGTGCCAGGAGGTGGCGTCCGGCAGTTCTTCCGAGAGGCCGCTGGCCACGGCGAAGGCGGGCGCGGGCGCGTCCAGCGACGCCATGACCCGCTTGAGCTGCCGGCGGTGGTAGGCGGCGATCTCCCTGGCCCGCTCCCCGGGGTGGTCTAGCGGCGGTCCGTGCCCCACCAAGGCAGCTTCGAGGCCCAGGCCCTGCACGGTGGCGAGGCTGATCAGGCAGTCGCCGAGGGGGTCTGGCCGCCCGGCGCGGAGGCCGACCCCCTAACCCGGCCCGAGGACATCGCCCAGGACCGCGAAACGCCTCTCCGGGCACCACAGCCCCAGGTGGCCGTCCTCATGGCCCGGGAGCGCTAGGACCAGATAGGTCGAGCCGCCTAGGGCCAAGGTTTGCCCCGGCCGCAGCCAGGAGACTTGGCCCAGCGGAGCCACCTGCCCTCTGATCTCCTCCTGCTCTCCGGAGATGGCGGCGATCCAGCGCTCCGGCAAGCCGTGCTCCCGCAGGTAGGTAGCCTGCTGTTCGGTCCGCTCAGATTCTTCCCAAGGCCACCGCCAGTCCCGCTCCAGCAAGAAGACCGCTGCGCCGCTGCGGGTTTGGATCCAGCCAGCCAAGCCCAGATGCCGGGGATGGGGATGGGTGACGATCACCCTGGCCACCTCGGAGAGGCTGCGCCCGCGCTCCTTGAGGGCGCGCTCCACAAGAGCTCTGGCTGTTGCGGTGTTCACGGCCGCGTCGATGATGGTCAGGGGGTCGCCGAAGTCGGTGGCGAGATTCACCGCCCAGAGGGGATGGGTGGTGGGGACTGCCAAGGTCTCCAAGGGGCTGCGGCTGGCCGGCACGCGTCAGGCTAGCACGCGCTCGGACTTGACAGCGGCGCCTCCCCGGCTCTAGACTCCCTGCACCTGGATGCCGCTGGCGCCCAGGCTCTTATCCAGAGCGGCGTAGGGATCTGGCCCTGAGACCGCCGCAGCAACCGGCCAACATAGCGGTACGGTGCTTCCCAGCCGACTGGTTCGCGGTCGCCCACCGGTCGGAACGATAAGAGAAGGGACGCCTACCCCCTTCTCTCGGGAAGGGGGATCTCATTTCCCCCTAAGCTTTCGCGCAGCTCGGTGCGACCGAGCAGAGGGGGAAAGATATGCGGTTCGAGACCCTGCAAGTTCACGCCGGCCAGCAAGCTGACCCGGCTACCGGCAGCCGGGCAGTCCCGATCTACCAGACCAGCAGCTACGTGTTCCGCGACGCCGCCCACGCCGCCAAGCTGTTCGGCCTCCAGGAGTTCGGCAACATCTATAGCCGGATCATGAACCCCACGAACGCGGTGCTGGAGGAGCGGATTGCTGCCCTGGAAGGCGGTGTGGCTGCGCTCGCGGTGGCATCCGGCCACGCCGCTCTGGTGCTCGCCGTCTTGACCTTGGCTCAGGCCGGCGACAACCTGGTCTCCAGCCCGAATCTCTACGGTGGGACTTACAACCTGTTCAAGGTCACGCTCCCCCGTCTCGGTATCCAGGTGCGCTTCACCTCCTCTGAGGAGCGCCCAGAGGAGTTCGCCGCGCTGATCGACGACCGCACCCGGGGGGTGTACCTGGAGTCTCTGGGCAACCCCGCGCTCAACGTCCCGGACTTCGAGGCGATCGCCGAGGTGGCCCGCCGCTTCGGGGTGGTGGTGATCGTGGATAACACCTTCGGCCAAGGCGGCTACCTGTTCCGCCCGCTGGAGCACGGCGCCCACATCGTGACCCACAGCGCGACCAAGTGGATCGGCGGACATGGAGCTGCCATCGGCGGTTTGCTGGTCGACGGCGGCAACTTCGACTACGGCAACGGGCGCTACCCTCTATTCACTGAGCCCAGCCCCAGCTACCACGGCCTGGACTTCTGGTCGACTTTCGGCTCCGGCAACTCCTTGGGCTTGCCCAACATCGCCTTTGCCATCCGGGCCCGAGTCGAAGCCCTGCGCGACCTGGGCCCGGCGCTGGCCCCGCATCACGCTTCGCTGTTCCTGCAGGGCCTAGAGACCCTCTCGCTCCGAGCGGAGCGCCATATCCAGAACACCCACGCCCTGGCCGCCTGGCTGTCTGAACGCCCCGAGGTCTCCAAGGTCACCCACCCCGACCTGCCCGGTCACCCCCACCATCACCGGGCTGCGCGCTATTTCCCGCGCGGCGCTGGTTCGATTCTGACTTTCGAGCTGGCTGGTGGCCGGGAGGCCGGCGAGGCTTTCGTCAACCGGGTCAAGCTGGCCTCGCTGTTAGCCAACGTCGGGGACACCAAGACTTTGGTCATCCACCCCGCCAGCACCACCCACAGCCAGCTGAGCGAGGCCGAACAGAAGAGCGCGGGTGTCTCACCCGGCTTGGTTCGGGTCTCAGTCGGCTTAGAGCACATCGACGATATCGCCGAGGACTTTGCCCAGGCCTTGGTGGCCATCCCTACCCTGGTATGACCCTGCTGGCTGACCGAACCCGGCTGGACCTCGAGCTCGATTGCGGCCGAAGCCTTTCGGATGTCCAACTGGCCTTCCATGCCTACGGCGACTTGGCTGGGGCCAAAGAAGCCACCCTGGTCCTGCACGCCCTCACCGGAGACAGCGCGGTACACAGCTGGTGGCCGGGCCTGCTCGGCCGGGGCCGGGCACTGGACTTCACCGAGCGCCCGGTCCTGTGCTCCAATGTGCTCGGAGGCTGCGCTGGGACCACCGGCCCCAGGGAACTCGGCCCCTTCCAGGTCTCGGTGGCGGATATGGTCCGCCTCCAGGTCGCCTGGATCCGTTCCCTGGGGATCCGCCGCCTGCGCCTGATCGGCGGCAGCATGGGCGGGATGCAAGCCCTGGAGTGGCTCAGGCAAGCTGGCGATCTGGTCGAGTCCGCGGTGATCATCGCGGCCCCTAGAAAGCAGACTCCTTGGGCTCGGGCTTTCAACCTGATCGCCCAGCAGGCTATCGAGAGCGATCCGGGATACTCGGCCGGCTGCTACCAGGAGCAGCCGGCCGGTTTGGCGCTGGCGCGCCAGCTGGCCATACTCAGCTACCGGACACCCCAGAGCATCAACGCGGCGCAAGCAGGGGAAAGCCCGGTGGTGCCGGGCGAGGAGGCGATCGCCTCCTACCTGTGGTACCAGGGCGAAAAGCTGCGGGCGCGTTTTGACGCCAACAGCTACCTGATGTTGACCAGGGCGATGGACGCTTTCGAAGTTCCCGAGAGCGCGCTGCGCTCGGTAGCGGCCCGCTGCCTGGTGATCGGCGTTTCCAGCGACCTGCTCTACCCCGCCGCGGAGCTGCGCCAGCTAGCCTCCCTGCTCCCCCGGTCCGAGTACTGCGAGCTGGAGAGCCCGCATGGACACGACGCCTTCTTGATCGCGCAAGACCAGGTCAGCGAGCGGGTAGCTCGGTTTTTCGCCTAGAGGCGCTGCTGCAGCCAGGCCTTTAGAGGCGCTGCTGCAGCCAGGCCTTGGCTGCGGGCGTCAGCGGGGTCCTGGAAGCCAGCGCCGCGTCTGCCCGCAGGGAAGCCTGATTGCGCGGGGGCAGCGGCCCCACATCCAGGGCGCTCAGATCGAGTAGGGAGAGTTCCTGCAGCACTCTGAGCGGTCGCCCAGCTTGCGGGAAGCCGATCTCGGCCGCCGGTCCGCCTTGACTGCCCAGCCACAGTCCACCCAGGCTGGCGGCCACCTGATCGCTGCGCCGCAGCCCGCGGGGTAGCGGGAAAGACCCCATCACCTTACCCCCTGAGTTTACCTGCAGCAGCGCGCGCCGCCGCCTTTGGGCCAGGATCCAAAATAAACCCCGCCCCCTGCTCAGGCTGAGAAAGGTAGTTCGCCCCCCGCTCCGCAGCAAAGTTTTGGCTTTAGACTCGCCGGAGAGCAGCTCCAGGCGGTCCGGGGTGAGCAGGGCCAAGTCCCGGCCCAGCCAGGTCCCTCCCATGACCGGGGAGCCCGGAGCGCGCAGCACCTGCTTCCCCTGGGCGCTGCTCCCTAGTCCTCTCGCCCTCAGCGAGAGGACTAGGCCGCTGTGGTTCCAGAGGGCTAGTCGCCCTGCCCCGAAGGTAAACCCTATAGGCCGCAGCGGCAGCCGGACCCGGCGGCTGGGTCTCGGGTCTGGACCCTGCAGGTCGGCGGCGGTGAAACCGAATAGGCTGCGCCCCCCTGCGGACGTCCACAGCCGGCCAGCTCGATCGCTACCTAGCAGCCGGGCCGGCGGCCAACCCAGGAGCTGCGCCCTCCAGGCCCCGCTGGGCTGGGGGTACAGAGCGACTACCTCATCCTGCTCCGAGCTCTCCTGGACTAGAGCGATGAGTTGGTGCCGCCGGCGAGCCAGCGAGACGATCCTCCAGCTGGGGTGGCCCGGGTCCCAGAGGCTCGCGGCGGTCTCGCCGCGGAGCGCTCGGCCCGCCGCGTACAGCTGCTGTCGGGTGCCCAGCAGGGCCTGGATGCGTCCAGGTATCGGGCTCTTTCGGCGAAGGGGTTTCTCCCGATCGGCGTTGGCCAGCGCTCCGCCCGGGAAACCGAGTAGGCCGGTCTGGCCGGACACCCAGAGGGTTTGGTGGCCTGCTGCACCGCTGAGAGCCAGGCTGAGAACCGGACCGCTGTGGGAGATCAGAGCTCGCTGCAATCCCCCTAAGGCCAGCTGAGAGGCATCTAGGAGAAACGCCCCCTCAGCGGTCCCCACCCAGAGCCCCCCGGAAGTGGTGGCCGCCAGGGCGGTGACTGCGCCGCGCGCGCCGGCCACCCCTACCGCCGTCGCTGCTGGCTGCGGGCCTCCGCTGGCCAGCTGCTGCGAGGTGAAGCCCAGCAGCTGCCCCCCCAAGGTAGCTACCCAAAGCTCACCTGAGGGGCTGAAAGCCAGCGCGCTGATGCCCGGTGCCGCTCCGGAGACCGCGAGCGTGAGGCCGCGCGGCCCACTGCTCCCCCAGAGCCGGATATTTCCCCTGGAGCTGGCTACCCATAGTTGCCCGCTCGGGCTTACCGCCAGGGCGGCCAGGTCCCGTTCGGGGAGATCGGGAATCCACAGGCTGCTGCGCCGCCCCTGCCCGGCGAGAGGTAGGGGGAAGACCGAGATCCCCCCCAGGCCAGAACTCCGCAGGACCCAGAGGGCTTGCTGGCGGGCGACGAGGTGGTAGCGCAGGGTGACGCTGGCGGTATGCTCGGCGAGAACTTCGACTGCCTGAGCCCGCGCGGTGTAGGTGCGCGTCTCGCTGGATCCCTGGCTGTGCACGGTGTGGCCGCGGATCTGATACTGCCCGGGGAGCAGCTTCTGCAGCAGGGTGTTGCCCTGCAGGTTGGCTTGGTAGCCCTGCGGTCCGCTCACCGAGACCTGGGCGGCGGCCGAGGAGAGCCCGCTCACCGAGACCGCCAGCTGCCCGTTGCTGGGCTGGCTAGCTGGAAGCTCGCCGCCGCAGCCGACCAGGGACAGGGCGAGCAGGAGAGAGATGTATCCCCGGGGGGCGTACCACATCGGTGACCTCAGGTATCTGGGCGCATGCGCCTACGCCGATTCTGCCATGGATTCCCCCGATCCGGAAGCCCCCTGGGCTGAGCGTCGCCGAAGGGTAAGGCCCCCGCCCAGGCGCTATGCTCTGGGTATGCAGATGCATCTTCCGCGGGCTGTCCGCCTCCCCGCCGGGTTGATCGCAGCGCTGGTCGCCTTGCTGCTGTTGGCTGCCCTGGACGTCGCCTCGCACCTCCGGCCCAGCAGCCACCAGCTGGATGGCTGGACCGCCTTCGATGGGGGTCCTTCCCACAACGCCGTCGTCTCTCCGACCGCGGGCAGCGGGCAGCGATTTTTCACCAAGCTGCCCGGCGGAGTAGTCGGGGGTCTAAGCTGGGCTGGCGGCGTTCTCTACGGAGGCGGGCTGGACGGTAGCGTCTTCGCGATGAGCGCGCGCAGCGGCAAGCTGCTCTGGATTACCCACCTGCCCAACTCGGTATTCTGTCCCCCCTCGGTGGTCGGCAGCCGCGTCTTCGTGGGGATCGGCAACGACATCTTCAGCAGCATGCGCGGGAGCGCTTGGATCCGAGGGACACCCCCGAGCGGCGTCTACGCCTTGGACCGCAAGACCGGCCGGATCCTCTGGTCCGTGCCCACAGTCGGCAACGACAAGACTACCCCGCTCTATGACCCGGCCACCAAGCTGCTGTACGAGCCGGATGGGAGCCACTGGCTGCGCGCCATCCGCCCGGCGACCGGGAAGGTGGTTTGGCGGGTCTACGACGGCGGTATCAACGACTTCTCCAACCCGGCCCTAGTGGGCGGCGTCCTCTACATCGACACCGGGATGCCCGGGCATCCCGGCCTGCGCGCCTTCTCCGCCAGGACCGGCCGGCACCTGTGGACGCTGGACAGCACCAACGCCGACAACGCCCCGACCCTGGGAGCCGGCGACCTTTTGGCGGTGAACACCCTGCCGGTGACGATCCACGGCAAGCAGCTGCTGCGCGAGGTCTTCCGCGGCGTGAGCCTCACCGGCCAGCCGCTCTGGTCCTACACCACCGCTCCCGGCCCCTATCCGCCGGCCTATCAGGCTCCAGCTGCGACCTTCGCGGGCGGTAGCTTTTACGTCGCCTCCAGCATCCGCTCCCGGCTCTACGCCTTTTCTGCCAGGACCGGCCGCCTGCTCTGGAAAGCTAAGCTGTCGGGGCCAGCCTACGATAATCCGGCGGTCTTGGCGGGGGAGGTCGTGGTGGCCACGGTCAGCGGGCGGCTGTACGCGCTGCGGCGCAGCGATGGCCAGCCGCTGGGATCGGTCCAGCTCCCCGGTACTGTGGGGGCGGGCGGCATCTTGATCGCCCACAATACCGTCTACGTCGGCTTGATCCGGGGGACTGCGGCCCAGATCGTGAGCGGCGGAGCTCCTAGCGGTGGGGTGGCCGCTGTCCCGCTCTCCCAGCTGACTGCCGCCTCCCCCGGGCGCTGAGGGCTTTGCCATGAGCACCTGATGTGCTACCTTGGGCCATGACCACACCGGCACCGTCATGGTCGCTAGAGCGCAAGGGCATCGAGGTCGTCTCGGAGGCGGAGCGCCAGGGCCGGGTCGGCTCGGTTTTCACGCTCTGGGTTGGCGCTAACGTCGAGTTCGCCACCCTCACCACCGGCGCCCTGGCTACCGGCCTGTTTGGGCTGAGCTTCTGGCAGGCCCTGCTGGCGCTGGGTATCGGCAACCTGCTGGGAGCCGTCCTGATGGGGGTGCTGAGCAGTTACGGCCCTAGGATCGGCCTCCCCCAGCTGATGCAGTCCCGCCGCGCCTTCGGGAGCTGGGGGAACCGGCTGCCGGCCCTGCTCAACTTCATCGGTGGATTTAGCTGGTTCGCGGTCAACACGGTCTTGGGGGCTTTCGCCCTGGACTGGCTCTTCGGCTTTCCGTTTGCCCTATCGGTGGCGATCCTGACCCTGGCCCAGGGCTTCATCGCCGTGATCGGCCACAACCTTATCCACGCCATCGAGCGCTACCTGGCCTGGATCCTGGTCGCGATCTTCTTGGTCGTCTCGGTGTACGGCTTCTCGCACACCGACTTCGCTCTGCCCGCCCAGCTCAAAGCCCTGAGCTCCTTCGGTGGTCTGAGCGGCGCCTTCATCCTGACTATTGCCGTCACCTTCTCCTACCTGCTCGGCTGGATGCCCTACGCTTCGGACTACACCCGCTACCTGCCCAGCTCGGCGCGCAGCGCCCAGGTTTTCTCGTTGACTTTCTGGTCGAACTTCTTGGCCTGCTTGTGGATCGAGGTCTTGGGCGCTGCGCTGGCGACCATCGCTCCGCTCAGCGTGCCGACCGATCTGGTGACCCACCTGTTGCCGCACCTGCTAGGGGTTCTGGCCATGCTGGCGGTGATCTTGGGTACGGTGACTGCCAATGTGCTCAACATCTACTCGGGTGCGCTGTCCTCCCTGGCGCTGGGTTTGCGGTTGCCCCGCTGGGGCGCGGCGGTGGTGGTCAGCTGCTTCGGCCTGCTGATCAGCTTGTTGGCTGGCCAGAACTACTACGGCAACTACGAGAGCTTTCTCTTCCTGTTGGGCTACTGGACCGCTCCCTGGGTCGCAGTGGTGATCCTCCACCTGTATTTCAGCCGGTCCAGCTCGGCTGGAGAGCCCTCCCGCTTCCGCTGGGGTTTTTGGGCCTGGCTGATCGGTATCGCCTTGAGCGTCCCCTTCATGAACCAATCGCTCTATACCGGCCCCTTCGCTGCCTCGCACCCAGGTTTCGGCGACCTCACCTATTTCGTCAGCTTCCTGGTGGCTGCCCTGGTCTATTGGTTCGGCCTACGCCGCTCCGCTGCGCTCTCGGCGAGCGCGAGTTAAGGCGGCATGCCCTCCCTGCGCGATCTGGTCGAGCACCAGCCTGAGGCCCAGCGCTATCTCCTCGAGCTGGAAGGTCAATCGGCAGTTCTGGAATACCGGCAGATCGGGGCGGTGCGCGATCTATTCCATACCGGCGTGCCGGCGGCTCTGGGCGGGCGGGGGGTGGGCAGCGCCCTGGTGGAGGCAGCCCTGAGGGACGCCCGCCTGGAGGGCTGGGAGGTGCGGCCCAGCTGTCCCTTCGTCGCCGCCTACTTGAAGCGGCACCCCGAGTTCGCCGACCTGGTCGAGAGTGCAAATTGACAGGTCGTAGGCCTAGGCGGCCAGATCGGGTATGGTCTTGGCCGTGACCGCCCGACTGGTTCGACCAAACTTCATCACCGAGATCATCGACCGGGACCTGGGAGGGGAGCTCTCAGGGGTGGTCCGTACCCGCTTCCCCCCCGAACCCAACGGGTACCCCCATATCGGGCACGCCAAGAGCATCTGCTTGAATTTTGGCCTGGCCTTAGATTACCGGGGTGAATGCAACCTGCGTTTTGACGACACCAACCCGGAGACCGAATCCCAGGAATACGTGGAGGCCTTCCTGCGCGACCTGGATTGGTTGGGTTTTGCTCCTTCGCGGGTCCGCTTCGCCTCAGATTACTTCGACCAGATGTACCTCTGCGCCGCCGAGCTGATCCGCCAGGGCGCCGCGTACGTCGATTCGGTCGGTGAAGAGGAGATGCGCCGCCTGCGCGGTACCGTCACGGTCCTTGGAAGCCCCAGCCCCTTCCGGGACCGCTCGGTCGCTGAGAACCTGGCGCTGTTCGCCGACATGGCCGCGGGCCGCTTCGGGGACGGAGAGCACGTGCTCAGAGCCAAGATCGACCTGGGCAGCCCCAACTTCAAGCTGCGAGACCCGGTCCTGTACCGGATCGTCCACGCCACCCACTACCGCACCGGGGACCGCTGGTGTATCTACCCCATGTATGACTTCGCGCACCCCCTGGAGGACCTGATCGAGGGGGTCACCCACAGCCTGTGCACCCTGGAATTCGAGAACAACCGCGCGGTCTACGACTGGCTGGTGGAGCGCCTGCGGGGGCGCTGCGGGCTCCCTGAGCGCCGGCCCAGGCAGTACGAGTTCGCCAGGCTCAGCATGGACTACACCGTGATGAGCAAGCGCAAGCTCCTCCGCCTGGTCCAGGAAGGGGAGGTGCAGGGCTGGGATGATCCGAGGATGCCCACCCTATCCGGATTGCGCAGGCGTGGGGTTCGCCCAGAAGCGGTGCGCAGCTTCGCCGACCGGGTGGGTGTCGACCGGGCTAACAGCCGGGTGGAGCTCAGCCTGCTGGACGCGGTCATCCGGGACGACCTCAACGCCGAGGCCCCCAGGGTGATGGCGGTCCTGCGCCCAGTGAAGTTGGTCCTGAGCAACCTGCCAGCCTCCTCTGAGGTTCCGGTGCAGGCGCCCTATTGGCCCAGGGACGTCCCTAGGCAGGGGTCGCGGACCCTGCCGCTGGGTAGGGAGCTGTGGATCGAGGCAGATGATTTTTCCGAAGACCCGCCCAAAGGTTTCCGGCGCCTGCGCTTGGGAGGGCGGGTCCGCCTGCGTTACGCCTACGTCATCGAGGCGGAGCGAGCCGTCAAGGACGCGTCTGGACGAGTCCTGGAGATTCACGCCCGCGTCCTCCCCGAGACCTTGGGGTCTGACCCCGCCGACGGTGTCCGCCCCCAGGGGGTGATCCACTGGGTGCCGGTCCGCGAGGCCTTGCCGGCCGAGTTTCGCCTCTACGACCGGCTGTTTGCGGTTCCGGATCCGGACGCCGCCGACGACCCAGCAACGGCCCTGAACCCCTCCTCGCGGGCTGTCGCCCAGGGCTACATCGAGCCCAGCGTGCAGGGGGACGCCCCCGACCAGCGCTATCAGTTCGAGCGCCTCGGGTATTTTTGGCCCGATCCCGAGGACTCTCGCCCGGATCGCCGGATTTACAACCGCATCGTTCCCCTGAAAGACTCCTACCGCCCCGGACCAGGCAGGATCTAGGCCGGGAACAGCTCGGCTGCCCCGCCAGCTTCCAGCCAAGCCGCCTGCAGGTCGTTTGGGGGAGGAGCGCTCAGTTGCAGCTGCGGGTTTCCCGCCCAAGGAAAGGCGATTTTCCAGGCGTGCAGGGCTTGCCTGGAAATCCAGGGTGACGCCCGCCCGTAGACGGGGTCGCCCAGGACCGGTGCGCCTAGGTGGCGGAGGTGGACCCGGATCTGATGGGTGCGACCGGTCACCGGCCGGGCGATCACCAAGCTGATCCAATCCCCTCCGACCGATGCGCAGGTCGCTAGGACCTCGAAGCTGGTGCGGGCTTGCCGCCCGCCCAGCCCGAGCACGGCCATCTGCTGCCGCTTGACCGGATGCCTGCCGATCGGAAGGTCCACCTCGCCTCGCTCAAAGGGTAAGCGGCCAGCCGTGAGGGCCAAGTAGGTCTTCCGGACCTCCCGTCTCTGGAAGGCGCCGGTGAGGTGCCGGTGGGCTTGCACGCTCTTGGCGACCAGGATCACCCCGCTGGTGTCTCGGTCGAGGCGGTGAACGATGCCCGGACGGACTCCCCCGCCGGCCGGCCAGCCCGCGTCGAGGTACCCCAAAGTCGCGTGGACCAGGGTGCCTTGTGGGTGTCCAGGCGCTGGGTGGACCACCATCCCCGCCGGCTTGTTGACCGCCAAGATTTCCCGGTCTTCATACAGAATGTCGAGCGGGATGGCCTCGGCGGTGAGCTCCTGCGGGAGGTCGCAGCGCATCTGCAGGCTGAGCTCTTCGCCGCCGCGCAGGGCGGTAGAAGCCTTCTGGGCGACGCGGCCCCCGACCTTGACCCTCCCCTCGGCGACCGCGCGCTGTACCTGGGCCCGGCTCCAGCCGCTCAGGCGGCTGAGTACCGAGTCCAAGCGCCCCTCTTCCCCCCCGAAGATCAGGACTTCGGCCCGTTCTCGGTCCACCGGCCTTGCCCCCCATCCACCCGCTCCTGGGCCAAGCGCTGGATGCTCTCTGGGCTGACTTGGTAGTGGGTGTTGCACCAGTGGCAGACCACCTCCTGCCCGCCCTCGGCGATCATGGACGCCAGCTCGTCGGCGCCAAAATAGGTGAGAGCGCCGGTGGCCCTCTCTAGCGAGCAGCGGCACCGGAAGTGCAGCGGCAGGGCCTGGCCGCTGATCGCTAGGTTCAGGTCACCGCAGGCCAGCTCCATGATCTCTAGGATGGAGCGCTGGCGGAGTTGGCTGGTGATGCTGCCGAGCTGAGAGAGGTGGTGTTCAGCGGCCCGCAGCGTCTCCTGGCTGGCTCCCGGCAAGCTCTGCAGCAGCAGGCCTCCGGCTTGGAGGACCCGACCGCCCTCCAGGTACACCCCCAACATCAAGGCGCTGGGGATCTGCTCGCTCTTCGTCAGGAAAAAGGCCAGGTCTTCGGCGATCTCGCCGCTGACCAACAGGGTGCTGCTGGTGTAGGGTTCGCTCTCCGAGAGCAGCCGCGTGACCGTCAAGTCCCCCCGCCCGACCAATCTGCCCACGTCCAACTTGCCGTCCGACGGGCGCAGGGGGAGCTCGGCTTCCGGATGGCGGGTGTAGCCGCGCACCGATCCGTCGTTGCTGCTCTCCGCGACCAGACCTCCCAGGGGCCCGTCGCCGCTGATCTTCAAGGTCAGGCGGCTCCTGGGGTGCTTGTCCACCACCTGTCCGAGCAGGATGGCTCCGGTCAGGGCCCGCCCCAGGGCGGCGGTCGCGGTGTGGCTGAGCCGGTGGCGATCCCTGGCCTCCTGCACCAGCGCGGTGGTGTCGGCTCCCAGCACCCGCAGCTCTCCACCGGCCGCCGTCCCTCTCAGCAACAGATCGGGTCGCTTCATCCGGAGATGGTACCGCGCGCGTGCTGGTCGAACTGCGAGCTGCTCTGCATTGCCGTACCGCTCGCCGCGGCGAGCGCCTCCGCGCGGCGCGGCCTTCTGGGCGCTGCGTATCCGGGAGCAGACCGCGGATTTCCGGGCCGCCGCCTACCCGCCAGTGCGGTGAGCGCGGGTGCGCTGGCGGAGCGGTCGCGCCATCCAGGGACCGGCCAACGGAGATAAGATGGGCGAAAGCGCTTAGGGGTGGCCAGCCCTGGGCGGCTTCGGAGGCAGGAATGCGGAGTTTTCATTCGGTTGCGGTGCTGGGAGCCGGTACCATGGGCGCGGCGATCGCTGCGCACCTAGCCAACGCTGGCGTTCGGGTGCGCCTGCTCGACCTTCCGTCCGAGGGTGCCGACCCCGACCGTATCGCCCGCGAGGGCTTCGGGCGGGCTCTGCGGGCGCGCCCGGCCGCCCTCATGCACCCCCGCCGGGCCACCCTGATCACTTTCGGCAATTTTCGCGACCACCTAGATCGCCTGGAGGTCGACTGGGTCATCGAGGCGGTGGCGGAGCGCTTGGAAGTCAAGCGGGCGCTGCTAGAGCGCCTCGACCGCGGGGAGGCTGGTCCAGTGGTCAGCTCCAACTCCTCGGGGATTCCAGTGGCCCTGCAGGTTCAAGGCCGCTCCCCGGGTTTTCGGCGCCGCTTCTTGGGGAGCCATTTCTTCAACCCGCCCCGCTACCTGCACCTCCTCGAGTTGATTCCTGGTGCCGACACCGATCCGCAGATCGTCGCGGCGGTCCGGGAGTTCGCCGAGGCTAGCCTGGGAAAGGGAGTGGTGGTGGCCAGGGACGTGCCCGGCTTCATCGCCAACCGCATCGGGATCCACGCCATGCTGGGGGTCATCGCCAGGATGGAAGCCTTGGGCCTCTCGCCCACCGACGTCGACGCCTTGAGCGGTGAGCTGGTCGGCCGCCCGCGGAGCGCGACCCTGCGGACGGCCGATCTGGCCGGTCTGGACCTGGTGCTCCAGGTGGCCCAGGACCTGCAACGGTCTACCGGAGACGCTGCGGGATTTCAGATCCCGCCCCTGCTGCAGCGGTTGGTCTCGGAAGGCAGGCTGGGCGAGAAGGCCGGAGCGGGATTCTACAAGCGGGTGCGCCAGCAGCAGGGGAGTTCGGTGCTGGCCTTTGACCCGGCCAGCGGCGATTACCGCAAGCAGGAGTTGAGCCCGGAGCTGTCCGCCCTGACCCAGCGCCTGGGTTCCTTGCCCCTGGAGCTGCGGGTCCCCGAGCTCTGGGAAGTCCCTTCGCCCGGTCACCTGCTCAGGGAAGTCCTGTCCGACCCTATCTGGTACGCCGGTCAAATGTTCGGTGAGGTCAGCGACCGCTTGGAGGATATCGATCTGGCGATGCGGTGGGGGTTTGGCTGGGATATCGGTCCATTCCAGCTCTACGACCTGTTGGGTGGGCAGCGGCTGGCCCGTCACTGGCAGGAGCGAGGCCTGACCGTGCCCGAGCTCTTCGCCCGGCTCGGCCAGGAGCCCTGCTACCAGGGGAATCCCGCCTGCGTGCCGGCCTTGCCGCAGGGGCGCAGGCCGGCTGCGTTGCCCTTCTCGCTGCGGGCCCTGCGCGCCGAGCCGGGCAGGGCCCTGGCCAGCCTCGCCGACGCTTCTCTACTGGACCTGGGCGAGGGGGTCTTGCTGCTGGAGTTCCACTCCAAGGGCAATGCCCTCGGAGAAGACGCCCTCCAGCTCTGGGAGCTGGCTGACCGCACCATCCGCCAGGGCGACCAAGTCGGCCTGGTGATCGGAAACCAGGGCCGCCAGTTCTCGGCGGGCGCCAACTTGGCTCTGATCCTAATGTACGCTCAGGACCGGGATTTTGACCTGCTGGATCAGGTGGTCCGGCGTTTTCAGGAGCTCACCTCCGCCCTGCGCTCCGCTCCCTACCCGGTAGTGGTGGCTGCGCACAGCCAGACTCTGGGTGGGGGCTGCGAGCTGGCTCTTCACGCCGACCAGGTCTGCGCGTCGGCCGAGTCCTACCTCGGTCTGGTCGAAGTGGGGGTCGGGTTGATCCCTGCCGGTGGGGGTTGTAAGGAGATGAGCTTGCGGGCCTGGGAGGAGGCGCCCAGCGGCAGCTCGCTGCTCCCAGCGCTCAGCCGCCGCTTCGAGGCGCTGGCCCTGGCCAAGACCTCGGGGAGCGCCGAGGAGGCCATCGACCTGGGCTTGCTGCGGCCTGCCGATCTCATCTGCATGAACCAAGACCAGCTCCTGCTGCGAGCCAAGGCTGCCGTCGCCGAGCTCCTGCCCGGCTACGCTCCCAAAGTCCCCACCCAGATCGGCGTTCTGGGCTCCAGCGGACGTGCGGCCTTGCAGAGCGGTGCCTATCAGATGCGGGAGGCCGGCTACATCAGCGAGTACGACCTGTTGCTGGCTTCTTCCCTAGCCAAGGTCCTCTGCGGCGGCGACCTGAATGGCCAGACCAACCTAGTCGGCGCGCAGTATCTGCTGGACCTGGAGCGCGAGACTTTCCTGGACTTGGCCGGCCGACCTCTTACCCAAGCCCGCATCGCCCACCTGCTCAGGACTGGGCGCCCCCTGAGGAACTGAGGTGCAGACGGCCTGGAACAACCGTGGCGACCCGGTCCGCCTGCGCGAACCCCTGCTCGAGGACGCCGAAGCCCTATTCGCGCTGATCGACCGAGACCGCCAGGACCTGCGCCGCTACCTGCCCTGGGTCGATCAGACCCTGACTGTGCAGGATGAGCTTAGGTACCTACAGCAGGAGGCCGAGCTCGCCGAGCTGGATGGCCGTAAGTCCTGGTTGATCGAGCTGGGCGGGCGGCTAGCCGGCCGTATCGGCTTTCATTACCTCAATAGCAGCGATCAGACCGAGATCGGCTACTTTTTGGCCAGCCCCTGGCGGGGCAGAGGTCTGATGACCGAGGCGGTCCGGGCGCTGGCTCAGTACGCTTTGGTCGAGCGCGGTATCGTCTGCTTGCAGATCTGTGTAGCCGAGACCAACCTGGCCAGCATCGCGGTGGCGCGCAGGGCTGGTGCCCACCTGAGCGGGCGGAGGCCTTTGGGGGCGCATCGGGACGGCCTGCCCGAAGACGGCTTGATCTTTTCGCTCAGCAGAGAGGAGTGGTTGACCCATGCATGACGCGGTGATCGTAAGTGCGGTGCGGACCCCGGTCGGTCGAGCGGGGAAGGGGAGCCTGGCCGCGGTGCGCCCGGACGACCTAGCGGCTTTGGTCTTCACGGAGTGCCTCAAGGCCTCGGGACGAGCTGACCTGATCCCCGAGGACGTAGTCTTGGGCTGCGCGATGCCGGAAGCCGAGCAAGGCCTCAACATCGCCAGGATCGCCGCGTTGCGGGCCGGTTTCCCGGACTCGGTTCCGGGAGTGACGGTCAACCGCTTCTGCGCTTCGGGCTTGCAGTCGGTGGCGATGGCGGCAGCGGCGATCCAGACCGGCATGGTAGAGATCGCCCTAGCCGGTGGGGTGGAGAGCATGAGCTGCGTGCCGATGATGGGCCACCTCCCCCTCCCCAACCCCTACCTGGTGGATCACCGGCCAGGGGTCTACTTGAACATGGGTCTCACTGCCGAGAAGGTGGCCCGCCGCTACGGTGTCAGCCGCGAGGATCAGGACCGCTTCGCCCTGCGCAGCCACCGGCGGGCTAGCCAGGCCGAGCGGGATGGTCGCCTGCGGGCTGGCCGGGTTGCGGTGCCTGTCGCGGCTTCCAGGGCCGTGGATGGGCGGCTGCAGCCACCTCAGACGGCCGTGTTTGACCATGAGGAGTTGATCCGCCACGAGGCCAGCTTGGAGGTCATGGCCACGCTCCGGCCGGCTTTCGCCCAGGGCGGTTCGGTGACTGCCGGCAACTCCAGCCCGCTCTCCGACGGCGCCGCGGCGCTGCTGCTGGTCGAGGCCAGCCGGGCGAAGGCCCTGGGCCTGCGCCCGCTGGCCCGCTTTCTCGGCTACCTGGCGGTGGGAGTGGATCCGGAGTACATGGGGATCGGCCCGGTGCTGGCCATCCCGAAGCTGCTCTCCCGCCTGGGCTTGCGCCAGGAAGACATCGCTTTGATCGAGCTCAACGAGGCCTTCGCTGCGCAGAGCTTGGCGGTGATCCGGGAGCTCGGCTTGGACGAGGACCGGGTCAACGTCAATGGCGGCGCGATCGCCCTGGGGCACCCTCTGGGCTGCACCGGCGCCAAGCTGAGCAGCGCTTTGATACACGAGCTGCGCCGCCTGGGCGGCGGTCTCGGCCTGGTCACCATGTGCGTCGGCGGTGGGATGGGGGCGGCTGGGGTCTTCGAGGTCTATCCCGCGGAGGCGGCGTGAACGACTTGCCAGGCGGACACTTCCTGCTCGGCCGCCCTGAGCCGGGCGCGGTGACGATTCGGGAAGCTTTGGATCCCGAGCTGCTGCAGATCGAGCGGCTGGCCAAGAGCTTCGTGCAGCGGGAGATCCTACCGGTGATGGACCGCTTGGAGAACCAGGAGCAGGGACTGGCCCAGGATCTGCTGCGCCGGGCGGCTGCCTTGGGGCTGGCCGGTACCGAGGTTCCCTCGGCCTACGGCGGCCTGGATCTTCCCAAGCTGGCTTCCTTGTTGGTCGCTGAGTCCCTAGGCCCAGCCGGTGGCTTCGCGGTCACTTTTGGGGCGCACCAGAGCATCGGTGCGTTGCCGCTGGTGTACTTCGGGAGCGAGCAGCAGCGCCAGAAGTACCTACCCAGGCTGGTCAGCGCGGAGTGGGTGGCCGCCTACGCCCTGACCGAACCCGAGTCCGGATCGGACGCCCAGGCGGCCAGAGCGCAGGCTACCTTGCAGGAGGATGGGTCCTTTCTGCTGAGCGGGACCAAGATGTGGATCTCCAACGCCGGTTTCGCTGATCTGTTTACCGTCTTCGCCCAGGTACCGACCGCGCAGGGTCCGCGCCTCAGCGCCTTCTTGGTGGAGCGCTCCTGGCCCGGCGTCTCCACCGGCCCAGAGGAGCACAAGCTGGGTATCCGCTCTTCCAGCACCCGCCGGTTGATCCTGGACGCGGTACCCGTCCCAGCCGACCACTTGCTCGGACAGGTGGGGCAGGGGGCCAAGATCGCCTTTAACATCCTCAACGTAGGGCGCTACAAGCTGGCCGCGGGGGCGCTCGGAGCGACCAAAGTCGCCCTGAGCCAGGCGGCTGGCTACGCCCTGCAGCGCCAGCAGTTCGGCAGGCCGATCGGCCGCTTCGGCCTGATCCAGGAGAAGTTGGCCCAGATTGCCACCCGGCTCTTCGCGGTGGAGTCGGCTCTCTACCGGCTGGTCGGAGCCATAGATGCCCGGATCGTGGCCGGGGTCCCCCCCATAGCCGCCACCGAGGAGTACGCGGTAGAGTGCTCGGCGCTCAAGGTCTTGGGCTCTGAGCTCCTAGATTTTGCAGTGGACGAGAACCTCCAGATCCACGGAGGTTACGGTTACAGCGCCGACTTGCCGGTGGAGCGGGCCTACCGCGACAGCCGCATCAACCGGATCTTCGAGGGGACCAACGAGATCAACCGACTGCTGATCCCTGGCCTGCTGCTCAGGCGGGCTGAGCGGGGTACCCTCCCGCTGCTCCCGGCTTTACGGGAAGCCCAGGCCAAGCTTCTAGAACCCCCGCGGCCCGTGCAAGACCCTCTGGGGGCGGCGGCCCAGACCATCGATTCGATCAAGGGGTTGACGCTGCTGCTGGCCGGCAAGGCCTTGCAGCGCTTTGGAGACCAGCTCGAAGAGCGCCAGGAAGTTCTGGCTCGCCTCGCCGATCTGTGTATGGCCGCGTACGCTGCCGACGCGGCGCTGCTGCGCACCGAGCGCCTGGGCCGCCCCGAATCGGCGGTAGCGATGACCCGGATCTATGCCGCCGAGGCGGCGGCCCAGGCCGGTGCGGTCGCAGGGGAACTGGCCCCGGTGCTGGCGGAGGGAGACGAGGCTAGGCTGCTGCAGCGAGCTGGGCAGCGGCTGCAGCCACTGCTCGACCTCACAGCCCTGCGGCGCCGAGTGGCGCTGGAAGTCCTCGATCGGGGTGGACCGCTGGGATTCGGATCCTAGCCGGCCGGAGTGCCCTAGGCCCAATAGACCAGGCCGACTTCAAAGGGGCTGGCCAGATCGGGGTGGTCCGGAAGGACCCGCGCTAGCAATTCGAAGCGGCCGTGTTCAGTCAGCTTCAGGCTCTTGTGATAACGGGCGACTCCCCCTTCGCCGGTCTCCACCAGGGGTAGGCTCAGGGTGTGGAGCGGCTGACCGGCGCGGCGGAACACCACCTCGACCCTTAAGGTCCGTGGGTCGAGGCCCGGTGCCTGCAGCCTGGCCTCGAATTCCAGCATCTCCCCGACTCTCAGCTGATTGGACTCCGGCTTTTGGATCTCCAGCTGAATTTCCGGCCAGCTGCGCACCAGATCGGCTTTCCAGGCAGCCAGGGCCCGGGCCCGGACGCAGTCCCGCTCCCGCATGGTCCGGAGTCGGGCGGTGAGCGGGGAGTAGTAGCGGTCGTGGTACTCGATCACCTGCCGCTGCATGCTGAAGTGCGGGCCGACGACCTGGATGGCTGCCCGGGCGTGGGAGAGCCACTCGGCCGCCTCGCCGGTTGCGGCCTTGCGGTAGAAGGTCGGGACGATCTCATTCTCCAAGGTCTCGTAGAGACTGAAGCTGTCGGCGTCGTCCTGCGCCTCGAACTGGCTATACTCTCGCTCGTCCCCGATCGCGTAGCCGATCTGTGGGTTGTACCCTTCGGCCCACCAGCCGTCCAGGATCGAGCAGTTGAGCGCCCCGTTGAGCGCGGCCTTCATCCCGGAGGTCCCTGAGGCTTCCAACGGTCTCCGCGGGTTATTCAGCCAGACATCGACTCCTTGGACCAGGTAGCGAGCTACCGCGATGTCGTAGTTCTCCAAGATGACCACTTTACCCAGCAACTCTGGATCCTGGGCGGCCCGGTACAGCGTCTGAATGAATTCTTTTCCGGGATTGTCGGCCGGGTGTGCTTTGCCGGCAAACACGAACTGTACCGGGCGTTCGGGGTGGTTGATGATGCGCCTGAGTCGCTCTGGGTCGCGGAACAGTAGGGTCGCCCGCTTGTAGGTGGCGAAGCGGCGCGCGAAGCCGATGGTGAGGACGTCGGGTCGCAGCGTGTGGTCAGCCTGGTGGACGCGGCTGGCCGGGGCCTGATGGCGCAGGTACTGCTCGCGCAGCCGCCTGCGGATGAAGCGGATCATCTCTTCCTTGTCGGTGCGCAGCGCGGCGGCCAAATCGCGGTCGCCGATCTCGGAGATGCCGGCCCAGGTGGCCGGGTCCTCGATCCGCTCGGTCCAGTCTTCTCCCAGGTGGCGGTCCCATAGCTCCCTCAGCCTGGGTGACAGAAAGCTGAGGGTGTGGATACCGTTGGTGACATGGCCGATCGGGATCTCGTGGATGTCCGCTCCGGGGTAGAGAAAACTCCACATCTGCCGGGAGACGGCGCCGTGCAGCTGCGAGACCCCGTTCGCAGCTCGGCTGAGGCGCAGGGCCAGCACCGGCATGCTGAAGGTGGGCCCCCAGCTCTGCGGGTGCAGAGCTAGACCCATGAAGCTCTCCCGGTCGATCTGGAGCGCGGTGTACCACTCCGAGAAGTAGCGGTCGACCAGATCCTGGGTGAAAGCGTCGTTTCCGGCTGCCACCGGGGTATGTACGGTGAAGATGCTGCTAGAGGCCACCACCTCCAGCGCTTCGGCGAAAGACAGGCCGCCGGCGACATACTCACGGATCCGCTCCAAACCCAAAAAGGCGGCGTGCCCCTCGTTGAGGTGGAAGACCTCGGGCTCTTCTCCCAGCGCCCGCAGCGCCCGCACCCCAGCGATTCCCAGGATCATCTCCTGCTGGATCCGCATCTCCTGGCCGACCGCATAGAGCCTGGCGGTCAGGTCGCGGTCCTCACCCTGATTTTCGTCTAGGTTGCTGTCCAGCAGGAGCAGAGAGACCCGGCCCACCTGGAGGGTCCACACCTTTAAGTGCACTTCCCTCCCCGGGAGCTGCAAGCTCACTTTCACCTCTCGCCCGTCAGCTAGCTTGGCTGGACGGACCGGGAGCTGCGAGAAGTCTAGATCCTCATAGAGCTCCTCCTGCCAGCCGTCGCGGTTGAGGAGCTGCTGGAAGTAGCCTTGTCGGAACAACAGGCCGATACCGATGAAGGGGAGGCCGAGATCGCTGGCGCTCTTGCAGTGGTCCCCAGCTAGGATGCCTAGGCCCCCGGAGTAGATGGGGAGACTTTCGGTAAAGCCGAATTCCATGCTGAAGTAGGCGACACGGCCGCAGGGCGATCCCTGGCGCCTGTACCAGGTATCTCGCGCTGTCATGTAGGCATCGAAGTCCTCCAGCGCAGCTTCGTAGTGGGTGACGAAGCTCGGGTCTTGGGCTAGCTCCTCTAACCTACGCTGCGGGACGCGCCACAGCGTCCGCACCGGGTTGTGGTTGGAGCGCTCCCAGGCTTCGGGCGAAATTTGTCGGAACAGCCCCTGCAGCTTGGGCGTCCAGGTCCAGTAGAGGTTGTAGGCGAGCTCTTCGAGTCGGCGGATGCGTCGGGGCAAATTGGGGGCGATAGAGATCGTCTCGATGACGTGCATGCTCCTCCTTAAAGCCTATCAGCTCGGCCAGTATAACCCGTGCCAGCCGCGTTCTGAGCCCTTCCTGACCAGCCCTCAGATCGGAGTAGCTTGCGGATGGATTCACGAGCCGGTCACATTCATCTCCGTCCACCCCTCCCCGCGTCGGTGCGCTAAGCTCTGCTTGGCTCGGCGAGAGGATCAACGCCTAGGAGTGGCCTGGGAGGGAACTTGAGAAACTTCTTAGCTGGCAAGGAAGGACTGGGGAGTGGCTGGAGCCATTCAGCCTGGCGTTCCAGCGGCGGCCGTGCAGGCCTGCCGGGAAGGGTCTCCTGATGATGCGTGGGATTCGGGGCGCCACCACCGTCCCTCGCAACGGAGCAGAGGAGATCCTGGAAGCCACCAGCGAGCTCTTGGTGGAGATGTTGGGGCGAAACGGCCTGGCTCCGCAGGATACGGAGCGGATCTGCTCTATCATCTTCACTGTCACCCAGGACCTCAACGCCACCTTCCCCGCGGAGGCAGCCCGAGCGCTGGGTATGACCATGGTGCCTCTCCTCAACGCCCAGGAGATCGCTGTTCCGGGAAGGCTGCAGCGGGTGATCCGGGTCATGATGCACGTCGAGACCGCTGCCCGGCAGCGGGAGGTCCGGCACGTGTACCTCCGGGGTGCTGAGGTGCTGAGGCCGGACCTCCACAGCGCTCAGTGAGCGCTTCGTCCCGGGAGCTTCGACTCGTCCAGGAAACGCTTTAGGGCCGCTCCCGGGTCCGCGTTGGCCATCAAGCTGCTGCCGACGAGCACTGCGTCGATACCCGTTAGGTCTGCTAGCTCGGACCCAGCCTGATAACCGCTCTCGGCTACCAAGATCCCCCGGAAACCCGCCGACCGAGCCAGCCTGGCCAGCTGGGGGGCGGTGGACCGATCGACGGATAGCGTGGCTAGGTCGCGGTTATTGATGCCGATGATCTCCGCTCCGCTGTCCATGGCGCGCTGCAGTTCGCCTTGGTCGTGGACTTCGACCAAGGCGTCCAGGCCCAGCTCTCTCGCCCAGTCCAGGAAAGCCGAGAGGCTCTCGCCCAGTGCCGCGGCGATCAGCAGAGCTGCGCTGGCGCCGGCCCAGGCGGCTTCTATCAGCATGCGGGGATGGACGATGAAGTCTTTGCGGAGCACCGGATAATCGGGCAGAGCGGCGCTCACTTCCAACAGATCGGAGAGTCGGCCGCGGAACCGGGTGGGCTCGGTGAGCACCGAGATAGCCGCGGCGCCCGCGCTGGCGTACGCCAGCGCGGTCTCTGCGGCCACCGCCGACGCCCGGATCGGCCCCTGGGAAGGGCTGGCCCGCTTGACCTCGGCGATCACGCTCAGCTCCGCCCCCCCCAGGGCGTCGCGCAGGCGACCGAGTGGGCGGGGGGCGGGCCATTCCGCTGCCGGCTGCCCGGAGTAGTCGGTGAAGCGCTGCCGGCAGAGCTCCCCGAGGACCCCCGGAACTCCGCCCAGTTCCAGCCGGCCCAGCACCCGGCGCACCTCCGCTTCAGAGGGAGGCAAGCTCGGCCTCGCCCAGCGAGGTGATGAAGGGGAGATTGCGGCCGAATTGATCGTGGTCCAAGCCGTATCCGTATACGAACGCGTCCGGAATCGTGAAGCCGACGTAGCGCAGCGGGATCTCCACCGCTCTGCGCGACGGCTTGTCTAGAAGAGTGGCGACTTCCAGGGAGGCCGGCCCCCGTCCGCTGAGGTAGCGCAGGAGGTACTGCATGGTCAGCCCCGAATCGATGATGTCCTCGATGACCAAGACGTCTCGGCCGGCGATGGGCAGGCTAAGGTCTTTGGTGAGCCGGACTTCTCCGCTGCTGCGCAGCTGGCTTCCATAGGAGGTGACCGCCAAGAAATCGACCGTGATCGCTAGGTCGAGCTGGCGGGCCAGGTCGGCGAAGAACGCGAAGGCCCCGGTCAGGACGCAGATCAGGTGCAGGCGGGTATTCCGGTAATCGTCCTCGATCGCTCGGGCCACCTCGCGCACCCGCAGCGCGATGGCCTCGGCAGAGATCTGCACCGCCCCGCCCCCCACCTTCGGTCCACCGGTCATCGGGGACCCACCGGGCCCTGCTGCGCCCTCCCCTCGGCGTCCAGCCAGAAAGGATCGGCGTCGCGCGAGACCATCTGCTCTTCGCGCAGGGCTTTTTGGAGGTCACCGGGCAGGGCGTACTGCGCGCGGATCAGCTCTGGGGTCAGGTAGCGTAGCGCTAGGCCGCGCTCATGGCAGCGCTGCGCGTACAGAGAAACTTCCAGCGAGGCCGGGTCGGTGGCCTGACTGGCCAGCAGAAAACCAAACTGCAGGAAGTAGCTGGGGATGTAGGTGCGGTAGCTGCGCACATGACGGAACACCTGGGCGACGGTGTGGTGGATGACCGAGTGTTCCCGGTGGTGGGTGGGGAGGATCATGCCCGCCTGAAGGGCGACCACTCCGCCCGGCTCCAGCCGCTCCGAGAGCAGGCGATACCACTCCTCGGTGAACAGGAAGCGTGCCGGCGAATCGGCTCCCACCGGATCGGTCAGATCCACCAAGATCACGTCGTAGCGCTCGGGGTTGGCCTCCAACCACCCCCTGGCGTCTGCGGCGATGACCCGGGCCCTGGGGTCGCTGAAAGCCCCCCTGTGCCACTCCGGTAACCATTCTCGGGCTAGCTCCATCAGCTCGCCGTCGATGTCCACCATGGTGCAGCGCTCTATGCTGGGGTGGCGCAGGACCTCGCGCAGGGTAGCCCCCTCGCCGCCGCCCACGATGCAAGCAGACCTGGGGGAAGGGTGAGCCAGCATGGCTGGATGGACCAGAGTGTCGTGGTAGACGTACTCATCCGACTCGCTGGACTGCACGTCCTTGTCTAGGACCAAGATTTTCCCGAACCCCTGGCTGCGGAATAGCGTGAGTTCCTGGTAGCGGGTGCGCTTCTGGACGATCACCTCGTCCATGCGCCGCAGCATGCTCTCGAAGGGCGTGATCTCCTCCAGAAAAAATGAACCGTACCGCATGGGATCCCTTCAGGTGGTGGAGCAGAGCTCGCGCAGCCTGGGGTGGTGTACCTCCTGGCTCGCCCCCAAGGCTGCGATGAGCTGCTTGATGGTCCGCCGCGCGTCTGCATCGGCACAGTAGAAGTAGAGGTCGATAGTGGCCGAGCGGTGGTCTTCTGGCCAGGTATGCATGGTCACCATGGCCACCGAACTCATCGCGGTAGCCGAGAGGCCCTGCGGTTCGAATTTGTGCGCGAGATACTGGATCCCGTTTGGATCGGCGCCCAGATCCAGCAGGGCCCTCCGGAGCGCTTCGCGGATCAGGTCGAGATCTTCCAGCGCGCGGCCGTTGCAGCCGTACAGCTCTACGACCCAGCGCCCGCCGGCAGCTACGTGGGGGTGAGCTTCAAGCACGGCTGAGTGTAGCACGGCCGCTGCTCAGACTGGCCGGCCGGCCATCATGAAACTGGCCGTCATCCCCCCGTCGACCACCAGGGTAGTCCCAGTGATGAAACTGGCCCGCTCCGAGAGCAGGAAGGCGATGGCTTCGGCCACCTCCTCCGGGCGCCCCAGGCGCCGCAGCGCGTGCAGGTCCTCCCAATCGGCCAATGTCTTGGCTGGGTCTGGGTTGGCTGCGATCGCAGCCAGCAACCCCTCGGTGGCGATCGCTCCTGGAGCGACGGCGTTGACCCGGATCCCCCGGGAGGCAAGGTCTAGCGCCATCGCCCTGGTCAGGGAGATCAGCCCTCCCTTGCTGGCGCTGTAGCTCAGGTTATTCTGCTCGGCGTGCATCCCCTGGACGCTGGCGACGTGGACGATCGATGCCCCTGAGGGCATCTGGGGTAGGAGCAGTTGGGTGAGGCGCATGGGTGCTGTCAGATTGACCGCCAGAACCCGCTCCCAGCCAACTAGGGCGGTGTCGGCAGCGTTTCCCGGAGCGGCGGTCGCCGCGTTGTGGACCAGCGCGTGGACTGCCCCGATCTGCCCTCCAGCTTCCTGGAGAAAGCGGTCGTCGGCGAGGTCCCCGCGCAAAAACCGGGCGGGAAGCGCGGCCGCGGCCGCTTCGACTGCCCCGTCTCGATCGATCAGCCACAGGGAATAGCCGCTCTCCTGCAGGCGCCGGGCGGTAGCCAGGCCGATTCCCCGGGCCGCTCCGGTCACCACCGCAACCTTCTTTTCATCTTCCATGCGTAGAGTGTACGGAGGAGAGTGCCGTGGAATACAACTTCGCTCACGCGATCCTGGAGGGCCGCTCTTTCGAGGAGCTCCAACCCACCGAAGTGCTGGACCGCTCTTCGGCTCTGCTCAGAGGCTGGATGCGGGGGGATCATAGCATGGAGCGCCCCAAACTCTACGACCACTACGCCCTGCTGTTGGTGGCCTTGATCGAACAGCTCAGCCGCTTGGAGCGGCGCCTAGATCACCTGGAACACGGTGGGGCAGGACAGGGGGAGCGGTGAGCGCTGCGCTGCTGGGGGGCCTCCTAGCCCTAGCGGCCGGCACGCTGAGCCCATCGCAGCAGCGGCAGTTAGCCGACCTGCAGGCGCAGACCCAGCAGGCCCTGTCTACTCAGCCTGCAGTGGTAGGGAACCCGGTCTGGAGTAAGCTCCTGGCCGAGGTGCGCGTCCTGGCCACGCAGGCGCCGGCCCCGCAGGTCTTGCTGCTCAAAGCGCAGATCTACACCGATCTCAAGTGGTGGATCCGGGCCAAGAGCTCTTGGGCGGCTTACGCCGCTTCGGTATCCCAGATCGGCAGCCGGAACCGCGCAGCCTATGCCGATGTGCTCGACCAGCTAGGTTACTCGCTGCTCAAGCTCCGCAAGCCGCAGACTGCCGCTGCCCTGCGGGACTTTCAGGAGGCGGTGTCGGTGGATCCAAGCGACTTGCAGGCGCGCTACAACCTGGCCGATGCCTACCTGCGGGCCGGTCAAGTCGCAGAGTCGCTCGCCGCCTGGCAGTCGGTCCTAGCTCAAGATCCGAGCAATGCCAGGGCGCAGTACTTCATCGCGGTCGATCGGCGGCTGTCCGAGTTTGGCCGCGCCGCCGCCGCCGCTTTCGGTGACGGCTACGATGCCTATCAGAAGGGAAACTATCCGGCTGCCAAAGCCGACTTCGCCCGGGCGGTAGCGGCCGCCCCTGGGTTTCGAGATGCTTGGCTCTATCTAGGGCATACCAATGTCGCTTTGGGCCGCTACGCCTCGGCCGTGCACGACTTTCGGCAGGTGGAGAAGCTCGGCCTCGCCAGCGCTGCGGTGCGCTACGACTTACAGACCGCAGAGGACGCCTCGTTGTATGGCCTGAAGGCGGTCCGGGCTTTCCAGAAGGGGTATGACCTAGCCCAGCAAGGCCACCTGCACCAGGCTGAAGTGCAATTTGCCCTAGCGGTTTCTCTGAGCCCCGCCTACGAACAGGCTTGGGACTGGGTGGGGCGAGTGCACTACCAGCTCGGTGAGTATGCCAGCGCCGCTGTGGCCTATCACCAAGCCCTACAGCTCGACCCTCAGGATGCGGCGGCCAAGTACTGGTACGCTCAGGCCGAGGCCAAGGCGTCCGGGAGCGGCGGCTGAAAGGCTAACCTGCTCGGAGCTGTCCGGAAGCCCTGCGTGGAACCGGAGGAAGCGTGTCCGACCTAGCTGCCCAACCTATCCAAGAAGCCTTCCGCCGACAGTTTCGCGCTCCTGCCGCCGCCTGGGCGCATGCACCTGGGCGCGTCAACCTGCTCGGGGAACACACCGACTACAACGGGGGATTCGTGCTCCCGACCGCCCTCCGGCAACAGACCTGGGTAGCGCTGGCTCCTTCCCGGGATGGCCAGCACCGCTTCCACGCCGCCTCATTGGGCAAGCAGCTGGCTGTTCCGGTGGGGGAGGCCGGCGAGGACTTTGCTCGCTACCTCACCGGCTGCCTGGTGGTCGCCGGCATGCAGGCTTACCCGCTCTGGGTCTATATCCAGTCCGATGTGCCGGTCGCAGCCGGCCTGTCCAGCAGCGCCGCCCTGGAGGTCGCCTTCCTGCGGGCCTTGCGCCGGCTCTACCAGAGACCCTGGGACGATCTCGCCGTAGCCCAGCTGGCGCAGCGCGCCGAGGTCGAACAGGTCGGGGTCCGGGTGGGGATCATGGACCAGATGGCTAGCAGCCTGGCCGATGACCGTCACATGCTCTGGTTGGACACCCAGAGCCTGGAGACGCGGCTCCTGCCCCTCCCACCTCAGTCCGAGGTCCTAGTCCTAGATAGCGGTACCCAGCGCCAGCTGGCTTCCAGCGGCTACAACCAACGCCGCTCCGAGTGCGAGCAGGCCTGCGCCTTGCTGGGCGTGAGCTCGCTGCGCCAAGTCGAGCGCGTCTCGGACCTCGCAGCCCTGCCCAGCCCGCTGTTGCAGCGAGCTCGCCACGTCGTCAGCGAGAATGCCCGGGTTCTGGCCGCCCTCTCCACCGATGCGCCCGGCTTCGGCCGCCTGATGAATGCTTCTCACCAGAGCCTGCGCGACGACTATGCGGTGTCGGTCCCCAGCCTCGATGCCCTGGTCGAACTGCAGCAGCTGCACCCGGAGGTCTACGGAGCACGGCTGACCGGCGCGGGATTCGGTGGCTGTACCGTGGCGCTGGTCCGAGAGGGTGCGGCGGCGCGGGTCGGGGATCAGGTGCTGGCCGGCTACCGGAGCCGAGGCTTTTCGGGAGGTCGCCGCGTTACGCCGCCACCTGCTGATCTATGACGGCAGCTGCGCCTTTTGCCGGCGCTGCGCTGGCCTAGCGGTCCGACTCGGCGTCCCGGTAGCCCCCTCGCAGCTCCCAGGGCTTCTTGTCCGCGCGGGGCTGAGCCAGCAGCAAGCTCGGCGCTCCATCTGGTGGTTGGCCGGCCAGGACCGCCTCCCCGGTGCGGCCGCTATTCTGGCCGCCCTGGAAGCGGCTGGCTACCCGTTGCCGCGCTGGCTGGTCACCCCCTCGGTTCTGCGGCGGCTCGACCGCTGGTACTGGGCCGCCTCCAGGTCCCCGGCTATTCGAGGGCGCTGTGCGGCGCCTCGCGGGCGGCCCTTGCGGCACCCCGACTTTTAGATCGGCGGACCGATTATCTCGGGGACATGTGCCGGTTCCGCACGCGCCGCTCGGTTGTGGGGTTGACAGCCAGAGCCTCCAGGACTAGGCTCTCTTTGGAAAGCTTTTCAGTGGAGGGGAGGTGTAGCCGTGGCACGACATCCGGATCCAAGGAGCATCGTTGGAATCCGCGATGTGGCGCAGGCTGCAGGTGTCTCCCCGGCTACGGTCTCTCGCGTGCTCAACCGCAACGGCTCCAGCAGCGAGAAGGCGCGCCAGCGTGTTCTGGACGTGGTTGCGCGGATGGATTACCACCCTAACCCGCATGCCCGCGCCCTGCACTCCGGCCGTACCCAACTGGTGGGGGTGATCCTCTCCGAGGTCCAGGGTCCAGCCTTCCTGCCTCTGGTCCAGGCCATCGAGGATGCGCTGTCCGAGCGGGGGATGCGCTTGTTGGTGGCCAGCAGCCGGCGGCATAGGGAAACCGAGATCGGCTTGGTCCAAGACATGTTTAAGAGGCGCCTGGATGGGGTGATCCTCTGGCCTGAGCAGCTGGATCGGGCCGACCTGGCCAGCCTAGCTGCCCTCGGTCGCTGCGTCGTGCTCGGCCCTAAGCTAGGAGTGGATGGCGTGCTTCTGGACCAGGTCCAGGGTGCCGAGCTGGCCACGGAATACCTGATCCACCGCGGACACCGCCGTATCGCTCACCTGTCAGGTCCCGCGCGGTCCTCGGACGCGGCGGACCGGATTGCTGGCTACCGGAAGGTGCTGGCCCGTTTTGGGATCTGCCCGGAAGAGGGCTGGGTCGCCTGCGGGGACTACAGCGAGGAAGGGGGCTACCGCGCGGCGGCAGAAGTCTTGCGCTCCCGCCCGACCGCGATCTTTGCTGCCAACGACCAAATGGCTCTGGGCGCGCTCGCCCAGCTCAGGCGCCAGGGGTTGAGGGTCCCGGATGATCTATCCCTGGTCGGCTACGACGATATCGCGGCGGCCTCTTATACCGACCCACCGCTCACCACTATCCGGCAGCCTTTCCGGCTCGCCGGCAGGATGGCCGTGGCCAAGCTGCTGCGGCTGTTGGGGGAAGCGGTGCAGGGCCCGGAAGGTACCCTGCAGATGCAGTTGATCGAGCGCGCGTCGGTGCAGGGCTGCTTGCTGGGGGCCTGGTGATGCTTGGGCTGGCTTGGACGCTGGCGGGCCGCGGGCCTCCCACCCGGTAGCCGCCGGGAGCGCGGGCACCGGTCATCTGGCGCCTAGGCCGACACGCACACCTTCAAGGAGGAAAACATGACGAAGTATTCTGTACTCTCTCGGATCGGTCTCGGCGGCGTAGCCTGCCTGCTCGGCGGGATGCTGGTGGCCCCAGCCCAGGCGGCCTCCATCCCCCGGGGGGGCACGCTGGTTTACGTCAGCGCTTGGGGAACCCTGGAGCAGGGGCGCAACTTTAACCCTTTCCTGCCCAACGGCTCCAACCTGCCCGGTACCTTCTCGTTGCTCTACGAGCCGCTGTTCTACGTCAGCACCGCCACCGGCCAAGTCCACGACATCTTAGGGACCCAGTATCGCTGGTCAGACCACAACCTCAAGCTCACCGTCACCACCCGTTCAGGGGTGCAGTGGAGCAACGGAACCCCCTTCACCGCCAAGGACGTGGCGTTCACTTTCAACTACATCAAAAAGTATCCCGCTCTGGACCTCTCCGGAATCTGGTCGCACAGCGGGTTGCAATCGGTCACTGCTCCCAACGACCACAGCGTGGTCTTTCGCTTCAGCAAGCCGAATACCCCACTCTTTCCTTTCCTGGCTGGCACCCAGATCGTCCCCCGCGCTCTGTGGAAGGGGATCACTGACCCTTCGCACTACGCTAACCCCAACCCGGTGGGAACCGGCCCCTTCCTGTTCAAGGGTCAACTCTCCTTGCAGAGCGTGACCTACGTGCGCAATCCCCACTTCTGGATGGCCGGTCGCCCTTACCTGCACGCGGTCCGCTTCCAGGCGGTCGCCTCGAACGGGGCGGCCGAGCTGGCCGTGCTCAAGGGGGCGGCCGACTTCACCTACGATGGGATCACCGACGTTACCAAGACCTTTGCTGCCCGCAACCCCGCGATTTACCACTTCTACTGGCCGGTGAATAGCCAGAACGTGCTTTACCTGAACACCCAGGCCTATCCTCTCAACCTGGTGAGCTTGCGGAGAGCCATCGCCATGGCGCTCAAAAAGAGCGTCTTGGCTCAGAAGGCTTACTTCGGCGCCATCGCGCCGGCCAACGCCGCGGGGATCTACCAGACCCAGGCCAGCAAGTGGATGAACTCGGCCATCGAGGCCGCCTCCTACCACTACCACCCCAACCAGGCCAAGGCCTTGCTCAAAAAGGCTGGATTCACCTGGAACTCTTCCGGCCGCCTGGTCGCCCCCAACGGCAAGGAAGTCCCGAGCTACCAGATCCTGGTCGGCGCTGGCTGGACCGACTTCATCACTATGGCTTCCCTGATCAGCCATGACCTGCACAAGCTGGGTATCAGCGCCTCGGTGCAGCAGGAGCCCTACAGCTCCTACGAGAGCACCCTCACTAGCGGGAGCTACCGGATGGCGATCTCCTGGGTGGGCGATACCGGTCCGAACCCGTACTACATGTACTACGGCGCCTTCAGCCCGCAGTTCTCGGCCAGCAAGACCGGCCAGACCGCGGTCTCGGACTGGGAGCGCTACACCAACCCCACCATCACCGCTGCCCTGGCAGCTTTCCGAAAGACCAGCTCCTTGGCGGCGCAGCGCAAAGACATCACCGCGATCGCCAAGGTGGTGGAGAGCCAGGTTCCGATCATCCCGCTCACCCAACGGGTCAACTTCTTGGACTACAGCACCGCCAAGTTTGTCGGGTGGCCCAGCTCCAAGGACCCGTACAACGGCGGTTCTCCGGGAGACGGCTTGGGATCCTGGTACGACTACCTCAACGTGCACCTGAAGTGAGCTGAAGCTCTCGCTTCCGGAGGTGGTCTATGCGCTATCTGCTCCAACGCGTCGCCATCCTGCTGATCACCGGCTGGGCAGCGCTGACCATCAATTTCTTGATCCCACGCCTGATGCCGGGCAATCCCGTCGAGACCATGATCGCCAAGTTCCAAGGCCGCATCAGCACGACGGCGATCCACGCTCTGGAGCTGCAGTTCGGTCTGCACTCCCACCAGGGTTGGTGGCTGCAGTACCTGGACTACTGGCGCAACATCCTCACCGGCCACCTGGGGGTCTCGGTGACCTACTACCCCCAGAGTGTCGGCTCCGTCCTAGCTCAGTCAGTCCCCTGGACCGTCGGCCTGGTAGGCCTCTCCACCGTCATCGCCTTCTTGGCCGGGACCCTGATCGGGATCCGCTCGGCTTGGCGCCGGGGTCGGCTCGGCGCCGACCTCTCGGTGCCGGTCGCGCTGTTCCTGAACAGCACCCCTTATTTCTGGTTTGCCCTGATCTTGCTCTACGCCTTCGCCTTCCTGCTCAGCTGGTTTCCGCTGTCCGGCGGCGCTGCCTCCTCGGGATCCCCCCAGGGCCTGGCTTACCTGGGGTCCTTGGCCTACCACGGGACTTTGCCCCTCTTGACCCTGGTGATCACCTCCCTGGGGGGCTGGCTGCTGACCATGCGCAACAACATGCTCTCGACCGTCTCCGAGGATTACGTCGCCTTTGCCCAAGCCAGGGGTCTCCCGGAAGGGCAGGTGATGTACCGCTACGCTGCCCGCAACGCGATCCTTCCCAGCTTCACCGCCTTCGCTATGGCCATCGGCTTCGTCATCAGCGGCACGCTGTTGACCGAGATCGTCTTCTCGTATCCGGGTGTCGGCTTCATCCTCTATCAGGCAGTGACCAGCTTGGACTACCCGCTGATGCAGGCTATTTTCCTGTTCATCTCGCTGGCGGTCCTCGCGGCCAACTTCATCGCGGACCTGGTCTACATCTTGGTCGATCCCAGGGCTAGGGAGGGCCGGTGAAAGCCGCTCTGCGCAGCCGCTGGGCCCAGGCCGGCCTGGTCATCCTGGCCATCTTCGTGCTCGTCGCCGCCCTAGCTCCGGTGATCGCTCCCTACTCCCCGACCAACAGCTCTTTTTCCCCACTGGCCTCTCCCAGCCTGCGCCACCTGCTCGGTACCACCCAGCTGGGTCAGGATATCTTCTCGCAGCTGGTTTGGGGAACCAGGGGGACTTTGGAGATCGGCTTCCTGACCGGGCTGTTCGCCACCGCCTTGGGGGTCTTGGTCGGTATCGGCGGCGGCTACCTAGGCGGACCGACCGACTCGGTGCTGAACGCTCTGACCAACGTTTTCCTGGTGATCCCTGGGCTTCCCCTGATCATCATCACCGCCGCCTACATCACCACCAAGAGCCAGCTGCCGATCATCCTGATCATCTCTTTCACCGGCTGGGCTTGGGGGGCCCGGGTGCTGCGCTCGCAGACGCTATCTCTGAGGCAGCGCGAGTTCATCCTGGCCGCCCGGCTGGTCGGTGAGTCGCCGCTGCGCATCGTCGTCTCGGAAGTCTTACCCAACATGCTCAGCCTGATCGCCGCCAACTTCATCGGTGCGGCCATCTACGGTATTCTCAGCGCCGCTGGCCTGCAGTTCATCGGCTTGGGGAATGTCAACGCGGTGACCTGGGGGACCATGCTGTTCTGGGCCCAGAGCCAGGGAGCGCTGCTCTCCGGAGCCTGGCTCTGGATCCTGGCACCTGGCGCCGCGATCGCTCTGGTGGGTACCGCCTTGGGGATGCTCAATTTCGGAATTGACGAGCTCACCAATCCCAGGTTGCGCGCCGGAGTCAAGAAACTCCCTAAGCCCGTGCCGGCTGGGACGCCGGAGGTAGGGGCGTTGCTCTCGCTGCAGGAAATCGAGGCGGGCTACCAGACGGCAGCCGGACCGCTGACCGCAGTCCGCGGAGTGTCCCTGGCGGTGAAACCCGGCGAGTTCCTCGGTATCGCAGGGGAGTCTGGGTGCGGGAAATCCACCCTCGCCTTCGCTGCCCTGGGCCTGCTCAGGCCTCCCGGAGCGGTGTACCGTGGCAGCTCCTATCTCGCCGGCGTGGACCTGCTGGCACTGACACCGGCTCAGCGGCGGCCCTACCTGTGGCGGGATGCTTCCTTCGTCTTCCAGGCTTCCATGAACGCGCTCAATCCGGTCATTCGGGTGCGCGATCACGTCCTGGATACAGCCAGAGCCCACGGACTGCCTCCTGCCGAGGCGATCGAGCGCGCGACCGCTTTGCTGCAGCAGTTCGAGATCCCCGCCCACTTCCTGGACGCTTATTCCTTCCAACTCTCTGGCGGCATGAAGCAGCGGGTAGTTTTGGCGCTCTCTTTGCTGCTCAGGCCCAAGCTCATCCTCATGGACGAGCCCACCACTGCCCTGGACGTGGTGGTCCAACGCCTGATCATGCAGCAGATCGAGTGGATCCTCGGCGAACTGGGCGTCTCCATCGTCTTCATCACTCACGACTTCTCTCTTTTGGTCGAGATCAGCGACCGCATCGCCATCATGTACGCGGGTACCGTGGTGGAGCAGGGCCCCGCCGCCGAGATCTATGCCCACCCGCTCCACCCCTACACCCAAGGCCTGATTCGCTCTTTCCCTCCCATGAGCGGAGAGCGCCAGGTTCTGCACGGGATCCCCGGCCACCCCCCTGGATTGGGAGAAAAGCTATCCGGTTGCCCATTCTTCGCTCGCTGTTCGGCCAGGTTGGAGGGGGTCTGTGACCAGGCTGTCCCCGCTCTGCTGGCTCAGGGCGACCAGCACACCGTCGCCTGCCACCTCTACGGCCAGCCGCCACCCGTCGCAGCGCCCACGGCCGTGGGGGAGGCTCGCTGATGCCGGTCCTGCAATTGAGCGGTGTCAACAAGGTCTTCTCGGTCGGGCGCTTCCCGACCGTCCGCCACCTTCGGGTGCTGAACGCCGTATCCCTGGAGATCGCCGAGCGCGAAGTCCTCGGCTTGGTGGGAGAATCCGGTTCCGGGAAGTCCACGCTGGCCGGAGTGATCTCTCGGCTCAGCTTGCACGACGCCGGCGAGGTCCGCCTCGAGGGGGCGCTGGTTCCCAAGCGGCTCAGCCGGCGACAAGAGCTGGCCTACCGACGTAGGGTCCAACTGGTCTTTCAGGACCCCTACGCCTCGCTCAACCCAGCCAAAAGCATCCACCATGCGGTGGCCAGACCGATGGCCATCCACCACCTACCGGATACCAGCGCCGACCTGCTGGAATCCTGCGGCCTATCTCCAGCCGCCCGCTACCTCCAGCGCAGACCCTTTGAGCTCTCAGGCGGGGAGCGCCAGCGAGCGGCCATCGCCAGAGCCCTGTCGGTGCGGCCGCGCCTGCTCTTGGCCGATGAGCCCACCTCGATGTTGGACGTCTCGATCCGCTTGGACGTCATGAACCTATTGGCTGACCTGCGCGAGCGGGAGGGACTTTCCCTTCTGTTCATCACCCACGACTTAGCGGCGGCCCGCTACCTCTCCGATCGGGTGGCGGTGATGTACGCCGGTCACTTGGTGGAGATCGGTCCGGCCCGCGAGGTGGTGGAGCGACCACTCCATCCCTACACCCAGCTCCTCAGGCAGGCTGCACCCAAGCCGGAGCAGGGCCTGGAGGCCGAGCACCTCGCCGTGGCCGGCGAGGTTCCGGACCTGGCCAACCTGCCGCCTGGCTGCCCCTTCGCTCCGCGCTGCCCCAAGGCGCAACCGACCTGCCGCGAGGCTTTGCCCGGCTTCGTCCAAGTGGCGGCAGGTCACCAGGTCCGTTGCGTGCTGTATTCCTAGGTCTCTCGCCGCCCCCTGCGGTCGGCTTTGGAGGTGTGGATCCGATGACATTCTTGCGCTTCCCAGAGGGTTTTCGCTTCGGGCTTTCCACCTCCGCGCACCAGATTGAAGGCTATTCGACGGCTGACGGCGGTGGGAGGTCGATTTGGGACCACTTCGCGCACACCGAGGGGACGACGCAGGATGGAGACACCGCCGACGTCGCCTGCGACCACTACCACCGCTGGCGCGAGGACATCGGCCTGATGGAGCAGCTGGGGCTGAAAAACTACAGCTTCTCCTTGGCTTGGCCCCGGATTCTGCCTCAGGGTACAGGGAGGCTGAACCCAGCCGGTCTCGACTTTTATGATCGCTTGGTCGACCGCCTGCTCGAGGCTGGGATCGCCCCGACCGCTACGCTCTACCACTGGGATCTCCCCGTTGCCCTCCAGCAGCTGGGGGGGTGGCTGAATCGCTCGGTCGTGGACTGGTTCGCCGATTACGCGACCATCGCCTTTGCTCGCTTGGGGGATCGTGTCCAGCAGTGGGTTACCATCAATGAGCCCCAGGTGGTCGCGATGCTCGGGCACGTGGGGGGGCAGCACGCCCCGGGCCTGCGCGACCTGTGGGGTGGCCTGCGGGTCAGCCACCACCTGATGCTGGCCCACGCCGAGGCGGTCAGCCGCTACCGGGCCACGGGCCAGTCCGGCCAGATCGGGATCAAGCTGGTGATGGGCCCGGCTGACCCAGCCAGCGACCAGCCGGCAGACATAGCTGCGGCCGGCCGGGCCGACGCTTGGGGGAGCCGGTTGTTTCTCGATCCTTTGCTGCGCGGTTCTTACCCAGATATCCTGCTGGAACGCTTCCCCGAGGCGTGGTCGTGCATCCACCCCGGCGATCTGGAGCGGATCCTGGACAGCCTGGATTTCTTGGGAATCGACTACTACTTTCGCTCCGTCATCGCCGAGGGTTCGGGCCAGATGGGGGTGAAGCACCTCCGCGGCCCAGGGCCCAGGACCGCCATGGATTGGGAGATCTGGCCGCAGGGGCTGCGCGACCTGTTGCTGCGCTTGGCCAGAGACTACCCGCCCATCCCGCTGTACGTCATGGAGAGCGGCGCGGCTTTCGAAGACACCTTAGAAGGTGGCCGCGTCCACGACCGCGCCCGCCAGGAGTACTTGGCCAGCCACCTGGCCGCGGCGCACCAAGCCATCGCCCAGGGTGCTCCCCTGCAGGGCTACTTCGTCTGGTCCTTGATGGACAACTTCGAATGGGCCTACGGTTATGCCAAGCGCTTCGGCCTAATCTACGTGGATTACCCCACCCAGCAGCGCATCCTCAAGGACAGCGCGCTGTGGTACCGCGAGGTCATGCAGCGGGGAGGTCTGGAATTCGAGGGGTA
The DNA here is from genome assembly GCA_021810505.1 of bacterium. Classification (GTDB taxonomy): domain Bacteria; phylum Deinococcota; class Deinococci; order Deinococcales; family Deinococcaceae; genus JAJZIR01. The sequence goes on from JAJZIR010000001.1 coordinate 207,631, forward strand.
GGGGAGAGGTCAGCTGCGCAGGAGCCGTACGATACGGTTCACCTCGGCGGGATCGATCGCTCCTTGCTGCTGGCAACCTTCTAGGTAATCGGAGAGCACTTTCTCCCCAGCTGCGTCCAAGGCCCTGCGGACCCCGATGAGCAGAGTGAGAACCTCTCCGCAGGGCCTTTCCGCCTCGATCATCCTCCGGAGCCCGCGAAGTTGCCCTTCGGCGCGCTTGATCCGGTTGAGGATCCGCCGCCTCTCCTCGCCGCGCAGTAGCTCTTGCTCCTGGGGAGCGGCCTCAGCCCCTGGCACGCTAGGCTGCAGAGGTTGCGCGGAGTGCGGCTTCCAGGAAAGCTCGCTCGGGCTGCCCCCCTAGCACCCGTTCGGTGCGCTTTCCGGAGACGATGGTGTCGGGGACTCCGCGGATCTGCCAGCGCTCGGATAGCCCGGGGAACTCGCTGGCCTGAGTCCCGATGGCCAGCACTTGGGGGTGGTGGTAGGCGAGGCGGTAAGCGGTCAGCACTGCCGAAGGGCAGTAGGGGCAGGTCGGAGTGACGAAGGTCTGCAGGGTCAAGGGGCCGGCGATAGCACTCAGCTCCCTCTGGAGCTGGTCCGATAACCCGCTCTCTCCAGTCCCCAGCATGACCAGGGCTTCGATCAGGGTGCTGAACTCATATCCGCTCGGCAAGCCCAGGAACCGCAGGTTGTCGCGTGCGCTCCCACCTTCGCGGAGCAGCGTGGTCGGAGCGCGGTCGATACCCAAGGCCTGCGCCTTTTCGGATCCCAGCGACTCTTGAATCAGCCGCAACTGGGGGTTGAGCTGCGCCACTTCTCTCAGGAGTTCCACCGTTTCGGCTTGGTGTCCAGTCTCCCGTCCGGGGAGCTGCAGGGCGGTCGTGAACACCACCATCTCGACGTCGTATCCGATGGGGGCCAGCAACTCTTGTACTTTCTGTGCGGTCTTCTGGTCAAGATAAGCCATGCCGATCTCCTAAACGCCGGGGCGATGTGAAACCAGATACCCAGGGGATTGCTGGGATCAAGCAGAGCTCGCAGCTAGGATATCCCGCACTCGCTGCAGCTTCTCTCTGGCTGACCTCGCCAGGTGGGCCGCCTCGGGAAGCTGTAGTACTGCGAGCATGACCTCTGGGTCGACGAATTCTACCTGGAAGGAGCCAGGGCCGAGCGCCCGGATGACGACGTTGCAAGGGAGGAGCAAGCCGGCGTCCACCTCCAGGTTCAGGAGCTGGTCCGCCAGGGCGGGGTTGCAGGCTCCCAGGACTCGGTAGTCGGCCATCTCCTTGCCGAGTTTCCGCTGCATGGTCGCAGCTACGTCGATATCGCTCAAGACTCCGAACCCCTCTCGGTGTAGGGCTTCGGTGACGATTTCCACCACCTGGTCTAATTCCCCTGACAGGGTTATTCCAAACCCGTAGCGGGGCTGCGGGGGCTTTTCGGTTGCCGACGGGTAGTGCATGATTCCCTCCACCCCAGCAGGTTATCACTTCTTTGACGAGATTTCCATATACCCCCCATGGGTATATGGAAATCTCGTACGGGACTTGATTCTCTGGCAGGGCGGCTGAGCGCTCGGCGCCGTATGCCATAGTACGGTGTGCCAGTTCTTGTCCGAGGGGCCCGGTGAACCGGGCGCAGCCTCCCAACCCTGGGCAGCCCGAGGAGGATTTGGGCCTTGGGCGGATCATCGCTCAGGAGAGCGGTCAGCGGCTGGTCGAGCCGGATGGTCGCCTGGGGTCTAACCGGATCGGTTTGCAGTTCTGGCCCTCGCTCAACCTCTATCACCACCTAATTGGCCTGCCCTGGTGGGTTTTCTTATCGCTGCTCGCCCTGCTCTTCCTATCCGTCAATGCTGCGTTCGCTACCCTGTACCTCTGGACCGGTTCCCTCTCGCTCTACGCCTCGCCGAGGCTGGGATTTGTTGGCCTGTGGCTGAAGGACTTCTTTTTCAGCGTCGAGACGCTAGCCACCATCGGCTACGGCCAGATTTATCCCGTGACGGTGCTGTCGAACCTGGTGATGACCGCGGAGTCCTTTCTGGGATTGCTGGGCCTCGCTGTCGCCACCGGCCTAGTTTTTGCCCGCTTTGCTAGGCCCAAGCAGCGCATCCTCTTCAGCCGCTCAGCCCTGATCGCCCCCTACGGCCAAGGCCGTGCCCTGATGTTCCGCATCGTCAACGGCCTGCGCACCCAAGTGATCGACCTGGAGATTCGGGTGGTATTCACGCTCTTTAGAGATGACCACGGGGCCCGGGTACGCCATTTCCACACCCTGGAGCTGGAGCGAGCTTACGTCCCGCTGCTCCCCGGCCCCCTGACGGTTGTACACCCGATCGGGCCGGAGAGCCCACTGGCTGCTCTGGACCCAGGGTTCTTGCGATCCGGCGAGGCCGAGTTCCTAGTCCTGCTGTCGGGTTTGGATGACACGCTGTTCCAGCCGGTGCGGGCCCGCGCGTCCTATCTGTGGTCTGACCTGGTGTGGGGGGCGCGTTTTCGGAGCATGTTTGTCCACGCAGCCGGCCACCTGGTGACCGACGTCCGCCTACTGAACGACGTCGAGTTGCTGGCAGAGCCACCTGCCGCCCCTCCCGTGCGCGCTCAGGAAGGCCCCGGCCCGCTGTAGCGAGCTCGCGGCCGGACCGTGACGCCCTGCCTCTGGGCCTCGAGGCTGTGGGCCAGCCACCCGACAGCCCGTCCCAGGGCGAAGAGGGCGAGCGCCTCTCGCTCGGGTCGGCCCAGCGACCGGGTCACTGCGGCTAGGCCCAAGTCGAGGTTGGGGGATAGGCCGAGCCTCTGGCGGGCTACCCCGCAGAGCTCGGCCACAGCTCCTGCCCTGTCGGCGTGGCTTTCTAGGACCCGTTCGGTGAGCAGCCTTCCCCTCGGGTCCCCTTCCGGATAGAGCGGGTGGCCAAAGCCGGGGACTTCTCCCCAGCGCTCCAGGGCGGTCGCCATAGCCCGCTCGGCTCCGTGCACTTCCGCCCCGGCTAAGAGCGCCGCGCAGCGCACGCTCATCTGACCGTGATGGCTCCCCTGGAGCGCGCACCAGCCGGCTAAGGCCGCGTGGTACAGAGTTGCCCCGCTGGAGGCTGCGCAGCGGGCGGTGAAGCTGGAAGCGTTCAGCTCGTGATCGGCGCTGAGAATCAAGGCGGTCCGGAGCAGCTCTTCCTGCGCCCCGCTGGCTCGCCAGGCCCGGCCCAGGCGGCGGTGCAGCGGGAGTTCCGGCCTGGGTTCCAAGCCGCTTTGGCGCTCTGCGCTACTGTAGAGCAGCTCCAGCACTGAGACGGCACTGAGCAGCTGGCTTCGGGGGTCCGCAGCGCTGGCTGCCCAGTCTACATGGGCGGCCAGTACCAGGCGCATCCCCAATGCCGTTACCAGGTCTTGGTGCCCCGGCAGTTCTGGGGCAGGTCGCCTCGGCCCGGGCAGCGCGCTCTCCTCGACACCCGACCAGAGCAGGTTGGCGACCTGCTCTACGCTGGCTCGGCCTGCCAGGTCTAGCGCGTCTATCCCTCGGTAGTAGTAGCGCCCAGCCCCGATGTAGGTGAGTCCGGAGCTGAGGAGGGGAACACCGAAGTGCAGCGGATCGCTGAACGCGGTCAGCGGATTGTGCCGGCCGTCGCGCTCGGCCAGCAGGCGCTCTACGTCTTCTCGGGAATATTTTCCCCTACCCCGGGAGCGGATCAGGCCGCGGCTAGCGTAGGCGTAGAGGGTGGAAAGCTTGACGCCCAAGCGCTCCGCTGCTTCTTGGGCGGAAAGATCCTCGGCTTTCATATTGATTACTCTATCAATATAGATATTTTTGATCAAGTTACCTAGAATCTCAACATGACTGGAAACCCTAGCGATCGCTCCGCCCTCTCCGGAGAGAGTAGCCCTGAGCTGTTTGCTGACAGCTTCCCTCTATCTGGATTTCCGGCCTTTGCCTGGGCCGAGCGCCCACCGCACTTGCCAGCACAAGCCTGGACCACCGACACCACCCACCGGGATGGGCAGCAGGGGGGCCTTCCCTTGAGTACCTCCCAGGGGCTCCAGGTCTACCAGGCGATCTGCCGCTTCACCGCCGCGAGCGGCGCGGTAAGGCAGTGCGAGTTTTTCGTGTACCACCCAACCGACCGGTCCATGTTAGAGGCTGCGCTGGAATGCTACGCCTCCGGTGCACCGGTGGAACCGACCACCTGGATTCGGGCCAGCCGCGAGGACGCGGCCTTGGTCGGTCACCTGGGAGTACGGGAGACCGGCATGCTGGCCAGCGCCAGCGATTACCACACCTTTTATAAATTTCGCCCGAGCGGCCGCGCAGCGGCGGCCCAAAAGTACCTGGCTGCGACCGAGGCGGTTCTAGATTGCGGCCTGCGTCCCCGGTTGCACCTGGAGGACGCCACCAGGGCTCCGGCCGAATTCTTATTTCCTTTCGTGGAGGCGGTCTTGGCGCTGGCTTCCAGGTACGGGCCAGCTCAGCGGCCCAGGTTCCGGGTCTGCGACACGCTGGGTGTGGGCCTGCCCTACCCGGGAGTAGCTTGGCCGCGCAGCGTTCCGCGATTGATCGGCGGCCTGCTGGACCTGGGCCTGCAGCCAGAAGATCTGGAGTTTCACCCCCACAACGACTTGCACTTAGCGGTGGCTAATAGCTTGGCGGCGGTGATGGCCGGCTGCGCTTGCGTCAACGGCACCGTTTTCGGCAAAGGGGAGCGTTCCGGTAACGTCCCGATCGAAGGGGTATTGGTGCACCTGATCGGGATGGGTTACTTTCCTTCGTCTTCGGCTCCCGACTTCCGCAGCCTGAACGACCTGGCGGATCTCTATGCGCGTTGGGGGCAGGGGCTCGCTGCCAAGTTCCCCCTGTACGGCCGGGATGCCCACAGGACCCGAGCCGGTATCCACGCCGACGGCCTAGCCAAATTTTGGCCGATGTACGCGCCCTTCGATGTCCCAGCTCTGCTGGGCCGGCCCCTGGAGGTGAGCCTGACCAAGGAGAGCGGCTTGGCCGGGCTGGCGCTGCTCATCCGCCAGCACACCGGTGCGGACTTGGAGAAGACCGACCCGTTCCTGGTCCAGCTACACGCCCAGTTGGAGGCGGAGTTCGCTGCTGGTCGCCAGGGAGCGGTCGAGTGGGAGGAACTCCGCGACCGCGTCCTGGCACACCTGGGTGCGGTCAGGTCCTAAGCGGCTTGGGGTAGATCGATTCCCAGCTCTCCTGGGTGGACCGTCCCGGCGCTGAGCAGCTCGTGCCCGTTCTCGGTGACCAAGACGGTGTGCTCGAACTGCGCGGACAACGAGCGGTCCCGAGTCACGACCGTCCAGCCGTCCTTAAGGAGCTGGGTTTCCGGCCTGCCGGCGTTGATCATGGGTTCGACGGTGAAGACCATCCCCGGTACCATTCTGGGTCCAGAACCCGCCCGGCCCACGTGGGGGACATCGGCTCCCTCTTCGTGGAGCTGCCGGCCCAAGCCGTGGCCCAAGTATTCGGCCACCACCCCGTATCCTGCCGGTTCAGCCAGGCCTTGGATGGCTGCCCCGATATCGCCGATGTGCCCGCCGGGCTTCACGGCGGCTAGGCCGACCAACAGGCTGTTCCAGGCGACTTTGAGCAAGCGCTTGGCTTTAGGGGAGACTTCTCCCACCGGGTAGGTGACACAGGCGTCGCCGTAGACGCCTTCCAGCCGGACGCCGATATCGATCCCCACGATGTCGCCGGAGCTGAGCCGCTTGCGGCTGGGGATGCCGTGACAGATCCCCTCGTTGACTGCGACGCAGATGGTTTTCGGGAAACCGCGGTATCCCACATAGGCCGGATCAGCCCCCTGTTCGCGGATGAAGGCTTCGGCGGCGGCGTCCAGGTCTAATAGGCTGACACCGGGCCGGATGAGTGGCTGGATGGTCCGGAAGGTATGGGCGACTAGCTGGCCAGCCCGGCGCAGCGCGGCGATCTCGTCGGCGGATTTCGGTGCGAACGCCATGGGGGCATCCTAACACCAGGGGTCCCCCTGGGTTCTCTAGCCCGGATAGTGCTCTGCGACATAGCGCTCTAGCAACTCCTCGAAGCTCTGCACCAACGCGGGCCCCTGCAGGGTGGTGAGCAGCTTCCCGTCCTGGTAGACCGGGGCCCGCGGAGACTCTCCGGTCCCGGGGAGTGAGATCCCGATGTGCGCCTGCTTGGACTCGCCCGGTCCGTTTACTACGCAACCCATCACTGCCACCTGGAGCTGCTCGACGCCGGGGTGATCGCGCCGCCACTCCGGCATCCGTGCCGATAGGTACGCGGTGATCTCCTTGGCCAATTCCTGGAACATGGTCGAGGTGGTTCGCCCGCAGCCCGGACAGGCGGTGACCTGAGGGGTGAACTGGCGCAACCCCAGCGATTGCAGGATCTGTTGCGCTACCTCGACTTCTCGCCGCCTGGGGCTGCCCGGTTCCGGGGTGATGGAGACCCGGATGGTGTCGCCAATTCCTTCGCAGAGCAGCGGGGCCAGAGCGACGCTGCTGGCCACGATGCCCTTATCCCCCATTCCGGCTTCGGTCAGGCCTAGGTGGAGCGGGTAGTCGCAGCTAGCTGCCAGCTGCCGGTAGACCGCATGGAGTTCGGGTACGCTGGAGACCTTGGTGGAGAGCAGGATCTTGTCGTGGGGGAGACCGGCGGCTTCAGCAGCTTCAGCGCTCTCCAGAGCCGAGGTCACCAGCGCGTCGATCAGCACTTCGCCCGCCGCCTTGGGAGATCTCCTCTGAGCATTGGCATCCATCAGTCGGGTGAGGACGGCGGAATCCAGGCTGCCCCAGTTCACCCCGATACGGACCGGTTTTCCCTGATCGATCGCCACTTCGATCATAGTTTGGAAATTCTTCTGGTGCTGGCTGCCAGCGCCCACGTTGCCCGGGTTGATCCGGTACTTGGCTAAGGCCGAGGCGGCTTCGGGAGCCTGCCGGAGCAACTGGTGCCCGTTGTAGTGGAAGTCGCCGACCAGGGGAACATCCAGACCTAGGTCGTCCAGCCTTTGCCGGATCTCGGGGATGGCCCGGGCTGCTGCCAGGGTATTGACGGTCACGCGGACCAGCTCGCTGCCGGCACGGGCTAGCTGCGCCGCCTGCAGGGCAGTAGCCTCGGCATCGGCTGTGTCGGTGTTGGTCATCGACTGGACCACGACTGGGTGGGAGCTGCCGATCTGCACGTTTCCGACAGTGACAGTGGGGGTTTTGCGCCGCATGCTGCTACTCTAGACTGGCCGGTTGCGGTGCACTGTGGCCAGTCCCCCGGCCCGGAGTTCGCCGCCCCCCCCAGCTTGACGCGTTAGAATGGTGAAGGGCAGGCGTGCTCTGACAGCACGTGAAAACTTGCACGACGTGTGACCGGAGAGGAGGCCGCAGATTCAATACCAGAACTTGCTGATCATGTTGGTGGTGGCCGGTGCGATCGGGCTGTTGGCCTTGATCGTCGGCTCCTTGCTCGGGCCCAAGAAGGGGAGCCGGACCAAGCTGATGCCCTACGAGTCCGGAAACGACCCTTCCGGTACGGCCAGGGAGCGCTTTCCGGTCCACTTCTACATCGTGGCCATGCTGTTCATCGTCTTCGACATCGAGACGGCTTTCTTCTATCCTCTGGCGGTGGCGTTCAAGCAGTTTGGAGCCTTCGCTTTCTGGGAGGCCCTGGTCTTCGTGATTCTGGTCTTGATCGGCTACTTCTATGTCCTCAAGAGGGGGGTGCTCGATTGGCGCTGAAGGATCTGTTCGAGCGAGATGTCCAGGAGCTGGAAGACGCTGGATTGCTCTTCAGCACCCTGGAGAAACTGGTGGCCTGGGGCCGGTCGCACAGCCTGTGGCCGGCTACCTTCGGGCTGGCTTGCTGCGCCATCGAGATGATGAGCTCGACCGACGCCCGCAACGACCTGGCCCGCTTCGGATCGGAGGTGTTCCGGGCCAGCCCCAGGCAAGCCGATGTGATGATCGTAGCCGGCCGGCTCTCCAAAAAGATGGCACCGGTGATGCGCCGAGTCTACGACCAGATGCCCGACCCCAAGTGGGTGATCTCCATGGGGGCCTGCGCCAGCTCCGGCGGCATGTTCAACAATTACGCGATAGTCCAGAACGTCGACAGCGTGGTGCCGGTGGATATCTTCGTTCCCGGCTGCCCTCCCCGCCCGGAGTCCCTGATCTACGCGGTCATGCAGCTTCAGAAGAAGGTGCGCGGCGAGGCCTATGACCAGCGCGGCACCCACCTGCCCCCGGTAGAAGGGTGGACCCGGCCGTGAGGTTAGAGGAGCTGGGGGTCCGCTGTCCGGGCCTGCTGCCAGCGGTGCAGCTGGAGGCGGGCGCTCTGCTGGCAGCTGCGCAGCGCCTGCGCGCCGAGGGCTACCTGCTGCTGGACATCGTGGGCGTCGATTACCTGCACTACCCAGAAGCGCAGCCGGAACGCTTCTGCGCGATCTACAACTTCTATCAGGTCGACCAGGCTGAGCGGATCTTCCTGCGGATTCCCCTGGCGGACGGCGCCGCGGTGCCCTCGCTGGCTGGGCTTTGGCGCTCCGCCATGTACCTGGAGCGCGAGGTTTTCGACCTGTTCGGGATCGCCTTCGAAGGGCATCCCGATCTGCGCAAGATCTTGACCCCTGACGACTTGGAGGGGTACCCCCTGCGCAAGGACTTCCCCTTGGGAGAGACGCCGACCCTGTTCAACGAGGGGCGCTTTCTGGATCCGGCGGCTTTCCGGGCTGGCCTGAGCGGTTCTCAAGCTGGCCTGACCGGCTGGAAGGGGGGAGACCGCAAGGGTGTCGGGGCCCCGGCTCCTCAGGGTCTGAGGAGGCCGTCGTGACTACTTCCACTCCGCTACCTACTTCCAGCCTGCTGCACACCGAGGAGATGATCCTCAACGTCGGACCTCAGCACCCTTCCACCCACGGCGTGCTGCGGTTGGTCGTGCACATGGATGGCGAGTACGTGACCAAGGTCGTGGCCCATATGGGCTATCTCCACACCGGCTTCGAGAAGACTATGGAGAATAGGACTTACCAGCAGAACGTCACCTACGCGCCGCGCACCGACTATCTCCACTGTTTCGGCCACGAGCTGGCCTACGTGCTGTCGGCGGAGCGCCTGCTGGGAGCAGAGGTGCCGGTCAGAGCTCAGCTGGTGCGGGTCCTCCTGCACGAGCTGGGCCGGATCCACAGCCACTTGGTCTTCATCGGGACCGGCCTGCTCGATCTGGGGGCCCTCACCCCCTTCTTCTACGCCTTCCGCGAGAAGGAGATGGTTCAAGACCTCTTTGAGGAGGTCTGTGGCTACCGGATGAATCAGGGCTACTTCCGAGTGGGGGGGCTCTACCGCGACCTCCCAGAAGGTTTCGAGCAGCACGTGCGGGCGTTCATCGACCACTTCGACGAGAAGGTCGACGAGTATGAAGCGCTGTTCCGGGAAAACCCCATCTTCGTGGACCGCGCCACCGGGGTGGGCGTGCTCAGCGCTGCCCAGGCCAAGGACCTAGGTCTGACCGGTCCCAATCTCAGGGCCAGCGGGGTGCCCCTGGACCACCGCAAGGCCAACCCCTACTGCGGCTATGCGGAGTTGGACTTCGAGGTGCCGGTGGAGTCGGCGGGCGACTGCTTCGCCCGTTTCGTGATCCGAGGGGCCGAGATGCGCCAGTCGGCTAGGATCGTCCGCCAAGTTTTGGACCGGCTCGAACCCGGGCCCATCCGGGATCCCAACCGAAAGATCAGCCTGCCGCCTCGCCAGGAGCTGGAGACCAGCATGGAGGCGGTGATCTACCATTTCAAGCTAGTCACCGAGGGCTTTCACCCCCCGCTGGGTGAGGCCTACGTCCCCGTCGAGTCGGCCAGGGGCGAGGTGGGTTACTACTTGGTGTCCGACGGGGGCTCGGTGCCCTACCGGGTCAAGATCCGCGCTCCCAGCTTCGTCAACCTTCAGGCCCTGGAAGTCGCTGGGGTGGGCGGCCAATTTGCCGACCTGATCACTGTAGTCGCCTCCCTCGACCCGGTCCTGGGGGACGTGGATCGTTGACCGTTCCGACTTTGTGGAGGAGAGTTTGAGATACTTTGACGATAAGCCTGAGCTGGTCGCGGCTATCCTGGCTAAGTACCCTCCCCAGGGCCGGCGCAGCTCCTTGATGCCGCTGCTGCGCGAGGTTCAGACTGCCCTGCACTACGTCCCCGCCGAACAGATCGAGGAGATCGCCGAGATCGTCGGCGTCACCGCTACCGAAGTCCGTGCGGTGATGAGCTTCTACTCGACCTACTCCACCGTCCCGCAGGGCAAATACCACCTGCAAGTGTGCGCGACGCTTTCCTGCGCTCTGGCTGGCAGCGATGAGCTCTGGGACGACCTGTGCGAGACCTTGGGGATCTCGCCCGGGGAGGTGACGCCGGACGGACTGTTCAGCGTCCAGAAGGTCGAGTGTCTGGGGAGTTGTGGCACTGCGCCGCTGGTCCAGGTCGGTGAGCTGGGCTACCACGAGCGGCTCAGCCGCCAGGACCTCCATGCTTTGCTGGACGCCCTGCGCCGGGGAGAGTACCCCGGTCCCCATAGCCCCCTGCCGGTTTTCGTGCACTCTGGGCAGCAGGAAGACGCGGCAGGGGCTCGGCATGGGGCCGAGCTGAAGCCGCTCGGGGAGAACCTGTGACCGCGACCGCTCCCAGGCCGATCACCAGCGGATTGGATCCCCGCTTCGCCCTCTCTCTGTACGCCCATGTGGGCGAGCAGGGCAGCTGGACCCTAGAGTCCTACCGGGCTAGGGGTGGGTACCAGGCGGCCCGCCGGGCATTGTCCATGGATCCTGACCGGATCATCGACGAGGTCAAAGCTTCGGGGCTGCGCGGCCGCGGTGGGGCCGGGTTCGCTACCGGCCTCAAGTGGTCGTTCATGCCCCTTAAGGACGGCCGCCAGCACTACCTGCTCTGCAACGCCGATGAGTCCGAGCCCGGCAGCTTCAAAGACCGCTACCTGATGTCGGAGGATCCCCACCAGCTGATTGAGGGGATGCTGATCGCCGGCTACGCCATGCGGGCGACGGTCGGTTACATCTACATCCGCGGCGAGTACATTTTGGCTGCCGAGCGCCTGGAGGGCGCCATCTCGGAGGCTAGGGCGGCCGGAATCCTCGGATCCAAGGTTTTGGGGAGCGACTTCGACTTCCAACTCCAGGTACATCGCGGCGCTGGCGCCTACATCTGCGGCGAGGAGACCGCCTTGATGAACTCGCTGGAGGGCCTGCGGGCCAACCCCCGCCTGAAACCCCCCTTCCCGGCGGCCGCCGGACTTTACGGCTTGCCTACGACCATCAACAACGTCGAGACCCTCTGTGCGGTGACCCATATCCTGCGCTACGGTGCGTCTTGGCATGCCCAGATGGGTAGCGGCAAGAGCTTGGGCAGCAAGCTGTACCAGATTTCCGGTCCAGTGCACCGTCCAGGGGTTTACGAGCTGCCCATGGGGACGACCTTCGCTGAGCTGATCGAGGACTGGGCGGGCGGCCCCACCGAGCCGATCAAGGCCATCATCCCCGGCGGTTCCAGTTGCCCGATGCTGCCCTATCAGCAGGATATCCTCGACTTGCCGATGGACTACGAGGCGGTCGCCGCCAAGGGCAGTATGCTCGGTACCGGCGGGGTCATCCTGATCCCTCAGAACTACTGTATCGTCAACGCGACCTGGAACCTGGTCCGCTTTTACGCCCACGAGTCTTGCGGGAAGTGCACCCCCTGCCGCGAGGGCATTGCGGGTTGGATGGTACATGTCTACGAGAAGCTGGTCCGCGGTCAGGGCCGGCCAGAGGACGTCGACCTGATCCTGGATATGTCCGACAATATCGCTGGGAAATCCTTTTGCGCCCTGGCGGACGCTTGTTTGGGACCGGTGCAGAGCTCCATCGCCCTGTTCCGAGAGGAGTATGACCATCTGGCCAGCACCGGCCAACCGCTGTATCCCAGGCAGAGCCGCTGGCTCGGTGGAGGTGCCCGGTGAAGGTCTTCGTCGACGACCGTGCCGTGGAGGTGCCGGCTGGCACCAGCGCCATGGACGCCCTGTTCGAGGCGGGCCGGGACGTTCCCTACTTCTGCTCGCTACCTTACCTTTCCCCTATCGGAGCCTGCCGGATGTGTCTGGTGGAAGCCGGCAGCCCTAGGCGGGGCCAAGATGGCCAGTGGATCCTGGACGATCAGGGCCAACCCAAGATCTTCTGGTTGCCCAAGCCGATGGCCTCCTGCACTTTGGCGGCTAGCGAGGGCATGGTCATCCGCACCCAGACCGACGCGGTGCGCAAGGCCCAAGCCGGCATGGTAGAGTTCACCCTGCTCAACCACCCCCTGGACTGCCCTACCTGCGACAAGGGCGGTGCCTGCGAGCTACAGGACAGATCCTACGAGTACGGTTACGGCGCCTCGCGCTTTGTCTTTGACCGCCGCCACGCCGACAAGCACTACCCGCTCTCCGACCTGGTCGTTCTGGACCAGGAGCGCTGCATCCACTGCAAGCGCTGCGTGCGCTACTTCGAGGAGATCCCCGGCCAGGAGATGATCGACTTCATCGAGCGCGGTGTCCATACCTTTATCGACGGCTATGAGGGTGGCCTGCCCAGCGCTTTTAGCGGGAATATCGTCGACCTCTGCCCGGTGGGGGCCCTGCTCGATAACGTGGCCCGCTTCCGGGGCCGCAACTGGGAGTACGACCACACCGCCACCATCTGTACCGGCTGCAGCGTCGGCTGCAGCGTGACGGTGGACGCCCGTAATGGCCGGGTGGAGCGGATTGTGGGCCGAGATCACCCGGCGGTCAACGAGCGCTGGATCTGCGACGCTGGTCGGTTCAGCCACGCCCTGGAGGAAGAGGGCCGCCTGACTACGCCGCTGCTGCGCCGCGGTGGCGAGCTGGTTCCAGCCAGCTTCGACGAGGTCTTGGCTTACCTGACTTCCGAGCTGGTCGATGTCCCTCCGGCTCAGATCGGCCTCTACAGCAGCTCCGACATCACCCTGGAGGAGGGTATCGCCCTGGAGGCCACCGCCCAGGTGCTGGGGAGCGGCCATGTCGACCACCTACCGCGCTTTTCCCAGCTCCCCGCGCTGCCTAGGCCGACACTGCACCAGCTGGCTCAGGCCAGCGCGGTGGTCATCGCCGGCGCCGATCTCGGCGCTGAGGCACCGGTGGCCGAGCTGCGTATCCAGGAGATGCTGCGGGGGGCTGCGCCCCCCCCTCAGTTCCGCCACGGCACCGCCATCGCCGATCTCAAGCTGACCGAGCGGATGGAGCGCCACCCAGAGCGCTTGGCGATCTTCAGCTCCGCTCCCACCTCCCTGGACCGCTCGGCCGATCTGGTGGTGCGCGGCGACCCTCAAGCCGCCCTGTCCGCCATCGCTGCTGCCCTGGAGGGCAACGCCCAGGCCGCCTCCCCATACCTCTCGGCTGCCGAGCTGTTGAGGCGCCCGGGCGCCACCTTGGTGGTGGGAAGCGAGCTGCAGGCCGCCGGGGGTTTGCGGCTGGCCGAGAAGGTGGCCCGCAGCAGCGGGGCTGCGCTGCTGGCCCTGCCAGCCGACAGCAACGCCTTGGGTCTGGCGTACCTCCGCCTGGTCCCTGGCGAAGGGGGCGCGGCGTACGGGGAGGCGATCCTACCGGTAGCTCTGGTCTCGCGCTGCAGGCGGCTGCCAGCCCAGTGGCCGCGCTTGCTGATCGTCCACGACACCACCCTCAGCGCCCTGGCTGCGCGGGCTGATGTGGTCTTGCCAGCGGTGTCGGGCCTAGAGAAGCAAGGTACTTTGGTCAACCTGGAGGGCCGGCTGCAGGCCCTGCGGCCGGCTGCCAGCGAGGTCGGCGAAGCCACCGACCTGATCCCTGCGCTGGGCCTGCTGCTGCAGGCCTTGGGGCTGCGCTCCCCGGTGCGCGGCTTGATCTCGGCGCAGCGCGCGCTGGCGCAGCGCTTCGGGGCCCGCGTCCAGTCCCTGCCGCCAGAAGGAGCCCTGCTGGATTTGGGGGAGCCCTTCCTGGCCGAGACCCACCTCCAGCACCAGCCCGAAGTGGGGGCCTGGGCGGCGGCGCACTTGGCTGCTGCGCGGGCTAGAGCCGCAGCTAACCGCGCCTTAGAGGTGGCAAAGTGACTGCCGCCCACTTCTGGATCACCCTGCTCAAGGCGGTTCTGGTCGCTCTGGCTCTGCTGACCACCTTCGCCTACATGACCTTAGTGGAGCGCCGTTTGCTGGCCAGGATGCAGATCCGCAGGGGTCCGAACCGAGTGGGCCCCCTGGGTCTACTCCAGCCGCTGGCCGACGCGATCAAGAGCGTCTTTAAGGAAGACGTCTTGGCTACCAACCGCGACCGCGTGGTCTTCTTCCTGGCTCCTCTAATCTCCATCACCACCGCCCTCACCGTCTTCGGCGCTATCCCAGCTGGGCGGCCTGGTGGCTTCTTCGGAGCCAACCCTTGGGTCTTCAACCTGGACATCGGGGTGATCTTCATCCTGGCCTTCACCAGCCTGGGGGTCTACGGGATCTTTCTAGCAGGCTGGGCTTCTGGCTCCAAATACTCGCTGCTGGGCGGCTTGCGCTCCTCGGCGCAGGTGATCAGCTACGAGCTGGGCCAGGGCCTCTCCATCTTGGGGCTGCTGATCCTGGTGGGCAGCGCTAACCTGCGCAGCATCGTGCACTGGCAGTACCACCACGGCTGGTTGATCGCCTTTCAGCTGATCGGCTTCGCCTGCTTTTTGATCAGCAGCTTCGCCGAGACCAACCGCACCCCCTTCGACCTGCCCGAGGCGGAGCAGGAGCTGGTAGCTGGTTACCTGACCGAGTACAGCTCGCTCAAGTGGGCGCTGTTCCAGATGTCCGAGTACGTCAACATGATCACCGCTTCCGCCCTGATCTCTACGCTCTTTCTCGGCGGCTACCGGGGCCCGGCTTTTCTCGACGCCGTCGTACCGGGTATCAGCGGCTGGCCTTACCTCTGGCTGCTGCTCAAGATCGCCTTGTTCCTGTTCCTGTTCATCTGGGTCAGGGCGACTTTTCCCAGGCTGCGCTACGATCAGCTGATGCGCTTCGGCTGGAAAGTGCTCTTTCCGGTGGCACTGCTGAACGCGTTGCTCACCGCCGCTTTCGTCGGCCTGTTGCCGGGCCTTTCGCCCTGGATTCTCGGCCTGGTATCGCTGCTCATCCTCATTGCCCTGCTGGCGCTGGGAGACCGCTTGCTCGCCGGCAATAGGAAGCTGGCCCGCGGCTCCGCTGGGGACTAGGAGGACACCATGGGAGTACTCGATCTAGCCAAGGGCATGGGGGTGACGCTGGGCAAGCTGTTCAGCAAGCCGCTCACCGTGTCCTATCCCGAGAGCCGGGTGCAGCTCAAGCCCCGCTTCCGCGGCCGGCACGTGCTGACCCGCCATCCGGATACCGGCTTGGAAAAGTGTATCGGCTGCTCGCTCTGCGCCGCAGCCTGCCCGTCTTACGCCATCTACGTGGAGGCGGCTGAGAACGACCCGGCGCACCCAGTCTCGCCCGGAGAGCGCTACGCTAAGGTCTACGAGATCAACATGCTGCGCTGTATCTTCTGTGGCCTCTGTGAGGAGGCTTGTCCTACCGGGGCTATCATCTTGGGCAACGAGTTCGAGATGGCCGACTACCGCTACGGCGATTTCGTCTACGGCAAAGAGGACATGCTGGTGGGCCAGTACGGCTCTAGGCCTCAGCGCCGGGAGGCCGAGCGGCAGGGGACGCCGGTGCGGCTGGGTCTCTCGGTGCAGCCCAGGGAGGAGTTGGAAGGGGTGCGCTACCCGTGATCCTGTTCCTGATCCTCGCGCTGCTCTCCCTGGTCGGCGGGGTCTTGACCATCGCCGCGTCCAACGCCATCCACGCCGTTCTGGGCTTGGTAGGGACGCTGATCAGCCTGGCCATGCTCTACGTCACCTTGGACGCCCACTTCCTGGCCGCCGTCCAGGTGATCGTCTACGCCGGTGCGGTGATGGTGTTGTTCTTGTTCGTGGTGATGCTGCTCAACGCCGCCAGGCCGGTGTCCAGCCGCGACCCCATCCCCTACGTCCGGGAGCTGGCGGTGATCTTCGGCGTCCTCCTGGCCGGATCGCTGCTGCTGGTCCTGAACGGCTACGCGCCGCCCCGCTCGCTGGCCAACGCCGCGTCCGATCTGGCCGGAGGTGCCCCTGGTCCGGTCGGTGCGGTCCTGCTCAGCAAGTTCTTGCTGCCCTTTGAGGCGGTCTCGCTGCTGCTGCTGGTGGCGGTGATCGGCTCGGTCGCGTTGGTGCTACGCCCTCAGGTCCAAGAAGATCCCGCTCCGGAACCCGCAGCACAGCCGGGCCGCGGAGAGACCGCGTGATCCCCACTTCGGACTACTTGCTGCTCTCCGGGCTGCTGTTCACCCTAGGGATTGTCGGGGTGTTGATCCGGCGCACCGCCGTGCTGGTGTTCCTCTCGGTCGAGCTGATGCTGAACGCGGCCAATTTGGCCATGGTCGCCTTCGCTAGGGCTTGGGGGCAGCTGCAGGCCCAGAGCGCTGTCTTCATCGTAATGACCCTGGCGGCAGCGGAGGTCGCCATCGGCTTGGCCATCCTCATCGCAATCTTCCGGAAGCGGGTCTCCACCGAGGTGGATCCGCTCTCGGAGATGAAAGGTTAGCCGTGCTGCCCGTCTACCTCCTGCCGCTGCTGCCCTTCTTGGGGTTTTTGGTCCTGATCCTATTCGGTCGCCGCTTTCCCGGGCCGCTTGCCGGCGCCTTGGCCAGCGCGCTGGTCGGTTTGGCCTTCGTGGTCGCGCTGATCGATTTCTTCTCGGTCCGTTCGGTGCCGATGCACGAGCTGCTCTGGAGCTGGCTGCCCGGGATCGGCGGCAAGGGACACAACTTGGAGATCGGATTCTACCTGGACCGGCTTTCCTCGCTGATGACCCTGGTCGTGACCGGAGTCGGCTTTCTGATCCACGTCTTCTCCATCGGGTACATGGAGCACGACCCCAGGTTTCCGCGCTTCTTCGCTTTCCTCAATTTCTTCGTCGCCCTGATGCTGATCCTGGTTCTGGCCGACTCCTACCCCTTGATGTTCGTGGGTTGGGAGGGGGTAGGCGTGGCTTCCTACCTGTTGATCGGCTTCTGGTTCGAGGGCAAGATCAACGCCAACGCTGCCAGGAAGGCTTTCGTGATGAACCGGATCGGCGACTTGGGTTTCTTGCTGGGGATCTTCCTGATCTTCCGCCAGTACGGGACCACTGTCCTGCCCAGCTTGGCCAAGATGCCGATCAAGACCGACTCGGCGCTGGAGCTGATCTGCCTGTTCCTGCTGGTCGGCGCGATCGGGAAGAGCGCGCAGCTCCCTCTGACCACCTGGTTGGCCGACGCCATGGCCGGGCCCACCCCGGTATCGGCTCTGATCCACGCCGCCACCATGGTCACCGCTGGGGTGTACCTGGTGGCCCGCAGCCACTTCTTCTTCTCGCAGGCCCCGGTGGCCAGCAGCTGGGTGGCTTGGGTGGGCGGACTGACTGCGCTCTACGGCGCGCTGTCGGCTATGAACCAGTACGACATCAAGAAGATTCTGGCCTACTCCACCATCTCCCAGCTGGGCTACATGTTCATGGCTGTCGGGGTGGGCGCGTATTGGGCTGGCATGTACCATCTGGTCACCCATGCCTTCTTCAAGGCGCTGCTGTTTCTGGCGGCGGGCAGCGTCATCCACGCGCTGCAAGGCGAGCAGGACACCCGCAAGATGGGGGGGTTGGCCAAGACCATGCCGCTGACCGGGGCGGTGGGCCTGATCGCAGTCTTGGCCATCTCTGGGATCCCGCCGTTCTCTGGCTTCTTCTCCAAGGAAGCCATCTTGGGGGCCTCCTTCGCCTACAGCCCTTGGCTCTGGGCAGTCGGGACCTTCACCGCCCTGCTCACCGCCTTCTATATGCTGCGCTGGTACCTGCTGGTTTTCTCTGGTACCTACCGCGGCCAAGCCCATCCCCACGAATCCGGGCCGGTGATGGCTGTGCCGCTGGTCGCCTTGGCCATCTTGGCGGCTCTGGGCGGTGTGATTGGCCCCCAGCTCTTGGGCAGCAACTGGCTGGAGAATTATCTGAAGCCGGTGTTGGGTTTACCTTCCCTGCACAACCCGGCCACGACCGAGCTCAGCTTGATCGCTATCGCGGTGCTCCTGGCTCTGCTGGGTTTCCTGTGGGCTTACCTGCGCTACCGCTCGGGCCGGCTCACCGATCTGCGGGGTTTTGGCCCCATCTCGGCCAAGGCACTCTACCTAGATGACCTCTATGCCGGCTCGGTAGCCAGCCCCAGTAAGGCGATTTCTGGCGCTCTAGAGCGGACGGACCGAGTCTTCGGTGGAGGTATGAGCGCGACCGGCGAAGTGCTCACCGAACCGGGCCGCTGGACCAACCTGTGGCAGAGCGGCTTTGTGCGGGTTTACGCCCTCTCCATGCTGCTGGGTACCCTGCTGCTGGTGCTCTACTTGGCAGTCCGGATGCTGGGAGGTAGCCTGTGATCAGCGTCTTCCTGTTTTTGCCCTTGTTGGGGGCGCTGCTGGTGTCGCTGGCGTCCAAGCCGGCCAAGTTTCCTCTGGCTTGGCTGTTCGCGGCGGCTACCTTGATCCTGGCCCTAGCGCTGTGGGTGGCTGGGCCGACTTCGGTCAGCCTCCCCTGGGTTCCCGCCCTGGGCCTGACCTACTCGCTGTCCATGGGTGGGGTGAGCACCCTGCTGGCGGTGATCGCCGCGTTCATGACCCTGCTGGCGGTGATCTATGCCGGGGCCAAGGTGGAAGGTGGCCCCGGCATGCTGGCCTTGGTCCTGGCGATGGAGAGCGGCTTGTTGGGCATCTTCCTCTCCAGGGATCTGCTGCTCTTCTATGTCTTCTTCGAGTTCACCCTGCTGCCCTCCCTGCTGCTGCTGGCCCGCTTCGGCGGGCAGGACCGCCTCAGAGCCCTGATCGCCTTCGGCATCTACACCACCATCGGGTCGCTGTTCATGCTGGTGGCGATTATCGCCCTGCGCAGCGCCAGCGGCGCGCCGACCTTCGCGCTCAGCGCTATCTTGCAGGCCACCGCCAAGCACGCCCTATCCGGGACTGCGCAGCGCTGGCTGTTCCTGGGATTTCTGGCCGCCTTTGCGGTCAAGCTCCCTATCTTCCCGCTGCACGCCTGGATGCCGGATTACCACCAGCAAAATCACCCCAGCGGCGTGGCCGACGTGATGGGTACTCTCTACAAGGTAGGGGGCTACGGCATCTACCGTTTTGCCTTGCCGCTCTTCCCCAAAGCTGCGGCGGACTTCCAGTTGGTCCTGATGGCTCTCGCCGCCTTTAGCACCCTGTACTTCGCCTGGATCGCCTTTCACCAGAGCGACTACAAGCGCATCCTGGCCTACGCTGGGCTCAGCCACATGGGCCTGGTGGCCCTGGGCCTGTTCAGCCTCAACCCGGTGGCGATCACCGGCAGCATGTTCCTCTTGGCCTTCCAGAACGTCTACACCGGCAGTTTGTTTCTGGCGGTGGGGATGCTGTGGTCCAGAGTCGGCTCGCTCAGCCCCGACCAGGGCGGTCTGATGGTGGACGCCCCCGTCCTCTCCGGCCTGACCATGGTGCTGTGGTTCGGCGCCATCGCCGTGCCGGGGTTGGTGGGTTTCGTCGGCGAGTTCAGCGTGCTGCTGGGCAGCTACCAGGTCAACCCCTGGCTGGCTTTCATCGCTGGCCTCTCGATCATCGCCGCGGGTTCTTACGCGCTCTTCGCCTACCAGCGCAGTTTCTGGGAGGCTAGGCCCGAGGGCCGGCCGAAAGTCCCGGACTTGGGCGTTCTGGAAGGTACCCTGCTCGGGATCTCGGTGGTGGTAGTGGGTTTGTTCGGCATCTACACCCAGCCTGCCCTGCGGCTGATCCAGCCAGGAGTCCTGGCGCTCGGCCACCTGATCGGAGTCGCCTGATGCCGCTTCCCCATATCAGCGTGATGCTGCTGTTGCCTTTCATCATCTTGCTGCTCACCACCGCTGCCTGTACGGCGCTGGGTTTCTTGGTGCACCGGCAAGCGGTGACCTGGACCGCCATGGCTGGCCTGATCATCACGGCGGCCAGCCTGATTCCCCTGTGGGACCGCCACCTCAGCAGCTTTGGGGGCGCCCTGCTCGGTGACCCCTTTGGGATCGCTCTCAGCCTGGTCATCCTCCTGGGCGCGCTCCTGGCCCTGCTGTCCAGCCTGGACTCGGCCAAGCGCAGCTCCCTGAGTTTCCCGGAATATGACCTGATGCTGCTCCTGGGCGTGCTGGGGAGCGTGCTGCTGGCCATGGCCGGCAACCTGATCGTTCTGCTGATCGGCCTGGAGATTATGAGCCTCTCGGCCTACGTCTTGGCCACTTTGCAGGCCTCCCGCAGCAGCGAAGAGGCTGGCATGAAATACTTCCTGCTCGGCGCGGTGGGCAGCGCGGTGCTGATCTACGGGATCGCCCTGGTCTACGGAGCTACCGGCCACTTCGGCCTTTCTGGGATCGCGGCCGCCCTGGGCCACGCCGCGGCCAGCAACCTGCCGGTCTTGCTGCTCGGCACGCTGATGCTGTTGGTCGGTTTCGGTTTCAAGGTCGCGCTGGTGCCCTTCCACCAGTGGACTCCGGATGTCTACAGCGGCTCGCCGACCCTGGTGACGCTGTACATGAGCGTGGTGATCAAGACCGCCGCCTTTGCTGGATTGATCCGGGTCTTTCAGATGGCCCTGAGCGGCGTGCACGGCTGGGTGATTCCGGCCGAGGTGATCATCGCCCTCACCCTCATCCTGGGGAACTTCGCCGCCCTGCGCGAGGAGAATTTCAAGCGGATGCTGGCCTACTCGGCGGTGGCCCACAGCGGGTATCTGGCTCTGGCCTTGGTCGCCAAGTCCTCGCTGGCTGAGCCGGCCCTAATCTACTACCTGCTCACCTACACCCTGATGAACGCCGGCGCCTTCGCGGTAGTCGCTGTTCTGCAGCGGGACGACAGCGGCGTGACCATCTCCGACTTGCGCGGCCTCTACAGCCGCAGACCGGGTCTGGCGGTGGCTCTGGCCGCTCTGCTGGCTTCGCTCAGCGGCCTGCCCCCCTTCGCCGGATTTTTCGGAAAATTCGTGCTGTTCTCGGCTGCCCTGCAGAGCGGTTTCGTGGGCCTCACCGTGATCGCCGCGGTGACCAGCATGGCTGCGCTGTTCTACTACCTGCGCCCGGCCGCTCTGATGTTCTTCTCGGAACCAGCCCAGACTCCCCAGCTTCCGGCTGCGCCCCGCCAATACAGCGCGGTGGCTGTCTGGGTGGCGGTGGGGGGGACGCTGCTGATCGGCGTGCTCCCCAACCTGGTGATGCAGCTGCTGCAACGGCCGTTGACCTGAGCGCGCGTGCTGGCCGCGCTCTCGGGACTCGAACTCGCTTACGGAGGGAAAGTGGTCCTCTCCGGCTTGGACCTGGAACTGAAGGAGGGTTCCCGCCTGGCCTTGGTGGGCCGCAACGGCAGCGGTAAGAGCAGCTTGCTGCGGCTTTTGGCCGGCCACCTGACCCCCACGGCCGGCCGGAGGTTCTTGGCCCCTGGCGTCGCGGTAGGCTACCTGGAGCAGGACCCCAGCTTTGCGCCGGATGCCACCGTGCTCTCGGTGGTGGACGCTGCCTTTCAAGAACTGGACGCTATCGAGGCCCAGCTCACCCACCTGCGAGCCCAGGCTCTCTCGAGCCCGGAGGAGCTGGTCGCCTGTGCGGCGCTGGAGGAGCACTACGCCAGGCGGGGCGGCTACCTCAGGCGCTCCAGGCGAGACGCCGCCCTATCCGCCTTCGGCTTCGCCGGCCGGGAGGCGGAACCGGCTGCGGCGCTGAGCGGTGGGGAGCGCACCCGCCTGTCCCTGGCTGCCCTGCTGGTGCGCCAGCCGGACTTGCTGCTGCTCGACGAGCCGACCAACCACCTGGACGTCACCCGCTGTGAGTGGCTAGAGGACTTCCTGTTCCGCAGCGGCAGCGCCCAGCTGATCGTCTCCCATGACCGCAGATTTCTCGATCACCTAGCCCAGGAAGTGCTCTACCTGTCAGGTGGACGGCTGGAGCGCTACGCGGGCAACTACAGCCAGTTCCGCGAGCAGCGCCGCCACCAACTGGAGCTAGCGGAAGCCCGGCGGCGCCAGGAGCGCAGGGAGATTTCCCGCCTGGAGGAGAGCACCCAGCGCCTTAAGGTCTGGGGCTTGGGCAACGCCAAGCTGGCCCGCCGAGCCCGCTCGCTGGAGAGCCGCTTGCAGAGGTTGTGGGCTGTTCCGGAGGCCCCCGCGGAGCTGGAACAACCCGCTCGGACCCTGAAGTTCCTGGAGGAGGGCTGTGGCGAGTTGGTCGTGGAGGCGCGCTGGCTCAGCGCCCAGGTCAGCGGGCGTTGGCTGTACCGGGACCTGCAGCTGCACCTGCGTAGAGGCCAGAGGGTCGCTTTGATCGGAGAGAACGGCGCTGGAAAGACCACTCTAGCCTGCCAGATCCTGGGCTTGTTTCCAGCCGGCGATCCCCGCCAGCAGGTGCGCTTTGGCCCCAGAGTGCGCCTGGGCTACTACGACCAGCAGCTTAGCGGTGTTTCGGGGGATCAGACCCCTTTTGTGCTGATCCGCAGCGGGGTAGAGAGCGACCAGGCAGCCCACGACCTGTTGGCTACCTTCGGCTTCGCCTTTGACCGCCACGGCGCTCCGGTAGCCAGTCTGAGCGGTGGGGAGCGGGCTCGGTTAGCGCTGTTGCGGCTGGCCCGCCAGCCGACCAATTTCCTAGTTCTGGATGAGCCCAGCAACCACTTGGACGCCGAGACTTTGGAGGTTTTGGAGGCGGCGCTGTCTGTGTACCAGGGCGCCGTGCTGCTGATCTCGCACGATCGGGCGCTGATCGATGGCGTAGCGCAGGAGCTTTGGCACCTGGGCGGGGGGCAGTTCGAGCGCTACCTAGGTAATTACCGCCAGTGGGCTGCGCTGCAGGTGGCCCCCGTCCAGGTCCCTCCGGGACGCTCTCCCGAGGCCAGACCCCCTAGGGGTCCGGGGCTTTGGCACCTGAAGCGTAGGCTGGAGCAGCTAGAAGCTGAGGTTGCTGCCCTGGAAGCCGAGCTGGCGGAGGCCAGGGGGCTGCTCGAAGGACCCCCGCCGGAACTCGACTTTGCCGCCGCTGGCCAGCGGGTGGCCGACCTAGAGGAGCAGCTAGCTCGCGCCCTAGAAGCCTGGAGCGCTCTGGCCGAGCAGGTCGAGCTGGCCGGGCAGTGAGCGCCTCGGATCCCTTCCCAGCTTTCCCGCTTCGCCGTACACTGCAGGGTATGCTGCCTCCCCTCCGCGTCTTGGCTCTGTCTTGGAGGCGGTTCAACCGCTACCTGTTGCCGATGGTCGGGTCGACCCTGCTGATTCTGGCCCTGTCGATCTTCTCGCTGGGGATTCTGTTTGGCCCCCTGATGACCGGTTTCCAACAGGCTACGCTGAAAACCCGCGGTGGTGGGCCCTGGTCTCTGGCCACGGTATTCTCCTACCTGGCGTGGCGCACCGTGGCCATGGGGATTTTCGTGAACTTGCCGGCACTTCTGAGCCTGCTCTTGCCTTCCGGAAAAACTCCAGGCGGCTCCCTGGCCGGCTGGGTGTTGGCCCTGGGGATCGCGATCGCCTGGGATTTTTTGACTTTCTACGGGACGGTTCTGATCGGAGAGTTCTCCAGCCTGGGTTCAGCGCTGCGAGCTAACCTGGCGCTGATGGCCCGAGGCGGTTGGGTCAATCACTTCTGGCTGTTCCTCGCCGCGGGCCTGCTCACCTGGCTGAGCGAGTGGCCACTCCGCTTCTTCCTGGGTCCCAAAGGCCTAAGGGGCCCCGCTGACCTGCTGCTGGTCTACTTGGTCGCCGATCTGCTGTTTACCACCTACCTGCAACTGCTCAGCCCGGTCGCCTTGGAGCTGCTCCGCCCCGAGCCGGTCACTCGGGGTCCGGGTCTGAGCGACCAGACCCGGTAACGGCCGTCGGTGGCCAGTTCCGACCAGTCCCCCAGCTCGCTCAGGCGCTTGGGGTAAGGCAGAAAGGCGTTGGCTACCATCAGGACCTCCTCGCAGCAGCAGCTGGCTTGCTCTAGGAAACGGAGCCCCAGGTTCAGAGATAGCTGGCTGCCCTGGTGGAAGGGGGGGTTGATCAGGGCTAGATCGAAGCGGCTACCGGCTGGGAGCTCCGAGCAGATATCGCTGTGCAGGCAGGTTCCGGTCAGACCGGAGGCGATTAGGGTCTGCTGGCTGCTGCGCACCGCTGCTAGGTCGTCATCGAGCAGCACGGCCGCTGCGCCGGCCTGAGCCGCACAGGCCCCCAGGATCCCGCTGCCGCTTCCTAGGTCCAAGACCCGCAACCCTTCCAGCCTCCCCTTGACCGCGGACAGCAGCAGCGCGCTGCCCGGATCCGTACCGGATTGCCCGAAGACCCCCGGCAAGGTGCAGACCGTGAGGCCGCGCTCGCTGCGGTAACTCCAGGGAACCTGCACCTCCCCCAGAGGTAGCGGTTCGCTGCAGCGGGCTATTCTGAGTCCCTGAGAGCGGCGCACCACCTCACAGCGCGCGAAGCGCTCGCCTGCCCACTCCAGGTAGCGGCTGAAGCCTCGGCGCTGCTCGCCGGCCAGCAGGCAGCGCCCGCTCGGCGCGGTGCAGCGCGCCGCTGCGTCCAGGACCTGTGCGACGGCGGCGTTGCCTAGGTGGGCCGGCAGGATGGCTAGGCTCAGATCGTAGCGCCCTTCTAGATCCCAGGGCAGAGCGGCCAGGGCGTTCAGTCCGTTGCGCGCGGCTGCGTTCAGCGCAGCTTTGGAGCGCTCTACCAGCTGCGGAGGCCGGGGCAGGATTTTGGCCAGCAGGCCGCTCTGGGCGCTGAGGTCCAGGGCGCTGCCTCCCGGCTCCTCTAGGACCTGTTCGGCTAACAGCAGCTGCAGGGCGGAGAGCTCCGGGTATCCCAGCAGGCCAGGGGAGGTCCACAGCTCCCCCCCGCCCAAGCGCTCTGGTAGCTGGAGGAAGTGTCCGTCCACCCCCACATGTTAACCGGCCACAGCGGCTAGTCGACCCTGCGCAGCGTGCTACAGTGGACTGTGCGAGGGGACTGGCCAGTCGGGAGGGGCGCTGCCCCCCAGGTAGCTGTTGCAGCAGCCTGAGCTGAGCGGTCCAGCCGCAGCGGCGGGGGCCTGTCCCCGCTGCCAAGGGAGCGGCGTCCCCTTGTCTTCCCTTCCCCCTGCTTCTAGGCCCCCGCCGCTGCGCTTCCCGCCAAGGCCGGCGCGTTCTTGGCCGGCCTTGGCGGGATTGTTGGCCCTGGAGCTGCTTTTGGCTCTTCTGACGCCCCTTTCAGGCCGTGGCGCTCTGGGAATCGCCGCCGTCACCCTTGCCTTGGCCGGCCTGGGCTGGCTCCGGGTTGCAGCGGTCCGCAGCTACAACAGCCGGGTCTGGCCCCAGCGGCTGCGCCGCTGGCAGCAGACGCTGGTCTGCAGCCGCTGCGGCCAAGTTTGGGCTGATTCTGGAGAACAACCGCAGCCTTGACCCCGTCCGCTCAAGGTTGGAAAGCCACTAGGGTGGTGGTCACGGCTGGTACCGGCCCCTGCAGGCGGC
This sequence comes from bacterium, assembly GCA_021810505.1. Classification (GTDB taxonomy): domain Bacteria; phylum Deinococcota; class Deinococci; order Deinococcales; family Deinococcaceae; genus JAJZIR01. Next base: position 233,158 of record JAJZIR010000001.1, read on the forward strand.
TTATCTGCTCTACCAGTCCAACCCGTTCGGAGTAGTAGCTGGTGACGAGCACCGTTTCCCGAAAAGGAACGGCTTGCCCCGCCGCCTGCTCGGTCCCAGAGAACAGCTCCGTCGACTTCACCTCCTCGCTTTCGAAGCTGCCGGCCGGTGTGCTTACCCGTTTTTCGCCCACGACCACACTGGTGACGGTGACAGTAGCCTTGAGTCCGACCGAGACGTTCCCGGACTGACTCTGGCTGCGCACGGCGTAGCTGTAGCGCCAGCGCAAGCCTACTCTCCAGGGGCCGGCCGGCAACAAGACACCTTGGATGGGGCCGGTCTTGAACTGACTGGTCACCGTCGGGTTGCCGAGGAGAATGCCTCCCCGGACGCTGCTGATCCCGGCGGCGTTGCACAGCAGCTCGGTCTTGAGCGTGCTGTGCGGCGTCGTCTCTCGGAGGGTGATATCGCCAGATTTCACCGAAGTGACCTCGACGGAGAGCCCTGAGGATTTTCCGGAGGAGCTGACCGCGTAGCGGGAGATCTGCCCAGGGGCTGCGGGATAGTAGGGGACCGAGCAGCCCATGGAGACAGCGCTCAGGAATAGGCCGCCGACCAGCAAGGGATGGATTCGGGCCATGCTGGGAGTATACAGCCGCGCCTGCTCGGGCGCTATGACATATCAAGAAAAAAATCACTACCTAGGAAATATCATGAAATTATTCACTACTAATCGGCCAATTGCGCAGGGGACGGAGCTGATACCCGTCCCCCTGGACGATTCCGATGAGCCCCTCTGGTCCGTAGGCTAAGAATACCCCGCTGCGGCTAGCTGCCACCTGCAAACCTCGCCGCAAGCTCTCGGCCTGCGCTGCGCTGAGCTGCAGAGTGTCCATCCCCAGCGCTGCGGCCGGCGAGAGCGCCCGCTCCGGATGGAAATCTTCCAGGAGCTGGGCTTGCTCTAGGCCGACTTGGCCGGAGCGCAACCGGACCAGACCGCCCAGATGGGCGGTCGTACCTAGGCGGGCGGCCAAGTCGGCGGCCAAGACGCGGACGTAGGTGCCGCTGCTCACCTGGTAGCGGACCAGCAGGGTGGGGAAGCGGCCCAAGGCAGGGGGGAGGCGGGGCTGAGAGGCCAGCTCCTTGGGAAGCTCTCGCTCGGCCGCCCCTAAGTCCGAGTAGAGCCCGACCAGTTCGGCGGCCAGCACTTCCACGCGGCGCGGCGCCAACTCTAGCTCCTTACCGGAGCGGGCTGCCCGGTGGGCGGTCTGCCCCCCAGACTTGACCGCGCTGTAGGCCGGTGGAGTCTGCAGCTGCCAACCCAGCTGCCCCTGGAGGGCCGCAGCAGCCTGCTCCCGAGTCGGGCTAGGGACGGCTTTCGCCGAGAGCAGCGGCCCCTCGGCGTCCAGGGTGACCGTGCTGCCCCCCAGGCAGATCCAGGCTAGGTATTCCTTGGAGTGACCCACCAGGTAGGGGACTGCCCGGGTCCAAGGCCCGCTGCAGACCAACAGCAGCCCAGTGGCTAAGGGGTCCAGCGTCCCGGCGTGCCCGACCTGGCGCTGACCCAGGGTCCGCCGGATCTGCACGACTGCGCCGTGAGAGCTGAGCCCTAAGGGCTTGTCGATGGCGTAGATCACCGCTCTACTCTGACACGCCCGGTGACAGCGTCCCCGGGGAATCTCCCCGGGGACGCTGGGCCGCGGCGCTCAGCTGGCTTGCTGCACGGCGATCTGGCGCTTCATAGCCGCTTCGGAGCGCGGCACCTTCAAAGTCAGTACGCCGTTGGCGAAAGACGCCTCGATCTTGTTCAGGTCGTACTTGTTGGGCACACTGAAGCTGCGGACGAACTTGCCGTAGATCCGCTCGTTGCGGTGCGCAGTCATGCCATCCATAGCTGGCTCTTTGCGCTCAGCTTGGACCGATAGGGTGTTGTTCTCCGCCTCCACCTGGATATCCGAAGAGGCCACTCCAGGGAGATCCACCTGCAGCTCCAGCCCGTTCGGGCTCTCGTAGATGTCGACCGGTGGGGCCCAGCGCTGCGGGGTATTGGCGAGCTCGCGGAAGGTCTGGTCCATCCTGCGCTGCAGTTCCTCGATGTCTCTGAACGGATCGTATCGCATCATACTACGATCACCTCCAACGACATCAATATATAACTTGATAATAGCTTTGTCAAGATATATGACCCAAGATATCGAGGATTGCAGCCAGCACCTCCTAGGACTAAGCTGAGGGCGCCTTGAATGCGGTCCAGTGAGACCGCGCCCGTCCAGAGAGGCGAAAAGGAGTAGGCGTGCGATATCTAGGGTTTTGCGGCCACCTCGCGGCGGCAGCGGCAGATGAAGCGTAAAGCGCGTATCTTGGAGGCGGACGAGATCCACAGGGCGCTGGTGCGCATGGCGCATGAGATCTTGGAGCACAACCGTGGCGCCGCCGACTTGGCGCTGATCGGTGTGCACACCCGCGGTGTCCCCCTGGCCGGTCGCTTGGCCGCCCAGATCGCCTCCCTGGAAGGAAGCGCCCCACCGGTCGGCCAGCTCGACATCACCCTGTACCGCGACGACCTCAGCGAGATCGCTACCCAGCCGGTCCTGCACCGCACCGAGGTGCCCTTCGACGTGGCCACCAAGCACTTGGTCTTGGTGGACGACGTCCTCTACACCGGGCGAACCAGCCGGGCGGCTCTGGACGCCCTGATCGACCTGGGGCGTCCCCGCTCCATCCAGCTGGCCATCTTGGTCGACCGGGGTCACCGCGAGTTGCCCATCCGTGCGGACTATGTGGGCAAGAATCTGCCCACTAGCCGCAACGAGGTGGTGAAGGTGCGCCTGTACGAGGTGGACGGGGGCGAGGATCAGGTCGAGCTTTGGGAGCGGCCATGAGGGACCTGCTCGATTTTGCCGGCTGGTCTAAGCCGGACGCCGAAGATCTGTTCGCTACCGCCGACGTGATGGCAGAAGTCTTGAGGCGGCCGGTCAAGCGGGTCCCTGCCCTGCAGGGTTTCACCGTATGCACCGCTTTTTTCGAGAACAGCACCCGCACCAGGACCTCATTCGAGCTGGCCGCCCGGCGGATGAGCGCTGACGTGGTGTCCTTCGCGGCCGGCACCAGCAGTCTGGCCAAGGGCGAGAGCTTGCGCGACACCGTGGAAACCTTGGTGGCCATGGGAGTAGATCTGATCGTGGTCCGCCACTCCGCCTCGGGAGCTGCCCATTTGGTCCGCCGCTTCGCTGGGGTCCCGGTGATCAACGGCGGGGACGGTGCCCGAGCTCACCCCACTCAGGCTCTTTTGGACGCTTATACCCTGCGGGCGCACTGGGGGGAGCTATCCGGAAAGAGGGTGGTCATCCTGGGGGACGTGCTCCACTCCAGGGTGGCTCGCTCCAACTTGGAGCTGCTGCCCTTGCTGGGAGCGAAGGTGGTGCTCTGCGGGCCGGCTAACCTTTTACCCCAGTCACTCTCTGGTCCGAATCTGGAAGTCAGCCCTGACTTAGACAGCGCTCTGGACGGCGCGGACGCGGTGATGGCCCTGCGGGTCCAGCGCGAGCGCTTGGAAGGAGGTCTTGGCGTCAGCCTGCCTGAGTACGCTGCGCGCTACCAACTCAACCGCTCCCGCCTGGACCGGGCTGGGCCGCGAGCGCTGCTGCTGCACCCCGGCCCGATGAACCGCGACGTCGAGATCAGCTCCGATCTGGCCGGAGATCCAAGGTCCTGCGTTCTGGAACAGGTCCATGCCGGATTGGCCATCCGCATGGCTGTGCTGTATCACCTACTGGTCGGTAAGAAGGAGAGGGCCGCTTGATGCCGAGGACTGCGATCACCGGTCTGCGCCGCGAGGCTGGCGGTAGCCCCCACACCCTCTACCTAGAGGGCCCTACCATCTTGGGCTGGGATCTGGACCTAGAGGTCTCAGCCACTTGGGACGGCCGCGGTGGCCTGGCCCTACCGGCTTTCACCGACCCCCACGTCCACCTGCGCGACCCCGGTCAGCCGCACAAGGAGACTCTGAGGAGCGGCCTGGCGGCGGCGGCGGCGGGTGGCTACGGCACGGTGGTCTCCATGCCCAACACCCTGCCAGCCACCGACCAGCCAGAAGCGGTGCTGTCCTTACGGGTCCGAGCCGATGCGCTGGGGCTCTGCCGCCTGATCCCGGCTGCAGCGTTGACCCTGGGCCAGGAGGGGAGGGTGCTCAGCGACGCTTCCCTGCTGGCTGAGGCCGGAGCCGCCTTGCTCACCGACGACGGCAGAACCAACGAGGACGGCGGCCTGCTGCGCTACGGCCTGCAGGCCGCTAAGGCGGCTGGCCTGCTGGTAGCAGTGCATGCCGAGGACGCCAGCCTGCGCCGCGGCGGCGTCATGCATGAAGGTCAGGTGAGCGAACGTTTAGGGCTCCCCGGTAACCCCGCCGCCGCCGAAACCGCCAGGATCGCCCGAGACCTGGAGATCTGCGCGCTGACCGGAGCGCGCTTGCACCTGCAGCACCTCAGCGCAGCTCGCTCGGTCGAGCTGGTGCGTGCAGCCAAGCGGGCCGGACTGCCGGTGACCTGTGAGGTCACCCCCCACCACCTCACCCTCACCGATACGTCCCTGCTCCAGCTCGACGCCGTCTACAAGGTCGCGCCGCCCCTGCGCACCGAGGCGGACCGCCAGGCCTTGCTGGCTGGTTTACGGGACGGCACCATCGACTGCTTGGCCAGCGACCACGCTCCCCACAGCCCCGCGGAGAAGGAGCAGGACCTGCTCGCCGCCCCCTTCGGGATCGCTAACCTCGAATTGGTCTTTCCGCTGCTGTACAGCGAGCTGGTGCTGAAGGGGGCCGCCTCGCTGGAGCAGCTCACCGGCTGGCTGACCAGCGGCCCCAGGAAGGTGCTGGGGCTCCCGGAGTGCACGTTGGAAGCCGGCCAACCGGCCGACTTGGTGGTGATGGACTTGGCGAGCGAGCGCCCGGTCGATCCGGAGCGGCTGCGCACCCAGGCCAAGCTGGGCCCCTGGAACGGCCGGCAGCTACGCGGCTGGCCGGCCCTCACCCTCTATCAGGGCAGGGTGGTGCATGGCTGAGCAGCTCCAAGACCATCCCCTGGAGCTGCTCAGCTGCCTGCAGCTGTCCGCGGCCAAGGCGCTGCTGCGCTACCGGGCCCCTTCTCTGGCCGGCGCCTTGCAGCCAGGGCAATTCCTGAACCTCAAGATTCCGGGCTACCTGCTGCGCAGGCCCATGGCACCGGCCAGCCAGGAAGGTGAGTCGCTCGAGCTGCTGGTGTTCTCCAGGGGCCCGGCCACTCTGGAGCTGATGGGGGGGCGCCGAGAGGTCATGGCGCTAGGCCCCTTGGGCCGGCCTTTCCCGCTCCCTCCGCCCGGAGCCGGCCCGGCGCTGCTGGTCTCCGGGGGATCCGGGGCCGCTCCCCTCCTGTTCCTGGCCGCTCGGCTGCGGGCTATCGGTGTCCCGGTGTTGGCTCGGCACGGCTCTAGGGACGGGAGCGAGTTCTCCTTGGCTCAGCGCTTCGCCTCCTTGGGTTGCTCAGCGGAATACTTCAGCGAGGACGGCTCCGCCGGCACCCAGGGCCGCCCCACCGACCGCCTGCCCGAGCTCTCGGGGGTGTCTTGCGCCTACGCGGTGGGTCCTCGGCCGCTGATGCACCAGGTCGCCTCGGCCTGCCAGCGCGCTGGGGTGCCCGCCTGGATATCCCTGGAGGAGCCGATGGCCTGCGGCGTCGGGGCTTGCCTGTCCTGCGCGGTCCAGACTGCGCAGGGCCAGCGCCACGCCTGCGTGGACGGGCCGGTCTTCCCTGCGGCCGAGGTGGTCTGGTGACTGCCGATCCTACCGGCTTGGAGGTGGAGCTGTTTGGGCTGCGCTTCGCGAACCCGGTGCTCACCGCTAGCGGGACTTTCAACTTCGGCCGGGAGTACGCTCAGGCTTTCCCGCTGCGCCGGCTGGGCGGCGTGATCACCAAGGGGACCAGCCCCCGCCCCAGGCTCGGCAACGCCGCTCCCAGGATCGCCGAGACCCCCGCGGGCCTGCTCAACTCCATCGGCTTAGAGAACAAAGGGGTCGACGCCTACCTGCAGGGCGAACTGCCCTGGCTGCGGGAGCAGGGGACCAGGGTGGTGGTCAACGTCTTCGGTGACACCCCGGCCGAGTTCGCCGAGGTAGCGGCTAAGCTGGCTGGCCACGCCGACCTGCTGGAACTGAACCTGTCCTGTCCCAACGTCCACGGCGGCTCGCTGCCTTTCGCCTCTGATCCGGCCGCGGCCGCCGAGGTGGTAGCGCGCTGCGCCGACGTTACCGACCTCCCCCTGCTGGCCAAGCTCGCCCCCAACTCCGAGCTGCTGCGGGTAGCCGAGGCCTGCGAGCAGGCTGGTGCCTCGGGCCTCAGCGCCATCAACACCCTGTTGGGGATGCGGATCGACCTGCAGACCCGCCGGCCGGTCTTGGGTACCGGGATGGGCGGCCTGAGCGGTCCAGCCATCTTGCCCCTGGCGGTGCGCTGCATCTACCAGCTGCGCCAGAGCAGCTCGCTGCCGATCCTGGGCATGGGCGGCGTGCGCAGCTGGCGCGACGCCGCTGAGCTGGCCATGGCCGGAGCTGACCTGGTGGCGGTGGGGACGGCCACCTTCAACGACCCCTGGGCGGCTCCCCGGCTGATCCAAGAGCTCGCAGAGGGGCTCGGGCAGCTCGGCCTCAGCTGGACCGAGCTGGTGGGGGCGGCCCACCGAGATTAGGCCTCGGTGGCAACCAGCCTGGTCAGCGCCGGGGTGAGCAGCTGCTGCTGGCCGATCAGGTCGGCTAGGGTGGTCTGGGCCAGCACCTGGTGCACCGCCCCCTCCACCCGCCTCCAAAGGCCCTCGGTGGCGCAGGCGCCGAAGCGCGCGCAGAAGAGCCGGTCTTCTAAGCAAGAGACCGGGGAGAGGCTGCCCTCCATCGCGACCACTACCTCCCAGGCGTCGATCCGCTCGGCGGGCCGGCTCAGGCGGTAGCCTCCGTGGGCGCCGCGCACCGAGTGGATGAAGCCGGCCCGCCTCAGGCTGGCGGCGATCTGCTCCAGGTAGTGCTGGCTGATGCCCTGGCGCTCAGCGACGTCCTTGAGCGGGACCGGCCCGGCCTCCTTGCCGATCTCGATCAGGGCTCTCAGCCCGTACTGCGCTTTGGTCGATATCCACATGCTGCGGACCTCGACTGATGCTAAACCAGCTAAAGCCCTACGTCAACTAGGGATTTAGCTGGGGAAGTGATAGAATTAACGCATCGGAGCGGTTTTTGCTCCTCAAGGAGACGTGACATGTCCCAGCAGTACGACGCTTCGAACATCAAGGTTTTGCGCGGCTTGGAAGGCGTGCGGATGCGCCCTGCCATGTACATTCAGGGTGGGACCGGCATCGACGGCTTCCACCAGCTGCTCACCGAGATCATCGACAACGCCGTCGATGAAGGGCTAGCCGGCTACGCCAGCGAGGTCACGGTCACGCTGCACCCCGACCAGAGCGTCACGGTGACCGATAACGGCCGGGGGATCCCAGTCGACCTGATGCAGGAGGAGAACCGCCCGGCTATCGAGGTGATCTTCACCGAATTGCACGCCGGCGGGAAGTTCGACTCCAACGCCTACAAGGTCTCGGGCGGGCTGCACGGTGTGGGTTCCAGCGTAGTCAATGCCCTGAGCCGCTTCTTGGACGTCTCGGTCTGTAGGGGGGGCTTGCTCTACCACATCCGCTTCGAGTACGGAGACGTGGTGGTGCCCTTGGAGGTCCTAGGCCCGGTGCCGGCTGGGGTGCAGTGGGCCACCAAGGTCCACTTTCAGCCCGACCCGGAGATCTTCTCCGGGATCGAGCCGGTCTTTGACTACACCAGGATCCGCCGCCGGCTCAGGGAGCTGGCTTTCCTGACCGGACTGGACATCTCGCTGCTCGACGAGCGCAGCGCGCCACCCCACCGCGACCGTTTCCATGAGCGCGGTGGGGTGGCCGACTACGCCAGGCATTTGGTCGGCGAGGCTACCCCGCTCTATACCCCGCCGGTGTTGCTGCGCGGCAGCCAGGAAGGGATCGAGGTGGAGGCAGCCTTCCTGCACTCTACCGCCTACAACGCGACGGTGCTCTGCTACGCCAATATGATCACCAACCGCGACGGTGGGACCCACCTCACCGGTTTCAAGGCGGCCTACACCCGAGCCCTCAACGCCCACGCCAAGGCCCGCAACCTGCTCAAACCCGGAACCCCACCGCTCAGCGGCGACGATCTGCTGGAAGGAATCCACTGCGTCCTTTCGGTCAAGCTGCCCGATCCCCAATTCGAATCGCAGACCAAGGTCAAGCTGCTCAATCCCGAGGCCCAGACTGCCGTCCAAGCGGTGATCTACGAGCAACTGACCCGCTACTTGGAGGAGAACCCCAAGGTAGGCCGGATGATCGTGGAGAAGGCGGCCGAGGCGGCCCGGGCCAGAGAGGCTGCCAGGAAGGCTAGGGACCTGGTCCGGCGCGCCAATCCCCTGGAGTCCGATGACCTGCCCGGCAAGCTGGCTGACTGCGCCTCCTCGGACCCGGAGGAATCCGAGATCTACCTCGTCGAGGGCGACTCGGCCGGCGGCAGCGCCAAATCCGGTAGAGAGCGGCGCTTTCAGGCCATCTTGCCGCTGCGCGGCAAGATCCTCAACGTGGAGAAAGCCCAGCTGGCCAAGATCCTCAAGAACGCCGAGATCCGGGCCATGATCGCGGCCATCGGTGTCGGCGTCGAGGGTACCGGTGACGCCACCCACTTCGATCTCTCCGGCCTGCGCTACCACAAGATCATCATCATGACCGACGCTGACGTGGACGGCAGCCACATCGCCACGCTGCTGCTGACCTTCTTTTTTCGCTACATGCGGGCGGTGGTCGAGGGTGGGTATCTCTACATCGCCCAGCCGCCCCTGTACAAGCTCACTTCCGGGCGCCACCACCGCTACCTCTACAGCGAGGAAGAGTTGCGGAGGGCCATCAAGGAGGCCGGCAGCCGGGCCAACGTTCAGCGCTTCAAAGGCCTGGGTGAGATGAATCCGGACCAGCTCTGGGAGACCACCATGAACCCGGAGACCCGCAACATGAAACTGGTCACTATCGAGGACCTGATTGAGGCTAACGAGACCTTCGAGGCGCTTATGGGCAACGAGGTCCCACCCAGGCGGAGCTTCATCGAGGAGAACGCCCGCTTCGCGCAGCTGGACGTCTAGTCAGGCCGGCGGGCCGCTCGCCGCACTTCCCAGGCGAAGCGGGCCAGCCGGGGGGCGCGGTGCCAGCGCCCCGGCTGTAGCCCGACCCGCCAGGCCCACTCCAGGCCCAGCTTGCTCGTCCAGGCCGGCGCCCTCTTGGCTGCTCCGGCCAAGACATCCAAACTGCCCCCTACCCCAATCGCCACCTGGACCCCTAAGGCCTGGCGGTGGCGGCCGTGGAAGATCTCCTGGCGGCCGGCTCCCAGGCCGCTCAGGAGCAACTTCGCCCCCGAAGCTCGGATCCGCGCGACCACTTCGCCTTCACCAGCGGCGTCGGCCGAGAAGTAGCCGTGTTCGGCGCCGATCACCACCGCCCCGAAGCGCTGCTCCACCGCCCTCGCAGCCCGCTCGGCGACACCGGGGCGACCTCCCAGCAGGTAGACCGTTAACCCTCGGCTGCGGGCCAGCAAGGCGGTACACAGCTCGATGCCCGGTACCCGCTCGAACCGCCCCCGACCCAGCTGCTTAGCTGCCCAGACCACCCCGACGCCGTCGGCCACTACCAGGTCGGCGGCGCGGATGCAAGTGGCCAGCTGAGGGTTGTCTCCGGCCTGGACCAAGATCTCCGGATTGAGGGTGACGACCGTCCTGGCCACCCCGGCCGGCTCAGCCAGCCAGACCTGCAGCTGCTGGACCGCCTGATCCAAGCTCAGGCGGTCCAGCGGATAGCCCAGGACGCTTACGCGCTCAGGCATCGTCTGGGGAGCCGCTCTTCAGGCAGAACACCGGCTGCCCCTCCCAGCTCAACTCCGCGGCCAGCTGGGGCACTGCGGCGGTCTGGGAGATCAAGCTGGCGATGGCCAGGTCCTCGTGTAGGTTGAGCTTGCCCAGCAGCTGCCCGGCGTTGGATTGGACCAAGGCTTCCTGGGGATCCGGGAAAGCTCGGATCAGGGCCATAGCCATCCTGGCGCCGTCGCGTAGCTCCACCTGGCGATCCCGGGCGATCAGCCTGGCCAGGAAGCCAGCGCAGGCAGTATCCTCCAGCGTCTCGTTGCCTTCCTGGCCGGCGCAGACGATGGCGATCTCTTCGGTCACCAGGGTACTGGCCAGAGCGGTGACTGCTCTGGCGTTGTAGAAGCTTCCCAGCAGGACCGTCTTGGCCGACTTGACCTGATCTAGAGCCTTGGGGCCGTTCTCGGTGGTGAGCATGATGTCCCGCTCGAAGCGGATGCGGCGCAGCTCGGCCGGGCTGGCGCCGAAATTGAAGCCCTCAGGGGGCATGCCCTGGCGCTCGCCGGCTAGGAGCAGCTGCTGGCTGTGGGCGAACCCCCGGGCAGCCTTGAGCGAGGGGCTGATGTAGACCGTTTGGACCCCCTGCTCGAACAGGATGGCGGTCAGGGTGGTGGCCCTCAGGACGTCGACCAGGATCACGACGTCCGGATAGGGCCCCTTGGGGAGCAGGTCGACCTTGAGCCTGACCGCCTGGGTGTTGGGGGAAGTCGCCGAGTCCGGCACCCGGCGATTGTAGCATGCCGCCGCCCGCGGCCCGCCGGTCCCTGGTATCCTGCACGGCAGCCTATGGACTGTTCTCGTTTGAATGTCGCCGGCCGCTGTTTTCGCGCGGGAGTGGCCTGGCATGCCTAACTACCAAGACGCTTTCCGGGCAGGTCAGCTGCGCAGCTTCCACCGCCTCGCCGCTGGGGACTTGGCGGGAGCGCTGGCCCGGCGGAGCCCAGTGGATAGAGAAGCCCTGAGCGCCGCCCTGCGCAGCTATCACCGGCGGGTCCTGGGGCTGCGCGACTCCACCGAGGCGGCGCTCAGGGCCCTGGCCGAGCCGGGCTCTCTGGCGGTCGTGGCTGGCCAGCAGCCTGGCCTGCTGGGGGGGCCAGCGTACAGCGTGCACAAGGCGGTCGATGCGGTCCTGTTGGCGCGAAAATTGGACCGCCCAGGTAGGCGGGTGGTGCCGGTCTTCTGGGTGGCCAGCCAGGATCACGACCAAGAGGAGATCGCCTCAGCCCGGCTGCTCGATTTTTCCGAGCGCCTGATCCAGATCAGGCTGCCCCTGCCGCCCAGGCGCCCCAGCGGCCGGATGCAGCTGCAACCCAGCTGGGTCGAAACGGTCCGCCGAGAGCTATCCGGCTTCTCCACCAGCCCGGCCTTCCTGAAGCTCGGGCTTGGGGGCGTCGAGGAGGCTGCGGCTGGGGCCGCCACCTTCAGCGACTGGTTTACCCGCTGGCTCTACGGCCTCCTGGCGGAGCAGGGCCTGCTGATGGTCGACCCCATGCAGCCCGAGCTGGCCTCTCGGATGGTCCCCGGCCTGCTCCGGGAGCTCGCCGATCCCTTGGCCGGGCCAGAGTCCATCGAGCGGGCCGCTGTGGAGCTGCAAGCGTTGGGTTTCCCCCCTCAACTCCGCCGGCAGGAGGGGGCCACCAATCTCTTCTTGGAGCTGAGGAGCGGGGAGCGCCAGCTGTTGCGCTACCAGGAGGACCGCTTCCTCGCCGACCGCAGCTACAGCGCGGGCGAACTCGCCGCCCTGCTGGCCGAAGACCCTACCAGGATCACCCCGGGAGCGGGCCTCAGGCCGGTGCTCCAGGACTACCTGCTCCCGACTGCCGCCCTGATTCTGGGACCGGGGGAACTGGGCTACTTGCTGGAGCTAGCAGGTGTCTACGCGCTCCACCGCTTGGAGCAGCCCCTGCTTTGGCCCAGGCTGCAGGTCACCTGGGCCGAGCCGGTGGTCTCCCGGCTGCTCGGGCGCTACCAACTCCAGCCATCCGATCTCGAGGGGAATGTCCAGGCCGTAGGGGAGCGTTTGGCTTTGGAGCGCTCCGGCCTGCGCGCCGAGTTTGCGGAGCGGGCTGCGCGCTTAGAGGTGGATATCGCCGAGCTCCAGTCCGCGCTGATCCGGGCTGAGCCCAGCCTCAGCCGCGCAGCGCAGCGCTCCGTGCACAGGATGCAGGGCCAGGTGCAGCGCCTGCAACACTTGGTTTCCAGAGAGGCTCTGCGCCGGGATGATCAGCTGCGCAGCGACCTGGATAGGCTGCGCTTACACCTGATGCCCGGCGGGGTGCGCCAGGAGCGCTCGCTGAGCTTTTTGACCTTTCTGCTCAAGTACGGGCCGCAGCCCCTCGAGAAGCTCCTCAGCCTGCCCCCAGGCGCTCAGTCAGTGGTCGCTCTAGACTGAGCTGGGCGGTAGGTTTTTTGCTAATAATATCACGAGTTAGGAATATCGTGAATACTTTCACTAATTCTCCGATAACCGCACTGGAAGCCACCGAGAAGCCACCGAGAAGTTTTCCTTATCCCAGCAGCTCAGGCCAAGCTCGCTGCTCCAGAGCTCTCCGCGACGGAAAACCGGGCAGCGCCCCCCGGGACCGCTGCCCACTCCGGATCCACGCCGGCGAGCCGAGCAGGGGAGAGGGTGAGCTGCACCGCCAGGGTCTCTTCCGCGATGGTCTGCGCGAAGTGCGCGGCGGCCTCGCTCCAAGGTCCCTCCAGGGCTAGCTCGAGCGCGATCCGGTCAGACACGGCCAGGCCGGCCTCTTTTCTAGCTTGCTGGACAGCGCGGATCAGATCGCGAGCCCGCCCCTCGCGCTCCAATTCAGGGGTTACCGTGAGGTCGAGGGCGACCAGCTGCACCCCATCGTCCGCGGCGGCGTAGCCCGGGGCGGTCTGCAGGTCGATCAGAACCTCCTCAGAGGTCAGCTCAAAGCCGCCTAGGACCAGGGTCTCTCCGCTACGCAGGGCAGCGATCTGTTCGGGAGCCAAGCCATCCAGGAGTTCCCGCAGCAGCGGCAACCGAGCTCCGTAGCGGGGTCCCAACAGCTTGAGGTTGGGTCGCAGGCGATATTGGACCAGCGCGCTGCCGCTCTCTAAGGAGCGGAGCTCCCTGACGTTGAGCTCTTCTCGGATGAGGTCACCCAGGCGCTCCAGGACCACCTGGCGCCCTTCCGGTACCCGGATCCAAGCCACCGCCAGCGGCTGGCGCACTTTGAGGTTGCGCTCAGTGCGCAGGGCCCGGCCCAACCGGACCACCCTTCGGGCCAACTCCATGTCGGCGAGCAGTTCCGGGTCTGTGGGCTTGAGTTCGGGCCAAGAGGTCAGGTGGACCGAGCTTTCAGCCGAGCCAGACCGCCCAGCCAGGTTGCGGTAAATCAGCTCGGACAAAAAGGGAGTAAAGGGAGCGCTCAGCCGGCTCAGGTCGATCAAAGTGCGGTGCAGCGTGGCGTAGGCGGCCTGGTCTACCGCACCTTGGGTCCAGAAGCGCTTGCGGCTGCGCCGGACGTACCAGTTGCTGAGGTCTTCGACCACGAACTCCTCGATGGCGCGAGCGGCGGTGGTGGGATCAAAGGCTTCCAGGGAGGCGGTGACCTGTTCGGCGGTCTGGGCCAGCCGCTCCCCGACCCAGCGATCCAGCAGGGTGCGCTGCGCTTCCAGGGGGGCAGTGTCCAGGTCGGGAAGGTCCAGGTTGGCGTAGAGGACAAAGAAGGAATAGACGTTCCAGAGCGTGGCCAGGTAGCGCCTCTGGCACTCGGCCAGCAAGTTGGGACCGAAGCGGCGGGACAGCTCCGGGGGGGCCGAGCTGTAGATGTACCAGCGAACCACATCGGCGCCAAACTGCTCGAACATCGCGAAGGGTTCGACGATATTGCCCTTCGACTTGGACATCTTGTTGCCGGCCTCGTCCAGGATATGGCCGTGGCAGATGACCGCCCGGTAGGAGGTCTTTCCGAACAGCAGCGTACCCAGGACGTGCAGGGAGTTGAACCAGCCCCGGGTCTGGTCGACCGCTTCACAGATGAAGTCAGCTGGATAGCGGCTCTCGAAGTCGGCTGCCTGGGCGAAGGGGTAGTGGTGCTGGGCGAAGGGCATGGAACCGCTGTCGTACCAAACGTCGATCACGTAGGGAACTCGCCGGAGCGCCTCACCGGTGCTGGGGTGGTAGAGGATCAGCTGATCGATACCCGGGCGGTGGGGATCAAAGTCCGGAGACCTCTTAAAGCCTCCCCTGGAGAGCTCCTCCAACTCGGCGAAGGAGCCCACCACCCAGATGTCGCCGGAGTCCCCCTGCCAGATCGGCAGAGGCGTCCCCCAGTAGCGGTTGCGCGACAGGTTCCAGTCGACCAGGTTCTCCAGCCAGGCCCCGTAGCGGCCGTCTCGGATGTGGGCGGGGTGCCAGTCGATGGTCTGGTTCTGGGCCAGCAGCGCCTCCTTGCGGGCGGTGGTGCGGATGAACCAGGACTCGGTGGCGTAGTAGACCAGGGGAGTCCCGCAGCGCCAGCAGTGGGGGTAACTGTGCCGCAGCCGCTCCGAGCGCCACAGCAGGCTCCGGGCCCGGAGATCGGCTTCGATCTGGGGGTCGGAGTCCTTGAACCAGCTCCCTTTCCAGGGGCCGTAGCGGTGACGGCCGGTAGAGTCCAGGCCGCGCAGCACCGGCAGGCCGAGAGCGCTGCCCAGGCGGAAGTCGTCCTCGCCGAAGGCGGGGGCCAAGTGGACGATCCCGCTGCCTTCCTCGGCGGAGACGTAAGCATCCAGTACCGTATAGAAGGCATCGGCGCCCGCCCCCTCGGCTCGGTAGGCCTCCTGGTAGGGTGGCAGGTAGCGCAAACCGGCCAGCCGCTCGGCCGGAAAACGGGCCAGCACCTCTCCGCCCAACGCCTCGGCCCGGAGCGCGGCCGCGATCCCCACCTGCCCGCGCTGATCCCGGAGGGCGACGTACTCCAAGCGCTCGCCCAGAGCGGCCGCGGCGTTGTAGGGCAGCGTCCAAGGGGTTGTCGTCCAGACCAGCAGGGCCGAGCCGGCGGGGAGGCCCAGGTCTTCTGGCCGCTCCAGCGGGAAACGGACGTAGACCGAGGGATCCTCGGTGTCCCGGTAGCCCTCGCTGACCTCGGCGCTGCTCAAGGTGGTGCCGTCCCTGGGGCAGTAGGGAACCACCCGGTCGCCTCGGTAGAGCAGACCTTCCGCCCAGAGGCGCTGGAGGCTCCACCACACCGACTCGATGTAGTCAGGGGTGAGGGTCAAGTAGGCTTGCTCGAAGTCGAGCCAGTAGCCCATCCGCTCGGTGAAGTCCTGCCAGATCTGCTCGTAGGAGAACACGCTCTGCCGGCAGGCCGCGTTGAAACGGGCTACGCCGTAGTCTTCTACCTCGCGCTTGCTGGCGAAACCCAGCTGCTTTTCTACCGCCAACTCGACCGGTAGGCCGTGGGTGTCCCAGCCAGCCTTCCTAGGGACGAAATAGCCCTGCATGTTCCGAAAGCGGGTGAACAGATCCTTATAGGCCCGGGACTGGACGTGGTGGATCCCCGGAGCGCCGTTGGCGGTCGGCGGACCCTCGTAGAAGGAGTAGGTAGGGCCCTGGGGGTGGAGGCTGCGGCGAAAGACGTCTTCGCGCTTCCAGAATTCTAAGACCCGGCGCTCCTGCTCGGGAAGGTTCAGCTCAGATACCGGTTCGAACAAGGGCAAGGGAACCTCCTCAAAGCGCGGCGCGTCCCAGCTGTCGGGACGCGCTCGGCGTGGTACCACCCGGACTTCATCCCCCTAAGGGGATCTCGAGCTTCCGCTGACGGGGGAGACCGGCCCGGTCTAGTGAGCCTATCGGCTGTTCTTCGGGCGGCGCAGGGACGTAGCCCTCAAGAGGGGATGCGGGCCGGCCCAGACCTCGCCGGGCTCGCACCGTCCCCGGCTCGCTGTGAGGTGGGCGCCCGGCCGCTTGGCCTCCTTGGCGCCTTGCTTGGGGGCGAAGCTTGCAGGGCCCGGAAGCCCGGCGTATACTTCACCTGGTGCCATGGTAGGCGGGAACCGAGTCCCCGTCAAGGATGGCGTTCTTCCCCAACAATAAGGAGGGTGCATGAAATTCTTTATCGATACCGCCGTCGTGGAGGAAATCCGCGAGGTCCACTCCTGGGGAGTCCTCTCAGGCGTGACCACCAATCCCAGCCTGGTAGTGGCTTCTGGCCGGAATTTCCACGAAGTTATCAAGGAGATCGCCCAACTGGTCGGCGGATCCATCTCCGCCGAGGTGACTGCCCTGGAGACCAAGGAGATGGTGGCGCAGGGTAAAGTGTTGGCCGCCCTACACCCGGCGGTGGTGGTCAAGGTCCCTTTGACCCCAGCCGGCCTGGGGGCCTGCGCGGCGCTGCGCGCTGAGGGAATCCGGGTCAACGTGACCCTGTGCTTCAGCGTCAACCAGGCCATGCTGGCCGCCCGAGCCGGGGCCAGCTACATCTCGCCCTTCGTCGGCCGGATCGACGATATCAACGGTAACGGTATCGAGCTGGTGCGGGAGATCGCCGAGGTCTACGCGCTGCACGACATCGAGACCGAGGTGTTGGCGGCCAGCCTGCGCCACCCCCGCCACGTCACCGAGGCGGCGCTGGCCGGGGCCCAGGTCTCTACCTTGCCCTACAAGGTCTTCAAGCAGATGATCAGCCACCCGCTCACCGACAAGGGCCTGGATCAGTTCATGCAGGACTGGGCCAAGGGAAGCTCCAAGCAGGCGAAATGACCGGCCTCAAGCGGCGCGACGAGGGGTACAAATTCCAGGATCTACAGAACAAGATCCTCCCCGAGCTGCACCTGATCGCCCACCAGGTGGGCGTCGAGAACTACCGCAAGATGAAAAAGGACGAGCTCAGCATGGCCATCCTGGAGCGCCAGGCTGAGAGCGAGGGGCTCAAGCTGGCCAGCGGATACCTGGAGATCTCTGCCGACGGCTACGGCTTTCTGCAGGATAACCTGTTATCGGCCGAATCCCGGAGCGTGATCGTCTCAGCTGGGCTGATCAAGCAATACCAGCTGCGCACCGGCGACCAGATCGTCGGTAGGGCCAGACCGCCCCGAGATAACGAGCGCTACGGCACGCTGATCCGGGTGGAAGCGGTGAACCACTTGGATCCCGCCGCCGCCGCCAAGCGGCCGCGCTTCGACGACCTGACTCCTACTTTCCCAGACCGGCAGCTGGTCCTGGAGAATCCCGATATCGACGACAACCTGGCCCTGCGGGTGATCGACTTGCTGGTGCCGATCGGGATGGGCCAGCGCGGCTTGATCGTGGCCCCGCCCAAGGCCGGCAAGACCACCCTGCTCAAGAAGATCGCCAACTCCATCGTGCTCAACTACCCGGAGATCGTGGTGATGGTCTTGCTGGTGGACGAGCGCCCCGAGGAGGTCACCGACTTCCGCGAGAGCGTCAAGGGGGCGCTGGTGGTGGCCTCCACCTTCGATGAGCCACCGCAGAACCACGTGCGGGTGGCCGAATTCGTCCACGAGCGGTCCAGGCGGGTGGTCGAGGAAGGCGGCCACGTGGTGATCCTGCTCGACTCCATCACCCGGTTGGCCAGGGCCAACAACCTGGTCACCCCCCCGACCGGGCGTACCCTCTCCGGGGGCCTCGATTCCAACGCCCTGCACTGGCCCAAGCGCTTCCTGGGAGCGGCCCGCAACATCCGCGGCGGTGGCAGCCTGACCATCCTGGCCACCGCCCTGGTGGAGACCGGCAGCCGCATGGACGACGTGATCTTCGAAGAGTTCAAGGGCACCGGCAACATGGAGCTGCAGCTCTCCAGGCGCCTAGAGGAGCGGCGCATTTTCCCGGCCATGGACGTGCTCAAGTCGGGGACCCGCCGCGAGGAGCTGCTGTTGCCCCCGGAGGTACTGCACAAGATGTGGCTGCTGCGCAAGGTGATCTCGGACATGGACCCGGTCGAGGCCATGGACATGCTGCTCAACCGGATGGCCAAGACGCCCTCTAACAAGGAGTTCCTCGCAACCCTGGCGGCGGGGGGTTGAGCCGCCCTGGAGATGACCGCATGAGCGAGACCGCAACGCTGAGGATCAAGACCGGCTTCGCCGAGATGTTCAAGGGGGGCGTGATCATGGACGTGGTCACCCCCGAGCAAGCCCGCATCGCCGAGGCGGCGGGAGCCGCCGGGGTGATGGCCCTGGAGCGAGTCCCCGCCGATATCCGCAAGCAGGGTGGGGTGGCTCGGATGAGCGACCCCAAGATGGTCAAAGGGATCATCGCCGCGGTGAGCATCCCGGTAATGGCCAAGGCCAGGATCGGGCACACCGCCGAAGCCCAAATCCTGCAGGCCTTAGGGGTCGACTTCGTCGATGAGTCGGAGGTGCTGACCCCGGCCGACGACAACTTCCATATCGACAAGCACGCCTTCCAGGTGCCCTTCGTCTGCGGGGCTAGGAACCTAGGGGAGGCGCTGCGGCGGATCGGCGAGGGGGCCAGCATGATCCGGACCAAGGGCGAGGCCGGGACCGGCAACGTGGTCGAGGCGGTGCGCCACGCCCGGGCGGTGCTGGGGGAGATCCGCAAGCTGCAGGCCATGCCCAAGGAAGAGCTGATGAGCGCGGCCCGCGACCTGGCGGCCCCCTACGACCTGGTCTGCTGGGTGCACCAGTACGGCCGGCTGCCGGTGGTCAACTTCGCGGCCGGTGGGGTGGCCACCCCGGCTGACGCCGCCCTGATGATGCAGCTGGGACTGGACGGGGTGTTCGTGGGCTCCGGGATCTTCAAGAGCGGCAACCCCGAGAAGCGGGCCCGGGCCATCGTCAAGGCGGTCACCCACTACCAAGATCCCCAGGTGCTGGCCGAGGTCAGCGAGGACTTGGGGGAGCCCATGGTCGGGATCAACATCGACACGCTGCCCGACGAGGAGCGGCTTGCCGTCCGGGGCTGGTGAGCTGGGGGTCCTGGCTCTCCAGGGCGATTTCCGCGAGCACCGCGCCGCGCTAGAGCGGCTGGGGGTTCCCAGCCGCGAGGTCAGGTTGCCGGCCGATCTCCAGGGCCTGCGCGGCCTGATCCTCCCTGGGGGCGAGTCCACCACCATGGTGCGGCTGATGGAGGATTTCGGCCTAGCCGACCCGCTGCGCGCCTTCGCCGAGAGCGGAGGGGCGCTGTGGGGTACCTGCGCCGGCGCCATCTTGCTGGCCAAGAGCGTGGAGGGCCGGGAACAGCGCAGCCTGGGCCTGATGGGGATCGCGGCCGTGCGCAATGCCTACGGGCGGCAGATCGATTCCTTTGAGACCCCCCTGCAGGTAACCGGCTTAGCCGATCCCTTCCCGGGGATCTTCATCCGCTCTCCCAAGCTGAGGCCGCTGCCCGGGGCCCAGAAGCTGGAGGTCCTAGCCTGGCTGGAGCGGGAGCCGGTGCTGATCCAGCAAGGCAACCGGCTGGCTAGCAGCTTCCACCCAGAGCTCTCCGCAGACTTGCGGCTGCACCGCTACTTCGCCTCCTTGGCCGGCCTGCCGGTCTAGCCAGGAAGGCGAAGTGGCCGCCCGCCTGGCTTAGCATGCGTTTGGCCGGGGAGCGGTCGGGAAGGGGGAGGGCATGCGCAGACGCAGGGTCGCCGTCCTGGGCGCCACCGGTATGGTCGGACAGTCCTATCTTCTGAAACTCGAGCAGCACCCCTGGTTCGAGGTGGTGGCCTTGGCCGCTTCGCCCCGGTCGGCGGGCCGCCGCTACCTGGAAGCAGCTTCCTGGGTGCAGCAGGAAGGCATCCCGGCCGCCTTTACCGGTATGGAGCTGCTCCCCCCTTCGGCCGCGGCCATCCGAGCCAGCGGGGCGGAGCTGGTCTTCTCGGCGCTGCCCAGCGAGGCAGCCAGAGAGCTGGAGAGCGAGCTGGCCACCTCGGGGCTCAAGGTGGTGGCCGACACCGCTGCCCACCGCATGGACCCAGAAGTCCCCTTGGTCATCCCCGAGGTCAACGGCGAGGCGGTGTCGGCGCTGTCCGGCCCCGGCTATATCGTGAGCAGCCCCAACTGCTCCACCATCGGGCTGGCCATGACCTTAGCCCCGCTGCAGCGCCACCTGGGCCTGAGCAGGGTCTGCGTGACCACGCTGCAGGCGGTCTCCGGAGCCGGCTACCGGGGCGTGCCCTCCATGGCCATCTTGGATAACGTAGTGCCCTACATCGCCAACGAGGAGGAGAAGATCCGGCGGGAGACCCACAAGATCCTGGGCGCCGATTTCGAGATCTACGCCCAGTGCACCCGGGTCCCGGTGCTGGCTGGGCACTTAGAGACCGTTTTCGCCGAGCTGGCCGCCGAGGTGGAATTGCCCAGGCTGCGCGAGCTGATCACCGACCTGCCCGCCCTGGGGTTGCCCAGCAGCCCCGAGCGCCCCTTGCTGCTCAGGGAGGAGACAGACCGGCCGCAGACCCGGCTGGACCGAGAGGCCGGGGGCGGCATGACCACCAGCTTGGGCCGCCTCCGGCTGGAGGGGCGGATGCTGCGCTACGTCCTTCTGAGCCACAACACCGTGCGGGGTGCGGCCGGCAACGCCATCTTGATCGCCGAGCTGCTGGTAAGCCGCGGCCTGGCCTGAGGAGGAAGCTGTGAAGGTGATGAAATTCGGCGGCACGCTGATGGGCAGCGCCGCAGCGATCCAGCGCTCAGCTGAGCTGGTGCTGCGCTGGGCTGGGCAGGAGGCGGTGGTCACGGTGGTCTCGGCCATGGCCGGGGTGACCGAGGCGCTGCTCAAGCTGGGCGCCCAAGCCGAGGCCGGCGAGCTGGAGGAGGTCACCGCCGGCTGGAAGGCGCTGCGCTTCCGGCACCTGGAAGCCGGGGCCTCGCTGGGAACCCAGGCCGCGACCTTGGAGCAGATCGACGAGCTGCTGGAGACCTTGCGCCAGACCCTCTACGGTATCTACCTGCTCAGGGAGCTCAGCGGCCGCTCCAGAGACCTGCTCCTGTCTTTCGGGGAGCGGCTGAGCGCGCCGCTGATGGCGGCGGCGCTGACCAAAGCCGGCAGCCGGGCGGTGGCGCTGACCGGGGGGGAGGCCGGCCTGCTCACCAGCGACCACTTCGGGCACGCCAGGCCGCTGCCCCAGACCGCTGAGCGGCTGTCCCTGCAGCTTTTGCCGCTGCTGGCCGAGGGGAGCATTCCGGTGGTCACCGGCTTCATCGGCGAGACCAGCTCGGGGGTGATCACCACCCTGGGTCGGGGGGGCTCGGACTACACCGCGACCTTGATCGGCGCGGCCCTGAAGGCCGATGAGGTCTGGACTTGGAAGGACGTGGACGGGGTGATGAGCGCCGATCCGCGGATGGTGGAGGGTGCCGTCAACCTGGAGTACCTCTCCTACGGCGAGGTGATGGAGCTGGCCCACTTCGGGGCCAAAGTGCTCCACCCCCTAGCGGTTACGCCGCTGCAGGAGAGCGGCATCCCGCTGCGGGTCAAGAGCGCAGCCGATCCGGACGCCGCCGGCACCCTGGTGCGCGCCGAGAGCGGCCCCTCCGGGCCGGTCAAGGCAGTGACCAGCTTGCGCCAGGCCTGCATCCTCACGGTCAGCGGCGCTGGGATGGTCGACGCCCCGGAGAGCCTGGCCCAGATCTTCTCGCTGCTGGCCCAGCGGGGGATCAGCGCCTTGATGATCTCGCAGAGCTCCTCGATGGCCAACCTGTCGCTGGTGCTGCGGGCCGCCGAGGGCCAGCCGGCCCTCTCGCTGCTCTCCGAGCGTTTCTTGCGCTCGGAGTGGGTCAGGGATGTCCAGCTGCGCGAGCAGGTGGCGGTGGTGGCGGTAGTCGGAGAGGGGATGCGCGGTACCCAGGGGGTGGCGGCCAAGCTGTTCGGAGCCCTGGCGGCAGAGGGGATCAACCTGCTGATGATCGCCCAGGGCTCCTCGGAGCTCAATATCTCCCTGGCTATCGAGGCAAAAGACGAAGCCCTAGCGGTGCGCGCCGCCCATCAGGCCTTCCTGTCCAGGCCGGACCACAGCTCCAAAAAGGCGGCCGGTTCCGGCAGGCTCTCGGTCTCCCACTGAAGGCTCTCCTCGCCGAGCCGGCTAGGGCCGGCGCCGCCGAAGCGCCCCTGGGCCCGGGCCGCGGCGGCGTGGCGGGTGAAGGTGGGCAGGCCGGTGTGCAGCGCCCAGAAAACATCGCTGTACAGGGGGACGCTGACCATCAGCGCCCGCAGCGGCCTGGCCCGCACCCGAGCGATGGGGTTCAGGGCCAACCGGCTGCGGCAGGGCGCACCAGTACCCAGAGCAGCGCTCAGGCCGCTGGTGACCAGGTGGGCCTCTCCGCAGACTTCCAGCAGGAAATCGGATAGAGCGCTGTCCAGCAGCGCTCTATCCAGCCGGCCGGGGTAGGGGGGGCTGTAGCCGAAGCCGGGCAGGTTGGGCAGGTAGACCAGCCGGTCTCCGGAGAGCCGCTCGGCCAAGGCCAGCCAGTCGTCGCTGGAGCAGGAAGGGCGCAGGTCGTGCACCAAAACCGCGGGCGGCTTCCCCGGGACACCGAACCTGGCGTAGCGCAGCGGGTAGCCGTTCCAGTCGTACTCGTAGAGCCGGCAGGGGGGAGAGTGGGGCCGCAACCGCAGCGCTTCCGAGGCGGCCCAGGCCAGGGCGGTGACTGCCCCCAGCCGCAGCAGGGAGCGGCTCAGCCGCACAGCGCCGCCATCTCCGCCACCTGCTCCAACTTCAGGCTGGCTCCGCCGACTAGAGCCCCGTCCAGCTCCGGCCTCAGGAACTGCGCCAGGTTGGCCGCGTTCACGCTCCCGCCGTAGAGCACCGCCGCTCCGGGCAGCCTGCGCTTCAGGGCCAGGCTGACCTGGGCGGCGTCCTCTGGATGGCAGCTCTTGCCGGTCCCGATGGCCCAGACCGGCTCGTAGGCCAGCCGCAGGGGACCTTCGCCAGCCACTTCCAGGGCGGCTTCCAGCTGGGCCAAGCTGTACTCCAGCTGCCCGCCTCGCTGCCGGACCTCCCAGGGCTCTCCCAGGCAGAGCAGCGGCAGCAGACCGGCCGAGCGGGCCCGCGCCAACTTGCGCCCGATCAGGCGATCGCTCTCGGCGTGCTCGCTGCGGCGCTCGCTGTGGCCCACCAGCACTTGGCTGCAGCCCAGGTCGGCCAACATCTCGGCGGCCACGTCGCCGGTGTGGGCCCCGAACTGTTCGGCGCTGAGGTCTTGGGCACCCAGAGCCACCCGGCTGCCGCGCAGGGCAGCGGCCAGGGCGCTCAGGTGGGTGAAGGGGGCGAAGAGCGCCAGCTCCAAGCCGGCTGGCCAGTTAGAAGAGAGCTCGGCGAGCCGCTCGGCCCAGGGGCCGGCTTGGCTGGGCAGCAGCTGCATCTTCCAGTTCAGCGCCAGGATCACCGCATCGCCTCGACCCCGGGTAGCACTTGCCCCTCTAGGAACTCCAAGCTGGCTCCGCCCCCGGTGGAGACGTGGCCCATGCGCTCCGCCACTCCGCTCTGGCTGACCGCGCTGACCACGTCGCCGCCGCCGATCACGGTGTACGCGGAAAGGTCGGCCATGGCCCTGGCCACGAAGAAAGTGCCCTCGGCGAACCTGGGCATCTCGAAGACCCCCAGCGGCCCGTTCCAGAAGACCATCTTGGCCTGAGCCAATTGCCTCGCAAATTCCTGCCTGGTCTCTGGGCCGATGTCCATACCCTCCCAGCCCGGCTCGATCTGGCCGGCTGGTACCACCAGGGCCCGGGCGTCCTCGGCGAAACGGTTGGCGGCCACCACATCGCTGGGCAACACGATCTTGCTTCCAAAATCGGCCAGCAGCTTGGCGGCGTAGTCCAACTGGTCCTCTTCGAGCAGGCTGGAGCCAATCTCGCCCCCCTGGGCCTTGATGAAGGTATACGCCATCCCACCGCCCAGCAGCAGCCGGTCGACCCTGGGCAGCAGGTTCTGGATCACCTTCAGCTTATCGCTGACTTTGGCCCCGCCCATCACCACCACGTAGGGGTGCTGGGGGTCGTCCAGCAGCTTGGAGAGCGCGGCGACCTCCTTCTCCAGCAGCAGGCCAGCGGCGTGCGGCAGCAGCGCTGCCACCCCGCTGACCGAGGCGTGGGCCCGGTGGGCGCTGCCGAAAGCGTCTAGAACGAAGGCGTCGGCCAGGGCGGCCAGCTTGCGGCAGAGCGCCGGATCGTTCTTGGTCTCACCCGGCTCGAAACGGATATTCTCCAGCAGGGCTACTTGGCCGCCTCTGAGCTCCGAGACCTGCTGGCGTACCGCCTCGCTGGAGGGCAGCTCCCTCAAGTAAGCGACCTCTTGGCCCAGCAGCCCTTCTAGGGCCCCCGCCACCTCCCCCATGCGGTCTTGGGCGCCTTCCGGGATGGCTGAGCCGCTCACCGGCTGGGGCCGGCCCAGGTGGCTGACCAGGACCAAGCCGCTGGCACCGGCCTGCTGCAGGGCCCGCAGGGTAGGCAGGCTGGCCCGGATCCGGGTATCGTCGGCGACCACCCCGCCCTGCACCGGCACGTTGTAGTCCACCCGCACCAGCACCCGGCGGCCGCGCAGGTCCAAGTCCTGCAGCCGGCGCATCACAGCTTCTCGGCGATCAGCAGGGTGAGGTCGGCAATCCGGTTGGAGTAACCCCACTCGTTGTCGTACCAGGAGAACACCTTAGCCATCCTGCCGTTGGCCATGGTCAGACCGCCGTCGATGATGGCGCTGTGCGGGTTACCGACGATGTCCTTCGAGACGATCGGGTCTTCGGTGTAGGCCATGATGCCCTTCAAGCTTCCCTCGGCGGCGCCCTTCAGCGCGGCGTTGATCTCCGCTACGCTGGCTTCCCGCTTCAGCAGGACGGTCACGTCGCTGATAGAGCCCACCGGGGTGGGCACCCGCAGGCTGCTGCCGTCGAACTTGCCTCTCAGGCTGGGGATCACCTTGGCTACCGCGGTGGCCGCCCCGGTCGAGGTGGGGATGATGTTGACGCCGGCAGCCCTAGCCCGACGCAGGTCGCGGTGCGGCATATCCAGGACCCGCTGGTCGTTGGTATAGGAGTGGATGGTGGTCATCAGGGCCTGCTCGATCCCGAAGACTTCTTCTAGGACCTTCATCAGCGGGGCCAGGCTGTTGGTGGTGCAGCTGGCGTTGGAGACGATGTGGTGCTTGGATGGGTCGTAGTCCTGCTCATTCACCCCGAGGACGACGCTGAAGTCGTCGTTTTTGGCCGGAGCGGTGATGATCACCTTCTTGGCGCCGTTTTCCAGGTGTACCCGGGCTTTGGCGCCGTCCGTGAAAATCCCGGTCGACTCCACCACGATGTCGGCACCGAGCTCCCGCCAAGGCAGCTGGGCCGGGTCTTTCTCGGCCAGGGCGCGCACCCTGCGGCCGTTCACCAGCAGGTCGCCGCCGTCATGCCCCACCTCGGCGCCGCAGGCTCCAAAGTTGCTGTCGTACTTGAGCAGGTGCGCCAAGGTAGCGGTGTCGGTGAGGTCATTGACGGCCACCACCTGGGCGCCGCGCTGCTCTAAGATGCGGAAGACCAGCCGGCCGATCCTGCCAAAACCGTTGATCGCGATCTTCACGTCGTTCATGTCGTTCCTCCTGGGCCAGCCTATCACAGGGTGTTCTTAGGACACCAACTAGGGCTCCAGCCGGGTCAGCATCCTGGGGAAGGGGATGGCTTCGCGCAGGTGGTCTAAGCCGCAGATCCAGGCCACCACCCGCTCCAGGCCCATACCGAAACCGGAATGGGGCACGCTGCCGTAGCGCCGCAGGTCCAGGTACCAGCGGAAAGCCGCCTCGGGCAGCTGGTGGCTAGCCAGCCGGGTCCGCAGCAATTCTAAGTCGTGGATGCGCTGCGAGCCGCCGATGATCTCGCCGTAGCCTTCCGGGGCGATCAGGTCGGCGCACTCGGCCAGCTCCGGCCGCTGGGGGTTAGGCTGCATGTAGAAGGCCTTGATGCTGGCCGGGTAGGAGTGGACGAAGACCGGGTGGCCGAAGTGCTGGCCCAGCAGGGTCTCATCCGGGGCACCGAAATCCTCGCCCCAGGGCAGCTCCCTGCCGAGCTTAGCCAGCAGCTGCAGGGCTTCTTCATACGACACCCTAGAGAAAGGCTGCTCGGCGGCGCGGCGCAGGGGAGCCTGGTCGCGCTCCAGGATCTCTAGCTCGTCCTGGCAGCGCTCCAAGACGTAGGCGACCAGGAACCGGATGAGCTCCTCCTGCAGGGCCATGTTCCCCTGCTGGTCGCAGAAGGCCATCTCCGGCTCCAGCATCCAGAACTCCAGCAGGTGCCGCCGGGTCTTGGACTTCTCGGCCCGAAAGGCGGGACCCAGGGTGTAGACCTTGGAAAAAGCCAGCGCCCCGGCCTCGGCGTAGAGCTGGCCGGACTGGGACAGGTAGACCTTGGCCTCCCCGAACAGGTCGACCTCGAAGAGCTCGGTGGTCCCTTCGGCGGCGTTGGGGGTAAAAATCGGCGCGTCGAAGCGGAGGAAGCCGCGGCCGTCCAGGAACTCGGAGATGGCCCGTTCCAGGGCAGCCCGCACCCGCAGGGTCGCCCAGGGCCGCCGGTGGCGCAGCCAGAGGTGGCGGTGGTCCATCAGGAAGTCGACGCCGTGCTCCTTGGGGGTGATGGGGTAGGCCTCCGAGCGGCTCAGCCGAGCGAGGAGCTGGGTATCCAACTCCAAGCCCCCTGGAGCTCTAGGGTCCTTGCGCAGCACCCCGGTCAGCTCCAAGGCGTCTTCGGGAGCGAGCCGCTTGGCCAGCTCCAGGGCTTCCGGGTGTGCCCCGCCGTCGATAACCGCCTGCAAGAAGCCGCTGCCGTCGCGCAGCTGCAAGAAAGCGATGCGCCCGCTGGAGCGCACCCGCTGCAACCAAGCCTGCAGCTTCACGGTCTGGCCGCTCTCCAGCCGGGCCAGGGAGGCGATGTCGGTCCACATGGCCGCCATCCTACAGCCCCCAAGACAGCGCGATAGCCTCGGCCAGACCGCCGGCGTCGACGTCCCGGACCAGGTGGCGGGCGGCCGCCTTGACCTCCGGCTCGGCGTTACCCATGGCCACCCCGTGGCCTACCAGCGCGACGCTCTCCAGGTCGTTCTGCCCGTCTCCTACCATCATGACCTGCTCCAAGCCCAAGCCCAAATCCGCAGCCAGCCGGGTGATGGCCGCGGCCTTGCCCACCCCCTTAGCGGTCACCGAGAGAAAGCTGACCCCCGGCATCACCGGCGAGGGCGCTGAGGAGACCGAGAGCTCCGGACCCAGGTCCAGAAAGCGCTCCCGATCGCCGTCCGGAATCACCCACTGGACCCGCACCGCCTGGTGGAGGGTGGTCAGGAGGTCTCCGGTCACGAAGGGTACCCCTAGCAGGGCGGCGTGCCGGACCAGGATGGGGTCGGCCCGCTCGGCCCGGTAGTCGAAGTCGCGGTAGACCTCCAGCGGCTTGGCCTCCCGCCTGGCCCGCTCTACCAGGGCGGCTACTTGGCCGGCGCGCAGCCGAACCGACCGGGAGCGGCCATCCCCGACTTGGACCACGCTGGCTCCGCTCTGGAAGATGTGCCAGCCCTGGGGGTCCAGGCGCCTGGCATAGTCGAGGGCCAGGCCGAAAGCTGGCCGGCCGCTGGTGATGGCCAGGCGCTGCCCCTTAGCTCGGGCCTTGGCCGCCGCCTCCCAGACCGCCGGGTCGACCTGCCCGCCAGAGCCCACCAGGGTGCCGTCCACGTCGATGCAGATCAGCCCGATCATGCCAGCCGCAGGCCCAGCTCGGCCAGCTGCGCGGCTTCCACCGCTCCTGGGGCGTCCACCAGGGGGTCGGCGCCGCGGTTGTTCTTGGGAAAAGCGATCACGTCGCGGATGCTGCTCGCCCCAGCCATCAGCATGACCAGGCGGTCGATGCCCAGGGCCACGCCGCCGTGGGGGGGAGCTCCGAATTCCAGCGCCCTGAGGAAGAAGCCGAACTTGGCCTCGACTTGCTCGGGGCCGAGCCCCAGCAGGCTGAAGATTTTGCGCTGCAGCTCCATGCGGTGGATGCGGACGCTGCCGCCACCGACTTCGTAGCCGTTGAGTACCAGGTCGTAGGCCAAAGCCCGCACGCCTCCCAGGTCGCCCCGCTCCAGGAGCGGGAGGTCCTCGGGATTAGGGGCGGTGAAGGGGTGGTGCATGGAGACGTAGCGGTTCTCTTCCCCCGACCACTCCATCAGCGGGAAGTCGGTGACCCAGCAGGGCGCGAAGCGGGGGGCTCCCTCCAGCAGCGAGAGCAGGTCGCGCAGGGCCAGCCGCAGCGCCCCGAAGGCGGCGCCCGCCTGCTGGCCGCGCAGGAACAGCAAGGTCGCCTTGGGGAGCTCCGGGGGCCGGAAACCGGCGGCCTCCAAGGCGGTCGCGATCCCGCCGGAGAGCACGCCCGCCTCCAAGCGGCTCCAGGGCAGCTGCGAGAAGCCGAAGCGGCGGGCGGTCTCGGCCAGCTGGTCCAGCTGCTTGCGGCTCAGCGGCGGGGCGGCCAGCAGGCTCAGCGGCCCCTCTCCGGGCAGGCCCGGCAGCTCGGGCGCCCAGCTGCCCAGCTGCTGGATCTCCAGGCCGAAGCGCAAATCCGGCTTGTCGCTGCCGTAGCGCAGGGCGGCCTCCTGGTAGCGCAGCCTGGGGAAAGGTCTAGGTAGATCGGCGCCCAGGACTTCCTGGAACAGCGCGCGGACCAGCTCTTCGACCAGGGAGATCACGTCCTCCTGCTCGACGAAGCTCATCTCCAAGTCCAGCTGGGTGAAGTCGGGCTGCCGGTCGGCCCGCAGGTCCTCGTCGCGGAAGCAGCGGGCCAGCTGGAAGTACTTGTCGACTCCGGACATCATCAGCAGCTGCTTGAACAGCTGCGGGCTCTGCGGCAGAGCGTAGAACTGCCCGGGCTGCAGGCGGCTGGGGACCAGGAAATCCCTGGCTCCTTCCGGGGTGGACTTGGTCAGGAGGGGAGTCTCTACCGACAGGAAACCGCGCTGGTCGAGCAGGCGGTAGAGCGCCGCGAAGACCTGGTGGCGCAGCCGCAGGGCCGCCTGCATGGCCGGCCTGCGCAGGTCGAGGAAGCGGTAGCTGAGCCGCAGCTCCTCGTTCACGCCCTGGTCGTCGAGCGGAAAGGGGAGGGGTTTGGACTCGGCCAGCAGCTCCAGCTGCTCGGCCAGCAGCTCGAAGCGCCCCAGGCCCGGCTTGCGCTGTTTCTCGGGCCTGAGCTGCAGCGTCCCGGAGACGGCGACGATGGCCTCGGCGTGCAGGGTCTCGGCGGCGGCGAAGCAGGCAGACTGCGGCGTCACCTGGACCTGCAGGGTGCCACCGCGGTCTCTAAGCTCCAGGAAGATCAGGCCGCCCAGGTTGCGCAGCCGGTGCACCCAGCCGGTCAAGGTCAGCTGCTGGCCGACTGCTTCCGGTCCCAGCTGTTCGAGTAGGTGGGTTCTCCTCATCGCGCTCCTCATCGTGAAGTGTCCCTGCCAGCCGCCCAGCCCAGCTGGGCGGCCAGTTGGGCGGCGCCGGTTTCCCAGCGTTCCCCGCTGGCCAAATCCTTGAGGCTGACCCGGCCGGAGCCGCGCTCCTCGGGACCGATCAGCCCCAGCCAGCGGGCCCCCCGGCGCAGCGCCTCCCGCTGGTGGGTCGCGGCCGGTCGCGGCCGGTAAGCGAATTCGGTGGTCCCTAGCGCCCGGAGCTCCCGGGCCAGGGCTAGGACGGCTGGCTGCTCGGCCTCGGTGAGGGCGCCCAGGTACAGGGCGCTGCCGAGCTCGGGCTCCTGCAGGGATTGCTCCTCCTGCAGGGCCAGGAGCAGGCGCTCCACCCCCAACGCCCACCCCACCCCGCTCAGGGCTTTCCCGCCTAAGAGCTCGGAGAGGCCGTCGTAGCGGCCGCCGCCGCCCAGAGCCGACTTGGCTCCGATGCCGCCGTGGTGGAGCTCCCAGGCGGTGCGCTGGTAGTAGTCCAGCCCGCGCACGATGCTGGGGTCGAGCTGGTAGGGGACCCCCCAGCTGTCCAGGTAGCCGGTGACCGCGTCCAGGTGCTCCCGCGCTTCCTCCCCCAGGAAATCCAGCAGGTTTTGGGGCGCTAACTCGGAGAGCAGCTCCTGGTCGGCCGGCGCCTTGGAGTCGAGGATGCGCAGGGGGTTGACTTCCAGGCGCCGGCGCGAGTCGGGAGAGAGCCGCTCCTGCGCGGGGGAGAGCAGCTCTCGCAGGTAAGCGCGGTAGCGCTCGCGGTCGGCCGGATCGCCGACCGACCCGACCTTCAGGTGGGCTTGCCCCAGGCCCAGGACCTGAACTACCGACCACATCAGGTCGATGGCCTCGGCGTCCGCCAAGGGCTGATCGGAGCCCAGCACCTCGTAATCGATCTGATGGAACTGGCGCAACCGCCCCTTCTGAACGTTCTCAGCCCGAAACATCGGGCCGGAAGTCCACAGCTTCAGAGGCGCCGGGAGCTGTTTGAGGCCGTTCTCCAGGTAAGCCCGGACCACCGAGGCGGTGCCCTCGGGCCGCAGGATCAAGTCGCCGTGACCGCCCTGGTAGCGGACCTCGAACATCTCCTTGAGGACGATGTCGCTGCTCTGGCCCACACCGTGCTCGGCCAGCTGCCGGCTCTCCAAGATGGGCGTGGCGATGGCCTGGGCGCCGGCTCGGTTGAGCACCTGTCCAGCGCTGTGGAGGATCCGAGAGAAAGCCGCCTGGGATTGCAGCGGGCCCGGCCTGGCCAGCGGCGGCAATAGATCCATGGTCCCTTTGGGGCGGGAGATGCTCACCAAAGGAGTATAGCCAACGGCGCGGGGAGGGGCGGTCTCAGGAACTGCTGCCAGGCGCGGAAACCGAGAACGGCAAGGTGTTGGAGGCTACGCTCCCTACATCGACGAACAGGAAGCCACCGCCGGGATTCAGGTTGGGCGGCAGCTTGAAGATGATCTCTGAGCTGGTCCAACGCACCACGTCCTGCGGGGGGATGGCGATCCCGCCGTGGCCACCCAGGGTTGCGCCCACGTAGATGGCGCTGTCCTTGGGGCCACCTAGGTAACGTCCCAGGATGGTGACCTCCTGGCCCGGCGCCGCGCTCGAGGTGACCTGATAGACCACCGGGGTGATGGTGACGCCAGCGGTCGCCATCCTGGGAGCACAGGCCACCAGCAGGGTGCTGGCTGACAGGAGCAGAGTGGTCTTCTTCATTGGACCTCCGTGAGATCCAGTGTAGAGCTTGCGGCCGCCGCGGTCAACGAGGGTCGCGCTCTCCCCCGCCTTTCTTTTTTGGTGATGATAATGCGACTTATCATCACTGAAGGTAAAAGGGAAGAGCTGGCCCCCTCTATCTAGCGATCTGTACGATCGCAACGGCGACCTCCGCGGGTACTTTATCCCAGGCCGCGTCCGCGGTGAGGACAGCTAACCCGAGCCGCTTGCCCAAGGCCAAGCAGGCCCGGTCTCCCAGCGACAACCCCTGGGACTTGGTGAGCGGTCGGAGCTCCGCGGCGATCACGGCGTCCGCTCGGGTGAAGGGCGCCACCTCGACGGCGCCGCCGAGAATCCTCCTATCCCGCAAGGCCTCCTCGAGTCGCTGCGGGTCCCCGCCGCGCTCGGCCACTTTGCTGTAAACCTCACAGAGGTTCACGGCGCTGATCAAAGCGCCGGCCGGTAACCGGCGGACGACCTCGTCCGCCCCGGGCTCTCCGTTCAGGTAGGCCAAAAACGCGGAGGCGTCTAGAACGGCGCTCATTCCTTGGCGGCCTCACCCCGGCGCTCCTCCAGGAGCTCCGCGGTGAGGGCCCGGTCAGCGAGCTCTGGGTACAGCTGAACCAGGAGCCCTTTCCCGCTCTCGGCGATCTCTCTGGCGCTGACGAGTTTGACCTCGACCGCTCCCCCGGCCTGGTCTTGTTCTACTTGAAACAGGATCCGGTCACCTTCCTGGAGCCCCAAGGCTTTGCGTAGCGGCGCGGGTAGTCCTATCCGCCCTTTGGCGCCGAGGTGGGTCGGGTAGTGCTTTTTCTCTCCCATATTTTGTATTGTACCACTCCTCTATTTTTGACACTTCTCGGCGTTTCCCAGGTAAGTCACCGCTCGCCACGGTCTGCGGGCCGTGATAGGATCCGCTGCGTGCAGTTATATCCGGACTACCCGGTCCGCAGCGCCCGGCTGCGGCTGCGCCCTCTAGGCAGCAGCGACACCCAAGCTCTCCTGGCCTACCGCTCCCAGCAAGACGTCTGCCGCTTCGTGCCCTTTGAACCCATGGACGCCTCGGATATCGCCCAGAAGCTGAGCGGCGGCTGGTCCAAGCGGGCGATCGCCGCCGAAGGGGACGCTCTGATCCTCGGCGTCGAGCTGGCTGCTACCGGTCAGCTCATCGGCGATATCATGCTCGCCTTCAAGAGTGCCGAGCACCGAGGTGGCGAGATCGGATGGATGCTGCATCCCGACTACGGCGGCCAGGGCTATGCCACCGAGGCGGCGCACGCCACCTTGCACCTAGCTTTCGACCAGCTCGGGCTCCACCGCGTGATCGCCCGCGTGGACGCCCGCAACGCTCCCTCGCTGCGGCTGGCTGAGCGCTTGGGGATGCGCCGTGAAGCTTACCTGGTCAGCAATGAGTGGTTCAAGGGCGCTTGGAGCGACGAGATCGACCTAGCTATTCTGGAGGACGATTGGCAGGCTCAGCACCTCGCCGGCTCCTGCCCGCGATGAGATCGCAAAGAGCCCGCCGGCCTCTAGCCCCAGCCACCTGAGCTCGGCCGGAGGCCCTGAAACCCCCTGCTGCTCCACCAGAATCCGCGCGGGCGTGATCCGGCCATCCGGGTTCCACACTTTACTCATGGAAGGTCATGTTAGCTATCGTGTATTGCTGGTCAGAGCCTACGGTTGTAGGAAAGTCATTCTGGATCTCGCCGCCGGCGAGACGATCAGAGTCAGAAAGCGAGGTAAGGGTATGGCCAAGCGGTCCACTCTCGGTATCTTCTGCGCATTGGCGTTGGGGGGCGCAACCGCCTTAGCCCAGCAGAGCTCGGTGTTCACCATCGGGACTCTCTACGCTGGGTCCGGTTCGTTTGCTACCTCCTCGCTGCCGCAGTACCAGGGCCTCAAGTTCTGGGCTCAGCAGGTCAACGCCAAGGGCGGCGTCTACGTCAAGTCCCTGGGCAAGCGCCTCAAGATCAAGATCGTCGCCCTGAACGATCAGAGCTCGACCTCGACCGCCGAGACCGAGTACAACCAGCTGATCACCCAGGATCACGTCAACCTGCTGGTCGCCGATTTCGGCTCGGTCCTCACCTCGGTGGCGATCCCCCTGGCCAACGAGCACCACGTCCTGCTGATCGACCCCACCGGGACCGGAGCCAGCTTCTTCCCCAAGCCCAATCCCTACCTGGTCCTGGCCGCACTGCCGACCTCCGCGGTCTGGCCGGACTCGCTGGCCAACTTCTTGATCGCGAGGAAGCTGAAGCGGGTCGCCATCCTCTACGACACCAACGATTTCGACCAGTCGCAGGCCCAGACCTTGGCCCAGAAGCTGAAAGCGGCCGGAATCACCCCGGTCTACGACAACGGCGTGTCGACCAGCACCTCCAACTACACCGTCTTGGTCCACGACATCGCTGCGACCAACCCCCAGGTGGTAGCCGAATTCGGCTACTCGGCCAACGACATCCCCTTCCTCCAGGCCGTCGACTCCAGCGGCCTGAAATTCAACCTGGTCTTCACGGTCTTTCCCGGCCAGCTCGAGCAGCTGCTCCAGAAGAACGTGGGGACCGCCGGCCTGAACGGTACCCTGACCTACCCCACGCCCCCGCTGTTGGCCTACAACAAGGTCAACTTCGGCCTGGGCGTGAACGCTTTCACCCGCGCTTTCAAGGCGGCCGGGATGGGAGCCCCCAATTTCTTGGATATCGCCGGCTACAACAGCGGCCTGGTCATCCAGCGAGCCCTGCAGCTGACCAGCGGCCTGAAGCCCTTGGCGCTGCGCCGGGCGATCCAGAGCTTTTCCGGGAAGATGTTCACCTTAGACGGCCTGTTCAAGGTGCAGAGCAGCGGCGCCCAGGTCGGGGAGCTGCTCCCGGTCGCCCAGTTCCAGATGCAGGGCGGCCAGCTCAAGCTGGTGATCGTCTACCCCAAGAACGTCGCCACCGGCAAGCTGCTCTACCCTGCCCCCTAGGTCCGTAAGTCCCAGGCCCACTCCCGCCCACCCCAGGAGATAAGGTGTTCCTACTCGAATACGCCGTCTTGGCGGGCATCCTCTACGGCCTGTATTTCAGCTTGATCGGTATCGGCCTCAACCTGACTTTCGGCGTGCTCAAGATCGTGAACCTGGCCCACGGAGACTTCCTGATGCTGGGCGGCTTTCTGGCCTATTTCCTCTACAGCGCTCTGGGGCTGAGCCCGCTGTGGGCGGTCCCGATCAACCTGGTCCTGTTCGTCGCGCTGGGCGGTTTGCTCTACGCCTTGCTGATCCCCAGGCTCCGCCAGTCCCGCGACCCGGAGATGGCCTCCTTCATCCTGTTCTTCGGGCTATCGCAGGCCATCGAGGCCCTGGCCATCTTGGCCTTCGGCAACAACCAGCGCTCCCTGCCGGCTGCGGCCATCGGCCCGGGGACCATCTCGCTGTTCGGCCAGGTCTTCCCCCTCTCCTGGGCGGCGGCCGGGGCGGCCGGGCTGCTCTCGGTGCTCCTGCTCTATCTCTACCTCTACCACACCCGGTTGGGCCAAGCCACCCGCGCGGTGATGGCCAGCCGGGAGGAGGCGGTGGCCAGCGGCCTGTCGGTGGGGCGCATCTCGGCCCTGGCTTTCGGAATCGGCCTGGCCCTGGCGGCCATCGCCGGCGTCTTCGCGCCGTACCTGCTGGGGGGGATCAGCCCCAACATGGGGGTGGCGGTGACCACCACTTCCTTTACCGTGATCGTGATCGGCGCCCTCGGAAACCCGGTCGGGACGGTGGTAGGGGGGCTGATCTACGGGCTGGCGCTGATGCTGATGGAAACCTACGCGTCCTCCTGGGCGACTCTGCTCCCTTACCTGCTCTTGGTGATCACCTTGCTGATCTGGCCGTCGGGCCTGCTGGGCAGGCGGCTGCGCAGTGCCTAAACTCCGGGGCCACGCCTGGGCGATCGCCGTCCTCCTGGCGGCCTTCGCCCTGGCCCCGAGCTTCTACGGCAACCACAGCGTCCTGTTCTCCATGGCTGCCTTCGTGGCCCTGGCCGAAGGCCTCAACGTCCTCTACGGCTTTACCGGCTACCTGCCCTTTGGCTACGTCGGCTTCTTCGGGACCGGCGCCTACGGCGCCTCGCTGGCCATCTTGGCCGGGACGCCTCCGCTGTTGGCCCTGCTGGTCGGGGCCGCTGCCAGCGTGGTCCTGGCCGCGCTGCTGACGCCGCTGCTGCGCCTCTCCGGCGCCTATTTCTCGATCGCCAGCCTGGCCACCGCCGAAGCGATGCGGCTGATCGTCTCCAACCCGGCGCTGACCCCGCTCACCAAGGGCCCTTACGGCCTCAACCTGCAAGCCGCCTTCCACCCCCACCAGAGCTACTGGGCCATGCTGGTCATCTTGGCGCTGACCCTGGCGCTGGTCAGCTACCTGCGCCTCTCCCCTTTCGGCCTGGCCCTGCAGGCGGTCCGGGAGGACCCGGTCAGCGCGGCGATGGCTGGGGTCCCGGTGGTCTATGCCCGCTCGGCAGCTTGGTTGCTGAGCGCGGCGGTGGCCGGCTCGGTCGGGGGCGCCTTCGCCTGGCACCTCTCGGTGTTCTACCCCCAGACCGTCTTCAGCCTGAGCACCTCGATCTTCGCCATCGTCTTCACCCTGTTCGGGGGAGCCGCCACCCTGCTCGGCCCCGCCACCGGCGCAGTCCTGCTTTACGCCCTCTACACCGCGGTCGGCTTGAGCGCCCCGCAGTACTTCCAGCTGATCTACGGCCTGCTGATCGTGGGCCTGGTGCTGTTCCTGCCCTACGGCTTGACCTCCCTGCTGCAGCGGCGGGGTATCCATGTGCCCTGAGCCGCTGCTGGAAGTCCGCGCCCTCAGCAAGAGCTTCGGCGGCCTCCAGGCCCTGGGCGGGGTGAACCTCAGCCTGGCCGAGGGGGAAATCCTGGGCTTGGTCGGGCCCAACGGCTCGGGCAAGACCACCCTGATCAACGCGGTCAGCGGCCTGCTCAGGCCGGACAAGGGCGAGATCCGCTTCGGCGGCAGGTCGCTGCTCGGACTGCACCCCCACCAGCGGGTCCACTTGGGAATCAGCCGAACTTTCCAGTCTCCTAAGCCGTTTGCCGGGCTGAGCACCCTGCAGAACCTGGAGGTGGCCTGGAGGTTCGGGTCCGGCCGGAGGGGGCCCCCGCCCCAGGAAGTGCTGGCCGCGCTCGGCCTGGAGAAGTTAGCCAGGCGCGACGCCGCCAGCCTGAACAGCGCCCAACAGAAGAAGCTGGACCTGGCCAGGGCGCTGGCCACCGGCCCCAAGCTGCTCCTAGTCGACGAGCTGGGCGCCGGCCTGAACGCCGCCGAGCTCTCCGAGATGGCTGACTTCCTGGGCGCCCTGGCGGTCCAGGGGGTCGCTTTGCTGGTGGTCGAGCACCTGCTGGGCTTCCTGGACCGCCTGACCAAGCGCCTGATCGTGCTCAACGCCGGCAGGGAGATCTTCGAAGGTGACCTCCAGGCAGCCGCGCAGGATCCTCAAGTGGTGGCGGTGTTCCTCGGGGAGGGTGGGGCGTGAGCTCCGCGGCCCTGCTGGAGGTGGAGGGCTTGGCCTCCGGCTACGGCAAGCTTCAGATCCTCTCGGAGATCAGCTTCTTGCTCGCAGCCGGCCAGAGCACCGTGCTGCTCGGCCCCAACGGCGCCGGCAAGACCACCTTGCTGCGGACCCTGGTGGGGCTGTTGCCGCTGTGGAGCGGGGAGATCCGCTACCAGGGGCGCGAGCTGGGCCGGCTCCCCCCGGAGGTCCGCGTCGCCCTGGGAATCTCCTTCATGTCCGAGCTGGGCGTGTTTCCCAGCCTCAGCATCCGCGAGAATCTGGTTTTGGGTGGTTTCGGCCTGCCCGCTCACCTGCTGCGCCGGAGGGTCAAAGAGATGCTGGACCTTTTCCCGGACCTGGCTTCCAGGCCAGGGGCACCAGCTGGCAGCCTCTCGGGCGGTCAGCGCAAGATGCTGGGTGTCGCCAAGGCTCTGGTGCGCCAGCCCAAGCTGCTGATCATGGACGAGCCCTCGGCCGGGCTCTCGCCGCTGTTCGTGAACAAGGTGATCGAGCTGCTGCGCCGCTTCCAAGGCCAGGAGCTCGCCCTGCTGATCGCCGAGCAGAACGTCCGCTTTCTCGACCTGGCCGAACAGGTGATCATCTTGGAGGGCGGCAGGATCCAAGCCGCCGGTCCGACCGGCCAAGTGACCGCGGACGACCGGGTTCGGCGGGCTTACTTCAGCTTGGACACCCCGAGCTGAGCCCGCCCCGGTCGGGTCGCCCTCTCCCCCACTGCCGCCCTCCTTGGGAACATCCTCTACTAGTGATACTTTTCACGATATTCTTAGCTCGTGAAAGATATCTTCGCTCTCCTTCGGCCTCCGCTGGGCGGGCGGCTGGCCCAGGAGTTACCCGGCGGGACAGACAGCCTTGATGGCGGCGCGGCTCCACCTTAGAATCCCGCCAGGCTCGGCGGGCTTTTTCCCTGAAGTCTAGAAAGGAAGTCAGGCGTGCATAGGCGCAGCGGGTACTGGAGAGCCCTCGGCTTCATCGGCTTGGGGTTGCTGTTAGCTAGCTGCAACCCCAAGCCGAGCGCGCAGGGAGTAGAGCTGACGCTCCACCTGCCCGGAGAGATCGGGGGGGTCCCGGCAAAAGACCTGGAGGCGCGGGTGCAGGCGGGGAGCCAGCCGGCCAGGAGCTACCCGCTGGCCCAGCCGGGAGCCTGCCGCACCTCCGGCTCTGCCACCAGCTGCGAGCTGCAGCTCGCGCTACCCCCGGGGAGCTACCTGCTGAGGGCGGTTCTGGCGCGCAGCTCGGCCGAGGCCACTCCCCTCGCCTACGCCACCACCCCCGTGACCGTCCTGCCTGGGAAAAGCGAGCGGCTCTCCCTCACCTCGGGGGGGGTCCTGACCGGCGCCAGCATCGCACCGGTCAGCGGGGCGCTGATCCTGACCCACAGGAACTCGCGCGGAGCGGTCACCGGCTACGACTTGGCCGGCGCAGAGAGCATTCCCGAGACCTTCACGCTCACCCTCCACGGCGCAGCCGGAAGCGTCTTGCTCGAGCCCGCCTCCGGGGCCTCCCAGCCGGTGCTGTGCGCGGGGAATCCCCAAGAGCTCCGCGTCCGGGCAGCCGGGCTGGGGCAGTACCGCCTCAGAGCCCTGCGCCCTTTCGGTGCTAGCCCCCAGAGCCTCTACCTGGCGCGGGGAAGCTGCTCGGGAGCGGCGCTAGGCCGGCGTGGCGGCGAGGCGCCGCCCGCTGCTCTGCCCGAGATCACCGAGACCCAGGCGGTGCTGGTGAGCAATCAGAACAGCAACGCGGTCACCGCCTACACTGCCCAGGGAGATTCGCTGGCTTTCCGGATCCAGGGGCTGTCTTCCCCGTTTGGCCTAGCCTTTGACCCGCAAAACGGCTGGCTGTACGTGGTGAGCAGCAGCACCAACCGCTCCGGCCGCGTCACCGCCTACCAGACGCCGACCGGGAAACCGGCCCTGCGAGGGGAGCTCCACTTCTCGATCCGAGCTGGGCTCGCCAGCCCGATCGGTTTGGCCCTGGACCCCGAGAACGGCCTGCTGTACGTGGCCAACGAGTTGGGCGGGACCACCGGTACCGTCACCGCCTACCGCGCGCAGACCGGGGTGGAGCTCGGCCACCCCTTCATCGGCAGCGGGCTGGCCGGCCCGATGGGCTTGACCGTAGACCCCAAGCGAGCTCAGCTGTACGTGACCAACTACTACCCCAGCAACACCCTCACCGCCTACCGGGCCCGGAGCGGGACCCGGGAGAGCATCGGCGGCAAGAGGGCCATCCGCAGCGGGCTGTTCTTCCCGGAGGGCTCGGCCTTTGACCCGCACAACGGTCTGCTGTACGTGGCCAACTACCTAGGTGGGGCCGGGCGCAAAGGCAGCGTCACCGCCTACCGGGCCCGGAGCGGGACCCGGGAGAGCATCGGCGGCAAGAGGGCCATCCGCAGCGGGCTGTTCTTCCCGGAGGACCTCGCTTATGACTCGCAGAACGGTCTGCTGTACGTGGCCAACCTAGGCGGCGGGGCCGGGCGCAAAGGCAGCGTCACCGCCTACCGGGCCCGGAGCGGGAACGCAGAGAACCTGACCGGGAGCGCCACCCGCGGGGGAGCGATCACCGCGCACCTAGACGCCCCGGCTTTCCTCACAGTGGTGCCGTAAGGGCTGCCCCTCCGGCGCAGGCAGGGTGGGAGCTCGGCCCCGCAGGGCCTACCGGCTTCACTGCGGGGATCCAGAAGCCTTCTCACCCGGCGCAACTGCTACACTCAGCAACATGCCAAGCACCGAAAAGTCCGGAGTACCCCTGCGCGCAGCCGCCCACCAGATCGCGCTGCCCATTGCCGGCGCGCTGCTCGGCGCCGGCTTATTGGCCGGATGCGGCCAGCAAGCCGCTCCCGTCCAGGCCAGCCTGAGCGGCTTCAGGGCCAGCCAGAGCACGCTGCCCAGCCAGGGAGGACAGTTGACGCTGCGCTGGAGCGGCACGGACGCCCTCAGCTACCGGCTCACCGGCAGCGGGGGAGCGGGGAGCAGCAGCCTCAGCCTTGCTCAGGGGAGCGACCAGGCCACCGTCACCTTGCCCTACAACTACAGCCAGAGCCCCTTGGCGGAGACCTATACCCTGACCGCCCAGGGCAGTCAGGGCAGCGCGCCGGCCAGCCAGTCGGTCACCGTGACCGTCGCTGGGGTGCAGGTGAAGACCGTCTCGCTGGCCTCAGCGTTGGGGTTGAGCAGCGGGGAGATCATCCTCTTTCCCAAAGTAGCGGTAGACAGCCAGGGCAACGTCTGGATGCTCAGCGTCCAAGACAGCGGAGGCGCAAATCTGAAGGTGACCGAGTACGACCCAGCGGACGGAAAAATCTCGGTCTTTCAACCGGATGCGCTCTCTCCTTTGAGCGGCGAGAACATCTTTTTCACCGGCCTCACCGCCGACCCTTACGGCAACGTCTGGATCAGGTTCGCGAGTACCGCCTCGGACAACGACGCCGGCGTCTTGGAGATCCAGCAGGGCACGACTCCCTCCCAGCTAGCAGCCGGTCAAGGCATCCAGCTCTACCAGGGAGGAGCGGTAGCGGGAACAGCGGCGGCTGGGCCCAGCTTCCTCAATATCACCAGCGATCCCCAGGGCAATATCTGGATCGCTGGGACGGAGCAGCCAGTAGAGATCCCCAGGGGAGTCAGCCCCAGCCAGCTGGCAGCCAACACTCCCCCTACCTACTCGGGCTTGGGCCTCTCGGTCAGCCTGGCCAGCGACCCCCAGGGCAACCTATGGGATTGGTCTTTCAACGGCTTCGGGCAGGCACAGCTGATCGAGATTCCTGCAGGGGTCAGCCCCTCCGCCTTCGACCCAGCCAGCCTGAGTTACAATCTCGGCTCGGTGGGCTCTCGGCTCGGGCCTGGTCTGGAGTTTTTCGGCCCCGAGCAGATCGGCAGCAGCCTAGCCGCGGACCCCGGAGGCAACCTGTGGTTGAGCGATACCCAAAACACCGCGGTGCTCAAGGTCCCCTCCGATCTGAGCCCGGCCAGCTTTGACCAGCAGATGGTCAGCGACCCCTCGGCTTTTCTCTACACCGGCTTCAACAGCCCGTTCGCGACCGCTGTCGACAGTTTCGGCAACGTCTTCGTCGCCGGCCTGCGGGTGAGCGGCGGCGAGACCGCAGACCAACTCAGCCGCATCCCAGCCGGAGCCCAGAGCAGCCAGTATTCGGCGCTGTCCAACACCTTTCTCGGCACCTCGGCGTTGGGGCTGAGAAGCAACGCCGCCATCGATGCTTCCGGGAACGTCTGGATGGCCACCCAGACCGGCTTGGCCGAGTTCGTAGGTGTAGCCGCCCAAGGCAACCTGCCCTGAGCCAGGTGAGTTAGGGTTAGGGTCCGCCAAGCTACCGGGGTCGGCCAGTTCGAACTTACAGTGCGTGACCTGCAGGGGGCTGGAGCGCGTGACCTGCAGGGGGCGTCCCCGGCTGGCAACGCGCGGCCGACTCAGCGAACCGCGCGTGCCGGCCGGCACCTGGTGAAAGGGCGGTAGGTGCCCGGAACTTGCTTG
Source organism: bacterium (assembly GCA_021810505.1). Lineage (GTDB taxonomy): Bacteria > Deinococcota > Deinococci > Deinococcales > Deinococcaceae > JAJZIR01. The sequence continues at coordinate 274,200 of JAJZIR010000001.1, forward strand.
CCCCGGTCAGGCATGCTATCCTGCCTGGTGTGAAATACCCCACAATTTGGCCTTACGCGGCGGCAGCTCTCGTCACCGGTTTGCTGGCAGGTTGCGGCCAGGTGGCAACCCCGGCTGGACAGGTATCCGACATCAGCGCAGCCAGCCTGGCCCCGGTGGGTTCATCCCAGCTGCTGCTCAAGGGCACATCGGGCTACACCATCGCCGGAGCCCAGAGCGTCCCGGAGACCTTCAGCCTGAGCTTGACCGGTCAAGGAGGAGCCTCGGTCAACCCCAGCTCGGTGACGCTCTGCGCCGCCGGGGCCAACGCCGGCGATCTGAGCGTCACGCCGGTTCCCGGCCAGAGCGGAGAGTACGCTCTGCAGGAGAGCAGCTCCGCCCAGGGCAGCGACGTCACGGTAAGTCTGGAGCTGAAGTCCGGAGCTAACTGCTCGGGGAGCTTGGTCGATCAGGCGGGAACCTCTACGCCGCTCAGCTTGCCCAGCGTCACCCTGACCCAGGCGGTGTTCGTCAGCGTCATCCAGGGATCCGGGAGTCCCCCCATCGCCAACTTCGTGTTGGCCTACACCGCGGACGGCAGCCAGTTGCCCTTCGAGCTCACGAGGCAGGACAGCCTGAATGTCCCGGAAGGATTGGCCTACGACCCGCAGGACCAGCAGATCTACGTGGCCAACTATGGGGGTGGCAGTTTCTCCGGCTCAGTCACCGCCTATTCGGTGAGCAGCGGAGCAGCGTCCTCCAGCTTCAGCCTGAGCTCGCTCAGTCAGGGTTCGACGATCAGCAATCCATACGCCTTGGCTTACGGGCTCGTGGGCGGCCAGCAGCAGCTCTTCGTCCTCAACTCTGGGAGCGGAGATCTACTCGCCTACTCGGCGACGAGTGGAGTCCTGTCAACTAACTTCCCGGCGGTGACCTCCACCAACGGCCTGGAGAGTACCCAGGGGATCGCCTACGACCCGCAGAACGGCGAGATCTACGCAGCTAACTACCAGAGCGGCTCGGTCACCGCGTACTCGGCGTCGACCGGGATTCAGCAAGCTTTCAACGTCAGCAGCTCCCAGGCCGACGGGGTCGCTTACGACCCGCAAAATCAGCAGATCTACGTCACCAATTACAGCAGCGGCACACCGTCCCAGTCCACCGTCACCGCCTACGCCATATCGAGCCAAAAATCAGTCCTAACGATCCAGGGGGGGTTGAACGGGGCCTTCGGAATCGCGTACGACCCGGTCAATCAGCAGATCTACGTGGCCAACTACGGCGCGGAGGCGAATAGCGCAGGTATCAACGGCACCGGGACCAACGTGGTCAGCTACGACGCTAGCGGGAGCCCGGTGTCTTTGAGCGGCGGCGCCACCAGTGCAGGCGCCATCTCGACAAAGAGCTACGGGGTCCCGCAGTACGTGCTGGTGGTGCCCTGAGCCAGGGGCCTTGGCGCCCGGCAAGAGAGCCTGGGAGCGCGTCCTCCGGAACCGTTCGGCCTACCAGCGGGCAGCGCAGTGCCGAGGTGGGCTGAGCCAGCGTGCCCACAGAAGGGGCGCGGGAGGGGTACTTCGCAGCACTCGCAGAGGGTGGCCATGGGACAATGAGGCGGGAGGTGCGGGGGCAGAGCGGTCAAGTTCGTCGGGGCCACCCGGCTCGCGCCGGCAGCTGGCCGAGCTACGCTTCCGTCCTGCTAGGCTAGTCAGTGAGCCGAGTGGAGGCGAGCCGGTAAAGATGAGCTATGTTCTAGGCCGATTGGTGGGGGACGCCCTAGCCCTGGCCCTGTACCTCGCACCGACCATCCTGGCCGCTCGGCGGCACAAGCGGAGCCTTCTGCTGATCAGCCTCTTGGACGTCTTGCTGGGTTGGACGCTGCTGGGTTGGATCGCGGCGTTGATCTGGGCCTTTCTCCCGGACCGCAAGGGAGCCGGGGGGCAGTGAAGCTCAGAGCCGCTGCGCCGCGGCCGCCTTCCCCGCCACCGCTGCCCGGGGCGGCTCTCCGCGTATCCCATGGCGGCCACGCCTCTCCGCCCAGGGGGTACGCAGCAGCCCGCTAAAACCGTGTGCAGCCGGCAGCACCCGCTCAGCTCGCCGGGTTCCGCGCGCTGCCGGGCTGGTGGGTTCTGCGCGCTGCCGGGCTGGGCCGGAGCCTCCTGCGAGCAGACCTCCAAACCTTGCAGCTGGCCAGTGGCCCCGCCGAGCCGCCGCGCGCTGGCGAGGTGGCAGGGCGTTGCGGCTGGGCATGCATCGGCGCGGCCTGAGCGCGGCCGGACCTCTCCTCTGCCCTGCGGCGCCAGCTTGACCGCCGCCCAGGCGGGTGCACCGCGGCTGCAGCCGCACGCTCACTTCAAGACCGCCCTCCGCCCCTGTCGGACCCTGCGCACGCGCGATACAACTAGTGACTTATTTCACGATATTCCTAGATCGTGAAAATTATCCCGGAATGCATTGGGTCCAGCTGGCTTCAGAGCTCGGTCCTCTCCCAGAGATCTTCGGGAATTTCTCCCAGGAAGGGGCTGGGGGAACTCCGATTAGCGGTGAGCACCAAGCTGCGCATCGCGCGCGAGCAGCCCACGTAGAACAGCTTGCGGAAGCGGGCCTGGTACCCAGCCCGCTCAGGGAGCGGGACGCTCACCTGCTGCGGGAGGACACCGTGGCTCACGTCCAGCAAGAAAACCGCCGGGAACTCCAGACCCTTGGCCGAGTGGAGGGTCAGGACCTTGATAGCCGGAGCGTCCAGCTCCAGGCGGTCTCCCTTGACCATATCCGCCGGCAACCCAGCGGCCCGCAGCTCCCCGGCCACCTGGCTGGCCAGCTTGCGGTCGGGGCAGAGCACCGCCACCCCGGCATAGGGCAGCCGCTCGGCCAAGCAGACCCCGCGGATCAGCTCGGCCAGGCGCGCGCCGTCTAAGTGTCCCCCGCCGCAGAGCACCAAACCCGGCTTGCGCCCCTCCTGACCGCCGGCGCCGGGGAGCTCCTCGCCGGCCAGAGAGGGGTGCTGAGCGATCGCGGTGAGCAGCGCGTGGATCTGCTTGGTGGAGCGGTAGTTGCGCCGGAGCACCAAAGAGCGGCCCCGCATGTCGAGCTGCTCATCGATTCCCCGGAAAGAAAATCCCCCGGAGTAGAGGGTTTGGTTGGCGTCGCCGGTCAGGTAGAGACCCTCTCGACTATAGGCTAGGCGCAACAGCAACCGCAGCAGCACTGGCGAGAGGTCTTGGATCTCGTCGGCGATCACCGCGTCGTAGGCGGGACGGGCTAGCTCGGCGGCCTGCATCCGGGCGCGGCCGATGCTGAGCTTGCCTTTACGGGCCAACCGCTCGGTCCAAGCGCTGTAAGCCGCCCAGACCACCTGGCGATCGGCCTCAGCCAGCGGCTGCTTGCGGCCGCTGCGGGGAAAGGCTAGGTAACCGGCCTGGTCCAGGCCACAGTCCTCGATCACCTCGGTGAACTCGTCGAGCAGGTAGCGCTCCCCCAACCGAAACAGGGTGGGATTGCGCATCTCGGCCAGGACCTCCTTCAGCGCGGTCAGGGGCTGGCCCTCCAAGGCGAGCTGAGCGTTTACCCGCTGTTGGACCAGCGAGTCCACGGTGCGCACCTCCAGCCGCAGCGACAGGCCGCGCTGCTCCAGCAGCCGGGTGAGCAGCTGCTCAGAGTAGTGGGTGAGCGTCCTAGTGTAGGTGGCCAGCAGCACCCGGGAACCGGGCTGGTTGCGGGCCAGCTGCAGCACCCGGTAGAGGGCTACGACCGTCTTGCCGGTCCCCGGACCACCGCGCACCAGAGCTGGACCGCGCAGCCGCCAGCTGGCCGCCTGCTCCTGCTCGGTATCCAAGCGCAGCAGCAGGTCGCTGACCCGGCCGCTGAGGAAGTCGTCGAGCTCCTTGCTGGAGGCGATCTGGTACTGAGGCTCCTGCTGGGTCCGGTCCAGAGAGGGGGGGTAGAGCCCATCCATCACCCGCTCGATGACCGGAGCCGGAATCTCGAGGGCCAGCAGGGCATCGGGGTCCTGGCAAGCGCTCAGGGAGGAGAAGTACTCTTCCGGGACACCCCAGGCCGCAAGGAACTCGGCGTCGAGCTGCAAGCGCTCTTGGATAGGCGGCTCGGCCACCAGAGCCTCATCCTGGCTGAGCCCAGCGGCGGAATCCAGCTCTGGGCCGGCCTGCGCCCCGGCGTCCTCGCCCAGCGGTAGGTCTAGATCCGAGAGAGCGCTCTCCCCTAAGCCAGCCGGGACCGCGCCAGCCGAGAAGGGCCGGCGGTAGGTCTCCGTGCGGCGGCGGCGCACCGCGTGGACTTCCAAAGCGTCTTTGCGGCGGAAAAACACCCGCCAGGAGCCGACCCGCAACCGGAAAAAACCGGGGTAGCTCCTGATCGGCTCGATGTCGCTCTGCCCGGTCTCCGTCTCCGAGCAGAGGCGATCGATGGCTTCGCGCACCAGCTCGCGGTCCGAGGCCGGTAAGCGCAGCAGCTCGCGTTGGGCGGTCTTGGTGATGTAGAGGCCGTAAAACACAGCTACCTCCTATTCGCCCAAGATACGAAGGGGCTCTAGCCACGATATTGGCACAAAGCGCCTAGCGGGGCAAGCCAGGAGGGGGCGGAGCGCCTGCAGGCGTAGGTCAGGGGTGCCGAACCGGGAAAGCTCCCCCGGCGTGCGGATTCTCGGCCGGCCGGAAGCCACCTGCGCCAGCCGATGGTGACTGCAGAAAGGGGTTGGGGAAGTGGCGCGAAGCTGGCCGCGCAAACCGGAAATCCGGGAACCCCCGGAGGCAGCGTGCTAGAGTCAGCCAGGGAACCTCTTGGACCGAGCGATCTTCCTCACCTTTCCGGAGCGGCCGGCCAAGCTGTCCGCCGAAGTGGCGGTACCCAACCGGGCCGCCGCGGAGCGGCTGGGGCTGGGCCAAAAATCCTTCCAGTCGCTGGAGACCTTTGCCCAGTACGCGGTGGGCGGGGGCCGGCTGCTCAGCGAAGCCTCGGCCCACCTGCTGCTGGCCGAGGCGCTGTCCGGGCTGGACCTAGCCGGCAGCGCAGGGTGGGCGGCCCGGCTGCTGCCCACCCTGCGCCAGATCCTGCACGCCGGCGGGAACCGGCAAGCGCTCAGCCAGATCGGCCGGGGGCAGCTGCCGCTGCGGGCTCTTCAGGCCTACTTGGAGCTGGTCCACAGCCAGGGCAAGCTGGACCGAGCCGAGCTGTTCTGGGAGGCAGCCAGGGTGACCGAGCCCTGCTTGGAGCTGACGGTGTGGGGCTACCCCCGGCTAGGGGAAGATCAGCTGGCTTTCCTGTGCGCGGCGGCGGACACGGGAAGCGCGCTCTACCTGCCGGGGGGGCCAGCCTGGGAGCAGGAGAGCGCCGCCGCGCACGCCGAGCTTGAAAGGCGCGGCTGGCGGCTAGCCGCGCAGCGGGAGGGGGGGCAGCTCGCCCCCCGCCGCGCCTACGTTTTCCCCAGCCTGGAGGACGAGGTCCGGTGGACCTTGAGAGAGGTCGCCGCTCTGCTGGGGCAGGGGGTAGAGGCGCGGCAGATCGCCCTGGTCAGCCGCCAAGCCGCCCAGCTGGGGCCGCTGATCCAGGCGGTGGCAGCCGAGTACGCCATCAAGGTGGACTTGGACTTCGCCGTCCCCTTGGGGCAGACCCCTTTAGGCAGCTGGCTCTCCGACCTGATCTCCGCCGGCGAGCAGGGCTGGCCCCAGGGGGCCAGCCTGCAGCTGCTGCAGCGCTGGCCTCTATCCGGGGAGGAGCGGCTGCAGCCAGCGCGGAGCTGGCAGGAATCTGGAGGTAGCGGCCCCAGGACCGAGTGGGCAGCGCGGTTCAGAGAGCTGGCCAGCGGCCTGACAGCGCCCTCTCTGAGCGGACGGCACCAAGACGCCAAAGAGGCCTGGGAGGAGGCGCTCTCCCACTGGGAGGAGCTGAGTGGGGAGATCCCCGCCCAGCAGGCCCTGCGGGAGATCCGGCAGCTCCTGGCCGTGGAGAGCGTGCCTTTCGCCAGGGACCCCCAAGGCGTGCCGCTGCACACGCCGCTGAGCCTCCTGGGGGGCAGCTTCCGAGAGGTGTTCTTCCTAGACCTCTGCGAGGGCCGCTCTCCGCCGAGGCCCCGCGAGGACCCCAACTTGGACAGCTTCTCCCGGCTGCAGCTCAGCGAGCTGGGCCTGAGCCTAGAGCTCCCCCAGCAGGCCGAGCGGCGCGAGCGGCTGACCTTCTTGGCCGCCCTCCCCGCCGCCGAGCAGCGCCTGACCCTCAGCTACGCCCGGCTGGGGCAGCCGGGTGAGCAGCGGGAGAGCCCCTACTTCGCCGAGCTGGACCTGCCCCCCGAGGAGGCCCCCTCCCCCGCGCCCTGGAGCCCCGAAGAGCGCCTGGAGCGGGAGCTGCTTTCCGGGAGCGGAGGGGGGCGCCCGGAGGCGGAGGGAGCGCAGAGGGCGCTGCGGGCCGAGCGAGAGCGCTACGGCAGGGAGTACGGGCGCTGGGACGGGGTGGTGGGCCCTTTAGAGTTGGCCGAGCGCTCCTACTCGGTCAGCGAGCTGAACACCCTGCTGGCTTGCGGCTTCCGTTGGATGGCCGGCCGGGTGTGGAACCTGACCGAGGGGCCGCAGGGCGAGGAAGCCCTGGTGGGGCAGCTGGTCCACAGCGCCCTGCAGCAGCTGCAGCGCCGCGCGGCCGCGGCGGAAGACCTCAGGAAATCCGCCCTGGAGCAGCTGGAGGCGGCCTTCTGCGAGGCCGAGGCCGAAGTGTTGCCGGAGGACCCCTCCCCCTTCTGGCCGGCCACCCGCCAGGCGCTGCTGCGCCGGCTGCGCCGGCTCATCGGGTTGCCCGATTTCCTCGGCGAAGGGGACCAGCCGGTGGCCAGCGAGCGCAGCTTCCGAGGAACCTGGCAGGGCCTGTCGGTGCGCGGCCGGGTGGACCGGGTGGACAAGGGCCCGCTGGGGCTGCGGCTGATCGACTACAAGCGCAGCCCCAGCTCGGTGCCCAGAGAAGACCTGCAGCTGGAGATCTACCGGAGCGTGGCGCTGCCAGTGCTGTTTCCGGGAGAAGCCCTGGGGCGGGCCGGCTACCTGTTCTACTGGCAGGCCGGCAGCAGAGATCCCAAGCAGGACCCCGAAAAGCTCAGCCAGATGCAGGCCAAGCTGTTCAGGCGGCTGCGCGAGGGGCTGCTGTACCCGGTCGAGAACCCCGGCTGCCGCCACTGCCCCTACAGCCTGCTCTGCCGCAAGGGAGCGCGGCTGCAGGGTAAGCAGGATCCGGCGTGCGGCTGACCCCCGAGCAGGCCAGGGCGGCCTCGGCCCCGGGCAGCGTGGCGGTGGTGGCCGGAGCCGGCACCGGCAAGACCGCCATGCTGACCGAGCGCTACCTGTACCACCTGCGCGGGGGGCTGGGTCCCCTGCAGGTGGTGGCGGTGACCTTCACCGAGCGAGCGGTGGCCGAGCTGCGCAGCCGGGTGCGCAGCCGGGTGCAGGAGGAGGGGATGGCCGCCCACTTGGGCACCCTGGAGGTCGCCCCGATCACCACCCTGCACGCCCTGGCCCTGCGGATCTGCCAGGAGCACCCGCTGGAGGCGGGCGTGCCGCCCCAGTTTCGGATCCTCGACGACCTGGAGCGGGCCATCTGGCTCACCGACGCCTTGGCGGAGGCAACCGCCGAGCTCTCCCCCGAGCAGCTGACCCTCCCCTACCCCCAGCTGCTCAGCTTCCTGGGGCGGCTGCTCGACGACCCGCTGCTGGCCGAACGGGCTCTGGCCTCGCCCAGCGGCAGCCAGGAGGGCTGGAGCCTGCTGGCCCGCTCGGCCGAGGAGGCGCAGAGCGAGCTGCGCGGCCAGCTGGAGCGGAGCCTGCGGGTACTCCAGGCCACCCGCGAGCCGGCTGCGGCCGGCGACCGGCGGCTGAAAGTCAAGCGCGAAGCGCAGGCCTTCGTCCTAGCGGCGCTGGGGGCGCAGAGCCCAGAAGAGCTGCGGCCCGCCCTGAAAGAGTTGGCCGACTTGAACCTGCGCGGGGGCAGCCGAGCGGCCTGGGGGGAGGGCTGGGAAGCGCTGGACAGCCAGCTCAAGCAGCTTCGGGAGCTGGCCGAGAAGGCCCTAGCCGGTCCGGCCTGCGCCGGGGAGACCCCGGAGGAAGCTGACCTGGAGCTGCTGGCGGCCACCGCCGAGCTGCGGGGGGCTTACCGGCAGGTCGCGGAGCGGATCAGCGCGGCCAAGGCCAGGGAGGGCGCCCTGGACTTCTCCGACCTGGAGGTGGGAGCGCTGCGGGCGCTGGGCCAGCCCGCGGTGCGGAGCTACTACCAGGCGCGCTGGAAGGCCTTTCTGGTCGATGAGTTCCAAGACGTCAATCCGGTGCAGGCCGAGCTCTTGGAGCTGCTGAGCCAGGGCGCCCCGCTCACCGCAGTGGGAGACGCCAAGCAGTCCATCTACGGGTTCCGCCGAGCCGAGGTCAGGGTGTTCCAGGAGCTCAGCGCCAAGGTGGCGGAGGCGGGCGAGCTGGTGGTCCTGCAGCGCTCCTTCCGCAGCCACGCCGGGCTGATGGCGGCCCTGAACGCCCTGGCGGAGGCGGCCCTGGGAGAGGAGCACCAGCCGCTGACGGCGGAGCGGGCGGCGCCCCGAGCGGGCCCCCACCTGCAGGCCTACGCCGTGGCCGGGCGGGGCAAAGCGGGGACCGCCCGGGAGGCAGCGCACCTAGCCCAGAGGGTCGCCGACCTGCTCTCCGGCAGCTTCACCCTAGGGGAAGGGGAGCAGCAGCGCCCGCTGCGCTGCAGCGACGTGGCGGTGCTGGCCCGCACCTGGAGCGCCCTGGGGGACTACGCCGCGGCGCTGGCGGCGCAGGGGATTCCGGCGCTGGAGGCGGGGGGCGGCAACCTGCTGGCCACCCAAGTCGCCAAGGACGCCTACCTGCTGCTGCGGGTGCTGGCCGATCCCTCAGACCAGCTGGCCCTGGTGGCGCTGCTGCGCAGCCCCTTCGTCGCCGCCGATGACCTGGAGCTGAGCGCGCTGCTGGCCGGTCGGGAAGGGCCGCTCTGGGAGCGCTTGGCCGCGGCCGAGAGCCAGGCCATCCGCTCCGCAGCCGGCTGGCTAGCTCAGCTGCGGGCCCAGCGCGAGCCGCCCAGCCGGCTGCTGGCCCTGGCCAACCGGGCCAGCGGCTACAGCGCGGTGCTGGCCAACTTGGAGGGGGGAAAGCGGCAGCTGGCCGACTGGAGGGCGGTACTCGAGCTGGTGCGCCAGCTGGAGAGAGGGCGCGAGGACACCGCCCTGGTAGCGGGGCGGCTGGAGCGGCTGATGGAGCTGGAGGTGACGCTGCCCCGGCCACCCCTAGCCCCAGAGGACGCGGTCAACCTGATCACCTTCCACGGAGCCAAGGGGCTGGAGTGGCCGGTGGTGCTCCTGCCGGGATTGCATCGCAGCTCCCGCGGCGAGGAGGACGAGGCGCTGCTGGTAGACGGCGAGCTGGGGATCGCCTTCCGGACCGAGAGCGGCGCCGAGGAGCCGCTGCTCTACCGGATACTCAGGGAGCGAGCCGCCGAGCGCTCCGCCGCCGAGGAGAGGCGGCTGCTCTACGTGGCGATGACCAGGGCGAGGGAACTGCTCATCCTCTCGGCGACGGGGCTGAGGGGCGGGTCGGCGGCGGAATGGCTCACCCCCGGGCTCGCGCAGCTGGGGCTGGAGTGGCAGGAAGTAGCCCAAGTAGACGGAGAAGGCTGACGCGATCCTGCCGAGCCGCGGGGCGCGGGCGTTCCAGGGGGTCCCAGGGGCCGCAGAGGCCCGCGCCCCGCCCGGCCGGGGCATGGGCGCTTCCGGATTCAGGCCATAGTGAGCCTCGCGGCCGCGCCAGCTCCCCTCTCCCCTGCTCGCCCCCCGTCTGGGATGGCCGGTTCGGTCTGAATCTGCCTATAAGTTATTTATTTCACAATAATCCTGGCTTGTTAAAGTTTTCTCTGTTTACCTAGCACGCCAGGTGCAGATTCGGTCTTGACCAGCTCAGTCGGTAGCGCACCGAACCAGCTAGCTTTACCAGGTGCAGATTGGATAGCGCGAGCGCCGTAGGCGCATCGACGGTGATCGCCAGCGCGCCGGCCGAAGCGGCTGCTAATCTCTAGGTAGCGCATGGCTTGGTACGGCTGCCTGGCTCCATGCGGCGCATCCCGCCGATGTCCCCGGCGCCCCCAGCGGGTGAGAAGGCCAGGGGGGATCCCCGGGCCGCGCTCTCGCGTACAGGTAAAGCAGAAAGGCCGGAGCTGACAGCTCGGGGAGGGCCGCATGCCGGATAAACCGCAGACTTTGCTCTTGAGCGCTACCGCCTCGCTGGTGTTCATGGCGTCCGCTTGGAGTAGCTCCGCCGCAGTCGGCGATCTCTCCTTGTCGGTGCCGATGCTCGGCTCTACCGTCGTGATGAAGACCAGTTCGAAATTCGCCGGCGCAGTCTACTCGCTGGTCTTTCGGGGCAGGCAGTTCATCAACAGCGCCGACCACGGGCGAGAGCTGCAGAGCGATGTGTTCTTCGGTGGTTACGGAATATGCGACAACCCCACCGAGGCTGGTTCGCGCGCTGACGGGAACAAAAACACGACCAGCAGCGTGCTGGAGTGGTCCCGAGCCGAGGGGAATCAGTTATGGACCGTCACCCGAATGGCCTTCTGGTTGCAACCGGGGCAAGCGGCGTACCCCAAGGGCTGCGGCAGAACATCGCTCGAGCGGGCAGTGAACACTACGGTCACTTCCAGGGATACCGTGAAAGAGCATTTCACCGTAGGACTCCCCAATTTCCCCAACGTCATCCGGGATAAAGTGACGTTCTACATCTCGAAGCGGCATAAGAGCGCTGTGTTCGAGGCCTTGACCGGGTATGTACCCAAAGACTTCTCGCGAGCGCTCTACTACCACCCAAAAACCAAAGAAGCCGTAAGCGCCGGAGCAAGGCAGGGCGAGCAGAAATACCCGGTCATCTTGGCCACCCCGGATAACCGCTACGCGATAGCGGTCTACTCCCCGGAATTGCCACAACCTGCTTGGCCAAAGGCCGGCTACGGTCGTTTCAGCTTCAAAAATGTCAACAAGTGGAATTGCGTCTTTAGAGAGAGCGACATCCAGAAGAAGCCTTACTCCTTTGAGTGCTTCATCGTCCTGGGTACGCTGCGCCAAGTCGAAGGCACGCTGAGCCGCCTCTACGCCTACAACAAGTAGAGCCTGCGGGACAAAAGAGCAGGTGGGCCGGGCAGCGGGCCCCCTGGCGGGACCCAGGGAGCTCAGGGAATCTCCAACATGACATCGCGTCCGAGCCGTAAGCCAGCTGCTCTACAGGCTTCCTCGGCAATCCGCTGCTTTCGGGAGTTGGAGATATCGGTGTCGAGAAACCAGCCGGGGACGATCTCGGCGACGTAGTGGCGGAGATCCGGGCGGGTCGGGTGAACCCCTTGGGGGGACGCCGCAATGTAAGAGCGCACCTTTCCCTTCAGCGCAGGGGCAAGCCTCCCCAGCAGCGATGCGTCCCGGCCAGCGAGCTCCCTAAGCAGCACCAGGAGGGCCTGGGTAGCGTTTTTCGCCCGGATGACCCGGCCACCGATAGAGACGGACGCTTGGCCGGCAGGCAGGTCGCTCAGCTGGCTGGGTCTCGGCCGTTCGGCCGCGGGGATAGAAGCTGCGGGTTTAGGCTGGAACTTGAAATAACTCGCAGCGGCGCGGTCCGAATTGGGGATTTTGAAGCTCGCCAGGAAATCTCCGACCTGCTCCGGATCCAGAGCGGGACCGCCCAGTTGCTGTATCTTTTCGCGGATGAGGTCGACCAGCAGGCTATCCCGCTCCTCCACGAGGGCGCTCCAGGCGGCTCTCAGATACTCCAGCGCAGTTCGCCGCTGGCGTACGAGCTCGAGGTCCTGGCGGGCGTCCGAGATCGCCTGCATATCCCACACGCGGCGGAATGCGAGGTAGCGCGAGAGCAGGGTGCAGGCTTCAAGCGCGCCGGCCTTCCACAGGTCGAGGTCGCAGAGAAGTACATCTTGCTCGCTCTGGCCCGCTCGTTCAGGAACGTAGAAGCGCCACTGCAGACCATCGGTGAGTACGACTAAGGGTGAACCGAGCTTGGCTGCCCGATCGATCAACCCGGCTGCATGCCGGGGTTCGTCTTCCAGCGCGCCGGGCTCTACAACGTCCAAGAGCACAGGCTGGCTCCGGTCCGAAGCCAACAAGCCGTAGTCGACGCCCTGACCTTCGGGGCCAGCCGAGTAGGAGCGGCGCACCGCAGAGAGGTCGGCCAGGTCCCAGCCCAAGCTCTGCAGAATCGGCAGGACGATCGCCTCGCGCACTACCGCCGCATCCCGGTCCCGGTAGAGACCCTGCGACAGGTTGCGGCGGATGGTCTCCATCAAGTGGCGAAGGGGGTCTTTGGTCATCTGCCTAACTCCCGCTACAAGGTCGCTGCTGGGGAAACCCTCCGGGGAGAGTATTCTCTGCAGCAAAGAGGCCTAGGCGACCCAGCATACCGCTCGGGCTGAGCAGGATCGGCCGGCCAGAGGCGGTAATCTGGCCGGCGGCATAGCAAGGCTCACTCCGGCGGGCCGCTCAGGAGTTGCGCAGCGCCCTTGGGATCTTTGACGAACCAGACCACCCGGCGGATCCCCCGCGTCACCGCGACGTAGGCTAGACGGTAAGCCTCATCGCGGGCCGCCTCGTCGTAGCTCTGGCGGAAGATCTCGGACTCGGCGTAGATAGCGTTGCGCAGGGGGTGGGTCGGGGGCACCTCGCAGTCCTCGCAGAGGATGGCTACCTCTCCCTGCAAACCCTTGGCGCGGTGGTAGGTCAGGAACTCGACGCCCCTAGAGCGGTTCAGCCCCCGGCGCTGGGCTAGACGCCGGACCTCATTCAGGATCCGGTTGCTGCGGGCCAGAACCAGGACTTTGTTGGGGTCAGCCTCCGGCAGGCTCTCGACGTAGGCCAGCTGCGCAGCGATCTCCTGGACGATCTGGCCTCGCCCAGCAGCGGAATCAGGATCAATCTGTACCAGCCGCACGCCGTGGTCGTCCTGACCGTCCAGCCGGTGGGCCCGAGCCTGTTTATCCGTCTTGAACTGCACCTCGGACAGAATCTTCTCGGAATCGCGCAGGATCGACGGGGTGCTGCGGAAGTTGATGGTCATCAGGTAGCGATCCGGGGTCTGCAACTCCCTGTGGACCAGGAAGTGGTCGCCGAAGCGGATAAAGATGTCGGGAGTGGTTCCGCGCCAGCCGTAGATGGACTGCCAATCGTCACCGATAGCCATCAGCGTGGGCTCGCCTCCCAGCTCCAGGACGCGGCGCTGCAGGGCCAGCAGCCAGGCTACGATCTGCGGCGAGATGTCTTGGAACTCATCGATCAGCAGGTTGGTGAAGGGGGCGAGCGCGCCGCGCTCTAAGCGCACCAAGTGATCCCTCGTCTGGGTCAGGAGCAAGAAAGCTCGGTTGAAAGTCATCATCTTGCGCTCGGCGAGCAGGCGCTCGAAAGCCGGCCAGAAGATGGCGAGGAGGGCTGCGAAATGGTGCTCGGCGGTGTACTCGCGGAAGGGGGGCAGTTTAGCTAAGGTCTCGGGCACCTCCATGCCGAGGTTCTCGATAAACGACCCCTGGGCGAAGAGAGCTTCTAGGATATCGACCGCTACGACCTCGCCGTCCAGCTGGAGGAAGAAGCGCGGCGCCGTGAGGAGCGGGGAATTGCGCCGCAGCTCCAACTCCAGGCGGCGAAGCTGAGCTGGGCCGCGGACGTCGAGGGCGTTGCCGGAATAGAAGGTGGCAAAGATGCTGCGCCTGACCTTCAGCGCGCCCCGCAGCGGAAACCCGCCGGGGAGAGTATCCTCCGCGGCAAAGAGGCTCAGGCGACCCAGCATACCGTTCAGGCTGAGCAGGATCGGCCGGCCAGTGGCGGTAATCTGGCCGTTGGCGTAGAAAGGAAAGCCTTCGACCCGCATGACCTCGAAGGGGGTGGGATCGACGCCGTCCATCGCCCACTCCGGCGCTTCGCCGGCCTCCTTCAGCTCGGCCCACCTGGCGTTGATGCGCTGGACCAGCCCCAAGTCATCTTGGCTAGAGCGGCGCAGAGTGTCGTAGCGATACTGCCTCTCGTAGTCGTCTTCCTTGCGGTAGGCAGCCTTTTCGGTCTCGATGCGCATGAGCTCGAGGAGGTGGTGTTTGAACTGGGCGTCCCCGTGGAAGGCTGCCAGATAGACCTCCCTGAGCAGGTCGATCTGCTGGTCACCCAGCTGGCCGGCAAAGGGGTTATCGAGGTCGTCGCTCTCCGCAGAGGTCTTCGGGCCATCATCCAGGACATCGAACCAGGTGATGTCAGAAAAGATCTCCCGGGCCAGGCGGTTGAGGGCGGCGTGAAAGGTGCTCACCGCCGAGCGCAACGACTGGTTCAGAGGTTCGAGCTCGCCGGCCGGCATCCGGCTGCGCAAGGGTTCAGCCGAGAGGACTTGGAAGAGCTTGCGGCGCAGCTCCTCGCAGGACTTCACTGTGAAGGAGATGACCTTCATCTCGCTCAGCGCCACGCCCAGATAGCAGACCAGCAGGGCCACCCGCAGCACCAAGGTGGTGGACTTCCCCGAACCGGCGGCAGCGATCACGCAGGTGGCGGGATGGTCGCTGAAGACCATGGCCCACTGCTCCTCGGTAGGGGGACCGAGGGCGCCGGAAGCGACCAGCTGCGCGACATCAGCGCGCATCGCCGCCTTGATCTCCTCCGGGATCAGGAGCCGGCGGGGGCCGTAGAGCGATCGGTCGGCTTGGATGACCGCTCGCTTGCGCCGGTCCTCGATAACCCAGACCTGCTTGGCCATCCGCCGCTTGAGCTGGGCTTCCAGGTCGGCTATCCGGGCAGCGGCTTGGCGGCTGCCCTCAGCGAGGCCCTCCTGCCAACCCGCACTCCTCGCCTCAGCGAGCTGCGCCGCCATCAGGTTGGTGCCTTCGGCAAGCCCTTCCTTCCAGGCCGCCGCCCTGGCTTCGGCTACCGAGGCATCTCGCTGGACAGCGGCTTCGGCGAGGGTTTGCTGGCGGGCATTCGACTTTTCAGCCTCGATATGGGCTTCCAGGTCGGCTATCCGGGCAGCGGCTTGGCGGCTGCCCTCAGCGAGACCCTCCTGCCAACCCGCACTCCTCGCCTCAGCGAGCTGCGCCGCCATCAGGTTGGTGCCTTCGGCAAGCCCTTCCTTCCAGGCCGCCGCCCTGGCTTCGGCTACCGAGGCATCTCGCTGGACAGCGGCTTCGGCGAGGGTTTGCTGGCGGGCATTCGACTTTTCAGCCTCGATATGGGAGTGGATCATGGCAGCCAGCAAGCGGGTCATCGAGTTCAATTTTCCCCTCCTGATAGGCTGCAGCTAGTTGTCCGCCCAACTAGCTGCAGCTCCAGATTTGCGAGCATGTGCGTTCTCCCGAGCAGATCATCGCGTCTTGATATCCAACTTTCTCCCTGTGCGCCACGAGCTTACTAGATAGGTTACCCCCCGGAGCCCTGCGGATAGAACGCCGCAGCTTCCCCCTGTAGGGTAGGAATCAGCAGAGCGCGGTCTAGGAAGTGGTTGTTGAACTCGCACGACGTCTCGGGCAAGAAACCGCAGGCATGACAGCATGCCCCGTATTTAGAGCCGTCCTCAGAGGGAGTGTGTTCGGCGCACAGGGGATCTGATGGACAGATCGCCGCTCTAGCCAAAGCCCGCTGGAGCAGCGGTTCTAAGCGTTCTAGCAGGCCCAGCTCGACCAGTCCACCCAGCGTGCCGTCGGCGTCCGGGGCGGCAGTGTAGATCAAGATGCCGGCTGCCTCTGACCGGCAGTCAGCGTAGACCCGCTCGCGCAGGCTAGCCGCGTTATAACCGCACTCCAGAGCAAACTCTCGGATCAAGAGGTGGGCTAGGGTATGCAGCAGCGGGAGGCGCGGACCCCTGACCAAAACGCCGATCCGCTCTTCCGGCGAGAGGCTGATCAGAATCTGCTCGAAGCGCTCTCTCACCTCAGAGCGCGCTTCCCAATCCTCTAGGGCAGCCGCATCGATCTGCAGAAAAACACCCTCACCGCGAACTTCAAAGGCAGGTATCCACGTAGCCCGGTCTTTGGTCAGCGGGCCCAGCCGGCCCTGGATGTGGGTGGTGAGCTCATCCGGCGGGATCACCCGGGTAAAACCGATCAGGGCTTCGACGACGCGCAGGCGGTGCACCAAAACGACGCTCTGAATATGCAGGGAGGGAAGGGGGCCGAGTTCCTCGGCTTCAAACTCCCCGCTCTCCTTTGGCAGTGGCCGAGATATCAAGGTCTGGTACTCGGGAGTTTTGAGCGCTTCTTGGCCGAGCTGCTCCCTCTCCTCCGGCGGGATTTGATCGCGCTGCCGCAGGATCTCCGACCAGATCTGCGCCTCTTCAAAACCGTCTAGCTGTTGACGCAGGTCTAGGCGCCAGCGAAGCTGATGGCTGAGGTCATCCGAGCTCGAGGTATCAGAGAATTTAGGAAGTAGGCGCTCGATCAGCGCGCTCAGGCTGCGGTCTTCATCGGGAACGCTGAGGACCGAGCGCATGACCGAGAACCAAGTCACCCGCTTACCCAGGGCGATCGTCTGCAGGCGCTCGGTGCAGGGATCTTTGTCGAAGAAGTCGTCTAGATGGGGGTGACGACCGCGGCAAGCCGGCAGAGCAGACGCGGCGTCAGGGCCAAAGGCTGCGATCATGGATTGCTTCTGCCCGCAGCCGCAGACCACCAGAAGATCCTCCAAAGCGTTGGCCTGCTGCGTAGATCTCCAGTAAAGGGATAACTGCTCTACGCAGTCGCTCGGACCGCGGTGGACAAACCAGCGCCAGGGGAACTCGTCCAGGTGGCCGGCCGAGCAGATGGTAAGAAAGCCAGCTGGAAGAGCCAAGGGGGGCCTCTTGCCCTGCTTCGGGCATCCCGGGTGCAAGATTCTTGCCCTGCTGGGGTCGTAGCGGGCGGCAGCTGCCCCCTCGAGCCTGAACAGCCCCGAGCTGTACTCAGCCAACATGGAGCACCTGGTGCAGCGGTACCACTGGGGAAAGAGGCGCACCGAAGCGCCCTCGGACAAGCCCGGGGCTCCTTCGGAAACCGGCGGGCGGATCAAATTCTTTACCTGTTCACCGAGCACCGCCCGCACCCCGGCCAGCAGCCTGGGCTCTTCGATCTTGGATGTATCGCTCCTGGGATCAACCCTCCATGCGTCTAGGCTATCCGTCAGGACCGAGACGTTGCTCAAGTCGATCAAGGCGCCGGGGCCGTGGTTGCGGAGCAGCTGGCTCCCCCGAAGGACGCCGACTTGGGGGTGGCGAACAGCCATTACGCCTCTCCTCGGCGCGGGCTGCGCTCGCTAACTCGCCAAGGCAGCGCGGCCGCATCCAGAGGCCGGTCATCCAAAAACAACGGCACTTCCCCTTCGACGTCGCGCATCGAAAATAGAGCGCTGAAGAGCTCCCAGGGGTTCTTGGGCTTTTCGAGCAGGGCGACGGCCCGCCCACGCAGTTCAGAGGTGCGGTTATCGTAAGTGAGCTTGCGCCCAGGAAAAGCTGCTTGCTTTTTCCAATCTTTCAGGCGGCGTGCAACCATCTCGAGAGCCTGCCGATCCGAGCCCCCTGCGCGGTCTGCGCGCGCGACCAGGGCGCCGACGAGCTTCTCGACTTCGGCTGCAAGCTCGGGATCGTCGATTTGGGCGGCACCAGAGTCGGGGTTGAGCGACGCCAAGCGCTGGCGGAGCAAGCCGACCAGAACACCGCTGAGGCCACGGTCGAGTGCCCGCCTGGAGAAAGGTGTCACCGACTGAGGCTCGACGTAGCGGTAGATGGTACGGTGGTAGGGTACGAAGGTCTGGTAGTGGGAAAAGTCCCTGGGGCGGCTGTACTGGTAGAGGACAAAGACTACCCCAGGCTTAGCTCGCCCGATACGGCTAGTCGCCTGCAGGTACTCGCTGCTGGCCTTGGGTTGGCTGCAGACCACCATCACGCCTAGGCGGCTGACATCGACGCCGACCGAGAACATATTGGTGGTCAGCACCACGTCGAGCGGCCTTGGCTTCTGCGCGGCCGCGCTGTTAAAACCCACTTCTAGGCGGTCGAGGAGCTCGGGGATATCCTCGCTGGGCACTCTGGAGGTGAGCTCGACCACCCCCTCTGGGTTGAGGAAACGCCTGGCCAAGCCGACCGCCTGATCTTGCCGGCGTTCCACCAAGCGGCTGCGGATCGCCACGTCATCCTCGGTCAATCGGCGCATGGCCGCCAGATCTCTCAGGGAGTTGAAGTAGCCGATCAAGGTCAGATAGGGGTCGGCGTAGGGCCCGAAGTGCTCCAGCAGAGCTTGGCCGGCGGTCAGTATCGCCGTATAGATCTGGATCAGCGCGGCCATCTTGGTGCGCCCAGGGGCCAGAACTCCTACGTAGGTGCGCCCAGGAGCCACCTCGGAGGGCCGCTGCACGGCAAAGTAATTATCACGGAAATCCAACCCTGGAGAAGGGAAAATCCGAACTGAACGATCGAAAATTCGCCGCATCTGATCGGCCGCCATTCGGGTCGTCGCGGTCGAGGCGATCACTTTAGGGCGGATCTCCCGGCCCCGGTAGCTCCAGCTGCAGAGCTGATCCACCGCCACCTCGTAAAGACCGACGATGGTTCCCAGGGGCCCGCTGATCAGGTGGAATTCGTCTTGGATAATCAGATCCGGAGGTCGCAGGGGCAAGGTAGCCTGAGCCTTGACCTCCGGCAACGGAGGGGCAGCCGAATGGAAGTCGTGATCTCTTTCCCCCTCGTGGATCAGGCCGTGCCGAGGGCACTCCCTGGTGGCACCGCCAAAGAGGGTGCGGACCTCTGGGTTGCGCGCCAAGGCTGCAAACTTATCGACAGTGGCGATCAACAAGCTGGGCGGACGGCGATAGATCTCTTCATCCACCACCTGTACGGGCAGACCATCCCCTGAGCCGAATGGACAGACGGGGTCGGCGCAGGAGATGACCGCTCGGCCTCGACCCCGCTTTCCATCCTCGACTTTGACCTGCTTGTCCACCGCGATTCTAGAGCCACACCAAGGGCAGTGGGTGAGCTGCACCAAGGCTTTGGGGTGCTTCCCGGCCTGCACCTCGCCGATCTGCTCTTTAAGGTCCTCTAATCTATTGGGAGTCACCTTGCTCCCCAGCCAAAGCCCCAAGGTGAAAGGCCTTGTACCTAACTCTGGGTCCCCTCGGCGCAGCAACTCCAGAGCGCAGATTAAGGCAGCCGCCCGCTGGAACTGCTGCACGGTGAGCAGGCGCAGCGTGTAGCGCATGATCACCGAGAGCCCCCAGCTGCCGTCGTAGCCACCCACAGCTCCCTGCAGGCGGCGCAAGACGATGGCTAAGGCCGCCGTTCCCAGGTAGGCCTCGGTCTTACCGCCACCGGTGGGGAACCATAGCAGATCGGCCCTCGGATCCGGGCCACAGCGATCGCGATGCAGGGGATCGGCCAAGGCCGGTAGATTGAGCAGCATGAACGCCAATTGGAATGGCCGCCAGGCGTGCTGCTCGGCGCCGCTGGGTCCGGGAGTTTCCCCGCGCCGCTGCGCTTGCGCTGCCAGCTGATGCGCCCTAGCTTCGGCCATCGCCAGGTTGGCGACCCGGAAGGCCTTGAGGGTGCGCGGGTCTTGCAAGGACCTCACCCCCTCCTCGAGGCGGTCCGCGACTTCACGGCAGGCAGCGAGGCTTTGCTCAGCAGAGTCGTTGCCCCGGGCGCTGCTCTCCAGACCTGCAATCCAGGCGCGATAATCCGAGACCAATTCGCTTAGCTGGAAGCTCAACTCGGGCAGCGGGAGAGCGGCTAAACGCTGCATACCGAAGCGCCGCTCTTGCTGCCAGCGCCGCTGGGCAGGGCGGTCTCCCTCGCGAGAACCAGGAACTTCGGTGACAGGGATTTCGACCATCGGCAGCGGCGTAGCGATCAGCTTGGTGGCCCCAACCTCTGGGTCGCCCACCCAAGAGACCGCGCAGCCGTAGCCCATACCGAAATAGCCCTCGTTGCGGTAGAGAAAGGCTAGCTGCTGGGCCTCCGCATCGAGGCCCTGGGCGAATTGGGACATGTCCAAAAATACCGGCTGGCCGCTAGGGTGGTAGACAGTCATTTGAGGCTGAAAGATCCACTTGGCCTCTTTGAGCTGCTCGCTCTCTCGGCAGACAGCGGCGTTCACCAAAAACAAGGAGACGGTGCGCCTGCCACCGCGCGCCTTGCGCAGCTTGCCGCGCAGCACGATGCCAGGCGAGTCAGGGTCAGGCTTGCGCTCAAAGGACAACTCCTGGTCGGGGCTGGAAAGCTGCAAGGTAAGCGGGACCGCGTGGTCCTGGCGCTTCCACACCTTCTTGGTCGCGCCGGCAAGGTCCGGGTTCTGAGCGTCGGTGCGGGCGTAGCTACCCCAGCACAACAGCACCTCGAGCTCCAGCACATCTTCGGGCAGCTGGAACGAGAGGCCCATGCTGCGCTGCTCGCCCTTACTGGCTAAGCTGCTGGTATCGACAGCGTCTTCGGCAGGGTCAGCGTCGACTCCTTCCCCCCCCACTTCGAGGGCAGGATCCTGCTCGGCTAGGAGGGTAGGCTGCTCATCGCCGTCAGGCTCATCGTCGGGGTTTGCATCTACCACCTGGGAAGCGGCTTCCGGCGCAGAGCCGGCCGCCGGGTCAGAGATCATCCCGGGGACCAGACGGCCAACTAAGTAGCGACTCCTGGGAGAGCTCCGCACTTCCTCGCTGGGACCACCGGCCGGACCGAGCAAGTCGGCTGTGACCGAGGACAAAAACAGATCGCGCAGATAAAGCTCTAACTCCCTACCTTCTAGCGGGGGTGACATAGCAGTAGCCGAGTCGGCCAAGCCTGCCTCCACCAGCCCTAGTCGAACAGCGTCAGGTGCAGGCAGCTGCTTCGGGAATATCTCGAAGAGTTGGCGGGAATCGGCAGGTAGGCTGAGGTCTTCGACCCCTCGCTGACCGCTCAGCTCACAGACTGAACGCTCCAGCTCGTGCCGTACCCGGAAACAGCGGACGAGCGAGGTGGGTCGTAATGTCCCAGAATCCGGCGCAGCCACCAGCAGGAAGTCGCCGGGACGCACATCAGAGAACAGGCCCGCGGGACCGACCAGCAGCTGCGGTTGCTCTCTGGAGCCTTGAAAGACCCACCACCTAGGAGCGGCTTCTTGGCTGGAAAGGCGCTCCGGCCCGGGTGACGGGCGAGGATCAGAGGATTTTTTCGGCATCACTCCCCCTTTGGTGAAGCGCAAGCGCAGTCCCTCAATCCAAGGATATTCGAGAGTTCAGCGCGGCCGCGCGGATCTAGCCAAATAGCTCGCGGCGAGGCGGCGTCGGCAGCAGATGAGCTTGACAAGTAGTGGGGTCCAGCTTATAATGAGGAGTTAGAGTGTTGAATTCAGTATGAAGCAGATGTGTTTGGATAAATCCATACACACCATTTTCATTGGGACGGCCGAGGTGGAGATCTGCGATTCGACGAATACAGTGCGTCACGTCAAAGTCCGTGCGATCCAAGCCCGCGAGAAGTGAAGCCTCCTGCCGAAGAGCCCGCTGGAGACCCGGTAGGTGCGTACGCATAGGTACGCACGCGTCAGCGCGCAAGCCCGAGCTGGCAAAAGAACGAGCGTCACCACATGACGCGGACGGGCGCTAAGTTGTGCACCAGCTCTGGCCAGAGCCGATGTAGACCTTCGGCGTCCCACAGGATTGCAGGCCGCTCGCATGAGGAGGTGCTATGCCGGACCACGATCTAGCTCTCGACCTAGAAACCACCGCAGCAGACCCGACAAAAGCCGAGATCCTACAGATCGCCGCCGTAACCAGAGCAGGGCAGCAATTTGCACGCTACGTCTCGACCGATAGCGAGATCCCGGAAGAGGTCTGGGAGCTCACCGGCATCGACCGCGCTACTTATTACCGGGAAGCTGCACCTTTAGCCGACGCTCTGGGCGACTTTTTGGAGGTCGCGGCCGGCCACCGGCTGGTCGGACACAACATCTACGCCTATGACCTGCCGATCTTGAGGCGGCAAGCCAATCAGGCCGGACTCCGTGCAGCGCTGTGGGAGGAGTTGCTCTCTGAATCCAACGCTGTCGACACGCTGCGCTGGGCGCAGCTGTGCTTCCCTACCCCACCGGCCGAACTCAACAGCTACCGCTTGATCGACCTCTACCGGCTGGCTAGCGGCCAAGAGCTCAGCGGCGCCCATCAGGCGACCCACGACGCCGCAGCTTGCCTAGTGGTCTTGGACTGGCTGCGCAGCCAGCCGGTTTCGCTCGGTGTCCTAGCCGTTTGGGCCAAGCTGGGGTTGGCTGAGGGCGAAGGGGCAGACCCCGCCGGCGAAGACCAGATCACCCGCCTGCTCAGCACGCCAGCGCCCATAGACCAGGTAGTCGAGTTTGGGGCGGCGCTCCCCCCACCGGCGGAGTTACCGGAGTCCCTGCTACCCAGCCGGCGCGAAGCGCAGGAAAAAATGCTGCAGCACGTCACCTCGTGCCTGCAGCGGGGTAAGCGCTTGATCCTGCAGGCCCCGACCGGGACTGGGAAAACCAAGGGCTACCTCTACCCCGCCCTGCACTGGACTGCGGAGCAGCCACAGGAAAACGGGCGAGTGATCGTCGCGACGCACACCAAAGCGCTGCAAGCCCAGGCCATCGCCGAACTCCAAGAGTGCGCTAGGCAGGGTTTCATGGTGCAGGCCGTGACGGTCAAGAGCAGCAGGGATCTCATCTGCCCCGCAGCTCTAGGCGATGAGCTGCAGGACTCCGGGCAGAGCCCAGCGCAAGCCGCCGCCCCGGGCGTCTTGACCCACTTCGTCGCTAGGGGAAAATCCGATCTGGAAAGCCTGCCGCGTTACTGGGACAACCAGGCGGAGTTCCGCGAGCTGCGCTCGCGGGTGCGCACCAACCCAGCTCGCTGCGAGGCCAGCTGTCCCTACGCTGAGACCTGCGCTTTTCAGACCGACCTGAGCCAGCGCAAGGAAGCCAGAATCTGGGTTACCAACCAGGCCTGGCTGCTGCGCCACGCTAGGCCCGAAGAAGACGAGCTCGCAGCTTTGGCCCGAGGGGGGCAGGGCAAGAGGGCGGCCGGAACCTCGGGCAAGATCCACTGGATCATCGACGAGGGGCATAACCTGGAACAGGTAGCCACTGAGGCCTTCTCGTCGGAGAGCGGTGAAGAGGAGCTGCGCCACCGGCTGCGCCAGCTGCTCGGGCGGGACGGCAAGGGAGGTTTGCTGAAGACCAAGGCGGCCGAGCGGGAATTCGGCCCTTCCCAGGCCGAAGTGCTCCAGGCCTGCACGCAGGCGCAGGATGCGCTCGAGATCTACGCGAAGAGGCTCAGGGGGCTGGTCACACAATTCGGCGAGAGCACACCCGGGCATGGCGCCACGCTCACCCTCGACACGCGTAGCTGCAGGTACAGCGGCTGGACTCCGGTCAGGAGCTCCGAGGAAGCCTGGCTAGAGAGACTATTCAAGCTCCGGGAATATCTCAAGCAGGTTGAGAAAAACAGCTGGCTGGGCAGACGGCTTCAGCCGATCGTCGAAGCTTTTCAGAAGCACCAGGAGCTAGCCCGAGAGCGCAGCGCGGCGGTGAAAGCCCTGCGGGGCCAAGAGGCCGAAAAAGCAGAAGGATACAATTTCTTGCATCAGATCTCCTGGAGCGAGGAGCGGGGCTTCGTGCAGCTCTGTCAACCGATCGATTTGAGCGACTCGCTGCGGCAGATCTGGGCAGGGCTAGAGAGCCTCACGGTCACCAGCGCCACCCTGGCAGTGCCCACCGATAAGGACCGGGTCGGGTTCGGTTTCTTCCAGCGCTTGACCGGTCTAGAAAGCGCAGAGTGCCACAAGCTGCCGCCCAGCCTCCCCTACGAGCAAGCCCACTTGATCGTCCCGAGCCACCTGCCCGAAGCCCGCAGCAGCTTGATGCGGCGCTTCGACGCGATGGTGCGCACCGAGCTGCGCACCATCTTGCCCGCCGCTGGGCGCAGTCTGGTGTTGTTCACCAGCAATGAGCGCTTGCGGGAGATGGCCGCTGCCCTAGAGGACCTACCCAACCTGTACCGCCCACTCACCCGCCGAGAGCGGGATGACGTGGCGCAGCGCATGCAGCGCAGAGGCGAGCCGGGATCGGCCCTGGGGACACGCGGCTACATGGAGGGGGTGGATTTCCCAGATCTGAAGTTGGTGAGCTTGGAGCGCATCCCCTTCCCGATCCCTAGCCCGCTGCTCAACAAGCGGCAGTTGCTAGCTGCCGCGCAGGGGCTAGATCCCTGGAGCGACGTCTACCTGCCTAGAGCGGTGTTGTCGTTTGTGCAGGCTTTCGGCCGTCTGATCCGGGATAGCCGCGAGGCCTCTGGTCCCGGCGCCTTCGTGCTCTGGGACAAGCGGTTGCTGCAGGCGGTCTACCAGAACGCCTTCTTCGAGGCCCTGCCGCGGGGGGTTCAGATCGACAAGCTCCGGGACCGCAAAGCTTTCTACGACCTCTTGGCGGGTATCTTCGGCGTTCCCAGAGAGGAGCTCCCGAGCGAGCCGCTGGTCACGCAAGCCGATGCCCAGCTGGCCGCAATCGCAGCCAGCGCGGCGGCGCCGCTCGAAAAAGCTGAGAGGGTTGCCGCGGAATTCTGGGGAGTTAACTTGGGGGATAGCAGCGAGCGGAGCGAGGTGCAGCGAGGAGCCATCGCCCAGGCGATCGCCGGACGCGACCTGCTGGTCTTTCTGCCGACCGGTTTCGGAAAGAGCTTGATCTACCAAGTCCCCGCGCTGCTGTCCAACGGGCTTACCTTGGTCATCTCCCCGCTGATCGCCTTAATGCACAACCAGGTCCAGGACCTGGTCAGCCGCAACCTTCCAGCGGCCTACATCGACTCCCAGATGCAGGCCGCCGAGAGGCGCGCAGTCTTAGATCAGGTCCAATCGGGCGCACTGCGGCTTCTCTATGTGAGCCCGGAGCGGTTAAACCGCGACCAGCAGCTGCGCCAGACGCTAGCCGATCTGCCAGCTGGCACCATCGAGCGCGTGGTCTTCGATGAGGCGCACTGCTTGGATCAGTGGGGCTTCAGCTTCCGGCCCGACTATCTCAAAGCGGCCAAGACAGTGCAAGAGCAGTTCCCTAGCTGCCCCAGGCTGGCCTGCACCGCGACCGCCAGCGGGCAGGTCAAAAAGCAGCTCACCGAGCATCTCGGCATGCGGAATCCGGAGACGATCACCAGCAGCCATGACCGCAGCAACCTGCGTTACGACGTCCGCGAAGGCGACGATACCTCCAAGTTCGGTGTAGTCACCCAGGTGCTCGATTACATCGAGCAAAAGCATTCCGGAGACGCCGCTATCATCTACGCTGGTACCAGAAAGAAAACCGAGCACCTGGCCTGGGCGCTCAGCGAGCTCGGTTACCGCGCTGACGCCTACCACGCCGGCCTATCCGCCCTCATCCGCAGCCAAGTAGAGGAGCGCTTTCAAAGCGGAGAAACCAAGGTGGTAGTCGCTACAACAGCCTTCGGAATGGGCATCGACAAGGCTAATGTCCGCGCGGTGATCCACTACCAGCCACCAGCCAGCTGCCAAGCCTACCTCCAAGAATCGGGCCGGGCCGGGCGCGACGGCAAGGATGCCTACGCCGTTCTCCTTTACCACAAGCGAGACTTCAGCCTGGAAGAGCGCAAGCTGGAAAAGAGCGATCTGGAAAAAGACCAGAGGATCGCCGAAGCTACCCTGCGGCTGCTCGATCGGAGGCCCGGAGCCTGGATTGGCTACTGGAAAGAGCTGTTCTTGGCGGTAAAAGACGAGCTGGAGGATGACGAAGGCGCCCTAGAGGACGACGAAGGTGCTGAGAGTCCAGGCGATACGCTAGAGGACTTACAGCGCGTCGTCGGAACACTCGACCACAACGACGTCTTGGCGTTGCGCTATCGCCTAGGAAAGGCCAAGCTGCTGCTCGGACCCTCCACTGGGAGCCAAAAACTTTTCTCGTACTTGCAGGAGAGCAGTCCGGCCTTCCACCAAATCAGCAGCAGATCGCAGGGAAACAGCGGCGAGCTCGGCCAGCCCTACTACTTGGACTATGCCAGCAAGGCTTTTGTAGAAGGGCCTTACTCCAAAGACGCCGAGGAGCTCAACAGAAAGCTGCGCTCTATGCAAGAAGAGCAGGTCGCACAGCTCTATCACTACCAAGAGAGCGCCATCTCGCTAGAGAAGGTGGGTAAGGGATCCAACCTAAAGAGCTGGAGGAGCTTGCAAGAAAAGATCGCGGAACAAAGCCGCTGCGCGCTCGATAGGATGCGAGACTACGCCAAAACACCGCACTGCAAGCGCCGCGAACTGCTCAGCGCGATCGACGAGCACTGCAGCGGCTGCAGCAGCTGCAGCAGCTGCGATGGCAGCGCGCCCTGGGAGCTAGGCAAGCCGAGAAACCCTGAGGAGATCCGCAACGCCTTGCGCCCCCTGCGGACCATTCTGCGCTTTCTGGAAAAGGAGCAAGAAACCTGGGAAGCACAATCTCGAAGCCACCCGTACGGCGGTCTAGGTACCAGCAGGATCGAGCAAGCCCTGCGCGGGGATACTGCCCCTAGGGGCAAGGCGGACGGCGAGAGCCAAAGCAAGAAATCTCGGGCGGAATGGCGCAACCCGCTCTTCGGATACCTCAGCTTCATCTCCGAGGATTGGATCCGTCAGGATCTAGAGGAGGCAGGAAGGCGCGGCCTCCTAGAAGTCGGTTCCTATAATGGCAGGCCAACCTATAAGTTATCCAAAAAAGGCCGCGCTTTTCTGCACCCGGAGTTGGCTGGGAGGCCGTCGTGAACCCTCCGGAGCAGGCCGGAGACAGCGGCACCCAAGCGGGCGAAGCAGGCGAGCTCAGCGAGCAGATACTGGAGACGGCCAAGCGCCTGCGGAACAACCCGCAGCTGGCCAGAGAGCTCTGTCAGAAGGTCGATCCGAAGCGCTTAGCGGAACTCTGCCGACAGGCGTTTCTCCCCTCACAGAGCGATCGGCGAGCCCGCGATTTCCAAAGGCTCCGGGCCGAGAAAGCGCTGCACCTTCCACCCAACCACTTGCACAAAGTCACTGGACAGCAAGTGCTGAAAAACTTGGAAGAGTTATGCCAGCGGGAGGAATCCGCCTCCCTGATGGCGAGCCTGTTGGCAGAGCTAGGGCCAGAAACTGCAGCCCACTTCAGGGCCGAGCTCGCGGCTGGCGAAGTCGCGCGCGAAGCGAGCGCCGAGCCGGCAGCCACTCGGGAGACCGGGCAGGCAGGATCCGAGCAAGAAGCCGCAGCAGAAGTCGAGTTCGGCAAAAAGCAGCGCAGAGACCTCGAAAGGTTGCGCCGCCAGCGCCAAGAAGATGCCAGAACTATCGAAAAGTTACAGCGGAAAAACGATGAGTTAAAACGCCAATTTGACAGGCTGGCGAGAACCTGGCAGAAGAAATTGGCCGAGAGCCAGAACGGAAAAACTCTTCTGAAGGGTCGGTCGGAAGAACAGGAACAAACTATCCGTGACCTTAAGGACCGGCTCTCTAGGCTTGAGGCGCAACTCTCTACCGCAAGGAGCGATAAGGAGAGGCATGAGCTGAGAAGCAAAGAGCTGCAAAAACAAAATGCCGGCTTGGAGGCCGAAGCGCAAAAGCTCAGGGAAAACCTAGAACAAGTTCGCTCCAGACTCGAGCGCGCGAGGGAGGAGCAAGCCAAGCTGACAACCCAGCTGAAGCAGCGGGAGCGCTTAGCGGATTTTCCAAAGGCTCTGGCGACGGATACCGAAAAGGTCTTGCAGGTCGACTACGCTCTCTTGGGCCAAAGCCCAGACAAGCGCCTCGAAAACCTGCTGGAGCTGTACGATGCCGTAGTCCACAGGCGGAATCACCCCTCGCTCGAGAGAACTAACTGGGAGCTGTGCCGGGAACAACTCCAAGGTCTGTTGGTTTTGCAGATCGAGACGCTCCTCGCCGACCTGCGCCAACTCCCGATCCAGCAGTGGCTGCGCAGCCTGCAATTCTTGCTCGAGGGTGCCGGTGCACCCAGGCAACCCGAGCTCATTCCAAAAAACCGGGGGAGGCCATGACCAACAACCACCCTGAGACCAGACTTTCATCCGAAGAGCGAGCAGCGCGGGCGACCCCCAAGGCATCCCGGGTGGGAACCAGCCTGTACCGCACAGCTGACAGGCGGCTCTGATGGACCCATCTGAGGAAAAAATCCTAAGGGCTAATCGGCAGATCGAGGAGCTCGATGAGCAAGTCCGCCGCCTCACCGCCGAAAAACAAAGTCTAGAAAAAGAGCTCAGGCAGGAGCGCGAGAGACGGATTTCCCAAGCGAGCGCACAGATCCCGCGCAGGACCGCAAACGATCCTGATCTCAAGCTCTTCCGTGAGCAGCTCGAGCTGCTGCAGGGCCAGGAGGCGGAGGTTGCCGAAGCCTTC
Source organism: bacterium (assembly GCA_021810505.1). Taxonomy (GTDB): domain Bacteria; phylum Deinococcota; class Deinococci; order Deinococcales; family Deinococcaceae; genus JAJZIR01. The sequence continues at coordinate 302,543 of JAJZIR010000001.1, forward strand.
CGCCGAGGGGTCTGGGGGGAGCTCTCCGAAAGGCTACAGCAGGAGCTAAGCCAAAGGTTTTTGACCATAAGACAGGGGGTGGTTAGCCAAAAGATGTTCAATGATATGAGCGAGCTCATCCTCGAGCAATGGCTGTTGCTGCGCCGGCTCCAGTTATGTATTTCAGAGGAAAAGCGATGACGCCCGAGATCAGAGACTTGAAGGGGCTCATCCTGGGAGAGATCGCCCACAGAGGGCCAGTCCTAGCTTCTATCGACGAGGAGGGTTATCAGTGGCTGCGGCGGCAGATGCGCTCGATCTGGGAGAAGCCAGGCCACGTCGATCGAGACAAGAAGTGGCTAGTCCTCGCATTTCTGCGCGGCTATACCTTCCATCGGGAAGTCTCAGAGGATGAAAACAAGTTCTGGAGCAATTTTCACAAAGAACTCGGCATCCATCGGGGGGAGCTACCCACTGCCAAGCAGTACGACCTGCTCGAAAGCGCCCTGCGCTCCTACGAAGGGATTGAGCTGCAGGTACGAGGAGGGAAAGCCCGCCGGCGCCGCGAGTTCGTCAAAACAATCGACAGCGTGTGGGGGATCGGGAAGTTTTCGGTCGGGGAGGTCTTGGATCTGTTCCTCGACTATTACAAGAGATTTTCCTCAGAGCGCCCTACTGCAGTTCCATCCGAGGAGGTGTTCAAGCGGCTACGCCCCAACGAAGGCGCGCAATTTTGGCGACAAGCTGCAGCTTACGGACCGATCCTGGCAGCCCTAGCGTCACTGATTCCGAGCTTGCTCAAGGCACCCTTGAACTTGGATCTCAACGACCCCGCGAAAGTCGACAGCTGGCTACAGCAGCAGGGTCTAGAGGTGGGCACGCCAAATCCCATCCACTTCCTAGCCAACAAGGGACCTAGCTCGCTAGCCAAGCTCTTACGCCTACTCGGGCGCCCTGAACCGCTCAACCCACACCAAACCATCGCTCGCCGAAGAAGTGGCGTCGCTCCTGCCACCAGGTCAGCAGGCGGCTTTTCCGGGCAACTGCGGGTCCCAGACGCTACCAGCGACGACCAAGTTGAACCGATCCTAGTCACCGTGGTCGATAGCTGTAACATCGAAAAAGAAGAGCTCACGTTTCAGCGGCACAACGATCTAGATCCGATCGTGCTGGGAAGGGCAGAAATCCTGGATTTCTTCTTAGGGGACGAGGAGCCCCAAGCCATCCGCTGGATCCCAGAGCGGTCCCCTACCCACCAGCGCCTCGAGTTTTTTGAAGACAAGTGGGTCGAGCTATCGATTGAAGCTAAAGAGCTGACGTGGGGGCATCTAGTCGACGCAGCGAAGGGCAAAGCCTTAGGTATCCTGGAGCTGCCCGCGAGCAGCGATCCATACCTAGAGGGCAATTTTCCGTTCCCAAAATACCAGCTTAGAGCCAGCCTACAATCCCACCAGGACGATAAGGTCTCAGTTCTACCCGGTCCGGGTGGGCTCGGCGATCTCCTCAGGCAGATAGAGAAAAAGGCAGAAGCGTACGACGAGCTCCTCATAGAACTGAGCCCTCAGGAAGCAAGCAGGCCCGCTAGAGCCAGTCATCCGTGGTTTATTTTGCTGCACATTCCAGTACGGCAAAAACCACAGTTCTCGGCAGAGCTGCAGGGTACAGATCTAGTCTTACGGCTACCGACTTACGATAATTTCTCGGTTCAGCTGGAGCTGAGAGCACCCGAGAAGGTATCTGAATTTAAAGAACTGCAGGCCAAGCGCCAAGCCGAGCTGCGGCACCCCCTCAGCACCTATCAGTTATTGCTGGGCGGTCAGGTCAGGTTAGTTTTGAACTGGCAAGGAGAGCAGGTAGGCGACCCAATCGAACTCAAAATCCCGAAAATTTCTTGGACCTCCCTGCTAGAACAGGGGGTTGGACTTGGAGATCTGTCTGGGATCTAGGGGGTATCACAACCCCCTGACCCGAAAAGGCCGCGAAAGCCTTCAAGGCAAAAGGGCTATTTGCATTCTGAGGTTGACAGCCTGAAACTGATGACCAGTCCGTTTTGTGCAGAATCTGGTTGACTGCCTCCGTGATTCTGGTATTCTGTTTCGTGCATACTAGGGTTGGAGCGCGAAATGGCAGAATTGGTAGGTTCGGCGGCAGCACTGGCGGATTTCATCTGGAAAAACGCCGAAGACTTATGGGGCGACTTCAAGCACACCGACTTTGGCAAGATCATCCTGCCATTCACACTGCTTCGCCGACTGGAATGCGTCCTTGAGCCGACACGTCAGGAAGTCCGAGATGCTTACAAGGCGCACAAGGAATCAGACATCGACCTTGATCTGATCCTGCGCCAGACCACCCGCTACCCCTTCTACAACACCTCCGAATACGCGCTGAGTACACTGGGCGGCACCAAGACCCGACAAAATCTTCAGGACTACATCGCGCACTTTTCGGATAATGCCCGCCTCATCTTCGAGCAGTTCGACTTCTCTAATACCGTCATTCGGCTCGACAAGGCCGGTGTGCTATTCAAGATCTGCAAGAACTTCGCCGGGGTTGATCTGCATCCAGATGTGGTACCGGACCGGATCATGAGCAACCTCTACGAGCACCTGATCAGGCGATTTGGTGCCGAGGTCAATGAGGGTGCAGAAGATTTCATGACGCCCCGCGATGTGGTTCATCTGGCCACCGCGCTTCTGCTTGATCCAGACGATGCCCTGTTCGAGGCCAACCCCGGACTGATCCGCACCCTGTACGACCCCACCTGCGGCACGGGAGGCTTCCTTTCCGATGCCATGAATCACGTTGCCGAATACGGCAATCGCTTCAAGGTGCCGCCAGTGCTGATCCCTTACGGGCAGGAACTGGAACCCGAGACCCACGCGGTCTGCCTGACCGGCATGCTTTTACGCACTCTGGAATCCGATCTTGGAAGGGATCTGTCCAAGAATATCAAGTTGGGCAGCACGCTATCCAATGACCAGTTCGCCGGAGAGCGGTTTCACTACGGCTTGTCCAATCCGCCCTTCGGCAAGAAGTGGGAAAAGGACTCGGCTGCTGTCAATGCCGAGCACACTGAGAAGGGCTACGACGGGCGCTTCGGGCCTGGCCTGCCGCGCATCAATGATGGCTCCATGCTGTTTCTCCTGCACCTGGCCAGCAAGCTGGAATTGCCCGAGCGTGGTGGAGGACGGGCAGCCATCGTTCTTTCCGGCTCCCCGTTGTTCAATGGCGGTGCTGGCTCCGGTGAGTCAGAAATCCGTCGCTGGCTACTGGAAAACGATCTGGTTGAGGCCATTGTGGCGCTGCCCACCGAAATCTTCTTCCGTACAGGCATCGGCACCTACCTCTGGATTCTCTCCAGCAAGAAGCCGGAAAATCGTCGCCATCAGGTGCAACTGATCAATGCCACGGGCCTTTGGACCTCGATCAAGAACGAAGGCAACAAGCGCCGAATCATTAGCGACGAGCAGATGCAGCAGATTGTAGACGTGTACGCCGCTGCCGAAAATGGCGAAATTAGCCGCATGCTGGACCATCGCCGCTTCGCCTATCGCCGCATTCGCGTTCTTCGTCCGTTGCGCATGGCACTGCACGTCAATGTCGAAGCGATGACGAGGCTCATGGACGAGAAAGCCTGGGCCAAGCTCGCGCCGGACAGTCAGGCCGCCTGGAAGCGCGCCCTGGAGCCGCACATGGGTTCGATGCACCCCTTCGCATGGGCCGAGTCCTTTGTCGACCAAACTGCCAGGAATGACGCCGGCATCGGCAAGGTCACTAAGGCTTTCGTCAAGGCACTGATTCATGCCTTCGGCGTCCGCGATCCCGAGGGCGAACCGGTGGTCGATGCGGACGGTAAAATCATGCCCGATACCGAACTGACCGACTACGAGAATGTGCCGCTCCTCGAGGACATCCGAGATTACTTTGCCCGCGAGGTGCTGCCCCATGTCCCCGATGCGTGGATCGATGAGTCCTACGCGGACAAGAAGGACAAGGGCGTGGGCATTGTCGGCTACGAGATCAACTTCAACCGCTTCTTCTACAAGTACGAGGCTCCGCCAAAGCTGGAGGACATCGACCGGGATCTGAAGCGCGTCGAAGCCGAGATTGCCGCATTACTTGGCGAGGTGACGGAATGAACGACGCACGGTTTTTGGTTTTTCGTCGCGGAATCTTCTATGAAGGTGGCGACGCTCAACTTTGGGCAATCACGCCGCCGCCTATGGTGACTCCAGCGAAGTGTGATTTTCTTCCCGTCGTATCGCGCAGAACTCTTGTATTCCGAGAGGATCTGTTCGATCCATTAACCAGAATCAGACGAGGCAGGCTTTATTCCTGCCTAGGCTGTCGGGGAGATCGCCCACGTTGGTCGGCATCCAGGGTCACTAACGGGCTGTATGGGCCGCTTGTTGGAATTGCCACGGATAATTTTAACGAAGAAGATCGGTGTGAAATCGACCATGTGCGTGAGCGGGCGGTCATGCTGTCCGCGCCGGAGGAACAAGGATGAGCCATTACAAGCCCTATCCGGCTTACAGGGATTCCGGCGTGGAGTGGATGGGGGAGGTGCCGGAGCATTGGACGGTTCAGCCCGTAAAGCATTTATACAGCGCACGTCTTGGGAAAATGGTTCAGCCTCAATCCAAAAGCGATGACGACGTTTTAGTACCTTACCATCGAGCGCAAACTGTTCAATGGGAGCGTATTGAACATGAGCAAGTCGAACATATGTGGGCCAGTCCTTCTGAGGTCGAGGTATATTCGCTTGAAGATGGGGATTTGTTAATCTGTGAAGGTGGTGACGTTTGTCGCGCAGCGATATTTAGCAAGTTCGATAACAAACCGATTATTTTTCAAAACTCCATTCATCGTGTCAGGCCACTAAATGGCAATCAACCTGAATGGCTGTTACGATTAATGCAGATTGTCCGAAGCAGCGGATGGATTGACGTTCTGTGTAGCAAGAACACAATTGTTCATTTTACCAGTGACAAATTAGCTTCGCTCAATTGCCCCTGCCCTCCGTTGGATGAGCAGCAAAAGATTATCACGGCACTTCGTGGCGAAACCTCCCGCATCGACGCCCTGATCGCCAAGAAAATCGAATTCATCGAACTGCTGACCAAGAAGCGCCAAGCGCTCATCTCGCATGCCGTTACCAAGGGGCTGAACCCCAAGGCGAAGATGAAGGATTCTGGGGTGGAGTGGATTGGGGAGGTGCCGGAGCATTGGGGTGTAAGTCCATTTAAGTGGCAAATCGGACGAAACGACGGTGGTGTGTGGGGCACCGACCCTGATGGTATCGATGACACTACCGTTCTGCGATCAACTGAACAGACTGTAGATGGGAGGTGGCGGCTGGATGACCCAGCGCCACGAAAGCTATCACCTACTGAGAAAGCCGCAGCACTGCTCGCGGATGGCGACCTTGTCGTAACCAAGTCGAGCGGGAGTTCACTCCATATCGGAAAGACAACTATCGTCACCCCAGAGATTGCTGCGATGGGTTGCTGCTACTCGAACTTTATGCAGCGTATTCGGCTGAAGCCTTCGTTCCAATCAAAGTTGGCGTGGTATGTGATGAACAACGACATCGCGCGGCTGCAATTCGACTTACTTTCCAACTCGACCACCGGCCTCGCCAACCTGAATGGCACGATGATCGGCCAGATGCTTCTGACCGTCCCGCCGATTTCCGAGCAATCCGCAATCGTAGCCTACCTAGATCGCGAAACCGCCCGCATCGACGCCCTGATTGCCAAAACTCAGCACAGCATCGACCTCCTCAAGAAGCGCCGTTCCGCCCTCATTACCGCCGCCGTCACTGGCCAGATTGACCTCAGGGGTGCGCTGTGAAGTCATTTGAATCGTTCCACCTGGATGGCGCCATTCGCTCCGAACTGCTTGGAGAATTAAGAAAAATCGAATGGCTTCGGTCCACGCTAGGTGCGCTGGCTCAATTCACGATTGTGGTGGACGCCAACATCATTCTTGGAGATCTGCTCTGGCTTGTCAAAAAACGCAGGAATCCTGATGCGGTCACTGAACTGATGGAGTGTATCTCCGCAGGAACCATCACGGCTTATATTTCCAGATCCGTCCTGAACGAAGTGACCAAACACATCCCCAGTATTGCCAAACAAAAGAATCTTCCCGAGGACGAACTTAATGCTGAGTGGAAGACGTACCGAAAACTTCTAAAAGTCAGAACCCCTAGGAAGTCGCTCATCGATAAATACGCAAAGGGGCAAGACCCGGACGATGCGCCGACCCTGGCCCTTGCGGACATGATCCGGGCATGCGGCATTCTTAGCAAGGATTCCGACATTGTGGCGATGGGCGGGATTGTCATTGAATTGAGTTTTACGCAAATCGCCCGTGACTACTCAAGAAAAACAGCGATTCGCGCGGCCATCCAGTTTACAGGAACGAGCGGAATAATCGTTGCAGGATTAGCAGTAAAAGTTGCTGCTGATAGCTTGATCTGGCTGACCCAATCCATGCCGAAGCCAGTGTTACTGTTGTTCTTTGTGGCCGCTCTTGCGATTCTTGCAGACCAGAAATCACGCGAAAAAGTCATCGCATTACTGCAACCTCTCACAGCATCAATTTCTGAAAATTCGCCAATCGTCCTTGATTTTCTTGCAAGGCTCGGCTCGACACTGGCCGAAAATTATACGCCTGCGCCAGAGATTCGCTTGCAGCCGCCAATCAACAGAGGATCGTCCGCATGAACGACACAGCCCATCAAGAAAAGCATTTCGAAGCCTACGTCGTTTCCAAGCTAAAAGCCCAAGGCTGGAAGGTCGGCGACACGCTCAAGTACGACACTGAACGTGCCCTGTATGCGGACGACTTGATCTCCTGGTTGGAAGCCACCCAACCTGAAAAATGGACCAAGCTCCAAAAGGATAACGGAGAGCGCGCCCTGGATGTCCTGATGGATCGCCTCGCCAAGGCCCTGGAACAGCATGGAACCATGCACGTCATCCGCAATGGATTCTCGATTGCCGGTTGCGGCCATATTGACCTCACTGAGGCGGCGCCGGAAGACAAGCGCAACGACACAGTGCTCAAGCGGTATGCCGCCAATATTCTGCGAGTAGTGCCGCAACTCGAATACCATCCAACCCGCAAGCTGGCGATTGATCTGGTGCTGTTCATCAATGGCATCCCGGTCGCCACCGTGGAACTGAAGACGGATTTCACCCAATCCGCTGATGCGGCCGTGGAGCAGTACAAGACCGACCGGCTGCCCTACGACTCCAAGACCAAGCGCCGCGAGCCTCTCTTGACCTTCAAGCGCGGTGCCGTCGTGCATTTTGCGATGTCCGATTCAGAAATCCAGATGGCGACCAAGCTTGATGGTGAGAACACCACCTTCCTGCCATTCAACCAGGGCAATGACGGCCATGCTGGCAACCCGCCCCGTGAGGACAAGGAATATCCTGTTGCCTACTTCTGGGAGTGGATCTGCCAGCGTGACGCCTGGCTGCGCATCTTTCACAGCTTCGTCTATGTCGAGAAAAAGGATGTGGTTGACCTGAAGGGCAACTGGTCCAAGAAAGAAACTCTGATATTTCCACGCTACCACCAGTGGGCGGCGGTCAATGAGATGATTAGTGACGCGCGCGCCAACGGCCCCGGCATGCAGTACCTGGCCGATCACAGCGCAGGTTCAGGTAAGACCAGCACCATTTCATGGACAGCCCACGATCTGGTCAAGCTGCGCCGGGACAACGGCGATGCCATCTTCAACAGCGTCATCATCGTCACTGACCGGAACGTTCTGGACAGCCAGCTCCAAGATGCTGTAAAGCAGATCGACCATCAGTTCGGGGTGATCGCGGCTATTGATCGCCAGAAGTCCTCCAAGTCGAAAAGCAAACAACTGGCGGAAGCGCTGCTGGCCAACACGCCGATTATCGTGGTCACCATCCAGACCTTCCCCTACGCGATGGAAGCCATCGTCACCGAGAAGTCCCTCAAGGACAAGAGCTTCGCAGTGATCATCGACGAGGCGCACGCTTCGCAAACGGGATCGACGGCCGCCAAGCTCCAGGCAGCGCTCTCCATGAGCGGCAAAGGCAAGATGGCGTCGCTAACCGTGGAAGAACTGCTGGAGGAGTTGCAGAAGTCGCGGGCACGGCCGAAGAATATCAGCTACTTCGCCTTCACCGGCACGCCGAAACATTCCACACTCATGCTGTTCGGTCGTCCGGCTGACCCTTCACGCCCGGCCTCCAAGACCAACCTGCCGCAGCCGTTCCACCGTTATCCCATGCGCCAGGCTATCGAAGAGGGCTTCATCCTTGATGTGCTTAAGGGTTATGTGCCATACAAGACCGCCTTCAATCTGTCCAAGCAGGTCGGCGACACCAAGCGAGTCAGCGGCAAGCAGGCCAAGCGGGCACTGGCCCAGTGGATGTCCCTACATCCGACCAACGTCACGCAGAAAGTGCAGTTCATCATCGAACACTTCCACAGGAACGTTGAATACCGGCTGGATGGCAAGGCCAAGGCCATGGTGGTCACCAGCTCGCGTGCCGCCGCCGTGCGCTACAAGAAGGGGTTCGACAAGTATATCGAGAAGCACCAGGAATATGCCGGCATTCACTCACTGGTGGCCTTCTCCGGCAAACTGACCGGCAAGCAGGTCATGCACTCCGACGATGAGCGAATCGCCGGAGAAGTCTTCGTGGTGGATGAAGACGAGGAATTCACCGAGATCAGCATGAACCCCGATGTTGCCGGCCAGGACTTGCGGCTGGCCTTCGAGCGCCCCGAGTATCGGGTCATGCTGGTGGCCGACAAGTTCCAGACTGGATTTGATCAGCCCAAGCTTGTTGCCATGTACGTGGACAAGAAGATCGCCAACGACGTGGAAGTCGTCCAGACCTTCTCGCGCCTGAACCGCATCGCGCCCGGCAAGGATGAAATCTTCATCATTGATTTCGTAAATGATCCTGCCAATGTGCGACGAGCGTTCGCCATGTACGACGATGGCGCACAGATCGACGACATGCAGGACCTCAATGTGGTCTATGAGATCAAGGAAGCGCTTGATGCTCAGGGGCTATACGAGGCGGAAGACCTTGCCGCCTTCAAGGAAGCTCGCTTCAAGACCATCCGTGACATCACGCAGGCGCAGGAGCCACAGCACAAAGCGCTCTATGCCGCCACGGAGCGGTCCACGCGCCTCTTTAACCAACGCCTGAAAATGCTGCGCGAGGCCGTGAATACCTGGGAATCTGCTTACGAAAAAGCGCACAGCCAGGGAGACGAGGCGGGCATGAAAACGGCGGATCATCACCGCCGGGAACATGCGGATCAGATCAAGACCATCATGACCTTCAAGGCAAGTCTGGGGCGGTTTTGTCGTACTTACGCCTACATCGCCCAGTTGGTCGACTTCGGCGATCCAGAGCTGGAGAACTATGCCGCGTTTGCCAAACTGCTTCAGAAGCGCCTCAATGGTGAGCCCCCGGAATCCGTGGACCTGAAGGGGCTCGTGCTGACGGGGTTCGACATCAAGAACAAGGATGATGTGGCTGGTGAGGAGGATGAGCCTCCGGTATTGAAACCCGTCGGTCCCGGAACCGGTGGCGGGAAAGGTGACGATCCGCACTACCTGCATGAAATCATCGAGCGGCTGAATCACCTGTTTGGCGATGCGACGCCGCTGCGCGACCAGGCGACCTTCGTCAACCACATCGTCGCGATTGCGCGTGAAAACGATGTCGTGATGGCTCAAGTCGAAAACAACACCCGCGAGCAGGCACTAAAGGGGAACTTGCCCGGCGCAGTTCAGCAAGGGGTTGTGCGCGCGCTGACTTCCCATCAGAAACTGGCGACATTGGTGCTGAAGTCCGACCGCCAAGCCATGTCCGCCCTGACCGACGTAATTTATGAGTTGATCAGGGAGCGCCGCGACATCGATCTGGACGACCTCGGTGCTTGATTTACTGAACCTCCCAGGCGTTAAGCCTGTGGATTTGCGCACGGGAAATAAGGCCATTATCGTCATTGCCGAAGTCCTCGAAGGTGATCCACCGCTATGCCCGGAATGCGGCAAGCCATTGTATCGGCATGGTCGCCGAACAAATGTGTTTGCCGATACACCGATGCAAATGCAGCCGGTTCGCTTGGAAATCTCCCGGCCACGCTATCGCTGCTCCGCCTGTGGAACAATGGTCGTTCCGGAATTGTCGTTTCTGGATGAGCGCCGTCGGGCTACAAAGCGACTGGTGGACGCCGTTCGCGAGCGCTGCCTTGGAATGACTTTCCATTCACTCGCTGAGCAGACCGGACTGGCTGTCAATACCATCAAGAACATCGCCTTGGATCTGATTGAGGATTTGGAACGCACAGTTCATTACGAAACCCCTGTCATCATGGGTATTGATGAGGTTAATCTAGCCGGTGGCATGCGCTGCGTTATCACGAACCTTGCTACGAACAACGCCTTTCAGATGCTTGAGTTCCGAACGCAGGAGCACCTGAAGCCGTTCTTCAAGAACTTGCCTGACAAAGAAAAGGTGGAGTGGGTCTGCACGGACATGTGGCGACCGTTCAAGCGGTCGTTCAGCAAGTACCTGCCAAATGCCCGTCTGGTCATCGACAAGTTCCATGTGGTTGCAATGGCGTCCGAGGCGCTGGAAACTGTGCGGAAGAAATACCCAGGCGACTCTGGACAAGACAGAACGCATCAAGGTGAAAAAGTCGATCCGGTGGCTCACCTTGAAGCGGTCCAACAACCTTTCTCCGGAGGAAGTCAAAGCCTTGGGGGTTGTACGGCAAATCATCCCAGACCTGGCTGTTGCCTACGACTTCAAGGAAGCCTTCTACCGGATTTACGACGATCCGGCCAAGGAATCCGCTATGCGGGCGTTCGAGGCATGGGAAAACTCGTTGCCAGACGAGGGATTGGATGGCTTTCGCAGTCTGGCCAAGACCGTTCACAATCACTATGAAGACATCTTCGCCTACTGGGATTCGCCCACCCGGATCACGAATGCCTACACGGAAGGCTTGAATGGATTGACCAAGGTAGCGAACCGAATGGGGCGTGGATATAGTTACGAGATCATTCGGGCTAAGATGTTGTACGCCAAGTATGCACGAAGGGTCGGCAGCGGCGTTCGAATTGCTGAAAAGACGGGTAGATCCGAGACTGTGGAGTACGGTCCGCACATTCCAACCTTGGTCGAGATTGCCGATGAAGGCGGGTTGGATTAACGGTAGTAGACAATTAACGCCGCTCGGCAAAGCCGACGGTTAGAATGCGAAAAGGTGCTCATATGGAATCTATGGCCCCTGAACTTGATGATCTGCTCAACGATGACCGGCTAGCGCGGCTGTTCTCGAAGGATGCCCGCCACTGCGCGTTGCAGCTGTGGATTTTGCAGATCAAGTCCGGGCAATCCATTGAAAATCGCGTCATCTACGGCCGCCTTCTCCCATACGGCCATGCCGGCGACAACTGGTACGCCAGTGACAACGACGACTTCGAGTCCTTTGGGGAATATCAGGCGCAGGTCCGCCGGCTCAACCTGTATGTCAAAAGTGCCAAGTGTGCAGCGTTGTTGCGAGGGTTGAGCGCTGGCCGGAGCGTCGTGGAGGTCAGCCAAGATCTGAACATCGGACTATCGGATCGGTTGAAAACACGGTTCGGAGCGACCACGCTCGCCGCCGATAACCTCGTCTACCGCCCCGTCGCTTACCTGCTCAACCGCGATGCGTATGGCGAACGTTCGCCTTCCAGCCCGCATGGCGGAGCTGGGGCCTTCAGCGCGTCGATCACCCAGACCGGCAAAGGGGCGCTGTTCCGCCTGGGTCAGGACTACGACGTGACCTTGACCGCATCGGTGATCAAACACATCAACAAGGATACTGGGCTGGACTTTGGGGGTACCGACATCGCCAGGTTCGGCGACCTCGAGCTATTAGTATTTCCTACGCTGGATGATCAGGAACGTCGCTTGCTAAACGTGAGCTGGGCCGATAATCCGCGAGCCCTTATCGCCCGATTCAATCCGATGCAGGTACCGTACTTCAGTGGCTTCCAGTTTCGCCTGAGTATCGCGAATGGCGGCCAAATCGCCTATTCGGGTATCGCCACTGCAGCAAAAGATGTGAACGGCATTTTCGAATGCAAGTTCGAGCTGAGCGACCAGCTACGCGCCAGAACCGACAGTACCGAACTGGAGATATTCGGCTTCCATGGCGACCCGTCCAGCCAGGGCACACTGTGTTGCCGGTGGCGAATCGGGTACATCCGGGAGGTCAATTTCCAGGGACATGTGGTGGGTCAAGGCGCCACGCCTGTCAAGTTCGACTGGCTGGGGAAAACCACGCGGCCGGCCATGTTAGAGCGAGTGAATGCAGCGCTTACGCTTAACCGTGGTAATACGGGGTTTGCCAACCACATTGGTGGGCGCAAGGCGGACCCTTGGGTTCCAGTTAACCGCGAACTCGTTTCCCTTTTTGCGCGGCTCCATCCGCCAAAGTCAGAGGGGCAGTTCTTCCTGCGCTGGGGCCAGGGCGATGGCGAGGGGCGACTGCAATTCGTGGAGTGGTTCAAGGCGCTGCTGGCCAAGTATCAGCAGCATCAGATAGTCATTTTCGATCCCTATTTCGATGCCGCCGGCTTGGGTCTGGTGTTGCTCTGTGCGGGACAGAATGCCGATTACATCGTCTTCACGTCTTTACCAAAGCCATCGAAGGAGGTCGAAGCCTCGCAGGGCGAATCGGATCTGCCAACCTCGGGCCGGGTTAACAATCTGGTGGCGAGTTGTGAGCACAACAGCCAATTACTGAAACGCATCAAGCTGCGTATCTACGGCATAAAGGAAGGCCGGCTACATGATCGCTACATCCTGGTCATGGGAGCGGACAGGCTACCGGTCGCAGGTTTCAACCTGTCCAACTCGTTTCAAAAAGCTGCTGAAAACTACCCCTTGCTGGTCACCCCGATCCCTGCGGATGTTCTGCTCAAGGTTGAGCAATATAAGTCCGGCCTGGTGCAGGAGGCGATGGCTACGCCGCCCGATGGAGAGATCGAGAATCCCTCCATGCGGCTTCTCTTTGATTCTACGGCATCGCCTACAGCGCCGCGACGCTACGAACCACTACGCTTCCTAGAAAACGCTAAGGCAGGCGATGTGCTGAGTGTATGGATCAGCGAGCCGTCGCTGCAAGGCTTGAGCGGCGATTCGTTGAAGGAGCAGATGACGGCGCTGAACCTGATCAAGGATGGCTCGCTCGCGCTGCCCGAGGAGGCAGGCCTGCGCAATTGTCTGAATTCGCAGTCGGGCAATTTCGCGGGCTTTACGGCGGCCTGGGAGGTGCTCGGCGAGGTGCTCGCACACTCACCTTTCGGAGACTACCGCTTTCACGAGATCGAATCCGAGCGTGGCTTTCTGGAATTCTTGGCACGATTCCTAAAGGCATCGTTCAACCGCGCGCATGACGAGGTGGACAAGGAACTGGCCGTGGTGGACGCCCGGTTTTTTCTAGAACCAGTCGAGACACTGCTGCACAGCCCTTATCACGTACATCATCTGTTCCATGCGACAAAATACGCAGCCCTGACTTGGGCGGAGTACTTTACCATCAAGTTTCTGTGGTGGTATGCACCAAATGCCCTGCTGGCGATCGCCGAGACCCAGGTGGCCAGCTTGCCAATGGAGCCTCAAGGTTCGGATGTGATGCGTTTGTCTCTATTGAGCCAGATCGTCAGCGAAATTGCGTTGTCGGTGCAGCAGTTCGACATCAGCGACGCACAACGGGATCGACTTGTTCGCAGCGGCAATGGCCTCCTGCAATGGATGGGACTGAATGCAATTGAGATGCAACTGGAAAAGACGGGAGATCTCACCACAGTGCTGCAGTTGTTGGCCAAATATACTGACCAAGAGCAGGTGCGTACCCTGGGCTGGATGGTTCAGCACGCGGCAGGGAATCCGCAAAAGGCCGAGATCTACAAAGGTCTGGTCGCGGCGCTGCATGAGACACTGCCGTCGACGATCCCCGCAGACGTGTTGCAGTGCTTGGTCGACTCCATGCGAGGTCATATGCGGCAACTGGCTTGGGCCGAGCCATGGCTATTTCAGGACGTGGTCTTTCCCTTGTTGCAGAATGGGCGCGCCAACACCGACGACGCCTGCGAGATCTGGGTGCAGGAACTGGCCAGCATGCTGGAGCCACAGATGAAGGACCGGTCGCTGCTGTTTGACCGAGCGCGCGAGGGCCAGACGACCAACATCACAGCATTCCTCTTCGCCTACAGCAGTCCCGAGCGGCAGCAGGTTAGCTTGAAATCGATGCAGGAGATCCTGAATCGGCAGAAACGGATCGTGCAACAGCCCCTCGCCAGCACCTCGGACTGGACCCGGTGGGACCGCGCCCTGATGGTCTCGATGTGGATTTTGGTCTTCACTAGATGGGCGCAGTATTACCTGTGCAATGGCGGCATGACTAACTGCGAGCTGGAGGATCTGTCGCGGGACGCCCACGAGCTTGCGATGGTCAGGCCGATGAGCGAATGGCGGTCGAAGAGCGCCGGCAAGCAGGGCGAGATCGCCGCGTTCCTCGACCAAGTGGAGGAACTCCTAGCATCAAGCGACGAGTAGAAGAGCAAACTTCAATCAGGTGTTGCTGCGGTACGCGGTAAAAATCGATTACAGAATGCGGGGACCTGATTGGCGCTAGCAGCCTGTCGGAGTTTCGATTTTGCAAAAACACAACGCATTGATTGCAAAGCATATTTGCAAATTTTAAGAAAATAGCCGGTGCAATAGAATCAGTGGGTTACGCGAATACTCCGACAGGCTGCTAGGACATTACCTGCAGTGCTTCGCTTGCTTCCTGGCTCGTTTTTTGGAAAACCTGTCCATACGGACAGGAATTTCCAACCAACAGCACCTTGCGGTTGATCGGGCGCGATTGCCAATTTCCAACCAAGAGGACGGGAAAGCTCAGGTGTCATTTCAACTGCAAAATTGCGCCATTCCAACCCTAGATTGCAAATAGCCGGCAAAAGCAGCGACCTCGAGCAAACCCGACAAGAGGTGAATCCGGTTCATGCCCAACAGCAACAAAAAGCAGGCAAGCGAAAGAAGCGGAGTCCAACCGAGAACTCCACCAGCCTGGCTAATGGTTTTTGCCATCATAGCCATCCTTGCCCTATCGTTTGCTTTAGCCATCTTCGCCTCTAGCAAAGCAACCGCGGTTTCTGTGTTTCAAGCAATATTAGGCGGAGTCTTTGCTATCTCCGGAATTATCGTAGCCGCAGTTGCCGTGCTCACGCAGCTTAGTTTCAAGGAAAGCTTACGGTCTGAGGCTTCCAGGCTTGAAAAAGAGGTGCACGAAGCAATTTTTAAGTTTCAAGAAGAAAATCGACAACAAATCCACCAGTACACTGAAAAAATAAATTCGATTTTTATGATCAAGGCGGTAGACCTAGTTAATGTTCCCAAGATCTATTGGCCTCAGAGAATCCGCGCGGGAGAAAGGGCTTGGAAGATCGATCCAGGTACCGCCGATGCCCTGGTGGCCCCAGCTCTGGGAGTCGACCTGACCGAAGTGTGCCGTACCTACCACTGGGCAGCGCTCAGCGGAGGGATAGTAAATGAGGACCTGAACTTTGTCGGCCCCGGCCCAGCGAGTTTCCCTGCTGGACGCATACGCGTAGTCCCCCAGACGCTTCGCCTGGGCGATTACCCAGCGCTTGAGGCGCTAGAGTACCTCCAGCGCTATATCCAGTGGAGGAAGGGGCAGAGCCAGTACCCTACCCGGCGCGACCTCATCGCCGGAGCCTGCCTCGCGGAGATCTATGGATTCTTGGGCAGCTTCGACAAGATGATCGATCAACTGCGCCAGCTCATGGCCAATTTCGGGGGACTCCCCGAGGAAGCTCCCGGCTACGAGGAGGATCCCCCGGTGCGCTCGGACATCGATACCTACCTCAGAGCAGCTCCTAACGTCGCCATGTACTGCCGGGCCTGCCAAGGAAGGGTACTTGCACCTGGGACGAGGCATGACCAGAAGCAGCAGGTGAGGGACCAGCTGAAGCAGCTGGCGAGCATCTTGCAGCTCGATTTTCCGCTCGACGAAGCTGAAAAGCTAAGGAGCTGGACAGTTGCGCGGGCGAGGAGCTATTACCGCCGCCTCCTAGAAGCGCAGAGCCAAGGGCGATCTCTTTTTGGAGGCGACGTCTTCCATTGGCTGGCCATCTGCCTGAACGCCGAGCCGTTTCTGCAGCTCGTCGGGGTGTACGCGATTCCGCAGGATCCTCCCCAGAGCCCACAGGGCAATCCAGAAAAAATCCAGATCGACCCCGACCAAGTTGAGTTCGGCCCTCCGATGCTGCGCTGGACAGATGGCCAGAATACGTCACGCAACGTGGAGATCGGCAGCCCTGAGTGCGACCAACTCGGCTACCTTTTGATCGTCCCGGCTTAGCCCGAGCCCGGACTAT
This sequence comes from bacterium, assembly GCA_021810505.1. GTDB lineage: Bacteria > Deinococcota > Deinococci > Deinococcales > Deinococcaceae > JAJZIR01. Next base: position 319,005 of record JAJZIR010000001.1, read on the forward strand.
ATTCCTGGCAGCTCGACAAGAACCGCGCCGCCATCCCTGGCCCGGGGCACGCCGGCCTGCTTCCAGAAAGACCTAATAAAATCCGGCCCTCAGATCGGGACTCACCGGTTCCTACGAGGACCAGACTGTTCAGGTTAGCTAGCAGGCAAAACTGCAGAGCAAGGCTCTGATCGCTGAGCAGCAAGGGAGCTTTGTGGCTGGTACCCACCCTAGGGAGCAAGGATCTTTTCTGCACAGCATCAGTGCCAGATTCTACTAGGAGGTCGGTTTGCAGTACTCTCGATGAACTCTTTGGAGCCAGTCACCTGAGCCCAGTCATTCTTTTCGGTCACTACCGCACCGGACACTAACGTAATGCGATCGCGAACTAATGAGGCAACCGGGTTATCTAGTGGACTATTTGCCAGTATGTACTTAGCACTTTGAAGCGGCTTGGATAGGTACAGGACGTTCGCAGCGGTATCGCGTAGCTAATCCTGAGCTAGCAGATCTCGATCTCGGTAAGCCCCCAAAGTCAGCTCCATGGTCCGGTAGCGTCCAAACTTACTTGGACTTCTTTCCTTCTCCTTGAGGACCCGAAAAGTCTCGCTGGGATACCCAGGCTCCACCGACTCCGGGTCCAAGATAAAACTGAGCTCCTCTTCATTCAGGCCGTAGAGCCTGGCGTAGTAGGCGTCTAGCTCAGCGCGCAGCAGCGCCCTGCGCTCGCCGTCGAAAACATAAGGCTGCCCTGGCTGCAAAGACGCCAGCGCAGTAGCCAGATCTCCCCTAGCTTCCTCCTTGAGCAAGGCCGCAAAACCGTCCAAGTCCCGGGCGGTGTAGACCAGCTCAGCCACCCGGGGGACGATATAGAGAAGGTCCTCAGGGCGGTAGTGCTCAGGGTGCAGCGCCGGGAACTGCTTGAGGTAGTGATAGGTGACATGGGTCCCGCCCAGCTTCTGCCTAGCACAGTAATCGAGGACCAGGCTGTTCAGGTTAGCTAGCAGGCAAAGCTGCAGCGGTACCGGCTGGTCGCTGAGCAGCAAAGGAGCCGTGTGGCCGGTCCCCACCCTGGGGAGCACTGTGGCGATCACCGTCCTCTCGTCGGTCGCGCGCGCGATATCCCGCCAAGCGATCAGGTAAGGCTTATCCCAGCCCCTGGCGGCCAAGCGGCTCTCCACTTCGCGCTGGGGAACCCAGTAGCGGGGACGGATCGGCGCGGTCCGGTCGGCGGGCGCCGCGCTGCGGTCCCCTTCCATGTCGGCGTAGCGGTGGTCGTATTGCCAAAACATCTTGGCCTCCACTAGGGGCACTCCCTGGTCACTGAACAGGGGGGCGTCCGCAGACATCTGGAACATCATGAAGAAAGAGAGCCCCCAAGGGTTGCCCCCCGTCTCCTCCCACAGCACCGGCACCCTCTGGTAAATCTTCTTGGCTAGCCACAAGTCCCTCTGGCTGCGCAGCAGCGGTAGGCTTCCCGAGTTAGGGTTGAACAGCCTAAGCTCCGTTGGGCCGAGAGCGTAGTGCCTGCGGGGATCGCCTAAGTCCTCTGGGGAAGCCAGGTAAACGGCGAAGTCGGGAAGGGTGCTTGCCCGGGCGCGCTGCGCAGTGAGCAGGCAGAAGCGTTGGCGCGAGTCCACTGCTGGAAACAGCCCTTCTCGGTTCTCGAAATCGAACAGCGAGACCAGTTTTCGCTGCCCTACCAACGCCGCGAAGAAGGGCTGGCTCGCCCAGTCGGTAGCGACGCCGCTAGGGACCAAAATTCCTAGGCGACCTCCCTCCCGCAGCAGCCGCAGGGCCAACTCGGCAAAGAACAGGTAGGTGTTGGTATTCCCCCCAGCAGACAAAGGATAGAGACCGCTGCCCCCCAGGAACTGCTTCAGCGCGGCAGAAGCGTGCAGCGCTTCTTGGTAATCGGCGTAAAGAGCAGGATTGCTTTCGGCGAGCTCCTTGATCGCTTGCTTGCGGTGCACGTTCTTCTCCGCAGCGAGTTCCGGTAGGCGTCCCTTGAAGAATTCCTGCTCCTGCACTTCTAGTCTCTCCCAAGGTGGGTTGCCCAGCACGCAATCGAAACCGCCGCGTTCGAAAACCTCCGGGAACATCAGGGACCAGTGGAAGAAAGCCTGCTCACGGGCGATCTCGCTGATCGCCTGGTGCAGCGGCGCTAGAGACTCCCGCTGGGGACCAAACCTCAGGATCTCCAACTGTGTGCTGGTCAGAACCGGCGCGCCCTCCCGCTTGGGCAGAAAGAAAGCCGCGCACCAAGCGTCCCTGAGCAGCTTAAGGCGGTGGTAATCCGGATTCTGGTAGAGCTCTTCCAAGCGCAGCCGCTTGCGCTGCTGATCCGCCAAGCTCTCTTCGGGCAGCGCTAAGGTCTCCTGGACCTGATAGGTCAGCTCGCCCTGTCGGTAATCCAGAAGCCGGTCTATACCGACGGCGACTCTGTGGTTATCAGCCTTGAGGCGGCGGATGACCAGTTTATCATCCCCTGGTAGAGCGCCAAAAGCCTCCGGGGGGACCCCTAGGGGATCCTCCCAGGCCCCCACCAAGCTGTTACCGCAGCGCACGTGGTACTCGAGCAGCCCCAAGGGTTTCCCTGGTTCGACGCTCTCGATCCAGAGCGCCACCCTACAGAGTTCGGCGGCCAAGGGGTTTTGGTCCACCCCGTAGATGCAGCGCCGCACCACCTCGCGCAGGGCGTGCTGGGGGGCAAGGAGGCCGACCGCCGCCACGTGCTCGGCCAAGCGCCGCGCCGCCGCCAGCAGGAAGTGGCCCGAACCGCAGGCGGGGTCGACTACCTTGAGCGCGAGCAGGGCTTCGCCGGGATCGGCCGGCTTGCTAGCCAGCACCTGGTCCACCAGGGGATCTAGCGCCGAGTGCACCAGCTCGCGCACCAAAGCGTCCGGGGTGTAGTAGGAGCCGGTCAGCTTCCTGGCCGAGCCCTTAGCCGAAGTACCCTCCTCTCCCAGCTGGAAGCGCCAGCGCCCATCTTGAACTGCCAGCTGGGGGCGCAGCTCCAAGAGCCCCTCGTAGACCGAACCCAGCTCTTCGGTGTCCAGGTCGCGGTAGTTCACCCTGCTTTGCAGCGCCTTGGCGTGCGAAGCGAAGCCCAGGGCGCCCACCGCCAGCAGCAGGTCGGCGTTGGGCAGTCCTGCTGCGTCCAGGTCAGGGCACAATTCCTTGGCGAAGAGACCGCCCAGCGCCGGGAGGCCGAGCGCGCTCTGGCCGCCGGCAAGCCCGGCGAAGACCACCTGCAGCCCCTCCCACAGGTCGCCGTGCAGGTCCAGCTGGCGCAGCCTGGCCCGCTCCAGCAGCCGGCTCAGCGCGTAGCCCTTGCGGTAGATCTCGCGCTGCTCGGCGGTGGCCGCCTCCGGGTGCAGCAGGCCGCGGCTCTCGGTCACCAGCAAGAACAGCATCCGGTAGATCAGCCGCAGCAGCTGCTGGAAGTAAGCCTCGGCGCTGAGGGTCCCTTCCGCCAGCCGGCCCCGCAGGGGATCGTTGGAGGCGGCAGCCAAAAAGCCGTCCCCCAGGTAGCCGAGGGCGGAGCGCACCCCGGCGCGCAGCTGCTCCAAGGCGCGCTGGCCGCTGACTTGGGCCTCCTGCAGCCAGCTGTCCCAGAGGCAGCGGCCCTGGACCTGCAGGAAGCGCGAGCCGTGCAGCAGCCGCCACAGCGCCGCGAATTCGCTCTGCAGCTCCTCGGTGAAGATCCGCTCCAAGTCGACGTCCAGGTAGGCCGGTCTGGTCAAGCTGGCCGAGCTGTGCAGCAGCCGCAGCCGCTTGGGATCGCCGACCAGAGCCCAGCGGAAGCTGCCCGAGCTCACCAGCTGGCGCATCAGCTCGAAGGGGGTGTGGCGGCCGCTCTCGCCGAAGTCAGCGGGCTTATCCAGCGGCGCACCGCGCAGCAGTACCGGCAAGCTGCCCTGGGCTAGGTAGCTCAGGGGAAAGCTGCGCTCCGCTACCGCCAGCTGGGGGCAGGGCTCCAAGCGGAAACCCAGAGCTTGCTCCAGAAGCGGCCCCACATCCGCCGAGCGCGCCCAGAGGTCCTTGGCGATCTTCCAGGAGCGGGCCAGCTCCTCCTCGAACTCCAGCGAGCGGCTGATCCCGTAGTCGGCCTTGCCCTGGGCGCTGGCCGCCCCCGAGGCGGCCTTGAGCAAGAACTCCCCTTCGATCCAGCCGCCCACCGCGCTGATCGCGCCGAGCTGGCTGCCCGCCCGCTTGGGCTGCCGTCCCCTTTTCCCCCGAGGGCTCACCGCGCCACCGGCAGCAGCGCGTAGACCCCGATCAGGTCGGGCGGCAGAGCCTCCACCTCGTAGCGCACCCCGCGCTGCAGCGAAGCCCCCTGCACCCTGCAGTGATCGGCCAGCAGCTGCGCGGCCCGCTGCTCGGCCAAGCGGGCCAGCTCCCCCTCCAGCTCGGGGAGCCGCGAGAGCGCCTGCTGGACCAGGGCGCTGCGCTGCGCGGCCTCCATGTTGCGCTGGGGCTCCAGCTCGAGCAGCTCGGCGACCTCCCTGGCTTCCAGGGCCGTCAAGCTGCCAGCCAGGCTCTCTGCGCCCAGGCATTCCTCCACCAAAGTGAGGTGTTCGCCGCCCTGGCCCAGGCGGCGCAGGGCGCAGCGCAGGCGCAGCAGGTAGAGGGTGCGGCGCTGGGGCACCGCCACGAAGGCGGCGGCCGTCCGGGCCCGGGCGAATTCGGGTGCCCCCTCGGGCGACTCCCAAGCCAGCTCGCTGGCGTAGTCGGCCAGCGCCGCGGTGAGCGGGTGGGCGCGGTGGACGAGTTCGCTGCCTGGGGGCGCGGGCAAACTGAAGCTCAGCCGGCTGGGAACCCCTTGGACGCGCAGCCGCTCCGCCAGGGCGGGCGGCAGAGCGCCCAGCGCCAAGCCGAAGCTGCCGTCCCCGCGGGCTTCCAAGGGCGCCCCCAGGGCGGAGAGGGCTCTCTGGACGAAGCGGAAAACCTCCGAGGAGTCGCCCAGCAGGGCGGAAGTCCGCTCCCACTCCGCCAGAGCCTCCGCCGGGCGCAGCCGCCTCTGGGCGAAGATGGTCAGCTGCGCCGGGCCGCGCCGGGCGGCTTGCCAGAGCTGCTCGGTCTCAGGGGGTTCCTCGGCAGCGAAGTCGAAGACCGGCTGGTAGGAAGCGCTCAACACCCCGCGCATCACCCGCTCGATCAGCGCCGGCTCCACCGGCACCGGCACCGCGACCCCCAGCTCTTTGCGGATCCGCTCGGCCTTGCGCAGGATCACCTTGAGGATGGCCTCGTCCACCGGGTTGCCCTGGCCGTAGAGGGTCAGGATCCGCACCTTGGGAGCCGGCTGGCCGAAGCGGTCGACCCGGCCCTCGCGCTGCTCGTGGCGGGTGGGGTTCCAGGTCAGGTCGTAGTGCACCACCGCGTCGAAGGCCGACTGCAGGTTGATCCCTTCCGAGAGGCAGTCGGTGGCGACCAGCAGGCGGCTGCCCTCCTGCTGGCAGAGCTCCGCGACCAGCTGGCGGCGGGCGTCCGGGTCCAGCTCGCCGGTCACCACCGCGCTGGCGGCTCGGTCCCCGAACTCGGCCTCCAGCTCGGCTCCCAGGTAGTGGGCGGTGGCTTGGTAGCGGCAGAACACCACCGGGTTGAAGCCGGCGTCCAGCAGGGCGGCCAGCTCGGGGATCAGCGCGCTGAGCTTAGGGTCTTTGCCCTTGCCGCGCAGCCGGGCGCTGCGCTGGGCCAAGTCGTTCAGCTGCGCAGCTTCGGCGTCCGGCAAGGCCGCCGCCGGTCCGAGGTCGTCTGGGAGGTCTTCGCTGCTGTCTAGGACCAGCCGCTCCCCGCTCTCCTCCAGGGCGGGGAGCTCGCTCTCGCCCTGGACCTGCAGCCGGGTGCGCAGGGCCATCTCCGCCGCCGCCGGGCTCGAAGACAGGCAGCGCAGCAGCGCCAGGGCGGCCCAGAAGGACATCCGCCGCTGCAGCTGCCCGCCGCCCTCTGCCCGGCGCACCAGCTCCCTGGCGTAGGCCAAGACGTCGGCGAAGAGCTTTCCCCAGGCGCGGCCCATGGGGTAGGCCAGCTCCCCCACTTCCCGCTGGGGGAAAACCTGGTCCCCCCAATCGGCGATGTCCTTACGGCGGCGCTGCACCAGCTGCAGGGCCAGCTGCTCGCGCAGGGCGCTGCGCCGCTCCCCTTCGGGCAGATCGGTCAGCTCGGCGAAGCGGGGGTCCAAAAAGCCGAGCAGCTGGGAGAAAGCCCGGTCGTCCCCGGAGTGGGGGGTGGCGGTGAGCAGCAGCAGGTGGCGGGGGCTGTCCGCCAGGGCCCGGACCAGCTGGTAGCGCTGGTGGCGGGCGGCGCCGGCCTGGACGCAGCTGTGGGCCTCGTCGATCACCACCAGCTCCGGGCAGCTGGCCAGAAACTCGGCCCGGCGCCGCTCCGACTTGATGAAGTCCAAAGAGACCACGGTGTAGGGGTAGGCGGCGAACAAGGACTCCTCGGGGCCGAGGCCCCGCTCCAGGCGGGCCGCGCTCTGGCTGCGCACCACCGCGGCGTCCAGGGCGAACTTGTCCCGCAGCTCGGCCTGCCACTGATCGCAGAGGTAGGGCGGGCAGATCACCGTGAAGCGGGCTACCTCGCCGCGCTCCAAGAGCTCTTTGACGATCAGGCCGGCCTCGATGGTCTTCCCCACCCCGACGTCGTCGGCGATGAGGAGGCGCAGCCGCTCCATGCGCAGCGCCATCATCAAGGGGACCAGCTGGTAGGCCTTGGGGGAGAAAGCCAGGGCCGCGAAGCTGCGGAAAGGGCCGGCCCCCGAGCGGAACCTGAGCCGCAGGGCGCTCAACAGCAGCGCAGCCGCCGCCAGGTTGCCGGGCCGCTCCGGGCCGGGCGCAGGGAATCTGGCCGGGACCGGCGCCCGGCGCTCGGCCGCCAGCAGCAGCCAGGCTTCTTGCGCACTCGCCCCGCCCAGCGGCCGCAGCCGCAGCAGCTCCGCGGAGCTGCCCGGCAGCACCACCCACTCGCGGCCTCTGGCCCGCACCAGGTTGCCGGGAGAGAAGCGCGGCGGAGCGGCGCTCACGCCGACCGCTCCGCCGCGGCCGCCTGGGTGTTCCCGGGGCCGAACACCCAGGCGTAGCGGGCAAACTGCTCGGCCCAGCTCGAGACCGGCAAACCGAAGCGGATCACGGTGTAGCCGGCGTCCTCTAGGCGGGCGGTGGCGGCTCGGTCCTCGGCGCGCTGCCCCGCCGCCAAGTGAGGTCCGCCGTCCACGAAGATCAGGGCCTGCTGCTCGCTGTAGGAGAAGTCCGGGCGGACCCCCAGCTCGGGAAGGAGCTTCTGGGCGTGGTCCGGCAGCCGGTAGCCGGCCTGGGCCACCCGGCGCAGCCAGTCGCGCTCCAAGTCCGAACCGCAGGTCCGCAGCAGGGCCTCCAAGCTGCCCTGCTCGCCAGCGGCCCGCAGCTCCCCGACCGGGCTGGCGCTCAGCTGGCGCAGCAGTTCCAGCACTTCGGGGTCCTTGCGGTCGATCAGGGCGTGGTCGCTCTGGTTGTAGTAGCTGAGCAGGCAGCGGTAGCAGCCCGCCTCGCAGCTCTCATCCAGGTCGCGCAACTCCTCTCCCTCCCAGAGGTAGTGGCAGGTCTCCAGCGCCCGCTTGGCCACCCGGGAGAGGGCCGAGGGGTCGGAGATCAGCTTGCCCAGCACCCCGGCTCCGCCCTCCGCCCCCTCGTAGAGCAGCAGCGCCCTGCGCTGCTTCGGCGACGGCAGCGGCTCGGCCTGCAGCTCGGACTCCTCGAGCTGGAACTCCCGCTCGATCCCGCGCTTGAGGGCGTACTGCAAGGTGGCCATGCCGCTGGGACCCAGATCGCGCCGGGGGGTCAGCAGCAAGAGGTTGCGGGTATCCTCGACGAAGGGGCTGATCCGCTGGGGCGGGTAGCGAGAGGCGGCCTGGTCTTCGGGATCCTGATCCTCGGCGCTGTCCGCTTTCCACTCGCCGCTCACCGGGTCGATGTTGAAGCCGTAGACGGTGGGGTGCTGGCGCCGCCGGAGCCCCAAGTTGATCCGCCAGATGGTGGCGGCTGGGCCGTAGACCAGCTCCAGCAGGTCGCCAGCAGCGGCGAAGCGCCGCCGGGGGCGGCCGCCGTCCTGGGCGAAGGCCAAGGTGGTCACCACCTCGTAGCCGCTGCCCTGGCGCTGCTCGTCGTCGGAAGTGATGCGCAGGCGGGGTCGGGCGGTCACCTGCTCGATCCGGTAGAGGTTGGGGATCAGCGCGCCGCCTTCCAGCAGCGCGTTGCAGTTCAGGCAGCGCTCCAGGTCGCGCTGCTCGCCGAAGTGGCCGTAGCCGCACTGGGGGCAGATCTTGGCCCGGTGGGTCGCCAGCTTGAAGCTGCCCTGCTCCTCGCGCATCGACAAGACCGCCCGCCTGACCTGGTAGACGCTGCCCTCGTGGTAGATCAGGGCCCTGGGACCGAATTCGGTCAGGCCCAAAAAGCGCGGGCGGCTGACGTAGCCGTCCTGCACCCGCCGCTCCCGGCGCCCAGGGATGAAGGCCAGCAGCGGCAGCCTGGGGAAATTGTAGCCGGGAAGGAAGCCCTCGGCGGCCAGGTAGCGGTAGCTGTAGAAGTCGGAGTTCACGCTGGCCCTGGGGTCGAGCAGCAGGTTCTGCTGGGCGGTCGCCTCGCGGCTGCGCGCTTCGGCCTCCTCGCGGTCGCGCGGCGAGGCGGCGGCGTTGTCGAGCACCTGCTCGGCGCGCTTGCGCTGCTGCTGGGCGCCCTGGTAGAGCGCCCGCCAGCGGCCGAAGGCTTCTTGGAAACGCCTGGGCGCTCCCTCCACCACCGCCGGCAGCCAGGTCTCGGTGTACCAGCCGCTCTGGGCCAGCTCCAGCGTCTTCAGGATCCGCTCGCTCCGGCGGGTCGCCCGGGCCTGCACCGCCGCCCGGCGCATCTGCTGCTCCAGCTCGGCCTTCACCGGCAGGTCGGGGTGGCCCAGGTCCAGCACCTGGGGCACCGCGTTGCCCAGCTTGAGCTCGGTCTCGGCCAGCCAGACCGCCTGCAGGTGGCTGCGCACCAGATCCTCGTTGCCCAGGTCGATGGTGGGCGGGCTGACCACGCCGGCCACCATGTCGACCTGGCGGCGGAAGTAGTGCTGGTCGTGGGGGGAGCGGGCGGTGCAGTAGGTGAGCACCAGGGCCGGTTGACCGCTGCGCCCGGCCCGGCCGCTGCGCTGGGCGTAGTTGGCCGGGGTGGGCGGCACGTTCCTGAGGTAGACGGTGTTGAGGTCGGCGATGTCCACGCCCAGCTCCATGGTCGGAGAGCAGAACAGCGCCGGCAGGCCCGGCGGCAAGGGCTCGCCGCCCCGGACCTCGGGCGGGGTCAGGCCGCGCCGGAAGCGCTCCTCGCGCTCGATGCGCAGGTCCTTATCCACCTGCGAGGTGTGCTCGGCGGCGCTGAAGAAGCGCAGCAGGCCCTGCTTGGCCAAAAGCATCTCGGCGACGCCCTGATAGAGCGCGCGGAAGTAGCGGTTGGCCTGGGGGGCCTCCTCTGGGGAGAGGCGCCAGGAGAGAGCGGCGGCGCTGACTTGGTAGGCAGCTAAGCGCTCGCGGCCCAGCTGCAGCTGTTCTAGGTAGCCGTAGGTGTGCAGGGCCCGGAGCAGCGCGCTGAGCAGCGCCTCGTAGCTCTCCTTGGGGAGACCGCTCTGGCGCAGCAGGGTCCGGCCCAGGGCAGACCGCAGCGAGGAGGGCAGCAGCTCCTCGCGGGGAGCGGATTTTCTGGCCGATCCGGCCGCACCGAACACCAAATAAGCCGAGGACTTGGTCTGCTCCTGCTGGACCAAGGCCCAGGGATCGATCAGCTCGTTGAAGCTGCGGTTGCGCAGCTGATCTAACTGCTCCTTGTCCAGGTAGCGGCTGCGCACGCAGCGCTTGCGCCGCAGGTGCTCGAGTAGGGTCCGGCACAGCTGCAAGCGCTGCTCGGGGCTGAAGTTGGCCAGCGGCGAATCCCGCCACTCCTCCGAGTCGGCGCAGCAGGTCTCCAGCCCGGGGTAGGCGATCTGAATCAGGCCCAGCTGCTCCAGGTTGGGGTGGTTGTAGCGCCAGCCCCGCTCCATGTCGGCGTAGAGCCGGTAGCCCAAGACGTCGCCCAGGGCCTCCCGGGCCATGTCGGCTCGCAACCCCTTGGCCAGGGGGTTGGCCGAGTACTCGGAAGGTGAGAGATCCAGCAGCGGCAGGACCGCCGAGACCAGCTGGGCATCGCTCAAGCTGCGCTGCTCGCTGGCCATCAGGGCGGCCAGCAAGCCCCCCCGGATCATCAGCACCTGGATGAAGTCGTTGAAGTGGCCGGCCTGCAAGGCGGCGTCCTGGCGGCTGTCGGTGAAGCCCAAGACCTTCTTGGCCTCCTGGCTCAGGTCGCTGCCGATCAGGTAGTTCAGCGCCGATAGGGTGAGCACGGTGGTCGCCGAGCTGCGGCCCTCCGCCGACAGCGCCGAGAGGGGTCCCAGCTCGCTGCGAGATCTGGGGTTCTGGGCGCCGCAGGCCGGACAGAAGGGCAGCGGGGTGGGCAGGTACCAGCAGGGCAGGCCGAAGCGCTGCACCCGCCCGCCGGGGCTGACCTGGACCCGCTTGGGTGCCTGCTTCCTGCGGTTGGCCTTGAGCCTGGTGGCGCCGTGCTTGTCCAGCTCCAGCCAGTCCTCGGGGTAGCTTCCATCCAGGTCATCGCCGTCGAAGATCCCTTCGGGGTCGGGCATCAGGTAGCCCAAATTCTCCTCGCCGTCGGCCTGCTGGTTTCCCAAGTCCCTGGGCCCGAAGGCCCTGGGTTCGCCGCCCTGCAGGGTAGCCCGCACCGGGAAGTACTCCTGGCCGCACTCGCGGCAGAAAGCCAGGGCGAAGAAGCGGCGCTCGCGGTCCCCCGGAACGTAGAGCTGGCCTTCTAAGCTGATCTCGCGTTGGCCGGGAGGCTCCAAGGTGGCGTAGGCGCTCCAAGCTCCGCTGATGAACTGGTGCAGGCGGAAAGCCAGCAGCGGACGCCCCTCCACCTGGACTGCGAAGGCCTTGAGCAGGAACTCGGAGAGCTGGGGACGGCAGCGCAGCGGATCTACCCCGCTCTCCCGGGAGAGCCGCTGCGCTGCTTGGTCTAAGTTGAGCGGCTGGCGGCTGCGCACCCAGCTCTCCCCTTCCCGGCTAAAGCCCAGCCTGGACTCCACCCAGGCGGTGAGGGGGTGGGCGCGCAGGTCGGCTTCGCTGAACTCAGCGGGCAGGTCGGCGCGCAGGGCAGACGCCAGCTGCTCGGGAGACGGCAGGCGGTCCAGGTCGGTGACCGGTTGGAGCGTCTCGGTGATCACGTTCTCCGGGCGGACCGGGTGCCCGAACAGCTCACCGGCCACCCGGGACACCACCTCGGCGCGCTGCTCGGGGGTACCATCCGAAGCCATGGTCGCCGAAGTCCCCACGCAGAGCAGGTCCGGGTTGAAGCGCTCGCGCACCCGGCGCACCAGCATGGCCACGTCGGCGCCCTGGCGGCCCCGGTAGGTGTGCAGTTCGTCTAGGACCAAGAAAGGCAGGCCCTCCGCCGCCGCGCGGATGGCCACGTCGGTCGGCTCGGCGCGGGTCATGAGCAGCTCTAGCATCACGTAGTTGGTGAGCAGGATATCGGGGGGGTGGCTGGCGATGCGCTGGCGCTCCTCGTCACCCTCCTGGCCGGTGTACTTGGCGAAGCGCACCGGCTCCTCGCCCTCCCGGTACCCCCGGCGCAGGTACTTGGAGAGCTCCTCGTACTGGCTGTTGCACAGCGCGTTCATGGGGTAGACCACGATGGCGTGGATGCCTGGCTTGGTCCGGCTGCGCCGCGCCCGCAGCACCTGGCTGACGATGGGGATGAAGTAGCTGAGCGACTTGCCCGAGCCGGTCCCGGTGGTCAGGATGTAGCTCTCTCCCCGCAGCGCCGCGCGGATCCCCTGGACCTGGTGCCGGTGCAGGGTCATGGGGCGGCTGCGGCTCCCGTCCCGCTCCTTGAAGCAGAAAATCCGCTCGCACTCCGGATCCAAGAGCCCCTCGGCGATCAGCTGCTCCACGGTCCCACCGGGCTGGAAGTTGGGGTTGAGCTGGATCAGCGGCGCGGGCCAGTAGTGACCCCGCGCGTAGGCAGCGTCCACCTCGTCCCGGATATCTTGGGCCTTGATGCGCACGAAGCTGCGCGAGAAAACCTTGTAATCGTCGATCAACCGGTCGCGAAACTCGAAGATGTTCATGCTCTCAAGCCTCCAGCAAGGCCGGTTGTAATTCCTGGGCGGCATATAAGGCAAGGCGGAAGGCCGTCTCCAGGTAAGGGCGGGAATGGAAAGCAGCTCTCGTCCACAACGATCCGATCGCAGCTAGCTTCCGCTTGGAAGCATATCCCTAAATGGGGAAGATCTCAGCCACTATTGTAACTTCGTAGTACTCCCACGTAGTACTCCCCCAACAAATAGGCTAGCCCGCGCTGCGCAGTGACCGGCCCGCAAGATCATGCTGCCACGCACTATTGTCAGGTGTACAATACCTTACCCCTACGGAGCTATAGCCAGCTTGGCCGTCACACCTACCGGACCTTGCTCTCTCCGGAAGGCCCACGGGCAGAGGCTGGGATCGCCCAAAACGAGCTCCGCTGGAGGAAGGTGTATTCCGAGGGCAGCGCCTACTGCTGGGCGCAGCGGCTGGCCAGGAACCAGTAGGTCTGGCGGGTAAGGGAGGTGCAGTTCTGAGTCCGGCTCAGCCCTCTTCTCACGTATTCCCTACACTTCTTATGAGTAGTTCTTCTAGTTTACGCTATGAAAACCAGCTTAGCCAGCTGTTTGGCTGGAGCTGCCCTGATCCTGGTCGGATGCAGCTAGGGGGGAGCCCCCGCTCCCAACCACCAGAGCAGTTCGGCCCTGTCCTTGAGCGGAGCTGCGGCCCTCTCGGTCCAGCAGGGGAGCAGCGGGAAGGAGACCCTCAGCTTGAGCAGCCAGAGCTTGAGCGGGACCGTGCAGCTGAGCTACCGAGTCAGCGAGGGAGGGGCCGCGCTCCCTAGCTCGGCTTTCAGCTTCAGCCCTAGCAGCGTGACCCTCTCCGCTGGGAAGGCTGTGCAGGTTCCCTTGACCGTAAAGACTCCTTCCAGCCTGGCCGGCCACGATCAGGTGCAGGTGACCGCTAGCTTATCGGGGGCGAGCGCTTCAGCGACCTTCCCCCTCACGGTGACCGGGGAGCAGGTGATCTACAGCTTTCAGGGCGGGAGTGACGGCGCCAACCCCGAGGCCGCCCTGGTCCTCGGCAGCAACGGGGACCTGTACGGGACGACGGAGCTTGGTGGCGCTTCTAGTAAAGGCACTGTCTTCCAGCTCTCGCCTCCCGCTTCCCCTGGGAGCAGCTGGACTGAGCAGGTAATCTACAGCTTTAAGGGTGGGAGTGACGGCGCTGATCCCAAAGCCTCTCTGGTCCTCGGCAGCAACGGGGACCTGTATGGGACGACGTATGGTCTTAACGGCACTTCTGATTACGGCACCATCTTCCAGCTCTCACCTCCGACCTCCTCTGGGGGGAGCTGGGCTGAGCAGGTGCTGCACAACTTCGGGAGTACCGGTGACGGCGCTAACCCCAGAGCTCCCCTGATCCTCGGCAGCAACAGGGAACTATACGGGACGACGGCGTATGGCGGCACTCCTGGTAATGGCACCGTCTTCCAGCTCACACCTACAGCTTCCTCTGGGGGCAACTGGACCGAGACGGTGCTGCACAGCTTTGGGAGTGGGGGTGACGGCATTTATCCATTCTCTTCCCTCATTTTTAGCAGCAACGGGGAACTGCTGTACGGGACGACAGCGGGTGGCGGCAGTAGCGGCACTTCTAGTGACGGCACCGTCTTCGAGCTATCGCCCATTACCACTGGGAGCGGTTGGGCTGAGCAGGTGATCTATAACTTTCAGGGCGGGAGTGACGGCGCTGATCCACTCTCTTCTCTCATCTTTGGCAGCAAGGGGGAGCTGTACGGGACGACGGGGTTTGGCGGCGCTTCTGACCTCGGCACCGTCTTCCAGCTCTCACCCCCGACCTCCTCTGGGGGTAGCTGGACCGAGACGGTGCTGTACAGCTTTGGGGGTGGGAGTGACGGCGCTCACCCTACTGCTGCTCTGATCTTTGGCAGCAAGGGGGAACTGTACGGGACGACGGCGGTTGGCGGCGCTTCTGGTAAAGGCACCGTCTTCCAGCTCGCACCCGCTACCACTGGGAGCGGCTGGACTGAGCAGGTGATCTACAACTTTAAGGGTAGCAGTGACGGCGCTAACCCCGAGGCCCCCCTGATCCTCGGCAGCAACGGGGACCTGTACGGGACGACGTATAGTGTTAACGGCACTTCTGATTACGGCACCGTCTTCAAGATCGTCCTCTGATCCAGCTGATCCAGTTGGACACCCGTAGGATGGGGATTCAGATAGAGCGGTTGGGAGCGTGGGTTGGAGTGTAGAGGGCAGTCTGACCTAGCCTCCCAGGGAAGTTCGCGCAGTCGCCAGGGCTGGAACCCACAGAGCCCCTGGCGGGGGAATCTCCGCTCAGAAGCGACCCGGCCCTCAGCTGCACCGACACGCTGAATGAAGACCCGGGAACTGCCGAACAGCTCACTGACCATCTGCTCTGCGACTGGTTGGCAACTCACGAGCACCTGCTCTTGGTGGCAAGCCTGCCCCAGTACCATCCCTGGCTCGCCGGAGCACTCCCAGGAGGCCGCGCGGGGCTGCCAGCAGTCCCCCGCGCTAGAGATCAGGGGGTACCCCCTCCAGGGCAACCGGGGTCTCTAGGGCGGTGCAGTTCCGCGCCGCCGGGTAGGGCGGCACACTTCCCAGGTCTGGGGGTCGTGGAGCTAGGTGGGCAGGTTATCCACGCCACCGTCCGATTCGGTGAGAACTCAGACCAGTAAGCCGACCCATTCACCCAGCTTGGGCTGGTGGTATTTGGAGTCAGGGCTAGCCCGCAGGCCTCTGGGGGTGTAGCCTAGCAGCTTGGCCAGCTCGGGGACGCTGAGGCCGGGGGCAGCTAGAGTAGAGCACCGAAACGACCGCTCCTGGGGTTGGGCCCGGTGAGCAGAGTACGGCGCAGAGCGGTGGTCGCGCTGCCAGCCTAGCACCATTCTTTTTGTGCCCAAGAACGTCTTGTGTAAAAAACGCTCCTATTATTCCCAGATGGCCATGAGCAGCCCGTGGAGGCCGGGGAGTTCCCCTGAAGCGGGGCGGCTGCGCCCAGTCCAGTACAGGGCGCGCTCCCGGGGGGCGAGCCGAGCCCAAATCCCCTGAGCGGAGGCTCTCCGAGGAAGAGCTCAGTGGCCCCTAGGAGGCGGCGCTCAGACCCCCCTGAGCGGAGGCTCTCCCCTACCCTTAGAAGCTCCAGTACTGGGGCGAGAAGCGGCCGATGTAGAGGTGGCCCCGAACACCGTGCAAGCCGGTACTGACCTCGTTGAGCGCGTCGGGAACCGGCATCCACAGCCGGGGTAGGGTCTTGGCAGCGTAGTCCTGGTAGCGGTAGAGCGCCTGCAGCGAGGCCGAGGGGCTGGCGTAGAGGTGGGTCTGGACGGTCAGCTGGTTCATCTTGGGGTCGTCGTAGCCACCGCGGTTAGAGCCGCCCTGGCTATTGAAGACCTGGTAGTTGCTGGGGTAAGGGTCGGTGCCGTAGAGCCAGCCCCCGAAGAGCTCGAGCTGCCAGGACTGCAGCTTGCCGAGCTGGGCGATCAGGGTGCCGAAAGGCATCGGCTGTAGGTGGACCGAGATCCCCTCCTTGGCCGCCGCCGCAGCGATCGCCTCGGCCTCGAGCTGGATGTACTGGCTGCCGACCGCGTAGGCCAGGTTGAGGACCAGGCGCTGGCCACCCTTGACCATCACCCCACCCTGCAAGCTCCAGCCCGACGCCTCGAGCAGGCGCTTGCCGGCCCGGGGGTTATAGGGATACGGGACAGTGGACTTGAGGTAGGGACTCAAGTAGGTCGGGGGCACGTAGGGGACCGGACCGTACTGGGCAACCCCCTGACCGTGCAGGAAAGCCTTGACCATCCCTGGCTGGTTGATCGCCATCTGCAGCGCTTGGCGCACCGGCAGAGAAGCTAGCTCGGGAGCCTGGCGGTTCTTGAAGTTGGCGTCCATGTAGTACATAGCCCACAGCGGGGTCGACCAGAAACGGAATCCGGAGATCTGGCGCTGAGCGTAGAGGTGCGCCGGGAGGTAGCCCACCTGGATCTGGCCGTCGCGCAGCGCGTTGTATTCCGCGTCGGTGCTGGTGAAGTAGGTTAGGACCAGCCGCTGGTAGTCGGCCCGGTGCCCGGAGTAGGCGGGGTTGGCAGCGAAGATGAAACGCTTGTTCAGCTCGAGGCTTGAGACCTTGAAGGGCCCGTCCACCGGGCTGCTGCGGAAAAAGCTCTGGCTGTCGCCGCGCGCTTGCAGGTACGCCAACGTCTTGGCCGGATGGCCGGGGTAGCGGTCCCAGGCCTGCTTGGGCAGCGGGGTGATCAGGCTGAGGCCGTTGAGAATGAACCACTGTGGGTTGTAGCGGCCGTTCAGGGTGATCTCCAGCCGGTAGCGGCTGAGCTGGCGCGCGCTGACGATATCGTTGGGCACCCCACCGCCGCCCCAGCCGCCAAAGAGGTTGGATTTGCCGGCGGGAATCGAGCGCAGCAGGCGGATATCGAACAGGACGTCTTTGGCTGTCACCGGCTGTCCGTCCGACCAGCGCCACTTGGGGTTCAGAGTAATGAAGTAGTGCTTGCCGTCAGCCGTCTTGACCGACTGGGCCAGGGAGCGGGTGTAGTTGACCTGGACTTTGGAGTTCACGAAGACCAGCGGGCGGTAGAGCAGGCTCTGGACGTAATGGATATTGACCGAAGCGTAAAACTGGCTGGGCGTGATCGGAAAGAGGTAGGTGATGTTGGTCGCGGCCGGCAGGGCGAAACGGATGGTGGAGCCAGGCTGCGCTGCCAGGCCAGCCGCCGTCAAGAGCGCGGCGGCAACCAGCAGCCTAGGGCTGAGGCGGAAAAAAGCTGAGCGGGGCATGGCGCATTGTAACAGGGGAACTCGGCGGCGGCTCCGCGAGCAGCTATACAGGTCCCTCGGCAGCGCGAGCCCGCGGGCAGCGGAGTGCGACGAACCCCAGCTGCCACAGAGCGCCCTACCGGAGAAGGGCTTCCGCGCGTCCAACTCGGGGTCGGCGCAGGGACTTTTTCTGATTGATAAGGAACTGTCCCTGGATAGGTCAGGTGACGTCCCCTGAAACCAGCCTCCGGGGGCGCTGCTGGCTGGCTGAACTAGGGAGCCTGAACCATACCCTCTCTCGGGGAAGAGACAGGGGTTCCCCTTTCCTGTTGGTTGGGTACGCGCCCTTCCCCGGCACCCCCTACCTGGTTCCGGAGTTCTAGATCCCACCCAGGTACCTACCTTTTTGTCTATCCGTCTTCGCTTAGGTGGGCGCCCTTCCACCCAGGCCTGCCGGCTCAGGGCGCGCCGTAGCTCTTCAGTCCACCCAACCAGAGGCCTCGAGGCTTTCTTTTAGGTAAGGACAGGATGGAAAAGCAGCTCTCACCCACAACGACTCGATCGCGCTAGCTTCCGCCTGGAAGTATATCTCTTGGGGAAGATCTCGGCCACTTTGTAGCAATTTTAGAAAATAAGTTTAGAATTTAGATTAAATATGAAAGTGCTCTTTCTCGACGAATCTGGCGATCACAACCTATCTTCGGTCGATCCACAGTATCCAGTGTTTGTTTTAGGCGGCATCATCGTCGATCAAGATTACGCCGATGGTGAACTCTTAGAGCGCGTCGATGCTTTCAAAAACGCATGGTTTGGCCGTACAGACATCATCCTACATACAGCCGACATAACTCGGCAGCGCAGAGGTTTTGAATCCCTACGAGATTTACCGACTCGGCAGCGCTTTCATGCCGCCCTCAACGCCCTGATGCGCGATCTAAAGTACACCGCTTTGGTCTGCGCAGTCCGCAAGGACGAGCACTTCAGCCGTTATGGCGCTAACGCGCTGGACCCCTACGCACTGAGCTTGCGCGTGTTAGTCGAACGATTCTACTTTGAGATCGACCGCAGTGACCATCAAGGCGTGATCGTGGCAGAAAGTCGAGACCAGATACTGGACTACAATCTGAAACAAGAATGGGAGAGTTTAAAGGTAAAAGGCACCGAGTACCTGGCAGCTAGCCAGCTGACAGCGCGCATCACCGATCTTTCGCTGCAACACAAGCGAGCTAATCTTGTGGGCTTGCAGATAGCCGACTTGATCGTCACACCCGCGGGGCGCCACGTGCTTGAAAAACCCGCACGCGAAGACTGGGAGATCATCCAAGGTAAGTTGCGTCGCGGGAAAGGTGGGCAAGTGCTTGGGTACGGCCTCGTAGTACTCCCAAAGCAGTAGGCCGGCCCCCGCTACGCAGTGACCAGCCCGCAAGATCATTTTGCCACCCACCATTGTCAGATGTCAATACCTTTTGAGCAGCCCAAGCTTGAGCGGGACCGTGCAGCTGGGCTACCGAGTCAGCGAGGGAGGGGCCGCGCTCCCTAGCTCGGGTTTCAGCTTCAGCCCTAGCAGCGTGGCCCTCTCCGCTGGGAAGGCCTCACTGGTTCCCTTGATCGTAAAGACTCCTTCCAACTTGGCCGGCCACGATCAGGTGCAGATGACCGCTAGCTTATCGGGGGTGAGCGCTTCAGCGACCTTCCCCCTCACGGTGACCGGGGAACAGGTGCTCTACAGCTTCGGGGGCGGGAGTGACGGCGCTTACCCCCACGCTTCCCTGATCTTTGGCAGCAAGGGGGAGCTGTACGGGACGACGGAGTTTGGCGGCGCTTCTGGCCTCGGCACCGTCTTTCAGCTCTCACCCCCGACCTCCTCTGGGGGTAACTGGACCGAGACGGTGCTGCACAACTTCGGGAGTGGGAGTGACGGCGCTGAGCCCTTTGCTGCCCTGATCCTCGGCAGCAAGGGGGAGCTGTACGGGACGACGGAGGAAGGTGGCGCTTCTGGTAAAGGCACCGTCTTCAAGATCGTTCTCTGACCCAGTTAGATATTCGTAGAGGGTAGAGGATTCGGATAGAGCGGCCAGAAACGTGGGTTGGCGTCGAGTGCACAGGGACTCCCGGGGTCAGGGATCGGGAACCGGATCGCCGGGGAGCTCCTGCGGGGAACTAGATCCAGGCCGGTGACCGTCCAGGCCAGTCCAGGCAACGAAGGGGCCGGAGCGAGGGGTTC
This sequence comes from bacterium, assembly GCA_021810505.1. Lineage (GTDB taxonomy): Bacteria > Deinococcota > Deinococci > Deinococcales > Deinococcaceae > JAJZIR01. Next base: position 338,167 of record JAJZIR010000001.1, read on the forward strand.
TGGGTATCGCTGGACTTTACTCCCCCACCCGCGGGGCAGCCACGTCCCAGGGGCAGTTGCGCGAATTATTCACCGCCTTTCCCCCCCCACCCGCGGGGTAGCCACACCCACCTGCACCCGGGCTTCCCGCCGCGCCCGGCTGTCCCCAGCGGCGGGTCTTAGCAGCGGGTCTTATCGGGCGAGCGCCAGCTCAGCTGCTAGGGCGCCGCAGGCTGAGCCAGCCGGGCTCGGGCTGGACCTCTTCTTCCAGGAGCTTGCGGCGGGCCTCTAAGATCTCCGAGCGGCCCAGGTAGCCGATCGGCCGCCCAGGGGCGTTGCGCTCCACCACCGGCAAGCGCCCGACATGCTGCGCGATCATCTTGAAGATGGCCTGCCTGAGGGTCTCGTCGGGATAAGCGACCACTGGGGGGTGCGCCAGCTCGGCCAGCGGGCGCTCTCCCCTGCCCTCGCCCACCGCCTGCTCCAACTCTTTCCTGGTGGTCACCCCGATCAGCTCCTGCTCGGCCGACAGGACCAGCAGGCCGGCCCTGGGGTGAGGGCGCTGGCGCAGAGCGCTCAGCACCTCGGCGATAGGGGTGGCGGCTTCGGCGGCCGGAAAGTCTTTGGCCATCACATCGGCCACCTGCGCAGCGCCCATGATGTCCACCTCGTAGTCGCTGGCGACCCGCCGCCCTCTGCGGATCAGCTTTTCGGTCATCACCGAGTTCGGCAGCCAGCGCACCGCCACCAGGTTGGCCACCACCGCGACCAGCATCACCGGGAGCACCGCGCGGTAGTCCTGGGTGATCTCGAAGGCGAAGATGATGAAGGTGAAGCTGGCTCGCGAGGCCGCACCGAAGACGGCGCCCAGAGCGGCCAGCGCGAAGGCGTTGGGGTCGGCGCCGAGGGCGGGGAAGATCAGCCGCACCAGTTCTCCGTAGACCGCCCCCAGGGCGGCGCTGGACATGAACAGCGGGGCCAGCAGACCCCCGGAAGTCCCCGAAGCCAAGGAGACCACCAGCGCCGCCGCCTTGGCGACCATCACCGCCACCAGCAAGGTCAGCGGGAGGCTGCCGTTCAGGATCGCGTTGATGGTGTCGTAGCCCACCCCGAGGACCCGGGGGACGAAGTAGGCGATGACGCCCAAGCCCAGGCCACCGATGGCCGGGAGCAGGATGGGCGAGATCCGGATGGATTCGAAGCGGTCCTCGGCCCAGAACAGCAGGCGAGTAAAGCCCACCGCCGCCAAGCCGCAGATCAGTCCCAGCAGCAGGTAGGCGGGCATGGCCTGGGGCAGGCCGAAGTGCACCGAGGTGACGTGGAAGAGCGGTCCCCTGTGGAACAGGGCCGCCGACAGGCTGGTGGCCACCGTGGAGGCGATGACCAAGGGGATGAACGAGCGGGACTTGAACTCGAACAGCAGCAGCTCGATGGCCAAGACCACCCCGGCCAGCGGCGTGTTGAAGGTGGCGGCCATGCCGGCAGCGGCCCCGCAGGCCAGCAAAACCTTGCGCTCCGCGGCCGTGACCGAGACCAGCTGGCCCAGCAGCGAGCCCACGGCGCCGCCGGTCTGGATGATCGGCCCCTCGGCGCCGAAGGGGCCGCCGGTGCCGATGGCGATGGCGGTGGCGAGCGGCTTGTAGACGGCTACCTTCGGATCGATACGGCTCTTGTTGATCAAAACCGCTTCCATGGCCTCGGGAATCCCGTGGCCGCGGATCTTGGGCGTGCCGTACTGGGCCATCAGGCCCACCACCAAACCGCCCAGGGCCGGTACGATCAGCACCCAGAGGCCCAAGTGATTGAGCTGCACCGGGGGGAGAGACCAGGCTACCCTACCGAAGAAGACCAGGTTCTCGGCCAGGCCGATCAGCCGCAGCAGCACGAAGGCCAGGACCCCCCCGGCCAGGCCGATCAGCGCCGCCAGCACCGACATCAGCAGCAGGCGGTAGGCGGTGTAGCTCTCTTCGGGTCCCACGGGCGTACGCACCCAGGAAGCCTACCACCGGAGCCGGAGCTGGGTGCCGACAAGGCCGTGTCAGAAGCGCACCACCCGGACCGAAGGAGGGGTGTCTAAGTCCTCCGAGGACTGGAAGCGCAGCTCCAAGTACTCGCCGCACTCCAAGGCGTCGATCATGGCGAAGCGGTGCTGGCGGTCCATCCGGATCCCCCCCGGCATCAGGTTGTGGCCGTAGACGCCGAAGTTCCAGCCGCACTCGGCGACCAACTCGGGGCGGGCCAGGAACCACTGCCGCGGGTCTTGGTCGGCATAGAAGAAGTCGTCGTACTGGCTCATGCTGGGCAGGGGCCCCACGTGGGCGAAGTGGGTGCGCCCGATCACCACCTCCCTGGCAAAGCCCAGGAACCAGGCCCGCAGCTCGGGGTCCAAGGGAGTCCCCCCGGCGGAGGGATCGAATTCGCGGTGTTGGAGGTGGGCGCCGGACTTGAGGCGGTGGCGGTGCGACAGCGCCGACTCGTCATGGTTGCCGAGCAGGATCTTGAGGTGGCCCCCGCTGCGGAAGCTGAATTCCCGCAGCTTGCGCAGGGCGTAGGCCTGGTTGTCGGCGGCGGCCTTGAGGTGCTCTTTGTTCTGGTCGTCGAAGGGGCGGTAGCCCGATATCCGGGCGTAGTCTTCGGGGGTCTTGGGGTGCACCAAGTCCCCCATCAGCAGGACCAAACTGGAGCCGGACAGCAGGCGGACGCTGGGGTTGCCGTCCTCGTCGCTCAGACCCGCCGACTGCAGGGCGCGCCAGAAGGCCGGCCAGTTGGCGTGGACGTCCCCGACTGCGATCACCCGGAGCATGCCGCCCGCCGCTCAGGGGATCCGGTCGCGCAGCAGGCCGCGCAGTTCGCTGTAGAGCTGCCGGCTCTCCTCCAAGGAGTCGCCGTAGCCGCGGTGGCGCAGGGTGATCCTGGCCGCCTCCAAGCCGAGGCCGGCCTGCCGGAGCTGCTCCAGCAGGCGGTCGATGTGCTGGCGAGCGGTCTCGGAGAGGTCGGGCTCTGACCTGGGCAGCTCCATCACCAGCCCGAACAGGCTCAGGCTGTAGGCCAGAGCGCCCTCCACCGCCTGCTCCAGGTCGGGCGCGTCGCAGAGGGCCTCGCGCGCGGCGCCAGCCAGCTCCAGGCGGCACCACACCACCACCCGCTCGGGAGCGGCCGGCAGCGAGCCCTCCTGGCGCAGGGACAGAGACCAACCGGCCGGGCCGAGCAGGACGCTGAGCTGCTCGGCCAACCAGGCCGCGCTCACCCGGTAGCCTCCAGCCGGCCGGGCTCGCAGATAGGGCGGAACCAAGCCGGCCTGCAACTCGGCCAGCACCGCTTCCAAAGCGGAGGGAGCCTCCATGCGACCAGTATAGGAGGCGGGTATGATGCGGGCGATGCCGAGCAGCGCTCCTGTCCCTCCCCCAGGGGAATTCCGTCCCGGGCAGAGGGCTCGGTGAAGCTGGCCGCCCTGCTGCCAGCCGCCGGGGAGGGGCAGCGGTTGGGCTTGGGCCCCAAGGCGCTGCTGCGGCTGGGCGGCGAGACCCTGATCGAGCGGGCGGTGCGCCAGCTCTCGCCGCTGGTGGACCAGGTCTTGGTCGGCTTGCCCCCGGGCTGCCCCCCACCCCCCGGAGCCGCCGGCCGGCCCGGGGGGAAAACCCGCCAGGAGACGGTCCTCGCCTTGCTGGAAGCCTGCGACGCCGACCTGGTCCTGATCCACGACGCCGCCCGGCCCTTCCTGCGGTCCGGTCTGGCCAGCGCGGTGCTGGCCGCGGCTGGGCCGGGCGGCTTCGCCACCGCCGCCCTGCCCAGCCCAGACACCCTGGTGGAGGTCGCGGGCGGCAGCTACCGCCCGCTCGACCGCAGCCGGGTGCAGCGGATCCAGACCCCCCAGGCCGGCTGGCGGGAGCCGCTGCTGCGCTGGCACCGGCAAGCGGCCAGCGCCGGCCTGGAGTTCACCGACGACGCCGGCCTAGCAGCCGCCTTCGGGCAGCCGGTCAGCTTGGTTCCGGGCGACCCCTGGCTGTTCAAAATCACCACCCCCAGCGATTGGGCCATGGCGCAGGCCTTGCTGAGCGCCTGGGAGGAGCGGTGAGGCGGCGGGCCCCGGCCAAGCTCAACCTGGGCCTCGAGCTGGGTGAACGGCTGCCCGGCGGGCTGCACCGGATCGCGACCCTGATGGTCCCGATCAGCCTGGCCGACTGGGTCGAGGTCGAGCCCGCCGGGCAGCTCCAGCTCCAGCTCACCGGGCCGGTGGCGGTCGGGGGCGGGGCGGACAACCTGGTCTGGCGCGCCGCCCAGAGCTACCTGAGCCGTCTAGGCGGCGGGGCCAAGCTGACCTTAGAGAAGCGGATCCCGCTGGGCAGCGGCTTGGGAGGGGGTTCCAGCGACGCCGCAGCCACCCTGCTGGCGCTGCAGGAGCTCTTCCCCAGCCAGCTCGACCTGGCCGGGCTGGCCGCGCGCCTAGGGGCCGACGTCCCCTTCTTCCTGCTGGGAGGGGCGGCGATCGCCCGGGGATTCGGGGAGCAGCTGCAGCCGGTCTCCCTGCCCCAGCGGCAGGTGGTGGTGGTGCGGCCGGACGCCGCAGTCAGCACCGCGGAGGCCTACCGCTGGTGGGACGAGAGCGGCGGTCCGGGCAGGCGGGTGGACTTCGAGCGGTTGATCGCGCAGCTGCGCGCCGGCGAGGTGCCCGACTCCTTCAACGCCTTTCAGGAGCTGGTGGCCAGCCGCTGCCCACCGGTCGCCCAGGCCTTAAGCGCGCTGCGGGGCAGCGGTTTGGGGGGAGCTTTGATGAGCGGCTCGGGGAGCAGCTGCTTCGCCTACGCGGGTAGCCGGGCCCAGGCCGAAGAGGTGGCCGCCCAGCTGGCTGAGCGCTTCCCGCGGTGGTGGGTCCAGGCGGCCGAGTTCTGAGCTATACTGAGCGGGTGCGAGAAACTGTTCGGGATCGGCTGGTCCGCGCTGACGGCCAGCCCTGGTCAGCTTTCGGTCCGCTGCCGGCGGCCGGCGACCAGGACCGGGTGCAGGCTTGAGCAGCGGGCCGAATCAGGCGGTCATCCCCCTCAACGGCCAGCAAGAAGCCCTGGCCCTGTTCGGAGAGCAGGACGTGCTGCTCCGGCAGATCCGCCAGCTCAGCTCGGCTAGGATCAGCGCCAGGGGGGACGTGATCGTGATCAACGGCGAGGCCGCCGAGGTCGAGCGGACCAAGCGGCTGCTGACCGAGCTGATCGGCACGGTCCGCAAGGGCGGCGACGTGCAGGAGGCCATCGAGCGCGGGGACACCCCACCGGGAGGCCCCGCCGGCCTGCCCAACCGGCTGCGGGCCAAGACGCCGGGCCAGCAGAGCTACCTGGAGGCGATCGAGCGGAGCGACATCACCTTCGGGATCGGGCCGGCCGGGACCGGGAAGACCTACCTGGCGGTAGCCATGGCCATCGCCCACCTGCGCAGCCGCCGGGTCAAGCGGATCATCCTGACCCGGCCGGCGGTCGAGGCCGGAGAGCGGCTGGGCTTCCTCCCCGGAGACCTGCAGGCCAAGATCGATCCCTATCTCAGACCGCTCTACGACGCCCTCTACGACATGCTGGAGTCGGACCGGTTCGAGAGCTACCTGGCCCGGGGGACCATCGAGGTGGCGCCGCTGGCCTTCATGCGCGGCCGCACCCTCAACGACGCCTTCATCATCCTGGACGAGGCCCAGAACACCACCGCCGAGCAGATGAAGATGTTCCTGACCCGGATGGGGTTCTCCAGCAAGGTGGTGGTCACCGGCGACATCACCCAGGTCGATCTCCCCCGGCACCTGGGATCCGGCCTGATCGTCGCCGAGCAGACCTTGGTCGGGATCGAGGGGATCCACTTCCACCACTTCAGCGAGGCCGACGTGGTCCGCCACCCGCTGGTGGGCCGGATCGTCAAGGCCTACGAGGTCGCCGAAGCGCTGGGATGATCGATCTGGTCTGCCGCTCGGAGCTGCCCGGGACGCTCCGGAGTTCCCTCAAGCGGGGCGGGCGGGCGGTGCTGAAGGGCCACGGCCTAGCAGGCCACCGCCTCACCGCGGTGGTGAGCGGCGACAGCGAGCTGCGCCAGCTCAAGCTGCGCTACTGGGGGGTGGACGCGGTCACCGACGTGCTCAGCTTCCCCTCCTGGGTCCCCGGAGACCCCTTCGTCCCGCTGCACTTAGGTGACCTCTTCCTCAACCTGGAGCAGGCCGAGCGGCAGGCCGAGGAGTTGGGCAGCGGCCGGGAGCGCGAGCTGCTTTTGCTGCTCTCGCACGGGATCACCCACCTGGCCGGCTTCGACCACCCGGCCGCCGAGTCCCTGAACGCCCAGGCGCTGCCGGAGGCGCCCGGTTGGGAGATCTTCAACCGGGCGGCTCAGTGGGCTTGGGAGGCGGACCGGTCGCGGTGAGGGGGCGCTGGCGCAGCGCCAAGGCCGCCTGGAACGGCCTAGCGCTGCTGTGGCTGGAGACCAATTTCCGGATCGAGCTGGCCGGCGCGGCCCTAGCCGTGGCCATCAGCCTGGTCCTGGGGCGCGGCCTGGTCGCGATCGCGCTGGCCTGCGGGCTGGTCCTGAGCTTGGAGGCGGTCAACACCGCAGCCGAGCGGCTGGTCGACCTGGCAAGCCCGGGGTGGAGCGCGGCCGCCGGGCGGGTCAAGGACCTCACCGCCGGCGCGGTCCTGATCGCCGCCTGCGCCGCCCTGGCGGTAGGCCTCATCTCCTGGCTCTAGCTTCCGGCTCAGGGCGGAGGTTCCCGCCCCCCGGGGAGCCGCGGCGGCTCAGCGGTCATGGCGCCGGACCGGGGGGACCGCACCGAGGCGGCTCAGGAGACCGCGCGCAGGGCGGCCGCGATCAGCTCCAGGCCCACTTCGGCTTCCTGGCGGTTCAGGATCAGGGGGGGCGAGATCCGCAGGCTGCTGTAGCCGCAGGGCAGGGTGAGCAGGCCCAGGCGGAAGGCGGCCTCCGCGAAGCGGTCGCGGACGGCCGGGTCCTCCGCGCCGTCCGCCGAGACGAACTCGATCCCCAGGAAGAGGCCGCGGCCCCGGACCTGGCCGACAGCCGGAAAATCGGCCGCCAACCGGCGCAGCTCGGCCAGCATCCACTCGCCCTGGATCCTGGCGTTGTCGATCAGGCTGGTGCCCAGCCCGGGGTGCAGGGCGCCGCCCTCCAGCAGGTCCAGGGTCGCCGAAGCGGCGGCCACCGCCACCGGGTTGCCGCCGAAGGTGCTGCCGTGACTCCCCTCGGGCCAGGTCATCAACCGCTCCCTGGCCAGCATGGCGCTGAGCGGCAGGCCGGAGGCGATCCCCTTAGCCAGGGTGACCATATCCGGCTGGATCTGATCGTGCTCGAAAGCGAACATCTTTCCGCTGCGGCCCATACCGGTCTGGACTTCATCGAGGATGAGCAGGATGCCGTAGCGGTCGCAGAGCGCGCGCAGGCCGGGCAGGAAGTCGCTGGGCGGGACAATGTAGCCGCCCTCGCCCTGCATCGGCTCCACCAAGATGGCGGCGACCTCATCGGGGGGCAAGACGGTGGGGAACAGCTCGCGCTCCAGATAGTCCAGCACCGCCCGGCCGCAGCTCTCCGGGTTAGAGCCCAGGGGCGGCCGGAAGGGGTTGGGGTAGGGGACATGGACCACACCGGACAGCAGCGGACCGAAACCGCGGCGGTAATTGGCTTTGGACCCGGTCAGCGAGACCGCGCCGTAGGTCCTGCCATGGAAGGAGCCCAAGGTGGAGATCAGGTAGGGGCGGCCGGTGTGGTGCCTGGCCAGCTTGATGGCCGCCTCCACTGCCTCGGCACCCGAGTTGCCGAAGAAGGCCCGGTAGCGATCGCCCGGCAGGTGGGCCAGCAGCCGCTCGGCCAGCTGGGTGGTCCCCTCCTGGGCGTAGTCGGTCAGGCAGATGTGCAGGAAGCGCCCCACCTGGTCGGCGATCGCCGCCGCCACGTGGGGGTGGTGGTAGCCGGTGGTGGACACCGCGATCCCGGCCATGAAGTCCAGGAAGGTGTTGCCGTCCAGGTCGCTGAGCCAGACGCCCTGGCCGCGGTCCGGCACCAGCGGGAAAGGGCGGGTATAGCAGGTGGCCAGGGCGGCGCGGTCGCGCCGCAGCACCTCTGCGCTGCGCGGGCCGGGGAGGGCGGTGCGCAGCTCGGGGCGCCGGACTGGGGCCTGGGCGGGGTTCACCGCCGCTCCTCGGCCGGCTGGCGGTCCAAGGGGTTCCACTTCTCGGGGTCGCGGTTCAGGCGGTGCTCGCCGGCACCGCGGCGGTGCAGCTCGCGGAAACCGGCCGGCTCGATGCTGATCCCCTCGCCCTCGAGCAAGCCGTAGACCCCTTTCTGGCCGGGCTCGCTGCGCTGCCACTCCGCGGGCACCGAGACATCCGGCCCGGTGTAGTCCTCCGGCTCGGCGTAGGCGGCGATGTAGCCCTCGAAGTTGCGCAGCACCAGCTGGTCGGGCCCCTGGGAGAGCAGGTAGTTGGGAGCCAGCGGGATCTTGCCGCCGCCCCCCGGGGCGTCGACCACGTAGGTCGGGATGGAGTAGCCGCTGGTGTGGCCGCGCAGGCTCTCCATGATCTTGAGGCCCTGGGCCACGCTGGTGCGGAAGTGGCCGGCGCCGTGGACCAAGTCGCACTGGTAGAGGTAGTAGGGCCGCACCCGGATGCGCACCAGCTCGCGCAGCAGCTTCTGCATGACCACCGGGTCGTCGTTGACGCCGCGCAGCAGGACCGATTGGTTGCCCAAGGGAATCCCAGCCCGGCTCAGCCGGTCGCAGGCCTCGGCCACCTCGGGGGTGATCTCCTTGGGGTGGTTGACGTGGATGTTGATCCAGAGGGGGTGGGCGCTGGCCAAGGTCTCCAGCAGCTGGTCCGTGATCCGCATCGGCAAGAACACCGGAACCCGGGTCCCGATGCGGACGATCTCGATGTGGGGGATGGCGCGCAGCTCGGAGAGCAGCCCGGCCAGCACCTTGGGTGCCAGGGTCAGGGGATCCCCGCCGGAGAGCAGCACGTCGCGGACTTGGGGGGTGCGCCGCAGGTAGGCGAGCTGCTGCTCGAAGTCCTTGGCCGAAAAGGTCTCCGAGGGGTCACCGACGATCCGGCTCCTGGTGCAGTAGCGGCAGTAGCTGGCGCACTGGGTGGTGACCAGCATCAGCACCCGGTCCGGATAGCGGTGGACCAGGCCGGGGACCGGGCTGTGGCGGTCCTCGGCTAGGGAGTCGTCCATCATCGAGGGGAAGGGGAGGAGCTCCTTGTCGGTGGGGATGACCTGGCGGCGGATGGGGCAGGTGGGGTCGGTGGGGTGCATCAGGCTGGCGAAGTAGGGGGTGATATCCAAGCGGAATAGCCCCTGGGCGCTGATCCCGGCCCGCTCCGCCTCGGTCAGTTCCAGGACCTGCTCCAGCTCCTCGAGCCGGTTGAGCCGGTGGCGCATCTGCCACTTCCAGTCGTACCAGTCGCTGTCGGGAACCTCGCGGAAAGGGGCGGCCCGCAGGTTTCGGGGCAGCATGCGCTGGGATTCCTCGGTCGCTCTCGGGTGAATCTGTCTCATCTCCCACCTCCTCTTTGGGGAAAACCCAGGCGGTCCCGGGCGTCTAGATGTCTACCGCCTATGCTAGGCGCAAACCCCAGCCATTTGGAAGAGCGCATTCCCGTCCGAGACGGCACTGTACAGCCGACCGCAGGCCCTAGACCCCTCCGCCACTTGGCATTTGCGAAGTGAAGGTCTAGAGTGAGGGGGTGCGCGTCCGATTCGACCGGGCTGACCGGCTGATCCTCTCCGCCCTGCAGCAAGACGCCAGGCTGAGCATGCGCGAGCTGGGGCGCAAGGTCGGCCTCTCCGCTCCAGCCGTCACCGAGCGGGTCCGGCGCCTGGAGGAGGAAGGGGTCATCTCCGGCTACAGCGCCAAGCTGGTCCCAGCGCGGCTGGGACGGCAGATCACCGCCTTCATCGGCGTCCAAGACAGCGGGCAACGCGACCCCCAGCTGATCCATTGGTCCGAGGAGCACCCCGCCGTGCTGGAATGCCACAGCGTGACCGGAGAGAACAGCTGCATGCTGCGGGTCGCGGTGGAGAGCGTCGCCGACCTGGAAACCCTGCTCTCGCAGCTGATCGCCATGGGCTTCACCTGCTCGACCTCCATCGTCTTGAGCAGCCCGGTCGCCGGCAAGCCGGTCCTACCCGCCAGCCACCTGGCCCCCCAAGCGGCCCAGAATCCCAGTCAGAATCTCAGCAAGAAGGAGCGTCCATGAACACCGGTCTCACCCCCTTCCGCCACGAGCCCTACAGCGATTTCCGCGACCCCGAGGTGGCCGAGTGCCAGAGAGCCGCCTTCGCGCAGGTGCGCAACCTGGCCCCCAAGCGCTACCCGCTGATCATCGGCGGGGAGCGGGTCTGGTTGGACAGCGACTTGGAGGTCCGCAACGTCAGCGACCGCGGCGAGCTGATCGCCCGCTTCCAGAAAGCCAAGGGCGCTCACCTGGAAGCCGCCATCCGGGCCGCCCAAGAGGCCTTCGCGGGTTGGTCGAGGACCAGCCCACAGCTGCGCTGCGCCCTGCTGCTCCAGCTCGCCTCGCTGCTGCGCCGCAAGCGCTTCCTTCTCAACGCCGCGATGAGCCTGGAAAACGGCAAGAACTGGGCTGAGGCCGATGGAGAGGTCGCTGAGAGCATCGACCACTGCGAGTACCTGGCCCGCCAGGTACTGGTCTGGTCGGAGGGCAAGGAGCTCTCCCCTATCCCCGACGAGCAGGTGACCTTGCAGTACGAGCCGATCGGCGTGGTGGCGGTGATCAGCCCCTGGAACTTCCCCAGCGCCATCCCGCTGGGGATGACCCTCGGAGCCCTGGCTGCCGGCAACACGGTGGTGCTCAAGCCGGCCAGCGAAGCCCCCATCAGCGCCTACCTGCTGGTCGAAGCCCTAGAGGAAGCCGGTCTCCCCGCGGGGGTGGTCAACTTTCTGACCGGGGATGATGCCGACTTAGGAGACCCGCTCGTCGACCATCCGGCCATCCGAATGGTCGCCTTTACCGGCTCAAAGGAGATCGGCTGCCGCATCTACGCCCGGGCGGCCCAGGTCCAGCCCGGGCAGCGCTGGCTCAAGCGGGTCATCGCCGAGATGGGCGGCAAGGACGCCACGGTGGTCTGCAAGGACGCCGACCTGGAAGCGGCCAGCCAAGGCATCGTCGACGCGGCCTTCGGGTACAGCGGTCAGAAGTGCTCGGCCTGCTCGCGGGTGATCGCCGAGGAGAGCGTCTACCAGGACCTACTGGAGCGGGTGGTCGCCAAGACCAAGCAGCTGCAGCTGGGCAGCGCCGAGTCCAACGCAGACGTCACCCCGATCATCACCGCCGAAGCGGCCGAGCGCATCGCCGGCTACATCGCGCTGGGCCGGAGCTCGGCCCAGCTGGTCTGCGGGGGATCCGCCCCCCAAGTCCGCGAGGGCGGGCGAGTCCTGGCCGCTTCGTTCCTCGAACCGACCATCTTCAGCGAAGTCCCTGCCGACTCCCCGCTGTTCACCGAGGAGATCTTCGGGCCGGTCCTGACTTTCACCAGAGCCAAGGACCTAGACCAGGCCTTCGAGCTGGCCAACCAGACCGCCTACGGGCTGACCGGCTCGGTCTACAGCTCCGACCCGGCCACCCTGGAGCGGGCCAAGCGCGAGTTCGCGGTCGGCAACCTCTACCTCAACCGCAAGTGCAGCGGCGCCCTGGCCGGCACCCACGCTTTCGGCGGCTTCCACATGAGCGGAACCGACGCCAAGGTCGGGGGGCCCGACTACCTGTTCTATTTCCTGCAGGCCAAAACGGTGGCCCTGCGCTACTGAGATGGCCAATTCCAGCGTCTTCTACCGGAGCGCCAGCCCCTATCCGGTAGCGGTCCGCGGGGCCGGGAGTTACCTGTGGGACGAGAGCGGCAAGCGCTACCTGGACGCCGCCTCCGGGGCGCTGGTCTGCAACCTGGGGCACGGCCTGACCCGGATCGCCGAGGCCATGGCGGCGCAGGCCAGGACGCTGCAGTACGTGCACGGCAGCCAGTTCAGCAGCGCCATCTACGAGCGCTACGCCGAGCGGCTCAGCCAGTTGGCCGGCGGCGGCTACCGCTTCTGGGCCTGCTCGGGGGGATCGGAGGCGGTGGAGAGCGCGATCAAGCTCGCCCGGCAATGGCAGGTCGAGCGGGGGGAGAGCGGGCGCTTCAAAGTGATCGCCAGGATGCCCAGCTACCACGGGGCCTCGCTGGGCGCGCTGGCTAGCTCTGGCATGGGCAGCAGGCGGGCGCTCTACACTCCCCTGCTCAGGGAGGAGGCCTTCCCCAAGATTCCGGCCCCCGATCCGGCGCTGCCCGGCCTCCAGGACGCGGCCCAGCTGGAGGCCGAGGTGGAGCGCCAGGGAGAGGACCGCGTGGCCGCCTTCCTGGCCGAGACGGTGGTCGGAGCGGCCGACCCGGCCCTAGCCCCCGCCGAGGGGTACTTTCAGGAGATCGCGGCGATCTGCAGGCGGCACGGCCTGCTCTACATCGCCGACGAGGTGATGTGCGGGATGGGGCGCTGCGGCCAACCCATGGCCTTCTCCCGCTACGGTGTCCGGCCGGACGTAGTGGTTCTGGGCAAGGGGCTAGCGGCGGGCTACGCCCCCTTGGCCGGCATCCTGGTCAAGGAGGAGATCTTCGCGGAGCTGATGGCGGGCTCAGGGCGTTTTACGCACGGCTACACCTACTCCGGCCACCCGGTCAGCTTGGCGGCGGGCGAGGCGGTGCTGGACATCCTCTGGGAGGAAGAGCTGTTTGGGCGCGCTGGGGTGCTGGGAGCGCGCTTGGAACAAGGTCTGCGGCAGATCGGCGACCCCAGAGTCCTGAAGCTGCGCCGCGAGGGCTTGATGCTGGGCTTAGTCCTGGGGGACCCGGAGAGCGCCGGACCCTTCCCCAGGCCGGGCCTGGCTGCCCGGGTGGGGCGCGCGGCCATGGAGAGGGGTTTGATCGTCTACCCGGGGAGCGGCGCCGCCGACGGGACCAGGGGCGACCACCTGCTGCTCGGCCCTCCCTTCAACGCGACCGAGGGGGAAATCGACCTGATCTGCGAACTGCTGCAGAGTAGCCTGGCAGCCACCGCCTAGCAAGCTTCTGAAAAGGGGCTGGTATCCCCCGCTGGGCCGGCAGGTCGCCGCTCTCCGGTCTGCGCACCCCAGCGAGGGGGCCTGGGGCAGGCAGCTAGACGGCCAGTCCGCACTCCTGCCGGGGAGCTCTACAGCGCTTTCCGATCCAGGGGGATGGGAGGCGTACAGGCGGAGGGCGGAAGAGCGGGAAGTAAAGAGGAGGGGGCTAGTTGGGGAGATGACTACGAGAAAGTCATCTCCCCAATTAGCCCTTCAGTTGAAATAGGGCTGAGCTGCTAGGCTCTCCTCCTCACGGGATCACGGTGAGGAAAGTGGGGGAATTTAGCCCGTCGCTATAAGTGGGGCTGGTGAAGTCCGTAGAGCTGATCTCCGCTCCGGTAGACGGGTTGTAGGCGGTGATGGTGCTGCCGAGATTGTTCGCCGCGTACAGCCAGCCGGTCTGAGGGTCAAAGGCGAGGCCGACTGGGTTAGACAGCCCGCTGCTGGCGGAGAAGCTGGAGCTGGGAACCTGCGCACCGGTAGCCGGGTCGTAGGCGGTGATGGTGGTGCTAAAGTTCGCCGCGTACAGCCAACCGGTCTGAGGGTCGTAGGCGAGGCCTTGTGGACCAGATAGCCCGCGGGTAGCCTGGAAGCCCAGCTCCCTCCCGTGGGCGGTGTAGGCGGTGATGATATTGCTCCCACCATTGCTCACATACAGCGCCTGAGTCTCGCTGATGGTGGGGAGGGAGATAAGGGTGGAGCTGCCGCGGGTGAGCTCACTCCCCGAGCAGTTCCCTACCGCCAGGTAGAGGCTCTGGGCACTGGAGGGGTTAGAGCCGAAGGGGTGCAGAGCTCTCAGTTGGTACTCCCCTGAGCCAGCTGGGGTGACGCGGAGCTCCCCCGGATCCGAAGCGCACAGGGTGACTTGGGGAGCTCCCGCAGCCGACTGGAGGATCACACTCCCTGAGGCGTCCAGCAGGGTCAGGGTGAAGGTCTCCGGGAGGGTCTCAGCTGCAGCCAGGTCGTAGTTGGTGACCGAGCTGGGGGTAGAGGAGCTGTAAGTGGTCAGGATCAGACTGCTGCTTAGGGGAGTGAGCTGCGCGCTGGCTACCACCGCCCCCAAGGTGAGGGAGAGCTGGTTCATCTGCCCAGGGAGGATGGTCACCTGCTCAGTGGCGTAGGAGAGCAGGTGGCTGGCAGTGAAGTTACTGAAGCTGGAAGTGTCGTAGGTCTTCACCGTCAAGGGGTAGCTCCCCGGAGCTAAGGGGACGCGGATCTGGCAGGTGGTGACCCCCGAGCTGGTAGTGCAGTTCCCTCCCGAGACGGACAGGGAGTAGTCCACTGCAGAGCTACTCCCTGCCTGCAGGCTCAGCCCCTCGGTCCCGGAAGAGACGTACTGGGCTTGGACTCCGGAAGCTCTGTGGAAGGTCAGGTGCAGCTCGACCCCTTGGGGAGCGGCTGGCTGAGGAGCTAGGCTGGCGCAGCCGGCGAACAGCAGGGCGGTGAGGGGGAGGGTAACAGAGCTGAGCCAGCCTGATCGCACGCAACCTCCGTCTGGGCTCCTGGGGAAGGAGGAGCACCCCAGGACTAAGCCACTACCCTAGCGAGCCCTCTGGGCACCCTGAAAGGAACCTGAGGGAAGAGTAAGCTGGACGGAGCTGGCCTGTCAATACCCTAGGATTGGCGCGAAGCCGAGTTAGGGCTGAGCCCTCGATCCGCGAGTATCCGCTGCCTATCGATAGCCGGATACGAGCAGCACAAAAAGAGCGCGAGTTCCTACCGGACCAGAGCGAGCTGCTTTAGCCTTGCAGGCCCTCCCCACGGCTGATCCCGCGGATGATCTGCTTTTGGACCAAGGCGTAGACCAGGATCAAGGGTAGGGTTGCCATCAGTCCAGCCGCCGACAGCCTGCGCCAGTCCACTGAGTGGGCTTGGGTCAGCCTGGCCACCGCAACCTCGATGGGCTGCACGTGGTGGCTGGTAGTCACGATCAGTGGCCATTGGAAAGAGTTCCAGCTACCGATGAAGATGTAGAGGGCGATGGTGAACAGGGTGGGCGCAGCCAGGGGCAGGGCTACCGACCAGAGGAAGCGCAGGTGCCCACAGCCGTCGATCCGGGCGGCGTCCCAGTAGCTAGACGGGAGCGATAGGAAAAACTGTCTGAGCAGGAAGATCCCGAACACCGAGACGCCGTAGGGCAGGATCTGGGCCCAGTAAGTGTTGAGCAGGCCGAGCAGGTGCAGGACGACGTAGTTGGGGATCAGCAGCGCCTCGGCTGGAATCATCAAGACCAACAAGATCAGCACGAACAGCCGCTCCCGGAAGCCGAAGCGCAAGAAGCTGAGGGCGTAAGCAGCCAAGACGCTGGTAGCCAGGGCCAGAACGATGGTCGTACCGGTGATGAAAGCGGTATTGAGGAAGTACATCGGCCAGCGGGCCATGCCCCAGACACGGGCGTAAGGAGAAAAATCGAAGTCGAGCAGCAGGTGGGTAGGAAAGGAAAAGACGTCGGCCCGGGTATCCAAGGAGGTCACCAAGGCGATGTACAGGGGAACCAAGAAGATCAGGGCCACTAGGGTGGCTAGGACCAACTGCAACCACCGGCTCCCCCTGCGCCGCACCGCCGGCAGGGCGCTCATTGGTAGAAAACCCAGCGCTTGGAGAGCCAATTCTGAAACAGGGTCAAGCCCAGGATCAGCAAGACCAGCAAGACCGCCATCGCGGCTGCGTAGGAGAAGTGGTAGTACTGGAAGGCAGTCTGATAGATCAAGAAGATCAGGGTGGTAGTAGCGTACTCCGGCCCGCCCTGTCCGCCCGAGAGGGCGTAGATCTGGGAGAAAGCCTGCAGCGAACCGATGGTGGTGATGACCAGCAAGAAGAACAAGGTAGGGGTGAGCAGGGGCAGCGTGACTCGGAAAAAAATAGTCGCTGGGCCGGCACCGTCGATCTGGGCAGCTTCGCTGACCGACTTGGGCAACGAGGCCAAGGCGGCCAGGGCGATGATCATATCGAAGCCCAAACCGTGCCACAGCGTGTACATGGCCACCGCGGGCAAGGCCCAGGTCGGGCTCTGCATCCACTGGTGCACCGGCAACCCCAACCAGGACATCAGGCTGTTGAGCAGGCCGTATTGGGGGTTGAAGATCCACAGCCAGCCGATGGCGGTAGCGATCACGGGAGTGATGTAGGGCAGCAGGATCAGCGTGCGCAAGAAACCTACGTACTTTCCAGGCCCGCAGAGCAGCTGGGCGAGCAGCAGAGCGCCGATCAGGGTCACCGGCACCATAATCAGCGCGTAGAGCAAGGTGTTGCGCAGGGCGGTCCAAAACAACGAGTAGCGCAGAGCGCTCCGGAAGTTGGTCAGACCGGCCCAAGTAGTCCCGATGCCCAGCAGGTGGTAGTGAAAGAAGCCCAAGCCCAGAGCCAGCAGGGCGGGGGCGTAGACGAATAGGATCAAGAGCAGGAGGGCGGGGGCCAAAAAAACTGCCGCCCGCCAACCATCCTTTTGCCGAGCCCGGGGTGTCCGCGCCGAGCGTACCCTAGCGGCTAGGCTCTCCATGCTCCCTCCCCCACATCAACCGCGGAGCTTGCCGGAAAGGTAAGCGTTCCCGGTCTGGTTCATCTGGCGCAGGGCGGCGCCCACCCCGATCTGCCCGCGCAGAGCCTCCAGCAGGATCGCCTGCAGGGCGTTGCGGGCCGCGACGTAGTTGGCGGTCCTAGGCTTGTACCACCACTGCGCGGGATCGGAGAAACTGGCCGCCCAAGCCGGGTGAGCGCGGTAGAAGGGCCGCATCAGCTGGTAGACCGCGGGGCCCAAAGGGAGGTAGTTGGTGTGCGCGTTCCAGTAGGCGTTGACCTTGGGGCTGGAGAGCCACTTCATGAAAGTCCAAGCCGCCTGCTTCTGCGCTAGGCTACCGGTACCGAAGAGCACCAGCGAGGCGCCGTTGATCTCCTGGGAGGAAAAACCCGAGCTGCCCACCGGGTCGGGCAGACCGCCCATGTAGAATTTGCCTCCCACCGAGCCCTTATCGTAGGTGTAGCCGGCCGAAGCGTCGAAGAGCATCCCGACGTTCCCGGTTCCAAAGTCGAGTTGGTACTGGTATCCGGAGGTGAGGATCACCTCCCCGGATTTGACCCAGCCGCGCAGCATGGTCAGGGCCTGGCGCGCTCCGGCGTTGACCAGGTCGAAGCGGCGCCGGGGATGACCGGGAGCGAATACCCGGCCACCGTCCGCTCTGACGATATCGAAGAACTGGCGCAGCGCAGGGGTCCAGGCCGCGCCGTGGATCTGGTGACCCAGAGCTGAGATCTTAGCCAGGTCGGCGCTGACCTGGCTCCAGCTGGCGGGGAGGTGGTGGATCCCAGCTCGTTTGAACAGGGAGGCGTTGTAGTAGACCACCATGAGCGCCTTCTTTTCCAGAGGCATCTGGTACAGCTGGCCGCTGGAAGTGTGCATGTCCCTCCAGACCGCTGGGTAGTAGCGCTGGGCGATCTGGGCTGGGGTCAAGCCGTCCGCTCCGTGCACAAAGGGGCGCAGGTTCAGGATCGCCCCGGCCTGGGCCAGCTGCGGAACCACGTAAGAGGAGACCATCGCTAGATTGGGGGCCTGACCGGCTTCAAAAGCGGCCAAACCGCGCTTGGAGGCCCCGATGGCCCGGAAAGTCACGTGGATTGCGGGGTGGGTGCGGTTGAACAGAGCCACCTCGGCCAGGACGGCCTTGTGGAGGGCACCCGAGCCGTGGCCAGCCCAGTAGCTGATCTGCACCGGGGCAGCCGCCGAGCTGGCGGCCAGAGTCAATACTGCGAGCGCGCTTAAGTTCTTGATTTTGGAATACATGGCGTAAGTGTGCCGGCTCTGCGTCATGCGAGTGTCAGCCGAAAGGGCGCTCGCCCGAGCGAGCCAACCGCTATGCTGGGCGTGCATGTCAGAGCGCGCGGGTCCGGCACTCACTTTGGGGTTGCTGCTGGGGCTGCTGGTCAGCTTGGCCTACGGGCGGCTGGACCCGGCGCAAGTGACCGCCCTGGTGGCCTGGGGGGGAGCTGGGGCGGCGGTCGGCTGGCAGTACGGCGGAGCCTTGCAGGGCTTTGCCCGCCGGCTGCGCGGGAGGTTCCCGGGCAAGCGGGCAGGGACAGCCGGCTTAGCCGCCCTGGCGGCCTCCGGGCTACTGGCGCTGTGGCTACCCGACCTCTGGCCGGCGGCAGCGCTGCTGGCCGCAGCCGGCTTCCTGGGTCTGCTGCTCGGCGACCCGGCGAGGAGCTCTCAGGCGGTGCACGGGTCAGCGGCAGGAGAGATCATCCTCGACACCAACGTCTTGATCGACGGGCGGATCCTGGAGCTGTACCGCTTGGAGCTGCTGGGGGAACCCAGCCTGGTCACCGACGGGGTGCTGCGGGAGTTGCAGCACCTGGCCGATCACGCCGAGCCCTCCCGCCGCCAGAGGGGCAGGCGCGGGTTGGAAACCGCCCAGCGCCTGCAGGAGCTTGGCCGGCTGCGCACCCTGGACTGGGCGCCCGCCGGCGCGGCAGCCGTCGACGACCAGCTGCTGTTGCTGGCCAAATCCAGAGCCGCCCGGCTGGCCACCATCGATCAGCAGCTGGCCAGGGTCGCCGCCCTCAGCGGCGTCCGAGTCCTCAACCTCCAGGAGATCGCGCTGGCGCTGCGCTCCCAGCTGCAGCCGGGAGACCGGCTGCTGGTCCACGTCTCCAAGGCGGGAACCCAGGCCGGCCAGGGCGTGGCGTATCTGGAAAACGGCACCATGGTCATCGTCGAGAACGGCTGGCCGGCCGAGCAGGATCCCCTACCGGTCATCCTGACCAGGCAGCTGCAGACCGCCGCCGGAAGGGTGGTCTTCGCCAGAAAAGAGCGGGACTAGCCTACCGGATAGCGGACAGGCCGACCACCGCGACCGCCAGGGTGATCAGGGCGATGATCAGGGTAGCTACCGAGGTCCTGAGCCGGGAGGCGATCCGCAGGACCGCGCCGATGGTCAGGAAGCTCACCACGGCAGCGACCAGCAGCATCAAGACGGTATCGCCCACGCCCAGGGCGTGCACCGCGCGCACCCCCCCGTGCGAGAGCAGCGGGACGCCGGCGGCGCCCAGCAGGGCCACCACGTCCAGCATGAAAGACAGCCGGAGCGCCTCGGCGGCCGAGTAGCCCATGGCCAGCAGCGGCGTCACCGTGACCCCGCTGCGGCTCATCCCAGGCAGGGCCGCCAGGCCCTGCAAGCCGCCCACCAGCGCCGAGGGCCAAGAGGCCGGAATCCCCTGGCGGCCGGCTCCCCCCGCGCGGACCAGCCGCTCCTTGCGGGCGGACAGCCAGGCGGTCAGGAGCAGCAGCAGGCCGACAGCCAGCATGGCTAGCGATCCACCCGTCACCGACAGCAGGTGCTTGGCCGCCTCGTAGATGGGGATACCGACGATTCCGGTGGCCAGCGTAGCTAGGAAGACGAAGCGGAAGAGCTGGGCGTCCTGGCCGCTGCCGAAGGGGTGCAGGAGACCCCGGAGCACCGCCAGGGCCTCGCGGCGAAAGTAGTACAGGGCCGCGAAGAAGGAGCCGAAGTTGGCGATCAACCCGATGGCGTAGGCCTGGCTGATCGGCATCCCGGCTCCAGCCAGGACCAAGAGGTTCATCGTCTTGCTGCTGACCGGAAGCCACTCGATCAGGCCCTGCAGGATACCGACCAGCAGAGCCAAGGGAAGGTGCGCCATGGAGCGCAGCATAGCAGCGTGCAGCGCAGGTCAGCGCGAGAGGCGCAGGCTGTTCCCCACCACGAAGAGGCTGGAGAGGCCCATGGCCGCGGCGGCCAGAGCCGGGTTCAAGGCGATCCCCAGCGGGCGGAGCAGCCCGGCGGCCAGCGGGATCATGAGCAGGTTGTAGCCGAAAGCCCAGACGAAGTTCCAGCGGATGGTGCGCAGCGTCCGCCGCGCCAGCGCGATGGTGGCGGGCAGGGCCTTCAAGTTCCCGGCGACCAAGACGAGGTCGGCGGCGTCGGCAGCCAGGTCGGTCCCCCGGCCCATCGCGATCCCCACCTCGGCCTGCACCAAGGCCGGGGCGTCGTTGATCCCGTCCCCCACGAAGGCGACCGGCCCCAGCTCGCGCAGCTCGGCTAAGCGCTCGGCCTTCTGCTGGGGGAGCAGGCCCCCGTCCCAGCGGGCGACGCTGAGCTGCTCGGCCACCGCCGCCGCGGTAGCCGGGTGATCGCCGCTGATCAGGGCCAGCTCTAGGCCCAGCTGCCTGAGCTCGGCCAGGACCGCCGCGCTCTCCGGGCGGGGTAGGTCGGCCAGAAACAGCAGCCCGGCCAGGCTACCGGACCGCGCAACCCACCACACCGTCTGGCCTTGCAGGGCGGCCTGCTCCGCCATGGCCTCGCCCGCAGAGGTGTCCACGCCCCGCTCCCGCAGCAGGCTGCGGCTGCCCACCAGCACAGGGAGCTCCCCGACCTGCGCGGAGACGCCGCGGCCGGGGAGGGCGGTGAAGTCCGAGACCGGCTCCAGGGCGAGCCCCCGGGACTGCGCCTCGCCGACCACCGCCGCAGCCAAGGGGTGCTCGCTGCCGGCTTCCACCGAAGCCACCCAGCCGAGCAGGCCGGAGAGGTCCTCTTCCCCGGCGGGGGACCAGAGCCCGGCCAGGCTAGCCCGGCCGCTGGTCAGCGTACCGGTCTTGTCCAGGGCGACCAGCTTGACCCCGGCCAGGCGCTCCAGCGCGTCCCCCTGGCGGATCAGCACCCCGCCGCGGGCGGCGACGCCGCTGGCCACCATCACCGCCACCGGCGTCGCCAGACCCATAGCGCAGGGGCAAGCCACCACCAAGACGCTGACCGCAGCGGCTAAGGCGGTGGCCAAGGGCTGCGCGGGCAGCAGGCGCCAGTTCAGGAAGAAGGTGAGCGCGGCCAGGGCCAAGACAGCCGGCACGAAGACCGCGGCGATGCGGTCAGCCAGCTGCTGGATCGGAGCTTTGCTGGCCTGAGCCTCCGAGACGGTCCGCAGGATTTGGCCCAAGACGGTCCGCTCGCCGACCTCGGTCACCCGCACGGTCAGGCCTCCCGACCGGCACAGCACCCCGCCGATCACCGCGCTCCCCGGGCCCACCTCCAGCGGGAGAGACTCGCCGGTGATCGCCGAGGTGTCCAGGCTGCCGCTGCCCTCCACCACCTCGCCGTCCAAGGGGAGGCGCTCGCCGGGCCTGAGCCGGATCAGGTCACCCACCTGCAAGCTGGAGACGTCCACCTGCACGGCCTGGCCCGCCTCCAGCTTGAGGGCGCTGCGGGGCTGCAGCGCCAGCAGACCCCGCAGCGCCCCGGCGGCCCGCTGCTTGGAGGAGCTCTCCAACCACTTGCCCAGCAGGATCAGGGCGACGATGGCCGAGGCCGCGTCGAAGGTGGGGTGGAGCTGGCCGCCCAGCAGGCCCGGAGCGGCGGCGGCGATCAGCGAGCTCGAGTAGGCCACTAGGCTCCCTAGAGCCACCAGGGTGTTCATCCCCGGGCTGAGGTGGCGCAGCTCGGCCCAGGCACCGCGGTAGAAGCGCTGCCCGGGCCAGACCAGGATGGCGCCGGCGAGCAGGGCTTCTACCGCCAGCACCCCTGGGCCGGTCCAGGGGGACAGCGAGAGGGCCAGCACCGCAGCGGCCAGGAGCAGGGAGAGGGCCACCTGGAAGAGGCCGGAGCGGGGGGAGCGGTCCGGGGCGGCGTCCCCGGTGACCAGCTTGGGGGAGTAGCCCAGGCGGCGCAGGGCGGCCTCCAGGCGCGCGGGGTCCAGCGAGCTCAGGCATTCCACCTCCAGGCGCTCGCTGGCCAGCTGCACCCGCGCGGCCAGGACGCCGGGGATCCGCAGCAGCGCCGCCTGGGCTAGGGCGGCGCTCCCAGCGTCCCCTAGGCCCGGGAGGATCAGCTCGAGCGCGGCGCGCCGGACCTGATAGCCGGAAGCCACCACCGAGGCGACCAGCGCCTGGGTACTCACCTGCCCGGGGTCGAAGCAGACGTGGGCCCGTTCGGTCGCCAGGTTCACGGTAGCCTCGGCCGAGGGCAGCTTGGAGAGGCTGCGCTCCACCCTGCGCACGCAGGAAGCGCAGGTCATCCCCAAAATCTCCAGATCCAGTTGCGCACCCGGCTCAGCCGCGCGCGCGCTCTCCACAGCGGTCAAAGCTGACCTCCCTGCGGCCCGCTCAGGGCCGGTGGTACTTGAGCAGCTCCATCAGCTCGTCGACCAAGCGCTGGCTGTCGCCCCGCTCCGAGGCGGTAACGACATGCTCTTGGAGGTGACCCCGGAGGATCACCTCCCCGACCTTGTCCACCGCGCTGCGCACCGCGTACAGCTGCTGCAGCACATCCACGCAGTAGATCTGCTCGTCGTCGAGCTGGCGGAGCACGCCTTCTAGGTGACCCCGGATGGTGGCCAGGCGCCTCCTGGCGTCCTCGCGGACGGCCCGGTCCATGTGCAGCCGCTGCCCGGAGGGGTGGGCGGTCACGGCAGCTCGACCTGGTAGCCCTCCTCCTGGACGGCAGCGGCGATGGCGACCAGGTCCGGGGCTCCCTGCACCTTGGCCTCGCCCCGCTCTAGGCTCACCGCCACAGCCTCCACCCCCGGCACTCCGGCGATCGCCTGGGTGACCGCACGCACGCAGTGCGCGCAGCTCATCCCCTTGACTTGGATAGTGACTTCTGGCATAGCGCTCTCCTTATCCCTCCCCCTATGGGGAGGGTACGGCCAAGATACGCCGGATCGGCCGCTGCGAGTACTCCCGAGATCACGGTTGCGGGCAGCCTGCCGACCTGCCCGGCCCGCACCGGGCGTATTCTCTGGCCAGGTGAGCCGGCGAAGGGGTTAAACTACGGCAGCTGCACGACCGACCACCGCAGGGGCCTCCGGCCCGGCAGCGAAGAGGTCGGCCGATGGGAGGTATCATGACCGACTGGCCAACCTGGCGTCAGAGCCCGCTCTTCCCAGGAACCGAATCTCCGGAGTTCCAGGGCGCACTCACAACCCTGCGCGAGCTGATGGGTGACTTGGTCGCCTTCTTCGACGACAAGGGGATCGGCAGCAGCACCCCCCCGGAGCTGCTGCAGGAAGCGATGCAGCGCTACTGCCAGGTGAGCGACGCGCTGCTGCCGGTGCGCGGCGAGCTCCAGATGCGGGTCACCACCGACAGCAGGGACGAGGCGGCGCAGAGCAAGACCTCGGAACTCAACCGGACGGCGTCGACGATGGCGACGCTGATGACCCGGCTGCAGCGCAGCGTCGGCCTAGCAAGCCCGGAGGCGCTCAACGGAGCCTTCTTCGGGAGCCACGGCTTCTTTCTGGAGAAGA
Source organism: bacterium (assembly GCA_021810505.1). GTDB lineage: Bacteria > Deinococcota > Deinococci > Deinococcales > Deinococcaceae > JAJZIR01. The sequence continues at coordinate 361,512 of JAJZIR010000001.1, forward strand.
GCCGGGACGCCTCGGTGCACCAGCTCAGCCCCGGCGAGGAGGAGCTGGCCGCCGAGCTCGACCTCTCGGCGGGGACGGCCTGGTCGAGGCTGCACGGGGACGTCAGCAGCCAGCTGCTGGCCACCCTCACCGTGGGTGGCCAGAGCAAAACCCTGCCGATCGCCGAGGTCCGCAACCTGGCCAGGAGCGCGGACCGGCAGGTACGGATGGAGGCCCAGCGCGCTGAGGAGCAAGCCTGGTCCAGCGTGGAGGTGCCGCTGGCCGCGGCGATCAACAGCATCAAGGGGCAGGTGAACACCCTGTGCCGGCGCCGCAGCTGGCCGAACCCCCTGGCGCAGAGCCTGCACCAGAACAACATCGACCAGGCTACCCTGCAGGCCCTGCAGCAAGCCTGCCAGGAGGCGGCGCCGCGGTTCCGAGGCTACCTGGAGGCCAAAGCTGCGCTGCTCGGCCTACCCAAGCTGCGCTTCTGCGACCTGCTGGCTCCCCTGGGGGAAGACCAGCGGACCTGGGACTACCCGGAGGCCGAGGCCTTCATCGTCCGCAATTTTCGCAGCTTCTCCGAGCGGCTGGGCGCCTTCGCCGAGCAGGCCTTCGCCCAGAACTGGATCGATGTGCCGCCCCGGCCGGGCAAGCGCGGGGGGGCTTTCTGCATGGCGGTGCGCCCCGGCGAGAGCCGCATCCTGCTCAACTACTCCACCGACTTGGACAGCGTCGCCACCTTGGCGCACGAGTTGGGGCACGGCTACCACAACCTCCAGCTGAAAGCCAGGAGCGCCCTGCAGCGCCAGACGCCGATGACCCTGGCCGAGACCGCCAGCATCTTCTGCGAGACGCTGACCATGGACCAGGCGCTGCGCGAGGTCAGCGGGGCAGCCAAGCTGCACCTGCTGGACACTTGGCTGCAGGGCGAGACCCAGGTGGTGGTCGACATCCACAGCCGCTTCCTGTTCGAGCAGGAGCTGTTCTCCCGCCGCCAGGATCACGAGCTGTCAGCCAGGGAGCTCTGCGAGCTGATGGAGCAGTGCCAGCTGCAGAGCTACGGGCCAGTCCTGGAGCGGGGGAACAGCTACGCCTGGGCCGCCAAGGTGCACTACTACAGCAGCGGCCGGAGCTTCTACAACTACCCCTACACCTTCGGCCTGCTGTTCGGTCTGGGCCTGTACGCCGAGTACCAGAACCACCCCGGGGGCTTCCCCGAGCGCTACGACCGGCTGCTCAGCGAGACCGGGATGTACTCGGCTGCCGACCTGGCCAAGCGCAGCTTCGGGCTGGACATCCGGGACAGCGCTTTCTGGGGGCGCTCGCTGGAGATCATCGGGCAGCAGATCGACGCCCTGCTCGAGTTGGCTTCCCAAGCCCGGGCCTGAGGCCCAGACGCCCTCACCCACCAAGGAGGAGTGCCATGAACATCCAGGTCCCACAAGGCGATAAGATCTCGGTACAGCGCGGCCATCTCCAAGTTTCCGACCATCCGATCATCCCTTTCATCGAAGGGGACGGAACCGGGCCGGACATCTGGCGGGCGGCGGTGCGGGTGATCGACGCGGCGGTGGCCAAGGCCTATGCGGGGCGCCGCCGGATCGCCTGGATGGAGGTCTACGCCGGAGAGAAAGCCAACGCCGTCTACGGGGAGCAGGTCTGGTTGCCGGCGGAGACCGTAGAGGCGCTGCGCAGCTATCTGGTCGGGATCAAGGGGCCGCTGACCACACCGGTAGGGGGCGGAATCCGCTCGATCAACGTCGCCCTGCGGCAGGAGCTGGACCTCTACGCCTGCGTGCGCCCAGTGACCTACTTCCCAGGGGTGCCTAGCCCGGTCCGCCGACCGGAAGCGGTCGACATGGTGATCTTTCGGGAGAACACCGAGGACATCTACGCCGGGATCGAGTGGCCAGCGGGGAGCCCGGAAGTCCGCCGGGTGCTGGACTTCTTAGTCGGCGAGATGGGGGTCCGCAAGATCCGCTTCCCGGAGAGCAGCTCGCTGGGCATCAAGCCGGTCTCCGTCGAGGGGACCGAGCGCCTGGTGGCCGCCGCGATCGAGTACGCGCTGCACAACGGGCGCAGGAGCGTGACCCTGGTCCACAAGGGCAACATCATGAAGTACACCGAGGGCAGCTTCCGCGACTGGGGTTACCGGCTGGCCCGCGAGCGCTACGGCGCGACCGAGCTGGAGGGGGGCCCCTGGCTGCGGCTGCCCCAGGGTTTGGTGATCAAGGACGTCATCGCCGACGCCTTCCTGCAGCAGATCCTCACCCGGCCGGCCGAGTATGACGTCATCGCCACCCTGAACCTCAACGGCGACTACGTGTCCGACGCCCTAGCCGCCCAAGTCGGGGGCATCGGCATCGCGCCCGGGGCCAACATCAACTACCAGAGCGGGCACGCGGTCTTCGAGGCCACCCACGGGACAGCCCCCAAGTACGCCGGTCTGGACAAAGTCAACCCCTCCTCGGTGATCCTGTCCGGCGAGATGATGCTGCGCCACCTGGGTTGGCCGGAGGCGGCCGAGCTGATCCTCTCGGCCATGACCAAGACCATCGCCGAGAGAATCGTCACCTACGACTTCGCCCGGCTGATGGAGGGGGCGCGGGAAGTCTCCACCAGCGGCTTCGCCGAGGCCTTGGTCCGCAACCTGGGGGACTAGCCCTGCGCCAGGGCGGCCAGCAGCTCGAGCAGCAGGGCGGAGCGGACCGGGACCTGGTCTAGGAAGATCGACTCGCCGGGCTGGTGGGCGGCCTCCCCGACCAGACCCAGACCGTCGAGGGTGGGCCGGCCCAGCGCGGCGGTGAAGTTGCCGTCCGAGCCGCCTCCGACCCGGCCGGGATGAAGCTCCAGCCCGAGCCGCGCACCCACCTCCTGGAGCAGCCGAAACAGCCCCAGCGACGCCTCCGAGGGCTCCATCGGGGGGCGGTTGAGCCCTCCAGACCACTGCAGGCGGATGCGCGCGTCCTGCGGCCGCAGGACGCGCAGCGCTGCGTCCACTCGGTCGGCCTCAGCGGCGCTCCAGACCCGCAGGTCGACTTCCAGCCAGGCGCGGGCGGCCACCACGTTGGTCGCCGTGCCTCCGGCTGCCAGGTTGGGGCCCAGCGTCGTACCCAGCTCGCGGTCTTCCATGGCTTGGACAGCGAGGATCTGTCTAGCCAGCTCCACGATGGCATTGGCGCCGAGCTCCGGTTCAACACCCTGGTGGGCGGCTAGACCCTGCACCTCCAAGCGGTAGAGTCCCACCCCTTTGCGGGCCACTTTAGGGTCGCCGTTGGACATGGGCCCTTCCAGGACCAGCACCGCGTCGTGCCGCTCGGCCTCGGCCTCGATCGCGGCCCGCGAAGCGCGCGACCCGACCTCCTCGTCGGGGGTGAACAGCGCGGTCAGGGGCGGCAGAGGGCGTCCCAGCGCGGAGGCAGCCCGCAGCACCGAGCGCAACATCACGATGTTGCCCTTCATGTCGTAGACCCCTGGTCCCGAAGCTCGTTGCCCCTGGACCTGGAAAGACAGGGCGCCCGCGGGGTGCACGGTGTCGTAGTGGCAGAGCAGCAGGGTGCGCCGGCCCCTCTGGGAACCCCCGCGCCAGGTCAGGAGCGGGCCGGCAGGGGTGTCCTGCCGCTCCAAACCCGGTCCGAAAGCCTGATCGATCCAGAGCGCGGCCTTTTCCAGGGCCGCTCGGTCGCGCGACGGCGACTCCAGCCGGATAAAGGCTTCTAGATCCGAGAGAAACGGAGGTAGGTCGGAAAAGTATTCTATCGCGTCCACAGTTCGGGCGCCTCAGCCCTCAGGGCGCCCCTCCTCTCCCGAAGTCCCGCTCCCGCCCAACTAGCCGGCGGCTGGGCCGGGCGGAACGGTACTGCCCAGTCTAAGCCAGCCCCGCTGCCGCGGGCCAGCTCAGGGGAGGCAGCTGGGCTTGCCGGAACTGGGAAAGTGCAGTAGAATTCCCCTACTGCGGTGACTGGCGAATGACGTGGCCACCACGGGGGAGCCGCAGCGCAACCGCCGCTCGCCTGGGCACGGACTTCTCTGCTCAGGGGGTATATATGCGGGCGCTTTTGTCAGTTTACCGAAAAGACGGGCTCATCGATTTCGCCAGGGGGCTCTCCGCCCTGGGTTTCGAGTTGATCGCGACCGGCTCGACCCAGCGGGCTTTGGAGGCGGCCGGCCTGCAGGCCTGCCCGGTCAGCGCGCTGACCGGGCAGGCCGAGATCCTGGACGGCCGGGTCAAGACCCTGCACCCAGCGGTCCACGCGGCGATCTTGGCCCGCCGCGAGCCGGACCACCTGGCCCAGCTGCAGGGAGCGGGCTGGGAGCCCATCGACCTGGTCTGCGGCAACCTCTACCCCTTTACGGAGACCGTCCGCGCAGGCGCCGGCCTGGAGGAGGCCACCGAGCAGATCGATGTGGGCGGACCGAGCATGCTCAGGGGGGCGGCCAAGAACTTCCGCTGGGTCTGGGCGGTCAGCGATCCCGCCGACTACGCAGCGGTTCTGGTGTCGCTGCGGGAAGGAGACTTAGCGGCCCAGCGCGAGCTGCGCCGGAAGCTGGCTGCCAAGACCTTCGGGCTGCTGGCGTCCTATGACGGCGCGATCGCCGGCTTTCTGGGCGGGGAGGGTGAGCTGCTTCCCAGCCGACTGCAGCTGAGCCTGGAGCGGGTGCAGGCGCTGCGCTACGGCGAGAACCCCCACCAGGCCGCCGCGCTCTATCGCCGCAGCGGAGCTGGAGGTGCGGTCCTAGACGCCGAGCTGTTGGCGGGCAAGGCCCTCAGCTTCAACAACCTCTCGGACGCCGAGGCAGCCTGGCAGCTGGCTGCCGAGCTCCCGGAGGCCGCCTCGGCGGCGGTGAAGCACGGTATTCCCTGCGGCGTCGCCTGCGCGGAGACGGCGCGGGCGGCCTGGGAGCGAGCGCGCGACGCCGATCCGGTCAGCGTCTTTGGGGGAGTCGTGGCCTTCAACCGGGCCGTCGACGCCGAGGCGGCCGCCTCCTTGGTCCAGACCTTCTTGGAGGTGATCATCGCACCGGATTTCAGCGCGGAGGCGCTGGCCACCCTGGCTTCCAAGCCGAACCTGCGCCTGCTGCGGGCCGCCGCCGCCGAAGCCGAGACGCGGTCCTACCGGCAACTGGAGGGGGGATTCCTGGTCCAAGCCGCTGGTCCGCCCGACCCCCCAGCGCAGCTGAGGGTGGTGACCCAGCGGCAACCGGATCCAGACAGCTGGGCCGACCTGCGCTTCGCCTGGATCGCGGTCAAGCACGCCCGGAGCAACGCCATCGTCCTGGCGCGCCGGGGGGCGACGGTGGGGATCGGAGCCGGGCAGGTGAGCCGGATCGGTGCCGCCCAGCAGGCCATCTCCCAGGCGGGAGGGCGCGCGGCCGGAGCCGTGCTGGCCTCGGACGGCTACTTCCCTTTCGACGATGTGGTCAAGGCCGCCGCTCAGGCGGGAGTCCGCGCGCTGATCCAGCCAGGGGGCAGCATCCGCGACCGCGACAGCATCGCCGCTGCCGACCAGCTCGGCCTGTCCATGGTCTTCACCGGGATCCGCCACTTCCGGCACGGATGATGGAAGGGAACCCCATCCTGACCAAGCCGCTGGTCCAGGCGCTCAGGAGCGAGATCCGCAGCGCGCTGGCCGAGTTGCGGCAGCGCCAGCAAGCCATCGGCCTGCTGGCGCTGGTGATCGCCTCCGAGGATCCAGCCATCCAGGTCTATCTGGCCAGCCAGCGCCGGATCGCCGAAAACCTGGGCTTGCCGGTCCAGGTGGTCGACGTGGGGCCGGAAGTCACCCAGGCAGCCCTGACCAGCACGCTGACCGAGCTCTCGGCCTCCCACCAGGTCGCCGGCATCGTCTTGGAGCTGCCGCTCGCCGGGCACTTAGACAGCGAGGCGGCGCTCAGCGCCATCTCCGGGCACAAGGACGTGGAGGGCTTAGGGCCCTACAACCTCAGCCTGCTGGCGGCTGGCCGGGAGGGAGAAGCCCTGCTGGCCCCCACCCCGCTGGCCTGCCTGACCCTGGCCGAGACCCAGGTCGCCCTGCAGGGAACCCGAGTGGCCGTGATCGGCAGCGGCAGGACGGTGGGCAAGCCGCTGATCTGGATGCTGCTCAACCGCGGCGCCACCGTCACCGTCTGCACGCCGCACACCCGCGACTTGGCCGAGCTGCTCTCGGAGGTGGAGGTGATCTTCTTGGCGGCCGGCAAACCCAAGCTGATCGGGCCGGAACTGGTACGCCCCCACCACGTGATCATCGACGCTGGGATCAACTTCGTGGAGGACCGGCTGGTCGGCGACGCCGACGCGGCGCTCTACCCGCTGGTGCGCTCCTACAGCCCCGTCCCGGGCGGGGTGGGCACCCTCACCGGGCTGCTGCTGTTCCGCAACTACATCCAGGCTCTGCGCTGGGGGATGGCCCATGGCGGATAGGCTGGGCAGCTGGACGGTAGGGGAACTGCTGGAAGCCACTTCCAGCTCCCAACCGACCCCGGGGGGCGGCTCGGCCAGCTGCCTAGCGGGCGCCCTGGGGGCCGGCCTGCTGGCCATGGCTCTCCGGATCAGCCAGAAGAAGGCAGCGAGGGATCTGGCTCGCCCCACCGAGGCAGCCCTGCAGCTGCAGGCCAGCTTGTTGGCCTGCGCCGATCGGGACCGGCAGGCCTTCTCGGCCTACTTGGCCGCCTCCAAGCTACCCGGTCCCGAGCGGGGGCCGGCGCTGCGGGCGGCAGCGCTGGGAGCCGCCCAGGTCCCGCTGCAGGCCGCCAGGCAGATGACCCTGGCCCTATGGGTGGCCAGGCAGAGCGCTGGTCTGATCCACCCAGCGGTCAGCTCCGACGCCGAGGGGGCCAAGTACCTGCTGGCCGGAGCGGGGCGGGCGGTGCTCTGCAACGTGGAGATCAACCTAGGTCCTCTGGACCAGCAGATCGCTGCGCAGCTGCGCTCAGAGCAGCAGCGCCTCGGCGACCTGATCGAGCGGCTAGGCCGCTAGAGGGCCGAGAGCACCTGCGCAGCGAAAGCCTGGGTGCCCACCCGGCCACCCAAGTCAGCAGTACGGGCTCGGGGCAGGGTGGCCGCCACCGCAGCTTCGACCCGCTCGGCTTCGGCGAGGCGCCCTAGGGAGTGGCGGAGCAGCATCGCCGCCGACAGGATAGCCGCGGCCGGGTTGGCCAGGTCCTGCCCGGCGATATCGGGGGCCGAGCCGTGGACCGGCTCGTAGAGGCCAGTCCCGTCCCCCAGCGAGGCCGAGGGCATCAGGCCCAGCGACCCGGGCAAGACCGCCGCCAGGTCGGAGAGGATATCTCCGAACAAGTTCCCGGTGAGGATCACGTCGTAGCGGGTGGGCTGGCTAGCCAAACGCATCGCGGCGCTGTCCACGTACTCGTGGCTCAGGGAAACCCCGGCGAACTCAGCCTGCAGGCTGCTCACCTCACGGCGCCAGAATTCCGAGACCTCCAAGACGTTGGCCTTGTCGACGCTGGTCAAACGGCCGCTGCGCCCCTGGGCTGCCCGGTAAGCGATCCGGGCTACCCGCAACACCTCGTGGCGGCGGTAGCGCATGGTGTTGTGGGCCTCGTCTGGGCCGATCCGGCGGTCCGGATCAAAGTAGATCCCCCCCAAGAGCTCGCGCACGATCAGGACGTCGACCCCGGTGACCCGCTCCGACTTGAGCGGCGAGAGACCCTCTAGGCCCGGATAAACTCGGGCCGGCCGCAGGTTAGCGTAGACCCCCAGGGCGCCGCGCAGGGCCAACAGGCCAGTCTCCGGCCGCAGCTGCCGGGGGACCGCGTCCCAGGCGGGGCCGCCGACGGCGCCGAGCAGGACGGCCTGGGCCTCCGCTACCCCCCGGCGGGTCTCCTCCGGGAAGGGCTCGCCGCAGCGGTCGATCGCCGCGCCACCGAAGGGGTATTCGGCCAACTCCAGGTCCGGAGCGACCGCCCGAAGGACCTGCACGGCGCAAGCGGTCACTTCCGGACCGATGCCGTCGCCGGGCAGGACGGCGACTCTAACCACGCGCCTGGTCCCGGAAGTACTCCAGCAGCCCTCCGGCCTGGGCGATGCGCTTGGCAAACTCCGGGAGCGGGCGGAACTGCACCTGACCGCCGGCGCGCCTGCGGAGCAGGCCGTGCTCGGTATCCAGCTGGACCTCATCCCCTTCGGCGAAGACCTGCTCCAGGCCGTCGGCCTCAAAGACCGGGAAGCCGCCGTTGATCGCGTTGCGGTAGAAGATCCTGGCGAAGCTGGGGGCCAAGACCGCCGCGATCCCGGCGCCGCGCAGCGCCCAGACAGCATGTTCCCGAGAGCTCCCGCAGCCGAAGTCAGCTCCAGCCAGCAGCACGTCGCCGGGCCGGACCCTCCGGACGAAGTCGGGATCCAGGTCTTCCATGGCGTGCTTGGCCAGCTCGGCCTCCTCGAAGGTGGTCAGGTAGCGGGCCGGGATGATCTCGTCGGTGTTGATGTGATCTTTGAAGTACACCCTAGCGGCTGGCATCGGTCTCTCCTGGAGTTTGGCCTGGGGTCTGGAAGCGGCGGGGATCGGTGATGTAGCCGGCGACGGCACTGGCCGCCACGGTGGCCGGGCTGGCCAGGTAGATCTGGGCGCTGGGGTCGCCCATGCGCCCCACGAAGTTGCGGTTGGTGCTGGAGATGCAGACGTCCCCGGGACCCAGGACGCCGGAGTGCATGCCCAGGCAGGCGCCGCACGAGGGATAGCTCACCGTGGCGCCCGCGTCGACGAACAGCTCCAGCAAGCCCTCGGAAGCGGCCTGGCGGTACACCGCCTGGGTAGCGGGGACGATCACCATGCGGACGTGCTCGGCCACTTGGCGCCCCCGGAGAATCCTGGCCACCTCGCGCAGGTCCCCGATCCGCCCGTTGGTGCAGCTGCCCACGTAGGCCTGGTCCACCCGGATGGGGTCGCTGCCGGCCAGGTGGCCGTTGCTGGGGATGTGGGGGTAGGCGACGGTAGGCTCTACCCGATCGGCCTCGACCTCGACGACCCGCACGAAGCGGGCGTCCGGATCAGAGCGGTACTCGGTGTACTGCTGCGGCGCCACCCCCCTAGCCTGCAGGAAGTCCCGGGTGGTCTGGTCGACTGCGATGATCCCGGTCTTGGCCCCGGCCTCGATGGCCATATTGGTAAGGGTGAAGCGCGCCTCCATGTCCATGGCGTCGATGGTCTCCCCCACCCACTCCATCACCTGGTAGTTGGCGCCGTCCGCACCGATCCTGCGGATCACTTCGAGCACCAAGTCCTTGGCGCTGACGCCGGGACCCAAGCGACCGCGCACCCGGATCAGCATGGTCTCAGGAACCTTGAACCAGACCTTGCCGAGATAGATCGCTCCGGCCAGGTCGGTAGAGCCGACCCCGGTGGCGAAGCAGCCCAACGCCCCGGCGTTGCAGGTGTGCGAGTCGCCTGAAACCAAAGTCTCTCCAGGCTTGACCAAGCCGCTGTTCTCCAGCACCACGTGGGCGATCCCAGCCCTCCCTACCTCATAGAAGTGGCGGATGCCCTTCTCTTTGGCCCAGGACTTCAGCTTCTGGTACAGCTTGGCCGCCTTGATGTCCATGGAGGGCACGGTGTGGTCGGGGATGGCCACGATCCGCTCCGGGTCGAAGACCGAGTCCATCCCGCGCTCCTCCAGCATGCGCAAAGCAGCCGGGGTGGTCACCTCGTGGCAGAGCACCCAGTCGGTGGGGCACTCGATCAGCTGGCCCGGCGCCACCTGGGCCAACCCGGCGTGCGCGGCCAGGATCTTTTCCGACATCGTCATTCCCATGGAGCCTCCTGCGGGGCTACCGCTACACCTAGAAGACGCCCCCCGGGGAATCCGGGGGGCAGGCAGGCCAGCGCAGCGCCTAAACCCCCGGTGGAGCTAGTAGGTCGCGGCCGGACAGGTCTCTAAGCATGCCGGTTCACTCTAGCCCCAGCGGCCAGGCCGCGTCAAGCGGCCGCTTGACGCGGCCTGGCCGCTCAGGGTAAGCTTCTGAGCGCCTTGGGGCATCGTCTAATGGCAGGACAACGCTCTTTGGAAGCGTGAATCGTGGTTCGAATCCACGTGCCCCAGCCACTTCCGCAAACCCCACAGTCTTCCCCGGCCGGCGCACCTATACTCGGCTGATGAAAGCCGCCGACCTGCTTTGGATGGCCTGGAGAGCCCTGAGCCGCCGGCTCACCCGGACCGCGCTGACCGCCCTGGGTATCGCGGTCGCGGTCGCGAGCATGGTCATCTTCCTGTCTCTGGGCCAGGGGATCCGGCAGGTGCTCACCCAGCAGGTGCTGGCCTCGGGCCCGCAAATCCAGATCACCCTGGGGGGGTTCTCGCAGGGTCTACCCACCACCCCCGACTTCCCCATGTCGCTGGCTAGACGGATCGAGGCGGCCAAGCGGCGCTACGGGCTGCATGCGGTGATTCCGGTACTCCTCGCGGTCCGGGGTGGGCTCAACCCCAGCCAAACCTTCCTGATCTTCGGCTACCCGGTGACCAGCGGCCTCGCGGCGGTGGCCCCGGGCCTACACCTGGCCAAAGGGCGGCTCCTGGGCCCCAGCGACCGCGGCGCGATGGTCGCCTTGGTGGGGGCCAAAGCCGCGCAGAACGCCGGGGCGGAGCTGGGGTCCACGCTGCGGCTCAACGCGCAGAGCCAGTTCAAGGTGGTGGGGATCCTCAAGGCGAGCGGCGGCCTAGAAGACAATTTCATCTTCGTGCCGCTCCACGGGCTGCAGAGGGCTGAGAATGCCCAGCACCGCGCTTCCTACCTGGCGGTGTCGCTGCAGCACCCCAGGCGGGCGGCGGCGGTAGCTAGGGCCATCTCCAAGCGCTACCGGGTCGACGCCCAGACCCAGGCGCAGTTCCTGCACTACCTGGACCACGCCATCGCCATCAGCGACGCGCTGCGCTTCGGGATCAGCCTGATCGCCCTGATCGTGGGGGGCTTGGCGGTAGCCAACACCGTCATGATGGGTGTCTTCGAGCGCATCCGCGAGTTCGGCGCGATGCGGGCCATCGGGGCAGACCCTGGCCTGCTGCGCCGGCTGGTTCTGGTCGAGAGCTTGCTGCTCTCGCTGGTCGGAGGGGTTCTGGGAATCGGCCTGGGCGCGCTGGGGGTTCTGGGAGTCAACGCCTACACCGAGCACTTAGCTGGCATCGCCGCCGCGGCGGTCACCTGGCCGCTGGTAGCCCTGGCCATCCTGGTCTCCTTGGCGTTAGGGCTGCTCTCCGGTATCTTTCCGGCCAGGAGTGCCGGGCGCGCTTCGATCGCTGCCGCCCTGGGGAGGAACTGATGCTGCGCACCGAGGGCTTGAGCAAGGTCTTTCCCAGCGGCGAGGGGGAGCTGCTGGCCCTAGCTCCCCTCGACCTGGAGTTCGCGCCGGGCCAGGTGACCGCTATCGTCGGCCCCTCTGGGAGCGGCAAGACCACCCTGCTCAACCTGCTGGCCGGCTTCGAGATCCCGTCCACCGGGCGGGTGGTCCACGACGGATTGGACCTCGGCGCGCTGGGGGAGAAGCGGAGGACCGCCTACCGCCTAGCCCACTTCGGCTTCGTCTTCCAGAGCTTCAACCTGATCCAGATCCTCACCGCCCTGGAGAACGTCGAGTTCCCGCTCAGCCTGCGGGGCATCCCCAGGGCCGAGCGGCGCAAGCGGGCCGCAGCCCTGTTGGAGCGCATGGGCCTGGGAGCGAGGGCCCACCACCTGCCCAACCAGCTCTCCGGCGGGGAGCAGCAGCGGGTCGCCATCGCCAGAGCGCTGATCGGCGGTCCTGACATCCTGATGGCCGACGAACCGACCGGAAACCTGGACAGCGAAACCGGCGCCAAGATCCTGCGCGAGCTGCTGGAGCCAGCCAGCTGGGGCTGCACCGTCATCCTGATCACCCACGACGCGGAGATCGCCGCTTTGGCCGACCGGGTGGTCAGGATCCGGGACGGGGTGGTTTCCCTGCCGCAGCTAGCCTGACGGCAGCGAGCAGCCGGAGCGGGCGCGGGGGATAAACTGGCGGCGTGCCCGCCCGCCTGGCCCATGTCTCCCTGGAGCGGTTGCGCCGCAACCTGGTCAAACTCAGGCGGTTAGCTGGGCAGGTGAGAGTGTTGCTCCCGGTCAAGGCCGATGCCTACGGCCACGGGGCGCGCCGGGTAGCCGCGGAGCTCTCGGACCTGCCCTGGATCTGGGGCTTCGGGGTCGCCAGCGCGCCGGAAGCGGCGGAGCTGCTCGCGGTCAGCGACAAGCCGGTCTTGATCTTCACCCCGCTGGAGCCAGGAGAAGTTGGGATCCTGCGCAGCGGCCAGGTGCGGGCGACGGTCAGCGCGGTCCAGGAACTAGAGCAGTTGCCCGAGGGGACGCCGGTCCACCTCGAGATCAACACCGGGCTCAACCGGTTGGGGGCACGTCCAGCCGAGCTCCCAGCGCTGTTGGAGGCTTGCCGGGGGCGTTTCCCAGTCGAAGCCGTCTTCTCCCACTTCGCCAGCGCCGACCGAGCTGACCTGCGCGACGCCACCCGGCAGCGCTGGGAGTTCGAGCGAGCCACCGCCGGGCTCCCGGTCTTGCGCCACCTCAGCAGCTCCCACGGCGTCTTGGCTTTCGGAGCGGCGGCCGCCTTCGACCTGATCCGGCCGGGCATCGCCGCCTACGGCTACAGCAGCTACGACCACGGGCGGCAGCTCAGCCTGGAGCCGGCCCTGCGCCTAGAGGCCAGGATCGGCTACCTGCACTGGGTAGAGCCCGGCGAGGCGGTCTCCTACGGAGGCGTCTGGCAGGCCGAACGGCCTACTTTGGTAGCGACGGTCCAAATCGGCTACGCCGACGGCTATCCCAGGAGCGGCCAGGGCCAGCAGGTCTGGGTCGGTGGAGAGCGGAGGCCGGTGCTGGGTCGGGTCTGCATGGACCAGCTGATGGTGGACGTCACCGGACTGGGAGTTCGGGTGGGCGACTTCGTCGAGCTAGCTGGAGACCACATCCGGCTCAGCGAGCTCGAAGCCTGGAGCGGGCGGATCCACTACGAGCTGCTCTGCGGCCTGGGTGCTCGGGTGGAACGGGTCTACGAGCCGGGGCCGCGCGAGAAGCGGGCGTAAGCCTCCAGCAGCTCCAGCGCCTTCCCTGAGCGCAGGACTTCCAGGGCTAAAGCGACCCCCGAGGGCAGGTCGGGGGTCAAGGCAGCGAGGTAGATGGCCGCACCGGCGTTGAGGGCGACCACGTCCCGCTGGGCAGGGGTTCCCCGCCCAGCGAGGACCGCCCGGAGCAGCGCGGCGTTCTCGGAGGCGTCCCCCCCGACCAGGGCCGAACGGTCGTACGTCCCCACCCCGAACTGCTCCGGGGACAGCTCCGAGCTGCGCAGCTCCGAGCTGCGCAGCTCGGCGACCAGGTTAGGGCCGCAGACGGTCAACTCGTCCATCCCCGACCCGTGCACCACCAGAGCTGCCCGGGCACCCAGCAGCTGCAGGACCCGCGCGACCGGCATGGTCCACTCCGGGGCGAAGACCCCGAGCAGCTGGGTCCTCGGAAAGGCCGGGTTGGTGAGCGGCCCCAGCAAGTTGAAGACGGTGCGGGTGGCTAGGTCCGCGCGGATCGGCGCGGCGTAGCGCATGGCCGGGTGAAAGCTGCGGGCAAACAGAAAGCCGATCCCCAGGCTCTGGATCGCCGCAGCCACTCGGTCCGGTCCCAGGTCGATGTCGACCCCCAGAGCTTCTAGGACATCGGCGCTGCCGGAGCGGGAGCTAGCGGCGCGGTTGCCGTGTTTGGCCACCTTGACGCCGGCGGCGGCGGCGACGAAGGCGGCTGTGGTCGAGATATTGAAGGTGTGCGCACCGTCCCCGCCGGTTCCGCAAGTATCCAGGGTTTCCAGGTCGCTAGGTAGGTCCAAGCGGACCGAGACTTCGCGCATGGCCCGCGCGAAGCCAGCGATCTCCTCGGGGGTCTCGCCGCGCACCCGCAGGGCTGCCAGAGCCGCGGCCAGCCGCACCGGGCTCACATCCCCACGCATCACCTCGCGCATGAAATGGCTGGCCTGCTCCTGGTCTAGGCGGCTTCCGGCCATCAGCTGAGCGTGGATCATCGCTGCTCCAAGAAGTTGGCCAGCAGTTCCATCCCGCACTCGGTAGCGATGCTCTCGGGATGGAACTGCACCCCCTCGATGGGAAAGAACCGGTGGCGCAGGCCCATCAACACCGCGCTCCCATCGCTCTCGGTCGCCCACGCGGTCGGGATCAGGTCAGCTGGGAGGTCTTCTACCACCAGCGAATGGTAGCGCGTCGCCACCAGATCCTGGGGCAGGCCGGTGTAGACACCCTTGCCGTCGTGATGGATCTGCGAGGTCTTGCCGTGCAGCAGGTGCGCGGCCCGGACCACTCTGGCGCCGAAGGCCTGGCCGATGGCCTGGTGGCCCAGACACACCCCCAAGATGGGCAGCTGGCTGCCGTAGCGGCGGACCAGGTCCAAGCACTGCCCAGCCTGGTCCGGTGTGCAGGGACCAGGAGAGAGCACCACCCGGTGGGGGGCTAGCTGCGCCACCTCCTCCAAGGAAAAGCGGTCATTTCTCCAGACCTCTACCTCCGCTCCCAGGGTTCCCAGGTACTGCACCAGGTTATAGGTGAAGCTGTCGTAATTGTCGACCACCAAAACCCGCTCGCTCACAGGCCCTCCTCGGCTCGCGCTACCGCCCGGATCAGCGCCGCCGCCTTGTTCAGAGATTCCTGGTACTCGGTGGGCGGATCGCTGTCGGCGACCAGACCCGCCCCAGCCTGGATGTGAACTTCCCCCCCGGTGATCACCAGGGTGCGCAGGGTCAGGGCCATCTCCATGCTGCCGTCCTGGGCGATGTAGCCGAAGCTACCGCCGTAAGCGCCCCTGCGGCTGGGCTCGATCTCGCAGAGAATCTCCATGGCGCGCACCTTGGGAGCGCCGGATACCGTCCCCATCGGCATCAGGCTGGCTAGAGCGTCCAGCGGGCTCCGGCCAGGTGCCAGCTGACCGGTCACCGAGGAGACCAAGTGCATGACGTGGCTGTAGCGCTCCACTGAAAAGGCCTCATCGACCCGAATGCTGCCGTAGCGGCATACCCTCCCCAAGTCGTTGCGGCCCAGGTCGACCAGCATCAAGTGCTCCGCGCGCTCCTTGGGATCGCCCATCAATTCCCGCTCCAGGGCCAGGTCCTCTTCCGGGGTCGCTCCCCGAGGACGGGTGCCGGCGATCGGCCGGGTGGTCACCCAGGTTCCGTCCGAGCGGCAGAGGCTCTCCGGGCTGCTCGCCACCAGGGTCACGCCGGCTGGACCCCCGAAGTTGAGGTAGCCCATGTGGGGGCTAGGGTTGATCTGGCGGAGCGCCCGGTAGATGGCGAAGGGGTGGGCGCGCAGGGGGGCGCTGAAGCGCTGGCTGGGTACCACCTGGAAAACGTCCCCGGCCCGGATGTACTCCAGGGAGCGGCGGACCGCCGACTCGAAGTCGGACCGGCTGAAGTTGCTGGTGAACTCGCTGCGAGGGCTGGGGCGGCTCCCGGGTACCTCGGGGAGGGGTCGTCCCAGCAGCGAAGCCAGCTGATCTAGGTGGCTGCGGGCCTGCTGCTCCCCCCCTGGATCGGCGGGACAGACCAGGAACAGCCGGTGGCGGAGGTGGTCGAAGATCGCCAGGGCAGCCGGCTCGAAAAATTCCAGGTCAGGCAGGTCCAGGGGATCTGGCTGCAGGTCTGGAAGGCGCTCGTAGGAGCGAATCAGGTCGTAGGCGGTATAACCCACCGCACCGCCTACGAAGGCCGGCAGGCCGTCCGGGATAGGAGCCCCCCGCCGGACCGCCTGGTAAAGCAAGCCCAGAGGGTCGGCTACCTCTGCGGAGCCCTGGCCCAGCGATCCGGAGCGCCAGACCCTTCCCCGCTTGGCCACCAGACCGCCGCGGCGGCCGACGCCGATGAAGGAGTAGCGGGCGTGGCGCTCGCCCCCTTCGACCGACTCCAAGAGAAAGCTGTAGGGCTCGCCCTCGGTCAGCTTGAGATAAGCCGTCACCGGGGTTTCGAGATCCGCAAAGCGTTCCAGATAGACGTACATGCAGCCCCCATACAAAATCCCCGGGGCACTCTGCCCCGGGGAAGCCAAGCCAAGACGACCCAGGGAGCTATCCCTTAGGCCACCAGGCGCCGAACCCGAAATCCACGGGGCCATCAGAGCACGGCCGGCCAGCCAGTTGGAATACACGTCTAGACATGTCTCTGCGGGCTACTCCGCGCAGAGGGGTGTCATACTTGGCTGAGATGCTACCTATTCGCGATCAGCTGCTGGCCACCCTCAAGCGCCTGGTCGACCTCAGCGGTCCCAGCGGTTCCGAGCAGAGCGTGCTCCGGGAAGTGCTCGCGCTGGTCCGGCCGCTGGCCGATACGGTCGAGGTCGATTCTCTGGGCAACCTGGTGGCCACCCGCCGCGCTGCGGACCCAGGTGCGCGGCGCTGCTTGCTGGCCGCACACCTGGATGAAGTCGGTTTCCAGGTGCGCTCCATCTCGGAAGACGGGCTGCTGCGCTTCGAGAAGCTGGGCGGCTTCGACGACCGCGTCCTGCTGGCCCAGCGGGTTTGGGTGCAGCCAGAGGGCGGGGAGCGGCTACTCGGCGTAATCGGCTGCCCCAGCGCCCACCACCGCTTATCGCCCGGCCACCTCTTCGCGGCCCACGAGCTCGCCATCGATGTGGGCGCGAGGGACGCGGACCACGCCGAGTCGATGGGGATCCGGCCCGGAGACCCCGCCGGCCTGGTGGGGGAGCTCACCGAGCTGGGAGCGGGGAGCGGGCGCTACACCGGACACGCCCTGGATGACCGGGCCGGCTGCGCAGCCCTGCTCTGCCTGCTGGAGCAGTACCGGGACACCCCTCCGCCGGCCACCATCCTGGCGCTGTTCACGGTGCAGGAAGAAGTCGGGTTGCGGGGAGCCCAGGCGGCCAGCCGAGCGCTGCGAGCCGAGGTGGCTCTAGCGCTCGACATGACCGCGGCCGATGACCTGCCGATGGCGCCCGGGGAAACCAGTCTCCGCCTGGGGAGCGGCCCGGCCATCAAGTATTTCGACGCCTCCACGCTCCCCCACCCGGCTGTCCGCAAGGGGCTGCGGCGCGCTGCCGAGCGGATCCAGCTCAGCAGCCAAGCCGAGGCGTTGGGAGGCATCGGCACCGACGCGGGCGCCCTGCAGTGGACCGGAGCGGCCTGCCCGAGTGGAGCGGTCTCGGTGGCCAATCGCTACACCCACAGCCCCGCCGAGGTCTTAGACCTCGGCGATCTGGTCGGAATGGTCCAGCTGCTCAGGGCCTTTCTCGAGGACCTTCCGGCCCTCGACCTGCGCTTCCTCGGCGAGAGCCATGCGGCAGCGGGATAAGTTGCTGGAAAGTGCTGGGGGCGCGGGGCAGCCTGAGGCTGTGGTAAGACTGGCGTCAGAATCCTCTGCGTACCCTGAAGGCATGTCTGACCGGCCTATCAGTTCAGCTCTCCAGGGCGGCCCGCTGAGCCGGGCAGGAGGAGCCCGCCGAGGCCAGGGCGCTGCGGTGGACCTCAGCGCCCTACAGCAGCAGCTGGACGCGTGGCTGGCCGCCCTGCTCGGCCACCTGTCCGAGGGAGCCCAGCTGGACCTGAGCTATCCCCTACCCGACGGCTCCAGCTTGCGGATCTCCGCGGCGCCCAAGAAGATGGTGGGGCTGCTCCCGCCCACCGACTACCCCCTGGAGTGCGGTGGCGCGGCGCCGGCTCACCTCACCGTACACCTGCCCAAAGGCAGCGATCTGCCCCAGAATTGGGAGCAGCTCTTAGAGCTGAGCTGCCAGAAGCTGCTCGAGCTGCTGATCGCGCACGGCTTGCGAGCGGGCCCCCCCGAAAGCGGCCAGAGCGACCTCCTGCTCGCGTCGCTCTTCGAGGAAGCCCCCATCGCGGCGGCCATCCGGGACGCCCAGGGCATCACCGTCAACCGGGCTTTCGAGCAGCTCTTCGGGTTCAGCGCCGCAGACCTTCACGGGATCCGGGGGAGTGCGCTGTTCTTCGAAGCGAGGAACCAGGAAGAGACCCAGGAGGCCGAGGCCAAGCTGGCGCGCCACGAGACCGTGCGGGTCCAGACCGAGCGGTTGAGCAAGACCGGGGAGCGCATCCCTACCGAATTCATCGGGAAGCGGATCACCCTTCCAGGGAGCGCGCCGGTCGACCTGGCCTTTTACTACGACCTGCGCGAGCAGCTCCAGCTGCTCTCCGAGCTGCGCGACTCGGCGCTCAGCGATCCCCTGACCGGGCTCCCCAACCGGCGAGCGCTGCACGAGCGCATCGAGCAGGCCCTGAGCAGAGCCCAGCGCTTGGGTGGAGCAGTCGCGGTGGGCATCTTGGACCTAGACGGCTTCAAAGCCATCAACGACCAGTGGGGGCACGCCGCCGGAGACGAGCTGCTCAAGGAATTCGCCCGCAGGCTGCAGCGGTTGGTCAGGGGGACCGACCTGGTGGCGAGGCTGGGAGGCGATGAGTTCGTGCTGGTCCTAGAGCACCTGACCTCGGACTTAGACCTCTCCAGGGTCCTGCAGAGGATCCACAGCGCCGTGGACGCTCCCTTCACCATCGACGGCGAGGTGGAGGCCAAGATTGGCTTCAAGATCGGCCTCAGCCTGTTCCCAGAAGACTCCTCCGATCCGGACAGCCTGCTGCGCCACGCCGACGACGCGCTCTACCAGCTCAAGTCCAAGCGCCAGAGCGAAGCTACCTGGACCCTATGGTCGGACGGCGGCGCGACCAGCCGGCCGGGTCCCACCAATCCGGTCCGGAGTGCGCTCCGCCAGGAGTTAGAGATATCGGAGCGCCTGGGCCTGTCCGATCAGATCCTCCAGGCCTCCCTGATAGAGCTGCTCGGGGGGAGCGAGGTAGGAGCTCCCACCCGCTTGCAGCCGGAAGAGGTCGCCGCGCTGCGATCCGGCCTACAGGGGGTGCTGCGCTGCCTGTTCTCCGCCGAGGAAGAGCCCAAAGAGCTGGAACAGCGGTCGGCCACGCTGGGAGAGCAAGCTGTCGGGCAGGGGATCGGGGCAGCTGCGCTGCTGGCGGCCCTGCACGCCGCTATCGCCGAGCTGTTCCGTAGCCTGGCCGACAGCCCGGGGGGGAACGCCTCCCTGCTGGGCCAGACCCTGCTGGCCCGGCTCAGCCAGGTCTCCCGGCGGGTACATCAGGTTGAGGCGGCGTGGCGGCAACAACAGTACGGCCTGCTGGTCAGCCTCCAGGAGCTTGTCCGCCAAGCAGCCAGCCCCCAGGAGATCCTCAACCTGTTTGCCAAGGACCGGCACATCGTGGCCGCGGCGATCGGCCGGTCCAGCGCCCTGGGGCGCTACGTCCCGGAGTTTAGCCTGGGGCGCTTCGACGACTTCTTCAGGGACATCGAAGCGCACAACCTCAGGCCCCTCCTGAACGACCCGTCTCACCGCCTGGGCCAGAGCCCGACCGCCAGGGCCTGGCAGAGCGGAGAGCTGGTCATCGCCAGCTTGGAAGACCCCGACTACGCCACCTGGAGGGGGGTTTGGGCAGGGCACGGGCTGCGCAGCCAGGCGGCCATCCCCCTGAAGAGCGGGGAGCGCAGCAGCCGCTGGGTCCTGACGCTCTACAGCGAGCAGAGCGGGTACTTCCTGAGTGAGGAAGCGAGCCACCTGCTCCAAGCCATGGCTGAACTGCTGCGGCAGCTGAGCGACCGAGAGGTGGACCCCCCCAGGTCCGATGGCCAAGCCTACCGGCTCAGGCAGCTACTCGGTCAGGACCGGCTAGAACTGCACTACCAGCCGGTCATCGACCTGAGCGACGGAAAGGTTCGCCACGTCGAGGCGCTCGCGAGGCTGCGCAGCAGCGACACCCAACTGCTGCACCCAGCCCAATTCTTGGCCAATTTCGGCAAAGAGGAGTTAGATCAGCTCTTTCGGCAGGGGCTCACCCAGGCGCTCTGGCAGCTCCAGGCCTGGGAGAGGTTGGGGGTGCGCTTAGGCGTCGCCGTCAACGTGCCGCCGGACGCCTTGACCAGCCCCAGCTGCGCTGAGTGGGTAGCGGAGGCGCTGCAGGAGAGCGGAACTGATCCCAGCCGGCTACAGCTCGAGCTCAGCGCCAGCGTGACGGTACCCCCCGAAATCCTGGCCGATCTGGCCCGGCTAGGCGTCACGCTGGCCCTGGATGACATCGACCTCTCCTATCACGGGATCCTGGGAGCTTACCAGCAGCCCTTCAAGGTGGTCAAGCTGAATCCGGACGGCCTGCGCATCCGCTCCCAGGCCGACCTCAAGGACGTCGGGCTAGTCGGCTCCCTGGCTAGGCTGGCCCACAACCTCGACCTGGAAGTGGTCGTCGGAAGGCTGGAGAGCCCCGGGCTTCTGGAAGCAGCCAGCCTGTTGGGGGGCTGCCTCGGGCAGGGCTACGCCATCTCCGCCCCCCTACCCCCTCAGGAGCTGGTGCACTGGACGCAGACCTTCCGGTGGGAGATGCCAGCTGCGGGCAGCGGAATTCCCAAGACAGCGCTGGGGGCGCTGGCATCCCACTGGCGCTGGGAGGAACTGCTCGGGCCGGCCCAGTGGCTGGATGCCTCCGACTCCGCCGAGCACTGCGGGCTGACCCGGTACCTGAAAGCCCAGCAGCTGGAGGGGACACCGCTCGATCAAGCTCACCGGGAACAGCACCAAGCTGCGCGCGATTTTGGGCTGAGCAGCTCCGCCTACGGCTTCTGGTCCTGGAAAGTGAGCCAACTCCTGGGCGAGTAGCTGGAAGGGGCGGACTAAGCTGGGCGCATGCGCGCACCGTATCCCCCCAAGCCCACCCCTTTCGGCAAAGACCTGCGCCCCTGGTGGGGCCTGGATCCAGAGTTGACCTACCTGAACCACGGCACCGTCGGCGCCTGCCCCCTACCGGTTCTAGCGGCGCAGGAGCAGCTCAGGAGAAGGATTCAGGGCAACCCGGCGCGCTGGCTGCTGCGCGAGCTCAGCGACCTAGGGTCCCCGGACAGCCCGCCGCTGCTGCGCCAGGCTGCTGCCCAAGTGGCTCGCCACTTGGGCAGCCTGGGCCAAGACCTGGTCTTCGTGGACAACGCCACCACCGGCGTCAACGCCGCGCTGCGCTCGGCCGAGCTCCGTCCCGGCGACGAGGTCCTGATCACCGACCTGGGTTACGGATCGGTGACCCTGGCCGCCAGACGGATCTGCAAGGAGCGCGGCGCAGATCTGCGGATCGCCCACCTACCGGTCCCGCTGCACTCCGGCCTCCAGGCCCTGGAGGCCCTGGAGGCCGCTTTCGGGCCCAAGACCCGGCTCCTGATCACCGATCACGTGACTTCGGAGACCGCGCTGGTCCTTCCAGTCAAAGACATCAGCGCGCTGGCCCACCGCCGCGGGATCCAGGTCATCGTCGACGGCGCTCACGCGCCCGGAAGCTTTGCCCTGAACATCCCGGCTCTGGGGGCCGATTGGTACGCCGCCAACTTGCACAAATGGGCCTTCGCCCCCTTGGGCTGCGCAATCCTCTGGGTCGATCCGCGCTGGCAGGCGCGCACCGAACATCCGATAGCCTCCTGGGGCGAGGAGCGGAGTTTCCAACTCCGGTTCGACTGGGTAGGGACCAAGGACCCCACTCCGTTTCTGTGCGCACCGGAAGGGTTCCGCTTTCTGGAGGCCCTGGGCAGCGAGGCGACCTGGCGCTACACCTCCGAGCTGGCCTGGTCCAGCGCACAACAGCTCACCCAGCGCTGGGGTCTCCCCTTCCTCAGCGAGAGGTCGTTAGTTGGACCGATGGTCAGCGTCCCCCTGCCCAAGGCGCTGGGCCAAGAGGCACCCGATGCCAAGCGGCTGCAAGGCCAGCTGCAGCGGCAGGGAATCGAAGTGCCGATCAAGGCGCTGGCCGGCCAGCTGTGGGCCAGGCTCTCGTTAGCTCCCTACTGCGACGCAGAGGACGTCTCGCGCTTCGCGGACGCGGTCGAGAGCAGCGTCTAGGCAGCCGGCTCAGCGGTCGGGCAGCAGGCGGTAGCCTACCCCGAGCTCGGTAGCGATGTAGCGGGGGCTGGTCGGATCATCCCCGAGCTTGCGGCGCAGGTGTCCTACGAAGATCCTGAGGTAGTGCACGTCATCTTGGGATTGCTCTCCCCAGACCGCCCTGAGCAGCTGCTGGTGGGTCACCACCAGGCTCTGGTGCTGCGCTAAGGTCCAAAGCAGGGCGAATTCCTTGCGGGACAGGTGGATGATCTGCCCGCCCACCGTCACCTGGCGGCGCAGGCCGTCAATCTCCAAGTCCTTGCAGCAGTAAGTCGCCTGCATCGGCAGCGCTTCCGGCTGGTCGCGCAGCAGCACCCGGACCCTGGCCACCAGCTCGCCGATACCGAAGGGCTTGGTCACGTAGTCGTTGGCCCCCCGCTCTAAGGCCAGCACCTTCTGGCGCTCCTGGCTGCGCACCGAAAGGACCAGCACCGGCACCCTGCTCCACTCCCGCAGCTGGACCAAGACCTCCTGGCCGTCCATGTCCGGGAGACCCAGGTCCAGGATGATCAGCTGGGGGGATTCCATCGCAGCCAGCTCCAGGCCCTGGGCGCCACCAGAGGCTTCCAGGACGACGAAACCCTGCGAAACCAGGGCGATCCGCAGAAAGCGGCGGATCTGCGGCTCGTCATCGACGATCAGGATGGTGGGACCCTCAGGCACCGGCTGCCCCACCCAGTGCTACCTGCTCCGGAGAGGTGATGGGGAGCAGCACCCGCATCCGAGTCCCCTTACCACCTGGGCCGTCCAAGACGCTGAGTTGACCCCCATGCGCCTGGATCAGGCCCCGGGCGATGGCCAAACCCAGCCCCATACCCGGGGGTTGGCGGTCTCCTAGGTGCACGCGGTAGAACATATCGAAGACCCTGGCTTTCTCGGTGTCCGGGATCCCGACCCCTTGGTCGCAGACGTCGATCCCGATCTGGCCCGGAGACGCGGTCACCGTGATGGAGACCGTGCCCTGCGGCGGGGAATACTTGATGGCGTTCTCGACCAGGTTCAGCAGGGCCTGTTCGATCAAGGCTGCCTGCACGAACAGCAGAGGGAGGTGATCCGGGACGAAGGTCTCGATCCGCACGCTTCCCGAGCTGGGCTGCAGGCGCTGCACCACGCTACCCACGATCTCGGCCAGATCCGCCCACTCCCTCTGGATGGTGTAGCCGGCTTGGCCGAGCTTGGTCATGTCCAGGAGGTTTTGGATGTAGCGGTTGAGCCGCCTGGCCTCCTCCAGGGTGGTGCGCAGCAGCTCGCGCTGATCCTCGGGGCCGATGCTGGAGCCGTAGTCGGCCAGGCTGGAGACCGATCCGATGATGGCGGCTAGGGGCGTCCTCAGGTCGTGAGAAACCGAAGCCAGCAGCGCGGAGCGCAGCTGCTCCCCCTCCATGCTCACCCTCGCCTCCTCCACGTCCGAGACCAGCAAGGTCCGTTCGATAGCGATGGCGGCCTGATCGCAGACAGCTTCCAACAACCTGCGCGCGTCCCTGGTCAGGCGTTCCGGCCTGGACCCAGCCGCAATCCCGAGCACCGCGATCACTCCCCGCCTGGACTGCACCGGCAGGAAAAGCCAGCTGGCTGCGCCCAGCGTCTCGGTGGACCAGCCGGCCACCTGGCCGTGCTGCGCCACCCAGCGGGCAGCGGCCCGGTCTACCTCGCCGAGCTGGGCGCGCACCTCCTTGAACAGGTCCTCGCTGCCCCCCTGGGGAACGAGCATCCCCGCCGCCCCCAAGCCTAGATCGCGCTCCACGAAGGTCTCCATCAGGCCCAGGATCTCGAAAGCCGAGGTGGCCGAAGCCAGGGACCGGCTAAAGCTGAGCAGGGTCCTGGACTGCTGATTGGTGCGCCGCAGCTGCAGGACCTGGGCCCGGACCCTGGAGGCCAGGTTGGCCGTGATCACCGCGACGACCAAGAAGAACACGATGGTGGTGAATTCGCCGGTGTACTTGACCGCGAGCGAGTAGTAGGGGACGGTGAAGAAGTAGTCGTAGCTCAGGAAGCTCAGCAGCGCCGCCAAGATGGCCGGGGCCAAGCCGTAACGGATGCTGACGAACAGCACCCCCATCAGAAAAGCCAGGGAGATGTTCGGCCCCGGGAGGGTCTGCTTGAGCCCCCAGGCGAAACCGGTCGCGACGAGGACGGTCAGGGCAGCGGGGAGCAAGCTGGAGACCGGCAGCTCGACCGCCGCCCTCCAGCGCGGCCAGCTGAAGCGGCCGGGCTTACCCTCTTCGTCTGGAACAAAGGTGACCTCGTAGCCGGTCCCGCGCGCCAAGATCTTGGCCGAGATATCTCTGCCCCTACCCAGCCAGGGCCAGGGGTACTCGCGCCCTCTCCCCAAGACGATGGCGGTCACATTGTGCCGGACCGCGTAGGCCAGCACTTCCTCAGCGACGTCTCGGCCCGGGACGACTACCGATTCCCCTCCTAGGCGCTCGACCAAGTGCATCACCGCTTCCAAGCGGTTACGCTCCGCCTCGCTGTAGGCCCGCTGCTCCAATTCGACGTGTAGGGCCACCCAGGGCGCCTGGCGGCGCTCGGCACGGCGCCGGACGTAGCGGACGATCCGCTCGCTGTGCGGCGACAGCCCGATGCAAGCCAGGATCCGGAACCTGGCCGGCAGCGGTCCCGGTACCGAGTGGACGTGCATGTAGTTGACCAGAGAAGCGTCGACGTGCTCGACAGCGAATTCCATGGCCATCTCGCGCAGGGCGATCAAGTTTCCTGGGTTGAAGAAGCGGTGGATGGCCCGCACCGCCTGCTCGGGGACGTAAACCTTGCCTTCTTGTAGGCGCTGGATCAGCTCGGTCGGGGGGAGGTCGATCAAGGTGATCTCGGCGGCCTGCTCCAGGACACGGTCCGGGACGGTCTCCTGGACCCAGACGCCGGTGATCTGCTGGACCAGGTCCCGCCGGCTCTCGATGTGCTGGATATTGACGGTGGTATAGACGTCGATCCCGGCAGCCAGGATCTCCTCGACGTCCTGATAGCGCTTGGCGTGGCGAAGACCTGGCGCGTTGGTGTGGGCCAGCTCGTCCACCAAGACCAGCTGGGGGTGCCTCGCCAGGATCCCATCGAGATCCATCTCGCCCAGAATCACCCCGCGGTAGTTCACCCGCAGCCGCGGCAGCACCTCCAGTCCAAGAGCCATCCGCTCGGTATCCTGGCGCCCATGGGTCTCCAGGATACCGATGACCAGGTCGGTGCCCTCCCGTTTGCGCTCGTGGGCGGCCTGCAACATATCGTAGGTCTTGCCGACCCCAGGCGCCGATCCTAAGAAGACCTTGAGCCGACCGGAACCCTCCTTGGCCACTGCGGCTAGCAGGGCTTCGGGATCGGGCCCGCGGTCATCCCCGGTCAAGGGATCCTCCTGTCGCCTAGAGCCATGTCCAGATCATGGCACGATTATCCCCCTGAAGCTTTCTGCGCAGCGCTCAGGCGATCCAGCGCCAAATTCAGCTCCAAGACGTTGACCACCGGGCGGCCGAGGATCCCCAGGAGCGGTTCCTGGATGTGCCGGGCGATCAGGCGGTCGATCAGGTGCAGGGGTAGGTGCCGCGAGCGCGCCACCATGGGAGCCTGATAGCGGGCCGCGGCTGGGGAGATGTCCGGATCCAGGCCGCTCGCGCTGGAGGTGACCAAGCCGAAGGGCACCGCCTGCTTGTTCCCCAGCCGCAGCTGCCAGCGCTCGGCCCGTCTCCGGACGTGGGCGATGAGCAGCCGGTTGGTCGGCGCTAGATTGGACGCCCCAGAGCCGTTGGCGGCGTAGCCCACCGCGGAAGGGCGCGGGTGGAAGTAAGTCGGCCCGCGGAAGCGCTGGGCGACCAGGGCTGACCCCACCACCCGGCCGCCTTGGCGCAGCAAGCTGCCGTTGGCCTGCCAGGGGAAAGCCAGCTGGCTGATACCGGTCATCACCAGAGGATAGATCAGGCCGAACAGCAGCCCGATAGCCAGGATCATGACCAACGAAGCGCGCAGTTCTCGCATCATCCCTCCATCACCGCACCAATCCGATATGGGTGATCAGCAGATCGATCAGCTTGATCCCGACGAAGGGGACGATCAGGCCACCCACGCCGTACAGGAGCAGGTTGCGCCTGAGCAGCGCGGCCGCGCTGGAAGGAACGTACTGGACGCCGCGCAGGGCCAGAGGGATCAGGGCGACGATGATCAGGGCGTTGAAGATCACCGCCGAGAGGATCGCGCTCTGGGGGGTAGCGAGCCGCATCACGTTGAGGACCTCCAGGCCGGGAAAGATCTGCACAAACAGCGCAGGGATGATGGCGAAGTACTTGGCGACGTCGTTGGCGATCGAGAAGGTGGTCAGAGCTCCGCGGCTGATCAGCAGCTGCTTGCCGATCATGGCCACCTCGATCAGCTTGGTGGGATCCGAGTCTAAGTCCACCATGTTGGCAGCGTCCCTGGCCGCCATGGTGCCGTCGTGCATGGCCAGGCCGACATTGGCCTGGGCCAGAGCCGGGGCGTCGTTGGAGCCGTCCCCGCACATCGCCACCAGCTTGCCCTGAGCTTGCTCCCGCCGGATGAATTCGAGCTTCTGCTCCGGCGTCGCCTCGGCCAGGAAATCGTCGACGCCCGATTCGGCAGCGATGGCGGCCGCGGTGCGGGGGTTGTCTCCGGTGATCATCACTGTCCGGATCCCCATCCTCCTGAGCAGGGCGAAGCGCTCGCGCATGCCCGGTTTGATCACGTCCTTGAGGTGAATGGCCCCCAGCAGCTGGCGGTCCCTGGCCACCAGCAAGGGGGTCCCCCCTGCGTCCGCAATCGCCTCGACCGCGGCCCGCAGCGGCATGGGAATAGCGTCCAGCCCACAGTAGCGCAAGATGGCGTCGCCAGCTCCCTTGCGCAACTCCTGGCCGGCGCGGTCTAAGCCGCTCAGGCGGGTCTGAGCGCTGAAGGGGTGATAGGTCCCCAAGTCTCCCCCTGGGGGAGTCAGACCGAACTGGTGGCCGGCCAGATCGACCACCGACTTGCCCTCCGGGGTCTGGTCCTCCAGCGAGGTCAAGTAGGCCACCTCGGCCAAGTCCTTGGTGGGAACGCCGGGCGCGGCGACGAAGTCCACGGCCATTCGGTTCCCGAAGGTGATGGTCCCGGTCTTGTCCAACATGAGGACGTCGACGTCCCCAGCCGCCTCCACCGCGCGGCCCGACTTGGCGATCAGGTTGTGGCTGACCAGCCGGTCCATCCCGGCAATCCCGATCGCCGAGAGCAGGCCGCCGATGGTGGTCGGGATCAGGCAGACCAGCAGCGCCACCAGGTAGATCACCGAGACCTGGGTGCCGGAATAGATGGCGAAAGGTTCCAGGGTCGCCACTACCAACAGAAATATGATGGTGAGGCCCACCAACAAGATGTTGAGGGCGACCTCATTGGGAGCCTTCTGTCGCTTGGCGCCCTCGACCAGGGCGATCATGCGGTCCAGGAAACTTTCGCCTGGATCGGTCGTCACCTGCACCAGAATGCGGTCGGAGAGCACCCGGGTTCCCGCGGTCACGCCGGAGCGGTCCCCTCCGCTCTCCCGGACCACCGGCGCCGACTCCCCGGTCACCGCCGACTCGTCGATGGAGGCTACGCCGGCGACGATCTCGCCGTCACAGGGCAGGAGCTCCCCGGCAGAGACCACCACCAAGTCACCTTTGCGCAGAGCTCTGGAAGGGACGTCCTCGCAGGGGGCCTCCAGATCGGCCCGCCCTGACTTAGCCCGGTGGGCCACGGTATCTTCCTGCAGGCTGCGGAAGCTGTCCGCGCGGGCTTTGCCGCGCCCCTCCGCCAGAGCTTCGGCGAAGTTGGCGAAGAGCAAGGTAAACCATAGCCAGATGACGATCTGCAGGAAAACTGGCAGGGATGAGCCGCCGGTCGCTCTGGGGTCGAACAGCAGCGCGGTGGTGAGGACCGCACCGACTTCGACCACGAACATCACCGGATTATGGAGCATCTCTTTGGGATTCAGTTTGGCGAAGGCAGCTACTACCGCCTTGCGGGTCAGGTCGCTGCGGTCTAGACGTATTCTGTTCGCTCTAGGCTTGGTCACGGGTACACCTCAGTGCAGGGGAAAGAGCTGGCCGGCCCAGAGCGCGAAGTGCTCGGCTACCGGGCCGAGCGCCAAGGCCGGAAAGAAGCTGAGCCCAGCCACCACCAGCACGCTGGACAGCAGCAGCAGGCCGAACATCCAGCCGCTGGTGGGCAGGGTCCCTGCGGTGACCGGAGCGGAGGTCTTGGCCGCCAAGCTTCCGGCGATGGCCAGAGCGGGCAGGATGATCAGGTACCTGCCCAGAAACATGGCGACACCGACCATGATGGCCGAATAGGGCAGCGCCGCCCCAAAACCCCCGAAAGCCGAGCCGTTGTTGGCGACCCCGGAGGAGTAAGCGTAGAGGATCTGGCTGAGCCCGTGGGGCCCGGGGTTGCTGACGCTGGCCAAGGAGGCGGGCAGGACCGCCGCCGGCGCAGCCAGCAGCAGGATAGCCACCGGCGTGATCAGCAAGCCGATCATCACCAGCTTGGCTTCTCGGATGCTGATCTTCTTGCCCAGGAATTCTGGGGTTCGCCCTACCATCAATCCGGCCAGGAAGACGATGAATAGGACGTGAAAGAGGATACCGTACATCCCGGCCCCGTCACCTCCCGGAGTGATACAGCCGAGCATCAGGTCGGCCAGCGCCACCATCCCGGCGACTGGGTTGGCGCTATCGAAGGCGGAGTTCACCGATCCGTTCGAGACGCCAGTGGTAGCCGGCAGGTACAGCGAGGACAGGAAGGGGCCGAAGCGCTCCTCCACACCCACCATGTTTCCGCTGGAGCTGCGCACCGGCAGGGCAGCCAGGCGCGGCCCCACCGCCCGGCTGGAATTCCAGGTCAGAGCGAAGCCGGCTAACAGCACTGTCAGCATCACGGCGAAGATGGTCCAGGCCTGTCTCCTGGAACCGACCATCTCGCCGTAGGTGAAGACGGTCGCGAAGGGGACCAACAAGATCATCACCCAGACGATCAGGTTGCTGAGAGCGCTGGGGTTTTCCAGGGGGTCGGCGTTGTTAGCTCCGAAGTATCCCCCGCCGTTGCTGCCGATCATCATGATCGAGGTCATGGCCGCAGCCGGCCCACCCGGAATCTGCTGGACTTGCCCCTGGACGGTAGTGACCGGGTGATACGGCGCCAGCGATTGGGGGACGCCCTGCCAGCTGAGCAGGAGGGCGAACGGAATCACCAGCGGCAGCAGCACATAGAGCAGCCCGCGCACCAGGTCACGGTAGAAGTTGCCGATGGTCTTGCTGCTCTGGCGGGCGATGCCCCGAAACAGCGCCACCGCCACCGCTAGACCTACCGCCGGGCTGACGAACTGCTGGACGATCAGGGCCATCTGGCTGAAGTAGCTGAGCTGGGCCTCCCCGCTATAGGCCTGCCAGTTGGTGTTGGTCAGAAAGCTGACCGCGGTGTTGAAAGCCACCGCCGGAGGCAACGGCCCCAAGCGCTGCGGATTCAGCGGTAGAAATTGCTGCAGCCGCAAGATGGCGTAGAGCCCCAAGCCGGAGACCAGCTGGAAGACCAACAGCTGGGCAGCGTAGCGGTACCAGGGCTGCTCGGCGGCAGGGTCGACCCCCGCGACCTTGTAGAGGATCCGCTCCAGCGGACCCAGCCAGCGCGCCAGCCAGACTTCCCCCTGGTATACCCTGGCCATGTAGCGGCCCAGCGGCACCATGAGCAGGAGGACGATGCCGAAATAGATGACCAGCTCAGCGACGTGGGCGGCCGGCATCACAGCTCCTCAGCCCGGATCAGAGCGTAGCCCAGGTAGATCAGCAGGCCCAAGGCGAAGATACTTGAGATCCAGAGCACCCACATCAGAGCCGCTCCAGTCCGCGCAGCACCCACCAACCCAGCAGGAAGAGCGCCAGCGTGAGGAGGACCATCCCGATATCTGCCATCTAGACACCTCCCATACCGGGTGATGCTAGGGAGGAGCGGGGTAAAATTGCTAGGCCGATCCGACCCGTCAGGCGTAAAAATCCCGTCAAAGCCCGGCCGATCGGTAGGGTCAGCCCAGGGTGCTGCGGCGCTCCACCAGCTCCGGCTCGAAGCGCACGCTCCTAGCCGGCCCCACCAGGCCATCTAAGCGCTCCAAGAGGAGCTGCGCCGCTGTCTGCCCGAGCAGTTCCACCGGTTGGTGGACGGTGGTGAGGCCTTGGGCTGAGGCCCAGGGCTGGTCATCAAAGCCGATCACCCGGATGTCTCGCCCGACCCGCCAGCCTTGGCGCTCGGCCTCTTCGAGGACCGGGACAGCCAATAGGTCGGCGGCTGCAAAGACGGTGCAGGGCCGGCCGGCTTCGCGGAACAGCCGCTCAGCGGCCTGCTGACCACCCCGGTAGTGCAGGGCGCAGAGGTAGTTGGCGGTGATCCGTTTCCCGGCTTCCGCCAGGCCGTCGCCGAGGCCGCGCATGCGGTCCTGGAAGATCCGGTTGACGAACAGGCCTTCGGGGTCATCTTCCAGAGATAGGACGTAGAGCTCCCCCGGGTACTTGGCCGCCGCGCGGCCGGCCAGGAGTCCGCCCAAGTAGTTATCCACGTAGGCGCAGTCGTAGCGGTCGCTGTAGCCGTCGACCAGAACTACCGGGCATTCGGTCGGGAGCCGCCCCCCCTCGAACAGCGAAGCCAGGTCGTAGGTCACCATGATCACCCCGTCAGCCTGGTAGGCCAAGCGGTTGCTGGAGAGGTAGCGCTCCAACCTGGCCCTCCCCAGCAACGGAAAGAGCGCGCTGTCGTATCGCTGCGCGCTGAGGGTCTCCTCCATCGCGGTGAGCAGCCGGGTGTAGAACTCGGCCTCGACCATCGGGAGCATGATGCTGACCGTGTAGGAGCGGCCCCCAGCGATCCTCCGGGCATGGGGGTTGGGTTGGTACCCCAGGGCCTCGATGACGGCGAGCACCCGGGAGCGGGTATCTGGGTGCACTGCGGGGTGGTTGTTGAGGACCCGCGAGACGGTGCCGACTCCTACCTGGGCAGCCCTAGCCACGTCGCTGATGGTGGTGCTAGGCAAGATTACCCTCACCCAACTCGCTCAGCAGGGCGCGCAGGCGCTGGTCCTGGGCCGAGAGGTCCTCGAGGCGAGCGCGCTCCTCGGCGACCCGCTGGCTGGGCGCCTTATCCAAGAAGTCGGGGCTGGAGAGGCGTTGCTGGCTGGTCCGCAACTGGGCCTGCAGTTGGGACAGGCGGCGGCGCTGCTTCTCGGCCCAGGCCCCGAGGTCCACCTGACCGCGCAGCGGCGCCCGAAGCGTGAATCCAGAGACCACCTGCGCCAGGCTCGGACCGGGAGCGCCCACCTCCACCTCGGCCCGGGCTAGGCCTTCGAGCAGGGTGACCGGCCAAGCTCCCAGCTCGCCCTCGAGGTGCAAGCTGAGCCGGTCGCCTGGAGCCAGCCCCAGCTCCGAGCGCAAGTTCCGGGCTGCAGCCACCACGGCCTGAAGCTGGGTAAAGAGTTCGCTCGCCCCGGAGACAGCCAGTTGACTGGGCCAAGGGGCCTGGGCCACGTCGGTGCCGAACAGTGCCTCAGACAACTCGGCGGTCAGGAAGGGCATGACCGGGTGCAACAGCCGGAGCAGGCGTTCCAGAACGTAGAGCAAGACGGTCGCCCGGGCGGGGAGAAGCGGGGTCAGCTTGACCACCTCGACGTACCAGTCGCAGAAATCCTCCCAAACCAAGCGGTACAGCAGCTGCGCTACCTTCGCCAGGTCCAGCGCAGCGTAGCCAGCGTCCAGCTCAGCCACCGCCGAGGAGAGGCGCTCGAGAACCCAGCGGTCCGCCAGCTCCAGCTCCAGCCCCTCCAGAGCTTGCTCGGGGATAGAGCTGGGGCGCCCCAGCTCTATCCCCACCCGCCAAGCCGCCAGCGCCGGAGGCAGCGGGGTCGCGTCCGCGAGCTCCTCCAGCTTGCGCAAGGCGAAGCGGGAGACATTCCAGACCTTATTCGCGAAGTGCTGCCCCTGCTCGAAACGTCTGGGGTCATGGCGGATATCCTGGCCACCAGTGGCCAAGGCCACTAGCGCAAAGCGGGTGGCATCCGCGCCGTAGCTGTCCAGCAGGTCGAGGGGATCGATGCCGTTGCGCTTGCTCTTGCTCATCTTCTGGCCATTGCGGTCCAGGTATAGGCCGTGTAGCAAGACCCTGGGGAAGGGTGAGGAGCCGGTCAGGCCGTAGCCAGCCATCTGCATCCGCGCCACCCAGAAGAAGAGGATGTCATACCCGGTCACCAGCAGGGCGTTAGGGTAGAAGCGGGCGAAGTCTTGCGAAGGGTCCGGCCAACCCAGGGTGCTCATCGGCCAGAGATTAGAGCTGAACCAGGTATCGAAGACATCCGGATCCTGAACTAACGCCACCCCGGCCAGCTCGGGGAGTTCGGGAGGATCGGTCTCCCAACGGTCCATGGGCGGAACGTGGACCGTCCCGTCCGGCGCGTACCAGGCCGGAATCCGGTGCCCCCACCAGAGCTGTCTGGAGATATTCCAATCGCGCAGAGAGGTCAGCCAATCGCGGTCGACCTTCAGCCAGCGCTCCGGGACGAAAGTCATATCGCCTCGGTCTAGACCCCCCAGGACCAACTGGGCCAGCGGTTCGGTGCGCACGAACCACTGGGTGGACAGGAGGGGTTCCACCACTACGCCGGTGCGCTCGGAGACCGCCAGGGCCGCGCGGTGAGGCCTAGTTTCCTGCAGGAGACCAGCCGCCCCCAGGGCTTCCACTACCCTGGAGCGCGCTTCAAAGCGGTCGAGCCCGCGCAGGAATCCCGGCACCAGCTCCGAGCACATCCTGCCCTCCAGGTCGATCACCGAAGGGTGCCCCAAACCGTGATCCCGGCCGATCTCGTAATCGGTGGGATCGTGGGCTGGGGTGATCTTGAGCGCCCCTACGCCGAAGTCAGGATCTACCCGGGGATCGGAGAGGATCGGAATCCAGCGATCGGTCAGCGGAATCTTGGCCGAGCGCCCGATCAGGTGCGCGAAGCGAGGGTCTCTCGGATGGACCGCGATGGCCTGATCGGCGAAAATGGTCTCCGGGCGGACGGTCGCCACCAGGATTTCGCCCGCCCCGCCATTGCTGAGCGGCAGGGTGGGATCCTCCAGGAGGTAGCGGAGCAGGTACATCTGGCCGCTGCGCTCCTCGCGCTCGACCTCCAGGTCAGACAAGGTGGTCTGAGCCTTGGGGTCCCAATTCACCATGCGCTCGCCCCGGTAGATCAGGCCGCGGTGGTAGAGCGCGACGAATTGGTAGCGCACTGCCCGGGAGAGGCCGGAGTCCAGGGTGAAGCGCTCGCGGCTCCAGTCACAGGAGAGGCCCAGCCGGCGCAGCTGCAGGGAGATACGGCCACCGGAGCGCGCCCTCCAGTCCCAGACCCGCTCCAGAAAGGCTTCTCTTCCCAGCTGGTGCCGGCTTACCCCTTCAGCAGCCAATTCCCGCTCCACCACCACCTGGGTGCTGATCCCGGCGTGATCGGTCCCGGGCAGGTAGAGGACCTCGCAGCCAGCCATCCGCCGCTGGCGGGCCAGCACATCGATGATAGTATTGTCCAGAGCGTGCCCCAGGTGCAGATCCCCAGTCACGTTGGGGGGAGGCATGACCACAGCAAAGGGTTCCTTGGGACTGGTCGGATCGGCCCGGAAAGCCACCCCACCCCAGCGAGCCACCCATTTGGGCTCGACGAGCTTCGGATCGAACGCTTTGGCGAGTTCCACCAGCACCTCCTGATCTGGGCGAACAACAAAAAACCGCCCCTTGGGGAGCGGGCGAAAGATCCTTCCGCGGTACCACCGCTCTTCCCCGGCCGAAACCAGGGCACTTTGTAGGCAGTTCTACTGAGCAGCCAGGCGGCTGCCGTTCCCCTGCGGGCTCACGGGCGACCTTCACACCGCCCCTGCCGACCCCTTCGCAGCTTCCGGGATCTCTCTTTGGGCAGGTAAGCGGCGCTACTCCTCCCGGTCGGCGCCCGCCCCATCTTACACCGCCGCGCCGAGGTAGTGCTCAGCCCTGGCGCAGCAGCTCCCAGACCAGGTGGGGGAGCTCTGGAGCGAGCAGCTGCTCCCAGCCCAGGCGCACGGCCGCCAGAGATCCGGGAAGAGCGAACAGCAGGGCCGCGCCAGCCCTTCCGCCGAGCGCCCGGCTCAACATCGCGGCCGGGCCGATCTCCTGATAGGAGAGCATCCGGAACAGCTCACCAAATCCCGGCAACGGGGCAGTCAGCAGCGAGGCGACCACCGGGACGGTCACATCCCGGCCGGCCAGCCCGGTACCGCCGGTCGAGATCACCACCTGCGCGGCAGCAAGGAGCCCCTCCAGAGCGCTGCGGATCTGTTCCTGGTCGTCCCTGACCAATCTCCGGTCGGCCAGGCGATGGCCCTTCAAAGCGACGCCGCGCGCCAAGAAGTCTCCGCTCGGGTCATCGGACAGGCTGCGGCTATCGCTGATAGTCAGGACAGCGACCGAGAGCGGGCCGAGAACCGCTGCGCTATGCACCGTCACGGCAACTCCTCCCCACGCCCCCGCAGGTACAGCATAACTTCCCAGGGGAGTGGAGCCGGCCGCGGGGTCCGGCACCTCAGCGCCAACAGGCGCGCCAGCTGCTCGTGCAGCAGTTCCTGGTACGCGGCTTCCTGCAGCGCCTCTGGAAGCAGCGCGGAGATCGCAGATCCCAATCGCTGCTGCGCCAAGTACAGGGCTGCGTCCAACTCGTCCGCGGAGAGGGCAGCAGCCGACTCGGGCCGGCGCTGGAGCGCGTCGGCCAGCCTCCGTATCCTCGGAGACCCCAGCAGTTCCTGGCAGCTACGGCAGACCGCGAAGCTCTGCCAGGTCTGGCAGACCTGGCAGAGCTTCGCCCCCGACCGGGCACGCTGGCGCTGAGCAGCAATCACCGCCTGCGCCGCTCGCGCCGCCGCGGCGCGGAGAGGCTCCGGAACCTCTCGGAGCAGAGGGGCGACTTCGCTCTCAGGGACTGGTTCTGGCCGAATCGCCACAGGGGGATACGGAACGATCTCCAGCTGGCCGATGGCGAAGCGAATATCCGAGAGCGGAGCCGGGAGGAGCGAGTTGAGGCGGTCTAAGAAGCTGCGGCGGGTGCGGGCCAGGTGGTCTGCCAGGATGGAGTCCCGCACATCGACGTACAGGACTCCGCCCTCCACCGACCGGGCCCGGGTCAACTTGGCGAGTTCCACCCCCACCACCTCCGGCCACAGGCGCAGCGCCTGGACCCGCTCCACGCCCCCGCGGATCCGGTAGCTGCGCAACACCTGCGGGAGCAATTCTCCCACCCCCCGGAGCTGGCCGGAGCGCCTCATTCCTGGACCTCGACGCGGCCGCCATCCACCCGCAGGCGCAAGCAGGCCTGGGCGATACCGGAAAGGTCGGTGTCAGTAACCACGACCTGCGGGGTGGTGGAGATCCACTGCAACAGCCTATCTCGGCGGCTCCGGTCGAGTTCACCGGAGAGTTCGTCGATGAGCAGGAGCGGGGAATCCGCGTAGCGCTCGGAGAGCAGGATCCACTCCAGCCGCCTCAGGCTCAGGGCGATAGTCCTGGCCTCGCCGCGGCTGGAAAAAGCCTGCGCCGGCGCCCCAGCCAGAGAGAGCAGCAGGTCGTCGCGCTGAGGGCCAATGGTGGTGAAGCCGCGCTGCCGGTCCTGCTCCCGCCGAGCCGCCAGCTCCCTAGCCAGCTCTCCGGGGTCCGAGGTCTCTTGCAGCTGGGCCGCCAGTTGACCGCGCCCCCCCAGCTCAGCGTGCACATCCGGGAGCAGCTCGGCCATACGGCGCACTAGACGGCGGCGCAGCTCGATCAGCTCAGCGCCGTGCAGCGAGAGCTGGGGTTCCCACAGGCTGGGGTCTAGGCCGGCGCGCAGGGCGGCGTTGCGCTGGAGCAGAGCGCGCTCGAAGACCGACAGGACCTGGCCATAGCGGCGGCTGAGGCGGGTCAGTAAGGCGTCCAGGTAGTGCCGGCGCGCCTGCGGGGCTCCATAGACCAGCTCCAGGTCATCGGGGCGCAACCATACCGCGCCGCCGGCCGAGAGTTGGTAGCGGCGGGCCGGAACGCCATCTTGGCTGAGCCGGCGGCGGCCAGCGGCGATGCTGATTTCGACTCGGCTCAGGCCATCCGGCAGCAGCAGGTCGGCAGCCAGAAATGCCACCTGCCCTCCCCGAGCGATCAGCGCGTCCAGGCGCAGACCCGGCAGCACTCCCCCGGCCAAGAGGTAGACCGCCTCCAAGAGGTTGGTCTTGCCCTGGCCGTTATCCCCGGAGATAGCGACCAAGCCTGGGGGGAGATCGAGCTCGGTGCGCGCCAAGTTGCGGTAGCCCTGCAGCGTGAGGTGGCGAATTTGCATGGCCTCTCCCACTCTATCCGAGCAGGAGCCGCCGGGTTAAGATTGCCAGCGCCAGCGCAGCCGGTCGCCCGGCCGCGTCCTGGCCAACCAGGCGCCGAGCGCGACCAAGGCAGCACCGACAGCCAAGGCCAGGTGTTCCGCGGGAGCTGCCTGTGCGGAAAAAATCCCCGAGAAAGCCCAGAGCAGGACCGCATTGAAAGCTAGATCGCGGTAACGCAGACTCATCACAGCGCCCAGCAGGGCAGCGACCAGGATCAACAGAGACGCCCAGGCCGGACCCGAGGAGTGTCCCAGCCAGGGGTGCTCCAGCAAGACGATAGTCATGTTGGCGATCGTCGCGACGCTGATCCAGCCCAGATACAGGCTGATGGGGAGCCGAGCCCAGGTCCCGATTAGGCCAGAGCGCCGCACGAGGAGGTACATCCAGGCCAGAGAGGCGAGCAGGGCGAGCATGATCAGCAAGCTCAAGCCGAGGTGCAGGGTCTGAAAGGCCAGAAGCCACAACACATTGAGCAGCGAGGTGAGCAAGTAACCGACCCGAAAGCCAGCCAGAGCTGCGCTGCGCTTGCCCAGCTGCACGAAGGCCGCGGCGCCTAGAGCCAGGTAGATCACCCCCCAGATGGAGAAGGTGAAGCCAGCCGGGGTAAAGGCGCTGAAATATCTATCCGAGACGGCGGCGGAGGTCAGGCCGACCGGAAGGACTTCGAACAGGGCGTTGCAGGCCACCACCATCAGCCACGCCCCCAAACACGACCAGGCCAAGACTCTTTCTGTCCGGGTATCCATGGGAATCAGTCTAGAAAGTCGGGGGCACCGCGGTTGTCAGCGATCTTACCAACCGGTTAACCAGCTAGGCAGCCATCAGCGCGGGCTGCCGGCCGCGTGCGCATTTACGAAAGCATCCAGGCCGACGTCGTAGTGCACCAAGTAGGCCTGGGTGTCCAGCAGCACCCGCCCGTGGCCAGTGCGAGCGACGACTCCCTGCAGCGCACCGGACTCCACCTCCTGGACCAGGTCGCCGTGGTACCGCCCCAGCGTCAGGAGGTGGTCCGTGCCAGCCAGCTGGGTCAATCGGTAGGGTGTCCCGTGGATCACCAGCTGCCAAGACAGCGAGCGCTCGTGGACGTCGTAGCGGACTGTGACCCGGCTGGCCTTCAGCGCAGGCAAGCCTGCGGCCCAGATGATCTCCGTGCGGAAGGCGGAGACGGCCACCTTGGAAGTCGATTGGTCATCGTAGCTCCCCGCGGCGACCGAGAGGACGCGCTGGGTAAGCCTGGGAATCGCTGATCCGGAGCAGCCCACCAAGACCCAGAGCAGGCTCAACACCAGCCAGGCACGGCTAAAGCGCGATGAGCCAGGCATAGAGACCTCCCTGAACAGCTCCGATCAAGCGTTGGATGGGAACCAACAACAGGATCAAGGCTAGGTAGAATACTAAAACCGGCAAGGTGGTATTGCGCAGCCGTAGGCCCAGCGGGCCCGGGATCAGAGCAGCCAAGATGTGGCTCCCATCCAGCGGGGGGATGGGCAAGGCGTTGAAGACAGCCAGCGCCACGTTGATGGCAAAAATGTACTGCAGACCCACCACCAGCCAGCGCGAGAATGGCAGTACCCGGATCAGGAAGACAGCCAGCAGGGCAAGAATCAGGTTAACGACGATCCCAGCGACGCTGACTGCCAAAAAAGACCAGCGGTAACGATAGAGCTGTGGCTGGGTGATCACTGGCCTGGCATAGCCGAAACCGACCAGCAAGAGCAGCAGGGTACCGAACAGGTCGAGATGGCGCAGCGGGTTCAGGGTTATCCGCCCGAGTTGCCTGGGCGTAGGGTCCCCGCTCCAGTCAGCCACCAGGGCGTGTCCGAGCTCGTGCAGCACCAGAGACATCAACAAGACCGCCGCCACCAGCAGGCCGAGCAGGGGATTTTGAACGATCAGCTGAAGCACTAGAGAGCAAGCCCCCCGATGAGGTGGTAGATACCCCCCAGAATAGCCGTGGAGATCAGCTGGAGCACGCCGGTGAGCGAGAGCAACAAGAACAAGATCAGGATGACCCAGGGGCCAGCCTGGGAAAGCTGGTCCAGAGCGCGCCGCACCGAAAAGCTCCCCACGGCATAGAGCGCTTTGCCCCCATCCAGCATGGGAAGAGGGACCAAGAAGATGACCGCTTGGATCACCGCCTGGCTGGCACCGCCGCTGAGGCCGACCACCACCGCGGCCAGGCCGGGCAAGCCGGTCGCGATCAGCTGCGCCAGGAGGAGGAGCACCAGCGCCCAGACCAGCAAGGTCAACACACCGCTGAGCCAGACCCAGGCTGCGCTGCGCTCGCGCCCCCGCAGCGATCTGGCGTTGAGGGGGATAGACCGGGGCAGAAGGAACCCGATCAGGAAATACCAGAGCAGCGAGAAGAGATCGAAGTGGGTTTGGGGATCGGTCCGGAGAAACCCGCTCCGCCGAGCCGAGCCATCCCCCAGCCAGTCAGCCAGGGCGGCCTGGACCATGTTGTGCAGGACCATCCCGAAGAGCAAAGAAACGACTTCGACCAGGAAGGCCAGAGGATCGCGGAACAGCAGCAGGAGCGGTCCAAAAAACAAGGCTTTCTCCCCCAATCCCAGCGGCAGCGGAGCGGCACACCGCGGCTAATCTAGCACGGAGCAGCCCGGCCAGGGTTCAGGCAGTGCCAGAAATCCCTCTCCTGACCGCGATAAAACCTAGGCACCTCTTGGCTGGCCAGGCGCACCGCCGCCTGGGGGATCCCCCAAGCGCGCAGCTGCTGCTCCGCCAGCCGAGCAGGCTGACAGCGGACCCAGAGCGCCAGGTAGACAGTCCGGGATACGCCGTAGACCAGCCGGCGGGCGTCAGCCCTGAGCAGGGGGCCGACGCGGGAGACCGCAAAGGGCCAAGGTAAGCGCAAGGCCCAGCGGCGCAGCTGCAAGAAGACATCACCTGGCTGGAATTCGCTGAAAATCGCCTGCCAGTGGGCGGAGTAGCGGGGATCTGCGAGCAGCTGAAGGTCTCCCTCGGCTGCCGCGGCCAGCTCGCCAGCGGCCAGCGACAGGCCCAACCGGCTGGCTAACCGCGCCGCGCGGATCACCCGGGCTGGGTCCTCCCGGTAGCTCCCAGAGTGCACGCTGCGCAAGCATTTCCAGGCTAGATCAGCTCTGCCCCCAAAAGGGTCTTGGAGCTGGCTGGCCTCCAGCGGCCAATCCAGGCGCAGGGCGATGGCGTTGACCGTAAAATCTCGCCGCCGGAGATCGTCGAGCAGGGAGCCCGCCTCGGTCACCGGGCGCGCCCCAGGAGTAGGGTAGAACTCCTTGCGGCAACCGACCAAATCCAGGTGCCCCAGGCCAGGAACGTCCAAGCGTGCCGTCCGAGTATCGGGCCAGGTCTGAACCTGCACCACCCGATCGAGCCAGGTCGCCGCGATACGCCGGGCGACCTGGCCCGGATCAACCCCCTCGATCGCTACGTCGAGGTGCTTGGGTGTTCTCCGCGCGCAAGCATCGCGGACAGCGCCCCCTACCAAGTACAGCGCGGTGCCCTCGGTAGAAGCCAACCAGGCCAGGCTCTCTAGGAGAACCCTCTGGCCTGGCCGCAAAGATTCCACCAAAGAGCGAATCTCCACCTAGTTCGGCGTCACTGGGTGCTCCCGATCGGAAAGAGCTTGACGTCCACGGTAATAGCTTTGCCGTTGCGGATGATCCCCAGGCGGACAGTCTGACCAAAATTATCGGCCAAGAGCGCGTCCTGCAGGTCGCGGGCGCGGCGCACCGGCTGGCCGTTGATGCTGACGATGACATCCCCCCCGATCGGGATCTGGCCGTCCACAGTGTTGCGGATCAAACTGGCACCTTGGATCCCCGCCTGGGCAGCTGGGCTGCCGCTGAGCACCTTGACCACCAGCTCACCCTGCTGCGGCAGGTTCAGAGCCCGCTTGACATTGCTGGAGAGGTTTCTGAGCGAGATGATCTGCACGCCCAGCTCAGGGGTGTGGATGGTCTGACCCGCCTCGAGCCGGGGGAGCAGGGTTTTGGCCACATTGATCGGGATGGCAAAGCCCAAGCCAGCCGACTGGGCAGTGCCCGAGCCACCAGGGGCCACGATCTGGGTATTGATCCCGATCACCTCGCCGGCGCTGTCCAGCAGAGGTCCTCCGGAATTCCCCGGATTGATGGGGGCGTCGGTCTGGATCGCTTTTTGAGGGATCCCTCGTACGCCGGTAGGGATCACGCGGTTGACCGCGGAGACAATACCCTGCGTCACCGTGAAGGCCAGGTCAAAGGGGTTGCCCATGGCGATGGCCTTCTGGCCCACCTGGATCTTGGCGCTATTGCCCAAAACCATCGGAGTGATCAAGTTCTTGGGGACGCCGAGGACGCGGATGAGCGCCAGATCGTAATCGGGCGCCGTACCGATCACCTTGGCCTTGTATGTCGCCGAGCTGTCCGGAAGTTTGACGGTGATCTTCTGGGCGCCCGCGACGACGTGGTAGTTCGTGAGGACGTCCCCGGCCTTATTGATGAAGAAGCCGGACCC
Organism: bacterium; assembly: GCA_021810505.1. Lineage (GTDB taxonomy): Bacteria > Deinococcota > Deinococci > Deinococcales > Deinococcaceae > JAJZIR01. The sequence goes on from JAJZIR010000001.1 coordinate 402,347, forward strand.
CGTCCCCTGGATGATCTCCGAAGGCTGCGAGCCGAAGAGCTGCGATGCGGGGTTGCTGAAGCTGGGCGATGACTGGGAGATGGTGGAGACGTAGACGACGCCGTTGCGGAAGGTCTTGACGATATCTACGGTGTTCTGCTCACTGGTGAGCAGCTGGCCACCGTTGAGCGGCTTGAAGCCGCTAGATTGTGGGGTCTGGTAGTAGGTCCCTGCCGGCGTACCCTTGGCGACTCCGAAGGGTGCCAGGCCGTGGAACAGCGCCGCACCGACGGCCATCCCTACGATCAGCGAAACCACTGCGGTTGTTCGGTTCATCGAGTTCCTCCTCGCCGGCCTACTCCCGCTGGGAGGTTCCGGTCTCGGATTCATGATGCCGGAGAGCCATGATCAGGGCGTGAACCGGTGGTGGCCTTGATGAGAATGGCTGCTGTTCCAGACGAAAAAACTTCAGGGCTCTTCCTGAAACTCCTCGGCCCTACGCTTCTCGGCGACCGCTTGGCGCAGCCAATTCACCGGATCTTGCGAGGAGCCTCCAGGGGTGAACACCGCCGCCACCCCCAGCTCTTTCAGGACCGGCAAGTCCGCGGCGGGGATGATCCCACCCCCGAAGAGCAGGACATCTGAAGCGCCCTGAGCGTCGAGGAGCGAGCGCACAGCCTGGAAATGATGCACGTGGGCGCCGGAGAGAACCGAGAGGCCGACCGCGTCGACATCTTCTTGGAGAGCAGCGGCCACGATCATCTCGGCGGTCTGGCGGAGGCCGGTATAGATCACCTCCATGCCGGCGTCTCGGAGGGCACGGGCGACGATCCGGGCTCCCCGGTCATGTCCGTCCAAGCCAGGCTTGGCGATGAGCACGCGGATCGGCCGCTGGGCAAGGGTCATGCCTAAAGTCTACCTTGAGGCCTCTATACTGTCCTGGTGACCCGCGCCTTCTCGGGCATCCAGCCCACCGGAGATATCCACATCGGCAACTACTTCGGCGCCATCCAGAACTGGGTCGAGCTAGGCCGCCGCCTAGGCAAACAAGCCCTGTTCTGCATCGTGGATTATCACGCCATCACCATCCCCTACCGCGCCGAGGAGCTCGCAGACAGAACCTTCGAAGCTGCCCTGGTCAATCTAGCTGCCGGCTTAGATCCGGCGCAGACCACGCTCTTCGTCCAGAGCTCCGTGCCCGCCCACACCGAGCTGACCTGGATCCTGCTGACCCAGACCCCTCTAGGTGACCTGGAGAGGATGACCCAGTTCAAGGACAAATCCGGGCAGCACAGCGTCCTGACCGGCCTGCTGGCCTATCCGGCGCTGATGGCCGCGGACATCTTGCTGTACCGAGCCGACACCATCCCGGTCGGCGAGGACCAAGACCAGCACCTGGAATTGACCCGAGAGGTCGCCCGGCGCTTCAACTTCCTCTATGGCGAAACTTTCCCGGAACCCCGGGCCCTGCACACCGAAAAGGCGCTGAGGGTCCCCGGCACCGACGGCCAGAGCAAGATGAGCAAGTCCAAGGGGAATACCATCGGGGTGCTGGAGAGCCCCGGTCAGATAGCCCAAAAGCTGCGGCTGACCCCCACCGACCCCGCCAGGGTGCGCCGCAGCGACCCGGGAGATCCAGGGCGCTGCACTATCTACACCTACCACCAGCTATTCAGCACCGACGCGACCGTCCAGATGGTGAATTGGGAGTGCCGCCGCGCTGGGATCGGCTGCAGCGACTGCAAAGCGCTGCTCTTGCGGGGAATCGAGCGGGAGCTCACCCCGCTCCAACAACGGGCAGCCGAGCTGCGCCGCCAGCCCGACCAAGTCCACCAGGCGCTGGAGCAGGGCAGGCGCGAAGCGGCAGCTCTGGCCGAACCCACGCTCGAAGAAGTGCGCAGCAGGATCGGGCTCTACGGGGCCAAGCGAACTAGCTCCGGGCTGCAGTGACCCAGAGCCTCCAGCTCACCTGGCCGGGCTTCTCAGGAAATCTCTGGGATCTGGCCAAGGCCCTGCGCCGCGGCCAGGTCAGGCCGGAGAGCTTTCCAGCCGCCGAGTTCGGAGCAGCGGTCCTGGAGCACTTTCAGCAGCTCGGGCTGCAACTGGATCAGGCCAGCCTGCTGCTCCACGCGGCTGCCCAAGTGGTAGCGCTGCAGTGCGCCCTCCTGAGCGGGCAGAGGGGAGCGCCAGAAAACCCGGAGGAGGAGGCGCCCTGGACGCGAGCGCAGCGGCTGGCCGAGCTGGAGGACCTAGCCCTCCAGCTCGGCCACATCCAGCAGCAGCGGGCCGCCGTCCTCCCCGCCCGGCTGCACGCCGCTGCGGGGATGGAGGCCAGGCGCCCTCCCCAGGAATCCGCGCAGAAGCTAGCCCTGACGGCCAGGACAGCCAGGCGGACAGTCCAGCTGGAATGGACCGGCGAGGAGCGCTGGACAGTCGCCCAGGCCCTCACCGCACTGCGCCGACACCTGCGGGGAGGGAGCCGGCGGATCAGCGAGCTGGCCGGCCGTTGGGACCAGGTCTGTCTCTACCTGGCAGCTACCCTAGAGGGGGTTCGGCAAGGCTGGCTGCGCGCCGAGCAGCTCCCAGAAGACCTGCGCGTCACCTTAGTCCCTCCGGGGATCCCTGGCCCCGCAGGTCAATCACCCGAATCCCAGCCCGCTCCACCTGCCCCTGCAACGACGTCGCCGACGTGCCGGTGACCCTGAGCACGAAGCGCCTCCACGGGCCGCTCGGCTCTACCCCAGACGTCGCCACCGAGACCACGTTGCCGGGGAGGATAGCCTGGAGCACCCGGTCCAAGCCCCCAGGAACGTCTGGGACGTCTACCGTCAGGCGGATCCCCCCTTCAGTTAGGCCGAAGATAGCCGTGAACGCCCTCAAAACGTCGGTGATGGTGATCATCCCGACCAATGCACGCCCCCGGAGGACCGGCATCCCACCGATCTTGTACTCTTGCAACCGCAGAGCGATATCTTCCATCAGCTCATCGGCTTGGGCAGTAATCAGCGGCCTGCTCATGACTTCGCTGACCTTGAGCTTGGAGAGCAAGTAGTTGAGTTCCCAGACGGACAGGGTGGTTGCCTTACCGGGCATGGCGTCCTTCAGGTCCTTGTCCGTGACGATCCCAACCACTTCTCCGCCCGACACCACCGGCAAGCGGCGAAACCCCTTATCCGCTAGGACCTTGAGAGCCTCCAGGACCGGGGTCTCTGGCGTGATCGTCTCCGGATCGGAACTCATCCAGTCTCTCACCCACACGGGCTACCTCCCTGCCTCAGCGGTGCGCTGGGCCCAGAGTGCATTGTAGCGTCCCTAGATTTCACACAGCTCAGAGCTGGCCGTGCTACTTTTCTGGCGTGACCTTGTCCAAGTTAGATGTAACCAAGCTTTCCCTGTCCCTCCTAGCCGTAGGGGCTCTCCTGTCCTTGCACTTAGACGCGCAGAACCCCCCGCAAAAGGTCGGTTTTGTCGACGTACAGAAAGTGATCGCCTCCTTTTCCCAAGGCAAAAAGTTCAATACCCTCGACAGCCAGGCGCAAGCGGCTCTAGCCCCGCTCAAGAAACAGGTCACTGCGCTACAGGCCAAGATTCAAGGTGGCCAAGCGACAGCCCAAGACCAGCAGAACCTCAACACAGCCATCAGCACCTACCAGACTGCCCTCAAAAAGTGGCAGGCCAAGCTCAATGCCGCCTACGCGCCCGTGGCAAAGGCCATCGACAAAGCAGTCCGGGCGGTTGCCCCCCAGCAGGGCTTCAGTATCATCATGAACGCAGATATCGCAGCCAGCAGCCATCTAGTGATCTACGCCAACTCGCAGTCTACCGACCTCACCCAGGCGGTGATCAGCCAAGTCAACAAGTGATCGGAAAATGCTTTGTTAGACTGGGCAGGTGGCCCGTCCCTTACCCTTCCGAGTTCCCCTTAGATCGCGCGCCCTGAAAGACGCGTGAGCAAGCCGCGCTACCTACCGACCGATGTCGCCGAACTGTACGGGGTACCGCACTGGAGCAGCGGTTTCTTCCGGGTCTCGGAGCGGGGGGAAGTGCAGGTCATCCCCGAGCCTGGCCTATCGGCCAGCCTGGCTCAGATCGTCGAGGAGCTGGTCCAGGCCGGGGAATCCCTGCCGGTGATCTTGCGGTTTCCCCAAGTCCTGGCCACTAGGGTGCGCCAGCTCAACGAGGCTTTCCGGACCGCCATCACCGAGTACGGTTACCAGGGTGGCTATCAGGGAGTCTTCCCGGTCAAGGTGAACCAGCGCAGAGTGGTTCTAGAGACGATCGCTTCCGCCGGCTTTCCCTTCGCGACCGGTCTGGAAGCTGGGTCGAAGGCGGAGCTGGCTCTCTGCCTAGCCCAAGATCTCCACCCGGACGCCCTGCTCTGCTGCAACGGGTTCAAAGATGATGGTTTCGTCCGGCTAGCCCTCTACGGGCGCCAGCTGGGCAAGAACGTCGTGATCACGTTGGAGAAATTCAGCGAGCTGGAGAGAGTCCTGCGGATCGCCGATCAGCTGGGTGTCCGCCCAGTGCTGGGGCTGCGCTTCAAACTGCACGCCAGGGGTAGCGGGCAGTGGGAGGATTCGGGCGGCGACGGGGCGAAATTCGGCCTCAATGCAGCCGAGATGCTCGGCGTGGTCGAGCGCCTCAAGCAGCTGGACCTCTTGGACGCCCTGGCGATGATCCACTGCCACATCGGGAGCCAGATCACCGACATCCGCAAGATCAAAGTCGCTGTGCGGGAAGCGACGCAGGTCTACGCCAGCCTGGCCGCCGCCGGAGTCCCGCTGCGCTACCTCAACGTCGGAGGGGGCCTGGGCGTCGACTACGATGGCTCGAAAACTACCTTCTATGCCTCCATGAACTACTCCATCTCCGAGTACGCCGCGGACGTGGTCTACACTATCTCCGAGGTCTGCAAAAAAGCCGATGTCCCCGAGCCGATCATCGTGAGCGAGTCGGGGAGGGCGCTAACTGCCTACCACGCTGTCTTGGCCATCCCGGTCGTCGACATCGCCGGGCCCACCCTCTTCCAGCCTCTGATCCGGGAAGCCGCGCCCGACCAGCATCAAATCGTGACCGATCTTGAGCAGCTCCACGACGAGCTGAACCTGCGCAACTACCGCGAGGTCTACAACGACGCGGTCGCGGACAAAGAGACCCTGCACAACCTCTTCGATTTGGGATATCTCTCCCTCTACGACCGCGCTCGGGGAGAGGCGCTCTACGGGGCAATCCTGCAGAAGCTGGCCAAGCTGATCCAAGGCCTACCCTACGTTCCAGATGAACTAGAAGATTTGGAAAAAGTTCTGGCCGACAAATACATCTGCAACTTCAGCGTCTTCCAGAGTATTCCAGACACTTGGGCCATCCAGACCCTCTTCCCGATCATGCCGCTGAGCAGGCTCCAGCAGTGGCCGACCAGGCAGGGGATCTTAGTCGATATCACCTGCGACAGCGATGGGAAGATCGATAAATTCATCGATCTGCGCGACGTCCGGAATACCCTCCCGCTCCACGAGTACGACGGGCGACCGTATTACTTGGGAATCTTCCTGACCGGGGCTTATCAGGACGTCCTCGGAAGCGCGCACAATCTCTTCGGCCGAGTCAATGAGGCGCACATCGAGGTCCTCCCTGGGGGGCACCGCGTCAATCTGTTCGTGCGCGGACAGAAGGCCAGAAAGCTCATCGAGAACATGGGGTACGAGGAAAAAATGCTCAAGGCCAGCCTTCGGGCGCAGGCCAGCAGCGCTCTAAAGCGAGAGAAGCTCGCGGAGCACCAAGTCGCCGAGCTGTTGGAAACCTACATGGACGAGCTGCTGGGGTACACCTACCTCGAATGAACAGCGCCACCGAGGTCGTCTGGGCGGAGCGGATGATCCAGGGCGGCTGGGTCTTGGCCCGCTTGGACCGCCAGGTCCTGCTGCTGCGCGGAGCACTCCCCGGAGAGCGCGTAGCGGTGCGCCTGCTGGGGCAGGTCGGCGGCGCCTTGCGCGCAGAGACCGTGGAGATTCTCGAAGCCTCCCCGGAGCGATTAGGCGTCCAGGAAGCGGGGAGCGCCGACCTATCGCACCTCAGCTACCCGGGCCAGCTGGCTTGCAAGCGCGAGATCGTCCAGGACGCTCTGCGGCGCATCGCTAAGCTGGAGACGCACGTCCCCCTTCCAGTTTCTAGCCCCAGGCAGTGGGGATACCGCAACGGCGCCCAGTACCAGATCACAGCCCAGGGAGCTGCGTACTTCGAGCCGGGCAGCCACCGACCCGTCCCGGTCCGCACAGATCCCCTGGTGATGCCGGAGCTGCAGGCGACCTTGGAGCGCTTCCCGGTAGGCTCGAGCAGCCCACCCGGGACGGTCTTAGCGCTGCGCAGCAGCTGGCACAGCCGGGAAGTCCTAGGTCGCCTGATAGGGGGATCTCCCGAACAGGCAGCCGAGTGGGCCCTGCAGCTAGGCCTCCGCGGGATGAGTCAGGCGACAAACCGCCAGGGACCGGTGCTCTGGCGCTGGGGGAAAACCAGTACTCTGGAGCGCTACGGGTCCCTGCTGCTCAGCGTGGGAGCAGACAGCTTCGCCCAAATCAACCCGGCCGCCATGCAGCCCCTGTTCGCCGACCTACTGGATCTGGCCGGAACCGGGGACCGCGCCGCCGACCTCTATGGGGGCTCCGGCGCCATCGGCCTGCACTTAAGCGACAGGTTCGGCGCCGTGGAAGTAGTAGAGAGCAACCCAGCCAGCGTCGCCTTGGGCAAGCAAGACGCTGCGCGGTTAGGGAAGAAGATCAACTTTCGCTGCGCCCGCTCGGACCGAGTAGGTCTGGGGGCTGACCTGGATTTGGTGGTGGTCGATCCACCCCGCAGCGGGTTGGACCAGCCAACCCGGCAGGCTCTGAGCAGCGCCCTACCCCGGCGGCTGCTCTATCTATCCTGCGACCCGGCCACTTGGGCGCGCGACATCCGCGCCCTGCGCGGCGCAGGGATGGAGTTGGTGTGGTTGCAGCCATACGATCTTTTCCCGCAGACCCACCACGTGGAGGTGCTCAGCTTGTTGACCCGCAGCACTTGAGCTTTGGCTAGGGCGCGTGCTAGACTCCTTTGGCTCCCGAAACCGGGGCTTGGAGGCGAGAATGTTTGCGATCGTACAGACCGGCGGAAAGCAGTACCGGGTTGAGCCGGGTGCGAGCATCCGGGTGGAGAGGATAGAGGCCGACCTGGGCAGCGTGGTCGAGCTGCCGGTCCTGCTGGTCGCCGATGGGGAGCAGCTGTTGCAAGGCGACCTCCTCGGGGAGCAAAGGGTATCGGCCGAAGTGGTCGAGCAGATCTTGGGAAAGAAGCTCTACATCCGAAAGTACAAGAGCGGGATCCAGTACCGGCGGCGTACCGGGCACCGCCAGCGCTACACCGTCCTCAAGATCGCAGCGATCCCGGGTCTGGAGGGATCTCATGGCGCATAAAAAAGGTGTCGGATCTTCAAAAAACGGCCGGGACAGCAACCCCAAATACCTGGGGGTCAAGCGCTTCGGAGGCGAGTCGGTTCGAGCCGGCAACATCTTGGTCCGCCAGAGGGGCACCCGTTTCCACCCTGGGAAAAACGTAGGGCTCGGGCGCGACCACACCCTCTTCGCTCTGACAGACGGACAGGTGGTCTTCGACGACAAAGGCGCCTTGGGGCGCTTCGTACGGGTCGAGCCGAGCGCCGGCTGAGCGGCCAGCTCGGGGGGAGCGCCGAACCAACCCATGTTTAGGGATCACCTCGACGTCACGGTAACCGCTGGAGCCGGAGGGGACGGCTCTATGAGCTTTTACCGAGCCAAGTACCTGCCCAAGGGTGGACCAGACGGCGGACACGGTGGCCGGGGGGGCTCGGTGTACTTCCGGGCCACCGACTCGGTGGCCAGCCTGGATCGGCTGGTATCGGTGCGCCAGCTACGGGCCGAGCGGGGCGGAGACGGCGAAGGGCGCCTGCGTCACGGCCGTGACGGCCAAGATCTGTGGCTGGACCTCCCGCTCGGTACCCGCGCCACCGATCGCGACAGCGGGGCACTGGTCGCCGATCTGACCCGCCCAGGCATGGCAGTCTGCGTGGCCAGAGGTGGCGAGGGGGGGCGCGGTAACAGCGCTTTCGTGTCCTCTACCCGGCAATCGCCGCGCTTCGCCGAAGCGGGGACGGCCGGGGAGACCAGGCGGCTGCGCCTGGAGTTGCAGCTCCTCGCCGACGTTGGCTTGGTAGGTTACCCCAATGCCGGGAAGTCGAGCCTCCTGGCGGCGCTGACAGCCGCCAGGCCCCAGGTCGCGGAGTATCCGTTCACCACCCTGGCACCCGGCCTCGGCGTGGTGGAGACCCCCTCCGGCCTCCGATGGACCTTAGCCGACCTCCCCGGAATCATCGACGGCGCAGCCAGCGGGCGCGGTCTGGGTCTGGAGTTCTTAGGGATGATCCGGCGGACCCGGCTGCTGATCTATCTCCTGGACGGGACGGCCGACCCAGAGGCGCAGTTGCAGGGCCTGCAGGCGGAGCTGGCCGCTTACGACCCCCTGTTGCTCCGCCGTCCCAGCCTGATCGCGATCAACAAAGCCGACCTGCTTCCCCAGGATTACGCCCAGAACCTAGGCAGCGCCGGTTGGCGCATCCTGATTATCAGCGCCGCACGGGGCGACCGGCTCTCTGAACTGGTCGATGCTGTCAGCGAGGCTCTTCCGCCGCCGCCGAGCGAGGAAGTTACGCCGGCAGAGGTCGAGGTAGCGGAACCGCTGCGGATCGAATTTGCAGCCGGCTCCGAGCGCACCTGGACGGTCCAGGGAGGGGGATTTCTGGGACGGGTCAAGCGTTTCGCCCGTTACCTGGACGCCGCCGCCGATCACCTCCAGGGAGTATTCCTGCGCGATGGGCTGTACCAGGCTCTGGCCAAGGCCGGGGCGCAGCCCGGAGACACGGTGTCTATCGGTCCCTACCAGTTCGAGTACCTGGAAGACCCGAAGCGGTGAGGCGGATCGGGCTACTGGGAGGAGCTTTCGATCCGGTGCACCTCGGCCACCTGGCCATCGCCACCGAGAGCGTGTACTCGGCCGGGCTAGAGCAGGTGTGGTTTCTACCTGCCAACCAGTCGCCGGGCAAGAGCCCGCACGCCGCAGCGTCTCACCGCCTTCGGATGCTGCAACTGGCCACCCAAGACGACCCTCTGCTGGCTATCTGCGACCTGGAGCTCAGCCGTCCCGGACCCTCCTACACCGCCGACAGCGTCGCTGCGCTGCGGGCTCTCCACCCGCGGACAGAATTCGCTCTCATCCTGGGATCTGATGTCCTCCTGAGCCTAGAGAGTTGGTCCAGGGCCCAGTGGATCGCCGAGCAGGTCGAGCTGATCGGAGTGAGCAGGCCCGCAGATCAGCCCTTGGCGGAGGGTCACCCCTCCGGGCTCCTCCGGGGGGAACTGCGCTATAATGGATTGGATGAGAGAGGAGGGATCCGTTTTGTCCGGGGCGCCTCAATCCTCCAAGTCCCTGCCTTCGGGATCTCTAGCCAAGACATTCGTCGGCGCTTGGCCGAGAACCGTCCGGTCCGACATCTGGTGCCCAGCAGAGTCCACCAGTACCTGGTGGCGAGCCGCCTCTACCGACCTTGAGGCCTCGATCTGGACCGAGCGCGTCCGCTCGGTGGTGCACGCAGAGCGCTTCGACCACATCTTGCGGGTGGCCCGACTCTCCAGGGAGATCGCAGCAGCCCACCAGCTCGACACCGGGCGGACCTACCTGGCCGGGATCCTCCACGATATCGCCCGCGATCTTCCTGAAGAGGAGTTGCTCCGCTTGGCTCCTCCCGAGTGCGCGATCGACGCAGATCACCCGCTGGCACTGCACGGGCGAGCCGGCCGGGTCCTACTGGAACGGTGGGGATACAGCGACCCGGTGGTGTTGACGGCTGTCGAGCAGCACACCACCGGACCGCTCCCCGATCAGCCGGTCGCGGTGGCGGTGTACATCTCCGACGTCTCCGAGCCCGGTCGGGGGGTCAACGAGGAGATCCGCCGCCTGGCCTTCTGCGACCTGAGGGGCGCCCTGGAGCTGGCCATCTGCTCGAAAGTCCACTACCTCCAGGGACGGGGGATCTCGGTGCATCCGAGAACCATGTCCGTCTACCGGGCGCTCACCGAGCGGACATGCTGACCGCCGAACACCTGCAGCGCATCGTCGACGCGGCCAGCGCCAAAAAGGCGGAGGACATCGTGGTCTTGGACCTCCGCGAGCTCTCCAGCACCCTGGACTACTTCGTCATCTGTACCGCCAGTCCCGGCCCCCAGATCCGAGCAGTGCAGCAGAGCGTCAAAGAGGCGCTCAAAGACCTGGGTTCCCCTCCGCCTTCCGTGGAAGGACCTAGCCAACGCTGGGTGCTGCTGCACTTCGGCGGGGTAGTGGTGCACGTCATGACCAAGGAAGCCAGAGCCCACTACGATCTGGAGAGCCTCTGGGGGGACGCGCTGCTGCTCCCCATCACTCCGCAGCTCCCGGAGCCAGGGAGCCGGCGTCTAGAGCCAAACCCAGCTGCCGGTAATTGAGCAGCTCAGAGATCGGCCGCCAAGTCCCCTCGCAAAGCAGCTCCCAGGATGGATGGAGGGAGTAGTGGCCTCGGGCGAGGCGGCAGAAGAGCGCGGGGAGATCTCCAGCCCGCGCGGTGTTCCGAGCCAGCAGCGCGCGCAGCTGCTCTTGGCTGAGTTCTTTGCTGCCGAGGGGCTGCGATAGTCTGGCCGCGCCGCGCAGCAGATCGGAAGCTGCAAACCCTCTGGGTGGGCGAATACCCGCGGGCCCCGGGGGGACGGCCTGCAATTCCTTGAAGCGCGCCAGCATCGAGACCACCGGGAACCACAGCGGTGCGTCCGGGGTGATGCGGAGGGTGGTCGCGGGTCCCCGCAGGTCCAGGTGCAAGGGGGCCAAGCGCTCCCATACCGCGGCGAAGGCGTCAGCGCTGTAGGTGGAATCCTCGGCAGCACGAGCCAAAGCCAGTAAGGCCGCGGTATGGCCGAAATGATCGCGCGCGTCCGGGTTGCCTCCCCGCTCGAGCAAGGCATCGACCAATCCAGGATTTCCAGCCAGAGCCGCGAGCATGAGCGGAGTCGCGTCCAGGGGGGTGCGGTAGTCGACCCCGTAGCGCTCGCACTTCCAGAGGACCTGCTTGCCCCCCCGACCCTCAAATTCCCGGACATGCCGCTCCCATAGGCTGCGGCGCAACGGGATCAGAGCTGGCCGTCCACCTGCCAGCACCGTGATCGCTGGTCCGAAGCCGGAGCCGGCCAGCTCCTGGAGAATCGGAAAGATCCCGTGCCAGGCCGCATATTCGAAGACCATCCGCTGGGCTTTGACAGACGGGACCGGCCCGTAGGCGCGCTCTCTGAGCCTAGCGATCGCGGCCTCATCCAAGACTTCCCAATAGAGGGTCGCAGGGCTAGCAGATCTATCCTGGCTACCGAGCCTAGTCTGGCGGATATCCCTGGCCTGCTCGAGCTTCCCCCTGGCCTCGAGCTGCTCGGCTGCTCTAGCCCAATCAGCCTGGCTGGACCTGGGTGCCGGAATTGCCACTCCGCGCTGGCCGACCTGGAGGCCGAGCAGGCGCAGCAAGGGGTGGTCGGCGGCCTGCTCCACCCAGTAGAGCGATTGGACAGCGCGGCTAGCTGCCACGTACAGGGAGTTGATGTAAAACTTGAACCGCTCCAGAGACCGGTCGCTGCGGTCCCTGGAGCGACGGTAGCTCAGCCCCTCCCCGAGCAGATCCAGCGGCTCGACACCGCGGGCGATCTCGGCATAGATCGCCGGTTCCGCGGAGATGAAGCCGTCGAGGATCACGGCCGGATACTCCAGACCCTTGGCCTCCTGGACCGAGAAGACCAGAGGAGTGCGGTAGCGGCGCCTGGCCGCCGCTTTCTGGTCATCGCGCAGGACCAAGACCGCCAAGGAAGCCGAGTTGCTGGCCTGAGCTGCCAGCTGCTCGACGCTCTGGGAATCGTCAGACCAGAGCTCGACAGAGCCCTCGAGGGCGGACTCCGCCTCGATCAGAAAATTGCTCTCCCGATCCACCGAACCGAAGCGAGCGTGCTTCACCTTGAGGATAGCGTTGCAGAGCCGGGTCACCTGGGCGGAGTTCCGAAAATTCCCCCGGAGCACCTCTGGCCCCTGCGGGGGCGCCAAACCGCGGTCTTCCCAGAACAGCCTCCGGATGGCTGACCAGGAGAAGAAGTTGGCGTGGACGATCTGGTTGCTGTCCCCGCACAGCAAGAAATTTCCAGGCTCGCGCAGGCTGCGCAGGGCTAGCGCGACCTGGGCTTGGGTCAGGTCTTGCACCTCATCGATCACCACCAGGTCGTAGGCAGGTCGGACCCGCTCCTGCCAGGAGACAGCCAGCAAGGTACTATCAAACAATTTCTCCTGGCTCAGCCATTCCTGATAGCGCAGGAAGAGGTCGTGCACAGAGCGGCGCTGGTCGGGGGAAAATAGGCTCTCGCGCAAGCCCAGTCCCAGATACGCCTCCAGGCTCAAGACGCCGCCAGGGCGACTCCCGATCACCCCACGGAACTCCTCGTAGAGCTGGTGCGCATCGGAGAACGGGACCAATTTCCTGCAAGCTTCGAACCAGCCGCGAAACTGCCGGTAATCGACCTCTCGGCCCGGCAAGGGGCCCAACTCCCGCAGGTAGTCGGAGAAAGAGAGAAAGTGCGCCGATTGCTCCTGGCCGTACCCGCCGGCTCGGTACATCTCCTCAGCCAACTGGGCCAGATACCCGGATTGGGTCAGATACAGAGCCTTCCCCGGAATTTGACCCATGCGCAGGAGGGTGAGGGCGGTCTTTCCCGAACCCGCCGAGCCCACCACCACTAGGGGGAGCGGCTTAGCCATCACGGCTTCCTGAGCGTCGTCGAGCGAGAGGACTCTGTCCAGAACACGGAACCGGTTTCCACCCGGATTCAAGTAGTTCAGGGAAACGCTGCCGGTAGGCTCTGCAACGGCGGGCAGCTCCTCGATCCGGTCCCATTGGAGCTCGGCGCCGCGCAGGAAGCGCGAACGCCCGTAATTGTGCCGGAAGATCACCTCGAGGATCAGGCATACCTGCTCCCCCTGGTACTTGACAAACTGGATCAGAAGTCGGCTAGAGGCGTCGAGCTTGGCGCGAAAGTACGGTCCAGGAACCAGCTTCTTGAGCTCGGCGCTGCGGTAGTCGCCGCGCTCCAGCGCGGACCTGACCTTCTCGTATTGCCGAGAGACCGCCGAGGTGTCCAGGTCAGCATAAGTCAACACCCGCATGGCTCTGATTCTACGGGAGCGGGGAAATGTCCGCCAGGAGCGAGGACACAGCTACCGGCGTGTCGTGGAAAGTGCTGCCGGCTCCCAGGTCGGTCAGCAGCTCGCTGGTGAGCGCGTTGATGGGCAAGCCGTCTTGAGAAAAACTACCCCACCAAGTCCCTTCAGCCACCAGCACGCCGCGCGGGGTCTCCTCGGTCAAGCGCAGCGGCCGGGTCACCTGCCCCCGCCGGCTGCGGATCAAGACGATCTGCCCGTCCCTGAGGCCGGCCGGTAAGGCGTCCTCAGGGTGCATCCAGACGTCCGGACGGCCGCGCTCCTGGGCAGCCAGCTGCTCCACCATCCCATAGGTGCTGTTGAGGAAGTGGTGGGCGGGGGGCGTGAGCAGCAGGTAGGGAAAATCCTCGGTCGTAGGGTAGCTTTCCAAGTAGGCAGGGGCCGGCGCCAGGTGTACCCTGCCGCTGCAGGTGGGCGCTCCGGCCGCGTAGGGCAGGAAGGGGCTGGGCAAGCTCAGGCGCAGAGAGCCCTCTCGGCGCAACCGCTCCGAGGTGACACCGGCCAGGTGGGGGTGGGCGCTGTCGAGCAGGTCCTCCATCAGAGCCGGCAGCTCCCAGTACAGGGTCGGCTCAGTCACCCCGAGGCGTCGGCCCAGCTCCGCGAAGATCCAGCTGTTGGGCCGCGCCTCTCCGAGCGGGGGCAGGGCAGCCTGGTTGTAGGAGAGGTAGTGATGGCCATAGGACGTATAGAGGTCCTCGTGCTCCAAAAAGGTGGTAGCTGGCAACACGTAGTCAGCCAGCTGCGCTGTCTCGGTCATGGCCTGTTCCAAGACCACAGTGAGCAGGTCCTCGCGGGCCATCCCGGCTCGGACCCGATTGGTGTCCGGGGCCACCACCGCCGGGTTGGAGTTGTAGACGAACAGCGCCCGGACTCCCCCAGCCGGCTCTAGGGCGGTCGCCAGCCGGTTCATGTTGACGTGGATCGCTCCTGGGCGGAGCAGGTGGCGCCCGCCCAGGTGGCGCCTGTTGAGGGCGAAAGCTCCGCTGGTCGACAAGGTCGCACCGCCGCCGACCGAGCGCCAGTGGCCGCACACCGCCGGGAGCAGGCTGACCGCCCGCAAGGCGCTTCCCCCCTGCTGGTGACGGGTCATCCCGTAGCCGAGCCGGATGAAGGCCGGGCGAGCCACCGCGTAGTCGCGAGCCAGGGAGGCGATCTGCTCTGCCGGCAGGCCAGTCACCGCTTCGGTACGGTCCAAGTCCCACTGGGCCGCTGCGGCCCGCAGCTCTCCCTCCCCCTCGGTGGCCTCCGCCAGGTAGGCCCTGTCCTCTAGGCCCTCCGAGAAGATCTGCTGCATCATCCCCAGAGCCAGTGCCGCGTCGGTCCCTGGGCGGATGGCCAGGTGCCGATCCGCAAAGCGGCTGGTCTTGTTGTAGTAGGGATCGATGTGCACGATCTCAGCCCCGGCTTTTCTGGCCTGGGTCAGCCAGGGGGTAAGGTGGCTGTGGGTACTCAAGCTGTTGATACCCCAGAGCAGGATCAGCCGGGCGCGCGCCACATCCGCCGGATCTACCCCCAGGCAGCCCTGCCCGTAGCCCGACTCCCAGGCCGCCTTGCCCGCGGACGCGCAGATGGTCTCGTCGAGTTCCAACGCCCCCAGGGCCCGAAACAGGGTATGGGCATGTTCACCCTCGCGCAGGCCCATGGTACCCGCGTAGTGGTAGGGCAAGATCGCCGACGGGCCGAAGCGCTCTAAGACGCCTCCTACTTGGAGCGCGATCGCGTCCAGCGCTGCCTCCCAGCTCACCTCCCGAAACCCGGAAGAGGTCTTTCTCAAGGGGCGTAAGGGGCGGTCGCGGTGGTACTGGCGGAGCGGGTAATGTACCGTCTTAGCACAAGCGAACCCTTTGGTCATAGGGTGGTCCGGGTCACCCCCGATCCGGACCACCCGCTCTCCCCCGGAACTCTGCTCCAGCTGCACCCGCAGGCGGCAGGCGTCAGGGCAGTCCAGGGGGCAGGTCAAAAGGGTTTCGCGCATCCCCTAGTCTACCGCGAGGGAAGGCCCCACTCAGACCTCCGCGGTGGCGAGCGCGGGCAGGGACCGGCTCCCCCAGCGGAGCCACGCAGCACCGACCACCAGGGTCAAAAGGCCCGTGCCGGCGAAGACCGCCCCGATCGGGACTGCATTGGCAAAGCTGCTCAGGATGAACAGGGAGAGGGGCATTCCGGCGCTGGCTACCGCTCCTAGGACTCCGAAAACCCGGCCGCGCAGCTCCCCTTCGACGCGGCTCTGGATCATCACGCTGATCGCCGCGTTGATCAGGGCGATGAAGAGGCCGAGGATCAAAGCCAAAGGCAACAGCGACCACAACTGACCAGCTGTAGACAGCGCGAATAGCCCCAAGGACATTCCGAAGATCCCCCAAGAGACCCCAGCGCGGTCATCGAAGCGCCGCCCCAGCAGGGCTATCAGACCCCCACCTAGAGCCATTCCGCCGGTCATTAAGCCGAAAAACAGGCCATAGCCGGTGGGGCCAGCCCCCAGGCGCTGCATCACGAAAGGCATCAGCATATCCAGCGCGATAAAGCCACCGTTGACCAGAAAACCGCCCACCGCCAAGAGGAGCAGGAAGTGCCGCCGGCCCACCGCCAGAAAGCCAGCTCCCAGGTCCTCCCAGTAACTCGAGGGCTGGCCTCTAGGGTGCCTCGGCGGGATCGCAACCCAGAGGAACAGCAGCGCCATCAGCAGGAAAGTCAGACCGTCCACGGCCAGCGAGGGGGCGGAGCCGAGCAAACCCACCACCACGCCACCCACCACCAGCCCCACCAGCTGAAAGCCCTGATTGGCCATACCGATGAGGCCGTTGGCCCTAGCCAGATCACCCTCCGGGACCAGCAAGGGAGTCAGGATCCCGGAAGCCGGCCAGTAGAAGGCGGAGACGGCCCCCGAGATCAGCGAGAGCAGGTAAATCTCCCAGATAACTAGGCTGCCCCGGTCCGCCATCCACCAAGCCAGCACGAACAGCGCGCCGCGCAGCAGGTCGCCGACGATCAAGGGGGGTTTGAGCGCGATCCGGTCCACCCAGGTCCCCGCCAGCGGCGAGACGATCCCTGGCAGGATCCCCAGGGCCAAGGTGATACCGAGCTGGCTGGGGGAGCCGGTCAGGTGCAGGACCAAGAAAGCCAGGGCGACGCTGGCCAGAGAGCTCCCGAAGGTCGACTGGGCCTCCCCTAGCCAGAACAGGATGAAGCTGCGGTTCCAGAGTTTCTCGGGCACGGAAATCCTCCTGGAAAATTAGTACATCAAAGTAGATATATTGTCAATAGGAAATTTCTATAAAGTGATTGATTTTTGAAATCTAGTCAGCTGCCTCCCCTGCCGACCGCTCCAGCTCGGCTAGGGCTTCTAGGAAAGCCTCGGGTTCCTCCACCCAGGGGAAGTGGCCAGCCTCCACGACTTCCAGCGGGACCGAGCAGGCGCTAGCCAACTCCTGAGCTTGCTCAGGGTAGCTGGTGGCGTCTTCGCTCCCAGCTACCACCAGCTGCGGGACTGGGCAGCCAGCGGCCCTGGGGAGGTAATCGAGCTCCCAGAGCCCTCCCCTGGCCATGGCCCAGAAGACCTCGGTGCTCCAGGCCAGCTGCGAAGCGGCCTCAGAGAATTCCAGGTGCATCCGGGAGCGAACGTCGCGGAACTGCATGCGGCCCAGCAGCTCGGCTGGGCCGACCAGCCCAAAGGCAGCTTCCAGCCTAGCTAGGCCTCCGCGGCCTCGGTGAGCCGGATCATGGGCTGGATCGCTGGCCGCAGTCCCCCTGAGAGCAGCGGCGGAGCGCAGCAGCTGCCCCGCCAAGCGGGGGAAGTCCACCCAGGGGCTGACCGACAGGACCGCCCGGACTGCGGAAGGGAACTGGCGGGCAGCTTCCAGGGCGATCACCACCCCCACGCCGTGACCGATCAGGGTCCACCTGGGTATCCCGAGGGAGCGCCGCAGCTGCTCCAGGTCGGCCACCAAATCGCCGATCCCCAGCGCGGCGCTGTGCAAGGGCGCGCTGCGCCCACAGCCCCTCTGATCGAAACAGACCAGCTGGTGATCCGTGGAGAGCTCTTCGCCGATCAGATCAGAGAAGGTGTAGCTGTGGTATCCCGGACCGCCGTGCACGAACGCCAAGGCGGGGGCGCCAGCTGGGCCGCTCCGCTCGACGTACAGCTCGCTCCCGTTCACCTCGAGCAGGCCCGGCTCGCCTGATTCATCCATGGCGCACCCCCCATCAGTTTAGGCGCAAGCCCCTGACCTGAGACCTAGGGCGAACTGCCGGGAGCGGCGCGGAGCCGGGTCCGGCCATTCCGGGATAGAGTGAGGGAAAGGGCCAGCCGGAGCGCCGGCAGCACCGCGGCCGCAACCTGGCGCCGAGCCCAGAAAGCAGGAGGCGAATGAACCGCGAGAGTTGGGAGAAAGAAGTCTACCAGGAAACCCTGCGCCGCCTTCCAGAGCGCAAGGTCCAGTTCCTCAACTTGTCCGACATGCCGCTCCAAGCCGTCTATACCCCGGAAGACCCAGCCGGCTGCGAGGATCCCGGGATGCCCGGGGTCTATCCCTACACCCGGGGTATCCAAGCCAACATGTACCGGGGGAAGCTGTGGACGATGCGGATGTTCGCCGGCTTCGGGAGCGCGGCCCAGACCAATCAGCGCTTCCGGGCCCTCTTGGACGCCGGGCAAACCGGCCTATCCACCGCCTTCGATCTCCCCACCCTGATGGGGTACGACTCGGATCACCCCTTCGCGAAGGGCGAGGTGGGGAAGTGCGGGGTGGCGGTCTCCAGCCTGGCTGACATGGAGGTGCTCTTCGAGGGGATCGACCCCACAAAGGTGACGACCTCCATGACCATCAACAGCCCGGCCAACGCGCTGTGGGCCATGTACATCGCCAACGCCCAGAAACGGGGAGCCGACCTGGCTGAGGTCGGTGGGACCATCCAGAACGACATCCTCAAAGAATTTATCGCCCAGAAAGAGTATATCTTCCCGCCCAAGCCGAGCGTCTCCTTGGTGATCGACACCTTTGAATGGGGTCCCAAGCACCTGCCGAAGTGGAATTTCATCTCGGTCTCGGGATACCACATCCGGGAGGCAGGATCGACCGCTGCCCAGGAGCTGGCTTTCACCTTGGCGGACGGCTTCCACTATATCGAGCAAGCCCTGAAAAGGGGGCTGGACATCGACGAGTTCGCTCCGAGGATCAGCTTCTTTTTCGATGTCCACAACGACTTCTTCGAGGAGATCGCCAAGTTCCGGGCGGCGCGCCGCATCTATGCCCGCCGGCTGCGCGAGGTCTACCGGGCGCGCCTGCCCAGGAGCTGGATGCTGCGCACCCACGCGCAGACCGCCGGGGTGTCTCTGACGGCCCAACAGCCGCTCAACAACATCACCAGGGTGGCTCTTCAGGCCCTCGCCGCCGTCCTGGGCGGGACCCAAAGCCTACACACCGATGCCTACGACGAGGCGCTGGCCCTGCCGACCGAGGAAGCTGCCAAGGTCGCCCTGCGCAGCCAGCAGATCCTGGCCGAGGAATCCGGGGTCGACGCGGTGGTCGACCCGCTGGGCGGAAGCTACTACGTCGAGGCCCTGACCGCCTCCATCGAGCGAGCGGCCCTGGCCTACCTGGAGGAGATCCGCGAGCGGGGAGGCGTGGAGGCTGCGATCGAGGACGGCTACTTTGCCTCCCAGATCGGAGAGGCGGCTTACCGCTACCAGCGCAGCCTGGAGAGCGGGGAGCGCAAGATCGTGGGGGTCAACGCCTACGCCGAGAGCGAAGAGGTGGCGATCCCGCTCCTGACTGTCGACCCGGAGATCGAGCGCCTACAGGCCGAGCGGCTGGCTCGGCTCCGGCGCGAGCGCGACGGCAGCGCTGTCCACCTGGCGCTGCAGCACCTACGCGACGCCGCCATCCAGGGCCGAAACACCATGCCCGCCTTCTTGGAGTGCGCCCACGCCTACGCTACGCTGGGCGAGCAGATGGACCTGCTCAGAGCCGTGTACGGACAGTACACTGAGGCGGTCAGGGTCTGATCCTGCGCGGCCAACGCGGCCTAAGTCCCTGCAGGCAGGAGGAAAGGGCGGCCAGCACCGCGGGCGCCAGTATGGAATCGGCAGGAAGTCCCCCCACCCCCCAGAGGTCACGATGAGAATCGGAGTTCCTAAAGAGGTCAAGGTCAGGGAGCAGCGCGTCGCGCTCACCCCAGGAGGCGCAGCCAGCCTGGTGCGCAGAGGACACCAAGTCGTGGTCGAGCGGGGCGCCGGGATCGGTTCCGGCAACACGGACGACGCGTACCAGGCAGCCGGGGCGGCGCTGGTATCGCGCGAGGAGGCTTGGGCAGCCGAGTTGGTCGCCAAAGTCAAAGAACCCGTCCAAGCGGAATACAGCTTCTTGCGCCGGGATCTCATCCTCTTTACCTACCTGCACCTAGCCGCTGACCGCCCCCTGACCGAGGCGCTACTGGAGAAGGGGAGCAGCGCCATCGCCTACGAGACGGTCCAGCTGCCGGACGGCACCCTACCGCTCCTCACCCCGATGTCCGAGGTCGCAGGCAGATTGGCAGTACAGGCCGGGGCCTACCACCTCCAGGCCCCACAGGGCGGGAAGGGTATCCTGCTGGGAGGGGTACCCGGCGTGGCGCCCGGCCTGGTGGTCGTCATCGGAGGAGGAGTGGTGGGGACCAACGCGGCGCGGATGGCCATGGGGTTAGGCGCTAGAGTGATCGTCTTGGACATCAACCACCACCGGCTCCAGTACTTGGACGACGTCTTCGGTGGACGCCTCACTACCCTGGCGTCCACCGAGCACAACCTGACCGAGGCGCTGGCAGCGGCCGACTTGGTGATCGGCGCGGTCCTGATCCCAGGGGCGCGGGCTCCCCACCTGGTCACCCGAGCCATGCTGGCTGAGATGCAGCCCAGCAGCGTCATCGTCGATGTGGCGGTCGATCAGGGCGGCTGCGTCGAGACCATCCATCCGACCACTCACGACGCGCCGACCTACTCGGTCGACGGTATCGTCCACTACGGGGTCGCCAACATGCCGGGCGCAGTCCCGAGGACCAGCACGGCCGCGCTGACCAACCAAACCCTGCCCTACCTGTTGGCTCTGGCCAACAGCGGGCTGGAGGCGCTCAGCGATCCCAGCCTGCGCCTCGGCCTGAACACTCACCGCGGCTTTCTGACCTGTCGGGGAGTCGCCGAAGCCCTGCAGCTCCCCCTGACCGGTCCCGATCAGGCGCTGGCCGCCCGAGCCTGAGCGTGCCAATCGATCCGGCGGAACTGCCGGTTCCCGCCAAGATCGGCCCCTGGGTCCAGCCCGCGCAGTCCATCACCTACGATTCCAGGCGGGTCGGACCGGGGATAGCTTTTGCGGCCCTCCCCGGAGCCACCACCCACGGGAACGCGTACCTGGAAGACGCCTTGGAGCGGGGGGCGCCCTTCGTGCTGACCGACCGAGCCGGTCCCCGGGCGGTCCAGGTCGCCGAACCGCTCACCGCGCTGAAGGTCTGGGCCGAGCAGCGGCGCCTGCGGCTCAAGGAGCCGATCATCGCCGTCACCGGATCGGTGGGCAAGACCAGCGCCAAGCACGCGCTGAGCTGGGGGTTACAGCTGCCCTCACCCGAGGGAAACCTCAACACCGAGGTAGCTCTAGCCTGTTTCCTGCTAGGCCAGGACAGCGGCCCTCTGGTCTTGGAGCTGGGGATCGATCGGGTGGGCGAGATGGACCAGCTGGTCGACCTGGTCAGGCCCGATCTGGCCGCGATCACAGCCATCGGGGCGGCTCACCTGAGCGGGCTGGGGGACCTGGGCGGCGTAGCCCGGGAGAAGGGCAAGATCTTCCGAGGGACCCGCTTCGGCTTGGTCGGGCCGCTGGCCAGAGCCTGGTTTCCCGGGAGACCCAGCTACGGTTTCGGCGGGGGGAGCTGGCCAGCCAGCCAGCTCCGCTTCGAGGCTGGCCGGGCCCACTTCCTCGCGCTGGGCCGAGCGATCACGGTCCCCTCCCCCAGCGCGGCCCTGGCCGAAGCCGCGCTCCTGGCGGTGGTCATCGCCAGCGAGCTGCGGTACGACTTGGGGGATGTCGCAAGCCGGCTGGCCGAGCTCCCCCCTCTGGGGGGGCGCCAGAGGATCCTGTCCGGCCCGCTCACTTTGATCGACGACTGCTACAACGCCAACCCGCTCTCCATGCAGGCAGCTCTGGAGCTGCTAGCCCGCCTAGAGGGCCGCAAGGTCGCGGTGCTCGGCGACATGCTGGAGCTGGGGGAGAGCAGCCAGGCCCTGCACCTGCAGGTCGGCTGCCTGGCCAGCCAGGCAGCCGACCTGGTGTTCAGCGTGGGGGACTACCGCAGCCAGCTCTCCAGCCGCCCGGCGCGCTCCCTGGAGGAGCTGACCGCCTGGCTGCTCCAGGAGCTGCGCGAGGGGGACACCGTCTTGTTCAAGGCTTCGAGGGCAGTTGGCTTGGAGCGGGTTCTGCGGGCAGTGCAGGAGAAATTCCTTGGAAGCTCCGAGGGGGTTTAGATCGGGGGGCGGCGGCCGGTGGAACCCTGCCCTGCTCGGGCTGCTGGCCCTCTGGCTGGGAGGCTGCGCGCTCCAGGCCCAGGCCCCAGAGACCGGCCTCCCGCTGGCCGCCTTCTCTCCCCGCGGGGCGCTATGGAGCTGGAAAGGGCGGGTCTACCTGGCCCTGGCACCTGGGCTCCGGGCCGAGCCGATCGGGCTCCCCGGCCCGCCCAGCGCCCTGGGCTGGAACACGGGAGAGCCCTGGGCGGCGCTCCCGGCCAGCGGCTGGCTGATCAGCCTGCTGGGCCCGAGCCAGGTAGTCCGGATCGGCCCGGCCAGCGCGATGAGCGCTCAGGCCGTCTACCTCGCCGACGGGGCAGTGGTCGGTTACCAGGGCGAGCTGCTGGGTCGGCTGGAGCTGCACGCGCCGGTGCGGCAGGCCATCTGGTCCGGAGGCACCAGTTATCTGCTCACCGCTCACCATCTCTGGGCCGAACGCGGCAGCCTCTTGGCGGTGCTGGCCAAGACCTCGCCGGCGGACCGGTTTCTGGCGCTGAGCCCCAGCGGCCCAGCCGCCTACCGGCACCCGACGGTCTGGTGGGACGGCTTTCGCTACAGCCTGCAACACCGAAAAGTGAACATGTACACTCCAGGGGGCAGGCTGCTGCGCGGGCGCCGCACGGGGGCCGGGCTCCTGGGGTTGGTCGGCAATCTCCTGGTCGGCATCGGGCCGGGGGCCCAGATCCGGGCCTGGTCAGCCGAGCTGCGCAGGGCCGAAGGGACGGCGCGGTAGTGCGCCGCCAAAACCCCAAAGGGGAAAGGGAGCGGGGCTTGATGGAGGGACGGGCAGAGGTCAGCCGGGGGACAGCTCGGGTTCCGGGGCGGCCGGGGGGGATCCAGCGATGATCGGCGCCTGGGGCGCGCTGCTGAGCTGGCTCCTGATCGGGATCTTCTTGGGAGTGTCCCGGCGCAGGGGCTGGGGGCAGACGGTCCGCTTAGATGGGCCGAAAACCCACCTGGGCAAAGACGGCACCCCGACCATGGGGGGGCTGCCGCTGTTGCTGGCGGTAGCTCTGGTGTGGGCGGCCAGCCGCTTTGGCAGCGCCGGTTCGGTGCACCCCACCCGCAGCCTGGTCCTGATGCTGACCACCCTGCTGATGGGCGCAGTCGGCCTACTGGACGACACCCTGATCGTCCGGGCTCGTCTGGCCGGCAGGAGGACCAGCACCGGCCTGCGCGCCCGTGAGAAGCTGGCCTTGCAGGGGGTGATCGGCTTGCTCTTCGGCTTGGCCGCCAGCCAACTCGCACCCCTCCCCTGGCCGGCGGTGAGCCCTTTGGGCAACGCCCTCCTGGAGGCGGTCATCCTGGTCGGCAGCGCCAACGCCTTCAACTTCACCGACGGGGTGGACGGCCTGCTGGGGGGAGTGACCGCCCTGGCCCTGCTCCCCTTGGCGGCTAGCTCGGCAGTCGGCCAAATCCTGCTAGGTACCCTCGTCGGCTTCCTGTGGTTCAACCTGCCCAAGGCCAGCATCTTCATGGGCGATACCGGGTCGCAGGCGCTGGGGACGGCGGTGGCCGGGATCTACATCCTGCACGGCCACACCTTTAGTCTGCCGCTGGTCGCCATCATCCCGCTGGCAGAGATCCTCAGCGTCATCGCCCAGGTGCTGTACTTCCGCTGGAGTGGGGGGAAGAGGCTGCTGCGGATGACCCCCTTGCACCACCACTTCGAGCTGGGCGGCTGGGCGGAAAGCAAGGTGCTGGCGCGCTTCTGGATGATCACTGCCCTGGCTGCCCTGCTCACCTGGGGCCTGATCGGAAAGGGCCTATGAAGCTGGTCTACGGGTTGGGCCGCTCCGGGAGGGCAGTGCTGCGCCACCTGGCCCGCCGCGGCGCAGCCATGCAGTGGTGGGATGACAGACCCAGTCCCCAGGATCTGCAGCTGGTCGGGGAGCTAGAGGTCGAGCGCGCGGACCTCAGCCGGGGTGTCCCCGGCCGCTTCGCGCAGGTGATCGCGGCGCCCGGTGTCCCCATCGACCACCCTGACCTCCTCGGTCTCCGGGCCGCCGGGACCGAGGTCATCGGCGAAGCTGAGCTGGGGTACCGCGACAGCGACCTGCCGATGATCGCGGTGACCGGAACTGCGGGAAAAGGGAGCACAGTTGCGGCCATCGCCGCACTCCTGAGGGCTCAGGGGATCAGGGCCGAGGAGTGCGGCAACTTCGACCCGCCGCTGCTCTCAGTGCTGGACAGCGAGGCGCCGCCGGAGCTAGCGGTGGTCGAGCTCAGCAGCTTTCAGCTGGAGCGGGTCGATCGCTTCCGCAGCCAGGTCGCGGTGATCACCAACCTGGGGGTAGACCATCTGGACCGCCACGGAACGGTCGCCCGCTACCACGACCTCAAGCGCCGAATCTACCGCAACCAGCGCGCCGGGGACTGGACCATCGTCCCCGCCAGCGAGCTGGAGCGAGCCCGCAGCGGCTCGCTCGGCCGCTGCCTCGGCGTCCCCGCCCACCTAGAGCAGCTGCTGGACTTGCAGGGGCGCCCTGTAATGGGCAGCGAGGAATTACCGGGAGGGGTTTTCCCGGAAAACGCCCAGGCGGCCCTGTGGGCAGCGCAGGCCTGGTTGCAGCGGCCAGCAGCCAGCTGGCACTCCGCCCTGCAGCTGCTTCAGCCGCTACCCGGACGCTTCGAGCGGGTCGGGCAGCTCGGCGGAGTCGACTTCGTCGACGACACGCTGGCGACGCGCAGCCTCTCTGCCCTACAAGCCCTCCGCCGGGCCAAGGCCCCGGTCGCCTGGATCCTGGGTGGTATTGACAAGGGCGCCGACCTGGACGTGCTACGCTCTGCGGTGATGGAGCGAGTCTGCCACATCGTCGCGATCGGCCGCGACGGTCCTCGTCTGGCCAGCGCTTTTCCCCTGCCGAGCACGCGCGTCGCCGCGGAGCTGGGCAGCGCCGCGATGGACGCCGCGGTGAGAGCCGCGCTCGCCGCCCTCCCCGGGGCAGGCAGCGTCCTGCTCGCTCCCCTAGCGGCCAGCTTCGACCTGTTCCAGGACTATAAGGAACGGTCCAGGGAGTTCCGGCGGGCAGTCAGCCGGCTCCTCCTCGAGCGGGCGGAGCGGGCATGAGCCGCAACCTGTTCATCGCCCAGATCGTCTTAGCGCTGCTGGGGCTGATCGGAGTAGCGACGGCCGCGCCCAGCCTGATCCCCAAGCACCTGCTGCAGACCGTGGCTGCCATCTTGGTCACCGTGGTGGTAGCCAGAATCTCGCAGCGCTGGCTGCTCGCCTGGGCCACCCCGCTCTGGGTCACCACCCTGATCCTGCTGGCAGCGGCGCTGGTCTTGGGTCACGGTGGCAACAACTCCCTGGTACGCCGCTGGATTCACCTGGGACCGATCCTCTTCCAGCCGTCAGAGTTCGCCAAGCTGGCCATCGTCCTGCAGCTGGCCAGCTTCTTCGCCCGCAAGGGACCGGATAGAAAGCTCTTGGGAGCGCTGCTCACCATCGGCCTGACCACCGGCTTGATCCTCCTCGAGCCCGATCTGGGGACCACCCTGCTGGTCTTCACCCTGGGCCTAGTGGTCATGTACGCGGCCGGGGTCCGGTTCAGCAGCCTGTCGGCCATCGTGATCTTCGTCGCTCTGGTCAGCCTGCCGGTGGCCAGCTTCTACATCTCCAGGCATCCCTACATCCTGAGCCGCTACCACAGCTTCACGCAGGGCTTCACGGCCAGCAACATCCAGCGGGGTGGCTTCCAAGTCTACGAGTCCCGGCTGGCTCTAGGGGAAGGGGGAGTCTGGGGACAGGGCGTCGACGCGGTGCTCCCCCCTGTCCCGGCGGCGAGCACCGACATGATCGCCTCCTCGGTGGGTTTCTCGCTCGGGCTGATCGGGATCGCCATGTTGCTCCTGGCCTATTGGCTGGTGGCCAGGAGCGGCTTCACCATCGCCGAGGTCCTGGTCCGGCGCCAACAGCTCGGCCCGGAAGGCCGGGTCGCCTGCATCCTGGGGACCGGAGCGATGTACATGATCGTCGCGCAGGCGCTCCTCAACCTTTCGGTGGCGGTGGGCTTGCTCCCGGTGACCGGCATCCCGCTCCCGATGGTGTCCTTCGGGGGAAGCGCGCAGTTGGCGATGGGGATCGCCTTCGGCATGCTGCATGGGGCTCTCAAGGAGCTGCGCGGCGCCTCCGAAAACGTCCTAGGCGAAGGAGCGCACCTCGGAGGCAGCTATCAGCTGCTGGCCAAGCCGGTCCGGACCGCCGGCCAGCAGCCTGTTGCCAAATAGGCACCCGCGGGGTTAGCCTGACCCGTGAACAGCGATCCCAGATGGCTTCGCGACGGGTATTCAGAGAAGTGGCACCGCTTTTCGGAAGAGGTGCTGCCACTGTGGGTAGCCGACATGGATTATCCGCTGGCCGAAGAAATCCGCAGCGCATTGATCCGCCGCCTCGACTTCCGCCTGGGTTACGGCCTGCAGGGAGGGGATCCCCGGCTCAAGGAGGCGATAGCCGGTTGGCTGCAGCGCCGCCAGGCCTGGTCGGTCAGCCCGGATCAGATGTGGCTCAACAGCAGCGTGGTCGGTGGCCTGCACGCAGCCAGCCTGGGGCTGTGCTCGGCCGGCGAGGAGATTCTCTGCCTCACCCCGATCTATCCCCCCTTCATGTCCGCCATCGCCAGCCACGGCCGGGTCCCTAAGTATTCGGCCCTAGTGTGGGGCGGGAACGCCGCCGGGTACCGGATCGATTTCGACCACCTCCGAGCGCAGATCAGTCCCGCCACCCGGCTGCTGATGCTCTGCAGCCCGCACAACCCTTCCGGGCGGGTCTGGAGCCGGGCCGAGCTGGAAGGGCTCGCCGATCTGGCCCTCAGAAACCGCCTCTGGATCGTGTCCGACGAGCTCCACGCCGACCTGATCTTCGAGGGCACCCACCTCCCCATCGCCGACTTGAGCGAAGAGGTCGCCGAGCGGACAGTTACCCTGACGGGTCCGGGAAAGAGCTTCAACATCCCCGGCCTGGCCATCGGGGTCGCGATCAGCCGGAACCGGCAACTGCTGGAGCGGCTCAAGCAGGCCAGCACCGGCCTACTGGGCGGTCCGAACGTCCTGGCCCAGGAAGCGATGCTGGCCGCCTATACCCGGGGAGAGCCCTGGCTGGCCGGGGTGCTGGAGACGCTCCGGCACAACCGCGAGCGGTTGGGAACCTGGATCGCAACCCATCTCCCCGAGGCCGCTTACCATCCCCCAGAGGGCACCTACCTGGCCTGGCTGGGTCTGGAGCAGCTGAAGCTACCTTGCGAACCCGGGAAGTTCCTGCTGGAGCAGGGCCTGGTAGCCTTCAACGAGGGCAGCAGCTTCGGGCCCGGCGGGGAGGGCCATGTCCGCATCAACCTGGCCACCCAGCCGCAGATCCTAGACCGCGCTCTCAGCAGGGCGCTGCAGGCGCTGAGCCCCCTTAGAGGTGAATACCCAGCTTGAGCACGGCCAACGCCGCCTCCTTGAGCGCCTCAGAGCGAGTGGGGTGGGCGTGGATGGTCCGTCCCAGGTCCTCTGAGCTGCCCCCGAACTCCATGACACTGACCGCCTCGGCGATCAGCTCCGAGGCGTCGTGGCTCACGATGTGGACGCCGAGCAGGCGGTCGGTCGCGGCGTCGGCGACCACCTTGACGAAACCGCTAGCTTCCCCGCTCCCCAGCGCGCGCCCGTTGGCAGACATCGGAAAGCGGCCCACCTTGACCGCATGGCCTCGGTCCCGCAGCTCCTGCTCGCTCTGGCCCACCCAGGCCAGCTCGGGCTCGGTATAGACCACCCAGGGCACCGCCCGGTAATTCACCGCGCCAGCCTGCCCAGCCAGGCGCTCGGCCAGCGCCACCCCCTCCTCCTGGGCCTTGTGCGCCAGCATCGGACCGCCGATCACGTCGCCTATGGCGAACACCTCGGGCAGATTGGTCCTGAACTGCGCGTCGACCTTGATGAAACCGCGGGAGTCCAGCTCCAGGCCCAGCTGGTCTCCGCCCAAGCCGGAGGTCCTGGGGACCCGGCCAACCGCCACGATGATCCGGTCGCACTCCAGCTCCTGATCGGACACTGCCCGGTAGCGCAGGCGCAGGGAGTCTCCCGCAGGCTCGGCCGACTGGACTTCCACGCCCAGCTGGATATCCAGCCCCTGCTCGCTGAAGCGCCGGAGTGCCTCCTTGGCCAGGTCGCGGTCCGCGGCAGGGAGAAATTCGCCCATGGCTTCCAGAACGGTCACCTGGGAACCCAGGCGGCGCCAAACGCTGCCGAGCTCCAAACCGACCACTCCGGCGCCGACCACCGTCAGGCGCGGGGGGACCGAAGCGAAGCTCAGAGCCCCCTCGCTGTCCACCACCCGCTCGCCATCAAAGGGAAGGGAGGGTAGGGGTCTGGGAACCGATCCGGTCGCCAAGATGATCCGGCGGGCCTGCAGCTCCTCAGCCCCAGCAGCCAGCTTCCAGAACTCCCCGTCCCGGCCGATCAGGCGGCCGAGCCCGGGCAGGGAATCCACCTTGTACTTGCGGAAGAGCAGGGCGATCCCGGAGGTGAGGCGGTCGACCACCGCCTCTTTGCGCGCCATCATCGCGCCCAAGTCCAGCGACTTTCCGCTGACGGTGATCCCGTGGTCTTTCAATTCCCCGATCAGTTCAAACTTCTCGCTGCTGTCCAACAGCGCCTTGGACGGGATGCAGCCTACGTTGAGGCAGGTCCCGCCCAAGCTGGGGCGGTCCTTCCTGCGCCAGTCATCGATGCAGGCGGTGCGCATCCCCAGCTGGGCGCAGCGGATGGCGGCAACGTATCCGGCAGGACCTCCCCCGATGACCGCGACGTCGTAGCGCTCCATCACAGCCCCAAGAGGATCCGAGCCGGGTCTTCCAGGACCGACTTGATCGCCACCAAGAAGAGTACCGCCTCGCGGCCATCGATCAGGCGGTGGTCGTAGGAGAGCGCCAGGTACATCATCGGCCGGGCGACGATCGCTCCTTCCTCCACCACCGGGCGCTCCAAGATGTTGTGCATCCCCAGGATGGCGCTCTGGGGGGGATTGAGGATCGGGGTCGACATCATGGAGCCGAAGGTACCCCCGTTGGTGATGCTGAAGGTACCCCCGGCTAGGTCCTCCATGGCCAGCTTCCCGGATTTGGCTCGCGCCGCAAAGTCGGCGATAGCCAGCTCGATCTCGGCCAAAGACAGGCGGTCGGCGTCCCGCAGGATCGGGACCACCAGGCCCCGCTCGGTCGCCACCGCGATCCCGATGTCGAAATATCCGTGGTAAACGACGTCTTGCCCATCGATGCTGGCATTGACCACCGGGAAGGAGCGCAAGGCCTCCACGGCAGCCCGCACGAAGAAGCTCATCAGGCCGAGCTTGACGCCGTACTTCTTGGTGAAAGCTTCCTGGTAACGGCGGCGCAACTCCAACACCGGCCGCATGTTGACCTCGTTGTAGGTGGTGAGGATGGCCGCGGTGTTCTGGGCCTGCTTGAGCCGCTCGGCGATTCGAGCCCGGATGCGGGTCATCGGCAGGCGCTGCTCGGACCGGGTACCCGCCGGGCTGGCTGGCCTGGTGGGTCTAGAATCCGCCGGCTGGCCCGGAGCCGGGGCGCTGGCCGGCAGGTCCGCCTTGGTGAGCCTGCCGCCTTTGCCGGACCCCGACAGGGCCTGAGGGTCCAGGCCGCGTTCGGCGACCAACTTGCGGACGGCGGGGCTCAGCGGGGGGGTCTCTGGCTGGCTGGGCTGGCTGGGCTCCGGGGGGGCCTTGGCTGGCTCCAGTGCAGCTGGCGCGGGCGCCGGTGTGGCGTCTGGGTCAAGGCGAGCGATCACCTCCTCGCCGGCCACCACCGCACCCTCCGGCTTGACGATCTCGGTGAGGACTCCGGCCTGTTGGGCGCTGATCTCCAGGACCACCTTGTCGGTCTCGACCTCGACCAAAACGTCCCCCCGGGCTACCGGGTCGCCGGGGCGCTTGTGCCAGCTGAGCAGAGTTCCCTCGCTCACCGATTCAGAAAATGCTGGAACCTTGACGTCGATCACCGTACGCCTCCTCGCAGAGCGATCTCGATGAGCTCGCGCTGCTGCTCCTGGTGCCGAGACGCATAGCCCACCGCCGGGGCGGCCGAGCGCGGCCGGCTGACCTGCTCCAAGTGTTGGCTAGGAACCAGGCTGGACTGCAGGTCATCGCGCAGCGCCAGCCAGGCCCCTTGGTTGTAGGGCTCCTCCTGGACCCAGACCACCGAGGCCCCGGGGTGGGGGGCTAGGGCGCTGCGCAGAGCGTCGCCGGGGAAGGGATAGAGCTGCTCCAAGCGGAGCAGGGCCACGGGCAACTCGGCTTCGGCGCGCGCTTCCAGCAACTCGAAGTAGAGTTTGCCCGAGCAGAGGAGCACGCGCCCCGCGCCGCTCGGCCAGTCCGGGTCGGGGATCACCACCTCGAAGCGCCCCCCGGACAACTCCTGGAGCGGGGAGGCAGACAGGCGGCTGCGCAACAAGCTCTTGGGGGAGATGAGGATCAGGGGGTGGCGGTACGGCCTGAGTGCCTGGCGCCTGAGCAGGTGGAACATCTGGGCTGGCGTCGACGGGACGCAGACCTGGAGGTTGTCCTCGGCGCAGAGCTGCAGGTAGCGCTCGATCCGCGCCGAGGAGTGCTCCGGGCCCTGCCCCTCATACCCGTGGGGGAGCATCAGCACCATGCCCGAGAGGCGCTGCCACTTGCTCTCGGCGGCGCTGATGAACTGGTCGATTACCACTTGGGCGCCGTTGGCGAAGTCGCCGTATTGGGCCTCCCAGATCACCAGCTTGGTCGGCTCAGCGCTGGAGTAACCGTATTCAAAGGCGAGGACGGCCTCCTCGGAGAGGGTGGAGTCGACCACCTCAAAGCGGGTGCGCGCGTCCCCGAACTGGGCCAGGGGACAGTAGCGCTCCTCGGTAGCTTCAGCCTTCTGGTCGTGCCAGATGGCGTGGCGGTGGAAAAAGGTCCCTCGGGCGCTGTCTTGGCCGGTCAGCCGCACGCCCACGCCCTGCTGGAGCAGAGTGGCGTAGGCTAGGTTCTCGGCCATCCCCCAGTCGAGCGGTTGCTCCCCCGCCACCATCCGCTCCCGAGCAGCCAAGATCCGCTCCAAGCGGGGATGGACCCGGAAGCCCTCAGGAACTCGGTTGAGGCGCTCCCCCAGCTGGGACAGAGCATCCAGCGGATAGCCGGTCTCGGCGGGTGCGGTCCAGTGCTTTTCGAGGTAGGGGCTCCAGTTCGCAGCGTGCTCCGCGGAGACGCCGTGGGGGGAGAGCTCGATCAGGGGCTCCCCTTTCTCCAGGAAGCCCTGGTACTCCTGGAGTATGGCCTCGGCCTGCCCGGGCGCGAGCAGCTGTTCGCGCTCCAGGCGGGCCGCGTAGACCGCGCGCGATCCAGGGTGTTCCGCGACTTTCCGGTACATCCGAGGCTGCGTCACGCTGGGGTCGTCGGACTCGTTGTGGCCCAATCGGCGGTAAGCCACCAGATCGATGAAGACATCCTTGCGGAAAGACATGCGGTAGTCAAAAGCCAGCTCGGCTACCCAGCTCACCGCGTCCAGATCATCGGCGTTGACGTGGAAGACCGGGGCATCGATCATCTTGGCGACGTCGCTGCAGTAGCGGCTGCTCCGCGCGTCCAGGGGGTCGCTGACCGTGAAACCGACCTGGTTGTTGGCCACTACGTGCACGGTTCCCCCGGTGGTGAAGCCGCGGAGCAGAGAGAGGTTGAGGGTTTCAGCCACCACCCCCTGAGCGATCACCGCGGCGTCCCCGTGGATCAGCACGGGGAGCACTGAACGGCGCTCCCCGTCCGCGCGCCGGTCTTGGCGCGCCCGCACCGAGCCCTCCACCACCGGATCGACGATCTCCAGGTGCGAGGGGTTGAAGGCCATGGCTAGGTGCATGCTGCCCTGAGGCGTGGGGATATCCGAGGAGAAGCCCAGGTGGTACTTGACATCGCCGGAGTGATCAGCGGCGACGTGGCGACCCTCGAATTCGGCGAAAAGGTCTCCGGGTGACTTGCCGAGCAGGTTGATCAGCACGTTCAAGCGCCCGCGGTGGGCCATCCCGAACACCACCTCAGCCACGCCATCGCCGGCAGCCCGAACCACCAACACGTCCAGCAGAGGGATCAGGCTCTCTGACCCCTCGAGGGAGAAGCGCTTCTGCCCCACATAGCGCAGGTTCAGGTCTCGCTCCAGGCCCTCGGCGGCCGTCACTTTCCGGAGCAAGCGCAGGCGGTGTTCTGGACCGCTCAGGGTTGCCGCCCCTTGCTCGACCCGCCTGGCGACCCACTCGCGCTCCACCCCGGGCAGATAGCCGAATTCGTATCCGACTGAGCCGCAATAGATCCGCTCCAGCTCGGCGACGGCAGCGCCCAGGGTGCTGCCGAAGTGGCTGTCCACCGACTGGTCCAGGTCTGCCTGGGTCAGCCCGTAGAAGCCGAGCTCCAGTTCGGGAACCCTGGGCGGAGCTGCGAGAGCCAGGGGGTCGGTCTGGGCTCGCAGGTGGCCGAAGGTCTGGAAGGCTAGCTCAATCTGGCGTATCGGGCTGGCGACCACGCGCAGGGGCCGCTGCACCTGCTGCAACATCGCCTGCCGAGCCGCGGCGTGCGAGACGGCCGGACCGGCCGCCTGCTGCTGGAACCAGCGCCGCCACTCTTCCGGTACCGACGCGGGGTCTCTGAGGTAGTCTTCGAAAAGGCTCTCGAGGAAACTTGCACTGCTAGAAAACTCAGCGGGATCGTCCACGCGCATACCGCCCAGTAGCATACCGCCCCTGCGCCTGAGCAGCGCGGTATGCTACTGGGCGGACCCTTGCACGGCAGTCTGGGGCTGGGCTATACTTCCCTGCGGCCGGGGTCCTTAGCTCAGCCCGGTAGAGCAACGGTCTCCAAAACCGTGGGTCGTAGGTTCGAATCCTTCAGGGCCCGCCAAAAGGCAGCGAGTGGTATACCACTCGCTGCCTCGCGCAGGGTGGCCCTCCACTGCCTCGCGCAGGGTGTCAGCCCTCGGCGGCCGGAGAGCGGGTCAGGCGCTCTCCGCTGATCCAGAAAATCAAGCGCTCGGCGACGTTCTCTATGTGGTCGCCGATACGCTCCAAGCTCCTGGCGACCCGGATGAGCAGCATGGCGCGGCCGATGGTGCGGAGGTCTTCGAGCATGTAGGTGACCAGCTCGCGCTGCAGCTGCTCGTAGAACTCGTCGATGGCTGCGTCGGCGGCATGGACCCGCCGGGCAGCGGCCAAGTCCTGGCCCTTGATAGCGAAATCCAGGCCAGCCAGCATCCCATCCAGATCCGAGATCATCTGGTTCAGGCTGACATAGGGCTTGAGCGCTGGCTGCGCGTTTAAAGTCTCGGCGTCCTCGGCGACGTGCACGGCGTAGTCCCCCATCCGCTCGACGTCGGTCAGGCTCTTCAGGACCGCGGCCAGAAAGCGCAGATCCCCCGCGACCGGCTGGTGTAGGGCGATGGCGCGCAGGCAAACTTCCTCGATCCGGTCTTGCCGGGCATCGGTCAGCCGGTCCAGAGCAGTGATCTGGGAGAGGGCCACCGGCTGGCGGTCGACCAGCATCTGTTGGCTGAGCCTCAGCGTCTCGCGCACCCCTGCGAGCATCTCGGTCAGCCCCAGGCGGATACGCTGCAGTTCCTGATCGAAAGCTTCCCTCATCCCCCTCCTCTACTGGTACCCGCCGGGTGGAGCGCGGCCTGGTCGGGTATCTCCACCCAAAAGACGTTGCCTACCCCGTCGCGGTGCAGCCCCCCGGCGTCCCCACCCCAGGACCGGGCGATGGAGCGGACGATGTAGAGGCCCATCCCACTCCCCGGACCGCGGGATCCTGGACCGCGCTGATGGGGGAGAAAGATACCCCGATAGTCGGACAGGCGGTTACCCGGGTCAGCAACTTCGATGTGGACCGCCCCGGCGCTCAGCCTGGCCGCCAAGCGTACGGTCGATCCGGGCGGCCCGTAACGGATTGCGTTCTGCAGGAGGTTGAGGAGCACCTGCAGCAGCTTGTCCCGGTCGGCCCAAACTTCTACGTCCAGCCCTTCCCAGGCCAGAGCCGAAGAAGACTGCTGCAGTTCCTCGCCGAGGAGCCGCTCCAACCGCGGCCGGAGCTCCCGGAGCGGGAAGCTGCTGTACAGGGAAGGGCGGAACCCGGCGGCGATCTCGTCGATCAGCCGCGCCAGGCGCCGGGTCTCCTCGGCCGCCTGGGCCACGAAGGACTGCTGGGTGGCCGGATCCATGTCGAACTGCAGAGCCTCCAAGATACCCAAGACGGCTGCGACCGGCGTCCTGAGCTCATGGGACAGCACGGCCATGGATTCCCGGAGGTCATGCTCTCGCGAAGCCGCCTCAGTGCGGTCCTCGGCCCAGAGCAGACCGCCAGCGGCGGTGCAGTGTAGCTGCCGGCCGGCGAACTCCAGCTCCAGCTCCCCGCCGGATCGGCACAGCTCCTCCAGGGTGTGGCGGCGCAAGACCTCCAGCACCGTTCGCCCCGGCGCCCGGTCCTGGGCCACACCGAGCAGGCGGCTGGCCGCAGCGTTGATGAAAGACACCTTGCCCTCGGCGGTGTAGCCCACGACCGCCAGCGGGAAGTAGTCGAACAGCCGGAAGGCCTGCGCCTCACCGGAAGACAGCGCCGCGGGAGCGGGGGGACCTAGGGGCACAGCCGCATCCGGTAGCCGCGGCCCCGGACGGTCTCCAAGAAACGCGGGGCGCTGATATCTTCGCCCAGGTGGGCGCGCAGCTGGGTGATGTGCTGGTCCACGGTGCGCTCCCCGCCCAGGAAGTCCGGGCCCCACACCCTGTCCAACAGCTCGCCGCGGCTGTAGAGGCGTCCGGGGTGGCGCGCGAGGAAGACCAGCAGGTCGTACTCCCTGCGGGTCAGATCGAGCCTGTGGCCGGCCAGGGTCACCTCTGCGGCATCCAGGTCGATGCTCAGCGGGCCGTTCTGCAACCGGCCCTCGCTGGCCTGAGGCTGGAAGCGGCGCAGCAGCGCCCGCACGCGAGCGACCAACTCCGCCGCGCTGAAGGGTTTGGTCAGGTAATCGTCGGCCCCGGACTCCAGACCCTCCACCCGGTCCAGCTCGCCGGCTCGAGCCGTCAGCATCAGGACCGGCAACCTGGACAGCTCCGGGTGGACGCGGATCCGGCGCAGCAGGGCTAGGCCGCTCCCGGAGGGGAGCATCCAATCCAAGACCAAGAGGTCACAGCCCTCCAGGGCGGCCGAATCGGGAAGGTCAGGGAGCAAGACGACTTTCAAGCCCGCCCGCTCCAAGTGGAACCCCACCACCTCCCGCACCGCACGCTCATCTTCGACCACCGCGACCTGCGCCATCACTTCCCAGTCTGCGCGCTCCCGTCATATCCGTGTCAGGAAGGAGGGCGAGGGGCCGGCTCTAGGCGGAACCAGTAAAAGGAGTGGGGGCCCAGCGAGAGGAAGTAGGGCAGTTGGCCGATCTGGGGGAAGGGGATGTTCCCGATCAGCTCGATCAGCTGCTGGCCGGCATGGCTGGCCAGGTCGATCTCGGCGGGTTGGCTGAACCGCGAGAAGTTGGCGATGATGCACAGCACCTGGTCTCCCCAGGAGCGCAAGAAGGCGAGCACGCTGGGGTTACCGGTGGGCAAGAAGGTGATGTCTCCCCGGCTGAAAGCCAGGT
This sequence comes from bacterium, assembly GCA_021810505.1. GTDB lineage: Bacteria > Deinococcota > Deinococci > Deinococcales > Deinococcaceae > JAJZIR01. The sequence goes on from JAJZIR010000001.1 coordinate 437,807, forward strand.
AGCGCTTCCGGACCGCGATCATCCGCCGGGTCCAGTTCAGCAAGCTGGACTGGCTGCGCTCCTGGGCCTCGACGTTGACGCTCTGGTAGCCGTAGATGGGATCCATGATCACCGGCAGGTAGAGCCGCTCGAAGTCGGCCCTGGAGAAGCCAGCATTCCGGTCGCTGCTCCACTGCATCGGCGTCCGGACGCCGTTGCGGTCCCCCAAGAAGATGTTGTCGCCCATACCGATCTCGTCCCCGTAGTAGAGGATCGGGCTGCCCGGAAGGGTGAGCAGGGTGGCGGTGAGCAGCTCTTGGCGGCGGCGCGCGCCGTCCAGCAGAGGAGCGAGCCGCCGCCGGATCCCCACGTTGATCTTCATGTGCCGGTCCTTGGCGTACTCGGTGTACATGTAGTCGCGCTCGGCATCGGTCACCATCTCCAGGGTCAGCTCGTCGTGGTTGCGCAAGAAGATCGCCCACTGGCAGTCCGGAGAAATCTCCGGAGTCTGGCCGATGATCTCAACGATCGGCAACACGTTCTCGCGCCGCAGGGACATGAAGATGCGAGGCATCACCGGGAAGTTGAAGCACATCTGGAACTCGGGCTGCTCCGGGGTGCCGAAATAGCGCACCACATCGGCTGGCCACTGGTTCGCCTCGGCCAACAGCAAGGCGCCCGGGAACTCGCGCTCCACCATGGCGCGCAGCTGAGCCAGGTAGGCGTGGGTCTCAGGGAGATTCTCGCAGTTGGTCCCCTCTCGCTCGAACAGATAAGGGACGGCGTCCACCCGGAAACCATCCAAACCCAGGCTCAGCCAATAGCGGATCACGTCCATCATCTCCGCCTGCACCCTGGGGTTGTCGAAGTTGAGGTCCGGTTGGCTGGAGAAGAAGCGGTGCCAGTAGTACTGGCCGGCCAGGGAGTCCCAAGCCCAGTTGGAGCTCTCGGTGTCGGTGAAGATGATCCGAGCCCCGGGGTAGCGATCTGGAGTGTCGCTCCAGACGTAATAATCCCGGTACGGGCTGTGGGGATCGCGGCGGGCCTCCTGGAACCAGGGGTGCTGGTCGGAGGTGTGGTTCATCACCAAGTCGGCGATGATCCGGATACCGCGCTGATGGGCGGCTCCGATCAGCCGCTGGAAGTCCTCGATGGTTCCGTAATCGGGGTTGATCTGGTAGTAATCCGCGATGTCGTAGCCGTCGTCCTTGAGCGGAGAGCTGTAGAAAGGGAGCAGCCAGATAGCGTCGACCCCGAGGGAGGCCAAGTAATCCAATCTGGAGATCAGGCCCGGGAAATCCCCGATACCGTCGGCGTTGGAGTCCTGAAAGGCCCGAACGTGAAGTTCATAGAAGATGGCGTCCTTGTACCAGCTGGCAGCGGAATCCATGCGGAAGGCGGCGGCCTGCTAACCCAGGGTAGCTTCGACGCGGATCTCGGTCTTCAGAGCCCCAGAGATCGGGCAGGTACGCTCCGCCTCGTCAGCCAGGGCCTGGAACGCGGCCTGATCCAGACTCGGAACCTCGCCCCGAACTCTCAGCGAGATACGGGAGATCCGGAGCCCTTGGCCCTCCGAGACCAGCAGGCAGTGGGCCTCGGTCTGGAGCCCAGAGACCTGGTGCCCGGCCCGGGTCAGCAGGTTGGCCAAGTTCATGGTGAAGCAGCCGCCAAGCGAGGCCGCCAGCAGCTCCTCGGGGTTGGTCCCCGGGTGATCGCCAAACCTGGTAGCGGCTGTGAAGGTGGAATCGGTGAGGACACCGCTGGAGAGCGAGATGGTTCCCGAACCTTCCGCGATCGAGCCGGACCAGCGGATGTGCGCCGAGCGTTGCTGTTGCGACATACCAGACCTCCTCATCCAGTATATTCCGAGCTCAGGGGCGTTGCCGGCTATGAATCCCCTCGGCGCTGGCCGTCAGAACTTCGCTGGCCAGCCCCAGGAACAGGCCGGTCTCGACCACCCCGGTGATCAGCTTGAGCTCCCGGTACAGGTCGGCGAGCGGGAATTCTCCAGGAACGATGGCGAGATCGACCAGAAGGTTGCCGTTGTCACTGCGCAGCGGCCTCCCCCCCTGCAGGCGCAGCTGGGGCCGGCCGTAACCGGCTAAGCGGCGCAGGGCGGCCTGGTAGCCGAAGGGCACCACCTCTACCGAGACCGGAGCGCGCTGGCCCAGCCGGTCCACCCACTTGCTCTGATCGACCACTACCAAGAAGGTCTCAGCCGCCTCCGCCACCACCTTCTCGCGGAACAGCGCCGCGCCCAGCCCCTTGCTGAGGTTGAGCTCGGGATCCACCTCGTCCGCGCCATCGATATCGAGGTCCAGAGCAGGGCCATCCGGAGAGGATAGCTTCCAGCCAAAGCGGCCGGCCAGGGCGGCGACCTCCAAGCTGGTCGGCACCACCTCCAGGCCGGGCAGCTCCCCAGCGCGCACGCGCGCGGCGATCGCCTCGGTGACGTGGCGCATGGTGCTGCCGCTCCCTAGACCGAGCCGCATCCCCGGCTGCACGCGCTGCGCGGCCGCCCGGGCCACAGCGCGCTTCTGCAGATCTGCTGTCGTCTCCACCGGCACCTCCCGCCCCTCCCAGGATACGTGGAAGCGCGCTGCCGGGCGCGATAGCCGGCGCGCTCAGATCAGGTCCCGCAGGCCGCTCTCCTCAACCCGGCGCCGCAGCTCACCCTGCAGCTCCGGGAAGGCGCTCAGATCAGGGGAAGCTCGCAAGAGCTGCTCGGCCAGGCCCTTGGCCGCCGCGATGAGGTCCTCGTCCCCCGCTAACTGCTCCAGGGTCAGCTCGGCCAGACCGGACTGGCGCAAGCCCTTCAGCTCACCCGGACCTCGCAGGCGCAGGTCCTCCTCGGCGATCTTGAAGCCGTCCTGGTAGCGTTCCAGGACACCCAGGCGCTCCCTGCTGCGGCGGCTTCCCTCGCTGTCGACCAGGACGCAGTAGCTGGCCGCGGCACCCCGACCCACCCGCCCTCTGAGCTGATGGAGCTGGGCCAGACCGAAACGCTGAGCGTCTTCCACCACCATGACGGTAGCGTTGGGAACATCGATCCCCACTTCGATCACCGTGGTCGATACCAAGACGTCCGCGCCGCGTTGGGCGAAATTCCAGATCGCCTCGGCTTTCTCCGCCGAGCTCATCTTGCCGTGCAGGGGAAGGATTCTGATGCCGGGAAGGCGGCGCCCTAGCTCCTGGGTCAGGCTGGTGACAGCTTGCAGGTCGGCCATCAGGTCATGCTCGGATTCCTCCACCAGGGGAGCCACCACGTAAGCCTGGTGTCCAGCTTGGAGCTGGCGCACGAGGAAAGCGTCAGCCTGCGCGCGGTGTTCGGGCCGGATCACCCGGGTTCGGACCGGGGTCCTCCCCGGGGGCAGCTCGTCGATGACGCTGAGGTCTAGGTCCCCGTACACCGTCAGCGCCAAGGAGCGCGGGATCGGCGTCGCCGTCATCACCAGCACGTCGGGCCTTCCCCGGATCAGCTGCCTGCGCTGGCGGACCCCGAAGCGGTGCTCCTCATCGATGATTACCAGGCCGAGGCGGGCAAACTGCACGTCCGGCTCGAGCAAGGCGTGGGTTCCGACCAAGAGGTCGATCCTGCCCGCCGCCAGCTCGGCCAGCAGGGCCTGGCGCTCCCTGGGCCCGGTAGCACCCATGAGTAGGCCGGTCCGGATGCCCAGTTCGGCCAGCAGGGCCTGGAGCGTCGAGAGGTGCTGCCTAGCCAGCACTTCGGTAGGGACCATCAGGGCCGCCTGGTATCCCTGGCGGGCCGCCAGCGCCGCGGCGCTGGCGGCCACAGCGGTCTTGCCGCTGCCCACGTCTCCCTGGAGCAGGCGGGCCATCTGGACCGGCCTGCGCATGTCCCTCACGATCTCGCCCAAAGCCCTCCGCTGCGCGCCGGTCAGCTGAAAGGGCAGCGCCGCGGTGACCAGGGCGCATTCCTCCGGGGTGATCTGGAAGGGGGTCCCGGGGGGATCGTGGCCGCCAGCGGCCAGCAGGCTGCGCAGCTCCAGGTAGAGGTAATCATCGAAGCGCAGCCGGCGCTGCGCCTTCTCCAGGACAGCTTGGTCGCTGGGGAGGTGCACCTCGGATAGGGCTGCGTGCAGCGCCGGCAAACCGAGGGCGGTGGCCTGTGGGAGGGGATCAGCCAGCGGGCGCCGCAAGACTTCCTGGATGCAGCGCCGGATGAAAACCTGGCTCACCCCTTCGGGGAGGCTGTAGACCGGGACGATACGCCCGAAGTTCTGGCTGGCAGAGGCGCCCTCCTCGATCTCGAAGTAGTCGGGGAACAGCTGGAGCTGCCGGCCGCGACGCTGCAACCGGCCGGTGGCCAGCAGGCGGCGGCCGGGCAAGACCTGCCGCACCGGCCAGCTCTGCTGGAACCAGACCAGGGGAAGCGCTCGCCCTGAGTCCAAGGCGAGGTTGGCCAGGAACAAAGTCTTTCCGGTCTGGCTGCGGCGGCGGAGGGCGCTGCGCACCACCCCCGCCACCGTCGCTCGGCTGCCGTCCGGAAGGTCAGCCAGGTTGGGGGTGGGGCGGCGGTCCTCGTAGCGGCGGGGCTCCAGGTACAACAGCTGGTGGCAGCTGCGCAGACCCAGCTCGCGCAGCTTGCGCAGGGCAGTCCGGCCGGTCGAGAACAGCTCGGCGCTGAGCTCCGAGGACAGAGAAGACGGAGCGGGAGCGCTGGGCAGCTCCCCAGCCAAGAGCAGCTCAGCCTGCTCCAGCCGCTGGCAGCGCCCGGCCGGATCCAACTCGCGATAGTCCAGGAACAGAGGCTCCAGGGCCGGCAGGAGCGCGGACCAGCGGCTGACCAAATCGCGCAGGCCACCCACCGAGCGGACTGCGTCGTCTCGGCAACCGCGCTCCCGCTCCAGCTTGAATACCTTGAGGAGCCGGTCTGCGGCCTCGGCGCGGTCCACCACCTCATCCTATCCCGAGCGGGCTCTCTTGCCCTGGCTTCAGGACAAGACGCTCAGCTTGACTTTGCGCACCCCCCAGCGGATAGCACTGCCGTAGGAGCGCATCCAGATGTCGATCTGGTTGTAGGCCTGGGGCCCGAGGAGGTCGGCTACCACGAAGACCTGGCGGGACATCAGCCCAGCAAAAGCGCCCCCAGGCCTAGACAGGTCTTCGATACGCACCCGGGTCCCGAAAGGGAGGCGGCCGAGCAGGTTGCGGGAGACCGCGATCACCCCCAGCCGCACCCGCATGCCCGAAGCGGTGATGTAAGGGTGACTCGAAGTCTGGTCGGGCAAGCTGTTGTAAGCGGTGGCGGTCAGCACATAGGTAGCCGCTACCCGGCCGACAGACTTGGCTTCGGTGAGGGCCGCCGAGAACAGCGCGGTGGGCGGCAGGCTCAGCGCCGCCTTGGTCGCGCCCAGGGCGCTCTCCACTCGGGTGGCGGAAGGAAAGTCGACCAACAAGAAGCTGTTGCTCTGGAAGCGGGCGACGCCGTAGACCGCCAGGGCGCACAGCAGCGATCCAGCCAGGGCTTGGAGCTTCACCCCGGTCAGGTACGAGGCGGATGGCTTCATAGCTCGTGGCCCGGCACGAAGGGCTTGGGCGAACGGTCTGACTCGGCCGTTCTCTCGAGGATCTTCTCCGGCATGGGGGCACTGTAGCGGACCACCGTGAGCGCTGCCCGCAGCCGCCGGCGGGGGCCGCTCATCTTCCGAGCGTCCCAGCTGGCTCTCTCCCCACTCCCTGCACTCCAGGAGATTCTTTTTCCATGAGCTATATGAGATTTTTACCGCAAGGATTCTCATCGAGTGGCTTGGCTATAGACTGGCCAGATGCTCCGCTTCGCCTGGTTTCTAGCCCGCGCCCACCTGCGGCGCAGGCGGGTCCAGACCATCCTCTCCGCCGCCGGTATCGGGGTGGGGATCGCCGTGTTGATCGTCGCCGAAGCGCTGACCAACGGGTTCAGCGACGACCTGATCTCCTCGACCCTGCAGGCCGTCCCTGACCTGTCGCTGATCGCCTACCGGTGGGATCAACCCAGCCAGGCGCTGCAGCACCGCCTGAATCGAGATCCCCAAGTAGCCAGTTGGTCGCCGTTCTTGCTGGACAAGGGGCTGCTCAGCCACCGGGCCAGCCCCGGGCGACCAGCCTCGGTCGACTTCGCCACCGTCTTCGGTGTCGCTCGCAGCGAAGCGAAAGTCCTGCGGCTAGGTCGGTCCGCGCCGCTGACCGCGCTGAAGCGTCAGGGCGTGGTCCTGGGGTCAGCGCTGGCTGCAGCCCTGAACGTGCTCCCAGGGGATTCCCTGCTCTACTTGAGCAGCAACCAGCAGCGGGTGCGGCTCACCGTTCAGGGGGAGTTCACCACCGGCAACTACCTGATCGACTCCGGCTACGCCTTCGTCAGGTTACCCGTCCTGCAAAAAGTCACCAGAAGGGTGCTGAGCGGTTACCAGGTGCGCCTGCGCGACCCTTCCAGGGCCCCCCAGCAGGGCGCGTACCTCCTGGATCACTCCCGGCACTTCTACGCTGAGCCCTGGCAGAGCTTCAACCAGGTTCTCCTGGGGCAACTCACCCTCCAGAAGAAGGTGATCGGGCTGGTCATCTCGCTGATCGTCATCGTGGCCTCCTTCGGCATCAGCAACGTCTTGACCCTGAGCGTCTTCGAGCGCAGCGGCGAGATCGCCATGCTGCGGACCCTGGGAGCCCCAGGGCCTCAGATCGTGGCGACTTTCGTCTTGGAAGGGCTGATCCTGGCTATAGCAGGGCTCCTGCTGGGGAATCTGTTGGGGCTCGCCACAGTGGGCTACTTGACCATCCACCCGATCACGATCCCAGGGGATCTCTACTTCATCACAGCGCTGCCGGCCCGGCTGCAGGGCCAAGACCTGATCTGGGCCAACGCCATCGGGCTGACCGTCAGCCTGCTGGCGTCCTACCTTCCGGCCAGGCGGGCCCTGGGAATCGATCCCGCCAAGCTGCTCCGCTGACCTCCGGCGAGCGGCCTATACTGCTAAGGCGATGGAGTTCCCAGAAGAAATCCGGCGCGCAGCCTGTTTTCGGTGCCTCGACGACCTCGGTGCGCTGCAGTTCAGCATGGCTTTCCAGCCCATCGTCGACTTCGAAGCTAGGAGCGTGTACGCCTACGAGGCCCTGGTGCGGGGCGCCGGCAACGAACCCGCCCAGGAAGTGCTCTCCCGGGTCGACCACCAAAACCGCTACGCCTTCGACCAGGCCTGCCGAGCCACCGCCATCCGGCTGGCCAGCCAGCTAGGGGTACGCACCAGGCTCTCGATCAATTTCCTACCCAACGCCGTCTACCAACCCAAGTCCTGCATCCAGGTCACGCTGCAAGCCTGCCGCAGCTACGGCTTCCCGGTCGACCGGATCATCTTCGAGGTGACCGAGGGGGAGCGCATACCGGACCGCGGGCACCTCGCCCGGATTTTCGAGGAGTACCGCCGCCAGGGTTTTCTCACCGCGATCGACGACTTCGGCGAAGGGGATTCCGGGCTCAACCTCCTGGCCGAGTTCCACCCCGACCTAGTCAAGTTGGACCGCAAGATGATCGCCGGGGTAGACCAGGACCATTTCCGGAGAGCCATCCTGCGGGGGGTGCTGCAAGTCTGCAAGGAGCTGGGGATCGCGGTCGTCGCCGAGGGGGTGGAAACCGAAGACGAGCTCAGCTGCCTAGCCGAGCTCGGAGTGCGCCTGATCCAAGGCTTCCTGATCGCCAGGCCGCTCTTCGAAGCCCTACCCGAGCCGCACTGGCCGGGCTGAGCGGGTCAGCTGGCCGCAGAGGAGATGCGCAGCCGGGAATCCTCGACCTCGGCCCCGATACTCCTGAGCCGGCCCACGATGCCCTCGTAGCCCCGCTCGATGTGCTCCACACCCTCGATGGTCGTCTCCCCTACGGCGGCCAGGGCTGCCACCACCAGGGACGCCCCGGAGCGGATGTCCGCTGCCCGGACCGGCGCGCCGTGCAGCGAGGCGCCTTGGATCACCATGGTGTGGTCGGGGACCTCGATCCTGGCCCCCATACGCTGCAGCTCGGGGACGTGGGTCACCCGAGAGTAGATGCGGTCGGCCACGATGCTGGTGCCCGGAACCGTCGCCAAGAGCGCGCCGATCACCGGCTGGAGATCAGTAGGAAAGCCGGGGTACTCGGAGGCGGTCACGTTGGCCGGCCTGAGATCAGCGCGGCGCGCGTCGACCTGCAGGGTCCTCTGATCGAGGACGGATAGGCGGGCGCCGATCTCCTGGAGCTTGGAGGAGATGGCCCGCAGGTGGCTGGGCTCCACGTTGCGCAGAGTCACCTGACCCCGGGTAGCCGCCGCAGCGATCATCCAGGTCCCTGCCTCTAGCCGGTCGGGGATGATCTGGTACTCGCCGCCGCGCAGCGCCTTCACCCCACGCACCACCAGGGTGTGGCTCCCGATCCCCTGGATGTCGGCCCCCAAGTGGTTGAGGAAGCGCAGCATATCGACCACGTCGGTGTCCAAAGAGCAGTTCTCCCAAATCACCTCGTGGTCTCCCAGAACCGAAGCCAAGACCGCGTTCTGGGTGCCACCCACGGTCATCATCTCGAACATGAAACCGCCGGACAGCGACTTGGGGCGGTGGGCATGGAAGGAACCAGCGTCTTCCAGGAGCTCGACCCCCACCGCCTTCAGCGCTCTCAGGTGCTGATCGACCGGGCGGTAGCCGAAGGTGCAGCCGCCAGGCAGGCCGAGGTGGGCCTCTCCGGAGCGGGAGAGCAGAGCTCCCAGCAGGATGAACGAGGCGCGCATCCGGCTGACCAGAGCAGAGGGTGGGGTGGTGCTGGCGATCTGAGCGGTCTGCAAAGTGAGGCTGTGGGGGCCCTGCCAGCTGTAGCGGGTGCCCAGGGCGGAGAGGATCTCCAAGAGGGTGGTGACGTCCGCCAGCCTGGGTACCCCGTGCAGCGTGACCGGCGCGTCGGTGAGCAGGCTAGCCACCAGGATCGGCAGAGCCGCATTCTTGCTGGGCTGGACTTCGATGTCGCCGCCGGTGGGAACACCACCGAGGACGCGCAGATAAGGCAAGTTCGACATTAGGAAGTCCTTTCTGCGACGCCGATCTGGCCCAGCTCGGGCTGGGGCCTCACCAGCAGAGCCACGCAGCGTGCCTTACACACGTTACACATCATGCTCCAGGTAAGCCATTGCGTCAAGTGCACGCGGGAGTACCATGCATAGCTAGCCTACATCTGCTCCAGGTGCTATAGTGAGACCCTTGAGGTCGGTGTGCCCAAGAAAGAGCGGAAACGGCTACAGGTAGTCATCTCGGACCAGCAGGACGCCCTGTTGACCAGAGCTGCCTACGAGCTCTCCAATCCCGAGCGGCTGGTCTCCAAGAGCGAGGTGGTGCGCTTGGCCATCGAGAGCATCGCTAAGGAGCTCCAAGAGGGGAAGAGCCTGGAAGGGCTCTTGGCCTCCCTTGCCGAGGAGGACGAAGAAGACGAAGACGGCGCGCTCAGCGAGGACGCGGATTCCAAATCGCTTCCGGAACCTGAGCGCGGGCGTTAACCGTTCGCGCCAATACAAACAGCAGGTCGGAGAGGCGGTTGAGGTAGATCTGGACCTGGGGGTTGACCGCTTCGGTGCCCCCCAAGGCCACCACCTCTCGCTCAGCGCGCCGGGCGACCGCGCGGGCCAGCTGCAGCTGCGCTGCCGCGGCCGCCCCTCCCGGCAGGATGAAATTGCGCAGAGGGGGCAGAGCAGCATCTAAGCGGTCGATGGCCGCCTCCAAGGCGGCCACGTCGTCAGGGGAAACCCTAGGGAGCGCCGCGCGCACCTCCTGGGGGGTGGCCAGATCCGCACCCAGCTCGAACAGGGTAGCCTGCAGCTGCAAGACGAGCTGGCGCAGATCGGGAATCTCGAGGTACACGGCAGCTACACCCAGCTGGGCGTTGAGCTCATCGACAGCCCCATAAGCAGCCACCCGCAGGTGGGCCTTACTGACCCGGCTGCCCCCGTATAGGGCCGTCTCGCCGTGGTCCCCAGTCTTGGTGTAGATCTTCAAGCAGCGCCTCCGTCTAGGCGGTTGGAGGCCCCGGTCAGGGCCCGCAGCCTGGAGGCGAGCGCGCTGCTCAAGGTCTGCTCCAGCCGCCAGCTCCAGTTGCGCGGGCTGAGCAAACCCGGGGTGTTCATCCGAGCCTCGCTGCCCAGGTCGAGCAGGTCCTGTACCGGGGCGATCGCCAGGGTCGCGGCGCTGCGCCAGGCCAGCTCCACCAGAGACCAGGAGGCGGTGGCGAGCGACACGCCCGGGCAGTAGCGGGCCAGCTGGGCCCGCTCGGAAGACCCCAGGCCTCGGTACCAGCCCGAGGTGGTGTCGTTGTCGTGGGTGCCGGTGTAGACCACCCGGTTAGGCCCGATATGCGGTGGCAGGTAGGGGTTCTCGGGGTCCCCGCCGAAAGCGAACTGCAAGACAGCCATGCCCGGGAATCCCAGAGCGTCTCTGAGCGCAGCCACCCCTGGGGTGATGACGCCCAGATCCTCGGCGATGATGGGCAGGCGACCCAACTCAGCCTGGACCCGTTCGAAGAGCGCTCGGCCGGGACCCGGAACCCAGCGCCCCTGGGCAGCGGTTTGCGCTCCGGCCGGGACCTCCCAGTAGGCTTCGAAGCCCCGGAAGTGGTCGACGCGGATGATGTCGTAGAGGCCCAGCAGGGACCGGAAGCGCTCCGTCCACCAGCGGTACCCGCTGCGCCGGGCCCGCTCCCAGTCGTATAGGGGGTTGCCCCAGAGCTGCCCATCCGCGCTGAAGTAGTCCGGAGGCACCCCGGCCACCGCAGTGGGTTGACCTTCTGGATCGAGCAGGAAGTTCTCTGGGTGGGCCCAGGCATCCGCCGAGTCCATCGCCACAAAGATGGGCAGATCGCCGATCACACCTATCTTGCGGTCTCGCGCGTAAGCCTTCAAGTCGGACCACTGCTCGGAAAAGAGGTACTGCTCGAAGCAGGTGGCGCTGATCGCCTCAGCCAGCTCCGACCTGGCTGCGTCCAGGGCCTGGGGATCGCGCAGTCGCAGCTGGCTGGGCCAATCCTGCCAGCTCTTTCCCCCTTGGGCAGCTTTGATGGCCATGAACAGGGCGAAATCGGGCAGCCAAGAGCCGTGGCTGCCTTGGAAGCGGGCCAAGCGCTCGCGCTGCGATGGAGAAGCAGATTTCTGGAATCTGCTGTGCGCCAGGCGCAATACCTTGGGCTTGAAGCCGTACAGCCACCCGAAGTCCACCCGGCCGGGCAGCTGCTCCTGCGCTTCCGAGAGGTCTTGGGGGGTCAGGAGACCGCCGCGCAGCAGCGAACCCAGGCCGATCAGATAGGGATTCCCGGCGAAGGCGCTGAAGGACTGATAAGGGCTGTCGCCGTACCCGGTGGGGTTGAGCGGCATCACCTGCCACCAGCGCTGGCCGGCTGCAGCCAGCCAGTCGATCAAGGTGTATCCGGCTTCCAGGTCTCCGATCCCGTAGCCGCCGGGCAAGGAGGTAGGATGAAGCAAGACCCCACTGCTGCGAGGAACCCACATGTATACCTCCGCTGCGACTCGGCCCAGGGGCCCCCATGATTGTAGCCAACTTTTCTGGAGGGAACGGCTCCTCGGGTTCAGTTGAGCCAGGAGGACTGGACCGGGAACCGCTGGCTCAGCATCTGCCAGCGTTCCCAGAGGGAGTCCGCCTCCAATAGGCTCTCCGTCTGTTCGGGACCGAGCCGGAGGTGCAGCGCCAGGTAGCTGGCCAGCAGCAGGGGTCCGGCGGGAGCCGCCGCCTCCAGCTGCCGCGCCTCCTGGGCGGGGAGGCTGCCCAGGTAGCGGACAAACAACTCCCGGGCGATCTGCTCGAGGCCGGCTACCCCGTCGGCCAGCGGCCACAGCTCGGCTTCGGCTTGCAGATAAGGAGCGCTGTGCGAGAAGGAGTGGACCCGGAAGCGCTCTCCGGCCAGGATCGAAATCGAGGCGGTGCCGTCGGGGTGGTCTTCGGCCTGGAGCAACCGGACCAGCGTCCCCGCGCGCGCGATCCTCCCTAAGGGGTCTCCGGTCCGCTTGGCCGGATCGATGCGCAGGATTCCAAAAGGTTCCCCACTGGCGCGCACCCTGGCGAGCAGCTCTCGGTAGCGCGGTTCAAAAATATAGAGCGGTACCACCATCCCAGGGAGCAGCACCAAGTTGGGAAGAGGGAACAGCGGAACCAGCATCTTTCAAAGCTAGGCCTTTGCGCACCGAGCGGCTTGGGTAAAGCATACAGAGCCGCCTAGAAGATGTCGTCCCGAATGCAGGCCTTCAAGTGCCCCTGCTCCACTTCCACCAGTTGGGGCACCGCTTCGGCGCACTCCGGGATGGCGTAGCGGCAGCGGGTCCGGAACACGCAGCCGCTGGGGGGGTTGATCGGGCTAGGGATGTCCCCCTGGAGGATGATGCGCTCGCGCTTGACCGTGGGGTCGGGGATAGGAGCAGCGGACAGCAGCGCCTCGGTGTAGGGGTGGCGGGGGTTGGTATACAGCGCCTTGCTGGAGGCGACTTCCATGACCCGCCCCAGGTACATCACCACCACCCGGTCGCAGATGAATTCCACCACGCTCAGGTCGTGGGCGATGAACAGGACGGTCAGCTGCAGGTCCTGCTGGAGGTCTTGGATCAGGTTGACCACCTGAGCCTGGATGGAGACGTCCAGGGCCGATACCGGCTCATCGGCGACGATGAACTTAGGGTCCACCGCCAGAGCGCGGGCGATCCCGATCCGCTGGCGCTGACCCCCAGAGAACTCGTGGGGGTAGCGGCGCATGCTCTCGGGGACCATCCCTACCTGGGTGAGCAGCTCAGCGACCCGGTCGTTGCGCGCTTTGCCGCGGGCGATATTGTGAATCTGCAGGGCTTCGCCGATGATGTCCCCTACGGTCATCCTGGGGTTCAAGCTGGCAAAGGGGTCCTGGAAGATGATCTGCATCTTGCGCCGGTATTCCCGCAGCTGGGCTTTATTCAGCTTGAGGATGTCGGTACCCTCGTACTTGACTTCCCCCGCAGTCGGCTCGATCAGGCGGAGCAGCGCCCGGCCGACCGTGGTCTTGCCCGAGCCAGACTCTCCGACCAGCCCTACCACCTCGCCGCGTCCCAGGGAAAAGCTCACATCTTCCACGGCCTTGACGTTAGCGACCACCCGGGAAAGCAGGCCACCGTGGATAGGGAAGTATTTCTTGAGGTGGTTGACTTCCAACAGCGTGTCGGTGGCGACAGCCTCGGTCATAGCTCCCTCCAGCGCAGGCAGCGGGACATATGGCCGCGACCGGTATCCTCGAGCGCAGGGATATCGGTCTTACAGGCCTCGACGGCGAACTTGCAGCGCGGCTCGAAGGCGCAGCCGGGAGGGAGGTAGAGCGGGTTGGGGACGTTGCCGGGGATAGCCTCGAGCCGGCCTCGGCCGGAGAGCGCGTAATCGACGCGCGGAATACTCCCGAGCAGGCCGATGGTGTAGGGGTGCTTGGGACTCTTGAAGATCTCGATCACATCCCCCTCCTCCACCACCCGGCCCCCGTACATCACCACCACCCGGTTGGCCATCTCGGCCACCACACCGAGGTTGTGGGTGATGAACAGGATGCTCATCCCGATCTCCTGCTGTAGCTGCCGCATCAGATCGAGGATCTGAGCTTGGATGGTGACGTCGAGGGCGGTGGTGGGTTCGTCGGCGATCAGGAGGGCGGGGTTGCAGGAGAGGGCCATGGCGATCATCACCCGCTGGCGCATCCCCCCCGACATCTGGTGGGGGTAGTCGTTTACCCGCTTGCGGGCGGCCGGAATCCCGACCAAGTCCAGCATCCCGGTGGCCAGCTCGATGGCCTCGCGGCGCGACTTGTTCTGGTGCAGCACGATGGCTTCGGCGATCTGGTCCCCTATGGTGTAAACCGGGTTGAGACTGGTCATCGGCTCCTGGAAGATCATGGAGATGTCGTTGCCGCGGATGTGCCGCATCTCGCTCTCGCTGACCTTGACCAAGTCCTGCTGGCGGCCATCTTTCCTCGAAAAGAGAACCTCGCCCTCGACGATCTTGCCGGGGGGGCTGGGGATCAGCCGCATCACCGAGAGGCTGGTGACTGATTTGCCCGACCCCGACTCCCCCACCACCGCCAGAGTCTCCCCGCGGTTGATGTGGAAGGTCACGCCGTCCACCGACTTGACGACGCCGTCATCGGTGTAAAAGTACGTTTTCAAACCGCGCACGGCCAACAACAGGTCGTCCGTATGTGAACTCACTTTACCCCCTCAGGTCCTGGATGGCTTGTGACCAACACTGCATGGCATCATAGCACCCCGAGGGGTGTATCAACACCCTGAGACGCCAGGGGCTCTTCAACGGGGGATGACGTTGAGCAGCAGGGCCAGGACCAGGTAAGCGACAGCGAGGCCGGAGGTGACCCGGATGATCCCGCCTTCCACGCCGCGGCCGCCCAGCAGATCCGAACCCCCTCCGAGGCTGGGGCTCAGACCGCTCTGCTTGGGCGTCTGCAGCAAGACGAAGAAGACCGAAGCGACGGAAACCAGCAGGAACAAGATGTACAGAACGACGAACACGCTGACCCCCAGTGGTGCCGAAGAGGGGACTCGAACCCCTATGGTGTGAACCGCTCGATTTTGAGTCGAGTGCGTCTACCGATTCCGCCACTTCGGCGCCGCCAGATTCTAGCACGGCGGTGGGGAGGCGGTCAACGCGCTAGCGGAGTGCGGCCGCGTGCAGGCCGATATCTCTTCGGAACTGCATGCCGTCAAAGCGCACCCGCTCCGCCGCCGCGTAGACCGAGGCCAGCGCCGACGGCAAGTCGGCAGCGCTGGCCTGTAGGGCCAGAACGCGGCCGCCGGCCACCACCAACTGCTCTCCCCTGCGGGCGGTGGCGCAGTGGAACAGCCGCACCCCCGAGGCGAGGTCGCCGATCTCGATCTTGGCTCCCAGCTGAGCCGCCTGCGGATAGCCGCCAGCGGCCAGGATCAAGGCCGCGCTGGCCCCCTGGACGTCCAGGGGGCCAGCAGGTAGCCGGCCGCTAGCGGCCGCGCGCAGCAGAGAAAGCAGCCCGCCTCCCAGCAGGGGCAGGAGCGCCTCCGCCTCGGGATCGCCGAAGCGGACGTTGTACTCGAGCAGCTTGGGACCCTGCTCGGTCACCAGCACCCCGCAGTACAGCACCCCCCGGTAGGCCAGGCCCCCGCCGTGCAGGCCCTGCAGGGTCGGTTCGAGGATCTCGCGATCCAGGCGGCCGCGCAGCTCTTGGGAGACCGGCAGCGGGCAGATCACCCCCATCCCGCCGGTCATCGGCCCCTGGTCTCCCTCCCGCTGGGCTTTGTGGTCCTGGCAGATGGGGAAGGTAAAGGCGCTCTGGCCGTCCATCAGCGCCAGCAAGCTCAGCTCGGTCCCCTGGAGGAACTCCTCGACCACCACCTCAGCACCGGCTCGCGAAAGGATACGCTCTAGAGCCGAAGAGGCCTGGCTGGGGTCCGCCGCGATGGTGACGCCCTTGCCGCCAGCTAGGGCCGAATCCTTGATCACCACCGGAAATCCAAAATCCGGCAGGGCGCGCAGCGCCTCCCCGAACTCCGAGAAGGCTGCGTAGCGGGCAGTGGGAATCCCCCAGCGCTCCATACAACCCTTGGCGAAGCGCTTGCTGCTCTCCAGGCGGCTGGCGCTGCGGTCCGGACCCAGGATGGCCAAGCCAGCCTCCCGGAACAGGTCGACCACTCCCAGGGCCAGCGGAGCCTCTGGACCGACCACGGTGAGATCCACCGCCTGGTCCCTGGCCAGCTCCAGCCAGCGACCCGGCGTATCCGCGCCCGGGAAGCAGGTGGCCAACTGCGCGATCCCCGGGTTTCCGGGTGCGGCCAGCAGGCGGCCGAGCTCGGGGGAGCGGCTGAGCGCGTCGGCCAAGGCGTGCTCCCTCCCCCCCGAGCCGATGATCAAGACGTTCATACCATCACGCGCCACGCAGCCCTCCCTCTGCCCCGGCCAGGTCACCAGCGGGTCAGCGCCCACTCGCCACTCCAACGGTCCAGCCAGCTGCGCCCCAGATCCGAGAGGCGGCCACAGCCCCCCTCAGCCAGCCGCTGAGCTCTGGCCCAATCCAGCCTGCGCTCCTCCAACGGCCGCAGCTCAGCGAAGGCCAGCAGGCACCTATCCAGTTCCCGGATCCAGTCCAGTTCCTGGGTGACCTCGCCGCGCAGGCAGAGCCCTACCAGGTCCGGGAAGGGGTCCCTGAGCAGCCTGGCCAAGCGGACCGCTTGCTGGCGCTGCGCCGGACTCAGGCCGGCCCGGTCCCAGGCCGCCGGCAACCCGGCGAACTGAGCCCCGAATTCGGCCAGACCCGCTGCCGCGCTGGGTTCAGGAAAGCGCGCTCCCCCCCGGATCATACGCACCGCCTGGGGCAAAGCCTCGTGCTCCAGGCAGAGGATTCGCTCGGATAACTCGGACTCCTGCTCCCCCGGACGGATAGGCAGCGCCTTCTGCAGGATCACCTCCCCGTGATCCAGCTGGGCGTCGACGTAGTGCACGGTGCAGCCGGTCACGGCGGCCCCGGCCTGCAGGGCCTGCCGCTGCGGGTGCAGACCCGGGAAAGCTGGCAGGAGCGAAGGGTGGATGTTGATCACCCTACCCCACCAGCTGCGCACGAAGTCCGGGCTGAGCTGCCTCAAGAAGCCAGCCAGCACGATCAGATCGGGGGCCTCCTTCGAGAAAAGCCGGTTCAGAGCTTCCTCAGCGGGGCCGCGGTCTTCGGCCCTGCGCCAGGGCACCACCTCAGCCCGCACCCCGCCGGCCCGGGCGATCTCCAGAGCCGGTACCCCAGGGCGGGTGGAGACCAGCAGGGAAACCTGGACCGGGCCACCAGCTCCGAAAGACTCGAGGAGCGCTCGGAAGTTGGAGCCGCGCCCGGGTCCGGACAGGAGGACCGCGAGCTTCACTGCGTTTGACCAGCCAACCAGCGGTTCAGGCCGGCCACCGACATCCCCGGGGGGCTGGCCAGCCGCCAGCGGCGCCGCAGCTCCGGATCAGCCACCACCTCCACCTCGGCTTCAGCCTCCCGCTGCTGCCGGAAGAGGTCGTAGCCAGCGGCCAGCTGCGCCCGGACCAGCCGCTCGGCTCGGTCCAAAGCCCCTAGGAGCGCCTGAAAGTGGCCCGCCGCTGGATAGGCTCCGAAGTGGGTCGGGCGCAGCTCGGTCAGGCCCTGGGCGCGCAGTTTAGCGATACTGGCGCGCCAGGCCTCCAGGTCGATATCCGGCGGCGGGGTGGGCGGCAAAGGCCCCAACTCCTGCGAGCTCCCCTTGAGGCGCACCCCAGCGACGTCACCGGTGAAGGCCACGGAGCCCAAGGTCCAGGTCAGGTGATGCTTGGCATGGCCTGGCGTGTCCAGATAGCCCAGCCGCAGGCCGGCGATCTGGACCTGACCGTCCCCGCTCAGCGGCCGCAGCGAGCTGGAGTCGGTAGGAGGGACCTCTCCCCAGAGCACATCCATCTGATCGCCATAGATGCGCTCGGCGCTGCGCAGCAGGCGGGAAGGGTCGGCGAGGTGGGGAGCTCCGGCGGCGTGGACGTAGACCTCCGCGCCGCTCTGAGCGGCCAGCCAACCGGCGCAGCCGGCGTGGTCCAGGTGGATATGGGTCAGCAGGACTGCCCGGAGGTCGGCGGGGTGGTACCCGGCGTCCGCCAGGCCCAGGAGCAGCCGGGCTCGGCAGGTCGACGGGCCGGGATCGACCAGCAGCGGGCCTTCGGAGGTCGCAATCAAGTAGCAGGCGATGACTCCAGGCTGCCCCCTAAAATCCAGATCGAGGGTACGGATCTCCGCCGCCATCAGCGTAAGCGCCAGGGCAGCAGCAGCAAAATGACGGCCAGCGCCAGCTGGACCCAGCTCAGCCGGCGCAACCAAGGAGCGGCTGAGGCGCGGGCCAGCGGGACGGAGGCCGCCCACCAGACCGCCGATCCGCTGAGCAGCATGAAGATACCCAGAGCCAGAGATAGGGCGAACACCCCTTCAGTTTAGGCCTAGCTGGCCGGGGAAAGCCGCGCGGCCCCGCTATACTTGAGTCCATGGCCGCCCTGCACGTTCTCTACGGGCAAATCCTGATCGGGCTCTCCCTGCTCATCGCCCTGCTGACCGCCTTGCTGAGCAGGCGCCCTGCGCTCAGCCGGGGGCTGCGCCAGGCCCTGGCTGGCCTCTTAGACCTAGAGATCCTCATCGGTGTCGCCTTGGCTTTCCTGATCCCCCTCCCAGTTCCTTGGAGCCGGTTCTTCTGGCATCCCCTGATCATGGTGGCCGCGGTGGTAGCCGCGCACCTGGCAGCGCGGGCTCAGGGTTCCCGGGCGAGCTGGCTCTCCTTCTCGACCCTGATCCTGCTGGTGATCGGCTACCAGGCGGCCCGGCTGAGCCTAGCCTGAGCGGCGGTCGGGCCGCCCCTATCCCGGCCCCCGGGCTGCTAGAGTAGGGCGGCAGGGGCGGCTAGCTCAACGGCAGAGCACTTGCTTTACACGCAAGACGTTGCGGGTTCAAATCCTGTGCCGCCCACCAAGGAGTTGCTTGCTGGCAGAAAGACCGATGCGGCTACAGAGGTACCTGGCCAGGTGCGGGGTATCCTCCCGGCGGGCCGCCGAGGAGCTGATCCGCTCCGGCCGGGTGACCGTGGGCGGAAAGAGGGCGCAGCTAGGAGAATCGGTCGGAGCGGGGGAAGTGGTCTGCGTCGACGGGTCTCCGGTCATCCCCCCCGAGAGACAGCGCACGTTCTTGCTCTACAAGCCGGCCGGCGTCGTCACCACCGCCCAGGATGAGCTGGGACGTCCCGGCGTGCTGCAGCGCATGCCCCCTATCCCCGGGCTGTTCAGCATCGGCCGGCTGGACCGGGACTCCGAAGGCCTGCTGCTGCTCACCACCGATGGGGCCTTAGGGCAGCGGATCGGGCACCCCAGCGGCGGTCACCTGAAAACCTACCGGGTGTTCACCGACCGCCAGCCTAGCCGCTCAGAGCTGTCCAGGCTGCAGCGGGGAATCGAGTTAGAGGACGGCTGGTCCAAGCCTACCGACCTCATCTGGCAACCGGATGGGTTTTACCTCAGCTTGCACGAGGGGCGCAAGCGCCAGATCCGCCGCAGCCTAGCCGCCCTCGATCTGGAAGTGGTCAGGCTGGTCCGCCTGCGCGCAGGCGGGCTCTACCTGGGGAACCTGGAACCAGGCCGGTACCGCGAGTTGCGCGGCAGCGACCTGGAGAAGCTGGAGCGGGGGGAGCGTGACCCGGAGGAGGAAGCCCGCCTGGCAGCCCGCTGGGACTGGAAGCCCCCCGCGGCGGCCAGGCGCACCTGAGCGGCGAGTTCCGCATCTGCTATCATCGCCCTGGGGAGGAACGCGGCTGCGCCCTAGCGGGTGAGGAAAGTCCGGGCGCCGACGGGCAGGATGCCAGCTAACGGCTGGGCGACGAGTGGACGGCTCCCCCGTGGGAGCGCGCACGAAGTCGACGGAAAGTGCCACAGAAACGAGTCTGCCGGCTAGTCCGGTGATGGTGAAACGGTGCGGTAAGAGCGCACCCCTCGGGTGGGTAACCTCCCGGGAGGGCAAACCCCATCTGGCGCAAGGTCCGACAGCAGGCGAGGGGTGGCCCACCCCGATGACCCTCAGGATGACCGCTCGAGCCGCCGGGTGACCGGCGGCCTAGATAGATAGCCGCGGTCTCCGCCAGGAGACACAGAACCCGGCTTACCACCTCCCCCGACCACCCGGGACCGCCCGGGTGGTTCGTCGTTGCGCACACCCATGGGGGAGCTCCTTGCGCCTAGACTGAGGAGAAAAGGGGGTCGGCATGTGGTTGGATTTGGACGCAGAACAGCAGAGCATTCTCAGCAGCCTACGCAACTTCCTGCAACGTAAAGTCGCGCCGGGGAGCAGCGAGCGCGACCGCAGCGGGCAGTTCCCGGCCGGGCTGGTACGGGAACTGGGGGAGCTGGGCCTGATGGGGGCCTGCACCCCGCAGGATCTAGGTGGCTCCGGCCTGAGCACCCGCACCTTCGCGCTGATCCTCGAGGAGATCGCAGCGGTGGACGGCAGCCTCTGCCTCACCGTCGCCAGCCACAACAGCCTCTGCCAGGGCCACCTACTCCAGGCCGGGTCGCCCGAACAGCGCAGCGAATTCGTCCCCGGCCTGGCCAGCGGGCGGGAGCTGGGCGCCTGGGCCCTGACCGAACCCGGCTCGGGCTCCGATTCCGGGGGGCTCTCCACCCGTGCCACCCAGAGCGGCAGCGACTGGGTGCTGAACGGGGCCAAGAGCTTCATCACCCAGGGCAGCGTCGGCGAAGTCTACGTGGTGATGGCCAGGACCGATCCCCCCCGGCCGGGGAAGTCCAAGACCGACGGGATCAGCGCCTTCGTCTTCCGGAGGAGCCAGGTGCAGGGGCTACGCACCGGCCGCCACGAGGAGAAGCTGGGGCTGCGCTCCAGCGACACCGCCCAGCTATTCTTCGAGGACCTACGCCTACCGGCCAGCAGCCTGCTGGGAAACCGCGGGCGCGCCTTCGCCGACGTGATGCGAGTGCTCGACGGGGGCAGGATCGGCATCGCCAGCATGGCCATCGGCCTGGGCCGGGCCGCCCTGGAAGCAGCTCTCGCCTACACCACCCAGCGGGTGCAATTCGGCCAACCGGTAGCTTTGCACCAGCACAACAGCTTCCAGCTCGCCGACATGGCGACCGAGCTGGAAGCTGCCCGCCTGCTGGTGCAGAAGGCCGCCGACCTGCGCGACGCCGGGCGACCGCACTCGGTCCCCGCGGCCCAGGCCAAGCTCTTCGCCAGCGAGGCGGGAGTGCGGGCCTGTGACCACGCCATCCAGTTGCTGGGGGGCTACGGCTATCTCTGCGACTACCCGGTCGAGCGCTATTGGCGGGACAACCGGCTGACCCGCATCGGCGAAGGCACCAGCGAGATCCAGCGGATCATCATCTCCAGGGAGCTGGTCCGCGCCCACCTCGCCCCCAGCCCGGTCAGCTCAGCGTAGAAAAGCCCCCAAGCTGAGGACGGAGCTGGCCGGGATACCCGGCACCGCGCTCTGGTAGCTGGCGCCCAGCTGCAGGCCCAAGCAGGTGCTCTCCAGGGTCAACTGTCCGGCCAGGCTGATCTGGCCGCTGGCCAAGTCGTAGCCCACGGTCGGCGCCAGCGACCAGGCGAAATCGGAAGCGCTCTGGCCCAGCTGGGTGGCCAGCGTCCAGAGATCCTCGGCGGCGGTCAGCTGGGGGAGGTCTTCTTGGTACTGCCAGCTCAGCTGGCTGGGACCTACCTTCAGGGTACCCAGCGCCGCAGCCGGCGCCTGCAGCCTAGCGCCCAGGCCGGCCGAAAGCTGGCCGGTCAGCCAGTCTTGCTGCAGGGACAGGGTAGGATCCTGCAGCGGGCTGGAGCTGGGGAAATCCAACCCATAGGTAAGGGTCCCCAGAGAGCTCAGGTCCGGGACCGACCAAGGGAGGGACAGCTGCACCATCGCGCTGGTACCTTTCCCGGGCTGCAGCGCCGAGATGGGGCTACCGCCCCAGGCCGCCTGACCGCTCTGGGTGAGACTCAAGTACCAACCATCCCCCGGCCGAAAAGCCGAAAAGCTATAGCGCAAGGTAGCGTAAGGGCTTGAGCCCAGGGCGTAGGCGTGGCCGTCCAGGGTGTACTGGCCCGAGACCTGACCCAGGTAGAAGCTCGAACCCCCGCGCAGGCCAAACTCTGCGAACGGCGCCGCCACCGCGCCCTGCTGAGCGCCGCCGGCCAAAGCGCTCAGGCGAAAGGCGCTGCCCAGCGGCCAGGCCTGACCCAAGGCGAAGTAGCGCAGGCTGTCCAACTTGGCGCCGATCTGGACCTGGTCCAGCGCCCCAGCTGCGGGATTTCTGCTCCAGACCAAGGTGAAACCCGGAGGTGACGCGCTATCCGAGTTGGCAGCGAACAAACCAGCGGCAAACAGGCCACCAGCCTCAGGGAGGACCACGTTGAATTCCGGCGCCAGCGCACCCCCGGGCAGGGTGTAGGCAGCCAGGCTGAGGCGGCTGCGGCCGAAACCGAGCAGCGGGACGCCCAAGACGCCTATCCCGAAAGGGTTGCCGCCCAGCAGCAAGCTGGGCGGCGGCTGAACCAGCTGAGCCAGCTGCGCCGCCACCGCCCGGAGGTTAGCGAGGGTGGTCTGCGCGGTATCCGGCCCGCCCGGCAAGCCCAAGCTGAGGCGTGCGAGGTAAGCGAAGGTGTGGCCGAACAGCTCGAGGCGAGCCCGCTCGATCTGGAGCAGCGCCGGAGAGGCGAACAGAGAGGATCCGCGCAGGACCAGGTCCCGGCCGGTGGGGACGCGGCAGAGCGACAGCTGTGGCCGGACAGCCAAGAAGGTGCCCGCGCGCACCGACAGCGACCCGGCAGTCGCTGAGACATCGCCCTGGCGAAGCTGGACCTGGGTAGCGGAGAGGTAGCCGGGAGCGAAGCGCACCGCGCGCAGCCGGTAACGCGCTCCCGCGCCGCGCAGCGCCGCTAGCTCCGCGCGGAAGGTGCCGCGAAACAGGGTAGCCGCCGAAGCCCGCAGCCGGTAGCGCCCGGGTCCCAGCGGGAGCGCGCCGAGCTGCGCGTTGGGCAGGGTCAGCGACACTGCCAGAGAGGTCACCCGGTAGCTGCCCCCAGAGTAGGAGAAACCCTGTCCGCTGCCGGAGAAACCGCGGGCCGAGACGGCCACTTTGGCCGCCCGGACCACCCCACTCCGGATCACCAGCTCAGGGGTCTCAAAGCGGTAGCCCTGCAACAGGAAGCAGGCCCCGCCCAGCCGGGTGATTCCGGAGGCGATCTGCAAACTGTGGGCCCAGACCACCCCTAGTCCCTTCTCGCCGATCCGCAGCGGGCCGGAGCAGCGGGCCGCCCAGGCCAGCCCGGCTACCATCCAGGCCGCAACCAGGGACCAGCGGAGCCAGGACACTACAGGTAGGGGCGGTAAGGAGCTAGTTGGGCCGCGCTCGGCTCGGTGGTCACCTGCACTGCGCCCGAAGGTGACCATTGCAGCAGCAAGACGCCGCTGGGGGCGTTGTTGGAGAGGCTGGTCCCCTGGTAGGCGTAGCGGTAACGGCCGACTAGCAGGGCTTGCTTTTTCAGGTAGTCGACCATCAGCTCGGTGGCGGACAGGGCCGGCTGCTGCGCCCGGACCGATCCGGTCACGACCACGATCTGGGTCGCGGTGTTGTAAGTGGCTCGCGCAGCGGTCAAGTGCACCACCCGGCGGTCGGAGTACAGCAGGTGGCCGCTGGCCCGCATCAGCTTGGTGGCGACCTGGTAGTTGACCAAATCCGCCCGGACCTTCCCACCGTCCTGAGTGGTCACCAGCGCCTGGCGAGCCGAGAGGAAGACGCCGTCCTTGTACTGGATCCACTTAGCCGTCACCGAGAAGCCGGCAGAAGTGTCGCTGACCCGCCCACCCTGCGGCAAGGTGGTGACCCCGCTGGCCAGGTCGAGGTTCTGGCTTCCGGTGGGTTGGATGTTGAAGTTGGCGAAGTTGGCGGCCAAGGCGGCACTCGCCAGCAGCAGCGCGGGAACTAGGCGGGCTAGAGGCATAGAGCCATCCTAACGGCCCAGCCTGACGGACAGACAAGACCAAGCCGAGCTCTTCTCATCTACCCGAGTTGGAGCGCCGGCCAGCCTAGGCGACCAGCTGGCGCAGGACCGCCGGCAGGATACCGCCCTGGCGGTAGTAATCCACCTCCACGGCGGTATCGAGGCGGGAGCGGACCTGGAAGCGGCCGGAATGGCCCTGGTCGCTCCGGTAAGACACCCAGATCAGCTGACTGGGTGCTAAGGACCGGGGCAGCTCGATATCGAAGACCTCGCGCCCGCTTAGCCCCAGAGAGGCAGCGCTCTGACCCTCCTGGAATTCCAGCGGGAGCACGCCCATCAAGGCCAGGTTGGAGCGGTGGATCCGCTCGAAGCTCTCGGCGATCACCGCGCGAATCCCCAACAGGGCGGTCCCCTTGGCCGCCCAATCGCGGCTGCTGCCCATGCCGTAGTCTTTCCCGGCCAGAACAATGAGAGGGGTCCCCTCCTGCAGGTAGCGCTGGCTGGCCTCGAAGATGCTGGTCTGCTCCCCGCTGGGAAGGTGCACGGTCACCCCCCCCTCGACCCCGGGAGTGAGCTCGTTCTTGAGGCGGACGTTGGCAAAGGTCCCCCGAGTCATGACCAAGTCGTTCCCGCGCCTGGCCCCGTAGCTGTTGAAGTCGGCCGGCTGCACCCCGCGCTCCTCCAGGTACCATCCGGCCGGGGAGTTCCTGGCAATCGAGCCGGCTGGGCTGATGTGGTCGGTGGTGACGCTGTCCCCGACCTTGACCAGAACCCTAGCCCCGCGGATCTCCGAGGGAGGCGCAGCTTCCAGCCCGAGACCGGAAAAGAAGGGGGGATTCTGAATGTAGGTGCTGTCCGGCTGCCAGGGGTAGATGGTGCCCCCTGCGACCGGCAGCGCGTTCCAGGCCGGGTTGGAGCGCTCCAGGTCGTGATAGACGCTCTGGAACATCTCCGGCTGGATAGCGTCGGCCAGGATCTCGGCTACCTCGCGCTCGGAGGGCCACAGCTCGCTGAAATGCACCTCGCTGCCGTCCGCGGCGATTCCCACCGGCTGCTCGGCCAGGTCGATATCCACCGTCCCGGTTAAGGCGTAAATGACCACCAGCGGCGGGCTGGCCAGGTAGTTAGCCCGCACGTAGGGGTTGATCCGGCCCTCGAAGTTACGGTTCCCGGAGAGGACGCTGGCGGCCACCAGCCCGGCACCTTGGATGGCTTCGACCACCTCGGGGTCCAGCGGCCCGGAGTTGCCGATACAGGTGGTGCAACCGTAGCCGACAGTCTGGAAGCCTAGTTGATCTAAGTAACGGTCCAGGCCAGCCCTCTTGAGGTAGGCGGTGACTACCTTGGATCCGGGTGCCAAGCTGGTCTTGACGTAGCCCGGGACCTTGAGACCCCGCTCGACGGCGCGCTTGGCCACGAGGCCGGCGGCCACCATGACGCTGGGGTTAGAGGTGTTGGTGCAGGAGGTGATGGCGGCGATGACCACCGCGCCGTGGGCCAGGGAAAAGCTGCCTTTGGCGTTGCGCAGTTCGGCCCTCCGCTCCAGCTGCTCGGCGTTCAGGCCGAAGCCGCGCCGCTCGATCGGAGCGGTGAGCGCCTCCCGGAAGACCGGCTGCATCCGGCGCAGAGGCACCCGGTCCTGCGGCCGCTTCGGCCCGGCCAAAGACACCTCTACCTCGCCTAGGTCGATGGTCAGGACCTCGCTGAAACGGGGGTCAGGGGTCCGCTCGGTCCGGAAGAGCCCCTGGGCGCGAGCATAGGCTTCGATCAGGCTGACCTCCTGCTGGGAGCGACCGGTCTGCATCAGGTAGCGCATGGCCTCCGCGTCCATCGGGAAGAAGCCGGTGGTCGCACCGTACTCGGGGGCCATGTTGGCGATGGTGGCGCGGTCAGGGAGGCTCATGCCGTCCAAGCCGGGGCCGAAGAACTCGACGAACTTCCCCACCACCTTATGAGCCCGCAGGCGCTCGGTCACCGCCAGAGCCAGATCGGTAGCCGTCGCGCCGGCGGGCAGCCGACCGGTCAACTTGACCCCCACCACTTCGGGCAGGAGCATGTAGATCGGTTGGCCGAGCATCACCGCCTCCGCCTCGATACCGCCCACCCCCCAACCCAAGACGCCCAGGCCGTTGATCATGGTGGTGTGGCTGTCGGTACCGACCAAGCTATCGGGATAGACCAGCTTGCGCCCGGCCTGATCGGAGACCAGGACGCCGCGGGAGAGGTATTCCAGGTTGACCTGGTGGACGATGCCGCTGGCCGGGGGCACCACATTGAAGTTTTGAAAGGCCTGTTGGCCCCAGCGCAGGAATTCGTAGCGCTCGCGGTTGCGCTCGAACTCGCGCTCCATGTTGATGAACAAGGCCAAGTCGTTGCCGTAAGCGTCGACCTGCACCGAGTGGTCGATCACCAGGTCGACCGGAATGGAGGGGTTGATCTTGGCTGGGTCGCCCCCCAAGCGCAGCATCGCGTCGCGCATCGAGGCTAGGTCGACGACCGCCGGAACTCCAGTGAAATCCTGCAGGATCACCCTGGCCGGCTTGAAAGGGATCTCTTGCTCGCTGGATCGTTCCCCCCAGTCCAGGATCTGGCGGACGTGCTCGGAGGTGATCTCGCGACCGTTTACCTGGCGCAGGGCCGCTTCCAGCAAGACCTTGACCGAGAAGGGTAGGCTCCGGACGCGCTCCCCCAGTTGAGCTAGCGGGACGTAGTGGTAGGTCGTTCCATCCGAAGTCAACAGCGGCTCGACGCTGGGTTGCAGTTCATCCATGATCTTTCCCCTTCCGGCGGGCAAGGCGCCCGGCCTTTACCCGCCATCATAGCCAGCCGGCCGGCGGGCGGAGCGGGCCCTCCGGACCCACCCCTCCTAACTCAGAAAGCGTAGCCCTTGGGCACCACCACCACACCGCTGCTGGTCACAGTGAATCCGCGCTTGCGGTCCTCTTCCAAGTCCACACCCACGTTGACGCCGGGCGGCACGCTGACGTTCTTGTCGATGATGCAGCGCCGGATCACGCAGTGGCGACCGATCTCGACGTTATCGAGCAAAACTGCCTGCTCGACCGTGGAGTAGCTGTTGACCCGCACCCGCCTGGCCAGCAGGCTCTCGCGCACGGTGCTCCCTGAGATGATCACGCCGCCGGCCACCAAGCTGTTGAGTGCCCGGCCAGTGCGGTCTCCGGCCTCGTGCACGAACTTAGCCGGCGGGCTGTACTCGGTAGCCGTCCGCAGGGGCCAGCTGGGGTTATACAGGTCGAACTCCGGCCGGACCGAGACTAGGTCCATACTGGCCTCGAAGTAAGCGTCGAGGGTCCCGACATCCCTCCAGTAGGTGTTAGGGCCCTCCTGGCCGGGAATCGGGTTGGAGTGAAAATCGTAGGCGTGGATATGGTAGCCGTCCTTCAAGGCCCTGGGCAGGATGTCCTTGCCGAAGTCATAGCCAGTTTCCTGCTCCCTGGCTACCGTAAACAGCAGCTCCTCTAAGGCCTTGCGGTTGAAAATGTAGTTACCCATCGAGGCCAGGACCTGATCGGGATTGCCGGGAATCGGCTTGGGGTGCTCGGGCTTCTCTTGGAACTCCACCACACGGTACCTGGAATCCACCTGCATCACGCCAAAGCGGTGCGCATCGGCGATGGGCGTGGGGTAGGCAGCGATGGAGATGTCGGCGCGCCGGTCCAAATGCATCTCCACCATATGGGCGATGTTCATCTTGTAGATGTGGTCGCCGCTGAAGATAGCCACCAGATCGGCGTCGTAGTTGTCGATCAGGTGCAGGTTCTGGTAAACCGCGTCAGAGGTACCGCGGTACCAGACCGGCCCTAGCTCCTCGAAGCGGTACATCTGCGCGGGGACCAAGGTGATGAAGTAGTCGTTGAGGAAGCTGCTAAAGCGCCAGCCCCTCTGGATATGTTCGGTCAGGCTTTGAGCCTTGTACTGAATCAGCACATAGATGCTAAAAATGTCCGAGTTGATGAAGTTATTGATCGCAAAATCGATGATCCGGTACTTCGATCCGAAGGGAACAGCCGGCTTGGAGCGCTTTAGCGTGAGGGGGGACAGACGGGTCCCCTGTCCGCCGGCCAAGATCATCCCGAGAATCCGCCTCGCCATGGGAGACCTCCATTCCGCTTAGAGCCTACCATGTCTGCCGCCGCTGACCGTCCAAGCAGCAGCTACGTGCTGACAAACGATCTGCACCGGCAAGCTAAAGTCGAAGCTAAAAAAGCCTCGGTGGGGCCAATAAAACCAGCAGCCCAATAAACTGAAACTAGAAGACGGGTAATAAATTAGATCTTAGATGCAATGTTTCGTAAATAACTGACATACCTCTGACGCCGCGTCCGTTAGTCTTGAAACGAGATACTGCGGTGGGGCGTCTGAGAGCCGAACTGGTGCGTAGCCAGATCGAAGGGGCACGGTTGAGTTCATACGAGGCGCCCGCGCACGGCCGGCACGCGCTCGCACCGTGCCGGCCGTGCGCAGCAGGTGAAGCCAACAGCGACATCGGGTAGCGCCCAGCACCCGTAGAGCTCCGGCTCCAAAGCGGACAGGCGGAGCGGCGTTCCGTCGAGTGTCATATTGCTGAGACACTTGGGGAGCCTGCGCGCAGCTCCCCAGCTCAAGGCGTCCCTGTCAAGGCGCCTACGCGTATTGACAGCTGCGCCCGCCCACCTTATCCTCCTCTTAGGCTTCTCTAAGGCGGTGGTAGCAGAGATATC
>JAJZIR010000022.1 GCA_021810505.1 bacterium
CAGAAGGGTTGGGCGGCAGAGGGACGGTTCTACAACGACCTGATCCAAGACTGGGAGACCCTGAGCAGGAACGCCAGAGAGGCGCAGCTGGAGCAGGAGAGGGAGAAGAGGCAGAGGCTGTTTTGAGGGGTAAGCGGTTAGAGTGGGGCAAGGACCAGGGAGGGCAAGGTGCCTATGACCAACAATGAACGGGTCCAGCGCATGTTGGACCAACTTGCAGCCGGCCTAGCTCCGGTCGTGGGGAGGGCCCTCGCCGAGAGGTACCACGACCAGATATCCCAGAAATTGGAAGAGCTGCTCGGGGAAGACCGCATCAACGCCAACCGCAAGATCAGCGAGTGGGACTGCGCACTCCTACTCAGGCTGATGTGGGAAAATTGGCGGGACCTCTTCCCGGGTGAAGATTATTTTTTGCGCGGCCTGGTAGGCGAACTGCGCAAGTGGCGCAACGACTGGGCGCACCAGAATCAATTCTCAGAAGAAGACGCCCTGCGCGCTCTGGACAACGCCGCCCGGTTGCTGAACGCTTTCTCGGCGAATGCGCAGGCCGAAGCCGTGGAGAAGCTCTGGAAAGAGCTGCGCACCATCTCCTATGAGCAGGAGCAGCGCGAGGAGCGCCGCCGCCATAAGGACGCCGCCCGCCACAACCCCAGCGGCATCGCCCCTTGGCGAGAAGTCATCCAGCCGCACCCGGACATCCTAGAAGGCCAGTTCGCTCAGTCCGAATTCGCCGCCGACCTCTGGGCGGTGGCCAAGCGGGAAGCTCGGGAGGAGTACGGCGACCCGGTGGCCTTCTTCTCCCGCACCTACCTGACCGGTGGGTTGAGCCGGTTGCTGCACAGCGCCCTACTGCGGCTGAACGGCCAGGGCGGGGAACCGGTGGTCAGCTTGCAGACCAACTTCGGAGGGGGCAAGACCCACTCCATGTTGGCCCTCTACCACCTCTGTTCCGGACATCCCAAGCTGGGGGAGCTGCGCGGGTTGCGGGAGCTGCTCAGAGAGAGCGGCCAGGCGCTCCCCCAAGCCAAGCGCGTGGTGCTGGTCGGCAACAAAATCTCACCCGGACAGCCTAGCAGCAAAGAAGACGGAACCCAGGTCCACACCCTCTGGGGGGAGCTGGCCTGGCAGCTGGGGGGCGAGGAGGCCTACAGCCGCATCGCTTTAGACGATCAGCACGCCACCAGCCCGGGCCACGCGCTTAGGGAGCTGATCGACGACTTCGGCCCGGCGCTGATCCTGATCGACGAGTGGGTAGCCTACGCTAGGCAGCTGTTCCGCTCCGGCTTACCCGGCGGCGACATGGAGACGCAGGCGACCTTCGCGCAGACCCTCAGCGAGTCGGTCAAGCTGTCCAAGAACAGCCTTTTGGTGATCAGCCTGCCGGCCTCCGACAGCATCTACAGCGAGGAAGTCGGCAACGTGCACGGCCAGGAGGCCCTGGCTAGGCTCAGCAAGGTCATCGGACGGATCGAATCCCCCTGGCAGCCGGCCACCGGCCAGGAGAGCTTCGAGATCGTGCGCAGCCGGCTGTTCTCTTGGAAGGACGAGGACGCTCCCGCCATCGAAACTTCCTGCGAGCAGTTCCTGGGGTTCTACCGCTCCAGCAAAGCCTCCTTCTCCGAGGAGTGCCGCAAGTCCGAGTACGCAGAGCGCTTGAAGGCGGCCTATCCGATCCACCCCGAGGTCTTTGACCGGCTCTACAACGACTGGTCGACCCTCCCGAACTTCCAACGGACCAGAGGGGTCCTGCGCCTGATGGCCGAAGTGATCCGCAGCCTGTGGGAAGCCCAAGACCCGGGGCCGATCATCCTCCCGGGCGACTTGCCCTTAGAAGACGACCGGGTGCGCAACGAGCTGCTCCGGGTGCTGCCCCAGGAGTGGAGGCCCATCGTCGAGAGCGAGATCGCCGGCGAGCGCTCCACCGCCAAGCGGCTGGACACCTCCAAGGGGGCCGAGAGCTGGGTGCACCGGCGGGTGGCCAGGACCGTCTTTCTGGGATCGGCGCCGGCCAGCACCCACGGCGGCGCCAGCCGGCAGCAGGTTCTCCCTGGGCAGCGCGCTGCCCAGGGAGAACCTGAGCAGCTTCCAAGACGCGCTCTCGCAGCTCCGCAACGAATCGACCTACCTGTACGAGGACAACGGCCGCTACCGCTACCAGACCAAGCCGAACCTGAACCAAGTCGCCAAAGACCGGGCCAAGCAGATCACCGCCGAGCAGGTATCCACCGCGCTGGAGGAGAGCCTGCGCAAGGCCTTCGGAGACAAGGGGGGCTTCTCCCGGGTCTGCCTGGGCGAGGGGGCCAGCCCGGAGAGCGTCGCCGACAATCTGGAACTCAAACTGGTGGTCCTTCCGCTGGGGTGGCCCCACCGGAAGGAGGAGAGCCCCGCCGAACAGCAGGCTCTAGAAATCCTAAGCTCCAGGGGCAAGTCTGAGCGGCAATACCGCAACACGCTGATCTTTCTGGCTGCCGACGCCAGGGACGAGGAGGAGCTCAGCAGGAGGGCACGGGACTACCTGGCCTGGAGTTCCATCGTCGACGATTACGAGAGACTCGACCTCACCGAGTCGCAGCGCAAGCAGGCGATCGCCGAGCGCGAAAACCAGGAGAAGGGGCTTCTGGAGAGGACCGAGGAGACCTGGCGCTGGCTGCTGGTGCCGGGCCAGCCCCTCGGGTCTGCGTCCCCTACCTTGGCCCTAGAGCAGCTCAGAGGCAACGGGACCTTAGCCAAGCGCGCCTTCGAGCAGGCTAAGAAAAATGAGCAGCTGGTCACGGCCCTAGGGGCCAGCGCGCTGCGCAACGAGCTGGACCGGGTGCCGCTGTGGCGCGGGGACCAGGTCAGCATCGGCCAGCTCAAGGAAGACTTCGGGCGCTACCTCTACTTACCCAGGCTGCAGAGCACCGAGCTGATCGAGGAGAGCGTCTCGGCGGGCCTGGCGATGACCAGCTGGAGCAAGGACAGCTTCGCGTTGACCGACAGCTACGATGAGGCAGCCCAGCGCTACCGCGGCTTACGGGTTTTCCAGCGCGTCCCAGCGGCCCAGATCGCGGAGAGCATGCTGCTGGTGCGCCCGCAGCGGGCCTTAGAGCAGCTGGCCGCCGAAGAGCAGGCGCCAGCGGCGCAGCCAGCTAGCCCCCCCGAGCTCCCGGTGGGCAGCCCAGCCCCGGTGGACCCCCAGCCCGAAGCCAGCTCGCCAGCTGTGCGCAGGCCTAAGCGCTTCCGAGGTTCGGTGACCCTGCGGCCTGACCGCTTGGGCCGGGACGCCGGCGAGATCGGAGAGCACGTGGTCAGCCAGCTCACCAGCCTGAGCGGCAGCCAGGTCACCGTCCGGCTGGAGATCGAGGGGTCCTGCCCAGACGGCGTCCCCGAAGAGGTGGTGCGGACCGCCAAGGAGAACAGCGCCCACCTCCACCTCCAGATCACCTTTGAAGATGAATGACGCCGCCAAGCCCGACCATGAGTCGCTATAGCTAGGCGTGAACAGCCCGGCTGGATGTGCTAGACTGAGCCGGCCATGAACATCCCGATCAAGCGCGGCCCAGGTTACCGTTCACTCGCCCTCGTAGTGCTGGGAGCCGGCCTGCTGGCCGGCTGCGGAACCCTGCAACCGCTGTCCACAGCGGTCAACAGCTCGGTGAGCAGTTTTCAAGCCAGCAGCACCAGCCTGAGCAATCAAGGCGGCAGCGTGACGCTGTCCTGGACTGCTAAGGACGCTCTCACCTACCAGCTCAGCGAACAGGAACCCGGCGCGACGGTCAACCTGCCGCTGTCCTCCGGGCAGACCCAGACGACGGTCAACTTGCCGCGCAACTTCGGCCCCTCGCCGGTCAGCTACACCTTCACCCTCACCGCGACGGGTAGCAACGGTAGCACCCCGTCCACTCAGCAGGTCACCGTGACCGAGCAGGGCGTCTCCGAGAACACCGTCTCCCTCGGGCTCTCTGGTGGCCCCGAGTACGCCGTAGCTACGGACCCCTCCGGGAACGTGTGGGTGGCCACCTTGGAGAGCAGCGTGTCCAGCGGCGTCTTGGTCGCCGAGTACAACGGCCAAACCGTCATCCCCTACTCGCTGAGCTTCCTGGGGACCAGCCCGGAGGTCAGCGCCATGACCACCGACCAGCAGGGCAACCTCTGGCTGGGAGTGAGCTGGCAAACGAGCACCTCTTCTACCAGGAGCTACGGCGTGCTGGAGATTCCCAAGGGCACGCTAGCGGCCAATGTGAGCACGGCGAGCCTGTTCACGAATACCGACTTGAAGGGCACGGTCACCGGCCTGACCGCCGATCCCTCGGGCAACATCTGGGCGACGGCCTCGAGCGGCTCAGGAAGTTTGTCCATCGGGGGGCTCGGAAGCGCACTGGTCGAGATCCCGGCTGGGGCTTCAGCGAGCAGCTTCGGGAGCAGCACAGCCAAAGCCTTCCTCCTGACCGATATCCTGAGCGTGACCAGTGACGCCCAGGGCAACCTCTGGGCCCTCTCTTTCAGCACCAATGGCTTCGAGGTCAACGAGATCCCCGCGGGCATGTCGCCGAGCAGCTTCACCGCCAGCACCCCCTACCTGTTCAGCAACTCGCAGTCCCTCGTCCAGCTCTTAGGATCGGACGTGCTCCCGCTCTCCTCCGTCTTCAACTCCATCGCCGTAGACGCCTCGGGCAATGTCTGGGTCTCCGCTCCCCTGAGCCACCAAGTGGTCGAGATCCCCGCGGGCATGTCTGCCGGCGCGTTCAACAAGGCCATCGTAGCCGAGCCCGGAAACTTCACCTATACCAGCCTGCCGGTAGGGGTATCCCTAGCTGTCGACACCCAGGGGAACGTTCTGGTGGGCGGCCTCTCCAGCTTGCTCACCCTGCCAGAGATTTTGAAGAATTCATCGCCCGATTTCCCTGTCGAGCTCAGCCTGATCCCGGCCGGGACCTCGGCCCAGAACTACTCCTCTGGTTTCCAGAACTCCTTCCAGTCCTCGCTGCTCCAGGGGGCGGCGCTCAGCGCGCCGGCAATTGACTCTCAGGGCAACGTATGGTTCGTGAGCTACGGCAAGAGCTCGGCGAACCTCACTGAGCTCGAGGGAGTCTTGGGCCCTGGGCTGGCCAACTGAGCCGGTAGAGGCGCCGGTTCCCGCCGAGTCCCCTAGAGCCAAAGCTCCCCGCGGCCCCGGTCTAAGGGCCGCCCAGGATGCCCCCTAGGGGGCAGTTCCTGCTATCCGGAAAACCCAGCTCCGCCCAGCCTGGGGGCAGCTGGGAGGGAGGCGGCGCACCGCTGGTTGCAATCCGCTCCGCTCAGAGTTCTGGGGGGCTGACCGGTGCAGCGCCGGGGCTCCCGGGCGCCGCGGGCTGCGCGCCTGCAGTGTCCCAGAGGACAGGCGGCTGGGGGCAACACCGCGGAGAAGGCAACCGGCCTACCATGCGCTTGAGGGGTGGGTCCAGGGAAGCCAGCGGGCTCCAGCCGACCAGCCTGGGGTGGCGAATTCCACCCTCGCAGCGCCCGGGAACCCGGCGCGCAAGACCGCAGTGGTCGCCCGAAGCGCGCAGCTAAGTTCGCGCGCGAGCTGCTCGCCGAACAAAGTCAGCCGCCCTAGCCGGAATGGTTCTCTGCGCAAGCAGGTTAGTCGGAGAAAAAGCGCAACAACCGCCAAATGACTCCGGCGATAAGGGCGAGGATGGTGGCGGCCTTGAAGACGCCGTAGATCTCCATCCAGGCAAAGAAGCCGATCAGGCCCAGAAAGTAGCCGATAGTGGCGATAACGAAGATGATCCCCACCCAGTTGAGGACCGGCTCCGCAGCCGTACCGCCGAGGAGCGCGATAGCGACGATCAGCAACCCCAGAACCAAAATCACCGATAGTATCAGGGGACACCCCATCCGAGACCGTCGGGCCTCTAGGCCACCCGCGCCAGCTCACCGAGTCGAATTCTTGTCGCCGAGCTCCTCTGCTGGGCAGGATACTGCAAATCCCGCACCTCGGTGCGCCCCTACCCCCCTCAGCGCACTGGGCAGGCGAACCGAGCGCGTCTCGCCCTCGGGACTGGGAACGCCGACCACTTCCCCAGACTCGGTGGGCGCCCGGCAGCCTGCGCAGGGCTACCCTTCCCCATCCGGCAAGGACGGGCCCCACCCGGAAGGACGGGGCTCGCCGCGCACCGGGTCACTGCGCGGCCTCGGCTTGGAATTCCCTCCGCAACAGCTTGCCTCCATCGTGTGCACACCCAGAAGAATTCGGATCCACGACCCGGTAGTTAGCGGTGTTCCCAGGGTAGCTGTAGCTGTTGACGAGATACCCGCTATTGTGGCGCGGTGCGTCCCATCCGTAACCCACCATGCCCATAGAGTGGGCAGGAAGATACTTCTGGATGAAGTAGTCCGTGATCTTCTGGCCGGGATCCTTCGGGCAAGAGAAGGACTCGTTCCACGCCGTGACGAGGAGGGCGTGACCGCTCCTCTCGAAGCGACCAAACCGCGCATTCCAGTTGCGAATGCTGCGGGTCTTGTTACCTCGGATGACATAGTTGAAGGGGTGAACGGTGTAGGCGGAGTTGGAAGGCATGCCGCTTGGAACGACAAACCCCTGAAAAGTATAGGCATAACTGTCGCCGTCGAAGAGCAGGACGTTTCGGGGGGCTTTCGCCCGGAGCCACTGCCCTGTCGTCAACATGCCCTGCCGGGGATCATGGCCGCAGCCAGTGGCCCAGTCCTTCCAGTTCGTTTCCGGCCACCTACCTACCTTGCACGCCCTTACTGCGGAGGGCTCGTTGAATACCTCCAGAAGGACACCCGGGTCCTGCTCGAGGGTCGGGTCCAGCAGCTGGGCCCAGGCAGCCCGGGTGCGACCATCCGGAAGCTTCTGCATCGCGCCGTCTCGGTAGGGGGTGCAGCCGTAGAGCTCAGCCTGCATCGAGAGGATCACGATCAGGCCGGCGGCGCGTGCCTGCGCAACGGCATTCCGCACCATGTCGGTGTACGCAGACAGCCCATGGGCGTACTCATACTGCAGCGCTCCCTGGCTCACCTGGAAGCGGACGGTATTGGCATGCCAGCTGTGCACCATGGCGTAGATGGACGCGTTGTAGGGAAAGCCCGGCAGAGGGGGTGCCGTCA
Source organism: bacterium (assembly GCA_021810505.1). GTDB lineage: Bacteria > Deinococcota > Deinococci > Deinococcales > Deinococcaceae > JAJZIR01. The sequence continues at coordinate 7,093 of JAJZIR010000022.1, forward strand.
TAGCTGCCTGGGCTTCCTGGAGATTTCGCGCACTCACCGAGTTCCGAAAATGGCGGTTGCAGAGGCGGCTGGCGTATTGGGTGGGGTAGAGAACGCCATTCGAAGTGAATCCTCTCGCTAAAAACGGCGTCTTCGTACCGCGCACGACCAATCGCCCGTCTACGACAGCAACTCCAGCAGCGCGCGGAGCTGGCAGGGCTCGTACCTCGGAGGCCTTGCCAGCTGGGGCAGGACTGCTCTGGGTCACCGCCTTGGAGCAGCCGAGAATGACCGCCACCGCGAGGGTTCCAAGAGCGGCTACCCTGCGCGACCTCAGCGTCTCTCTCGCAGGCAGCCGGGCCAGCCCGGCTGCCTGCAGCCATCGCTGGGTCCAGTTTGCAGACCGATTTTCCGACATGCAGTAGAGTACACCACCCAGGCGCAGGGTAGGTCATCAATTGACGCGGTTCGGTGGATAAACTTTGTCATGAACAGATGGTGGGAGTTGCGAGTGGATCCGCGGGAGCTGACCGCGCTGACAGCGGCGCCGGACGGGATCCTAGGCCAAAGTCCGGGCAGCCAGCTGGGTTCCCGGCCAGCCGGTTAGGTGGGAGCGATGCCGTGTTGTCTCTATCCGATCATCGGGTTTGGGGTGGTCGTCTTGGCTCTCCTGATCTTGGTTGTGATCGCCATCAATCTGTTCTTTCTCATTAAATTCCCTATCTTCGTCGCCATCGTCTTCGGCGTAGTCGTAGTCTTGGGGGGCATCGGAGGGTTGGTGGTGCACTGGATGCGCCACCTGGACGCCGAGCAAAAGTAGGTAGAGGGCTGCCGGGCGATCTCGGCCCTGGAGGGTCGGACGAGGTGCATGGGACGGTGGTATCGCAGACCCCTGCAGCCAGAGCGAGGGAGGCGGTGCAAGCGCGGCCGATCGCCGAGTTCGTGGCCATCTCCGGCAGCGCGTCTACCCCTCGCTCAGGCGACCAGAGCTTTCGGCTGGCGAGATAGGCGCTCCCCCATCGGTGCGGGGAGGGGGCTGTATCCTGGGCGCACGGCTTAGGCCCATCCGGAACACTACTGTGCAAGTTAGCCCGCCGCGCGTCCGGAGAGTCGAGGGCGAGATAGGCTGCGCGCTCGCCGAGGTCGGGGATTGCTGCCGCGACCTGCGCCCGCGCAGTGGCTGCGGCGCTACACCGCTAGCCCGTGCAGCTGCGCGGTCTCCGGCTCTTGGAGCGGCCCCAGCGATGGGTCTTCGGGGGCGCGCTCTCTCCGGTATAGCGCCCGGAATGCCTGTGCCAGGGGTCGCGCCCCTATTCGGGCATCAGGGCTGCGCCAAAGATCCGGCGCCGCTCCCTAGCTAGTACCCTAGCGGCGCAAACCGGCAAAGCAACCCCTCAGCCCTCGGCCTTCGGTGCATCCGGCAGAGCCAACCCGAAGCTAATTGGGAGGCAGGTCCCTGCAGCTAGAGCCCACCCCAGCCCGTGGAAGCTAGAGCATGAGGCGCAGTACCGTCCCTTACTCTTCGCCCATTAAGATAGCGGCGTGGAGCTATCCGGTGTCACCCTGAAAAGGCTAGCGCCAGCTGATTGGCAGACCTACAGGGAGCTGCGCTTAGCGGCCCTGCAGCTGAGCTCGGAGGCTTTCGGCTCCACCTACCAAGAGGAGCTACCTAGGGGAGAGGAAGAAAGCCGCGCCCGCCTAGCGGGATCGGCGATCTGGGCCGCCTTCGCGGGCGGGAAGCCAGTGGGCATGGTGGCCCTGCACCGCCATGCGCGGGCTCGCGACCGGCACAAGGGAGAGATCTTCAGCATGTACGTCGCTCCAGAGCTGCACGGACGGGGGATCGGCCGGGCCCTTCTGGAAGCTGCGTTGCAGGCTGCTCGCGAGCAAGGTCTCGAACAGGTCACGCTCTACGTAGTCGCCGGCAACCAGGCAGCCACCGCTCTCTACAGCCGCTGCGGCTTCCAGGTCTACGGGACTGAGCCTAAGGGAATCAAGTACGGTCCCGGACGCTATGGCGACTACCTGCTGATGGTGAAGTTCCTGGATCGGCCAGCCCTCTGATCTCTCGGCTCCCCGCCCAAGCCCTGCCTAGAGGCGCCGGGCCCTGTCCCACACCAGCCCAGCAGCTTCCAGCGGGAGCCGGGAGCGACCCCGGTATGTAACTCGACAAAAATTGCGGGGAGCAGTTCAACTATCGCGAAAATTCCCGAGCTTCCGAACGCCGCTGTCGCTGGGGTAAATGGTCACGAAAGGTTACAATGTAGCGTTGCGCCTCAGCCCTGCAAGCGCCCCGCTCGAGGAGGACCATCTACGACCCCTTACACCGACGCCGACCTGGAACGGATGCTAAGCGAAGGCGAATCCCATCTGGTGGAGTTCAAGGAATCGTTCCGTGGGAATGCGCCGAGCGCGGTACGGGAAGCGGTGTGCGCTTTTGCTAACGATTTGGCCAATGAGGGAAGGCCGGGAGTGGTGTTCATCGGCGTGCGGGACGACGGCACGCCGGTGGAGGACTTCACCGTCACGGATGAATTGTTGCGGCAGCTGGCGGATATCAAGACCGATGGCAGTATCGCACCGCCACCCGCGCTGCTGGTAGAGAAGCGCCGCTTGCACGGCCATGAGCTTGCCGTCATCACTACCTGGCCGTGCGATACGCCGCCGGTACGCTATAGAGGTAGCATACATGTGCGCTCGGGACCGCGCCGGGGTTTGGCCACCCCTCAGGATGAGCGCATCCTCAACGAGCGCCGCCGCCACCGCGACCGGCCCTTCGATGTGCAGCCGGTCATGGACGCGGCGCTGGAAGAATTGGACCGTTTGCGCTTCGAACAGGAGTACCTACCTGCACTGGTGGCACGCGACGTGCTAGTTGCCAACGAGCGCAGCTACGAACAAAAACTGGCTAGTGCCAAGCTAGTGACCAGCGACACCAATCCCGTGCCGACGGTGCTTGGTCTCCTGGTAGTCGGCCAATCGCCTGCAGATTGGATTGCCGGAGCTTACACCCAGTTTCTGCGCTTGGCGGGAAACGATCTGACTGACCAGGTTATAGATGCAGAGGACATCCATGGCACAGTGGCCGATCAGATCCGGCGGCTGGAGGAGAAACTCGAAGCCCACAACTGGCGCGGAGTGCGCTTTGCCGACAAGACCTCGGAAGAGCGCAGCGAAACCTACCCCATGGAGGCGCTACGCCAGCTCGTGCGCAACGCCTACATGCACCGTAGTTACGAGGCTACCAACGCGCCGGTGCGGGTATATTGGTTCGACGACCGCATCGAAATCCACAATCCCGGCGGAACCTTTGGCAGCGTGACGCCAGAAAACTTTGGCCAGCCCGGCGTGACCGATTACCGCAACCCCAATCTCGCCGAGGCGCTGCGGGCTCTAGGCTACGTGCAGCGCTTCGGCGTAGGCATCGCCATTGCCCGCAAGGCCTTAGGGGAGCGGCTGGACTTCATCGTGTCGCAGAGATCCTTGGCAGCCATCATCCGACGAGAGATGACATGATCAGCAGCATCGCGTTCTTCAACAACAAAGGGGGTGTGGGCAAGACCTCGCTGGTCTACCACAGCGCTTGGATGTTCGCGCAACTGGGGTACCGCGTGCTGGCGGTGGACCTCGATCCACAGTCGAATCTGTCCATCATGGCGCTCGACGAAGAGCGGCTAGAAGAGCTGTGGCCGGATCACGATCACCCGGAAACGCTGTATGGGGCGTGCGCCCCACTCTTCAACGGAGCAGGCGATGTTGGCCCGGCACATATCGAGGAATTGGCGGAAGGGCTGGGATTGTTGGTGGGAGATTTAGCGCTTTCCCGTACCGAAGATGAACTCTCCACCGAATGGCCACGCTGCCTAGAGGGCCGTGAGCGCGCCTTTCGCGTCACCACGGCTTTTTGGCGCGTCATTCACCAAGCTGCCACACGACATGGAGCGGACCTGGTACTGATCGACGTCGGCCCCAACTTGGGCGCCATCAACCGCGCTGCGCTGGTGGCCTCCAGCCATGTGGTGGTCCCTGCAGCACCCGATCTCTTCTCCTTGCAGGGTCTGAAAAACCTCGGTCTGACGCTGCGGAAGTGGAGGAAGACCTGGCAAGACCAAGCGCTGCCCGAAGCTCCCGGCGCCTTGACGCCACTTCCACAAGGCCAAATGGCACCTATCGGGTACGTGCTCATGCAACACGCCGAGCGCTTGGGCCGACCCACCAAGGCCTATGGGAAATGGCAGAGGCGATTACCCTCGGTGTATAGCGAAAGCGTGTTGGGTGAAACTCCGGATAGCGCGCAGACACCGGATGGAAATCAGATCCACCGCGTCAAGCACTACCGTAGCCTGATGCCCATGGCGATGGAAGCGCGCAAACCCATGTTCAACCTGACCAATGCCGACGGCGCCATCGGCGCCCACCAAACCAACGTGCAACAGTGCTATGCGGATTTCGAAATGCTCGTCAAGGAGATTGCCAAACGAGTCGGCGTCCGAGCGGGAGCCAACGGATAGGCGCTCCTGAACACGGCGCGGTAGCGGCGTAGCAGCAGTCGGGTGGTGTTGTCGCCGGACCGGGCAGAGTGACGCCGCTCGCTGCGGGCTTCCTGCCACCCGAATTCCTCAGAAGATAAATCGGGGGGCATTGGTCGGATCCCTAGTTAACGTCCAGCGCAGCGTACCCGCTGCTGGAGGGGGCTTGAATAGCCATGAGATGCCGAGGGCGGGGTTTCCAGAATGGTGGCTGGCGGCGCGGCGGCTAGGTCCACCGGGCGAGCTCTCTCTCCCGCAAAGCCGGATGGACCGCGCCGCCAGCGCCAGAAACGGCGAGGAGGGGCGGCCGCCCCGGCCTACGGGAGCGAGGGCGGCCACTTGCCGGTAGCGGGGTTCCTAGACCCAACTCGGCCGCGCCTAGGCGACCGATCGGCCCGAACCCCGAGCCCCGCTCAGGGGAGGCGGCGGAGCTCCGCCACGAACTCGTAGAGGTCGCCGCGGTAGTGGCTGCGGGTGACCTCGACCGGGCGGCCGTCCTCCAAGTAGGCGATGCGCTCGGTGTACAGCAGCGCGCTGCCCACCTCCACCCCCAACAGCTCGGCGTCAGCCGGCTCGGCTAGGACCGCGCGCAGCCGCTGCAGGGCCCGGGCCGGCTTGAGCCCGGCCTGCTCCAAGGTGGCGTAGAGCGATCCCTTGGGCCACAGCTTGTTGGGCAGAGCCCAAGCCGGCACGGTGGCCCGCTCGATGGCCATCGGCTCAGCGCCGGCGGTCCTGACCCGGACGATGCGCACCACCTGAGAGCCCGGGGACAGCGCCAGGGTGAACAGCTCCTGGGGATCGGCTGGACCCTGGTCTTGGTAGACCAGTTTGGAGCCGGGCTCTAGACCTCTAGCCCGCATCTCCTCGCTGAAGCTGGTCAAGTTGGAGAGGGGTTGCTCGATGCGCTTGGAGAGAAAAGTCCCCGACCCCTGGCGGCGCACCAGGATGTGCTGCTGCTCCAGGAGATCGAGCGCCCTGCGCAAGGTGATCCGCGAAACTCCCAGCAGGCTGGCCATCTCCCGCTCCGGAGGCAAGGCTTCCCCCGGCTTCCAGCGGCCGCGCTCGATCTCCCGCTTGAGCACGCCCTCCAGCTGCAGGTACAAGGGGGTGGGGGCCTGCGCGTCCAGCGCCACCTGGCTCTCTATGGTCATCCTCTCTCCTATCCCATCGGCGCGCAGCCGGGTGCCGTACCCGGCCGGCTACCATCTCGGTGTGCTCCGCTGCCGTCCATGATCAGTCCAATCGCTGACCAATATAGCACCTAAGCTTGACAATTGATAGAAGTTCACCTAAGTTGGTATGTGACAATGCTTGGTCACGCTTGGTCGTTGGTACAAGAGGCCGTCCGCAGCGGGAGGATTCCCGGAGCGGCCTTGGGCGCCGTCACCACCTGGGGAGAGCCGCAGCTGCGCCTAGCCGGCTGGGCCCAGCTGGAGCCGGCGCAGCGCCCGCTACAGCCAGAGCAGCTCTTCGACTTGGCCAGCTTGACCAAGGTGCTCTTCACCCTACCGCAGATCCTCGAGCAGGTGGAGCGGGGCGCCCTCGACCTGGACCACCCCCTGGGGCGCTACCTCCCCGAGCTCCAGGAAAATTCCGCTTGGCTAGCCAGCTGCAGTATCCGCAGCCTGCTGACCCATCAGGCCGGCCTCCCGGCTGACGCGCCGCTGCATCGCTGGGACCAGCTCTCCGAGGAGGCGATCCTCAGCCACCCCTGGGAGCGGGGCCCGGAGGTCTACTCGGATATCGGCTACATCCTGCTGGGCATTGTGCTGGAGCGGGTGAGCGGCGTTCGGCTGGACCGGCTCCCCCTGCCACCCGGCTTCAGCTTCCACCCTGACCCGGATCAGGCGGTAGCGACCGAGCGCTGCTCCTGGCGGGGTCGGGTGATGGTGGGCGAAGTCCACGACGAGAAAGCCTACGCCCTAGGGGGACCGGCCGGGCACGCCGGCCTGTTCGGCGGCGCCTACTCGGTCCTGCGCCTGGCCGCCTCCTATCTGCGCGGCGACGCCCTCTCCCCCGCCGCCCTAGCCGAACTGCGGCGGCCGCACAGCGCCGAGCGGGCGCTGGGCTGGCAGCGCAAGCACCCCGGCTGGAGCGGGGGCAGCCTGTGCAGCCCGGGCTGCTTAGGGCATACCGGCTTTACTGGAACCGCTCTGTGGATCGACTTCGAGCGCGGCCTGGCCTGGACCCTGCTGACCAACCGCGTCCACCCCAGCCGCCAAGCCGAGACCGGGATCATCCCGCTGCGGGTCGCCGTCTCTAACGCGATCAGCACCAGCTGGAGGCCGACTTGAGCACCGAAGACAGCCCCGCGCGCTACACCAATCTGGATCTCTGGAGCAGCCAGGAAGTCGCTGAGGCGCTGCTGGAGCGCCAGTTCATCGCGGTCTCCGCGGTGCACCGGGCTCTGCCCGAGCTGGTCGCAGCGGCGGAGCGGGCGGCCCTGCGGCTGCGGGAAGGGGGCGCCCTCAGCTACGCCGGAGCGGGAACTTCCGGGAGGATCGCCGCCCAGGACGGGGCGGAGCTGCCCCCTACCTTCGGCTGGCCCCAGGAGCGGCTGCGCTTGCTGGTCGCCGGCGGTTCCGGCGCGCTGGTGCAGGCCATCGAGGGCGCCGAAGACGACCGGGCAGCTGCCCGGGAAGCTGCGGGGCAGCTCGGAGAGCGCGACGTCCTGGTCAGCCTCTCGGCCAGCGGCCGCACCCCCTTCACCGCCGAGCTGACTCGAGCCGCTCGGGCGAGGGGGGCGCTCACCATCGCCCTAGCCAATAACCCCGGCAGCGAGCTGCTGCAGCTGGCCGAGCTGCCCATCGCCTTGGACAGCGGCCCCGAGGTCATCGCCGGCTCCACCCGGCTGGCCGCCGGGACCGCGCAAAAGGTGGCCCTGAACGTCTTCTCGACGCTGGTGATGGTTCAGCTGGGGCGCACCTACGGGAACAAGATGGTGGCCCTGCGCGCTGCCAACCAGAAGCTGGAGGTGCGGGCGGCAAGAATCATCGCCGAGCTCTCTGGAGCCGACCTGGAGACCGCTGCGGCGATGTTCGGGGAGACCAGGGACGTGCGGGTAGCGGTACTCAGGCTGAAAGGCTACGGCCCCGAAGAGGCCAGGCGCCTGGCCAGCGAGCAGCCGCTCAGGGAACTGCTGTGAGGCGGGCCAGGCGCCGGTCCTTGCGGCCTAGGCCGCTCAGCTACCTGTGGATGCTGATCCCGGGGCTGGCGGTCTACCTGGCCTTCACGGTCTATCCTTTCCTGTCCAGCTTGCGCTACAGCCTCTACAACTGGACTGGGGTCGGCGCGCTCAGAGACTTCATCGGCCTAGGGAATTACAGCTTCATCTTCAATCCCCAGGGTTTTCTGCACCCCCTGGTCAGGGCCGTGCTGCACAACGTCTACTTCTTCGGCCTCTCCTTCGTGCTGAGCTGCCTGCTGGGCTTTTTGTTGGCCTACCTGCTCTACAGCGTCAACACCCGGGTCTCGGCCTGGCTGCAGGCGCTCTACTTTGTCCCCTACCTGATCCCACCGGTGGTGGTGGGCTACCTGTGGAGCATCTATCTAGAGCCCGGCTTCGGCGCCATCAGCCGAGCCCTGAACGCGCTGGGCCTGAGCTGGCTCAACCTCCCCTACCTGGGCAGCAGCCGCTTGGCCCTGCCCACCGTGGTGGGCATCTCGGCCTGGGCCGGAATGGGTTTCCCGGTGCTGCTGTTCCTGGCAGCCATGATCAACATCCCCAGCGAGATCCTAGACGCCGCCAAGATCGACGGGGCGGGCGCCACCACCACCATGACCCGGGTGATCTTCCCGATGCTGCGCTCCACCTTCGTCACGGTGGTGACCCTGACCTGGCTGTCCAGCTTCTTGGTCTTCGATCTGGTCTACGTCCTAGAGGGCACCCAAGCTGGCCCCAACTACGCCACCGACGTGTTCGGGACGCTGTTCTACCGCACCGCCTGGGGCGGCTTCGGCGCCACCGCCACCGGCATGGGCCTAGCCGCCGCCACCGCGGTGGTGGCTTTCTTCTTCATCATGATCATCGCCGCGCTGATGGTCTGGTTGCAACAGCGGCTGGGGAGGGACTGATGCGCTGGCGCAGCGACTTCTGGGTCAGCGGCCTGCAGTACCTGATCCTGGGCCTGTGGGGGTTAATCGTCCTGATCCCGCTGCTCAACCTGCTGATGCTCTCGCTCAAGAGCCTGCCGGGCATCGTGGCCCGGCCTTTCTCCCTGCCCAGCACCCTGCACTTCTCCAACTACGTCAATGCCTGGAAGCTCGGCGACCTGGGCATCTACCTGTTCAACACCGCCTGGATGTCGGTATTGGCGGTCGCCGTCGTCTTAGGCCTGGGCTCCCTGGCCGGCTACGTGCTGGGCCGCTTCGACTTCAAAGGAAACCGCTTCCTGTATCTGGTGTTCCTGGCCGGCTTGGCCCTGCCGATCCAGATGATCGCGGTGCCCTACTTCGGGATGATGGAGGCGCTGAACCTGATCAACTCGCCCTGGAGCTTGGTGCTGCTCTACGGTGCCAGCGGCCTATCCTTCTCGGTGTTCATCCTCACCGCTTTCGCCCGCAACTTGCCCACCGAACTCGAGGAAGCCGCCTGGGTGGAAGGGGCAACCCCCACCTACGTCTACTGGCGCATCGCCCTGCCGCTGATGCGGCCGATCCTGGCCAGCGTGGGGCTGTTCAACTTCGTCAGCGCCTGGAACGGCTTCTTCTTCCCCCTGATCCTGCTCACCTCCCGGCACAACATGACCATCACCGTCGGGATCCTCTCCTTCATCGGCGAACACCTCACCGAGTGGCAGTACCTGCTGCCGGCGCTGGTGATCTCCATGCTGCCCCCCATCCTGGTCTTCCTGATCGTCTCGCGCCAGTTCATCCGGGGGCTCACCTCCGGGGCGCTGAAGATCTGAGAGAGGAGGTCGCTCTAGGCAAGCCGGCTCGTTCCCGAAGGCCCCCCAGACCCGCCAGCAGCTCTTCTCTTAGGAGGATTTCCCCATGAAACACGCTCTCCCTGCCCTCACCACCTTGGCCTGCGCCCTGAGCCTTGGGGCCGCCCTGGCCGCTCCCTCCACCCTGACCGTCTGGACCTGGCGCGCTCAGGACGCCCCCCTGTGGAAGCAGGTGCAGGCTAAGCTCAATCAGGAAGGCTATCAGGTCCACATCGACTTCCGCTCCATCAACCCCACCAGCTACGACTCGGTCCTGGCTACCGCGATGGACTCGGGGAAGGGGCCGGACATCTTCTACGGGCGGGCCGGCGAGGGCACCTTCAACTACGCCGCCAGCAAGCTGATCGTGCCGGTGAACGGGCTGGTCAGCTTCAAGAACTTCGTCCCGAGCAGCCTGGCCGCCGTGCACTACCAGGGCAAGAACTGGGGCGTGCCGCTGGACGAAGAGGCCATGGTGATCTTCTACAACAAGCAGATCTTCAAGACCTATCACCTCAGCCCGCCCAAGACCTGGAATGACTTCCTGACCATCCTCAAGACCCTCAAGTCCCACGGGGTGACCCCGATCTCGATCATGCCGATCCAGACTTGGCTGGTGGCCCTGACCATCGACGAGATCAGCGCCACCATGCTGGGAAATCAGGGAGCCAAATCCCTGGTTGCGCGCAAGATGACCTACAACAGCAAGCCCTACATCGACGTGCTCAAGAAGCTGGTCAGCCTAGAGCCCTACTTCGAGCCCAACTACATGGCGGTCGGCTCGGCGGGCAACGAGCAGGAGATCGCCATCGCCACCGGGCAAGCCGCCATGGTCTTCGATGGGATCTACGACCTGGGCACCATGGAGCAGTTCGGGGCCAAGCAGTCCAACTTGGGCATCTTCGCCGTCCCGCCCATGCGCGCTGGCCAGCCCTCCAGAGTCGACTGGTACCCTGACGCCACCTTGGTCGAGAACGCCAAGATTGCCAACCCGGCGGCCCGCGCCGCCGCCAACGCCGCGCTCAAGTTCGCCACCACCAAGCAGTTTGGCAGCGACTTTGCGGGTATCGCCGGCGAGATCTCCCCGATCAAAGGCGTGACCATCCCAGCTAAGTACGTGATCGCCCGGGAAGCCTACGCGCTCTACCAGAAGGAACCGCTCAATCCCCTGATCGGTATTCGCAGCCCCATGGACACGCCGCCGCCCACCGGGGTGAACAGCAGCTCCCAAAAGGTCAACACCGACGTGGGCATCTTCACCGCCGAGACCAACGAGGTGCAGCCGCTGCTCAGCGGCAAGATCACCCCAGCCCAGGCCGCTGCCGCCATCCAAAAGGCGGTCAGCTGGTACTTCGCCAAGTGAGGCAACCGGCCGAGCGCCGCTCCCAGGGAGCGGGAGCGGCGCTCGCCGAGCTGGCTGACCTGAAGGTGATCCTGCTCGGGAACGCTACCCTGGTAGACGGGGATCTGCGGGCCCTTCCCGACCTGGCCAACCAGTTCCTGAAGGAGCTGCGCTACCTCGCCCCGGAGCACGGCCTCTGGGGCGAGTACGGCCCAGGAGAGCACGTCCCGGACGGGCTCGACCTGCGCAGCGGCCGGCCGGTCCTCAGCCTGCACGGCCCGCGCTACGCTCCTGAACCCCAGCAGCTGCGCGGCGCCGACTTGCTCCTGATCGGTTTCAGCGATGCCGGAGCCAGGGCCTACACCTACCTGAGCTCGATGCTGGCCTGCCTGAAGGTGGCCGCCGAGGTCGGCTTGCCGGTAGGGATTTTGGACCGCCCCAGCCCGCTGGGCCGCGCCTTCGAGGGGGGCGGCTTGCCCGAGGAGGAGTGGAACATCGTGGCTCCCTACGACCTGCCGCTGCGCCACGGGCTCTCCCCTTGGGAGATCGCCTGGCTCTACGCCAGCGAGCGCGGCCTACCGGTGCCGGCCCGCGTCCCGCTGGGGGAGCCGCCCTGCTGGGTAGCCCCTTCGCCCAACTTGCCCACCAAGGAAGCTGCTCTGGCTTTCACCGGCAACGTCTTGCTGGAGGGAACCAACCTCAGCGAGGGCCGCGGCACCACCCGGCCCTTCACCGTCCTGGGGGCTCCCTGGCTGGATGGCTGGCGGCTGGCCGAAGAGCTGGCCGGCGAGGATGGCCTGCAAGCGCGGCCGCTCTACTTCTTCCCCCGCTTCAGCAAGCACCAGAGCCAGCGCTGCTGCGGGATCGAGCTGCACATCACCGACCCGGAACGCTACCGGCCGGTGCGGGTCGCGCTGAACATCTTGGCGCACGCCCGGCGCTACCCGGACTTCGAGGTAAAGCCGGGGCTCCGCAGGCTGGGGGGGAGCCAGCTGAGTGCCTGGCTGGAGGGGGAGCGGCCCGAGCCGGCGTCCTTGCTGGAGACCTGGGCCCCCCAGGAGGAGCGCTACCGCAGGCGGATCCAACCGCTGCTCTCCTGAGGCAACGTGCTGCTGCTAGGGATCGACGGCGGTGGCAGCGGGGTGCGGGCCCGGCTAACCGATCTGAACGGCGCGCTGCTCGGCGAAGGGCGGAGCGGAGCGGCCAATGCCCGCAGCGACCCGGAAGCAGCCAGGCGGCACCTCCTAGAAGCGGCCGGCTTAGCCCTGCGGGCGGGCGGCCTGGAGCTGGAGGCCGGCCTGGAGCTGGCGGTCGGCATCGGCCTAGCCGGAGTTGACCGGCCCAGCGACCGCCAGCGGCTGCTGGAGTTGGGCCTACCTTTCCCCCGCTACCTGCTAGCCACCGACGCCGCGGTGGCCCGGCTGGGGGCCCACGGCGGTGAGATCGGGGGGGTCTTGATCTGCGGGACCGGCAGCATCGCCTACGCCGAGAGCGCCGGGCGCAGCCGCCGCTCCGGCGGCTGGGGGTTCCCGCTGGGGGACGAAGGGGGCGGGGCCTGGCTGGGTTGGCAGGCCCTGCGCCACTACCTGGCGGGCTGGGACAAGCGCAGCCGGCGCGACCAGCTCTACCAGGCGGTGGCCGAACGCTTCCGGGAGCCGGCTGAGCTGCTGGAATGGGCCAGGGGGGCGGGGCCTGGAGACTACGCCAGCTTCGCTCCCTTGGTCAGCCAGACCGCCGGCTCGGGCTGCCGCGCGGCCCAAGCGATCCTAGCCGCGGCCGGCCGGGAGCTCTCCAAGCTGATCCGGGCCGCCGACCCGTCAGGTGCGCTAGCCTGGTGCGCTGTGGGAGGATTGGCGGCGACCCTGACCCCTTGGCTGGACCCTCGGGTGCGAGCCCGGTTGCAGCCGCCCAAGGAAGACGCGCTGGCCGGAGCGCTGCTGCTGGCCAGGCGCTGCCTAAAGGAAGACAGGCTCTGAGCCAAGCTTCCCGGCCGGACGCCCCATGCTCCGCTCAGAAAGTGCTATGCTCCGCTCCAAGGAGATTCACCATGCGGCTGCGTATCGATTGGCGGTCCATCAGCCTAGCGCTCCTAGCCCTAGCTGCGCTGGCCGGTTGCAGCGATCAGGAAACTCCAGCGCCCGCCGGCACGCAAGGTGTCCAGCTCCGTTTCCATCTGGCTGAGCCTAGCGGTGTGCAGGCGCAGTACGTCTCGGCAGGGACAGGGGGAGTGAGCCTCCAGGTAGGCCAACAAGCCCCCCTGGACTACATTCTGCCGGTGCCGACCTGCAGCGGCACGAGCTGCAGCAAGTCGGTCACGGAGAGCGATGGAGCGCTGAGCAGCTGCACGCGGTCGGCGACGGGCGTCTCCTGCACCTTGGAGGTGCCGCTGCCTCCCGGCACCTACCCGCTCACGGTCGTGACCTATGCGCAAAAACCCAACCCAGACTTCTCCGGAGACACCCCGCTCTCCGAGGGAACTCTACAAGTGACTGTCCTACCCGGGCAGACGAACCAGCTCTCCTTGACCCTGGGCGCGGTGGTGGCCAGCGCCGGCCTCACCCCGCGCAACTCCAACCTGATCTATACCTCCAGCTCCAGCGGCACCACCAACTACGACATCGCTGCGGCCAGGAGCGTCCCCGAAACTTTCCTGCTGACCCTCTACGACGCGTCGGGCCAGGCTATCCCGCTGGGCAGCGCCGGCGCACCCGAGGTGACTCTCTGCGCGGTCAGCCCCCAGGAGCTCCAGGTTGCTCCCGCGGGGAGCCCAGGGCAGTACGTCCTGCAAGCCCTACACTCCTTCGGAAGCCAGGCGCAGCGCCTCTACCTGGCCGAAGGCAGCAGCTGCACAGGTCCAGAGCTGGACCAATACGACCAGCCGGTCCCTATCCCCCTGCCCACCATCACCGAGACCCAGGCGCTGTTCGTGAGCAATAGCGGCCTCAACAGCAGCGGCACCGGTTACTACAGCTCGATCACCGCCTACACTGCGCACGGCAACCCGCTGTCCTTCCAGGTCAGCGGGGCCTTCTCCCTAGGCAGCCTCGCTTTCAACTCCCAGACCGGCTGGCTCTACGCGGTGCTGCAAGGTTCTCCGGGGAGCGTGGCCGCCTACCTCCTGCCCAGCGGAACGGCGCAGACTCTGGCAAGCCCGATCGCTTCGCTGAACTATCCAGGAGGTCTGGCCTTCAATCCAGCTACCGGTTGGCTGTACGTGGCTACCGAGAATAGTAGCAGCGGAAACGTCGATGTCTACGGCGCTCGGACTGGAGCGCCGGTTTCCCTGGCCCATCCGATCACGACCTCGCAGGTGGTGTTCGGGATGGCCATAGATCCTGTCAACGGGCAGCTCTACGTCGCCAACAACAGCGGCAGCGGAGCCGCCAACACCGTCAGCAGCTACGACGCCGTCAGCGGGGCAGTCGTCCCGCCGACCATCACCCAGGACCTGGGCTCCCCGTCTGGCGTCGCTTTCGACCCCTACAACGGCCAGCTGTATGTGACCAACCAGAGAACCAGCAATTTCGCCTCGACGGTCACCAGCTACGTTGCCCAGAGCGGGCAAGAGGTGACGCTGGCCCAACCGATCACCTCCTCGAGCGACCCCACCCTATCGGGCCCCGACGCTATCGCCTTCGACCTACAGGACCGGCTGCTCTACGTGGTCAACTTACATACCGAAACCGTGCAGGCCTATCAGCCCGATGGGGCGCTGGTCTCGCTGAGCGGAGGGGCGACCAGCGGCGGGGCGATCGCGACTCCCACCAGCTCTGGCTTCGCCCCGAACGGTATCGCGATCGTACCTTGAGGGCCCGACCGGCAGGGGGGCGGTGATGGTGCGCCCATCCGCCCCTGCTCCGCTGGCCTGAGGCCCCAGCCGGCGCAGCGCAGCTCCCCGCCCGGGACTTCCCCTCCCACCCCTCCAACTCAACCCTGCCTGGCTGATCCGCCCGCTGCCCTCCGTCCGAGCCGGCCAGCCCGGCGGGGCGCTGGCCTCGCTGAGCGGAGGGGCGACTGCGACCCCCGCCAGACCCGAGCTCGGCTGGTCGGGCAGCGGTTCCGGAAACGCCGTCCCTGTAACCCGGATGGGCTTAGGATGAGCCGTGCGGCTTAGTTTCCTTCAGCGCCCCAGGGCACCTAGCTGGTCCCCGACCGTTTGGTTGCCGGCCCTGGTCTTCTTGGCCTTAGTCCTAGCCGGCGCCCTGAGCGGCCCGCAGTTCCAGCCGGCTCGCTTCGGGGCCTTCAGCTGGCAGGTCTTCCCTTTCCGTTGGGACGGCAACTGGTACCGGAGCATCGCTCAGGGCGGCTACTCCTGGAATCCCGCGGTCAAGACTGGCCAGAACCTGGCGTTCTTCCCCCTAGAGCCGCTGCTGCTCTACTTGGTACATGGGGTCAGCGGCCTGCGCTGGTGGCAAGCCAGCTGGCTGCTGCAGGCCGCTACCGGCGCCTTCGCGGTCTGGGCGTTCTTGCGCCTAGCCGCCGCCTATCTGTCCCCCAAAAGCAGCCAGCTGGCGCTGTGGGCATTCCTGCTCTTCCCGGCCAGCTTGTTCCTGCTCCCCAACTACCCGGTCGGCCTGCTGGAGGGGCTAGCTTGCTGGTCCCTGCTGGAGCTGAAGCGGGGGCGGTTGCTGCCCGCCGGCCTGCTGGCCGGCCTGGCCAGCGCCGCCGGGCCGGTAGGGATCGCTCTGGCCTTCCCGATCGCTTGGGCCAGCTGGCCCAAGCTCAGAGCTGGCCAAGCCTGGAGCTGGGCACCTCCCCTGCTCTCGGTCTGCGGGCTGCTGCTGTTCATGGTCTATCAGGCGCTGCGCTTCCACGACGCCTTAGCCTTCGTCCAGGCCCAGGCGGCTTGGGCCAGCGTAGGGTTAGGAACGCGCCTGCTGCGCTTCTTCACGCTATTCCCCATCTGGAGGAGCATCTATTGGGGGCTGCGCATTCCGGTCGCCGTCAACATGCTGCTGCTGGAGAACGCCGCCTTCCTGCTAGGCGGCCTGATCTCGGCCTGGTGGACCGAAGACCGGCGGCTGCGGCTCTACGCTTACGCCGTCTTGCTGATCACGCTGTTCTTCCAGGCCAGCGCTTCCAATCTGCTGCTCTCCACAGCTCGGCTGATCTATCCCGCCGTTCCGCTGTTTCTGCTGCTGGGAAAATTCGGCGAGCGCCACCCCTGGATCTTCTGGCTGCTGATGGCCGGCTTTGGGCTGCTGCTGGCCAATTGGGCCGGGCGTTTCGCGTTGAACTACTGGGTGCAGTGAACGCGCGCGGCGCCCTGGCTGGTAGCCACAGGCTGCACGGAACCGCCCGCTGCCTCCCCAAGGAAAACTCGGAGTCCTAGGGCGCTGCCCTAGGACTCCGGCCGGGGGCGGACCTCGCCGCACAACCTGGAGCGCCTTTCCGAGGCCGGAGGCTGCCGAGCAAGACCGAGCGCGTTGTGCTGGTGAGGGCCCTGCGTCATCTTTAGGCATTGAGATAGTCGGGTACCGGCCACTTTCGGACATTCAGGTAGCCGCGCTAGAGGGGCTTGTGCAATATCGCGTAATACGGGTGGGGGCATATTCAAGGCAAAGTTGCACCACCTACGCCGCCTCCCGGCCGGCGATCTCGGCCACCACCGAGAGGGCGAGATCGATCCCGGAGGTCACGCCGCCGCCGGTGAACACAGGACCGTCACGGACCACTCGTCCGATCGTGGGGATCGCCCCGAAGGCGGCCAGCAGGTCGTGCGCCGCCCAATGGGTCGTGGCCCGCCTCCCCTTGAGAAGGCCGGCGACTCCCAGAAGAAGCGCCCCCGTGCACACGGAGGTCAGATATCTTGTGGAGCCTCCCCGAGTCCGGATGAAATCCAGTGTCTCACCATCGGTCAGCAGCGCGTTGACCCCGGCCCCGCCCGGTATGCAGAACACATCCAGCGGAGGACAGGCGGAAAAAACAACGGTCGGCTTGAGTGTGAGACCTGTGGTGGAGGTGACCGGACGGAGATTCTTCCAGACAAGATCTACGTGGGAGTCAGGGAGAGACGAGACACCTCATGGGTCCGGTCAGATCGAGTTGCTGAACGCCTGGAAACAGGAGAAACCCGAAGTGAAATTTCATGGGAGGGGCTTCATAGGCTGACGGATGATCGTTTTCCATTTGGCCGGAGCCGCGCGACGTATGTCGCTCAAATAGATTTCGTGGTGTTTTCCAGCGGGACCAGTTCTTGCGTCGATGAAATCATGGACTCGCTTGACCGTCGGGCCTTCTTCGGAAAAAGGCCCGATATGGAGCACCTGTGCGCAACAGCCTTCCGTAAGGTTTTCCAGCCTAAGTTCGCCGTTAGCTGGAAGTCCCTTTTTCCGTTTGATATCGGAAATTGCCGCCTGTATAACAGAGTCATCTGCGAAATGGGGTTGAAGGATCATCATCGTCCAATTCCACTTTGACTTGTCATCGACAATGAAGGCCGCCATGTCGTCTGCCCACCAGAGCCCTTCCAGTGGCATGACCGAATAGTCAATTCCTTGCGCCCCCTTCTTCACCATGAACTTTGCCGCATAGGAAACCGAGAAGAGGGCTTCTACGGCCTGGGCATATTCTTGTGATGTGTCCGGATCGCCATGGCCGTCGACCATGAGGAACCGGAAGGTGGGGACGTCGACCTGGACCACCTCTTTCGCCGATGGCCCGTAAAGATGCTTGAGTTCCTTCTTGAGGTCGATCTGTTGCACGGACTCTCCTAAATGAGAATGGCTAAGGCCCTTTCTTGCGGATCCATGGAAACGGCTTGAACACCCTGACCTCTCTGAACGATGCTCTACAAGGCCATCCTTTTCTGCCTGTCATCCCTCCCGAACCTCCTCCCTGACCCCTTCCGACTCCTCGGGCCCTCTTTCCCATTAACGGTCCACAGGTCTTTGGCTATGGATCACCCGATATCTCTGTTCAAACTCCCAATATGCCTTTGAAGTGAGGGGGGCCTGAGGAATTACCCTGATAAGGGGGTTGCTGTCATATACCGATGCCAGATGGTTTTGCAATTGCGTCCACAGTGCGCTGTACTGTGGTTTCCAGAAGTCGGGAACGGTGATGAACTTGCCGCCGTGTTGGTTGATCAGTTGCACGGATCCAACCTTCCGCATTACCCAGGCCGGCGTATGTACACCAGGGAAGACGCGCAGCTTACCGACCAACGGGGTGGGGGGTGGAGGGATGGCGTGCATTGTATGCAGCAATGTTCTGCAACGCCCGGTTAATGACGTTGTCATCGAATACCCCAGGTTGAGGTCCAAGCTGAGACCAAGTGGCCTGGGTCACTGCGGCAGTGTACACCCCTGGATGGGCGTTAGCCTCCAACAGGCGATTCAGAGGTTGGGATTTAGGGTTAAACGACCAATTCATATCGCCCATGGTGACCAGTCCGATCAGGGGAGGTTTTCTGGCTCCGGCGGTGGGTGTGGAACTACTCGATGATGGTGCTGTGGTTCTGCTGGTGGATGCAGGCAATGAGCCGCTGTAGGCGCTCACCAACGCGGCCACGGACATCGTGGCCATGGTTGCCGCAATCAAAACAGCTTTACGAAAAGGATGCATGATAACCGCCCTCCTGATAAAAATACTTTTCCATTTTATCCTGCTCAATGACGGATTTCGGTGTCTGGACATAGACGTTCACCTCACGGACCGACTTCCCGGCTGATAGCGTTTTCCCAAGCATTCAACTGATTCTGTTCCCCTGGCGTGATGTATCCGTCGTGAATCCCACCCCGATGATGCGCGGCGTCCCAATTTTCCATACCGACTACATGGTGGACTTGCCGATGTAAAGCTGCCGCTCGTGCCAGAAGACTTCTCCCTCGAGAAGCTCCTGATGAATCGGATAATTCAGATGGTGGACACGACCCAGCACCTCGGCTCGGCGGGGATGGTGCTGATTCCAGACTTCACCAGCCTGCGCGGTACCGATTGCGAGCGCAGAGAACAGCAATATGTGTCATATCCAGCCAGGAGTGTTCTCGTTCGTAGGGCGTTGCCGGGACCTTTGCAGATTGTGAAACAAACCCGAATCTCCACCCGCTGTTTCAACTCCCGATACCAGGCCACCTCCTTGTCCTAGTCATAGTTCAGCGACACCAAAACGCCTTATTAACCAGGCCCCTAAATGCACGACATTTTGATAAAATGTTGGCACAGGCAAGATCGATGCGCGCAAGCTCAGCGTGGAGAGTCGGGCCCTGTTGCGGCAGATGGTACTACGGCTGCGCAAGCA
>JAJZIR010000025.1 GCA_021810505.1 bacterium
GCAGGTACGCTTCCCCGATGGCGCTCTCGCTGACCATGGCCACCGCTGGGAGCCCCCGCTTCCAATGGCTTTTGTGCAGCCTGCTGCGCACCAAGGCTACCTCCGAGGGTTGGAAGCCAGCGCGCAGCAGGCGCTCTGGGTCCCTCCCTAGGATCAGGTGCTGCAAGATGGTGTCAGCCCGCGGATAGCGGATTCCCAGATCGCCCTCGTCGGTCTGATCTGGTTCGAGGTCTGCGGTAGGAGCCTTGTCGATGATGGTACTCGGTACCCCTAGGTGGCGGGCCAGGTCCCAGACCTGGGTCTTGAATAGATCGCCTAGGGGGTTCACCGGCGCTGCGTCCCCGGCGTCGTGCCAGGTGTAGTAGCCCAAGAGGCGCTCAGTCTTGTTGCCGGTACCCAGGGGGAGGCCTCCAAACGCCTCACCCCGGTCGAAGAGCACGATCATCCGGCAGCGAGCCATGACGTTGCCGAGCCGTCTGGGCCCGATTGTAGGTGCTTCAGCGTAGCCGCGGACCATGTCGCCGATGGGATAGGTCTCCAGCTGGCAGCCCAACCACTCGGCGACGCTCTGGGCGTCGGTGAGGCTGCTGGCTTGGCTGGCGTGGTCGGGCAGGCGCAGCCCGAGTACCTGCTCAGCCCCGAGAGCGCGGGCCGCCAGCGCGGCCACCACGGCGCTGTCGACTCCGCCGGACAGCGCTACCACGGCCCGCGTGAAGCTGCGCGCCGCCAACTCCTGGCGCAGGAACTTGACCAGCACCTTCTCGACCAGCTCGGGGTTGAGCGCTAGCTCATCCTTGGGCGCGGCGCCCAGCACCAGAGGCAGCTCAGGCACGGTTGGGTCCCGGTACCCGGGTCGCCAAGATCGGCCAGGTCCTCTGAAGGTCTCCCAGGAGGGGGTTGCGGTAGCGCAGCTCCCGAAGCTCGGTCAGATCCAGGTCGGAGAGCAGGATCGCCTCCTCCAGAAAAGGGCCCTCCACCAGAGCGTGCCCATCCGGATGGACTGCTAGCGAGCACCCGCCGAAGCACTTGCCGGCCTCGACGCCCACCAGATTGCTGCTGATCACGAACATACTGTGCTCCTGAGCGATCGACGCGGTGATCTGCCTCCAGCGGGTGATGTTGGAGGGTTCTTCTCCAGCTAGGCCACGCAGCGGGCTGGCAACTGGCAGGTAGAGCAGCTCAGCGCCCTCCAGCGCGGCCAGCGTGGCGCTGACCGAATGCCAGGCGTCCTCGCAGATCAGCATCGCGCTGCGGCCCAGCCGTGTCTCGAACGCTTGAACGCTGCCGCCGTGGCTGACGAAGCGCCCTTCATCGAATATGCCGTAGGTGGGCAAGAAGATCTTGCGGTGGGTGTGCAGCAGGGATACTGCCTGGCTGTCGAAGGAGAAATAGCTGCTGCTGTTGTAGACTAACCCGCTGTCAGCTTCGAAGTACCCCACCACCAGATCGAGCGGAGCGGGCCAATGAGACCGCAGTACAGCTTCCAGCTCCGAGGCCAGCCGGTCGGCTGAGATGGCTAATTCCTGCACGCCACCCTGTAGGAAGTACCCGGTCAGTGCGGCCTCAGGCAAGACCACCACGTCGCACCGTGGAGCTTGGCGGTAAAGTTGGCCTAAGATCTCTCCCAACCGCTGCAGGTTGGGTGCTGGTGGGCCTTTGTGGGGCTGGAGCTGGAGGATGGCTGCGCGGATGATCTCCATGCTAAAGTCAGTGTACCCGGCGCGGGGGCCTCTCCGCGCCGCCGACGTTTTCCTGAGGCCCGACCTGACGATCCAGCCGGCGGCAACACCGGCCGAGAGGAATTCCCCATGACCGAATATCGCAACATCGCCATCATCGCCCATGTCGATCATGGCAAAACCACCCTGGTCGACGGCCTTCTCCGACAGACCCAGGCCCTGATGCACGGCGACGAGCAGTCCGATCGCATCCTCGACCGCAACGCTTTGGAACGCGAGCGGGGGATCACCATCCTGGCCAAGAACGCCGCGGTGAACTACCACGGCGTGAAGATCAACATCGTCGATACCCCCGGCCACGCCGACTTCGGCGGCGAGGTAGAGCGGGTCCTGGGGATGGTGGACGGCTGCCTGGTGCTGGTCGATGCGGCCGAGGGGCCCATGCCCCAAACCCGCTTCGTGCTGCGCAAAGCTCTGGCTCTCGGGCTGCAGCCTATCGTGGTCATCAATAAGATCGACCGGCAGGATGCTCGTCCGGACGAAGTGCTCAACCTTACCTTCGACCTCATGGTCGAGTTGGGGGCCAGCGAGGCTCAGTTGGATTTCCCGGTGCTCTATGCCGTAGCCAGGAAGGGCCAAGCCTTCTACCACCTAGAAGACCCTAAGCCTGATATGCACGACCTCTTCGAAGCGATTCTCAAGTACGTCCCGGCTCCGCTCGCTGAGCGCGACGCGCCCTTTCAGATGCGTATTGCCAACCTGGATTACTCCGATTACCTGGGGAGGATCGTGATCGGCCGGGTGAGGCGCGGCGCAGTGGCCAAGGGAGACGCAGTCTGGTTGATCCACAAAGACGGCCAGATGAGCAAGTGCCGGATCGTCCAGCCCTTTACCCACTTGGGTCTCAGCCGCGTCGAGGCGGAGCAGGTCGAGGCCGGGGACATCGTGGCTCTAGCCGGCATCGAAGACGGCCAGATCGGCGAGACGGTCGCGGACTTAGCTGATCCCGAAGCCCTGCCGGTCTTGACCGTGGACGAGCCGACTCTGCAGATGACCTTCGGCCCGAACACCTCCCCTTTCTCCGGCCGCGAGGGAAAATACGTGACTAGCCGCCACCTGCGCGACCGGCTGTTCCGGGAGGTGCAGACCAACGTCTCCCTGCGCGTCGAAGAGCTTCAGCCCGACGAGTTTCAGGTTTCAGGTAGGGGGGAGCTGCACCTCAGCATCCTGATTGAGACCATACGCCGCGAGGGTTATGAGCTGCAGGTCGGCCCACCGCGGGTGATCCTGCGCGAACTGGAAGGCGTGCTCCACGAGCCGGTTGAACACCTGATGATCGAGGTTCCAGAGGCAGCGGTGAGCGCGGTGATGAACGCCATGGGCGAGCGCCGCGGCCAGCTGCTCAACATGGACCCCCAAGGGACCAGGACCAGATTGGAGTTCAAGGTCCCCAGCCGGGCCCTGTTTGGATTCCGGACCCAATTTCTCAGCATGACCCAGGGCGAGGGCATCATGAGCCACGTCTTTGACGGCTACGCGCCCTGGTCGGGGGACGTGCGAGCTCGCCGTACCGGGTCTCTGGTAGCCATGGAAGCCGGTACCGCCTTCGCCTACTCGCTGTTCAAGCTGCAGGATCGCGGAGAGTTCTTTATCGATCCGGGTACCGAGGTCTATGTGGGCATGGTGGTGGGTGAGCACAGCAGGGATCGCGATCTGAACGTCAACGTCACCAAGAACAAGAAGATGACCAACATGCGGACTACCAGCTCCGACGACGCTCTCACCTTGACTCCGCCCCGCCACCTCTCGCTAGAAGAGGCCTTGGAGTACATCGCCGAGGACGAGCTGGTGGAGATCACCCCCAAGGCGATCCGCCTGCGCAAGGCGGTGTTGGATCCAACTAAACGGAAGTAGCGCTGTGGCCTGTTCCTAATCCATGGAAGCGTTGGACGCTGCGGTTGGGCATGCCCACGAAACATCCAAACTGATTAAGTGGCTAGTTTCCTAAGCTTTGGATACCCGAGAGTAACAGAGAAACAAAGAGCAGCGGGTGATTAGTTAAGGAAGGGAGGTGAGGGAAGAGCTAATTTATGGGATCGCAGTGAGGAAGGTGGGGAAACTTATTCCGTCGCTGGAAGTGGGGCTGGTGAAGCCGGTCGTGATCTCCGCTCCGGTAGACGGGTCGTAGGCGGTGATGGTGCTGTTGCCAATGTTCGCCGCGTACAGCCAGCCGGTCTGAGGGTCGTAGGCGAGGCCGTATGGGAAGTCCAGGCCGCTGGTAGCGGAGAAGGGGGAAGTAGAGCTGGGGACCTGCGCACCGGTAGACGGGTTGTAGGCGGTGATGGTGGTGTTGCCATTGTTCGCCGCGTACAGCCAGCCGGTCTGGGGGTCAAAGGCGAGGCCGCGTGGTAAGTCCAGCCCGCTGGTGGCGGAGAAGCTGGAGCTGGGGACCTGCGCA
>JAJZIR010000012.1 GCA_021810505.1 bacterium
AGAGGCGGGGAGAAGGCAACCCCCCAGCGAAGGAGATCAGGTCGGGACGGGTGGCCTTGAGCATCTCCCGGATGGCCGAGCCCTGGGCGTTCAGGGCGCGGCGGGAGAAGCGGTAGGAGGTGGGGGTGGGCTGGGAGGCGGAAGCGGGTGAGGGGGAGGATAGGGAGGGAGCGGGCTGAGGGGCCGGAGATACGGGTTGGGATGGGGAGGTGGGGGAGGTGTCGGAGGTGGGGGGAGTGCTCGGGGTATCGGAATTAGACATGGGGGCCTTTCAGAGGCGAGGGAGCCTGGCGGCGGAGAGACTCCGCCACCGCTAAGCCCGTCGGGGTCTGGGCTAGGCCAGCTCCGGCGGTCTCGCGAAGGGACAAGGGGATCAACTTCCCGACCTGAGCGGCAGCGGACACCACTTCGTCCGGAGGGATGAAGCTCTCGATACCTGCCAGGGCCAGTTGGGCGGAAGCCACTGCGTGGACAGCAAAGAAGGCGTTGCGGCTCACGCAGGGCACCTCCACAAAGCCACCGACTGGGTCGCAGACCAAGCCGATGGTGTTCATCAGCGCCATAGCTGCGGCGTGCACGCAGGCGGCTGGCGAACCGCCCAGCAGCTCGGTCACCGCAGCTGCCGCCATCGCCGCCGACGGCCCGATCTCCGCCTGGCAACCTCCCGCAGATCCCGAGATGTACATCTTCTGGGAGATAACCTTGCCGATCCCTGCTGCCAGGATCATGGGACCGACCAGCTGCGCATCGGCGATCCCTACGTGATCAGCCACCCCGAGCAAGGCGCCCGGGACCGTCCCAGCGCTTCCAGCCGTAGGAGCAGCCACGATCCGGCCCATCCTGGCGTTCTCCTCATTGACGGCCATAGCATAGGCCTGAACCCTCCACAGCAACTTGGCCCCGATCCGGTCTTCAGACTCCCAGAGCTTCTTGGCATTCCACCCCACCATACCGGCTCGGCTGGGTTGGGAGCTCGCCAGGCCCCTGCGGACCGAATCCCGCATCTCAGCGATGCGGCCGAGCATCGCCGACCGGACCTCCTCTTGGTCTAAGCCGCTCTCTTCACAATCTTCTAGCAAAACCGCCTCGCTAGCGAGGCCCTGCACCTTGGCGATATCGTCCAGCGTCATCTCTACGCAGGGACCCCCAAATTCCGGGGGAGATCGCGCCGCTCACAGCTCGAGCTCATCCCTGCCGCTCCTCTCTGCGCAATCTTAGCAACGCAACACCCAGGGTCACATTCCCACCTACCGCGACGCCAGGCCACGAGACTTCCTAACGTCCGTTGGATCGACGATACCACAATGTGCCCCGGCGACCAGAGGGTTCAAGCCATCACCGAGGGAAGTTGGCGTACCCAGACCATCTCGGGAAGAGCAGCAATCCTGCGCTGCGCACTCTCAGAAGGGGCCACGTCCATCTCAACGGCCATCAGAGCCCAGCCGCCCCGGCGCAGCCGGTTACAGGTCAGGGTAGCGACATTGACCCCTTGTTCGGCCAAGACCCCGGTAACTTTGGCGATCACGCCCGGGTGGTCGCGGTAACGCAGCAGCAAGGTTGGCAGCGCTCCGCTGAGGCGAACTGGAAAGTCATCAATCTGGCTCACCTCGACCACTCCGCCTCCGATGCTGGAGGCGGTCACCGAGAGCTTCTCCCCTGCCCCGGCCAACTTGATCCGGACGCTGTTGGGATGGACTTCACCGAGGTCGATAGGGTAGAAATCGAATTCCAGGCCCCGGCGGCGAGCCTCCTGCTCAGCAGCCGGCAGCCTGGTGTCATCTGGGGTCCAACCGAGCAGTCCAGCCAGCAGGGCGAGGTCGGTCCCGTGCCCGAGGCCTGTGCTAGCAAAGCTGCCGTGCAAGCCGATCTCGGCCCGTTCTGGCTCCGTACCGAGCATAGCCCTAGCCAGGAGCCCGATACGGCAGGCGCCAGCGGTGTGGCTGCTGCTCGGACCGACCATGACGGGGCCGATGATGTCCAAGAGGCTCACGACATCACCCGCACAGACTCTCTCCCCCCAGCCGGCAACAAGTCCCCACCACCGCACCATCACCCCGGGCCATCCAAGTACTCCGGTAGGTCATCAGGTCCACCCTCTCCCGAAATTCCCGGATCGGGCCGGCCAGCCTGGGTTCTGCGTGGGGCACCTACCGCTAAGGCAAAAAACCAGCAGCCGCTTGGCGATCAAGCGGATCACCGCACTCCCCCCACCGCAGCCCCCAGGACGGCGCAGCGCACAACCGCAGTCTAGCACCGAGTCGCCCGCTATCCCGCCCAGGAAGGGGGGGTCCCCTCGCAGCGCTGGGCAGCGGCCCACTGCGCGCCGAGCTGGGGATCACCACTCCGGGGTCGCGCGGGCTGGACCCAGGGGGCCCCGAGGGGGCGGGGACCGCCCGGCCCAGGGTGCAGCGGGGTATCTGGCGCCGTGAAACACCGGGGGTCAGTCCGGAGCGGTGTTGGGCAGTTTGACGCGGAAAACCGACCCTCCTCCCGAGCGGCGCAGAGCCTGGACGGTCCCCCCATGGGCTTCGACCAGCGTGCGAACGATAGCTAGGCCCAGACCAGACCCCCCCTCTCCCCGAGCCCTGGCTGGATCTACGCGGAAGAGGCGGTCGAAAACCCGGCTCAGGTCCTCCTCAGGGATCCCAGGGCCCCGGTCCGCTACCGTAAAGATCACCTCGGCGCGCAGTTCCAAGCTGACCTCCACCGCAGTCCCCGGCGGGGCGTAGCGCAGAGCGTTGTCTAGGAGGTTGTAACAGACCTGGCGGATGCGCTCCGCGTCAGCTAGAACGACTCCTGGCTCAAGCCTGGTCGATAGGGTCACCCCGGCCGCGCTGGCCCGCGGGGTCAGGGAGTCGACCACCCCTTGGACCAGACCGGCGAGGTCGCAAGAGCGCTTGAGCAAGACCAGGGTTCCGCTGTCTGCTGAGCTGAGCAGCCGCAGATCCCCCACCAGATGCGCGAGCAGTTCGACTTCACCGATCAGCCGGTCGAGCGTTCCTGCGTCCAGCCGGCGCAGGCCGGCCCGGACTGCCTCCAACTCCCCGCGTAGGACCGTCAGGGGGGTACGCAGCTCGTGGGCGATATCGGCGATCATGCGCTCTTTTTGTTGCTCCTCGCGCTCGATCTGGTCCGCTAAGCTGTTAAAGGTGGCAGCCAGCTCGGCCAGTTGGTCGTGCCCCCGCACCACCGCACGGCTTCCCCTATCCCCGCGACCGTAACGCCGGATCGCTTCAGTCAGCCTCAGGACTGGAGCGAGTAGTCCTCTGGCTAGAAGGCCGCCGACCAGGACAGCCACCCCGGCTGCCCAGAGGGCGACCACGATCTGACCGCGCTCCAAGCGGTCCAAGAGCCTCTTGCGCACCAACTTGGCTGGAGCAGGCGGAGGCCTGTGCCCAGCAGAGCCAGGAGCAGGCAGCACCAAGCGCCGGGCCGGAGGGTGGCGGTGAAAGTAGAGCAGCAAGTTGCCCCGCACCCCCTGCACGCTCAGGAAGGCGTTAACCAGCACTCCAAACAGTGCGACGGCTACCAGCGCGGCGATCAGCCGAGCGATCACGAAGGGTTCAGCCGGTACCCCACACCGCGTACCGTCTCGATCCTCCTGCCTTCCTGGCCGAGGCGAGCCCGCAGATTCTTGATGTGGGCATCGATGGTCCGCGCATCTGGAGCATCCTCCTCGAAGAGATCCAAGAGCTCGCTGCGGTGAAAGGCCTTGCCAGCCGATCGCACCATGCAGGAGAAGAGCCGAAACTGAACCGGGGTGAGCAAGACGGCGCGGTCCCCACAGTACGCCTGCATGGCCTGCTCGTCGACGCGAAAAGGCCCCGCAGTCCAGGTTGGAGGAGGGGACCAACCCCGCACCCGCCGCAGGACCGCCCGGACTCTGGCGACCACCTCCCTGGGATTGAAGGGCTTCAAGATATAATCATCGGCTCCCAGCTCCAGGCCGATCAGGCGGTCGATATCCTCGACGCGAGCGGTAACGATGAGAATCGGAACGCTGGATTCTGCACGAATCTGCCGAAGGACGCTCAAACCGTCCAGCTCTGGAAGCATCAGGTCTAGCAAAATCGCATCGGGCTGAGCGCTGCGCCAGAGCTGCAAGATCTCCTTTCCGGTCCGGCCGCGCTCGGTGCGGTATCCCTCGGCCCTCAAGAACATCTCGAGAAGGTCTGCAATCTGCCGCTCATCCTCGCCGACGAGCACCATTTCGGCCATGTCCACCCCGGTCACCTCCAGCCTACCCCTGGACTACGGCTGTAGCCAGGGGTAGGGGTAAGAGACCTGACCTAATTCAGCGCAGCGGAATCTGCGTGGTCAAGAGATCTCGGATGTATGGAACGCTCACCTTCTCCATCCGGTTGGCCCGGGCCGCCGAGATCCGCCCGGCTACCTCGGCCAGATGGATCTTCGCGTTGCGAGCAGCGACGAGCTCATCGGTGAGGCGCTGCGGGCTGATTCCGAGCTGAGCAGCCAGGGCACCCAGGCTATGGGAAGCGGCCAGCAGGGGCACCATCTCGCCGGGCAGAAGTCCCAAGTCGGTCCTGATCAGGGCCAGGAGGCCATGGGGAGCGCGCGGACGCGGAGCCAAGGCCTTGGCGAACGGCCCCGGACGGCCTGACATGCCCGACCGAGCGCCCCGGTGAAACCTGGGCGGAAGTCCCGGGTGGTTCTGGGCCAGGGGACCACGAGCTGCCGCCGGGCGGTTCATGGGCAAACCAGGTATCCGCCCAGGACCGGTCAGATCCCTCAGGGGGAGCTGGGTGAGGAGCTTGACCACCTCAGCGCTGACTGAGCGCGCCTGCTTGGCCTGGGTAGCAGTCAGGAAGTGGCGGCGTACCAGCGCGGCGATTTGGCGGTCGCGGAAGTTCACCAACCCCGAGTCCAACCGCCCTGCCGAGACGCCCAATTTGCTAGCTACCTGAGTCAGATCGGTCTTCGGGCCCAGAGCAGCCAACTCCGGAGGGGTCAACCCCAGCAGCCGGGCGGCCTGGGCTTCCAGACCCCTCCGGCCCGGGACGGCTTGCCCGAGCACTGGGGGATTGGGCTTGGCGGCGGCCAGAGCGGTAGCACCAGCCAACAGAACCAGGGGAAGGGCGAACAGACGGGTCTTCGCTTGCATACGGTCCTCCTTGGCCTTTCGGCTCCGACGGGTTCGCCCATCGGATGCCCGCAGGGTAGGTCCGCAGCTTGAACGGCCCGGGGAAGTCCTGTGAACGTTCTGCGAATACCAGCAGGGGGATTAAGGTGGTTGCGAGCGGGCGCGAAAGGTTCCCGGACCGAGCGGCACGGGCGCAGCCGTTGCTCTCCCTTTATGGGGAGCCGCCCGGCAGCAGGCCCTTGCCGCTACCCATCAAGCCCGCAAGGTCCGGAGTTCAGCTGGAGAGTTCTGCTACCGGTGCCTTGCTCTAGGCGTAAAGGTTCCACCCGGGTCAGAGCCTCTTGGTGGAAGCTCGCAGGCGCGCGCACCGGTTCAGTTTTTGGCAGCTACGGAATCGGTCTCGCGGCTACCGGTCCCAAAAGGAATTCGGTAGAGGGAGAGAGGTGGCCTCAAGCATGCTGCAGCAAAGACTTCACTGCCAGCAAGACATCGTCGCTATGCCCCTCAACCTTGACCGCTGGCCAGACACGCAGCACCGTCCCGGATGGACCGATCAAAAAAGTGCTGCGGGAGACCCCCTCGTACTGCTTTCCATACATCTGCTTGGGCCCCCAGGCACCGATCTCTCGGATCAGCCCTGCGCCCTCATCCGCCAGCAAGGGGAAGTTGAGCGAGAACTTCGCGGCGAAGTTCTGGTGCGACGCCGCGTCGTCGGGGCTTACCCCCAACACCTGGACGCCGAGCGCGCGCAGCTCTTGGTTGTCTCGAAAAGCACACGCCTCTTTGGTGCAGCCGGGAGTGTCATCTTTGGGGTAGACGTAGAGAACGACGTAGCGTTCCTGGTAGTCGCTGAGCCGGTGCACCTTGCCGTTCTGATCGGGAAGCGAAAAATCTGGAAAGGGCTGACCTACTTCGATCATGGAGCGATGCTACCAACTTTAGACTAGGGACACTGCAAAGCAGACGACTGTCTCGGTCTCCACCTAGCCCACTGGGCGGGGGCAGGCCCTCTCTGCAGCCAGAACGATTGGGCAGACCGACCTCGGGGCGTAGATCCGGGATGAGCGAGGGCGACACTTAGCGCTCTCCCGCCCGGTCCACCCTGCTGGCCGCCAGCCGGTCCCCTCCCCGAGCCCGCGCAAGCAGCTAGCAGCCTAGGAAAATGCTCTCAAGAAAATGCGCCAGGGGCAGAGTCAATCTGTCCTATGATGACCCATCGGGGTTCTTGTGGCCCCCAGCTATGCTCAGGAGTACACCTTGACCGAACAGACATCGATCCACCCACCGGGCCGCCTGAACGACTTGGCAGCCACGATCGACCACACCCTCCTGAAGCCTACTGCCAGGCAGTCAGAAATCCTGGCGCTGTGCGATCAAGCCGTCACCTGGAAATTCAAGGCGGTCTGCGTCCAGCCCTCCTTCCTCCCTCTGGCCCGCTCACGGCTGGCCGGGAGTCAGGTCGCCTGCGCCGTGGTGTGTGCCTTTCCTCACGGGGCCCTCCTCTCCGCCCAAAAGACCGCTGAAGCCGAGCTGGCGCTGTCCCACGGAGCCGATGAGATCGACGTGGTGGCCAATCTGGGACAGATCCGCGATGGCAACTGGTCGGCCATGGAAACCGAGCTGGCTCAACTGCGCGCGCTCGGCCGCTACGTCCTCAAGGTGATCCTAGAAACCTCCGAACTCGATGAGGCGGAGAAGCGTGCAGCCACCGAGGTGGTCGCAGCCAGCGGTGCAGACTACGTCAAGACCTCCACCGGATTCGGGAGCGGCGGGGCGACCCCCTCAGATGTCGCGCTGCTGGCAGAGGTGGCCGGACAGCGCTGCCAAGTCAAGGCCTCCGGTGGGATCCGGAACCTAGACAGCGCCCTCACCCTGCTGAGCAGCGGCGCCAGCCGCATCGGCACCAGCCAGGGTGTCGCTATCCTCGAGCAAGCGAGAAGTGCGGGCTGGATCTAGATGGGGGTGGATGCACTGCGCAAGCTCAGCCAGGAGTCTACCGGGCTCATCCTAGCTTCGGCGAGCGCCGGCCGCAGGGCGTTGCTCGCGCAGCTCGGCCTGAAGTTCGAGGTGGTCGCTTCCGGTGCCGAAGAGCACCTAGAGGGTACTGGGCCGGAGAAATCGGCCACCGATCTGGCGATCATGAAGGCGCAGCGCGTGGAAGCCCGGAGACCAGGCGGGCTCATCATCGGCGCTGATACCTTGATCTGGCTGGATGGGAAGCCCATCGGCAAGCCATTGGACCGCTCTTCGCACCTCGGCATGCTGCGAGAGCTCTCTGGCCGCTGGCACGAAGTCTGGAGCGGCGTCGCCTTGGCGCTGCGCGGCAGCATTTTCTGCGCAGGCTCCTGCACCCGAGTTCGTCTGCGCACCCTCTCTGCGGAGGAGATCACCCGCTACGTGGAGAGGGGGGAGGGGAGCGGGCGAGCCGGGGGCTACGCCTTGCAGGGCTCTGGGACCATCTTGATCCGGGAGCTCCAGGGGGACCCGAACAACGTGATCGGGCTCCCTGTGCAGACACTGCTGGACCTGGCCGCCTCGGCCCAAGTCCAAGCTGGCAGCAGCGGATGACTTGGCGCCGGCTCGCCCTGATCTATCTCGGCCTCCTGGCCGTCAGCCTGATGAGCACCAGGTTCCTCCCGGATCCGCCGCTGGCCCTCAGCAGCGGGATTGCTCCGATCACGGCGTTGACCATCCACGCCGCCGAGGTGATACACCGAGACCTACGCTACATCGCCCGCCAGCGCACTTTGGAACAGAACTACCGCCGCCTCCGCCGAAAGTACACCGCGCTGAACGCCAAGTATCTCCGCCTGCGGATCCAGGCCGCGCGCGAGAAGGCGGCGGCCCAGATCCGCAACTTACAATCTCCCGGCCTGGTCGGCATTGCCCAGGTCATCGGAGTCAGCACCTCTCCCCTGCTGGCCAGGCTGACCATCAATCGGGGGAGCGCCGACGGGATCCACCGCTTCATGCCGGTCACCGTCCCGCAGGGCCTAGTAGGCCAGGTGGTGCAGACCAGCCGCAAGCAGGCGGAGGTCATCACCCTGGTCGATCCCCGCTCCCGGGTCGGAGTCACCGTTCCCGGGCTGGGGGGGCAGGGGGTGGCCGTAGGCCGGCCTCCCGGCGAGCTGGAGGCTAGTTTCCCTACCGGCTTGGCCCTCAAGGTCGGGGATCCGGTGGTGACTGACAGCCTAGGCGGGGTCTACCCCACCGGCATCCCGGTCGGAACCATCGCTCAGGTGCTGCCGCCACCACCCAACGGCATTCTGCAGCACGTGCTCATCACGCCGGACGTGAACGTGAACGATCTCGAAGAAGTCGCTATCCTACAGGCGCTGTGATGCTCTGGAAAGGCATACTGTTCTTCTTAGTCATCCTGGCCATCCAAGGGCCTCTGCGCTACCTGTTGCCGCCGGGGTTCGGGCCGCCCGACCTATTCCTATTGGCTAGCCTGGTGCTGGCCGCCCGGGTCAAGCCGGTCTGGGGGCTGCTGGCGGCTTACGGTCTAGGCCTGGTGCAAGATCTGGTCGGCCACGGCCTACTCGGCCTACACGCGATCGGCCTGGCCGGCGCCGTCCTGCTGTACTACGGCCTGCAGCGCTGGCTGGGCCGCCATACCCTGCTGCAAGAAACCCTGGGGTTGCTGGCAGCCCTCTTAGGCCAGTGGGGCAGCTATCTGATCGTAGCCGCCTGGCTCCGCGATGGCCTGATCACTCCCCACACCCTAGTCACCATTTTCCCCTTGGAGGTGCTCGCGACCTTGATCTTCTTTCCCCTGGTCCAAGCCTTCGCGCGCTGGGCCTTCGGCGAGCTGGCCGTCCCGGAGGCACAACAACCATGAGCGCCCGGTCGCGCCCGCGCAGGCCAGCCTCGACGCGCCGCAGGCTCTACGCTCTGGCCGCTTTCTTCGCGGTGATGTTAGCTGTCGACGCAGCCAGGTTGTATTCCTTGCAGATCGCTCAGTACTCTCTCTACGCGTCGCAGAGCCGCAGCAATCACCTGCGCGAGCAGATCATCCCGGCAGTCCGCGGCGAGATCTACACCAGCAATGGAGTGGTGCTCGCGACCAACCGGCTGGTCTACCGGTTGGTCTACCGTGGGGGCAAGGTCTGGGGGTGGCGGCGCATCCGCTACATGGCTGGGCTAGGCAAAATCCCGCTCCCCAAAGTCCCGGCAGGCGGCAGCGTTACTTTGTCTCAACACCTCCCCTCTAAATCCGTCGCTGGGCTCGAGGAGCTAACCGTCGACCAACCCAACTTGAGAGTGGTGCGCAGCATGGAGCGCTACTACCCCCAGGGGCATCTGGCTGGCAACCTGGTCGGCTACACCAGCCTGGCCACGGCCCACGAGGTGAAGTCCGAAAAGTACAACCCCAACGATCAGGTCGGGCGAACTGGGGTCGAGGCCAGCATGCAGAAAGTCTTGGCCGGCCAGGACGGGTTGCGGCTGATCGAGGTCAACGCCGCAGGGGTCCACCTTTCCAGCCGGGTGGCCAACCCCGGACGGGCTGGAGAATCGGTCACGCTCACGATCAACAGCAAGCTGCAGCGGGTCGCCGAACAGGCCCTAAAAGATTCGTTGAACCAGATCAATTTCGGCCCCGAAGGGCGCAAGGCCATGGGCCTCAAGTTGGCCAAGGTGGTGAAGGGGGCCGTCATCGCTATCGATCCGCGCAACAACCACGTCCTGGCCATGGCCACCTGGCCGGACATCAATCCGAACTGGTTCACCGAGCAACCCAGACCCAAGCAGCTGGTAGAGGCCCTGACCGGCCAGAGCGGAGCTCTCCAGGACCGCGCAGTCCAGCCCTACAATTCCGGCAGCGTCTTCAAGATCGCTGTCGCTGACGCTCTACTTCGGCACATCGGCAACCCCACCTTCGACTGCGCTCCTTTCATCACCTTCGGGGGCATCGTCTTCCATAACTGGTACGCCGGCAACAT
Organism: bacterium; assembly: GCA_021810505.1. Lineage (GTDB taxonomy): Bacteria > Deinococcota > Deinococci > Deinococcales > Deinococcaceae > JAJZIR01. The sequence continues at coordinate 10,045 of JAJZIR010000012.1, forward strand.
GGGCCCGATGCAGGCTCAGCAGGCCCTGGCCAACTCCTGCGACACCTGGTTCTATCAGGCCGCCATCGCCGCCAACCCGGTCCCCTTCTCCAACGAGCTAGTCCACCGGGCCAGAGCGCTCGGTTTCGGCCGCAGGACCGGAATCCAGCTGGTCGGCGAGCCGGTCGGTCAACTCCAAGACGCGCAAACCTATCAGAAACAGGGGCTCATCTGGTACCCCGGGATGACCGTCAACATGAGCATCGGCCAGGGCAATCTGACCATCACGCCGGCCGAGCTGATCCGGGCGCTTTCCACCATCGTGGAGAACGGTAAGCAGCGGCCCCTGGACCTGATCAAGGCTATCGGCGGCCACCCGGTCCCGACCAAGCCAGCCGTCCAGATACCGGATGCACCCCAAAACTGGAAGATTATCCAGCAAGGATTGGCCCTGACTACCACCAAAGGGACTTCGGACTTCCTGTTCGGCCCCACCTACTTCCCGGTGCCGACCGCCGGTAAGACCGGAACGGCCCAGACCAGCCACGCCGCCTCCAACGCCTGGTACGAAGGCTACGGACCGGTCGGGAACCCTAACTTTATGGTGGTGGTCTTCCTAGACCGCGGCATGCAGGGCTCCTACCAGGCCGCACCGGTCGCGCGCAGGATCATGGCAGCGTACTGGGGAATCCGGCTAGCTGCTAACGGGACGGCCCTGTCGGGACCGACTGAGCATCTACCGAAGTCCCTGGCTGCGCAGCTAGAGAAAAACAACGGCCCGTTCTATCCGCCTTACGGGGTGATCCCCACCAAGCCATTGCCTTGAGAGCCGAACCCTGAGCCGCGAGTCGCCACGGTGAGCGCCGCGCAGAGCGGGGAGGCGACCCAGTTGGAGCTCGACGAGTCCGGTAAACCCTCACCGGGAGCCGGTATGCTGTGCAGGTGAAGCGGTGGTGGCCGGCCTTGGCAGTCCTGGTCACCGCGGTCACGTTGCTGCTGGGCCCATTAGGCGTCCGCCTGGTCGCCGACCACCTCTCCTGGTTTGCCCCAGGGTATACCCTGCGCTTCAGCAGCGCGTCCGGGTGGCTCTGGGCCCCACAGCTCGGCGGGGTTCAACTGGAGGGTCGCGGGCTCAGCTTGCGCGCGCGGGGGATCCAGGCCAGGATCTACCCCCTCGCGCTCCTCCACCACCAGGTCCTCTTCGATCTGGCCGTCCAGAACGCGCACTTGCGCCTGCAGCTGAGCGGTCAGGGCGGAGCGGCCAGCAGCTGGGAGTTTCTCCCAAGAAAGCTGCAGGTGCGCGGTCTGACCCTGCAGCTAGATGGACGGAATCTGGGGGTTCCGGACGCCACCATCACCCTCAATCAGCTCGGGCCAGTCGCACACGGGCAGCACTTCCTGGCTGCGCTCAGCACCCGGCAGGGAAAAGCCCATCTGGGCGGCGAGCTGCTCTGGAAGGCTGGGCGTCCCAGCTTGCAGGTGAGCTTCACGGCCCAGGCCAGGATAGCCAGGTATTGGTGGCCCCAGGTCCTAGGTGGGCAGATTCGGGGAAGGTACCGGTTGGGAGGCCGGGGAATCCAGGGTCACCTCCTCTTACAAGCGGTCCGACTGGGCTTCGCTGGGCTAGGGGTCTCGGATCTGAACGGCGAAGTGGTCCAGACCGCCAGCGGGCGCCTGACGCTGTCGCTGCACGCCCTGGCAGCCGGTGGACCCGGGCGGGTCCACGGCTGGCTGGACCTGACCGGACCGACCTATCACCTGATAGGCACGGCCTCCCCCCAGCTGGCCGACCTCATCGGCCAGAGCTGGGCCCAAGGGAAGGCGCAGCTCCGGGCCACCCTGACCGGCCGGGGGAAGCCGGTGCTAGAAGCTTCGCTGTCGTCGTCCGGGGAGGTCTCGGGGATACCGGTCCAAGTGTCAGCGCTGGGGCTGCTCCGCGGCCAGTACCTGCAGATCCAGGGAAAAGCGCGCAGCGGCGGCACCAGCCTGCCGTCCGCGCTGCAGATCAGCCTGCACGGCCGGTTAGGCAGCTTGGCCGGGCGCGCGCAGTGGAGGGGTAGGTGGGCAGGGCAGCCCTTACGGGCCGAGGCGACTTTGGGGAGCCGCGCGCTGCGGCTGCAGGCCAGCTTCGCAGAGGGAAGCCTGACGTCCTCCGACCGCTTCGCGAACCAGTCCAGGCTGCTGGAGGGCAGCCTCGGGGGGGCGCTCCGCCTGGCACTCCCCGGGGTAGGAGAGCTCGGAGCCGAGCTGAGCGGGTCTCCCCTGCACCCCCGGGCGCTCGGAACGTTGCGCCGGCTGGCACTCCCAGGCCTAGACCTGCAGCAGCTCGCCTTTCGAGCTCGCGCTGACCAGCGCGGCGCCCAGCTGGCTGCCGGGCCGCTGCAGGTCGTCTGGCCCTTCTCCGGGCCGGCCAGCTGGAAGCTTTCCGGAGTGCCGCTGACGGGCGGCCTGCAGCTGAGCGGCGCGGGCCAGGCTCAGATCGACCGGGTAAGCGGCCAGCTACGGCTGAGCGGCGCAGGCTGGCCCACCTTCTCTGGACACCTGGCAGCCAATCCTACCGAGCAGTTGGCAAGTTGGACAGGCGGCTTCGGCCAGCTCAGCCTGACCAAAGGCTCCGCCACGCTGCTGCTACGCCCCACCGCGTTCGTGACCCCTCTGGGCAGGGTAGTGTCCAGAGCGAGGTTGGCCCTCAAGGCCGGCCGGCTGAGCGGGATGATCCGCCTGAGCGCTGCTCAGGGAAAGATCCGGGTCAGCTTGGGGCCGCAGGCCAGCTTAGCGCACCCCACCGCTCAGCTGCGCGGGGCCCTGGGAGGACAGGCCGTCCGGGGAGCAGTCAGTTGGAATAGAGCCCTGCTCCTGTCGCTGGCCTCTGGATCCCTGCACGCCACCCTGCGCTCGGGATCCAGCCTGCGGCTCCTGCTGCGCGGGAGCGGCCAGCAGCTGCGCGCCCGCTGGGCACCCTCCACGGGGGTGCTAGACGCCCAGGGAAGCCTCGATCTGAGCGGGCTGGATCCCTGGCTGGGTCAGCCGCTGGCTGGACAGCTCCGCGCCTCGGTCCACCGCGGCCAGGGGGGTATCTCGGCGCGCCTGCGCGACGGCCCCCTGCGCGGCCAGCTCTCGGCGCAGCTCAGCAGCGCTGCAGCCAGCGCCAGCCTGCAGGCCGGTTGGGCGAGCAGCACCCTCTCGCTGGCCGGACCGCTCTGGCCCGAAATCCAGCTGGCCGGTAACCTACGCTCTCCGGCTGCACAGGCCCAGGTGGCGCTCTCTGGGAGCGGCCGGGCCCTACGGCTGGAGCTCAGCGGGCACACCCGGGCTTTTCGGGCAGACGGGTTCAGCGCCCCCCGGCTGCCGCTCGAGGTCAGCGGCGAGCTCTTCCCGGCCAGGTCTCTGTCCGGCTCGTTGGGCGGGACGCAGCTGACCTTGAGCGGCAACCAACTGCGCGCGTCCGGAGTACCACAAGTCTCTTGGAGGGGTCATGCCCTGCGCGGCCAGCTAGAGGCTACGCTCGGCCCCGGGTTCAGCGGTCAGCTGCAGCTGCAGCTGACCGCTCCTGGAGCCCACCTGCAGCTGGCCGGATCCTGGCCCTCGCTCCGGGGAAAGCTGCAGCTGCTCAGCCCGGTCCGGGCCACCGCCTCCCTGCAGGCCGACTTACCGGCCCAGAGCTTGGCGCTGCTGGGCCGGGCCAAGCTCGGAGGCGACCGGTTAAGCTTCCAGGCTGCGGCGGATTCCAAAGGGACGCGGGGCCGAGCGGTCCTGTCCACGCCGGGCGGGGGGAGGCTGAGCGCACGGCTGCACCGGAATTTGCACTGGCGTGCCACCCTGACCGGGGTGGCAGTGCCAGGCGGTACCCTGAGCGGCCAGGCCTTGGGAGTAGGTCCGCGCTGGCAGCTGCAGGCCGGCGGCAACCTGCTAGGGAAGCCCCTGGCCCTCAGCGGCAGCGGGAATGGGCTGACGGGAGGGCTCTCTTTGCAGCGCGGCCGGCTCAGCGCCCGGGCTACCCTGCGATCCGGGGCATTGGAGCTGCGCGCACGGTCACCTTGGGCAACCGCGCACCTGGCTGGACCGATCGGCTCCGCGCTGCGGGGCAGCCTGTCCCTGGCGGCTCAGAGTTGGGAGCTGGGTGGGACCCCTGCCGGCTGGTCGGCCCAGCGCTGGCCCCTGCAGCTGGACCTACCGTCTAGCAACCTACGGATAGGGCAGCTGACCTGGCGGTCGGGGCAGTGGAACGGGCAGTTCCCGCTGAATTACCAGATCGGGGGGAGCCGCGGGCAGCTATCGGCGCAGGGGGAGGGGGGGAGGCTGGCGGTCTCGGCCAGCGGGCCTCTGGCAGGGCGCGTCACCCTCGGAGCCCAGCTCTCCGGTCAACTGCGCTGGCAGGCCGGCGGGGTCCTGGCCAGGCTGGCGCAGGGGCAGCCCTGGCTGGGCCGCTTGCACCCCAGCCTGGGCGCGCTCCGCTTGAGCCTCAGCGGCAGCCCGACCGCTCCCCACTACCAGTTGGCCAGCCGAGGCCTGCGGTGGCTCGGAGGACCCCTGCAGCTGCGGGCCGCCGGATCGCTCGCGCAGGCTTTCGGGAAAATCCGCGGCCCAGGGCTGGAGGCCAGCTTTGCGGTAGGGACCAAGGGGCTGAAGGTGTTCCAGGCCTCCCTGGCAGCTGGACCGCTGTTCAGCGCTCTGGGCCAGAACGGGGTCTCCGGGGACCTGCAGGGTAACCTCTCCTGGCCGAATTTCCAGATGCGCCAGGCCGAGGGAAAGCTGAGCGCAGTCCTGCTCAAGGACCAGAGCTCGCTGTTGGCAGCGCTCCGGCTGCAAGGCGGAGCGGTTTCCGGTAGCCTCCAGGGCAGGGCCCTAGGGATCGCCCTCAGCGCCAAGGGGAAGGTGGGGAGCGCAGTCCAGGCCAGCTTTCACCTGCAAGCCGCGCAGGGGGAGCTGGCCGGAAAAGTCAGCGGGAGCCCCGGCAACCTGCGCTTGCAGGCGGGAGGGGTCATCTCTCACCAACCCATCCGCGGGGTGCTGTCTTGGGGCCGCGCCGGGCTGGGCCTACAGCTGCAGGCGGGAAAGAGCAGTCTAGGCGGGAGCTTCACCAGGAGCGGGAGCGGGCGGCTCGGCCTCCAAGTCCGGTTGCCCAGGCAGCTGGGAGTCCTGCGCGGCGCGTTCCGATCGACCAGTTGGACGGCGGCCAGCGGGGAGCTGTCCGGGCAACTGGGGGCGCTGCAGCTCCGGCTACCGCTGACCTGGGCCGCCGGCCAGCTGTCCCTGGCCGGGGGGGGGAGGCTCTCCTGGCCGGGCAGATTTGCGCTGCAAGCCGCGGGCACCGCTTTCCCTCGCCTAGACCTCTTCGGCCAGGTCCACTCCAAGAATCCGCTGGTCGGGCAGGGGCGAGTATCCGCCACAGGCAGCTGGGCGGACCCCCAGCTCTCCCTGCAAGGAGAGCTATCCCCTCCAGGGTCCCCGCGCGCGCTGCCGGTCCAGGCCAGCTGGTCCGCTGGAAAGCTGCGCTTGCAGCTGGGAACCGTCCTGACCGCCTCGGCCAAGCTGCTCCCGCAATCGCTCGGAACTCCGGTGTTGGAGTCCCTGGCCGCCCACGGCCAGCTGAGCGCCTGGGGTCTCAAGCTGGCCGCCGAGCACTTCTCCTACTCGAAGGGGGCCTGGTCCGGGCGGCTGTCCCTCCGGGGGAGCCTGGCCGGCTACCCGCTCAGGCTGCGCGCCGACGGCCAGGGGGTAGCCCGGCTCCGGGGCGCCGCCCTAGGCGAGCAACTCCGCGGGGAGCTCGGAAGGAGACAAGCAGGCGGCCCCGCCCTCCAGCTGGAGCTGGCGGGGGGCACCCTCCCGCTGTTGCCAGAAGTTCCCCTGCGCACCGCGGCGAGCCTGGATCTAGGGGGTACCTGGCTGCAGCCCACCTTGGCCCTGGCCGGAGAGACCCAGACCCCCCAAGGGCCAGAACGCGTCACCGCCCAGGGAGGGTTGGGCGGCGTGCAGGGACGGATCGAGGGGAAGGCTGCAACCGGTACGTTCCGAGTGTCCGCGGCGAGCTACCAGTTCCAAGTACAGCTGCACGGCGCCAGGTTCTCTCCCAGCTGGTTCCCCAAGCGCTGGCTGGGAGGGAGGCTCGGCGCGATCGAACAGCCTGAGCTCAGCGGGGTCCTCAGCGGGCGGGGCCATCTCCCCGCCGGGCTGGGGCAGCTCCGCCTGAGCGGCCTGGAGGCCAGCGCGCGCGTAGCCGGGCTCGGAGAGGTGCAAGCCTTCGGAGGCGGGACCTTCCGGACCGCCCAGCTCACCCTCTACGGCGCAGGGGCGCGGGCGCAGTTGTCTTGGAAGAACAGGCTGCTGCAGCTGGCGGTCGCGGCACCCAGCTTGCGCCGCTGGCTGGGCCCGCAGCTCTCCGGCCCGCTCCAGGGCGATCTGCAGCTCAGCCAGGCCGGCGACCTGAGCGGCCAGCTGCAGTGGAATACTCCGGTACAGAGCAGTAGCATCTCGATTGGCGGCAGTCTCAGCCAACCCCGGGTCACCTGGGAAGCCCAGCTGACTGGAAAGCTGCAGGGCGCACTGCGCGCCCAGCTCAGCCATTTCGACCTAGCCAAGAGGCGAGCCGATCTGCGCCTGAGCGGCGAGATCAGAGAAGGTAGCGTCCGAGCCGAGGCTGCGCTGAGTGGGCGCTGGCCGGAGCTATCCGGTAGCCTGCGCGCCCAACTCCCCGGGATCCCGCCGGTGCACCTGACCGCTTCGGACGGCCAGTACCTGGTGCAGGCCGGCCGCCTCGGACAGGGTCGCTTCCGGCTGCAGCCCCAGATCGGAGCTTGGCCCGAGCTCTCCGGAAAATTGCAGCTAGCACCGCTGGCCTGGTGGCTCCCCTCGGTACAGGGGTCCTTCCCCCTGGCTGCCTCGCTGGGTGGGACACTGGACCGGCCGCGCCTCCTGCTCCGAGGTCAAAGCCGGGAGCTGCGTTGGAACGGCATCCGGCTGCCGAGCACCAGCCTGACCGGATCAGCGACCGAGCGGGGCTGGGCGCTCGCCCTGCAGCAGGCTGGCCACCAAGTCGCCCACGCCACTCCCCAGGGACTGGTGGTCCAGGGCTTAGCCCTGCAGCAGGGCGGGACTACCGCCCTGCTCAGCGGCAAAGCCGATCTGCAGCGGGCCAGCCTCCGCGCCCAGGCCCAAGGGCTGATCCGCGGGCAGCTTCAGGCTGCCTGGGTTTGGGCGGATGGGCAGGGGACCGCGTCCTTGCAGCTGGCCAGCCGAGGCCTGCAGTTGCAACTGCAGGCCTCGGCCCGAGCGGGGAAGCTGCAGGGAAGCGGGCAGCTGTCGGGCTTGCCGGATCCTCTCCCCCCTCGCTTGGCCTTGGCCCTACAGGGGGCTCCGGTCCACCCCGCCCTGACCCTGCAGGGCCGCGGCCAACAGGGAGTGCTCTGGTCAGCGCGGGCCAGCCTGCACCGAGCGGCGCTCTCTCTACGCGGCGGCACGGGCGGGCTGAAGACCAGCGGGACGCTGCGCTACCGCGGTGGGAGCTGGGGAGGGCAGCTCCAGGCCAGCGGGCTCCCCGGAAAGCTGCGCGCAGCGCTTTCGCTGCGCGGGACGCTCTGGAGCCCGCAGGCGCAGCTGCAGCTCTCCCAGACCAATCCCCAGGGGCTGCGGCTGCAGGCCGAAGGCAACTGGCGAGCAGCCCAGGGCAGCTTCTTCCAGGGGGATGCAGGGATCGGAGAGGTGACCTGGAACGGCCGCTCTCTGAGGGCGGGGATCCACGGCCTCCGCCTGGGGAAGCTGCCCGGGATACCCCTGCACGGGAAGCTGAGCCTCCAGGCGCAAGGCGCCCCCAACCAGCTGCGCGCCGACCTGCAAGTCCAGCAATTCTCTACCGCCGTCCCCTACCTGGCCGGAGTCATGCTGACCGGGTCGTTGCGGGGTAGCGCCGACCTGCGCGGGGGCAGCTTCGGGATCACAGCGGCTTACCGCGGGCCCGATGGGGGAGGGCAACTTTCCGTCCAACACCACAAGAGTTGGTCAGGAACCGCCAACATGGCCCTGGTGGTCGGCGGCGTCTCCCTGGCCGGGCAGCTCGACCTGCAGGGCGGGGAGCTGAACGGCTTAGTCAGCGCGAGGGGAATCCCCCTGCAGCAGGGGGCGCTGCGCAGCACGCTCAGCGGGCTGCTGCGGATCCGCCGCAACCAGCTCAGCGGAACCGCGCAGGGTCTCCTGGACGGAGGCAGCCTGCAGCTGTCCGGGACCGCCAGCCTGCGCAAGCTGCTGCCAGCCACCGCTGCAGTCCTGGCCGACACGCCGCAAGCACCCACCGACCTTCAGGCCAGCCTCCAGGGATTCGACCTGGCGGACCTCCACCTCAACCCCTACCTCCAGGGAAAGCTCGACGGCAGCGCGAGCTGGTCCGGAGGTCCCATCCAGTTCCGGGCGCGTACCCGGGGGTTGCGCCTGGCCGGCCGGAAGCTGCCGCTTCAGCTGACCGGCCAGGGTCACGCAGGGGCCTGGAAGCTGCGGGTGATGACCGGCTTCTCGACCATCCAGGCTCAGCTCGGTACTCAGCGCCTCAGCGTCCATGCCAATCTGGTCAACGCACCGGTCGGGGACGCCTTCGGCCTGTTCAGCGGACCGCTGCCTGGCCGGGCCGACATGTCCGGGGTGGTGTCTTACCGAGCGCAGCTGGCCCACCCGTTGGCGGGGAGCCTCAGGATGGTCGCAGATACCCTGCGGATCAGCGGCGGTGGGGAGACTCTGACCGGGGAAGCCGCCGCCAGTTACCGCGGAGGCCTGCTGGATATCCGCTTGCTCAAATTGGGCGGGGACGGCTCGCTCTCCGCTACCGGCACCTACAGCCCAGCGGGTGCCGACCTAAAATTCCGCTTCGACAAGACCAGCTTCACCCCTTTCCTCAGCCTGGTCCCGAGGCTGCGGGGCCTGAACCCGAGGCTGCGAGGTAGCCTGCAGCTGACCCTGCGCGGCCAGCCCAGCGACCTCACCGCCCAGCTAGACGCCAGCCAGCTGCAGGGCCAGGCCGCCGGGATCCACTTCTCGGCGCGCAAGCTGCTGGGGCAGCTCTCCGGGAATTCCTTCCGAGCTAGCGGGACGGCCACGGTGGGAAGCTGGCTGCAGGCAGTACCCCTGGTCACCTCGGGGACCATCCGCGATCAGCAGGTAGGTCAAGTCCAGGTGGATCTGCGAGGTCCCCTCCAGGTACCCGACCTAGGAGCCCTGCAGGGGGCCAGGGCCTCGCTGGTCCGAAGCGGGGGCAAGTGGACCGGGGAGTTAGTAGCCCAGCAGGGAGGCGGGACGCTCCAGATCTCAGGAGAGTTACAGCCCAAGATCGCCCTGAATTTTCAGGCAGAAAGAATCCAACCGGACCTACGCTGGCTGCTGTCCAGCCGCGGCCAGCTCTCAGCCGCCGGTTCCATCCGGCAGCGAGGTAACCAGGAGGTGGTGCGGGGAGCGGTCACTCTCCAGAGCCTGTCTCTGGGCGGGGCCAAAGCGGTGAGCCAGCCCAGCTCCAGCAAGCAACCCCAAGCCGCCAGCCAACGGGCGAGACCAGCCTTCGTCAGCCCGCTGCCACCGCGCGATCAGACCTTTCAGGCTTCGCGCAGCGCACCGGCGCACGCGCCGGTGCTGCAGCGCATCGTCTTCGACCGGGTCTCGATCACCGCCACCCGCGGCGTGACCTTCCGCCAGTCTCTAGCGCAGGCAGAGTTGGCGGGCAACCTCACCCTGAACGGGACCGCCTACAACCCCTTACTCAGCGGGACCATCCAAGTCCTACGGGGCCAGGTCTATCTCCGCCAGCACAGCTATCAGATCACCAGCGGAGCAGCCACTTTCAATGGCAGCGGATACTACCCCCAGATCGCGCTCACCGCCGTGGGCAACGCCCGGGACGGCAACCTCCCGCTCAGGGTCACCCTGCAGGTCAGCGGGGAGTTTTCCCCCGATCAGAAGGGGGCCGAGCAGCTCCAGCTCCAGACCCAGCTGAGCAGCTCGCCGAGCGAGCCGGAGAACGTGCTCTACAGCCTGGTAGTGCTGGGTACCAACACCCAGAGCCAGCTGCCCGGCGAGGTGACCCAAAGCGCAGTCAACACCGCCCTCAACGTCTTTGTCTTGGGTGCCTTCGAGCAAGAGGTAGCTAAGGCGCTGGGAATCGATGTGTTCCGGCTCAACACCAACCTGCTGAGCAGCATCGCGGGGACGAGCAGCAGTACGCTGAGCGCCCAATTCACCCTGGGAACCTACCTGACCCAGCAGTTTTATCTGCAGTACCAAGTCGACCTCAGCGGCTCTGGGTTACTGGACGCCCAATACACCACGGCTAACGGCAAGGTCACTTTCAGCGTCAGCAGCCCGATCGAAGGCCTCAACCTGGGGACCCTGTCCCCCTCGCTCAGCGTCAGCTACAACTTCACCCCTACCTCCAGCCTGCAGTTCGGCCTGAGTAGCGGCCCCAGCGGCAGCTTCAGCTTGGGCTACCAGCTGGACTTCTGAGGCTGGCCCGGGGGCGACGAGGCGGCTTAGGCTGGCTGGCGGCGGAAGCGAGAAAACGACATCAGGGCAGCCAGAACCATCAGGCCGACCGATAGGTAGAAGGCGGCTCGGATCCCGACCGTGAAGGCTGAGGCCAAGTGGCTGTTCAGGTCGACGTTCCCGACGAAAATCGCGAAGGCGAGCGCCCTGGGAATGGCGCGGGCGGCGACTAGGATCGCCACCGAGAAGGAGAAGACCATCCCGATGTTGGCAAAGGTCCGGAGTAGGCCAGAAGCCGCGCCGAAATCCCCCCTGGGCGCCGCTTTCATGACGGCGGCATTGTTGGCTGGGAAGAAGCCACCTCCGCCGATGCCGTTGAGCACGCTGATCAGGGGAATCCACCATAGCGGGACGGCGACACCCAGCTGGGCGTAGAGCAACAGGGCCGCCATCTGCAGGACCAAGCCGAGCGAGGCCGGCAGGGCTGGCCCGAAGCGGTCGGAAAGGCGGCCGCCGACCGGTCCCACCACTGCACCGATCAGGTACCCGGGAACCAGCAGCAGCGAGGCATCCAGAGGGCTCAAGTTGCGGACGCCCTGCAGGTACATGATCAGCAGGAACAGCGTGGCGTAGTTGGCCAAGCTCTGGAACAGGGCGGCCAGCAGCGAAGGGGTCATGGTCGGGATCTTGAACAGGTCCAAGCGCAGCATCGGCGAGGGCACCCGGCGCTCGATCCAGACCAGAGCCAGCAGGCAGAGCAAGCCCAAGAGTAATAGCCCGGCGATCTGTCCATCGAAAGGGGTAGAGATCAGCAACACGGCAGCCCAGAGCAGCAGCAAGATCCCCAAACCGAGGGCGAGCATCCCAGCTAGATCGAGTTTTCTGGGTACCCGCTCGCCGTGGTCGCGGAGCACCGCCAGGGCCACCAGCCAGGCGGCCAAGCCGATCGGAACGTTGATCCAGAACACCCACCTCCAGGAAAAATCGCTGACGATGAAGCCACCCAAGATGATGCCCAGGATGGCCCCCAGGTTCCAGCCGATCGAATTGAAACCGTAGGCCCGCCCGCGCCGTTCCGGTGGGAAGATATCGGCGATGACCGCGCCGCTGTTGGCCGAGATCAGCGCCCCGCCGATGCCTTGGAGAACCCGAAACCCGATGATGGAAGCCTCGTTCCAGGACAGAGCGCAGAGCAGAGAGCCCAGCACGAACACCAGGAAGCCGGCTTCGTACATGCGCACCCGGCCCAGCATGTCTCCGAGCTTGCCGACCTGGGTACTCAGCAGGGTGATGACGGCCAGATAACCGATGATCACCCAGATCACCGAGGCGATCCCGACGTGGAGAGATCGCTGCATGGCTGGGAGCGCCAACACCACGATGGTGGTGTCGACCGCAGCGATCAGGACGCCCAAGACGATCACCAGGAGGGCGAGGTTGCTCTTCGCCCCGCTGAGGGCAACGCTGGCAGAGGACATAGCAGCAGTCTACCCCGGCAGCCGCGCTGCGTTCTTGACAGCCACGGCGCAGCCTTGATAGAGTTCGCAGGGGAAATTTAGGACCACCTAAATTTCCAGCGATCGGGAGGCTCCGGATGGCACGGCCAAGCCAACAGCTCACCCACGAGGACCTCGACCGCGCCAGGGACCGGCTGAGGCTCTCGCGGGCCCGGCAGGCCGAGCTGCCCCGAGCGCTGCGCTGGACCTGGGTGTTCTGGCTGCTGATCGGCCCAGGAGTCTTGGTGTTCATCGGCGAGAACGACGCCCCCAGCATGCTCTCGTACTTAGCGACGGGGGCCAATTTCGGTGTGGGCTTCTTTCTTCCCTTCGTGATCCTCACTTTTCTGATCGCCTGGATCGTCCAAGAGATGACCGTCCGCTTGGGCGCCGTGACGCATCGCGGCCACGCCGAGCTGATCTTCGAGCGCTTCGGCCCCTTCTGGGGGGCTTTCTCGATGATAGACCTCTTGATCGGGAACTTACTGACCCTCATCACCGAATTCATCGGCATCCGCGCCGGGCTAGCTTTCTTCGGTGTCCCAGCGGCCCTAGGAGTCGGCCTAGGCGCGGCGGTGGTGATCCTGGCCTCGTTGACCGGCCGCTACTGGACCTGGGAGCGGATTGCCCTGGGCCTAGCCATCCTCAACGGCCTCTTCGTGCCGGCGGCCCTGCTGGCACACCCCGATGGGGCAGCGGTCGGCCGGGCGCTCCTGAGCTGGTCTCCCACCCCCGCGGGTGGGCTGCTCTCCGGCCCCACCCTGCTGCTGTTGCTCGCAGACATCGGAGCCACGGTGACTCCCTGGATGCTGTTCTTTCAGCAGGGAGCGGTAGTCGACAAGGGATTGCAACCCAAAGACATCTCGCTGGGTAGGGGCGAGACGCTGCTGGGAATGGTCTTAGCTGCCGCCTTCGGCATCGCCGCCATCTTGGCCAGCACCCCCCTGCACCGCCACGGCGTCACCGTCTCCGGGACCGACTTCGCGCGCGCGCTGCTTCCCTACCTGGGACGGGTCGGGTCCAGCCTGATCGCCCTAGGCCTCCTAGAAGCTGGCCTAGTCGCCGCAATCACCATCTCGACCTCCTCAGCCTACGCGGCCGGTGAGGTGCTCAAGACCGGCCATAGCCTGAACCGCTCGCCCAGGGAGGCCGCCGGCTTTTACCTGGCGCTGGGGGGGTCGGTACTCCTCTCCGCCGCCGCGGTCCTCATCCCCGGCGTTCCCTTGGAGTTCGTCGTCTTGATCGTGAACGTAGTAGCTGTCCTGGCGATGCCTCCGGCGTTGATCCTCCTGGTCCTGCTGTCGACCGACCGGGAGGTGATGGGGGATCAGGTCAGCGGGCCGTGGTGGACCGGCGCGGCGGTGGGTGTCACCATCTTCCTGGTCCTCGCCGGGTTGCTCTACGCTCTGAGCGTGTTGGACCCCGGAGCGCTGCATGCCTGAGCGGGGAGAGCCAAAGCGCGAGGAGGCGGAGTTAGACGATCAGCTGCTGGAACCGGATCAGCTGGTCAGCGCCAAGGAAAAAGTCCACTTGGGTCGGAGGCGGCTGTCCCCGGCCATCCTGGTGTTGCTGTGGGCTCTGCGCGCCTACGTGATCTTCATGGTAGTGGTCATCGCGACCGAAGTGGCCAGGGTACTGCGGTGAATCCCCTATGCTGAGCAGGTGTCCAGCTGGCCGCTGCGCTCGGCGCGCTTCCGCCCCCTGCGGCAGATCGGCGCGGCGAACAGCAGGGAGACCTGGGAAGCCGTCGAGCTCCCCGGGGCCGAGCTCCCCTTCACCCTGCACTGCCAGGGCCACCGCTTGGTTTCCGGGAACGCGCTGTCCGGCCTGCTGCTGGGCGTCCGAGAGGGCGCTTGGTTGCTTTGGCAGCTGCGCCCGGACCCCCTACCTCTAGGCCTCACCGCCCTGGCCAGAGCGCTGCAAAATACCCTGGAGATCTCGGCCGCCGCCGCGGCCCGCATGGTGGCTACCTGTGGGCTGGGCGTGCTGGAGCGGCTCCAAAACGACCCTGGGGCACTCGAGTTGGCGAGCCTCCAGCAGGAGGAGCTGGAGCTGGCGCTGCGCCGCTGGCCCTCGGTGGATTGGAGGGCTTTCCTGCTACAGCAGCTGGGTGAGCTCGGGGTGGGAGACCATTTCGCGAGGCGCCTGCTGGAGATCTGCGGCTTGGAACTGCCCGCTGCGCTGCACCGCGATCCCTACGAACCGCTCCTACAGGCCGGCCTGCCTTTCGAAGAAGCCGATGCGGTGGCGCTGGCGACCGGCCTGAGCTTGGACGATCCGCGCCGCCTGGGTGCAGGTGCAGTGGCGGTGATCGCCGAGCGCGGCCTGCGCCAAGGGCACAGCGCGCTGCCGCCGGGCCAGGTGAGCCGGTCCTTGGTCCGGAAGCTGCAGCTCGGCCGCCAGCAGGTAGAGCAGGCCATCGAGGCCGGGATCCTGGGCGGGAGGTTGGTCGAGCAGGGCGACCTGCTCTACCTGAGGGAGATCTGGGAGGCCGAGCGCGAGCTGGCCGCGCGGGTCGCCGCCAGGCTCTCCCACCCAACCACCAGCTGGCCGCTCCCCAAGGCAGCCCTGAGCGGGCTGGAGGAGGCGCAGAAGCTGGCTCTGGCCCAGGCGGCCAGCTGGGAGCTGAGCGTGTTGACCGGCGGACCAGGAACGGGAAAGAGCTACACAGCCGGAGCCCTGGTGCGCTGGGCTCAAGAAGCCGGCAAATCGGTGCTGCTGTGCGCCCCGACCGGGAAAGCGGCCAAACGGCTGGAGGAGCTGGCAGGGGCGGCGCCCGCTTCCACCATCCACCGGCTGCTGCAGTATGGGAGAGACGGGAGCTTCGGCCGCGATGCGCGCAATCCCCTGGAAGCTGACCTGATCGTGGTCGACGAGGCGTCCATGTGCGGGACCAGCCTGCTCCTGGCGCTGCTGCGCGCTGCTCCAGAGGGGGCGCACCTAGTCATCGCCGGGGACCCGCAACAGCTCGCCCCGGTCGACTGGGGCGCACCCCTGCGCGACCTGATGGAACTGGCTCCCACCTGCAAGCTGGAGCGAATCTTCCGCCAGGGCCGGGGGAGCCCAGTTCTGGACGCCGCCTACGCCCTGCGCTCCGGGAAAGTGCCCTCGCCCGGAGCCCAGCTCCCCTTCCTGCCCGCCGACCAAGACTCCGGAGCCGAGCGGATCGCCGAGCTGGCGTGTCAGCTCGGCGGCGCCCGCAAGGTCCAGGTCCTCACCCCGGTGCAGGGTGGGGGATTGGGGGTGACTTCGCTGAACCTGGCCATCCAGCAGCTGGTCAACCCGGGCCGGGGCGGGGTGCGCAGCGGCCCGTATCAGATCCGCAGCGGGGACCTGGTGGTCCAGACCAGGAACAACTACGCCTTAGAGATCTTCAATGGCACCCAGGGGAGCGTCCTGGAAGCGCGAGAGGGCGCGCTGCTGGTCGATTTCGAAGGGCGGGTCCTAGCTGTCCGCGGGAAGGACCTGCTGGATCTGCAGCTTTCCTACGCACTGACCGTGCACCGAGCCCAGGGGTCGGAGTGGCCCACGGTGATCGCCGTCCTGCACCGCGCGCAGCGGCCCATGCTGCTGCGCGAGTTAGCCTACACCGCCGTGACCAGAACCAGCCTCCAGCTGATCCTGGCCGGAGAGCTGGAGGCCTGGGAGGAAGCCGCCCGCACGCCAGCGCCGCCGCGTTGGTCCAATCTGCGCGCGCTCCTAGAGGAGACCATATCTGCCCCGAGGCCGTCCCTATGAAAGCCGCTATGCTATACTCATCCGCGGAGGATTCCATGAAGCGACTGCTCGGTACTCTCGTCTTGGCTGCTGGTCTCGGATCCATCGCCGCAGCCGCCCCTGCCGGCTACTTCGGCGTCTACACCCTGGGCGTGCAGTACACCTTGCCCGGCTACGTGAACGGCAACGACCTGCGGCTCAGCCTAGGCCTCCCGGTCGTCGAGGGAGTCGTCGGCGGCGAGGGCGTGCTCGGGCTCAACGTCGCAGCGGACGTGCTGGTTCCTGGAGGAGCGCTGAGCAGCGACGGCCTCTTCACCTGGGACTACGGCGGCGGCCTCAATCTGGCCTTCCTGACCGCTCCGGGCGGCAGCGTCATCGACGTGAACCCGCGCGCGCTGGTCGGTGTCAACTACGCCTTTACGCCAAAGGTCAGCGGCTTCGCCGAGCTGGAGCTGGGGCCAGCTTTCAACGTGGGAACCGGGCCCATCACCTTCGGGATCGTTCCGGACGCCAGGATCGGCGTGAACTTCTACTGAGCCCCGGTGGCGTTCCTGCTCGATCCTTGGAGCGCCGAGCGCCCTCAGCTGGGCTCGGAGGACTCCGGGGACGCAGAAGAGCAGGGCGCTGAAGTGGAGCTGCTCGAGGCTCTGCGGGCCAAGCCCGCAGAGCCTATTCCTGCTGGCTTTGGTGACCTGTACGTCGTCGACGGCAGCCGGCGCTTGGAGGCGCGGCTGCTGGAGGAGCGCCCGGACGGCCTGCACTTCGCTGGGCTGGGCCAGTTCGGAGTCGGCGCGGTGCGCCTAGGCGGCGAGGGGAAGCCGGCAGCCGAGCTGACCGGGCTCCGGACCGAGCGGCGGCTGCTGCTGAGCGGAGAGCTGAGCAGCTGGCAGGAGCGGGAGTTCTGCCTGCCGGCCGGCCCGGGGGGGAGCGGCGCATGCACCTATTTAGCCCTTCCTGGAGCCGAAAACCAGCCGGAAGGGGCCAGCCAGAAGCTGCAGGCCGAGATGCTGCAGGCCGAGATGGAGCTGGCGGAGCGCCTAGCTGAGCAGTCTCCGGGCGCTCTGATCTTGCTAGACGGGCCGCTGCGCGGCCAGGCCAGCCAGCGCCGGGTACTCGGATACGTCAAGTCGCAGCGCACCCAATATCTCAGGGGGGCGCAGGCGGCCCTGCTCAGCGAGCTCCAACCGGGCGAGCGGACGCCGCTGATGCGGCTACACTACCGCTATCAGGCCAGCCGGTTATCTTGGTATGTCCGGCTGGCCAGCCCCAGGCCCTACCAGGACCCGCGCTCCGGGTTGATCCGCTTGGAAGCCTTCGCTCCGGAAACGGGGGAGCTAGCTGGGTGGGTGAGGGAGCTGGCCAGCTATGGCGGTACACTGCTGGGGAAGCTGGCCAGCCGGCCGCACCAGGACCAGCGTGCGCCCCAGAATCTCCTGCCCACGGGGGCTCTAGAACGGGCCATCGCCCGGCGGATGGGCGACGCGCGGCTGATCTACCGGCGGATCCAGCGCCGCCTCTTTCAAGAGGCGGCCAGCTGACCGCTAGGAGGTATTCTTGGAATCTTTCCGGATCGGATCGGTCCTGGGAACGCAACCCGCCACCGCCCTGCAGTTCTGGGTAGCGGTCGACCCAGAAGCTGCGGTGGGCCTGGACGATCTGGTCTACCTGGAAACTGAGAGCGCAGCCGGGACGGTCCGCTTTTACGGGAGCGTCGACGAAGTCCGCAAGATCCACGAAGGGGTGCACTTCGAGAGCGACACCGCCGACGTGGTCAGCGGCCTGATCCCGGCGGTGATCAGCTACACCGCCCACGTGCTGGTCACCCGGATCGAACCCGAGGAGTTCATCCCACCCAATCCGGGCGACGCGGTGTGGCGGGCCAGCGGCGCCGACCTGGAGCGGGCCCTGTTCGCCGACCGCATGGAGCGGCGGCTCCCCGCCGGGGTGTTGCGCAGCGGAGAGCCGGCCTGGCTCAACTTCGACTTCATCAACGGTACCGCTGGGGCCCACGTGAACATCTCAGGGATCTCCGGGGTCGCGACCAAGACCAGCTACGCGCTGTTCCTGCTCTACGCCATCTTCCACAGCCAAGTCCTCGGAGCCGAGGCTTCCAACAGCAGGGCCATCGTCTTCAACGTCAAGGGCGAAGATCTGCTGTTCTTGGATCAGCCCAACGCCTTGGCCGAGCGGCGCGAGGCGGAAACGTTCCGCGCCCGCGGCCTGGCTGGTAGCCGCTACCAGCGCTGCGGCCTCCCGACCGGTCCTTTTCGCAGCGTCCGCTTTCTGGCCCCGCCCCGCCCCGGCCCAGTCGGGGGGCCGCTGATCCCCCATGTGGAGCAGCGCCAAGCCGGCGTGGGGACCTACCTGTGGACGCTGCGCGACTTCTGCCGGGACCGCCTGCTCCCCTTCTGCTTGTCCGAGCGGGAGACCAGCCTGAACCTCTCCTACCTGGTGGGTCACTTGGCTGAGCGGCTGGCCAGATTGGCCGAGGCGGACGGCGGCGGCCAAGCCCCCTACCTGCTGATCCGCGAAGAGGATTTCGCAGCCGCAGAGCCCCAGCCAGGGGACGATTTCGAGCAGCTCGGGCGCAACACCCTCAGCAGCCTGGCGCAGCTGGTGGACTTCTTGGAGTTCAAGCTGCTCAGGCAGGACGACGGCCGGGGGGATCCCCGCTGGACCTCCAGTCAGAACTCGGCCACCCTACAGGCCCTGATCCGGCGGCTGCGGGGGGTATCCCGCCACCTGGCGCCGCTCGTCCGCGGCGACGTCAGCGCGGCGGCGGCCCAGCGCCACCGCCTACAGCTGCTCGACGGCGAGAGCCAGCTCTCCGTGATCGACATCCACCAGCTGCACAGCCAAGCGCAGATGTTCGTCGTGGGCGTCACCCTGCACCAGCTCTTCGAGTACAAGGAGCGCTTCGGGCAGAGACCCTACGTCTTCATCGCCCTGGATGAGCTCAACAAGTACGCGCCCAGCGAAGGGGATTCCCCGATCAAAGACGTGCTGCTGGACATCGCCGAGCGGGGCCGCTCCCTGGGGATCATCCTGATCGGGGCGCAACAGACTGCTTCGGAGGTAGAGCGGCGGATCACCGGAAACGCCGCCATCCGGGTGGTGGGGCGGCTGGATCCAGCCGAGGCCGAGCGGCCGGAGTACCGCTTCCTGAGCCGCAGCTATCGGGAGCGGGCGGCCGTGCTGCAGCCCGGCAGCATGCTGGTGCGGCAACCGGAGGTACCGACCCCGCTGCTGGTCACCTTCCCCTTTCCGGCTTGGGCGACCCGCCTGAGCGAGACCGGCACCTCGGCGGACGAGGAGGCAGCCCGGGCTTCCGACCTGCTCTCCTGACCCCTGGCCTCAGTCGAGCAGGGCAGCGACGAACTCTCGGGCGTCGAAAGGCTGCAGGTCGTCCTGGCTCTCCCCCACCCCGATGAACTTGATCGGTAAGCCTAGCTCCCGGACCACCTGCACCAGGATGCCCCCCCGGGCGGTCCCGTCCAGCTTGGTCACCACCACCCCGCTCAACTTGACTGCCTGGTGAAAAGCCTGCGCCTGCAGGAGGCCGTTCTGGCCGGTGGAGGCGTCTAAGACCAGCCAGATCTCGGCCGGCTCCCCGGGATCGGCCTTGTCGATCACCCGCACCACCTTGCGGAGTTCCTCCATCAAGTTATGTTTGGTGTGCAGGCGGCCAGCCGTGTCGACCAACAGCAGGTCCAAGCCGCGGACCCGCCTGGCCGTGGCTGCGTCGAAGGCCACAGCGGCCGGATCGCTGCCCGCCGCGCCGCGGGTCACCGGGATCCCTAGGCGGTCTCCCCAGATGGCTAGCTGCTCGGTGGCGGCAGCCCGGAAGGTATCACCGGCAGCAAACAGGACGCTGCGCCCCTGGGCGCGGTAGTAAGCTCCCAGCTTGGCCACGGTGGTGGTCTTGCCCACACCGTTGACGCCGACCACCATGATCACCGCGCCCCTGGGCACCACCGCCGCTCGGCGAGCGTCCGGGGTAAAGCCCAGGCGCCGCAGCTGCGCCCGCCTGGCGTCCGGCTCCAACTGCAGGGTCAGGGCTTCGCTGAGGGCCTGGCGGAGATCGCGGCTCCCGCTGGCCTTCAGGTCTTCCAGGATCTCCGAGGCAGCGATCTGACCGACATCGGCCAGCAGCAGAGCGTCTTGCAGCTCCTCTAAGCTGGCGGAAGAGCTCCCAGACACCACCTCTTTGAGGTCGACCCCCAGCGGCCCCGCTAACTCGTTGAGCTGCTCGCGGGAGCGGCTCAGCCCCTGGCGCAGCCGGTCAAACCAGCCCATGGGTCCCCGCGACAGCCCGCTCGAGGCGGCGTTCGGTCAGCTCAGGACCCAACAGCTCCAGGATCTCAAACATCCCCGGCGTCTCGGTCGCCCCGCAGAGAGCTGCGCGCAGCGGTTGCACCAGCTGGCCGAGCTTGCGCCCCTGCCTCTGGGCCAAGTCCCGGAGCGCCGCCTCGGCAGCCTCGGCGCTAAAGGGTCGGAGCTGGCGCAGGGCAGCGAGGGCTTCCTCCAAGAGCGGCCCCGAATCGGCTACTAGAGCCGCCGCTGCCTCGGTGACCGGGTAGTCTTCAGCATAGAAGTAGCGAGTCCGCTCCCAGAACTCCAGGAGCGTCGAGATCCTCGGGCGCATCAACTCCACGACCCGCGCAAAAGTCGGGTAGGGCTGCCAGCCCCGCTCCGCCCCGAAGCCCGCCAGCCGGCGTTCCAGCTCAGTGACTTCCAAGACCTCGCGGATGTACTTGCCGTTCAGCCAGAGAAGCTTCTGCAGGTCGAAGACCGGACCAGATAGGCTGAACCGCCTCCAGCTGAAAGCCTCTATCAGCTGCTCCAGGCTGAACAGCTCCCGGCCGTCGGGCATGGAGAATCCCATCAGCGCCAGGTAATTACACAGCGCTTCAGGCAGCACGCCCTGCCCTCGGAACCATTCCAGCGAGGTGTGGCCGGAGCGCTTGCTCAGCTTGCTGTGGTCAGGGTTGCGCAGCAGGGGCAGGTGGTACCAGTTGGGCTGCTCCCAATCCAGGGCGCCGTAGAGCAGGACGTGAATCGCCGCCGAAGACAGCCATTCCTCGCCGCGCAGGACGTCACTGACCCCGGCCAGGTGGTCGTCGATCACCACGGCTAGGTGGTACGTCGGGTATCCGTCCGACTTGAGCAAGATAGTGTCCTCCAGGCCGGCGTTGTCAAAACGGACTGGGCCCCTGAGCTGATCGCGCACCACGGTGATCCCGCTGTCCGGAGCGCGCAACCGCACCGCGAAGGGCTCCCCGGCCCGGGCGCGCCGGTCGGATTCCTCCTGAGGTAGAGCCCGCCCACGGCCGTCGTAGCCGCGGCGCTGCCCCTTTCCGTCCAGCTCCCTGCGGATTCTTTCCAGCTCTTCTGGAGTCTCGAAGGCCCGGTAGGCACAGCCCAGCTCGAGCAGCTGATCGGCGTAACGGTGGTAGAGCTCTAGGCGCTGGGACTGGTGGTAGGGGGCGTTAGGTCCGCCGATGTCCGGCCCCTCGTCGTACTGCAGGCCCAGCCAACGCAGGCTCTGCAGGATGCGCTGCTCAGACTGGGGGTTGAAGCGGCTGCGATCGGTATCTTCGATGCGCACCATGAACCGGCCGCCCTGCTGCCTGGCCCAGACATAGTCGAACAGGGCCATGTAAGCCGTACCCAGATGGGGGTCGCCGGTCGGGCTGGGCGCAACTCTGGTCAGAACCACAGCGCCAGGATACCAAACCGGCCGCAGGCTTTTCCGCCCTCAGGGAACCTGGGAGAGCTCGGGGCGGTCCCACTCGGCGCGGTCCAGCCGGGAGCGGATGGCCAGAACTGCCCGCTCCAGCTCGGCGGGTTCGGTCTGCAGCGGGAACGGAGCCAGGCGCAGCAGGTCGGGGGGGCGGACGTCCGGGATCACCCCGTCCTCGCGCAGCTGTTCCCCCAGCACCCGCGCCCTGGAGTGGCGGAGGGTGACATGGCCGCCGCGGCGCTCTGGGTCCCTGGGCGTGATCAGCGCGCACTCAGGAAGATAGCGGTCGATCAGGTCGATGAGCAGGCTGGTCAGCCGCAATGAGCTGGCGCGGACCTCGGCCAAGTCCACTTGGGCCAGCACCCGTAGGGCCGCGCGCAGCGCAGCCAGAGCCAAAACGCTGGGGGTACCTTGTTGGAAGCGGCCGGCACCGGCGGCCGGGGACATCGGGGTGGCCATCGCGAACTGGCTGGCTTTGTCGGACCCCCACCAGCCCGGCAAGCCCGGGAGGGCTCCTGCATGCTTGCGGTGCACGAAGAGGCCGGCCGGGGCGCCGGGGCCGGCCGCCACGTACTTGTAGTGGCACCACACCGCGAAGTCGACCTCTTGCGCGTGGAAGGCGTGAGGGAGCGCACCGACCGAGTGGGCCGCGTCCCAACCGGCCAAGGCACCGACCCGGTGGGCCTCGGCCGTCCAGCGGCCCACCTCCAGCAGCTGGCCGCTGCGGTAGAGCACCGTGGGCAACCAGAGCAGCGCCACGCGCTCATCCAGGCAGGCCCAGATATCCTCTTCCTCCAGGAGCTCGTGGCGAGCCGGGATGAGCCGCAACTTACCCCCCAGCCTCTGGCACCAGGCGCTCAGAGCGTAGAGGTCGCTGGGGAACTCGCAGGCGGCCGCCACTATATCCCTACGCTCCCCTTCGGGGAGGTAAAAAGTAGCCAGCAGAGCGTGCAGGTTCGCGCTGATGGAGCCGGTAGCGATCACCTCATCGCTCTCAGCACCTACCAGGCCAGCTAGCTGGGGTGAGAGCGATTCCGCCAAGCTGAACCAGGTCTCCCAAGCCCGCACCCCTAGAGACTCCCAGCGGTCCAATTCGGCGGACAGCTCGGCCCGGAGGCCCCCGGGCATGGGACCAAGGGAGTTGCCGTCCAGGTAGATCCCCGGAGGGAGCAGGTACCTGCTCACAGCAAGATGGCCCGCAGCGGAGCCCCGTCGGCTCCAGCCAGCGGCATGGGCAGGCAGATCAGCTGGTAGAGGCCTTCGCTCACGCCGGTCAGATCGAGGCCTTCG
This sequence comes from bacterium, assembly GCA_021810505.1. GTDB lineage: Bacteria > Deinococcota > Deinococci > Deinococcales > Deinococcaceae > JAJZIR01. Next base: position 32,722 of record JAJZIR010000012.1, read on the forward strand.
GCGATGATCAGCCCATGGCGGAAGCAGGCCTGGTGCGCGGGGAGCTCTCTGGAATCCAAGGGATCGACGCTGGGAGCATCGACGCCGATCAGTTGGGCCCCCAGCAGGGCCAGCTGCTCCACCTCAGCCGGATCCAGAGCGCGGTAGCTCTCCGGGAAACGCTCCCAGCGCGCCGGCTGGCCGGTGTAGAGCAGCACTCTGGGTGGCAGGCTGTCCATATCCGCCAGCCGCTCCAAAAAGCGATCTCCCACCTGCAGGACCCGGCAAGGGCCGATCAGCAGTTCCGGGGGAATCTGCTCTAGCTTCGCGCCCTCGGGGTGGTAGTGGAAAGGGGCGTCGATATGGCTGCCGACGTGAGTGGGAGTGGTCACCCGGGCAGTGTTGACCGCGTCTCCGCGGCTGATCTGGAGAGCTGGTTCGAGCAGGAAGGGGGGATCTCCCGGCCAGGTGGGGAAGCCGTTTGCAAGCCAGCGGCTGATGTCCTTCATGGCTGCAGTCTACCCCGCTGCTCGGCCGAGCAGCGGGGACCGCCGGACGCCAGAAGCTTTCTTGCAACCTTCACATAACCGGCGGACAATGGTGGTGGAGGGGGTTATGGGAATGAATTACTGGCACGGTTGGGCCCCAGGCTTCGCGCACCCCGGCTGGTTCGGCTTTGGGTGGATCGGCATGGCCATCGGCATGGTTCTCTTCTGGGCGGTGATCCTGCTCTTAGCCGTCTACCTGATCAGATTGCTCGGCAGGGACAGCTCCCGCAAGGAACCCAGCTCTCTGCTGGCGATCTTGCAGGAGCGTTACGCCCGCGGAGAGATCGATCGCGAGCAGTTCGAGGCGGCCAAGCGCGATCTGAGGCTCTGAGCTGGGCAGCGCCCAGAGCGAGGCCCCGGCTAATTGGCTGCCTGGGCGAAAACCTTGCTCCAATCGCGCCCCAAGACCAGGGTGGCCCCTACACCGAAGACGCCGGTGGGGCTCACCTCGGTTTTCTGCACCCCCAGCAAGGCAGCGACGGCTTTGGCCAGCTTCGGCCGCCCGTTGGTGAGCACCTCGGTGTGCGCCGGGGCTGGCCGGTTTGCCGCCACCAAGTCGAGGTGAGTGAATCCCAGCTTCTGGAGTTGGGGGAGAATCTGCTGGCCAGCCCCTGGGGAGTGCATCGGGCTGACCACACCGAGGACGATCCGAGAGGGGTTGAAGGAGGCGGTCCGGGCTACCGTCTGGACCAACGGGCTGCGGGCGCCGAAGTACCTGACCATCAACCCGGGGAGGCGCTGGGGATCGGGCAGCCAGTAGCTCACGCCTCGGCGAGAGCCGAAGCGCCCAGGCAGCAGGATGCGCACGATCTTGGGGCGGCTGGCCATGAAAACCGCCAGCTTGGCGATCTCGCCCTGGGTGAGGTCGGTGCGGGTATTGCTGCGTAAGCTGCGCGCTACCGCCGCGAGGTGTAGCCAGCTAGAAGGCGACTTCAGCTGGCCGACCAAGTCCTTGAGGAACTCCTGCTGGCGGATTACCCGGCCGATATCCCCCAGCCGGCCATCCCGGAAACGCAGGTAGTTGATCGCCTGCAGGCCGGTCATGTGGTACCAGCCCTGCTGGAAGTTCACGTAGACGCCGGAAGCGCTGTCGGTGTAGTACATCGGCTCCGGGACGTAAACCCGCACGCCGCCCAGGTCGTGGACGATCTGCCGAACGGCCAGGATATTGACCAGGGCGTAGCGCCAGATCGGGACGCCGAGGAACTGCGAGACGGTCTGGACGCTGAGCTTCGGGCCGGCCAAGTGGTTGGCCTCGTTGACTTTGAAGGTGTAGTACCCAGGGATGGGGACCCGGGTATCCCTGGGAATCGACATCACCACCACTCGGTGGCGGCGGGGATCGAAACGCACCAGCATCATCGTGTCGGTATTTCCGCGAAAAGACGGATAGGACTGGTGATAACCGGTGTAGATCACCCCCTCGGTCCCCATTAACAAGACGTTGACCGGGCGGTTCAGGCCAGGGCTGAGGTGGAGCAGGGCTGTGCCGGTCTTCATGGCCAGCTCCAGATTTCTGCCGAAGCGGCCCTGGTAAGCTAGGACAGCCAAAGCGACAGCGGCAACGGCGATCAGCGCGAAGGCCCAGATCCGGTAGGGCTTCCGGCCATTGGCTAGCTTCGCCACAGCCTACTCTAGATGCGGCGCTTGGCGGATACGCGCGCCGAGCGCCGCTGAGGACAAGGTCAGTGTAGCCATCAACCCAGAGATTCTAGAGGTCTGGGCTGGAAACCGTATGTGTCTAAGATGAAAATCCCAGCTAGAAAGCTGGTACCCGCTAGCGCGCCGCGGCGCGCTAGCGGTATTCGAGGACCGAGCGCTTGGGGATCCGGCGCTGGCTGGGAGAATCCAGGTAGAAAGCCCGAACGCTTGGCCGAGCCGCACGCTCCCCCAGAATTTTTCCCGGTCCCCGAACAAGCCAAGACGCTCAGTCCCTGCCGCGGGAATACTCAATTGATTGGAAGGAGCCTAGGTCGCCGCTGCCCGGCCTGCCCCGGGATGATCGCGGGCAAGAAGCTTGGCACTAGACCGTCGCTAGGTAGCGCTCCAGCTCCCAGAGGTGGACCGCTTCAGAGTACAGGCGCCACTCCAGCCGCTTGGCCAAGACGTAGTGCTCCCGGATCACCTCGGGGATGACCTCTTGAATCAGCGGGTCGGCCTCGAACTCGTCGATCGCCTCCGAGAGATTGCTGGGAAGCTCACGGATCCGGTGCTTGCGGCGCTCCCGCACGGTCATCTCCGGGATGTCGCGGCCGATAGCTGGAGGGGGTAGCTCCCCCCTCTCCAGCCCATCCAAGCCCGCGGCGAGCAGGGCGGCCAGTGCCAGGTAGAGGTTGCAAGCTGGATCGGGGATGCGCAGCTCTACGCGGGTACCCTGACCGCGCCGCGCGGGGACCCGCACCATGGCGTTGCGGCTGCTGGCGCTCCAAGCAACCGTGGTCGGCGCCTCGAAACCGGGCACCAGGCGCTTGTAGCTATTCACCAACGGATTGGTCAACGCGGTGAGGGCTCTGGCATGTGCGAGCAATCCGGCGATGAACAGCAGGGCGGTCTGGGACAGCTGGTTCTCTGCACCCGCCCCGTAGAAGAGATTCTTCCCTTCCCGGAACAGCGAGAGGTGGATGTGCAGCCCGTTCCCGTTCACCCCTGCCACCGGCTTAGGCATGAAGGAAGCGTGCAGGCCGTATTCCAAAGCGATCCGCTTGACCATGAACTTGAACGTGGCCATCTGGTCGGCCGCCGCCAGAACCTCGGTGTAGCGGAAATCGATCTCGTGTTGGCCCGGTGCCACCTCGTGGTGGGAAGCTTCGATCTCGAAGCCCATCGCGGTGAGGGCAGTGGTCATCTCCCGGCGCAAGCGCTCGCCGCGGTCCAGAGGCGCCAAGTCGAAGTAACCGGCCGCATCGTGGATGGCGGTACTCGGGTCGCCGGAGGCTGTGCGCTCGAACAGGAAGAACTCGGGTTCGAGGCCGCAGTAGCAGGTGAGCCCCAGCTCGGCGGCGCGGGCGACCTGGCGGCGCAAGACCTCTCGGGGATCCCCCGCAAAGGAGGCGCCGCCGGGCAGGATCACGTCGCAGATGAGGCGAGCTACCCGGCCGTGCCGCGCTTCCTCAGCCGAAAAATCCGGGAAGACCCGGAAGGTAGATAGGTCCGGCTGCAGCAGCATGTCAGCCTCCTCCATACGGGTGAAGCCCTGCACCGAGAACCCATCGAAGGTGATCTGGCCGTCGAGGGCCTTGGAGAACTGGCTCTCCGGAACTTCGACGTTCTTTAGGTTGCCCAGAATGTCGGTCAGCTGGAGTCTGAGAAAACGGACCTGCTGCTGCTCCAGCTGCGCCAAGGTGCTTTCCCTGCTGGTCTTCGCCATTCCCCCAAGCTTACTAGGGTCTTGGCGGGAGCAGAGAAAGCGGATAGGCCGAACCCAAGGGTTCGGCCTATCCGCGCGGCTTTACTTGAGATTCCAGTACTGCGGTGAGAAGCGACCGATGTAGAGGTGGCCTTTCACGCCGCTGAGCTGGTCGCCGACCTCATTGAGGCTGTCCGGCGTCGGCATCCAGAGCAGCGGCAGGGTCTTAGCCGCGTAGTCCTCGTAGCTGTAGAGAACCTGCCTGGCCTTGGCCTTGCTGGCGTAGTACAGGTGCGTCTCCTGGGTGAGCTTGTTCATCACCGGGTCGTTGTAGCCGTTCCCCAGAGCACCGCCCTTGCCGTTAAAAACCTGGTAGTTGGTCGGGTAGGGATCGTTGCCGTAGAGCCAACCGCCGAAGATCTCGATCTGCCAAGCCTTGGGCTTGCCTAGCTGGCCGATCAGGGTGTCGAAAGGCATCGGCTGCAGCTTGATCTTGATCCCCTCTTTGGCCGCCGCCTCCGCGACCGCTTCGGCCTCCTGCTGCACCGACGCCTGGCCGCTGCGGTAAGCCAGGCTGAGCACCAAAGAGCGGCCGTGCTTGGTCATGACCCCGCCTTGCATCCGCCAGCCGTCAGCCATCAAGATCTTCTTGCCCGCAGTAGGGTCGTAGGGGTAGGGAACGGTCGTCTTGAGGTAGGGGCTCAAGTAGGTATCGGGGACGTAAGGGACTGGGCCGTACTGCGCGACCCCCTGCCCGTGCAAAAACACCTTGACCATGGCTGGCTGATTGATAGCCATCTGCAGGGCCTGCCGCACCGGTAAGCTGGCCAGCTCGGGAGCGGCCGGGTTCTTGAAGTTGACCTCAGCGAAGTACATCGACCAGGACGGAGTGGCCCAGTAGCGGTAGCCAGGGATCTGGTGGTCGGCATAGAGGTGCAGCGGCAGGTAACCGACCTGGATCTGGCCGGCCCGCAGGGCGTTGTACTCAGCGTCGCTGGAGGTGAAGTAGGTCAGTTCGAGCTGGTGGTAACCAGGCTTGTGCCCATCGTAGTTGGGATTGGCCGTGAAGACGAACTTCTGGTTGTGGACCAGCTGCGAGACGGTGAAGGGACCGTCGACTGGGCTCTTGCGGTAGAAGCTGGCGTTATCTCCCTTGGACTGCAGGTAGGCCAGGGTCTTGGCCGGGTCGCTGGGGTACTTATCCCAAGCGAAGGCCGGGAGGGGGTTGAGCAGGCTGAGGCCGTTCAGGATGAACCACTTGGCGTTGTACTTGCCGTTGAGGGTGATCTCCAGGCGGTGTGGGCCCAAGACCTTGGCGCTCTGCACGTCGTTGGGAATCCCACCTCCCCCCCAGCCTCCGAAGAGGCTGGCCTTGCTCTCGGGGATCGACTCGATCAATTTGAGATCGAACAGCACGTCGTTGGCTGTGACCGGGCGGCCATCCGACCAGTGCCATTTGGGGTTGAGGGTGATCAGGTAGTGCTGGCCGTCCTTGGTGGTCACCGACTGGGCCAGCGAGCGGGCGTAATTGACTTGGATGTTCTTGTTGACGAAGACCAACGGCCGGTAGAGCAAGCCCTGGACGTAGTGGATGTTCACCGAAGAGTAGAACTGGCTAGGCGTGATCGGCAACAGATAAGTGACGTTCTGAGCGGCAGGCAGGGCGAAGCGGACGGTTCCGCTGGCCGCTAGAGCCGGTACCGCAACGAGCGCGGCGGTAAGTGCGAACGCGAGGCGCGCTGGTCGCTTCATGATGGATCCTTTCTGGGAGCTCGGGGAAGTTTTTACGCGAGCCTACTGGATCAGAGTAGAAAACTGTCATGAGTATTCGGTTAGACAGACGGGTACCGGGTGGTCGCCGCGCGCAGGGCAGCCGCGAAGTTGCCTAGGTCCTCTCCGCGGCGGGCCGCTTCCACGATGGCGCTGCCGACGACGATTCCGTCGGCCAGCTGGCTCAGCTGCGCCGCCGCCTCAGGATCGGAGATACCGAAGCCCACCGCCAAAGGAACGGAGCTGCAGCGGCGCACCCTCTCGATCATGCCGGGAACCTCGCTCAGGGCTTCTCGGCTGCGCATTCCGGTGACTCCGGTCACGCTGACCAGGTAGAGGAAGCCGCTGGAGGCCCGGGCGGCCAGCTCGATCCGGGCCGAGGTGCTGGTGGGCGCCGCCAAGAAGGTCAGCGCCAGACCCCGCGCACCGGCCACCTGGATCAGCGAGGAGGCTTCGTCCGCCGGCAGGTCGGGCAGGACCAGGCCGTCGACTCCGGCAGCGAGGCAGAGCTGAACGAATTGCTCCTCGCCGCGCGACCAGATGGGGTTGTAGTAGGTCATGAGGGCGATAGGGACCGAAAACTGCGCGCGCAGAGCGGCCACCTCCCCTAGAAGAAGCTCCAGGGTAGCGCCGCGCTCCAGCGCCTGCTGGCTGGAAGCCTGGATCACCGGACCATCGCCCAGCGGATCGCTGTAGGGCAGCCCCACCTCCAGGAGATCGACCTGCCGTAGGAGCTGCTCGGCGCAGCTCCCAAACTGCTCCGGGGAGGGGTAGCCTCCGGTCAGGTAGCCGAGCAACGCCGCCCTGCCCTGCCGGGCGGCGGCCGTAAAGGCGGCGCGGACCCGATCCACCCCGCTCAAGCCCGCACCTCGCCGGCAGCCATCTGGCGCAGGCGGGTCAGCTCGGCCACGTCCTTGTCCCCCCGGCCAGAGAGGTTGAGGACCACGATCTGCTCCGGACCGCCTCCGATCCGGCGCTGCAGTTCCGGCAGGTACCCTAAGGCATGGGCGGTTTCCAGGGCAGGGAGGATCCCCTCGCTGCGAGCCAGGAGTTCCATCCCAGCGATCGCCCCGCGGTCTTCCACCGCCACATATTCGGCCAGGCCCTGCTCCGCGAAGAAAGAGTGCTCGGGGCCCACCCCGGGATAGTCCAGGCCAGCCGAAATGCTGTGTGCCGGCAGAATTTGCCCCTCCGAGTCGTAGAGCAGGTACATCATGGCTCCGTGCAGGACGCCAACCTTCCCACCCGAGATGCTGGCCGCGTGGTGGCCGCTCTGAATACCTTCTCCACCGGCCTCCACGCCGATCATCCTGGGCCGCTCGGGCAGATAGGCGTAGGGTGCGAACAGGCCGATGGCGTTGCTGCCCCCCCCTACGCAGGCCAGCAAGACGTCTGGCTGGCGGTCGCCGCGCTGTTCACGCAGCTGCCAGCGCACCTCCTGGCCGATCACGCTCTGGAAATCCCGTACCAACATGGGGTAGGGGTGCGGCCCGACCACGGAACCGATGATGTAGAAGGTATCGCGGACGCGGGTGACCCAATCGCGGATGGCCTCGTTGGTGGCGTCCTTGAGGGTAGCGGTCCCGCTATGAACTTCCCGGACCTCGGCCCCGAGCAGCTCCATCCGCCGCACGTTCAGGGCTTGCCGGCGGATATCCTCGCTGCCCATATACACCACGCAGTCCAGGCCGAAGAGGGCGGCCACGGTAGCTGCCGCCACGCCGTGCTGACCAGCACCGGTCTCCGCGACGATCCGGCGCTTTCCCATGCGCTTGGCCAAGAGAGCCTGACCCACCGCGTTGTTGATCTTGTGGGCGCCGGTGTGGTTGAGATCTTCCCGCTTGAGGTAGATATCTAGGCCCGGATAGCGCGCGCTCAAGCGCTGGGCGCGGTAGAGGAGGCTGGGGCGCCCCACGTACTCCCGCAAGAGCTGGGTGAAGTCGGCCAGGAAAGCAGGGTCGGCGCGCAGCCCGAGATACGCCGAGGCCAGCTCGTCCAGAGCCGGGATGAGCGTTTCCGGGACGTAACGGCCCCCGAAACGGCCGAAGCGGCCAGCTGCACTGGGCCAGGGCTGGGCAGCTAGGGAATAGGGTTGCATGCGGTCAGTCTAATCACCCCGCCCCCAACTTAGACCGGTTGTCTAGGAATTTCCGGCCGGAGGCAGCTCGTTCCAGCGGTAGAAGCCCTCCTCCTGCAGCAGGCGGCCCCTAGCCAACAAGCGGTCGATCAGCTCCCGAACCCGCTGGGGGGAAGCCGGGAGCAGCGCGAGGTCCTCTTCGGAAAAGCGGCCACGGCGGCGGTAGGAGAGGTCGCGGAGCATGCCCTCCAGCACCCGGTCCGAGTCGCTGCGGCGCTGCATCCTGAGAAACCACGACCACACCCACCAGCCGACCAGAGCGCCGAAGGCCAGCTCCAGCGGCCAGCCATGCAGGGCCAGGCCGGGATGGGGCCGCAGCGGGTTGGGGTTGAACCGGTCGTAGAGCGCCGCGTAGAAAGCGAGCGCAGCTGAGAGGCCGGCGATCAGCGCAGTCAGGAGCCGCAGGGCTGCCACGAGGACAGTGTAGCCACCGACACCGGTCCGCGCTAGAGTGCGGCATGCGCAACCAGCCCACCTGGTCTCTAGCTGGCCGCCGGGCTCTGGTCACCGGCGGGAGCCGGGGAATCGGGAAAGCCTGCGCCTTGGCCCTGGCCGAGCTGGGCGCTTCCCTGACCATAGCCGCCAGGAACGAGACCGATCTGGAGCTAGCGGCAGCGGAGCTGAGCGGCCGGGGTGCCTCAGTCCGCACCGTCCGAGCCGACCTCTCCGGCGCCGGCGGTCCAGCCGATCTGGCCGCCGATCTAGCTGGCTGCGACGCCTTGGTCATCAACGCCGGAGGGCCCCCTGCCGGCGCGGCGAGCGCCCTGAGCGACCAGGTCTGGGAGCAGAGCTTTCAGCTCACCTTCCTGTCCGCTGTCCGCTTGGCCCGGCTGGCGCTGCCAGGCATGTGCGAGCGCGGTTTCGGCCGAATCCTGGCGGTGAGCAGCCTGAGCGTGGCCAGACCGTTACCCGGCCTGGCCAGCTCCAACGCGCTGCGCGCGGCAGTCCAAGGCTTCCTGCGCAGCCTAGCCCGGGAAGTGGCCGGGACCGGCGTCACCGTGAACGCGGTCGCTCCGGGCTACATCGCCACCGACCGGCTGCTGCAGGTCTACGGGGAGGAGCAGATAGGGCTCCTGGCCAGCCAGATCCCGGTAGGGAGGCTCGGTACAGCCGCCGAGGTCGCGCACGCGGTGGCCTGGCTGGCCAGCCCAGGAGCCGGCTACGTCACCGGCCAAACCATCTTCGTCGACGGGGGGGTGACGGCCTGAACTCAGCTGGGCGCCTCCTCCGCCTTGACGGCGACCGAGATGGTCACCCGGGACCCGACCGTCCAGAACAGCAGTTGGGGCGGCTTGATCCGGTAAGCCGTCAGCGAGAGGGTGAACGAGCCCCGGAAGGTGGCCTCAGAACCCGCCAGGGACAGGAATCCTCGGACTACGACCGGGTGCGTGACGCCGTCCAAAGTCAGCTGGCCCGAGAGGATCACTGCCGCGGTTCCCGAGGAACCTTTCCAGCCGCGGAGCTGCTCCAGGCGGAGGCTGATCACCGGGAAGCGTTGGCTCATAAAAACTTCCCGCCGAGCATCGATATCCCGCAGCGCGTTGGAGCTGTGGAAGCTGGAGGAGGGGACTTCCAGCAGGCCGCGCAGGCTGGAAGGGTGCCGGGGGTCGAAGGTGACCTTAGCGGCCAGCTGCCGGCTGGTAGCCGTGAAGGGGCCGAAGGGACCCTGGGCGGTGTAGCTGATCTGGGCAGCGACCAGCTTCCAGAGCGGAGGCTTGGGGGCAGGGGCCGACCAGGCAACCAGCGAGAGCGCGCAGCACAGGGCGGCGAGGAAGGCTCTGAGCGAGGGCTTCAGTGGAAAGCGCCGCACATAACGATTTTGATTGCCTGAGCAGTTCCGGCCTGTAACCGATCTCTCCAGAATCTGGCCCTCAGGGGACCGGGGGCTGGCTGGGAGCGCTCAGGACGAAGCGCAACGGCGGGGAGGGCAAAGAGATCCGCAGTCGCTTGATCAGCTGCCCACCCTGCTGGACCGCAAAGCGGTACTGACCCGGGACGTCGGGGAGCCGGACCGTCCCCGGCAGGTTCGCTAGAACCCTACCCGCCTGGAGCCCACTGGTGGCCGGGGCGGACAGCACCACCAGTTGCGCCGGGCCGGCAGTGCTGACCTGCAGGGAGCAGCAAGGGGGGAAGGAGGCGGGAGCTGTTCGGAAGTGCAAGAAAGCTCCGGTTGCGAGCAAGGCGGCTAAGACCAGCAGGTATAGGGGCCACAGGAGCGGCCGAACCCGAGCTGGCTGGGGGAGCTGGACTTTCCGCCAGGAGTGGTCCTCCTCGAAACCGATACGGATACGCTCAGGGGAGCTAGGGGTGCTGGACACCTGGACTCTCTCTGCGCGCTGGCCCATCGCATCCCGGACAGGAACTTCCAGGCGGCTCGCCCGCTCGCCCGCCGGAGTCCGGTCCAGGCGGGGAGTGGCTTCCCCTTGTCTCGACGGCTGTTCCGGGCCAAAACCGATCCGGATAGCGGGGCGCCGAGCTGGTATCGGTAGCGGATCCGCCGCCAGCCCGGCAGCGGTCCCCACCTCTTTCGCGGGCGGCTCCGGGGCAGGGACCCCTTCTACCTCTTCCGGCTCCTCCGGCAGAGGGGGTTCCGGAGAAGGAGCAGCCATCCGCTGGGGGTTCGGTTCCAACTTGAACGGCTCGCTCCACCCGAAGCGGGACCAGCGCTCGTCCTTCTCGCGGCGGACCTGCAGCTCCAGCTGCTCGCGCAGCGGCGCGGCCCCGGAACCGGCCAGCAACTCCAGCAGCAGCTTGGCCAGGGTGGGAACAGCCGGCTGCTGGGAGAGCAACCAGGTGACTCCGACCAGGTGGAGGTCTCCACCTGGCTGAATCCACAGCTGGGCCCTGGAGAGGGCAGGGGGCGGCGAGCCTACCGCCTCCAACCAGGCCAAAAGGGCCAGACCCTGCGACCACCAGCGTTCCACCAGAGCTGGCTCCAGAACGTCAGGGACTGGAGAGGCCTTAAACGGCAGGTTCTCGACCAGCCAGCGCAGGCCAGCGTACTCGATAGCCTGCACCCCTTCGGCGACCCCGGCGCGGCGATGGGTCAAAGGCGAGAAAGACCCCGGCTGCTCCCAGCGGACCAGCAACGCGGGCATCCCGGTGATCGCATCGGCAGCCCGGTATGCCTCCAATGCCCCCAGGGCATAGGGTTCCAGGACCACATACGGCCCGACGCGCCTCATCGCCCGCAGTATAGGACTGTGGCTGGGATCCTTGCCCGGCCCCGAGCTTGGTGCTAAGGTGCGGGCCATGAGCCAGCTCAGCCAATCCGCTGTCATGGCGGCTCTGTCCAAGGTGATGGACCCAGAACTCCACCAGGACCTGGTGAGCCTGGGGATGGTGAAGTCGGTGGCGGTGCAGGGGCAGGCCGTGGCGATCGAGATCACCCTGACCACGCCGGCCTGCCCGCTGCGCGCGACCATCGAAGCGGAGGTGCGCTCCGCCCTAGAGCCTCTAGGGGCCGACCGGATCGATCTGCGCTTCGGTGCCAACGTCCGCCAGGCCGCCAAATCTGACCTCCCCGGAGTCAAACACGTCGTGGCGGTAGGGTCCGGCAAGGGCGGCGTGGGGAAGTCGGCGGTCTCGGCCAACCTGGCTATCGCCCTCTCCGCCCTGGGGGCCTCGGTAGGCCTGCTGGACGCCGACATCTACGGGCCGAGCATCGCTCAGATGATGGGGTTGCCGGAGGCGAAGATCGTGGCCAATGCCGAGCGCAAGATGGTCCCGCTCGAGCGCTTCGGGATACGCTTCCTGAGCATGGCCAACCTGGTACCGCCGGGGCAGGCGCTGGTCTGGCGAGGCCCCATGCTGCACACCGCAGTGCGGCAGTTCTTGAACGACGCGGCCTGGGGAGAGCTGGACTACCTGCTCGTGGATCTACCGCCAGGCACCGGCGACGTCCAGCTCTCTTTGTCCCAGGCCACCGAGGTACGCGGCGCGGTGGTGGTGACCACTCCCCAGGACGTCGCGCTGATCGACGCGGCGCGCGCGGTAGATATGTTCCACAAGAGCCACGTCCCGCTGCTGGGCATGGTGGAGAACATGAGTTACTTTCTCGCCCCAGACACTGGGCGGCGCTACGAGATCTTCGGGCACGGGGGAGGGCGCGCCGAGGCCGAGAGGCTGAAGATCTTCTTTCTAGGAGAGATCCCCTTGGATCCGGCGCTGCGCGAGAGCGGCGACGGCGGAGAGCCGTTAGTCTGGAGCCAACCCGAGCACCCCACCGCACGAGCGCTGCGGGAGGTGGCCAGAGCCCTGGCTGGCCGGATCAGCGTGGAGACCATGCATCTGCTACCCATGGTCTGAAGGAACCGTCATGTTGGTCTTGACCCAAGACGCCACCAAAGCGAAGTTGCTGGGCTTCATCAAGCAGCGGGTGCACGCCACCGCCCAGCAGCTAGCTTCCGACAGCGAGGTGAGCCTGCCGGCGGTTCGCAAGCACCTCAATGACCTGTTGGCCGCCGACCTGGTGGTTGCATCGATCGAGCGCCCAGCCGGCCGGGGTCGGCCGCAACACGTCTACGCCTTGAGCCAGCGCGGGGAGGCCGCTTTCCCCAAGACCTACGCCGGCCTCTGCGTGGAGATCCTACGCCACCTGGAGGACCTCTACAGCCGGCAGGCGGTGATGGCCGTCCTGCAGGCACGGGACCGCAGAAGGCAGCAGGAATGGGCCCCCCGTATCGGTGCCGGCCAGGTAGGGGAACGCCTGGAGGCTTTGCAGGCCGTCCTGGAAGAAGCGGGCTATCAGCCCGCCGTACGCCAGGAAGGAGGGCAGCTCTACCTGGAGCAGTCCAACTGCCCTAACCTGCAGGTGGCCAGGGAATACCGCGAACTCTGCCACTTGGAGCGCGATCTCTACCGGTCCCTGCTGGGTACCGAGGTCGAGCGCGAGGAGCACCTGCTCTGCGGCGGAAAATGCTGCCGTTACCGGGTCGGCTGATCCGGTGGGAAACCGGCTGTCCTTGGGGCTCTTCGGCTTAGTGGTCTGGCCGCCCAAAGAGCTCTCGGCTTGGATCGCCGGGTACCAAAGGCTCACCGGAGCGGTCGGATACGGCCCCCCCCACCTCAACCTGAGGTCTCCCTTCGAGTGGGAGGGCGAGCCCAGCCAGCTGACCGAAGAGCTGCGCGCCGTCGGCAGCCGTTTGGCTCCCTTTCAGGCCTGCATCTCGGGGTGGCAGCACTTCAGCAACACCATTTACTTGGGTGTCGATCTGCAGCCAGAACTGCAGGCCGCCCACCGAGCCACCATGGCGCTCTCGGCGGCCTGCAGCCCGGACCAGCACGGCTACGTCCCCCACGTGACCTGCGGCCTGGGAATCTGCAGCTGGGCCATGGAGGATCTCTGGAGGCAGAGCCTGCAGCTCTCCCCGCCCAGACCTAGCTGGCAAGTGCGCAGCTTCGACCTGACCAGGGAGGTCGGCGGAGAGATCGTCACCATGCTCCGGGTCCAACTGCGCGGAGCTCACTGACCCCCAGAGCGGCGACGCGCAGCCGGAAGGTCAAGCGCCTCGATCTGCCCTTGGGCAGATCGAGATCCCAGACCGGAACGACCGTGTTGGATTGGTAAGCCCGGACCGGCTGGCCATCTTGCCCCTCGTGCAGCGTGCTGATGGGAAAAGTCCAGACCAGCGCATCCTTGCTCTCGAATTCGAAATAGATGGCCACCCTGAGCCACTCATCGATCAAAGCCAATTGGCTGATCCTGCGGTGCTCTGCGGTGGCCTCCAAGGTACCGATCCGCTGGCCGTTGGCGACCAGGTAGCGCCCTGCCCCGGGGCCGCTCAGCGAGAGGTTCCACTCGCTGGCGAACCGGGTGATCACGTCCCAGTCCCCGTTGTTGGCGATGCGGTACTCGATCAGCAGGGAGCTGTCCTTGGCCTGGAGGGTGACGCTCTTGCGCAGCTCGACTGCGACCGGTACCCCACCAGGGCCGCGCACCGAGCCCTGCCTGCGCAGGGTGACCCGGTTGCGGTATTTACCCGACTCGAAACGCCCTGAGACGTAGTCCCCCAGCTCCAGGTACTTGCCCGCCGCGAACTCGGCCAAGGTGGTCTCACCCCCGATAAAGTGATCGACCAGGCAACGGCGCAGGTAGCGATCGATGTCGCTCCCGAGGGCAGCCTGGTAGGGCTCGGGTCTCCGGACGAAGCTGTCGGAGAGGTTGACGGCCCTGGGGCGAAAGTCCAGCTCGGTGATGGCACCACCCTGGCTGGGCTTGAAGTAGGCGTTCATGGTGTGGCTCTCGGCGATGACTTCCTCCTCGCCGTCGGCATCGAAGTCCAGCAAGCGAATCTCCAGCCAGGAGTACTTGTTCGGCTCGATCAGGTTCTCGGCCTCGATCAGGTTGCGGTAGACCGAGGAGCGCAGGAAGTTGTGGTAACTGCCTCCGCTGCCGTGGTGCCAGTAGGGGTCCCCGGTCTGCGCCCTCCAGAGATGGATCTTGGCTTGCTGGGGAGTGCGCGGCGAACGGGACAGCTTGGCCGAGACCAAGGCCATCCGCTTCTGCATATGCGCCACCTCCGGATAACGCACCAGAAAATTCCGCCAGAAGCCGGAGTGGGAGGAGTCGGCCATCAGGGAACTAGCCCGGCCAGCCGGCTCCGACGCGCTGCAGGGGAGGTACAGGGGAGGAGGCGAAGGGTGAGCGGCCAACCCCTCGCTGGCGGTCATGGTGGCCCAGCCTTCCAGGATCTGGAAGAGCCGCTCCAGGTAGCCCTCCTGGTAGCTACGCCGGTGAGAGTCCCCCCAGAGGCCCAGGCGCTCTCCGCTCTCCGCCACCACCAGCAGGCCCGGCCAGGATCTCCAGCGGCTGACCAGCAGGTCCGGCTCCAGGGAGAGCAGGCCTCCGCTGGCCCATCGGGCGATCGGCAGCACGTCGATCCACTTACCCTGGTCCTCGGTGCGAAAGGGGGTGGTCAGCGCGGACGGCTCGAGGCCGGTGCGCAAGAACTGCTGATCCTCGAGCAGGGCGAAGCGCAGGCCACCGTCCCGCAGCAGAGCAGGGAAGTGAGGCTCCCAGACGCACTGCGCCAGCCAGCCCCCCGAGGGGGCCGCGCCGAACATGGCCGCGAGCTGCTCGCCGTGCACCCGGATCTGGGCGACCGCGTCAGCCTGGGGCACCAGGCTCAGTACCGGTTCATACATGCCCCCACCGAGCAGCTCGACTTGGCCGCGCTGGACCAAAGCGTCTAGGTGGGTGAGGAATTCGGGGTGGTGGAGCTCAGCCCACTCCAGGATCGCCGCCGAGTATCGCAGGGTGACCCGAACCGCTGGGTGCCGATCGAGCAGCTCCAAAAAGGGAGCGTAAGCCAGGTCATGGGCTCGGACGAAGACCTCGTCGAGATTTCCGACCGGCTGGTGGTTGTGAACGACGATGACGAGCTCAGCTGCAGCCACGAAGGAACCCCCTCCCGCCAGCGCCCAAACGGGCCGCCCGGTCCTAGCCCCTAGAATACGGGTTTTCTCTGCTGAGCTCGGGTGGGCCAAGCCTCAGCGCTGACCCAAATCGGCCCAGGACCCAGACCCTAAGAGGTCCCGGACCGGGGCCACGCTGCGGCGGTGGACCGGGCTGGGGCCGCAGTCAGCCAGAGCCGCCCGGTGGGAAGCGGTGCCATAACCCTTGTGGCGCTCGAAGCCGTAGCCGGGATAGAGGCCAGCCAAGTCCACCATGGCGGCGTCACGGAGCACCTTAGCCAAGATGCTGGCCGCCGCCACCGAGGCCGAGCTGCGGTCCGCCCCGGCCGGGCAGCGCAGTGGCCAGGGGACCGAGAGCGGCAGGTAATCGGTGATAACGGCCTGGGGGAGGGGATCGAGCAGCTGCAGGGCCAGCAAGCTGGCCGCCTTGGTGGCTACCAGCAGGCCGAGCCGGTCCACCTCGGCGGCAGGAATTGCCACCGCCGACCAGGTCAGCGCCTGGCGGGCCAGCAGCTCAGCCAGGTGCTGGCGGCGAGCCTGGCTGAGCTGCTTAGAGTCGCGGTATGGCCAGTCCCGCTCCCCAGCGGGCAAGATCACGGCCGCTGCGACCACCGGCCCGGCCCAGGCCCCCCGGCCGACCTCGTCGACCCCAGCAACCCGCTGGTAGCCAGCCCCCCAGCACTGCCGTTCCAGCGCGAGCAGATCTCCCGCCCGAGGCAGCGACTTGGTCATTGAGGCATCATAGGGGTTAGAATAGGATCTGCACGGGACGGACCGTTCATCCGTCACCCAGGAGGGATGTATGCCTAAGTTCGAACTCCCCGCTCTCGGATACGCCTACTCGGCCCTTGAACCCCATATCGACGCTCGGACCATGGAGATCCACCACACCAAGCATCACCAGGCCTACATCAACAACGCCAACGCTGCCCTAGAGGGGCACACCGAGCTACAGAGCCTGGGTGTAGAGGGCTTGCTAGCCCACCTGGACCGAGTTCCAGCCGACATCCGCACGGCTGTGCGCAACAACGCCGGGGGGCACGCTAACCACAGCCTCTTCTGGACCATCCTTCGGCCAGGAGGCTCCGCTCCTTCGGGCGCCCTGCTCGCCGCCATCGAAGCCACTTTCGGCTCGCTGGACGCCTTCAAGGCCGAGTTCGCCAAGGCCGCCGCCGGCCGTTTCGGCTCCGGTTGGGCCTGGCTAGTGGTGCAGTCCGGGAAACTGAAAGTGGTCTCGACGGCCAATCAGGACAGCCCGCTGATGGGCGAGGCGGTAGCCGGTTGCAGCGGGACGCCCGTCTTAGGCCTAGACGTCTGGGAGCACGCCTATTACCTCAATTACCAGAACCGCAGGCCGGACTACATCGCGGCCTTCTGGAACGTGGTGAATTGGGACGAGGTCGCCAAGCGCTTCCAAGCCGCCCGCTGAAGGTCGGGCGCTGTGGGTCCTGGGGCTTTGGCCCCAGGACCCACAGGCTTTAGAGGGCAGCTGACGCAGGCATGACAGAGAGCTGGCAGCCTACTCCCCGGAGGAAGCATGAAGAACTCTCGCCTGATCCTGATCGCCAGCCTGAGCTTAGCCGCTGCCAGCGCCCAAGCCGCCAAGGTCTCCCTGCTGGAGACCGGCTCCACCCTGCTCTATCCGCTATTCAACCTGTGGGTGCCGGTCTACACCCACCTGCACCCGAACGTCCAGATTACCACCCAGGGCACCGGGAGCGGCACCGGCATCGCCGAGGCCATCTCCGGGGTGGCGCAGATCGGGGCCTCTGACGCCTACATGAGCGACGCCCAGATCAAGCAGAATCCCAACATCGTCAACATCCCCCTAGCCATCTCGGCCCAGAACATCAATTACAACATCCCAGGGCTCAACAAGATCCACCTCAAGCTGAACGGCCCCGTGCTGGCCGGCATCTACGGCGGGCAGATCACTAGGTGGAACGACCCCAAGATCGCCAAGCTCAACCCCGGGGTCAAGCTCCCCGCGCACAAGATCATCCCGATCCACCGCACCGACGGGAGCGGGGATACCTTCATCTTCAGCCAGTACCTCTCCTTCTCGACGCCGAGCTGGAACAACCAGGTGGGCTATGGCACCACCATCAGCTGGCCGGCGGTTCAGGGCGGTCTGGGGGCCGAGGGCAACCCGGGAATGGTGCAGGCTTCGCAGCAGAACCCCTACTCGGTCGCCTACATCGGCGTCAGCTTTACCAAGCAAGCCGATCAAGCCGGCCTGGGCACCGCCATGATCGAGAACCGGGCTGGGCGATTCCTGCTGCCCTCAGCAACGACCATAGGGGCCGCAGCCGCACAGCTGGTTAACAAGACGCCCGTCGATGAGCGGATCAGTCTCGTCTTCGCTCCGGGCGCGTCCTCCTACCCGATCATCAACTACGAGTACGCCATCATCAACAAGAACCAGGCTAGCCCAGCGGTCGCGCAGGCTCTGCGGGCCTTTCTGACCTGGGCGCTGAGCCGTCAGGGAGGCAACGCGCCCCGGTTCCTGAACGCTGTGCACTTCATTGCACTGCCCACCCGCATCGCCCAGCTGAGCAGCAAGCAGATCGCCGAGATCCACTGAGCTGGCTGGCTACCCCGCTCGCTCAGCTGAGCGAGCGGGGAGAATAGGAGCCATGAAGTTCCCCCGTGTCCAGACAGTCCTGACGGTCATCGCCGCGGTGATTCCCCTGGCGCTGCTGGCTATTCTGCTCTTCCTGGGGAGCTACGCCTGGCCGGCCATCCGTTTTAACGGGCTGGGCTTCCTGTTCAAGTTGACCTGGAACCTCGGCAACCTGTACGCCAACCCGGTCACAGTCGCGGGGCAGGTGGTCCCCAGGGGAGCGCAGTACGGCATCCTGGTCTTCATCGCTGGGACGCTACTCTCCTCGGCGATCGCGCTGCTGCTAGCCGTACCTCTCAGTATCGGTATCGCCGTCTTCCTGACCGAAGCGGTCGGGGGAACGCTCCGGGAACTGCTCTCTTTCGTGGTTGAGCTGCTCGCCGGGGTGCCCAGCGTGGTGTACGGCCTATGGGGGTACGCGGTCCTGATCCCGCTGGTCGCCCATCAGATCGGTCCGTTCCTGCGCAGCGCTCTCGGTTTTCTGCCGGTCTTTGCCGGGAGCGTCGGAAGCGGCTACGGCCTGCTCACCGCCGGCCTGGTCCTAGCCCTGATGGTGGTACCGATCATCGCTTCCACCCTACGCGACGCCCTGCTGCACGTCCCAATTCCCCTCAAAGAGGGGGCCTACGCGCTGGGAGCCACCCACCACGAAGTGGTGCGCGAGGTGATGCTCCCGGCGGTCCGCTCCAACCTGGTGGCCGCCAGCATCCTGGGCCTGGGCCGCGCGCTCGGGGAGACCATGGCCGTCCTGATGGTCAGCGGGGGTGCGCTCAACTACCTACCCCACAACATCTACAGCCCGGTCACCACCATGGCCGCCTTTATCCTGTCCCAACTGGATAGCGCCCTCACCGACCCGACCGGGATGGCGGTACGCTCGCTGGCCGAGATCGCGGTGGTCCTGTTCCTGATCTCCCTCCTGGTCAACCTGGTCGCCAGGCTGCTGATCTGGCAGACCGAGAGGAGGTCGCGTGTCGCTCACGGCTAGGCGCAGCCCAACGCCGCGCGGGTTGCGCCGGCGCAGGCTGCGCGGTCAGATCGGTTGGACCCTCAGCGGGCTCTCGGTCTTGCTGGTGGCTTTCCCGCTCATCGACCTGCTGGCCGTGATCGTGGAGAAGGGCCTGCGCGCGCTCTCCCCTACCCTGTTCACCCAAGTGACCAACGGCATCAGCGGAGGGCTCTGGAACGCTATCCAGGGAACCCTCCTGCTGGTCGTGGGCGCGCTGGTCTTCGCCGTCCCGATCGGGGTTCTGAGCGGTATCTACGTCGCCGAGTGGCCTCGGTCCCGCTTCGCCGGACTGGTCCGCTTCGTGGCCGACGTGATGACCGGAATCCCCTCCGTGGTCTTGGGCTACTTCGGCTACATCACCATGGTGATCGGGCTGGGCTGGCAGTTCTCTCTGCTGGCCGGAGCGATCACTCTGGCCCTCATGGTCATCCCCTATATCGCCAGGACGACCGAGCTGGCCATGCTGAATATCGGACACGACATCCGCGAGGCCGGCTCGGCTCTGGGGCTCAGCCAGGGTACGGTGATCTTCCGCGTCGTCCTACCCGGGGCGCTGAGCGGTGTGCTCAGCGGGATCATGTTGGCAGTGGCGATCTCGGTCGGAGAGACCGCACCCCTGATCTACACGGCCGGGTGGTCGAATTACGCCTGGAACGGCAGCTTGGTCCACGCACCGGTCGGTTACCTCACCTACGTGATCTGGACTTTCATCAACCAGCCCTTCGCTTCGGCCCACGCCTTGGCTTTCGCGGCCGCGCTGCTGGTCATCGCCCTGGTCCTGTTGGTCAACGCGATCACCAGGACGCTGCTGCAGCGCCGCTGAGTAGGTGTAAGCGATCTAACCGACAGGGTAGCCTAAGGGGTTTAACTTTAGCCAGGAGGAATCGTCCATGCGCTTGAAGCGGTTAGCCGCTCTCGGCTCTTTGGCGTTGCTGCTAGGGGGAGGATGGTGGGTCGGGAGCTGGGCTTGGGCCGCAGGCAGCTCCAGCTCGGCTATCACCTGGCTGTGCCGGCCGGGCCAGGCTGGGGATCCCTGCTCCGGAAACCTGAGCACCACCGCCATCGGCAGCTCAGGAGCCATGCAGCTATCTAACCCGGCCCCTTCTAAGAGCGCTTTCGACTGCTTCTACGTCTATCCGACAGTGAGCAGGGAGCACGCGATCAACGCCAATCTGCAGATCCAGAGGAGCGAGGTTGCGACCGCCTTCAGCCAAGCTGCGCCGTTTTCCCAGGTCTGTCGGGTCTGGGCCCCGATGTACCCCCAGCTCACCTTGGAGGGCCTAGCCCTGGGCCTCAGCGGAAAGGTGAAACCGAAAACTTTCCTGCGAGCCCTAGACACCGCCTACCAGGGAGTTCTGGCCGCCTGGAAAGACTACCTGCGCAAGCACAACCACGGCCGGCCAGTGATCTTGATCGGGCACTCGCAGGGCGCGACCATGCTGATCCGGCTCATCCAGAGCCAGATCGACCCCAGTCCAGTGCTGCGGGGCCGCACGCTGCTGGCTATCCTAGCCGGGGGGAACCTGGTCGTCCCCGAGGGCAAGACCGTGGGAGGTAGTTTCCAGCACCTGCCCCTGTGCACGGCGGCGGAGAGGACCGGTTGCGTCATCGCCTACTCCACCTTCCCATCCAGACCGCCGCCCGATGCGCTGTTCGGAATCCCCGGGCAGGGCGTCAGCTTGATGGCTGGCCAAGACACCCGCCGAGGGCTCCAGGTAGCCTGCGTGAACCCGGCCGCGGTGGGTGGTGGGAGGGGATTCCTGCTCCCCGAATTTCCCACCATGGAGATCCCCCGCGCTGAGCGCCCGAAGGTACAGACCGCCTGGGTCAGCTTTCCAGAGTTCTACACCGCCCGCTGCCGGCAGGCCGGTGACGCCACCTGGCTGCAGGTCACCCACGCCGCTGCGGCCGGGCGGCCCGTCGTCCACGAAACACAGGGGCCCACCTGGGGTTACCACCCCTTCGATATCAACCTAGCCCTGGGCAACTTGGTCCGGGACGTTGCCGCTGCAGAGCGCGCTTATTTGCGCCAGAACTGAAACACCGGCTACCCGCCCATCCGCGTACCCTACAGCGGCTCAGGGGCGGCCGCTGCCAGCGGCCTGGGGGGCGCTCGGAGGGCCGCAGAAGACCTCGGCCTGGGGCCTCTGCTCGGGTCAGAAAGAGCGCTGCAGGTCAATACGCCTACACAAGCTCATCCACCCGCCCGGCCCAGCCCTAAGATGGGTGACTGAGCATCGCTGCTCCCTCTCGAGGAACTCATGCCTGGAATCCTGCAACGCTACCGCAGCCACCTACCTATCAACGCGGGCACTCCCCTGCTCGACTTGGGCGAGGGGAACACGCCGCTCATCCACGCGCCCAGGCTCTCCGCCCAGTTGGGCATCGAGCTCTACCTCAAGTTCGAAGGGCTCAACCCCACCGGCTCGTTCAAGGACCGGGGAATGGTGCTGGCGGTGGCCAAGGCCGCCGAGGCCGGAAGCCGGGCCATCCTCTGCGCCTCGACCGGGAACACCTCAGCCTCGGCAGCGGCCTACGGGGCCAGAGCCGGCCTGCGCTGCGTGGTGCTCATCCCCGACGGCAAGGTAGCGCTCGGGAAGCTAGCCCAGGCCATGATCTACGGCGCCGAGGTGCTGGCTATCGACGGCAACTTCGACGCCGCCCTGCGGATGGTCCGCCAGGTCGCAGAGAGCCAGCCGGTCACTTTGGTCAATTCGCTGAATCCCTTCCGGATAGAGGGCCAAAAGACCGCCGCCTTCGAAGTCTGCGAGGAGCTGGGCCGAGCACCGGATCTGCTGGCTATCCCAGTCGGCAACGCCGGGAACATCTCGGCCTACTGGAAGGGATTCAGCGAATACCAAGCAGCCGGACGGGCGGGAGGCCGTCCGGAACTGTTGGGCGCCCAGGCGGCCGGAGCCGCCCCGTTGGTGCTGGGCCACCCGGTCGACGACCCGCAGACCATCGCCACCGCCATCCGCATCGGAAATCCAGCCAGCGCGAAGCTGGCCAAGGCTGCCTTGGCCGAGTCGGGGGGCGAGGTCCGCGCGGTCAGCGACGCGGAGATCCTCTCGGCCTACCGAGCCCTGGCCAGCGAGGGGGTATTCTGCGAACCCGCCTCGGCGGCCGGGGTAGCCGGGTTGATCCAGCGGAAGGCCGAGGGCGCGCTGCGCCCCGGGCAGCTGTCCGTAGCCGTCCTGACCGGGAACGGCCTCAAAGACCCGGATACCGCTTTCTCGGTGAGCGGCCGTGCACCGAGGCTGGTCTCGGGGACCGAAGAGCTGCTGGCCATCATCGGGCTATGAGCCTGACGGTCCAGGTCCCCGCCTCCAGCGCCAACCTGGGTCCCGGCTTCGATGCGCTGGGCCTAGCCCTGCGCCTCTACACCACCGTCACGGTGTGTCCGAGCGAGGTCCTGGAGGTGTGCCCCCTGGGCACCCTGGCCGATTGCACCCCCAAGGGCGCCGCCAACGCGGTCTACCAGGCCTTCGTGCAGCCCTTCGCCCTGCGGGGGCAACCGGTCCCCACCGTCCGGATGGAGATCGCCAGCGAGATCCCGCTGGCCAGGGGGCTGGGCTCGAGTGCCGCGGCGCTGCTGTCGGGCCTGCTGGCGGGCAATGCGCTGCTGAGGGACCCGCTCGGTCAAGGCGAGCTGTTAGACCTAGCCGCCTGCCAGGAGGGGCACGCCGACAACGTGGCGGCGGCGCTGCTGGGGGGAGTAGTGGTGGCCTGCTTCGGCGGGCGAAACGCCCAGGTGCTCCGCCTGGACCCGGGGAAGCTGGGCGCCCTGCTGGTGGTCCCCGAAGAGCCCCTGGCGACTTCGGTCGCCAGGGGTGTGCTCCCCGACCAGTACAGCCGGCACGACACTGTCCACGCGCTCTCGCACGCAGCGCTGCTGGCCGCAGCGCTGGCCACCGGGAAGTTGGAGCTGCTGGGGGTCGCGATGCAGGACCGCTTGCACCAACCCTACCGAGCCAAGCTGGTCCCTGCGCTGGAGAGCCTGCTGGAGCTGGCCCCCCGGTGGGGCGCCCTGGGAGCGGCGCTCAGCGGGGCCGGGCCCAGCGTCCTATGCCTCTACGACCGAGACAGGGGGGAACCGCGCGACCTAGAACAGGCCATCTCGGGCTGGATGGCCGCAGTGGGGCTGAGAGCGCAGCTCCTACGGGTAGCACCCGACCTGCAGGGAGCCCGGGTGATCCGGCCTGGAGCGGGGGCGCAGGCCGGGACCGGAGGGGGCTGAGCACGTATACTGTCCGGTATGCGCCAGATCACCATCGGAACCCGCGGGAGCGCGCTGGCATTGGCCCAGACCCGTTGGGTCTTGGCTCGTCTCAAGGAAGAGTGGCCCGAAGCGGAGTTTCGAGTCCAGACCATCCAGACCAGAGGCGACGCCGATCCCGCCCCCCTGCAGGGAAACCGTGGCTTCTTCACATCTGACCTGGAAAACGCGCTGATCCAACAGCGCATCGATATCGCCGTACACAGCCTCAAAGACCTACCCACCGAGCCCAAAGAAGGGCTAGAGCTAGCCGCTGTCACCAAGAGGCTCGATCCCAGGGACGTCCTAGTCGGCCGGAGCGGGATCAAGCGGATCGCGCAGCTCCCTCAGGGGGCGGTGGTCGGGACTAGCAGCGCGCGCAGGCAGGCCTTCCTGCGCGCGCTGCGGCCGGACCTGAACTTGCGCGCGCTGCGGGGCAACGTCGATACCCGGCTGAGCGCGGTGGTGGGTGGCGGCTACGACGCAGTGATCCTGGCCGCTGCCGGCCTGATCCGCCTGGACCTGCGCCAGCGGATCGACGAGTTCATCGATCCGGCCGACCTGCTGCCGGCTCCAGGCCAGGGAGCCTTAGGCCTGCAGACCCGCTCCGATGACGATCTCGTCATCGAGCTGGCCTATTCGCTCAACGACGGCGAGGCCAGCGACCGCACCGCCGCCGAGCGGGCGCTGCTGTCCGGGCTGGGAGGCGGCTGCATGGCTCCGGTAGGCGCGCTGGCTACCTTAGCCCCCGAAGGGCAGCTGGTCCTAGAGGGGTGGGTAGCGTCCCTAGATGGTTCGAAGCTGATCAAGGCGACCACCGAGGGCGAGGCCGACGAAGCCGAGGCGCTGGGCCTGGAGTTGGCCGAAGACCTGTTGGCCCATGGGGCCAAGGCGCTGCTGGGCGATCTGAGGTCTGCGTGAGATTGATCGCCGGGGACAGGAGCATCGAGTCCGATCCGGCAGAGCGCGGAGGGGAGCTGCTCAGCAGGCTCTGGCCCGAACAGGAGTGGGTGGCCCTGCGGGTGAACGGAGAGCTCAGAGATCTGCTCAGCCCGCTCGGAGAGCAGGCGGCGGAGGGGCAGATCGAGCCCCTGAAAGCGGAGCAGCTCAGCGAATTCCCGGAACTCTTCCGCCACACCCTCTCCCACCTGCTCGCCCAGGCGGTCCGAGCTCACTTCGCCGCCGAGGGTGTGGAAGAAAAGGAGATCCACATGGGCGTGGGGCCGGCCACCCAGACCGGCTTCTACTACGACTTCGATCTGCCCAGGGCGCTCAGCGAGGACGAGCTCCCAGCCATCGAGCAGCGCATGCACGGCTTGGTCAGCCAGGACCTGCCGCTGCGCCGGGCCGAGCTCAGCCGCCAGCAGGCCGAGCAGGCCTTCGCTTACGATCCCTTCAAGCTGGAAATCTTGTCCGGCCTGCCGGAAGGCGCCCAGGTAAGCACCTACAGCCAGGGTGATTTCACCGACCTGTGCCGGGGGCCGCACCTGCCCAGGACCGGCCTGATCCCGCAGTCCTTCCGGCTCACCAGCACCAGCGGAGCCTACTGGCGGGGGGACGAGCGGCGGCCGATGCTGCAGCGCATCTACGGGGTCGCCTTCGCCACCGAGCCGGAGCTCGAGGCCTATCTGACCCGCCTGGAGGAGGCGAAGCGGCGCGATCACCGCAAGCTGGGCAAGGAGCTGGAGCTGTTCGCGACCGATCCCATGGTGGGCAAGGGGCTGGTGTTGTGGCTGCCCAAGGGGACTCTGCTCCGCGAAGAGCTCATCTCCTTCCTCCGCGCCGAACAGCGCAAGCGCGGCTACCAGGAGGTGGTCACCCCCCACATCGGCAACTTGGAGCTGTACAAAACCAGCGGGCACTACCCCTACTACGCCGACTCCCAGTTCGCCCCGATCCGAGTTGACGACGAGGAGTACCTGCTCAAGCCGATGAACTGCCCGCACCACATCCGCATTTACGCCCAGCGCCCCAGGTCCTACCGGGAGCTCCCCATCCGGATGTCCGAGTTCGGCACGCTCTACCGCTACGAGCTGTCCGGGGAGCTGAACGGCCTGACCAGGGTGCGCGGTTTCACCCAGGACGACGGGCATATCTTCTGTCGCCAGGACCAGCTCAAGGAGGAGTTCCTGTCCGTCCTCGACCTGACCCTGCTAGTTTTCAGGACGCTCACCCTGCAAGACGTCCGCTTCCGGGTCGGGACGCGCGACCCGGGCAGCGACAAGTACGTGGGAGGCGATGCCGTCTGGGACCAGTCTGAGCGCCAGATCCTGGAAGCGGTCCAAGAGGTGGGGTTGGAGTACAGCGTGGCTCAGGGGGACGCCGCCTTCTACGGTCCCAAGTTGGACCTGATCGTGAAGGACGCCATCGGCAGAGATTGGCAGCTGGGGACCATCCAGGTGGACTACAACCTCCCCGAGCGCTTCAACCTGCACTACGTCGGGCAGGACGGTGGCCTGCACCGACCGGTGATGGTGCACCGCGCCCCCTTCGGGTCGCTGGAGCGGATGATCGGGATCCTGATCGAGCACTTCGCCGGCGATTTCCCGCTCTGGTTGGCCCCCGAGCAGGTCCGGATCATCCCCATCACCGACCGGCACTTAGGCTACGCCGAGGAGGTCGCCCGGCTGCTGCAGGAGAGCGGCTTCCGGGCGGGCAGCGACGCCGGGAGCGAGCGGATGAGCGCCAAGGTCCGTTCCGCTGAGCTGGCCAAGGTGGCGGTTACCTTGGTAGTAGGCGACCGCGAGGAAGCCGAGCGGACCGTGTCGCTGCGCGGGGAGGGGGGGAAGTCCAGACCTCTCTCCCTCCCCGACCTGCTCGCCGAGCTGAGCGAGCGGCGCGGCCGCCGCAGCGCCTGATCAGGCGTCGACCGGCTCCGGATCGATGTAGACCTGATCCAGCTCCGGGACCTCGCGGCGCAGCGCCCGCTCCAACGCCGTCATCTCTTCGTGGACCCGCTGCAACGGATCTGCGGCCTTGAAGCGCAGGTAGACGTGCACCACCGCACCCTCGGAGGTGAGGGCGGCGTCCACCCGAACCAGCCGGCCGGCCGGGACCAAGCCCTCTAGGACCCTGCGGACCTGGTTGACGGTCTCCGGGTGGCGGACCGCCGGGCGAGCCGCCTCGGTCCTGGGCTCCAAATGCACGCCGATCCGGACTACCCCGGGCAGGACGCCCCTGAGCTCCCGCTCGAAAGCCTCGGACTGGGCGTGGGCAGCCTGGAGGCTCAGCTCGGGCGGGAGCTCCAAGTCCACGTCGACCTCTAGACCTTGCTGCAGCAACAGGACATCGACGTGGTGGACCTCCAGGGCTTGGCGGTGGGCCGCAGCCAGCACCGCCTGGCGGTGCAACTCCAATTCCGAGCGGCCGGGGTGGGCCGCCACGACCACGTCAGCCCCGGGGTAGGCCTTGACGATGGCCTGCTCGACCGCCCGCACCACCGACTGGGCTCCTTCCAAGCTGACCGCGCGCTCCACTTCCAGGCTGACATCGACGTAGGGCACCTCCCCGATCAAGCGGGCCCTCAGCCGCACCGAGCCAGGAAGCACTCCGGGGACCTGGTCGACCGCCTGGGCCAGCTGGCGAGTCAGCTCGCTCGGCACCCGGTCCATCAGCGAAGCGGTGGTGCGCCAAGCCAGCCGCAAGGCCGACCAGAAGGCCTGCAGGGCTACCACCACAGCGGCCAAGGGATCGAGCCGTCCCAGCAGCCAGCTAGGTATCCTTAGAGCCGGACCCAGGGCGATCAGGGCCAAGGCGGCGATGACCAGCAGCGCCGAGAACAGGTCGCTGGTGAAGTTGACCGCGTCCGCGGCCAGGGCGGCGCTGTGGTAGTTCCTGGCCGCCCGGCGCAGCCGGGTGGACCGGCCCAGGTCCACGGCGATGCCGAGCCCCAGGACTAGAAAAGGCCAGGCGGAGAGCCTGGGGATTTCGGGTTGGTCGAGCAGTCCGACCACCGCGCTGCGCAGGATCAGCGTCGCGGTCACCGCCAGCAGGATCACCTCGGCCAGGGCTCCCAGCTGCTCGGCGCGGCCGTGCCCGTAAGGGTGGTCAGCGTCAGGGGGCTGGCCGGAGATCCCCACCACCCACCAGGTGATCAGGGCGGCCACCAGGTCCAGCAGCGAGTGCAGGGCGTCGGAAAGGATGGCCAGGGAGCCGCTGAGCAACCCGACCACCAGCTTGGCAGCGGTCAGCAGCAAGCTGGCCAGGGCGCTGCCGGCGGCGACCCGCCGCTTGGCCGCGCTCTGGCGATCGGACTCCCCAGCAGCCGGACTGCTCAAGGCAGCACCTGGTCCCAGCCGACGAGGCAGCGCGCAGCCAAAGCTCAGCTCTGGAAGAGGCCGCGCAGGACGAAGGCGACATTGGCCGGCCGCTCGGCGATGCGCCGGCTGAAGTAGGCGTACCAATCGGGGCCGAAGGGAATATAGGCGCGCACCCGCTGCCCCTGGGCAGCCAGCTGGCGCTGCAGGTCGCTGCGCACGCCGTACAGCATCTGGAACTCCAAGAGCTCCCTGGGCACCGCGTTGCGCTGGGCGTAGTCGAGCACGCTCCTGAGGATCCTAGGGTCGTGGGTAGCCACGGCCACCGGCAGGCCGGCGGCCAGCTGGCGGTAAACCATGCGCAGGTAAGCTGCGTCCACCTTCCACTTTTCGGGGTAGGCCACCTCGGGGCTCTCCGAGTAGGCACCCTTGACGATCCGCAAGGTGGGGTGCAGGGGGAGCAGAGCGCGCTGGTCGTCCTCGCTGCGGCGCAGATAAGACTGCAGCACTAGGCCCACCTGCTCGCCGAACTCGGCGTGGAGCTGGCGGAACTGCTCCAGGGTGCGCTCCACCCTGGGGCAATCCTCCATATCGATGCAGACGAAGGCGCTGGTCTCGCGGGCCTTCTGCAGGATGCGCCGGGCATTGGAGAGCGCCAGCGGCTCCCCCCCAGGGCCAGGGAGGTCTTGGCCGATCTGCGAGAGCTTGATGGAGACGTAGCCGGAAAGCGAAGCCTCAGCCAAGGCCGGGAAGATCTCCAAGATGCGCTCGGTGAAAGCCTGGGCGGCGGTCGCGTCGGCGACCATCTCGCCCAGCAAGTCCAGGATGCCGAGAATTCCGTCGGCCTCCAGCCGGCGCACCGCAGCGATGGCCTCGGGAAGCGTCTCTCCAGCCACGAAGCGCTTCGCTAGTCCCCAACCCCTAGTCCGCAGCAGGCGCTCGACTTGCGGCCGTCCCGCCACGCCTAGGACTGCACCCCGGTACCACCGGTCCACATTGAGCATCACAACCTCCGAGGCCACCCGGCCCTCCTAAGGCCGGCGAGGAGCAGAGCTCCCAAGTTACCTGAGAGCCAGTTCCCGCCATCATACGGGAAAAGTGGGCTGCCGCCCCGGTGCAAACGACGAGCCCCCTGGAATTTCCAGGGGGCCGGTACCCGAATTGGCATCAGGGTACAGCGTCACCTAACCCTTCCGGGCACCTCCACCAACCATTCTATGTAACAGTCGGATCACCCCCTTTCCGTGGTAGTTGAAATTTACGGCAGCGCGGGGATCCGTAAAGTAATCTAAGCTACACTAACCCGCCGAGCCGGCCGCGCTGCTAGGATGGCGCGGATGCGCCCGCCCTCTACCCGCCCCAGATCCCCTCGGCCAAACCGCCCAAAAATCGCATGGACCTGATCGCCAGAGTCTCCGGGACGCTGGTCAACATGGGGAGCGTGCTGCTGGGGACTGGCCTGGGGCTAGCCCTGGGGGGTCAGCTCTCAGCCCAGCTGCAGCGCGTGTTGATGCAGGTCCTGGGCCTAGTCGTCCTCTACATCGGGGCCGGTATGGCGCAGAGCCTCTCCGACCTGCCTACCCGGCTGCTCCCGGGGGTGTTGATCGCCCTGATCGGGCTGGCCGCGGGCGGGCTGCTGGGCGAGGCGCTGCGCCTAGAAGAGGGCCTCGACGGCCTGGGGAACTGGCTCAAGAGGCGGCTGCGCGGGAGCGGGCAGTTCTCCGAGGGCTTCATCACCGCCAGCTTGCTGTTCTGCGTGGGGCCGTTGACCCTGATCGGCGCGCTGCAGAATGGCCTCGACGGGGCGAGCCAGACCCTGGTGCTCAAGTCGGTGCTAGACGGCATCTCCTCGGTGGCGCTCAGCGGAGTTTACGGGATAGGGGTGGGCTTCTCGGCGCTGGTGATCCTGGTCTTGGAGGGGGGAATCAGCCTGGCCGCTGCCGGCTTCGCGCGGGGACTCCCCCACCCCCATCACAACCTGATCGTCCTGGCTATCACCGGTTGCGGGGGCCTGATGGTCGTGGCCATCGGGATCAATCTGCTGCTAGCCGGCTTGGAAATGACCAAGAAGCTGCGGGTGACCTCTCTGCTACCGGCTCTCATCTTGGTCCCCCTGCTGGCCGAGCTGCTGCGGCGCTGAAGGCGGCTTTATACTAGCGGGGTGATCGACGAGGCCGAGTTGGACCACCTGATGGAGCTGGCCAAGCTGAAGCTCTCCGCGGCGGAGCAAGAGCAGATCCGAGGTGATCTGAACGCGATCCTGGGTTATTTTTCAGCGCTGGAGCAGCTGGACACCGAGGGAGTCCCTGAATTGGCACGCCCGGTCGAGCTGGAGAACGTCCTGCGCGAAGACCAGCCCGGCCCCATGTTCAGCCAGGAGGAGGCCTTGGGGCTGGCAGCCGCGCGGGAGCAGGGCTTCTTCAAGGTCCCCCGAGTGGTCGAGTAGTCCGTGCTAGACCTTAAGCTCATCCGCGAGCAGCCCGACCTGGTCCGCTGGGCTGTCTCGGTCAAGCGGACCAACCTAGACGTGGACGCCCTCTTGGAACTCGACCGCCAGGTCAGCGCCCAGCGCACCCGGGTGGAGGCCTTGCAGGCCGAGCGCAACCGGCAGGCCAAGGCGGTCCGGGACGCCAGCCCCGAGGAGCGGCCGGCTGGGATCCAGCGCGGCAAGGAGATCGCCGAGCAGCTCAAGGGCGAGGAGTCGCTGCTGCGCCAGCTGGAGCAGCAGCTGCAACCGCTGCTGCTCCAGGTGCCCCAGATTCCCCTGGAGAGCGTCCCGGTGGGGGAGAGCGAAGAGGACAACGTGGTGCTGCGGGAGGTGGGCAGGCGAGCGGAATTCGCTTTCCCCCCCCGCGATCACGTCGCCCTGTTGGAGAGGCAGGGCTGGGCTGAGTTCGAGCGAGTCGGAAAGATCTCGGGGAGCCGCTCCTACATGCTGCGCGGTGAGCTGGTGCTCCTGGAACAGGCCCTGCTGCGCTTCGCGCTAGACTTCCTCTACGCGCGAGGCTACACCTTGCTGTCCGCCTCCGCCCTGGTCCGGCCGGAAACCCTCTTCGCTACCGGCCACTTTCCCGGCGGCGAGGATCAGGTCTACCGCATCGAGGGCGAGGCGCTGCTGCTCAGCGGCACCGCCGAGGTACCGATCAATTTCTTGCACGCCGGCGAGATCCTAAATTTCGAGGAGCTGCCGCTGCGCTACGGCGGCATCTCGGCGGCTTTCCGCAGCGAGGCCGGCAGCGCCGGGCGAGACGTGCGGGGGCTGATCCGAGTCCACGAGTTCAAGAAAGTCGAGCAGTTCGTCATCTGCGAGGGCAGCCTAGAGCACTCCATGGCGCTGTTCGGTGAGCTCCTGAGCAACGCAGAGGAATTCCTGCAGGCGCTGGAACTGCCCTACCGAGTCCTCCAGAACTGCACCGCCGACATGGGGGCCGGCAAGCTGATCATGTACGACCTGGAGTGTTGGGTCCCCAGCGAGCAGCGCTACCGCGAGACGCATTCCTGCTCCAACCTGGGGGACTGGCAGGCTAGGCGGAGCCAGCTGCGCTACCGCGACCCCGCGGGTAAGCTGCGCTTCCCGCATACCCTGAACAACACCGCGGTAGCGACGCCCAGAATTCTGGTCCCTCTGGTGGAATGCCACCAGCAGGCCGACGGCCGCGTCCGGGTACCCGGCGCGCTGCGCCCCTACCTGGGCGGCAGGGAGCTGCTGGGCAGGGCGCTCTCCGCTCAGGAGGCCAGGTAAGGCGGTGGCCGGGGGCTAGGCGCTCTTCCGGGAACCAGCTGCGCGTTCCGGTGGGGCCGGGGCATAGGTCAGGTCCCCGGCGAGGTGCTTGGGGTGCCGGCCGCGGGTGAGGGCCGAAGGTTGCAGAGCCGGCTCCGCCGGGCCTTAGGGCGGACCCCCATCCGCGCCGCGCGCAGGCGCAGAGAGCTGAGGGTGCAATACCCCTCCCAACCGCACGCCACCACTGGGGCCTAGCGGGGAAGCAGCGGGCCCGCCCTCAGAGGATCCGCTGGCCCAGTAGGCTCTGGGCCAGCCCCACCATCAGCTGGGCAGTTTGGTTGCGCAGATCTAGGCTGGGGTTGACCTCGACGATGTCGAAGCTGGTGACCCTACCGCTGTCACAGAGCAGCTCCATCAGCAGGTGGGCTTCCCGGTAGGTCAGACCTCCCGGCACCGGAGTGCCGACGCCGGGGGCCAGCGCCGGGTCTATGGCGTCGGCATCCAGCGAGACGTGGAGGCGGGGCAAGCCGCCTAGCCGCTCCAGCGCCGCTCCGACGATCCTGGTAATACCGAGCTGATCGACCTCGCGCATGGTATAGACGGTGACGCCGTGCTGGCGGACCAGCTGCTGCTCGCCGCGGTCCACCGAGCGGATGCCGATCATGACCACGTCCTCCGGGTTGAGCCGCCAAGCTCCGATTCCGGCCAACCCAGGGTCCCCCAAGCCGATCAGGTGCGCTACCGGCATGCCGTGGACGTTGCCGCTGGGACTAGTGGCCGGGGTATTGAAGTCGGTGTGCGCGTCGATCCAGATCAGCCCCTGACGCGTTCCCTGGGCCGATCCGGCCACGCTGCCCATGGCCAGGGAATGGTCGCCGCCCATGGTCAAAGCGAATTCCCCCTCCGGCAGAGCGGAGAGCCGGGAGGCTAGATCCGCACATACCTGGGTGATCGGCTCGACGAAGACCAGGCCGTGGCGATCCTCCCCGCCGACCGCCTCGGCGATGGGGACAGGGAGGTCTCCGGCGTCGCGCACGCGGTGGCCTAAGCGGCGCAGAGCTTGCGCCAAGCCGGCGCTGCGCAGGGCCCCCGGGCCCATGTCGACTCCCCTCCGGCCAGCGCCGAGGTCCATCGGAACACCTACGAGAGTTATCTGCATGGCTGCACGCTAGCACCCAGAAAACAGCCCAGCTCCCCGCTGCAAGAAGATGCACCGGATCGGTCCCCCGCCGCTGGCAGGTAAGCTGCTAGTCTAGGTGGGTGAACTGCAGCTTCCTAGGTTTGGGTGCGATGGGCTTCCCCATGGCTGGTCACCTGGCCGGCCGCTTCGAGACCAGGGTGTGGAACCGCACCGCTTCGGTCTCCGCCGCGCACGCCCGCCGCTACGGCAGCCGGGCCTGCGCGGACTTGCTGGAGGCAGCGCAGGCTGAAGTGATCGTGACCTGCTTGCCGACCAGCCAGGAGGTGGCAGAAGTCCTGGGGATGATGGAGGGGCGGCTCTCTGCGGGACAGCTGGTGATCGACTGCACCAGCGGAGACCCCCAGCGCAGCCAGGAGATCGCGTCCGGGCTGGCCGAGCGGGGCGTGGGCTTCGTGGACGCTCCGGTCTCGGGCGGGACCGCCGGGGCCAGCTCCGGGCGGCTCAGCGTCATGGCCGGCGGCAGCCCCGAAGATTTCGGGCGAGCCGTCCAGGTCTTGGAGAGCTTCGCCGCCAAGATCGTCCACGTCGGACCAGTCGGCGCTGGGCACGCGGTCAAGGCGGTCAACAACATGCTGCTCGCCGTCGCGCTGTGGTCGGCCGGCGAGGGGCTCAGCGCCCTGGCCGCCGCCGGGGTCGATCTGGGCCGGGCGCTGGAGGTGATCAACGCCAGCAGCGGCCGCAGCAACGCCACCGAGAACCTGGTCGGGCAGAGGGTCCTCAGCCGCGAGTTCCCGCTGACCTTCAAGCTGGGCCTGCTCTCCAAGGACGCGGGGATCGCCCTCGATCTGGCCCGGCGCCAGGGACTAGCCAGCCCGCTCTTCGCTGCGGCTGACGCCATGCTGCGCGTCGCCAAGCAGCAGCTGGGGCCCGATGTCGACCACAGCGCCGCCCTGCAAGTCCTGGAGAGCTGGTCTGGAATCACCCTCCGGTGAGGCCGTTCCTGGAGCGGGTGGCGCAGCGCAGCGCGGCGCTGGGTACCCATCTCTGCCTGGGCGTCGATCCCCGCGAGGAGGGGCACCGAGACCTCAGCGCGCTGTACCGGGAGACCCTGGAGCTGGTCGAGCGAGCCGCCACCCTGGCCTGCTGCGTCAAACCCCAACTCGCCTTCTTCGAGCTGCTGGGAGCAGTGGGTCTGGAGCTGCTTGGGGAGCTGATAGATCTAAGCAACCGCATAGACCTCCCGGTCCTGCTCGACGGAAAGCGGGGTGACATCGGCAGCACCGCTCGGGCGTACGCCCGAGCTTGGCTTTCCGGCAGCCGCAGCGGCTGCGCGCTGACCGTCCACCCCTACCTGGGCTTCGAGGCGCTGCTGCCCTTCACCGAAACCGCCGAGCAGCAGGGAGGGGCGGTGTTTGCGCTGCTCAAGACCAGCAATCCGGGCAACCAGGACCTGCAGGGCCAGCGCCTGAACCGGGGAGGGACGCTGGCCGACGCGGTAGCCGGGGAGCTGGCCAGGCTCGCGCGGGCAGGAGCGCCCGTCGGCGCGGTCGTCGGCGCCACCTTGGGAGATGAGCTGGCGCACTGGAGGGAAGCCCTCCCGGAGATGGCTTTCCTGTTGCCCGGAGTCGGCGCCCAGGGCGCAGAGGTAGCTGGCCTAGCCCCGGCCTTCCCTTCCGGAATGGCCATCGTCCCCATCAGCCGGGCCATCCAGTACCCAGAAGGCAGGGCCGATCTCCCAGCCAGCCTGCTAGCGGCTACCCGCTACCGGGACGCCGTCGAGGCCGTGGCCCGGAGGAGCGCGCCGCCTAGGGCGTGCTAGGCTGGCGGCGTGGCGCACACCCTGCACGCACGGCAGCGGCATATCGGTTGGGACCGTAGCCTTCCGCCCGCTCTGCGGGTCTCTCCGGGCGAAACCGTGACCTTCGAGGTCACCGAGGCCAGCGGGGGGCAGATCGGGCTGCACTCCAGCGCCAGCGACGTGGCCGCGATGGATTTTTCCCAGGTCAATCCGGTCACTGGCCCGGTCTTCCTAGAAGGCGCCGAGCCAGGGGACACCCTGGTCGCCGACCTGCTCGACCTCTCCCCTACCGGCTGGGGCTGGACAGCCAATATTCCCGGCTTCGGCCTGCTCGCCGACGAATTCCCGGAGCCGGCACTCAAGCTCTGGACGCTGCAGGGGGGTCACGCCGCCTTCTCTGACGGTATCACCGTACCGCTCAGGCCCTTCGTGGGCACCATCGGGACCAGCTTGGCCGAGCCCGGGCAGCACTCGGTGGTTCCGCCGCGCCGGGTGGGCGGCAACCTCGATCTCAAAGAAATCGCTGCGGGGAGCCGGCTGCTGCTGCCGGTCGAGGTGGAAGGGGCGCTGTTCAGCCTGGGGGATACCCACGCGGCGCAGGGGGACGGCGAGGTCTGCGGAACCGCCATCGAGTGCTCGGCGCTGGTCACCGTCCGGTTCGGCCTGCGCAAGCGGAATCAGACCGGCCCCCAGGTGCTGACCCAGGGACCGGCCGAGAGCAGGGCGGCGGCAGGGGGGTACCACATCACCACCGGGATCGGGCCCGACCTCTACGCCGGGGCCAAGGACGCGCTGCGCAGGATGCTCGATCTGCTGGAGCAGGAATACGCCATGGGGCGCAGCGACGCCTACTTGCTGTGCAGCGTGGCCGGCGACCTGCACGTCAGCGAGATCGTCGACGCGCCCCATTGGGTGGTCAGCTTCTATCTACCCAGGGATCTGTTCCGCGGCTGAACCGGTCAGCGCCGGAACAGCTGGAGGAAGGCTGGCGCCGCCGAGCCCAGCGATCTGAGGGCTAAGGGAGCAGAGGTGTCGGTAGAGGTCCAGGTATCTAGGTAACCGATCGCTGGGGTGATTGAGGACTGTTCGCCAGAAGCCAAGAGGTTGGCCAGGGAGGTGTTTAATTTCAAAGCCGAGACAGCGGTGGCGCTCGCTGCGCTGGGCCAGGCCGAGAAGCCGGGTACGCTCCCCAGAGCAGGGAGGGTGTAGCTGGTCGAGCTCCCGAGCCATCCGGAACTCACCTCCGCATACACCGAGGTCGGGGGAGTGGTCTGGGAGCTCGGCTGCGCCAACACAGCATATACAGCCTGCTTCCCCAGGTTGAAGTCCGGGTACGTTGCGCCCTGGGGGGAATACGAGAGGGGCCACATCGGGGGCAAGCCGGAGCTGGCAGGGAGGCTCGCGGGGGGCGAGGGCTGTGGGCTGCTGGTCACCCAGCCCTGGATGGAGGTCAGCGCCGTGCCGGAAGAGGGCGTAGAAGCCTCGGTTCGGCTAAGTTCCCCGAAATACGTAGCCCCAGATACCGTGATCTGATCGGGTTGGAAAGTCTGCGAACTCGGGCTGCAACTGCTCTCGGCGCTTCCGCAAGCCGAGCTCTGGAAGATGGGTAGGGGCAAGAAGGTGCCCTGGTTGTCCACGACCTCCTCGTAGGTGGCGCTAGAGTCTCCCAGGCTGGGAGGGGTGGGGATCAGGGCAGAGAGGCCCGCGAGCGGAGGATCGGAGACCGTCTGGACGGGGCTCAAGCTGCTGACCTGCAAAGCGGTATCAGCCGCGACCGTCTGACCGGCCAGCAGCTGCGCGCCCAGCACCTCGCTCTTGCTGAGGTCCGTTACCAAGACATCCAGGTTTTCGGGCGCCGAGCTAACCACCCCGGACACCGTACTGCTCAAGGTCAAGGTTCCAGAGAGCGCCGAGAGCGTCGCAGTACCACCGGCGCTTAAACTGGGACCCACCACTTCGAACTCGATGGTATCCCCCACCGCCGCGGGTGTTCCTGTCAGGTTATAGCCGATAGTGACCTTGGTAACCGCCTCCGGGCTAGCGCAGGGGTTGGGAAGCTGAGTCGCCTCCGCCGTAGTCAGCTGCTGCACGTAAAACCGGCGGCTAGCCGCACCCTGGCAGAAAACCGCCAAACCGTAGGAGCCGCCGGAAACCGACAGGGTATAGTCCCCGGACGCATGGGCGCTAAGAGCGGTCCAAGGGCCGCTGCCCACCTGACCCGCCACCGCTGTGGGCGCTGGGCTACCGCTCCCCAGCAGGGTCACCGACTGCGCAGACGCGCCCGGGGGCGGGGCGCTCGGAGCTGGGGAAGTCCCGCCGCAAGCCGCCAAGACGGAAAGCAGGCCTAGAGCCATCACCGCTAGAGCTACACCTTTCAAGACGACCTCCTTTTCAAGGAGACCTCCCGTGAACTATACGCCTCAAGGCGACCCCGGAACCGGCTAGATGGCTGGACCCACCGCGCCGACCCGGGTAGTTCGGCGGCGCGGGTCATCTGTGCCAGGGAGGCTCCTCTGGGCGCAGCGGGCGGCGCATCAAAGACTCCAGCGCCTCCCGGGGACCCAATTCGGCCCGCAAGACTGCGCCCACAGCGGAGACGATGGGCAAGTCGATCCCAGCCTGCCCAGCCCAGCTGGCGATCTGGCCGGCCGAGCGGGCTCCTTCAGCCACCTGGCGGCCGAGATCGGGCGGGTGGCCCTGGGCCAGGGCCACCCCTAAGGCGCGGTTGCGGGAGTGCGAGCTGTGGCTGGTGCCGATCAAGTCCCCCAAGCCGGCTAGCCCGTAGACGGTAGCGGCCCGACCACCCCGGGCCAGCACAAAAGTGCGCAGCTCCAGCAGACCCCTGGTGAGCAGGGCAGCTTTGGCGTTCTCGCCGAGCAGCAGGCCGTCGGCTAGGCCGGCAGCGATAGCCAAGACGTTCTTGACCGCGCCGGCCAGCTGCACCCCCACCAGGTCGCTGCTGCGGTATATCCGGAAATGGGGGGTGGAGAGCGGTACCTGGAGCTGGGAGGTGAGCGCATCCGGACCAGCCAGCACCGAGGCGGCGGGCAGGCCGGCAGCCACCTCCGCGGCGTGGTTGGGGCCGGAGAGGGCCAGGCAAGCCAGGCCGTAGCCCGCGGCCAGCTGGCTCAGCAACTCGCCCCCCGGGCCCAGGCCTTTGCTGGCCAGCAGCAGGGGTGACGAAGCGGGCAGCTGGGCCATCAGTTCGGCCGCGGCCGAGCTGGGGGTAGCCAGGACGACCAGCTCAGCGCCCCGGAGCGCCTCGGGCAGCGAGGGAGTCACCAGAAGACCCGCGGGGAGCAGGACTCCCGGCAAGTAGGCAGCGTTCTCCCGGCTGCGCCGCAACTGCACGGCCAGCTCGGGCCGCCGAGTCCACAGGGTCAGCTGGTGGCCGGCCCCCGCCCACACCCAGGCCAGAGCGGTCCCCCAACCGCCTGCGCCCAGCACCGCCAGGCGCACCGCTCACCCTCCCGCGAACAACCAGACCCGCTCGGATAAGAGATCCGGGGCCGTGCCGTCTGGGAAGACGCGCAGATCGACCTGGCTGAAACCGGCCTGCGCGGCCAGGCTAGCCAGCTCGTCCGGGTCGTAGCCCCGCTCGCGGTGCACCTCCAAGTAGTCCTGTCCATCCACCTGGAAGCTAGCCAGCACGGTGCCGACCCCGCCGGCGGGGTCGTAGTGGTGGAGCCAATCGTAGCTGACCCGGTGGCCGGCCGCTTCCAAGGACCCTTGGATACGGCCGCCCTCCCAGAGCTCGCAGACCCCCAGGCGAGTATTGAAGTCGCAGGCCAGGGTCCCACCCAGCAACAGCAGCTGCCGGCAGCGCCAGAAGGTCTCCAGCAGCTCAGCCGGATCGAGCAGGTTGTTCAAGGCATCGAAGAAGGAGACGATCAGCTGGTAG
Organism: bacterium; assembly: GCA_021810505.1. Taxonomy (GTDB): domain Bacteria; phylum Deinococcota; class Deinococci; order Deinococcales; family Deinococcaceae; genus JAJZIR01. The sequence goes on from JAJZIR010000012.1 coordinate 70,622, forward strand.
CGGTCAGGCAACTGGAAGTGGGGCAGGCTGGCTAGGACCCATTCTGCCCGCGGCCACTTGCTCTGTGCCACCCGCAGCATCTCGGCCGAGGCGTCCAGGCCGGTCACCTGGCAGCCGCGCTGCAGGAAGGGGGCGCTGCTGTTCCCGGTCCCACAGCCCAGGTCGAGCACCCGACCTGGGCGGGCACCGCCGGCCTGGGCTAGGACGAACTCAGCCCAGGCCTCGTAGTCGACCTCGGCCATGATCTGGTCGTAAGCCAGCGCCAGCGCTCCGAAGGGCCTGGACTCAAGCACCGAAACGCCGCTCCTGGGGCCAGGGCTGCCCGCTCCTGGCCGCCTCGGCCACGCGCAGGGCCAGGGGCAGCGTGGCGGCGTAGTACCAGGCCTGCACCTCCGGCCCCTCCGGGCGGTAAACGGCCAGGGTGGGACCGAAGCTGCAGGCGCCCAGGCAGCCGCTGGCGGTGAGCCGCAGGTTCCCGCCCGCGCGGTAATACGCCCAAAACCTGGACTCCAGCTCCACCCTCAGACCGGCGAGCAGCTCCTGAGCGCCGCGCTGGCGGCAGCTGCTCCCGGTACAGAGCAGCAGGTGGGCGCGGGTGGGGTAGAAGCTGGGCTTCACTCCCCACCGGCCCCCAGACCGGGCTCGGTCATGCCCGCGGGGTCGAGCAGCTCGGCCAGCCGCTCTGGGCTCAGCAGCCCTTCGGCCAGGCAGACCTCCCGCACCGTCTTGCCTTGCGCCACCGCCTGCTTGGCGATCTCGGCGGCCCGGTCGTAGCCGATCTCCGGAACCAGGCTGGTGACCATACTCATGCTCCACTCCACCAGGCTCTCGGCCCGCTCGCGGTGAGCGCTCAGACCGGCCAGGGCCCGCTCGTCGAAAGCGGTCACCGCCCGGCTGAGGTAGGCGAGGCTCTCCAGGAGATTCCTGGCGATCACCGGCAGCATCACGTTGAGGTCCAGGTTGCCGTGGGTGTTGGCGACAGCGACCACCTGGGCGTTGCCGATGACCTGGACGCAGACCATCATCAGCGCCTCGCACATCACCGGGTTGACCTTGCCGGGCATGATCGAGCTGCCCGGCTGCACTGCCGGGAGCTGCAGCTCACCCAGGCCGCAGCGGGGGCCGCTGGAGAGCCAGCGGATGTCGTTGGCGATCTTGAACAAGCTGCTGGCCACGGTGGCCAGCAGCCCAGCCAGCTCGACGGCAGCGTCCTGGCTGCCCTGAGCCTCAAAGTGGTTGGCCGCCTCGGTAAACGGCAGGCCGAACAGCGAGGAGAGCTGCGCAGCCATCCGCCGGCCGAACTCCGGGTGGGCGTTGAGCCCGGTCCCCACCGCCGTGCCGCCCTGGGCCAGCTCGTAGAGTCTGGGCTTGGCCGATGCGAGCCGGGAGACGCCCAGCTCCACCATGCGGGCCCAGCCGGAGACCTCCTGGCCCAACCGGATCGGGGTCGCGTCCATCAGGTGGGTGCGCCCGATCTTGACGATCCCGTCCCACTCAGCCGCCTTGGCCAGCAGGCGGCGGTGCATCTTGTCCAGAGCGGACAGGAGCTCTTCCAACTCCAAGCTGGCCGCGATGTGCAAGGCGGTGGGGATGCTGTCGTTGCTGCTCTGGGAGCGGTTGACGTGGTCATTGGGGTGCACCGGGTGCTTGGAGCCGACCACCCCCCCGGCCAGCTGGATCGCCCGGTTGGCGATCACCTCGTTGGCGTTCATGTTGGTGCTGGTACCGGAACCGGTCTGGTAGACGTCCAAAACGAAATGGGCGTCCAAGGCGCCCTCCATGACCTCCCGGGCGGCCTGCTCGATCCAACCGGCCAGCTGCGGATCGAGCAGGCCCAGCTCGGCGTTGACCCGGGCAGCCGCCAACTTGATGGCGCCCAAGGCCCGGATCATCGAGCGGGGGAAACGCACCCCCGAAATCCTGAAATTCTGAGCAGCCCGGGCGGTCTGGGCCCCGTAAAGCATCTCCGAGGGGACCTGGAACTCCCCCATCGAGTCGCGTTCCATCCGTTCCGACACGCCGAACCCTCCTTGTGCGGCTAGAGGCTGAAGGTGGCCCTGAGCACGGCGTGCAGGACCTTGGGGATCGTGGCGGTGCTGTAGGCGCCGTAGCCCGAGATCTGGGTCGAGTTGGGGGCAGTGAGCTGAAAGACACCCACGCCCACCGAGCGGAGAGGGCCCAGCGCGACCCCGCTGCTCCCGGCGATCTGCTCGGCCTGGTCCCGGGCGTCGGCGATGGCCTTCACCAGCAGGGCGGTACGGATCTGGCTCAGGCCCTGGTAGTAGTAGGTGGGGGGCTGCGCCTGGAAGACCACCCCCTGGGAAACCAGGCCAGAGGAGCTGTTGGCCAACTTGGTGACCGCCGAGACCTGGCTGGAGTCCACCCGCAGGTTCTGCGTCAAGCTGTACCCGGAGACGCTGGGCGTGCAGGGGGCGTTCTGAGGGCACTGCGAGTACTGGGGCAGGATCTGCAGGGGGTGAACGGTGAGCTGGTCTGCAGAGACGCCGTGTGCGGCGAAGAAGCTCTCGACCAAGGCCAGCTGGCGGTGGATCTCGGCCACGCCGCGAGCCAGCTCCGCAGGGCTACGGCCGGCCGGCAGCTGGAAGCTGCTGCGCCACTTGACCCGGTTAGAGGTGATGGCCTGCTCGGCGCTGCCGGTCACGCTGATCTGGGTGACGTCCATGGTCTTGACCGCGTAGACCATCTGCGAGACGATCTCGCCGGTCACCACCAACCCGGCCGCCAGCAGCAGGCCCACCACCACCAGATCGGTTCGAAAGCGCTCCATTCGCCGCAGTCCTCCCCGCCCAGCCTAGCACGCGCTCGGGGACCTGGCCAGCCCAGCCCGCCCCTCACCTTGACACCCCCTAGGGGCTGTGCTAGCATCCAAAGCCGGAACGCAGCCGGGGAGGCGTTCTGTGCTCGGGGTGCCACCCTAGCTCAATCTGGCAGAGCACCCGACTTGTAATCGGAAGGTTGGGAGTTCGATTCTCCTGGGTGGCTCCAGTGGGCTTGGGTCGGGCTACGGGTAGGTGGCCGAGTGGTTAAAGGCGACAGACTGTAAATCTGTTCTCATTCGAGTACGGTGGTTCGAATCCACCCCTGCCCACCACCCCAGGAGCGCGGGAATAGCTCAGTTGGTAGAGCGTCAGCTTCCCAAGCTGAATGTCGCGAGTTCGAATCTCGTTTCCCGCTCCAAAGGCTCGTGTAGCTCAGTGGTAGAGCACTCCCTTGGTAAGGGAGAGGTCGTCGGTTCAACCCCGACCACGAGCTCCATACGGTAGCTCAGATTCGGGTCCGTGGCGAGCGGGCCGAATCGTCTTGCGGAGGAACCATGGCCAAGGGAACCTTTGAACGTACCAAGCCGCACGTCAACGTGGGTACCATCGGCCACGTCGATCACGGCAAGACCACGCTGACGGCGGCGATCACTTTCACCGCCGCAGCGGCT
>JAJZIR010000013.1 GCA_021810505.1 bacterium
CAGGGTGGCATGTTCATCTGGGCGCAGCTCTCCTCCCAGGTGAACACCGCCGAGCTGCTGCCCAAAGCTGCCGCAGAGGGAGTCCTCTTCGTCCCCGGTCGCCCCTTCTTCGCCACCCACCCCAAGGTCAACTACCTGCGCCTCAGCTTCGCCACCCAGACCCCAGAGGAGATCGAGGAGGGAGTGCGCCGCCTGGCTAGGGCGATCGTGGACTGAGGTGTGGGATCCAGTACGGTTGGCTGTTGCGCCACCTTCTACCATTCATGAGGAGGTCGTACTATGCGTAGTGCAGTGAAGTGGGGTACCCTTTGTCTCTTAGGAACTCTCGCCACCGGCGCTCTGGCGCAATCCAGCTCATCCATGGGCATGTCCCACATGATGGCCGGCCATACCATATTCTTCGGCGGCTCCTTCTCTGGCTCTAACGAGAGCAAGCCGACCATGAGCTACGGCTCCGGCAAGGTAGAGGCTGCCCTCGAGGGTCACCTGATGATCATCGCGGGTTATTACAAGGGTCTCGGCAGCAAGGTCGACGCCAAGATCCTCGGTGGCTCTCACGTGCACCTCGGCGCCAAGGGTGTGAGCGGCCCGATCGTCTTTGTCCTGACCAATACGGGCGGGACCGCAGGGACTCTAGAGGGCACTTTCTACCTGACCAGTAAGCAGATCAAGGAATTGATGGCTGGGGACTTCTACGTTAACATTCACACTCTCAACAACCCCGCCGGAGCCATCCGCGCCCAGCTCGATCCGATGAAGTCGGGCATGGGGATGAGTAAGTCTGGAATGTAAGGCGTGCGACCGGTGCGCACGGCCATCGCGACGCTCCTGACGATGGGGACTGCCCTAGGGCAGTCCCCATCTGTCCCCGCCACTTTCACCTCGGCGCAGGTGGTGCGGGGAGCCCAGCTCTTTCTGCAGCACTGCGCGGTCTGTCACGGGAAGGCCATGCAGGGAAAGATTGGCCCTGCCCTCAAGGGCCACCCCTTTCGGGCCACCTGGTTCAACGCTAGCTTCCAGTTCACCGGAAAGTCGCTCTACAAATTCGTCTCCCAGCAGATGCCCCTCACAGCCCCGGGTAGCCTGTCCAAGACCGATTATCTGGACTTGGTGAGCTACATCCTCTCCCAGAACGGCATTCCGGCTGGAGCCCGGCCTGCTACTAGGTCGTCTCTGGCCCGCCTTGAGCTATGGAAAGCTAAGCCGCGCTCCTGAGCCTTGCTGTAAGGAAGTGGGTGCCTACCCAGAGTCAAGCCGCAATACCTTCTCCTCGTCAGAGCGCAGCGGCTCTCGCGCCGTACGCGCTCGCTCGGGTACCTGTCCGCTGCTGCAACCAACCGAGAATGCACTTCTGTGGGGTTAGGCTCTAGCGAGCCGTATCAGGGGCAGCGCCTCGCCTCGGCCCAGCGCCGCCTGTTCGGCCGCCGACTGATCCGAACTGGGGTTTCTGTAGGGGCGGGGTGTAACACTTCGTGTTAGGCTTGCAGCCATGGAACCCAACTGGACTGCGGTGACCGATAGAGCCCTGGCTGACCTGACTGATCTGGTCAAGATGGAGAGCGTGAGCGCACAGGGCCGGATGCTGGAGGAGACCGCTTCGGCGGTGACGCGGCTCCTGGAGGCCGAGGGTTTCAAAGTCGAGCGCTACCCGGGCCGAGCTGCTCCGGTTTTGCTGGCTGAGGCCGGGGAGGGGCCCCGTACCCTATTGATCTACAACCACTACGACGTTCAGCCAGAGACGCCGGTTGAGCTGTGGGATAGCCCACCCTTTCAAGTCACTGAGCGAGGGGGGCGGCTCTACGGCCGGGGAATCAGCGATGACAAGGGTGAGCTGATCAGCCGCTTGGCGGGTCTGCGTGCGCTCAAAGAGCAGGTGGGGCGCCTTCCGCTCAAGGTCAAGTGGCTGATCGAGGGCGAGGAGGAAATCGGAAGCCCGAGCCTAGAAGGTTTCGTCCGCCAGCACGCCGGTCGCCTGCGGGCTGATGGCTGCTGGTGGGAATTTGGTAGCATCGATCCACAGGGACGGCCGGTGCTCTACGCCGGGCTCAAAGGTATCATCTGCCTGGAGTTGCGTTGCCAGGTTGCCGACAGCGACCTGCATTCCAGCAACGGCGCGGTGGTCGATAACCCGCTGTGGAGACTGGCCAGTGCGGTGGCTAGCCTGCGCGATGCCTCGGGGCGGGTGACTATCCCTGGCTTCTACGACCGCGTGCATCCGCCCAGCCCGGAGGACTTGGCCCAGCTGGCTAAGATTCCAGACGAGAGCGCGGCCATGCAGCAGGCCTACGGGATCCGCGGCTTCTTGGACCAGGCCGCCGGACCGGCTTACTACCGCCGGATGAACTTCGAGCCGGTTCTGAACGTCAACGGCTTTCATGGGGGCTATGGTGACGCCGGCAGCAAGACCGTCCTGCCAGCCAGGGGGATGGTCAAGCTGGATTTCCGGCTGGTTCCTGACCAGCGCCCGGAGGAGGTAGTGCGGCTGCTGCGCAGCCACCTGGCTGCCAGCGGTTTCGGGGACATCGAGGTCATTGAGCTCGAATCCCATGAACTTCCCGCCCGGAGCCCTATCGATCACCCCTTCATCCAGCTGGCCGTGCAGGTGGCTGACGAGGTTGCTGGACCCGGGCGCTCGGCGGTGCTCCATCCCTCCAGCGGTGGTAGCGGTCCGATGCACCCCTTTACCGAGTACGTAGGTGTTCCAGTCGTCTCGGCTGGTATCGGCAATCACGCCAGCCGCGTTCACGCGCCGAACGAAAACATCCGCGCTGAGGACTTCGCCCGCGGCATCCGCTTTGCCGCCCGCTTCATGGAGCGGATCAGCCAGCTCTGAGCTCCGGCTGCAGCCGGGTGCCGGCCTGACCGGCAGTGGCCCTGGCGATGATCCCTGCTTCCATCCCGGAAGCGATGGTCGCGCTGCACGCCCCGCATTCCAGGGCATGCAGCGCCGCCTCCACCTTGGGGACCATTCCGCCTGCGATCCAGTTCCCCAGCCCCTCCCGGGCTACCTCGGCGCTCAGTGTGGACAGCAGGCTGTTCGGGTCGCTGGGGTTCTGCCGTACCCCGCTCACATCGGTGAGAAACAGCAGGTCGGCGCCGAGGACTCCGGCGATGTGGCCGGCGACCCAGTCGGCGTTGACGTTCAGCATTCGGCCGGATGCGTCGCAGGCCAGGCAGGCCACCACCGGTGTGATCCCTAACTGGACAGCCAGGCCCAACAGGAGCTCTCGGTTCACCCCGACGATGCGCCCGACCCGCCCGAAGCCATCTCCCAGCTCTTTGGCTCGGAGCAGTTGGCAGTCCCGGCCGGTCAGGCCGATTGCCCCTCCTACCTCCTGGGCCAACTCCTTGGACAGGGCGGTCAGGACCGGCTCGATCACCTCCATGGCCGCTTCGCTGGTCACCCGCAGGCCTCTGCGGAACTCCGAGGCGATACCTCGTTCGGCCAGCGCGCGCTCGATGGCCGGTCCACCTCCGTGGACCACCACCACCGGGCCGCTCCCGCGGAGAGCGGCGATCTCCTGCGCCACCGCTCGGCGCAGAGCCGGGTCCTTCATGGCGTTACCGCCGTATTTGATGACCCACATGAATCCGCTCGCCCTCGCTGAGGATTTTGGTGTACCAACGCACCGCTGGCCCGCAGTCATTGGAGGGTCGGTAGCCCCGCCGCTCCCAGAAGTGCGCAGCCGGCCCGTTGCTCCCGTAGACGCTGGCCAGAATGCGCCGGGTCCCAGCCGGGGCGCGCTCTTCGAGCTGGCGGGCAGCCTGACTCCCCAGCCCCCTGCGCTGGTAGGGAGTAGCCACCAGCAGCAGGTTGACGGTCAAGTCACCGCTGCCCGGGTAATCTGTGGTCCAGTCCAGGTAGCCCACCAAGTCCTGGCCCTCGGAGAGCAGCTCGCAGTGCCGGCGGCGGTCCATCTCGGCGGCTACCAGCTCCTCGAACACTTCCTGATAGCTCGGGACGGTGGTGCCCAGCAGGTCGAAGTACTCTGGGGTGAGCAGATACAGGCCGTGCAACAAAGACGCCTCGGATGCCTTGATCGGAACGCAGCGCATGTGTCAACCCCTCCCGCCCTGTCTGCGCTCAGCATACAGCTACAGAGAATGACAAACTGGAGAAATGGCTGCTACTGCCCACGGACGGCTAGTCACCTTCTCCCCTCCATCGGGCGCATCCTCTCTGATCGGTGATATGACCGATTGGGAGCGGCGCAGGGCCATTCCGGCCCCCGGCCCCCTCACCCTGGAGTTCCCGGAAAACGCCTGGATCGAATACGCCTGGTTGGACGGGTCTGGCCAGCCTTTCGCCGACCCGGATAACCCGAAGCTCTCCAACAACCCCTGGTGGACCTATCCCAGGGCGGTCGAGACCGGAAGCTATCCGTTCCACCCCGACCTCGCTCCGGTGCCTTCTCTGTCCGGGAGTATCGAGCGCCTCTCTTGGCCTGGGGGGGTCTTCCCGGGTACCCGCAGGGCTTACCTGTACAGGCCTCCCGCAGCCCAAGATCCCCTGCCTATTTTCTACGTCCAGGATGGGATCGCCTTTTATCGGACCGGTAAGCTACAGGAAGTCTACGAAGCTCTGTGGCGTAAGGGTGCTCTCCTGCCCGCCGCCTTCGTGTTCATCGAACCAGCCGACCGCACCGAGGAATACTACCTGAACGACCGCTACCTCGACTTCCTGGTCAAAGAAGTCTTTCCCCGCGCCGAGGAGCGCCTGGGGGCTCCCCTCTGGCGGGGTCTCTGGGGGGCCAGCCTAGGGGGTCTGGCCTCGCTGTATCTAGCCTGGAAGCACGGCGAGCTGTTTCGTAGGGTCGTGACCCACTCGGCCGCGCTTCGGGCTGAACCGGGCGATCCTGACCGGGACGCGGTGCACGCCCCGGAGTGGTTACTCGGCCAGCTGACCGCTGAGCCCCCCACCCACCTGCGGATCTCTGCGGATGTCGGCCTGCTGGAGTGGCTGCTGCCGGCCAACCGCCGCTTGGCTGCGCTGCTCGCGGAAACCGAGGTAGCGCACCGCTACCTCGAGCAACCCAGCGGCCATAACTGGGTCACTTGGCGCAACGCCCTTCCGGCGGCGCTGCGCTTCCAGTTGGGGCGCGATCTGCCCGCCTGAGGTGCGCTCCTCAGTCCAGCTCGGCCCGGACTGGGCTGCTCTGCCTGGGGGAGCGGGCTGCTCCGCTCAAGGTGGGCAGCTGGGAGAGCACCAGACTGGCCACCACCAGCGCACCGCCCAGGACTCCCCGTACCCCTAGGCTCTCCCCAGCCCACAGGAAAGCGAAGGCGCTGGCGAAGACTGGCTCTAAGGCGTAGATCAGCGCCGCCTGCAGCGCGCCCACCCAGCGCTGCGCCAGCGTCTGCATGGCGGTGTTGAGGCCAGTGGCGATGAGACCCAGGTAGAGCAGCTGCAGCCAGGCTGTTCCGGAGAGCTCTAGTTTTCCCCGGAGATCGGGGAGAGCCCACAGCCAGCCCAGTACGGTGACGGTCGCCACCTGGATGGCCGCTAGGGAGAGCGGCCGGATACCCGCTGGGTTCTCCCCGCGCAGGTCCAGGTAGAGAATATAGGCGGCGTAGCTGAGCGCGCAGCCGAACTCCCAGAGGTCGCCAATCCGCAGCGGCCCGCCTGACCAGGACAGCAGACCGATACCGACCATCGCCAGGGCGCTAGACCCCCACAGCAGGGCACCGATTCGCCTGCGCTGTAGGGTGGCCGCGAAGAGCGGCACCATCACCACGTTGAGGCCGGTGATGAAGGCGGCGCGGTCGGCGTTGGTCGTCTGCAGGCCGATGGTCTGGGTGGCGTAGCCGATGAACAGCAAGCCTCCTAGGATGAGCCCCCGCTGCCAAGTCCGCCAGTCAGCCCGCAGGAAAGGGAGTAAGGGGAGCACTCCCACGCTGAAGCGCAGCGCGATCACCAGGGCTGGCGGGTTGTGCGCGGTGAGCTGCTGCACCAGCGCGAAGGTGGTCCCCCAGATTGCGGTGACTGCGATCAGGGTGGGCAGGCTGAGGCGGCGTGCCAGCATCCGGGCATCCTACCCCGTCCCAATACTGGAGGTTGTGTACCTAATCACCTGACGTGTTTGAATAGCGCATGCAGATATTCCCTCGATTCGCCGACCTGACTGCTCCCAGCGTGGACCGCTCTTGGCTAGAGGGCGCTTACGCCGATCTGGACGCTCTCCTCTCCGGCGGCCAGGTCGCGCAGGCGGCGCAGGCCTTCGATCACCTGCGGCGCCAGGTCGAGACCTGGTCGGCCTTGGCGGAGCTGCGCTTCTCCCAAGACACCACCGATCCTGCCGCCAAGCAGGCTCTGGAGCAGCGCGACCTCACTTTGCCGCTGGCCAAGAATTTCGAGACCGCCTTCCAGAGGCGGCTGCTGGCCGAGCAGGGCGCGCCCTTGCTCCCGCTGCTCGGCCCCCACGTGTTGGCCTTGTGGGAGCAGGGAGTTTCGACTTTCTCTCCGGAGATCGAGGCGGACCTAGCCGAGGAGGCTCGGCTGGGCGCGCGCTACACCGAGCTGACCGCAGCTGCTCAGATCGCCATCGACGGTAAGGTGGTCAACCTGGAGGGGCTCGCCCCTTACCGCGAGCACCTAGACCGCGCGCTACGCCACGAGGCTTACTTGGCCATGGACCGCTTCTTTGCCGAGCGCGGTGCCGAGTTGGACGATATCTACGGCCAGCTGATCCGGCTCCGGCACGGCATGGCCCGTAAGCTGGGCTACCGCGACTTCACGGAATTGGCCTACCGCAGGATGCGCCGTTTGGACTACGGTCCCGCGGAGGTGGCCCGCTACCGCGAAGCCGTCCTGGAACAGGTGACGCCGCTGGTGGCCCAGCTGCTGGAGAGCAGGCGCCGCCAGTTCGGCTGGGACGCGGTCTACGCCTGGGATGAAGAGATCGCCGATCCCTTGGGAAATCCCGGTCCGGTGGGAGGGGATGACGCCCTGATCGCCGCTGGCCAGCAGCTTTATGACCGCCTGCACCCTGAACTGGCCGACCTCTACCGGGGGATGGAGGCGGGGGGATTCCTCGACCTGAAGAACCGCCCGGGCAAAGCTGGGGGTGGTTTCTGCACCGCTTTCCCGACGGCGGGTATGCCCTTCGTCTTCGCCAACTTCGCTGGTACCGCCGGGGACGTGGAGGTCCTCACCCACGAGATGGGCCACGCCTTGCAGTTCTGGTCCAGCCGCCAGCTCCCTTGGATCGACCAGCTCTGGCCCGCCAACGAGGCCGCTGAGATCCACTCCATGACCCTGGAGCTGCTGGCCCACCCCCAGGTCGGCCGGCTGGTGGGGGAGGAAGCGGCGGAGCGCTACCGCAGGCTCCACCTGATCCGGGCTGTCTCATCGCTTCCCCGGATGGCCTGGTTAGACCACTTCCAGCACGAGGTCTACGCCAACCCCTCCTGGACTCCGGGCGAGCGCCACGCCTGCGCCGCGCGGCTGTCTAGGCGCTACTTTCCCTGGGAGAACTGGGGCGATTTGGAGTACTTCGCCTCCGGCAGCTCCTGGCAGCGGGTGCTGCACCTCTACCTGGTGCCCTTCTACATGATCGATTACGCCCTGGCCCAGTGCTGCGCCTTCCAGCTGTGGAGCCGCTCGCTGCTGGATTTTCCGGGGACGGTCCAGCAGTACGTAGAGCTCTGCCGCTTAGGGGGTTCCCTGCCTTTCTCTGGCTTGGTCCAGGCCGCCGGTCTGGCTTCGCCTTTCGGTTCCGGCTGCCTGGAGCGCTCTGTCTCCCAGATCGCGCAGGTTCTGCTCTGAGGGTTCCTCGGCTTCTAGCTGACCATACCGCTGGCGTGGTATGGTCAGCTTCGGCCTTGGGGCCCTGAGGGCCCGCCGCTCTCCGAGCTCTGCTGAGGTATCCACGTGAATCTGATGTCGTCGCTCTGGCCTTACGTGCGCAACCACTTACGCCAGTATGTAGTCGGGATCGCTGCGGTGTGGCTGGCCAACATCGCGGTCTTGGTCGGCCCCTACATCATTGGCCGCGCGATCAATGCCCTGCAGTTCCGCACCGCCACCCCTTTAGGCCTGGTCGGTTTGGCTCTAGCTCTCGTCGCCACCACCCTGCTCTCCGGCGGCCTGACCCTGCTGGTGCGGCGCCAGATCACTGTCGCCAGCCGCCAGATCGATTACGAGGTGCGCCGCGACATCTTCGTCAACCTGACCCACCTCAGCAAGAACTACTTCGACCGGGCTAGCACCGGCGACCTGATGAACCGTTTGACCGGCGACCTCACGGCCGTGCGCGAAATGTTGGGCTTCAGCTTCTGGCAGGTGGCCAACGTCCTCACCGTATTCCTCTCCACCTTCGTGGTGCTCTTCGCCATCAGCTGGCGGATGGCGCTGCTGGTGTTGATCATCCTGCCGATCATGGTCGTAGTGCTCTATTACCTGGCTAGGCAGATCGATCTGCGCTACGTCAAGGTCCAAGAGCAGAACTCAAGGATCAGCGCTAAGGCTCAGGAGAATTTTTCAGGGATCCGGGTGGTCAAGGGCTACGCCATCGAGGACCGCGAGGTGGCCGAGTACCAGACGATGAACGACGAGCTGATCCGCAGGAGCATGCACCTGGTACGGGTAGAGGGCCCGCTGGGCGCTTTCATGAGCCTACTGATGGGTCTAGCCTACGTGGTGATCCTGATCTACGGCGGTGGCTTGATCCTGGGCGTGCTGCCGGGACACCCCATCACCTTGGGCTCTTTCACCCAGTTCGCCCTCTCGCTGGAGCGGCTCAGCTGGCCGATGCTGGCCATCGGCCAAATCACCAACATCACCCAGCGCGGTTTTAGCTCCTGGGGCAGGCTGCTCGAGGTGCTCAGGGCCAAGCCACAGATTCACGATACCTCCCACACCGACCCCAGCTTGCATGACCTGGAGGGCCGTATCGAGCTCGCCGACGTCTCGGTGCACTACGGGCAGTACGAAGCCCTCTCGCATATACACCTTAAGGTCGAGCCGGGTCAGACCATCGGCATCACCGGACCTACCGGTAGCGGCAAGACCACCCTGGTTCAGCTGATCGCCCGCCTGATCGACCCCAGCTCCGGCAAGGTGCTTTTGGACGGCCACGACCTGCGGACCATCCCGCTCAAGACCTTGCGGGAGCATATCGGCATGGTCCCCCAGGAGCCCTTTCTGTTCAGTGAGACGGTAGCCCAGAACATCGCTTTCGGAATGGGTGGGAAGGATCAGCCTGAGATTCTCCCGGGAATTTCGGTCTTGCACAGCCCGCCTCCTGCCAGCTTCGGGACGGAGATAGATCTGGACAAGGTCCGCCAGGCCGCCCAGATCGCCGGCTTGGCCGACGACATCGCGGCATTGCCTTTCGGGTACGACACCATGCTGGGTGAGCGCGGGGTGACCCTTTCAGGCGGGCAGCGCCAGCGCACCGCGCTGGCCAGGGCTCTGGCGCGCAACCCGCACATCCTGATCCTGGACGAGAGTATGAGCGCGGTCGATACCGAGACCGAAGCCAAGATCCTCTCCGGCCTGCGCAGCGTGATGGGAACCTGCACGGTGCTCCTGATCGGGCACCGAGTCTCCACCCTGCGCCACGCCGACCGCATTTTGGTGCTGGAGAGAGGCCGGCTGGTCGAGCAAGGAAGTCACGAGGAGCTGCTGGCGTTGGGTGGGCGCTACGCTGACCTGGAGCGCAAGCAGCGGATGGCTAGCTCGCTCGACCAGGAGGAAGAGGCCAGCGAGGTGCACTCGTGACCCAGCTCCGCCCCGACGACGTCTTTTCCAAATCCTTTGACTGGAGCCTGACCAAGAGGGTCTTCGGTTACCTCAAGCCCTACCGCTGGATCGTCACCGTCACGCTGATCGCCGCCCTGCTGATCGCCGCCCTGCAACCGCTGTTCGGGCTGATCCAGCGCGCGGCCATCGACCGCTATTTGGCCCCAGTGGGTAAAGTCACCCTCAGCAACCAGCAGCTCTACCACGGCTTGCTCGGCTTGGCGCTGCTCTTCGTCGTCCTCAAAGGTGCCGAGTTTATCGTCCGCTTCGCCTTCAGCTACTCGCTGGAGTGGATCGGCCAGAAACTGCTCTACGACATCCGCAGCGATATCTTCGGCAAGTTGCAGCGGCTGCACCTGGCTTTCTTCGACCGCACCCCGGTCGGCCGCCTGATCACCCGGGTGACCAGCGACGTCGATGCTATCAACAACTTCATCACCAACGGCCTCTCCTCCCTAGTCACCTCGCTGTTCCTGATCGCGGCCTACGCGACCATCATGCTATCGCTGAACTGGCGGCTGGCGCTGCTCTCTTTCACGGTTTTGCCAGTGCTCTACCTGTCCACCACCTACTTCAGGAACCGGCTCAGAGATTCTTACCGGGAGACCCGCCTCAAGCAGGCGGTGGTCAATAGCCAACTCAACGAGAACATCACAGGGATGATGACCATCCAGCTGTTCAACCGCGAGGGCCGGAACCAGGTCAAATTCGACCTGGTCAACCGCGCGCTGATGGCGGCGATGCTCTCGACCACCAAGTGGTTCAGCCTGTTTCTGCCCACGGTCCAACTGCTCGCCCAGATCGCTACCGCGCTGGTGTTGTGGTACGCCGGAGAGGGGATCCTGCGCGGCAACGGCGTGACCCTAGGAACCCTGTTTGCCTTCATCGGCTGGATCGGACAGCTCTTTCAACCTATCCAGGACATTGCCAATGTGTTCAACAATCTGCAGGCTGCCATGGCCAGCTCGGAGCGTATCTTCGGGGTTTTGGACACCGAGGAGCTGGTGCGCGATCCCGAACAACCGGTTCCGTTAGAGAGCTTCCGGGGCCAAGTAGATTTTGAAGGAGTTTGGTTTTCCTACGACCCCGAGGTGGGGCCAGACACCCCGGAGCGCGACCCCCGCTGGACGCTGCGCGGGATCGACCTGCATATCCAGCCGGGCGAGAGCGTCGCCTTGGTCGGCGCTACTGGCGCGGGCAAGACCAGCGTGATCAGCCTGCTGTCCCGTTTCTATGACGTGCAGCGCGGCGCCGTCAAGGTTGATGGTACCGACGTGCGCTCTTACCGCCAGCGCGACCTGCGCAAGCGTATCGGCGTCGTCCTACAAGACGTGTTCATTTTCGCCGGGACCATCGAGAGCAACCTGCGGCTAGGGAACGCCGAGATCCCTCTGGAGCGCCTGGTCCAGATCTGCAAGTACGTGGGGGCCCATGACTTCATCATGCAGCTCGAGGACGGTTATCAAACCGAGGTGCATGAGCGCGGCGCCATGCTGTCGACCGGCCAGAAGCAACTGCTGGCCTTCGCCAGAGCCCTGGTCCAGAACCCCGACATCCTGCTGGTCCTGGACGAGGCGACGTCCAACGTCGATACCGAGACCGAGCTACAGATCCAGGATGCTTTGGCCAAGGTGATGCATGGCCGTACCAGTCTGGTGATCGCACACCGCCTTTCCACCATCGAGCACTGTGACCGGATCGTGGTGATGCGCAAGGGCAAGGTTCTCGAGCAGGGGAACCACCAGGACCTGCTGGCCAGAGGTGGCTATTACGCCAAGCTGTACCATCTGCAGTACGAGAGCGGGGCGCTAGTCGGTGATTGAGGAGGTGACGTATCGCCAGCAGCGCCACCGTGCCATCTTCGCGGTAGCTATGCAGCTCTTCCGCACCCAGGGCTTCGAGGCGACCACCACTTCCGAGATCGCCCGGGCGGCCCGGGTCTCCAGGAGCACTTTTTTCAACCACTTCCCGTATAAAGAGGCTATCTTGCTAGAGTTCGGTGCCCAGTGGATCTCTGGACTGCAACGCTCTATCCTGGCTGGGCTGGAGCGAGGCGAGGATCCTGTGTCGCTTCTGCGGAGGACTTTCCAAGGCCTGGCCACCGAGCTGAGCCACCACCCCGACCTGGTCCCACCGCTGGTCCAGGAGCTGCTCCACCGAGATCCGCTGCGCGCCCGAAGCGCCCGGCAAGCTCTGCCGTTGGACCAGCTGTTCCGCCGTTTGCTGGAGACCCTGGCGGGGTTGGGCCGCCTGCGGGCGGGCTGGACCCCGCTCGCCCTCTCCCAGGCCCTTTCGGACAGCTGCTTGCTGACCTGCCTGCGCTGGAGCCTGGCGGGGTCGGCGGGAAGTTTGGAACAGGAGTTGGCGGGTCGCCTGGAGCTGCTCTTCTACGGGATGCTGGAGCGCTGTAGTGCGTGAGATCTTTTTGCAGAATGGCGCTTTCCGCCGGCCTTTCTCTAAGGGTCTGGTGGTCGAGTCCCTGCTGAACGCCGGCGTAGAAGCCGACACCGGGGCGGCCATCGCCCGAAGCGTCGAGCAGGACCTGCTCGATCACGGCCAGACTCTCATCGCCCCCGAGGAGCTCTGGGACTTGGTGTCCGGCCGAGCCGGGCAGCTCTACGGCGACGGGCTGGCCGGGCAACTCCGCGCCCAGGTCCCCACCTTCTCGGATATCATCATCTTGGACGAGCCCACCCCCCGGCCTTTCAGCAAGGGTATCCTGGCCCGCAGCTTGGAGAACACCGGGTTGCCCAGCCGAGAAGCTTATCAGCTGGCCAAGGAAGTCGACCGCGCCCTGCGCCTAGGGGGAGAGCGCACGGTGAGCCGTAGAGCCCTGGAGGCGCAGGTCGAACGGATCCTGGAGCGTCAGCTGGGGGAGGTGGCCAGGCGAGCCTACCACGAGCGGGCGGATCGGATCGGCCTGTTGGTGGTCGAAGAGGAGCGCTCTGGGTTCAGCTTCCCCTTCAGCAAGGGGATCTTGGCCCAGTCCCTGCTGAGCTGCGGTCTCAGCCCGACCTTGGCCCACAAATTGGCCAGGGAGACCGAGAGCGTGCTGCTGGACCGCGGTGTCCGGGTACTGCCCCGCCCAGAGCTCCGCGCGGTCGTCGCCGACCTGCTCCGCAAGGAGGTCGGCGAAGAGCCGGCCCAGCGCTACCTCCTGCTGCGAGCCATTCGCCGCCCTCCTAAACCCCTGGTGATCCTGATCGGCGGTGTCAGCGGAACTGGCAAGAGCCACCTGGCTTCGGAGATCGCGTACCGGCTGGGGATCAACCGGGTGGTTTCCAGCGACTCGGTCCGCGCGGTGATGCGCAAAATGGTCAGCGCTGAGCTGTTACCCGCCCTCCACGCCTCGACCTTCGAGGCCTGGCAGGCGCTGTTGGCGCCGGGCGAGCAGTGCGATCGTCCCAGCGCAGACCTGCTGCTGCGCGGCTTCCGGGAACAGGTACAGCAGGTCAGTGTCGGCCTACAGGCCAACATCGACCGCTCGGTCGAGGAGCGTGCCAGCTTGCTCTTAGAAGGCGTCCATATTGTTCCTGGGCCGCTTACTCGCCCCAGAGAAGACGCCATCGTGGTGCCGCTCCTCGTGGTCGTTCCGGACGCCGAGCAGCACCGCAACCACTTTTACGCCCGCGAGCGCGACACCGGACACCAGCGCTCCAAGGAGCGCTACCTGGGCTACTTCCGCGAGATCCGGACCCTACAGGACTACCTGCAGGATCAAGCTGCTACCTTTGAGGTTGCAGTGATTGACGGCGAAGCTCTCGACCGCGCCGCCGATCAGGCCACCGAAGAGGTCACGCGCCGGGTCTTGATGGCCCTTCAGCCCAGCCTGGAGTGAGCCAGGTGGCGGACTGCCTTCAGGGCGTGCTCACGCCCGTTCTCGATGAACACCTGGTTGGTTCGCCTCCCGAAGCCGGCTGAGCCGCAGATGTAGAGGCCGTCGACGTTGCTCTGGAAGTTCTCGTCCAGTTTGGCCTTGAGTTCATCGTCCAGATCGACTCCGGCACTCTGTAGCAGCGCCACGTCGGGGAGATAGCCAGTCAGCGCGAAGGTAAAGTCGGTCGCCAGGTCGACGGTGCCGTGGGGTGTTGCGACGATGACGATGCCGTCTCGGATTTCGCGCACCTCGCTGCGGAAGTGCGCGGCGATGCCCCCCTCGGCGATACGGTTCTCCAAGTCGGGCTTGACCCAGTACTTGATGCTGGGGCGCAGAGCCTCGCTGCGCACCACCAGGGTCACGTTGGCTCCGTGCCGGTAGAGGTCGAGCGCCGCGTCCGCTGCGCTGTTCCCGGCACCGACCACGGTCACGTTGTGGTCGAAGAAGGGGTGCGCCTCGGTGTAGTAGTGAGAGACGTTCGGCCCGTCCTCGCCGGGGATTCCGAGCGGATTGGGGTGGTCGTAGTAACCGGTCGCCACCAGCACGGCCCGGCCCTGTATCTGGCCCAAGCGGCAATCCCTTCCCTGCAGCCGTAGGGTGAAGTGGTTTTCGGAGCGCTCGATCGCCGTCACCTCACAGTACTGCTGGACGCGCAGCTGCTCCCGCTGGGCCACCATCCGGTAATAGCTCAGCGCCTCCTTGCGGTCGGGTTTCTCGCGCGAGGAGACGAGGGGGTGTCCGCCGATTTCCAGGAGCTCGCTGCTGGTGAAGAAGGTCATGTAGGTGGGGTACTCGAAGATCGCACTGACCACGCAGCCCTTCTCGACCACTAGGTAATCGAGGTGTTGCCGGGAGGCTTCGATGGCGGCGGCGAGGCCGACGGGGCCAGCGCCGACGATGATCAGGTCATGCATGTGGATCAGCCTAACATGTAGCCTGTTCGCGCGAACTGGGCGGGGACTTGTGCCCGAGATGCGCCGAGTCTGCTGTGCCGGGGACAGAGACCTGCTGATCTCTAGGGGCCGAGCGGGGTGCCTTGCGGTGCCTATCCCTCGTGACTCCTGGCGCTGCGGGTTGGCGCCGATCCTGAGCGCCCGGCTTCCAACCCACGAGCTTGTACGGATGGCCTTCAAGTCTGCGCTACAGCGCAGCGCTCCCCGGATGGCCACCGCCTTTTTCACAGGGGGAGTACTCAAGCTAATAAAGGCGAAGCGAGGCTGCTCTTTGGCCCCAGAGGGCTGCCACCGACATCGTCCTCGGGAGAACTAGCCCCCGGTCCTAGCGTCTCCGCGCCGCCAAGTTCGGCTGGCTCCTCGGAAGGTGGTGGCTCCTCGCGCTCGGAACTGCTGCGCGCCATGGAAGCACAGCGTCCCCGCTTCAGGGCCTGGCCGCGTTGTCGCCGAGATAGGGACGCAGGGTTACCCGCTGCGCACTTTGGGGAGCTCCTGGAGACTCCCCGTGCCTAAGGGTCTCCATCCGCCGCTAGGCCGTGTCCGGCGCTGTATTGAGGCCGGTACCGGCTGGATCAGCCGCCTTTGCTGAGTTGGCCGATGATCGCGAACATGGGCAGGAACATCCCGGCTACGATCAACCCGACGACTACCCCCAGGAAGATGATCATGATCGGTTCGATGGCCGCCGTGAGCCCCTCGACGGCCTCATCGACCTCGCGCTCGTAAAAGTCGGCTACTTTGGCTAGCATGGCGTCCAGAGCGCCGGTCTCTTCGCCGATGGCGATCATCGAGATGACCATAGGCGGGAATAGCTTGGAGCTGACCAGTGAGTTGGACATCTGATCGCCCCCCATCACCGCATATTTGGTGTTCTCGATCGTCTCCTCGACGATGGCGTTGTTGGCGCTCC
This sequence comes from bacterium, assembly GCA_021810505.1. Lineage (GTDB taxonomy): Bacteria > Deinococcota > Deinococci > Deinococcales > Deinococcaceae > JAJZIR01. The sequence continues at coordinate 15,483 of JAJZIR010000013.1, forward strand.
CCCGGGTGATATCCAAGCTCTCGATCACGTTCACGCCGCTGGTCAGCAGCAGGGAAAAGGTCCTGGCGAAGGTGGCGATGGCGGTGCGCTTGAGCAGTGAGCCGAAGAGCGGGATACGCAGCTTGAAGGCATCGATCACGTGCCGGCCCTGCGGGGTGCGGTAGTACAGGGTGTAGGCCACCACCAGCGCGGCTATGATCAGGACCAGGAGCAACAGCTCGTGGCGCAAAAAGTTGGACACCGCGATCAGGCCCAGGGTCAGCGCGGGGAGGCTGGCTCCCAGCTGGGTGAGGATGTTGGCGAACTGCGGAACGATGGTGGTGAGCAGGAAATAGGTGATAGCGATGGCGAAGACGAAGACGATGACCGGATAGGTCATGGCGCTGCGGATTTTCCCTCGCAGGGCCAGCTCCTTTTCCAGAAAGGTGCTGATCCGGTCCAGAACCGAGTCCAAGTTCCCCGAGGCCTCGCCGGCCCGGACCAGGTTCAGGTAGAGGCGATTGAACACCTTGGGATGTTTGGCCAAGGCTTCGGAAAAGCTCTGACCGCTCTCCACCTGCCCGCGCACGTCTTTGAGGATATTGGCGAGACCGCTGTGGTCGACCTGGCGCTGCATGACCGCGAGCGACTGGACCAGAGGGACGCCGGCATTCACCATGGTGGCCATCTGCCTGGAGAAGATGGACAGGTTCTTGAGGCCGGGTTTGCCGCTGTCCAGGCCTGGGATTTTGATGTCTGCCCGAAGCCCGCGGGCGGGCGGGCGGATATCCACGATGAACAGGTTGCGCTGCCAAAGGGCGTCGCGAACCTGGGCGATGCTGTCGGCCTCGATGGAGGAACTGATCACCTTCCCGTTGCGATCGCGCACCCGGTACTGAAAGAGCGGCATGCTCCACTATAATGGAAAACGTGTCAGGGGCTCTGCGGTTCGCGGGTAACCCGAGCGGTTTGGCAGAGGCTTGCCGCCTTCTGGAAGAGGGGGGGCTGCTGGCCGTGGCCACCGAGACAGTCTGGGGGATCGCCTGCGACGCCGCGCTGGAGGCCTCGGTCGCTCGCATCTACCAAGTCAAGGGGCGCTCCTTTACCAAACCCCTGCAGTGCTTGTGCCCTGATCTGGAGAGCGCTGCTGCCCTGGCGGACTTTAGGGACGCTGGCTTGCAGGAGAATTTTCTCAGCTTGGCTCGCTTCTGGCCCGGACCGCTGACCCTGGTGGTCCCTGCGCGCAGCTCGGTTTCGCCCTGGATGGCCCCCGGTGGCCAGATAGGCCTGCGCGTTCCCGGGCTGTCGGCGGTAGCGGAGCTGCTGGCTGCTTACCGGCGGCCGCTGGCGGCGACCAGCCTGAACCTCAGCGGCGCCCCCGCCGCCCTGACCCTGGAGGAGGTTCTAGCTGTCCCGGGTCTGTACGACGGCTACTTACCTGGCCAGGCCGGGATCGGTCTGGCCAGTACGGTATTTGATCTGCGGCGAGCTGCGCTGCTGCGTGAGGGCCCCATCTCTCGAGAAGAGCTCCTGGCATGCATGAGGCCCTGATCGGCGCAGCCCTGCTCCTGACCGACCGGCCGCTGACCGCTGGCGAGCTCGCTGGGTTGCTCGAAGTCCGGCCAGATGAGATTCCTGCTCGCATGGAGGCCTTTGCCCGGCATCTCCAGAGCAACCGCATCGGCGTGCTGCTCGAGCAGGTTGCCGGAGGGTACCGTCTGGTGGTGGATCCGCAGCTGGTCCCCAAACTTTCAGCTCTGCTGCGGTCCAGGCCGCTTCCCCGCCTTTCCCCGGCTGCCCTGGAAGTCCTCGCCCTGGTAGCCTACCGTCAGCCGATCACCAGGGCCGAGATCGAGGTGCTGCGGGGTGGTCCTGCAGCAGCCCTGGATACCCTGCTGGATAGGGAGCTGGTCGAGGTGGTAGGCCGCCGCGCTGCCCTGGGAAGACCGCAACTCTTCGGGACCACCGAGCGCTTCCTGGTCGACTTCGGGCTGCGCTCCCTGGAGGATCTCCCCGAGCCTGAGCCCGCTCCGGAGTTCTCCGAGATCTTGCGGGGCTGAGGTGCGGGGTGTCCTGGGACTGTTCAGCCTGCCCGAACTCCTCCAGCTATTGGCGGCAGGTAGCCCCCCCGGGGTGCTGATCGTCCAGCACCCCGGGCTGGGAGAGGCTCGGATCTACCTATCGTCTGGCCGAATCGTGCGCGCCCTCTTCGCCGCCCAGGAAGACCTGGAAGCCTTGGTCGCCCTGATGTCCGACCCCAGGGGTAGCTTCGAGTTTCAGCCCGGCAAGGCGCCCACCCGCCCCACCATGGCGGATTCCCTGGACTACACGCTGCTGCAGGTTATCCGCAGGCTTCCCAGCGACCGCCTGCCCACCCATTCCGGCTTCTCTGCCGAGGACCGACCCAGGAGGCGCGCTGGCGGCGAACCGGGCCCAGGGGCGGCCGGCTCGGAAGATGCGCTGTTCGCGAGGATCGACGGCTCCCTGAGCGTAGCCGAGCTGGAGCAGCTCTTCCCGGGCCTCTCGGTCGGTGCGGCGCTCTCGCGTTGGCTGGCCAGCGACCTGATTGAGCTGCAGCCAGCCAGCCAGCTGCTCTTGGCTACCTTGGAGCGAGGCGCTGCCGTACCCGCCGCTGCCCTGGCGATCGACCTGCGCAGGCTGGCTTCCTGGGAGGCCCACTTGGGGCGCCCGGTGGAGAGGTTGTTGCTGCGCCGCGGGGGGTTGGAGCTGGAATTCAGCGCCTTGGCCAAGCCCGACTTAGGGCCTAGAGTGCAGCTGGCGACCGAAACCCTGCTCTTCCACCAGCTACGGATCGGGGACCAGGTCGAGGTCAGGCCCAAGCCGCGCGCCAAGGAGGGGTGAGCCCTCCACCCCTCCTTGGCGCGTTGGACGGCCTACTGCTAGAGATCAGGCTGGCGCGCGGTTCTGGCTCGCTCCACCAACTTGGCGAAGACTTGGGGCTCGCGCGCTGCCAGATCGGCCAGCGCCTTGCGGTCGAGCTGGACCCCTGCCTCCTTGAGCCCGTGGATGAAAGCCGAGTAGCTGAGGCCGTACAGCCTCGCCCCGGCGTTGATGCGCTGGATCCACAGCCTCCGGAAATCCCGTTTGCGGTTGCGCCGGTCCCGGTACTCGTAGGTGGCTGAGTTGAGCAGGGTCTGAAAGGCATTGCGGTACTGCCTGGAACGTGCACCCCAGAAACCCTTGGCGCGCTTGAGTATCTTTTTGTGCCGCTGGCGGCGGATGATCCCGGTCTTGGCCCTGGGCATCAGCCTTCACCGACCAGTTTCTTGAGCCTAGCCCATTCCGTTTTGGCCAGGACGAACCCCCGCCCCTTGCCGCGGATCTCCGAACCCGACTTGCCCACGTTGAGGTGGCGCTTGCCTGCCCGGAAGGCCATCACCTTGCCGCCTCCGGTGACTTTGACCCGGTCCCTGGCCGACCTGTGTGACTTCTGCTTTGCCATGCTCCCTCCGAAGGAGGCGCTCCCGCGCTCCCGGGGATCAGGTCGCGTCGCGTTAGGCACCCGATCCCACTTGCCGCGCCAGTCTAGCGGAGTCGGGCGCTCAAGTCAAAGATTGGGGTTGGGTTTCAGGCCCCAGCTTCCGCGACCGCCCCCTGGCTCTCTTCCAGGGAATGGGGCCGCCCTTGGCTGCCGGGAGCGATGATCATGTTCATGTCCATCCCGGCGATGCTGGGCGCGCCTTCTGGCTGGCCGATGTCGCGCAGGGTCTCGGCAACGCGCTGCAGGATCCGCTCCCCCAATTCCGGGTGGGTCCTCTCGCGCCCGCGGAACATGATGGTGACCTTGACCTTGTGGCCCTCGTCCAGGAAGCGGCGGACGTGGTTGGTCTTGGTCTTAAAGTCATTTTCGTCGATCTTGACCCGGAACTTGATCGACTTGACTTCCTGAGAGCGGACCCGCTTGCGGTTCTCCTTTTCGTTCTGCTGCTGCTCGAATCGAAACCTACCGTAGTCGAGCAGCCGGCAGACCGGCGGGACCGCATTGGGGCTGACCATGACTAGGTCGAGGCTCAGCTCCCTGGCCCGGGCCAGAGCGTCTTTGGTGTCGACGATCCCCACCTGACCGCCCTCCTCGTCGATCAGGCGAATCTGCCGGACGCGGATCTGCTCGTTGATCTTGTGTTCTTTGGCTATCTAGACCACCTCCAGCGCGCCTGCGATCTCTGCCGGCGCGTCTTGAAAAATCCCGCTTTGCTGCATCTACGCCCATTCTAGCACAACTCTGAGCGGACCGCCTGCGCCCTAGGCTTCTCTATGATGGTGCTATGTGGCCGATTTGGAGCCAGGGCCCGTCGATCGCCAGCGACCTGTCCAGGGAATTCCTGCTCACCGATGGCCGGGGGGGTTACTACCTACACAGCCTCTGCACCCAGCCTACTCGCAAGTACCACGGGCGGGTGTTCAGTTGGGAACCGCCGCTCGGCCGGCTGCTGGACTGGATCCAACCTCTAGAGACCCTGGTAGTCGGCGCGCACCGCTGCCGGCTCTACCGGATAGAGTCTTCCCCGGGTCGGCTAGAAGGTGAGCTGGGTTGCCTGCAGCGCGCCGGGACCGAGGGGCTATTGCCCTTCTGGGACTACCTGGCCGCTGGGGCTTGGCTGGGCCGGAGCCTGGCCATGGACCGCTCTGGTCGGCTGGTCTACTCCTACCAGCTCCAGACCGACTGCCCGGTCCGCTTGGAGCTGGAGGCTCTGATCACCCGCCGGGACCCGCATCAGGTGCTCGCCTCTCCCCCGCAGCTGGTCTCCTCGGGGGCCGGGGAAGATCTGACCGTGCTGGGAGTTGGGCTGGGCTTGCACTGGACCCTGCCGCCGGGAGTGTACCTGCGCCCGCCGGTCCGGCCAGCTCGACCTCAGCTGCTCTACCTGCGCCGTGAGGCCGAGAGAGGAGAGCCTTCCAGGGACCTAGTCGGCCGCTTGGACCTGGGTAGCGCCGAGTTTCCTGCCGGCCAGCATCGCTTCTTCCTAACCGTCGGAGCGGCCGAGGCGGATCCGGCTCTTCCGGAGGAGTTGGTGGAGGCCGAGGTAGCCAGGAGGAGATCGCTGCTGCAGCGGGCTGCTCCTCTGGCCCCTTGCCGGGACGATAGCTGGGCACACCTGGTCCTGATGGCGGACAACTTCCTCGCCCGGAGGGGAGGGGAGCAGCACACCATCCTGGCCGGCTTCCCTTGGTTTGCCGATTGGGGGCGCGACGCGATGCTCGCCCTCCCCGGCCTGCTGCTAGAGACTGGCCGCGCGGCTCTGGCTCGCTCGGTTCTCTCCAGCTACGCCACCCATCTGCGCAACGGCCTGCTGCCCAATCACTTTCTGGACGATGGCTCGGGGGCCAGCTACCACAGCGCCGACGCTGCGCTGTGGATGGTGCAGGCGGTTTGGGCCTGTTGGGAGGCCGACCGCGACCGGCCGTGGCTGGAGGAGATGCTGCCTACCCTCTCGGCGGCCATGGACCGGCACGCGGCCGGTACCGACTACGGTATCGCGGCCGACCCAGCCGATGGCCTGCTGCGCGCGGGGGCAACCGGCTGGCAGCTGACCTGGATGGACGTCAAGGTCGCCGACTGGGTGGTAACCCCCCGACGCGGCAAGCCGGTGGAGATCTGTGGGTTGTGGATCTCGGCCCTGCGCGCGCTCGGCCGCATGCAAGGCGTTCTGGGTCAGCCCCAGCACCTGGCCGAGTTGGCCGATCTGGCGGCCCACTCCTTCGCGCGCTTCTGGAACCCGGAACGCCGTTATCTCTTCGACGTCCTGCCGGGCTCCGAGCCCGGTGTGCCGGATGGCCGAGTTCGCCCTAACGCCATCGTAGCTCTGTCCCTCCCCGGCGTCCCGCTGGACCGGAGCCTCCGCGCGGCCTGCCTCTACACCGCTGCGCGCGAGCTGCTCACCCCTTTGGGACTGCGCACTTTGTCGCCGCTCGACTCGGGCTATCAAGCCCATTACCAGGGCCCGCGGGTCCGGCGCGACCTAGCCTACCACCAGGGAACGGTCTGGCCTTGGCTGATCGGCCCCCTGGTCTCCTTGGCACTGGACTTGGGAGAGGTGAGCCTGGCCAGGAACGCCTTGACCGGCTTGGAGGCCCACCTCGGAGACGCCGGTGTGGGGGGTGTCTCCGAGGTGGGTTCGGCCGCCGATCTCCGCCCAGACGGTTGCCCCTTCCAGGCTTGGAGCGTGGCAGAACTGCTGCGCGCCAAGAACCGGCTGGGCCGGTTTGACGCTGCTAGGGCGGTCCGGCTAGAGTGAGGGCCGTGGACGTCTTGACCCTACCGGGCCGGGCCGTTCGGGTTGGTCTAGCCGTGGACGTGGCAGCCTTCGCGATCGGCAGCGGGCGGCTCAAGATCCTGCTGGTGCGCCGCGGCGTGGCTCCTCACTTCGATGCCTGGGCTCTGCCCGGCGGCTTCGTCCGAGCCGAGGAGACCTTGGAGCAAGCCGCTCTCCGGGAACTGCGCTCAGAGACGGCGATGGATCTGGGCTCCAGCCACCTGGAGCAGCTGCGCGCTTTCGATGACCCCGGCCGCGATCCCAGGGGGCGGGTGATCAGCGTGGCGCACCTGGCGGTGCTAGCCGGCGGTCTGCCGGCGGTGCACGGCGGGGACGCAGTGACCCAGGCGATCTGGCACGATGCCCACGCCCTGCCGCCGCTGGCTTTCGACCACTTGCGCATCGCCGAACACGCCCTGCACCGCCTGCGCATCCGCCTGGAGTACGCTCAGCTGGCTTTCGAATTCCTACCCCCTAGCTTCACCCTGCCTGAGCTGCAGGCGGTGTATGAGGCGGTGCTCAACCGCCCCTTGGACAAGCGCAACTTCCGCAAGCGGCTGCTCGGTCAGAGCTTTCTGGAGCCGTTGGCTGAGCGGCGCAGCGGTCCCGGCCGGCCGGCTCGGCTCTACCGGCCGGCCGGCCAACCCCCCGACCTCTGATGGCCGACCCTCAGTTCGAGGCGGTCCAGCTGCAGGTCGTGGTGCGTTCCGGGCAGCTGCAGAACGCTAGCGTCCTGCTCAGAGCCGGCTCGGGCGAGCTGGCTCTGCTGGAACTGACTCGCCGCGGAGTGGTGCTCAGGGGGACAGAGCCCTCGTTGCCTCTGGCCCTGAACGCCCTGGCCTTCGTGACCGACGTAGCGACCCGGTTGGAGGAGCCCGCCCCCGGCGCGGTCCAGCTGCAGGTGGACGGCCGGCTGCAGCGGAGGTTGACTCGCTACGGGCCCACCCTGAAGCGGGTTCAGGAATGGCTGGACCGCTACGCTGAGGGCCTCTGAGCGCTAAACTGGGGGGACCTATGGACATGAAAAAATTGATGAAGCAGATGCAGCGCGCTCAGACGGCGGCAGCCGAGGTCCAGGACCGCCTAGCCCAGCTATCGGTCGAAGGGCAGGCCAGCGGCCTGGTCCGGGTGACCATGAGCGGCCAGGGCAAGATCGTGTCGCTCTCCATCGACCCTGCGGCGGTGGATCCCTCGGACCCGGAGACCCTGGAGGACCTGCTCTTGGTGGCCATCCGCGAAGCCGAAGCGAAGGCTGAAGCCCTGCAGCAGCAGGAGACTCAGCGCAGCCTGGGCTCGCTGACCGGCCTGATCTGAGCCGTGGGGACTCCGTCCAGCCTGGCCCAACTGATCCGCGAGCTCTCCCGGCTCCCGGGGATCGGACCCAAATCGGCGCAGCGCCTGGCCTACTATCTCTTCGGTCAGCCCGAACAGGAGGTGGCTCGCTTGGCCGAGGTGTTGCTGGCGGCCAAGCGGGACCTGCACGACTGCCCGCGCTGCTTCGGGGTGACCGACCGGGAGCTGTGCGAGATCTGCTCTGACCCGCAGCGCGACGCTGCCCAGATCTGCGTGGTCGAGGAACCCGGGGACGTTCTGGCCATCGAGCGCTCCGGGGAATATCGCGGGCTCTACCACGTCTTGCGCGGGGTGATCAGCCCGATGCGCGGTGTGGGGCCCGGCTCGCTGCGCATCGCCGCCCTACTCGAGCGGGTCGTTCCGGGGGTGGAGGTGATCTTGGCCACGAGCACCACGGTCGAGGGGGAGGCGACCAGCTTGTACCTGCAGCAGGAGCTGGTCCCCCTGGGGGCCCGGGTCTCTAGGATCGCCTACGGCCTGCCCGTGGGCGGGGCGCTGGAGTACGCTGACGAGGTGACCCTAGGCCGGGCCCTGGCTGGGCGCCAGGTGGTGAGCTGATGGATCAGATCCTCTCGGAGCTGCTGGCCCGGGTCGACGGCGCCAGAGCGGCTGCAGTCGGTAGCAGGGATGGCCTGCTGGTCGAGCAGTGGCCTCAGGGGGGCGACCTCGCTGCCCTGGTAGCCGAGCAGGCCGGCCTGCTGCAGGCGGCCGGCGCGGCCAGGCACCGCCTGGGCGGGGAACTCACCGAGCTGATCCTCCAAGACGCTGCCCAGGTCACTTTCCTGAGGCCGATCGGCGCCCAGCTCTTCTTGCTGGTCTTGCTGGGCCTACCCGGCAATTTGGGGCAACTGCGCTGGTTCGCTCCCCGGGCCGCCGAACGGCTGGCCCAGCTGGTACAGCTTTGAAAGCGGCCCTGGAGGCCCTGGCCGCCTTGCCCGGCGCTGGGGGAGTGGTCCTGGTCTCCGACGAGGGCCTGATCCTGGGATCAGCCTCTAAGAGCCCAGAAGGGGCGGCCGGCCTCGAGCTGGTGGCGGCCGAGCTGGCAGCGCTCAGCTGCCGCTTGTCCCCCTTGCTCTCCGAGTTGGGCGAGGAGCCGCTGCTGCGTTACACTGCCGGCAGCCGCAGCCACGAGCTGCTGGCCCTGCGCCTCGCGGGAGCCACCCTGGTTCTATGGGTGGAGCGCGGCCGGGACGAGCGCCTGGCTCAGATCGAGCTGGCCCGGCGCGCCGATGATGTGGAACGCTGGCTGGCTCAGCTGGCCGAGAGCTGAGGCGAGCGAATGGGGGAGACGTGGATCTGAGAGACCTGTTGCGGGAGATCCTGGAGATCAAAGGGATCGTGGCTTTGGCCCTGTTCGGCCGTGACGGGAAGCTGGCCGAGTCATTGGGCCAGCCCGGCGCGATCGATCTGGGTTTCGTCGGCAGCACCGTGGTCTCGAGCGTGCTCGCCGCCGAGTCGCTGCTGGCTACCCTGGGGCAGGGTCGGCTGAGCCATATGCTGCTGGATTACGAACAGGGACCGCTGCTGCTCTCGGCGCTAGGTTCCTATGTGCTGGTCACCGCGCTCGACTCCGACCAGTCGCTCGGCCGGGTGCGCTTTCAGATCCGCAGGTACTTGCCCCAGCTGCAGGCCGCTCTGCCCCAAGGCTGAACTGAAGCGCGCAGCTCAGGGCTCGAAGCTATCTTGGAAGGCGTAGCGGTCGCTGCGGACCCAATAGTTAGCGTAGGAGAGCCGCACCTCTCCCAGGTAGGTGGTGCGCCGGAGCAGGAAGGCGGCAGTGCCCAGGGGTACCCTGAGCAGCTCGGATTCCTCGCCGCGCAGGTTGACCGCCTCCAGGCTCTGATCCACCCTGGTCGGGCTGAGCCCCATCTTCTCGACGAGCACCTCGTGGATCGACTCAGCTCCTAGGTCTTGGTGGAGCAGCCCACCAGCCAGCTCGAAGTGCAGGTAGCGCTTCTCGATCAGCAGGGGCTCGCTGTCGGCTATCCGCAGCCGGTGCAGGAACAGCGTGGGGGTGCCTGGCCTGCTCTGCATCACGATGGCGATCTCCGGGGTAGCGTCGATGACCCGGGCCTGCAGGATGCGATTCTGGGTCTCGCTGGCCCTGGTCCACTCCCGGAACGGCCGGACTTTGAAGTTTCCCTGGCGAAAGCGCTTGCCGGTGGGAAAAGTTCCGGCCCCCTGGATACGGTAGACGTACCCCTCCCGCTCCAGCTCGTCGATTGCTCGCCGGGCGGTCATCCGCGAGACCTCAAATTCGCGGGCCAACTGCGGCTCGCTAGGGAGGGGCAGCCCTTCTGGGTAATGGCTGCTGAGCAGGCGCTCCTTGAGCGTGGACTTGATCAGCGGGTACTTGGCCACGGGGTCCTCCAGGGCTCCAACCAGGTGCGGCTACTTAGTGTGATGTAGACACTCTAAGCAGTTGGATTCTACACCCGCTGCGCCCAGGGTCACCCCCCGATGTGGGACATCTCGACTTTAGGCTCCCTGCCGGCCTGCTCACCGCGCAGCTCGGAGTAACGGTCGGCGCGGCCCTGCCAGATCTCCTGGATCCGTTTCCGCAACGCTCCGTCCTCCCAGCCATCCCGCAGCGGGCCGCGCAGGTCCTGCCCCGCCGCCGCGAACAGGCAAGTGTAGAGCTCGCCGGCAGCCGACAGCCTAGCCCGGTTGCAGCTCCCGCAGAAAGGCTGGGTGACCGAGCTGATCAGGCCGATCTCCACCCCATCCGGCGAGCGGTAGCGGGTGGCCACCTCTCCGGGCTGCGCCGGAGGTATCTCCTGGAGCGGTAGCAGCCGTTTCAGCCGCGCGAGGAGTTCCGCCGAGGGCACCACCGCCTCCATGTTCCAGCCGTTGCTGTTGCCGACGTCCATGAACTCGATGAAGCGCAGGGAGTGGCGGCCGCCGAAGCGGGCCAGCAACGGCTCGATCTGATCCTCGTTGACGCCGCGCTGCACCACTACGTTGATCTTGATCGGAAGTCCGACCGCTTCAGCGGCCGCGATGCCCTCCAGAACCGCCTCCGGCCCCAAGCCCAGCCCGTTCATTCGCCCGAAGACCTGGGGATTCAGGGCGTCCAGGCTCACCGTGACCCGCTTGAGACCGGCGGCTCGCAGCGCTTCAGCCTGGCGGCTCAGCAGCAACCCGTTGGTGGTCATCGCGATATCCTCGATGCCCGGCGTCGCGCTCAGCAGCGCGACCAGCTTGGGCAGTTGCCGCCTCAGCAAGGGCTCCCCCCCGGTCAGCCGCAGCTTTCTGACCCCCAGAGAGGCGAAGATACCGGCCAAGCGGGCGATCTCCTCGAAGCTGAGGAGTTCGGCCTGGGGCAGGAAGGGGAAGTCGGCACCGAAGACCTCCCTGGGCATGCAGTAGGTGCAGCGCAGGTTGCAGCGGTCAGTCACCGAAATCCGCAGGTCACGGATTCCCCGCCCGAGCAGATCTTCGGGGCCTAGGCGCTGCCTTGGGGTCTGCGCCACCTCAGGCGCGGGCCGTCGGGACCGGCCAGTCGGGTTCCTCGGAAGCGGCCTGCCCGGCCTGCGCGCCGAACAGCCAGGCGAGTTTGAGCATGAACAGCAGCTGCGCGGTGTCCCGCTCGTCCATGGCCTTGGCGACGTGTTCGGCGAGGCCTTCCGGCAGATAGAAATTTTCCAGCTGATCCCAGTACTGCTCGCGCAGCCGGTGCATCAGCGCTTCAAAATCGCCGTTCATCTAGAAATTCTAGCACGCTCAGGCGAGCTCGACCACACTGGCATCGGAGAGGGTCAGGCGGTGCGCCCGGGGCAACCGGTTGCCCCCTAGAACCTGAGCCCGCAGCCCGATCAGGCACTCTTGCAGCCGCATCCCGATGTCGCGGATCTCCACCTGCTCGTCGATCACGCTGTACTCGATTTCGATATTCTGGAGCTGGCTGCCCCGGCCGATGCTGGTGAAGGGACCGATGTAACAGCCCGAGACCGAGACGTCTGGCCCGATCAAGGCTGGTCCCATGATCACGCTGTCCCTGACCACCGCGCCGCGGTCGATGGCTACCCGGCCGGTCAGCCGCGATGCGCTGACCTCGCCTTGCACGCTGGGCTCCAGGGTTTCTAGCAGAAGCCGGTTGGCGTCGATCAGGTCCAGCGGCCTTCCGGTGTCTTTCCACCAACCCTGCACGCGCTGACCGATGACCTCATGCCCGGAGCGGATCAGCTCGGTGATGGCGCCGGTGATCTCGTATTCTCCCCTGGGGCTGAGCGGTGTCTCGGTGAGCAGATCGAAGAAGCTGGGCCGGAAGCAGTAGATCCCGGCGATGGCCAGGTTGCTGGGCGGGTCGGTCGGCTTCTCCACCAGCTGGGTGATCTGCCCCGCCGCGCCCAGGACCGCTACCCCGAAGGCGCTGGGGTGATCGACCTCTACCAGTGCCAGGACCGCCTCCGCCTCGGAGTGGAGGAAGCGCTCGACGTAGGGGCGGATGCCCCCGCCGAACAGATTGTCGCCCAGATAGACGCAGAAGTCATCGTTGCCCACCCAGCTGCGGGCGGTCAGCACAGCGTGGCCCAGCCCTAGGGTCTCGTTCTGATCGATGTAGCAGATCGCCGCCCCCTGCACCCCGTTGATCGCCTGCTCGATCGAGCTGCGGGTCAGGTCGGAGACGACCAGGGCGATCTCGCGGATGCCGGCCTCGATCAGGTTATCTAGGGCGAACTGGATGATCGGACGGTTGGCGACCTTGAGGACCGCCTTGGGTCGGGTGTAGGTCAGGGGCCTGAGCCGAGTGCCCAGCCCGGCTACCGGGACGATGGCTTTCATTACCAGCCAGTCTACCCCGCCTGCTGGCAGTCAGGCTCAGCGGCCTAAGCCCTGCGCGCGCAGGAAGGATTCCAGGGGACCGTCCCGCTGCTCCATGGTCCCGCCCGGCGCGAAATAGCGGGCCAGGGTGCGCCCCCAGTCCCCGCGGCGGCTGATTGGGGCCATCTCGGAGAGGGCCCAGTCCAGCTCCTCCGGAGTGGGCTTGTGGTAGCGGTCTTGATGGATCAGGAGCTCGGGTGCCAGGCGCGGCCGCTGGGTGGGTTGCTCGGCCGGCCGGCCCAGGGTTAGGCCAGCGAAAGGGAAGACCCGTTCAGGTAGCTCCAGCAGCGCGCTGATCTCCGAGACGGCGTTCAACACCCCTCCCACCCAACAGCCCTGATAGCCCAGCAGCTCGGCGCTGAGCAGCAGGGTCTGCCCGGCTAACACCGCGTCACCGATAGCGAAGTGGATGCCGGCGTGAGGGTAATGGCCGACTGGGTGGCCGGTGTGGGCGAGGAGCCTGGCTACCCTCCAGAGATCCCCGCACACGATGAATGCCTCCGGGGCGCCGGCTAGGTGCGGGTTACCGCTGAGCTCAGCGACCTGCTCCCGCAGGTTCTTGTCGACTAGGCGGATCAGGCTGTAGAGCTGGGCGGTCGCGTCGGTGGGCGCCCTCCGGGCGGCGTAGAGGATGGCCTCTAAGTCCTCTCCGGGGATAGGGGTGTCCTGGTAGATCCGTACGGTGCGGTGCTGGTCGGTAAAGGCTCTCAGCTGCTCGGCGGTCAGGAAGGGTCGGGTGCTCTGTTCCGGGTTCACGCAGCGGAGTGTACCCGGAAGCTCCCGGTTTGCTGGGAGCAGCGGCACAATCGTGCTACCCTGACGGGCATGGTTGCCTACGCTGCCCTGCTCCGGGCAGTTAACGTCGGTGGGACTGGGAAGCTGCGCATGGCTGAGCTGTTGGCTATCTGCCAACAGCTGGGCCTGGACTCTCCGCGGAGCTACCTCGCCAGCGGAAACCTGGTGTTCCGGTCCCTGCAGACCGAAACCTGGTTGCGCGAGCAGCTGGAGGGAAACCTCCGAACCCGCTTCGGCCGGCAGATCGCGGTGCTGATTCGGTCGGCCGACCAGCTAGCGGCGGTGCTGGACGCGAACCCCTTCCCGGACGCCCCTCCTGACCGGCTGATGGTGATCTTCCTGGGCGCACCCACCTCGCCGATCACCCTAGAGGGTCTCAGCGGTAAGGCCCCAGACGAGCAGCTAGCCTTAGGGTTTCGGGAAATCTACGTCTGGTACGGGAGCGGCATGGGTCGCTCCCGGCTGCGCATCCCAGCCGCCCTGCGGGGGACCGCCCGCAACCTCAACACGGTGCGCCGCCTGGCTGCCCTGGCCGCTTCAGGGTCCTGACCTGCCCCAGTACGGCCGATTGTGGCCGGATGTGGTTGACCGGCCGCTGCAGCCGTGGAAAGATGCCGCCGTGCTCCTCGCTCGCGCCTGCCGCGTCGCCCCCATCTTGCCGGCCCTCTTGGCGGCGGTCATCGCCTGCTGGGCCCTCGCCTCGGCCCCTGCCTCGCGCTCCTTCGCTGTGGCCGACCAGGGCCTGCGCAGCTGGCTGCAGGGTGCCGATGCGGGCGCGAGCGGCGAGCTGACCCCCGAGGGGCTGGGCCGCAGCCTGAGCCGCCTGACCCGCTTCGCCCCAGTTCCAGCCGGCGCAGCGGTGCTCTGGTCCAGCCAGCGGTTGCTGACCCGCCGGAATGGCTTGGCCGTCTTCCGCTACCACCTGCAGGTCGGCTTACGGGTCCAGCCGATAGACGTTCTGCTCAGGCGGAAGGGGAGGGTCTGGAAGGTCCGGCGGATCCGCTTCGTGCACCGCCAGCCGATCGGCCTGCAGCTTCCCACCATCATCACTCAGCCCTGGGCTGGCTGGGTCTTCGCCGGGCTCAGCCTGCTGCTGCTGTTCGGGCTCCGCCCCGGTGGCCGCTGGAGGAAGCTCTGCGCGGAGGGCTTGCAGGTCGCCATGGAGACCAAGACGGTCTTCTGGCTGACCAACGCCCTGCTCTACGGCGTGTTCATCCTGGGGATGCTGGCGGCTTACGCCCAGCCGGCTCTGGCCCTGCAGCTGCAGCGCTACGTCGGCAGCCTGCTCGGTGGCGTGGGCCTGAACGGCTTGATCCAGGGTACGGTCCCCCAGACTGCCCTAGGGATCTTTCTCTGGAACTTCTCGGTGGGGTCTTTGCTGACCACCTTCCTGCCCGGCCTGCTGTTCGGTGTCCCGGCGCTGCTGATCAACCTGTTTCGCTTGCTGATCTTGGGGGTGGCCCTGTCTCCTAGGTTGATTCCCTTGGCGGTCTTCTTGGTCCATATCCCGACCATGCTGGTCGAGCTGGAGGGGTACTTCTTTGTGGTCGCCCTCGGCATGGGCCTGCTCTGGAGGCTACCTCGGGTGGGTGCGGGGCGCGCCTTCGCGGGCTACCTGAGGGCCATCCCGGTCTCCTTGACCCTGCTGCTCTGCGCGGCCTGGTACGAGGCTTTCGAAGTACTGGTGCTGATTCCCCGGCTGCGCTGAAGGTTAGAGCGGCTCGTTGCCGTGCTTGCGGTAAGGCCGCTCCTCATGTTTGCCGGCCAGCATAGCGAAGCCGCGGATCAACACCGACCGGCTCCGCTCGGGCGGGATGACATCGTCGATGTACCCGCGCGCGGCGGCCAGGTAAGGGTGATCGAACTCGGCTCGGTACTCGGCGATCCGCCGTTCCCGGGTCGCTTCCGGATCCGGGCTGCTGGCGATCTCTCTGCGGTAGATGATATTCGCCGCCCCCTCGGCCCCCATCACCGCCACGCTGGCCGTGGGCCAGGCGTAGACCAGGTCGGCTCCCATGTCGGCGCTGTTCATAGCCAGGTAAGCTCCGCCGTAGCCCTTGCGCAGGATCAGGGTGATCTTGGGGACAGTGGCCTCGGCGTAGGCGTAGAGCATCTTGGCCCCGTGGCGGATGATCCCGCCGTGTTCCTGGGCTACCCCGGGGAGGAAGCCGCTCACGTCGACCAGAGTCAGCAGCGGGATGTTGAAGGCGTCGCAGGTCCGTACGAAGCGGGCCGCTTTGTCCGAGGCGTCGATGTCGAGCGTGCCAGCTAGGACGGCGGGATTGTTGGCGACGATCCCCACGGCCTCGCCGCCCAGGCGCCCGAAGCCGATCAGCAGGTTACGGGCCCAGCCAGGCTGGATCTCGAAGAAGTGGTGGTCATCCAGCAGGTTATGGAGGACTTGGTGCATGGCGTAGGGGCGCCGGGGATCCGCAGAGACCAGATCCAGCAGCTGGTCACAGCTGCGCTCGGCGGGATCCTCGCTCTCCTTCCGGGGGGTCCGATCCCTGGCGTTCTGGGGCAGGAAGCTCAGCAGCTCGCGGATCATACCCAGGACCGCCGCGTCCCCCTCGGCCTCCAGGTGCGCTACCCCGCTCCGGCGGCTGTGCACGTCGGCCCCACCCAATGCATCGAAGCTGACCTCCTCGCGGGTGACGCTGCGGATGACTTCGGGGCCGGTGATGAACATGTAGCTGGTTCCTCGGGCCATCAGCACGAAGTCGGTCAGCGCCGGGCTGTAGACCGCCCCGCCAGCACAGGGTCCTAGGATCGCACTGATCTGAGGGATCGCGCCGGAGTAGATGGCGTTGCGATAGAACACCTCTCCATAGCCGGAGAGGCTGTCGACCCCCTCCTGGATCCGCGCTCCCGCCGAGTCGTTGAGACCGATCACCGGTGCTCCACTCCTAGCTGCCAGGTCCATCAGCTTGACGATCTTGCGGGCGTGCATCTTGCCCAGAGATCCACCCAGAACAGTGAAATCTTGGCTGAACACGAAGACTCGGCGGCCACCGATCTCTCCCTGGCCAGTGACTACCCCCTCCCCAGGCGCCTCGACGCCGCGCATCAGCGAGACGTCTTGGTGCTCGACCAAGGTGCCGATCTCCTGGAAGGAGCCGGAATCGAGCAGCAAGTCGATCCGCTCCCTGGCGGTCAGCCTCTGTTGGAGGTGCTGGGCGCGCACTCGCTCGGGGCCGCCGCCTGCCAGCACCTTGGCTCGCCGGCGCTCCATCTCGGCGATCCGCTCTTGCAGCAACGCCCGGGGGTCAGGCATGGCTGAGCTCTGGGCGCTCCGGCGCTGCGCTAATGCTCGCTCCCCTGGCGCTCCGACCACCAGGTGATGGGCAGCAGGGCGAAAGCACCCAGGGCCAGGACCAACAGGGCTAGGCCGCGCCGGCTGCGCGGATCCTGCCGGCGCTCGGTCTCAAAGGTGTGCAGCGCGGCCAGAGTGGACAGCGCCGAGACATCCAGCAGCAGCGTGCGGGTCAGGTGGCTGCGCCACAGCGCCGCCAGGGGCCGCAGCGCGCTGGCTCCCTGGCGGCGCTCCAAAGCCCTGGAGAGCAGCAGGCCGATCAGCAGGGCTACCCATATCCGGATCAGCAGGCCGTTGCGGGCTGGCCCGGGGCGGGCCCAACTCAGGATGGTGTCGTTCAGGTCCGGCAGGGCCGGGGCGGTGGATTTGGTCATCGTTCCTCCACGTCTCCTCGATGATACGCCAGAGCTTCCCCGCTGGCCCGCTCCCTGAGCTCGGCCACCGAGCTCAGGCCGGCTACGAACAGCGCGATCCGCAGCTCGTCCAGGTAGTTCCTGAGGACCCCTTCAACTGCCAGGGCGCTCTCCAATGCCGCCGCCAGCAGCGGCCGGGCCACGGCGCAGACCTCGGCGCCCAGCCAGAGCGCTTTGGCGAGATCTAGGCCGCTGCGCAGGCCGCCCGAGGCGATCCGCGGCAGCTGCGGTGCGGCGGCGCCGACCTCGATCAAGGCCTGCGCAGTGGGGATGCCGATCTCGCAGAGTTCTGGGTGGCGCACCTCTCCGTAGCGAACCAGCTCTTCAACCCTGGCCCAGCAAGTACCCCCCGCCCCGGCGACATCGATGGCGGCCAGGCCCAGGGGAGCTAAGCTGGCTGCCACCCGCCCCGAGATGCCGTGTCCGACTTCCTTGACCAGCAAGGGGTGGCGGACTTTCTCCACTAGCCGGGCCAGGGCGTCCAGACCGCCCTGAAAATGGGGTTCGCCGCCCCGCTGCAGCGCTTCCTGCAGCGGGTTGCAGTGGATCGCCAACGCGTCGGCTTCCACCACCTCGGCAGCCTCTTCGATCTCCGCGGCGCCGAAGCCCGAGGTGAGTTGGGCTAGACCCAGGTTCCCGATCAGCAGCAGGTCACCCCCGAAACGGCGCACCGCGTAGCTGGGCCGCATCTCCGGGTGGATCAGCATCGCTCGCTGCGAGCCGAGCATCATTCCCAGGCCGAGCGCTGCCGCCGCTTCGGCCAGGTGGCGGTTGACCCGCCCAGAGAACTCCGGCCCTCCCGTCATGGCTCCGATCAGCAGGGGGGCCTGCAGCTGGTGGCCCAGAAAGCTGCAGCGCAGGTCCACCTGCGCCAAGTCCAGTTCGGGCAGGGCCGCGTAGGGCCAGCGGTAGCGGGAAAGTCCGCTTCGGACGCCCTGATACTCCGCCTCCGCCTGCAGGCAAGCCTCGATGTGGCGCAGCTTCCTGCCGGCGAGGTCGCTCACGCAGCGCTTTGCATGAACTGCAAGACCTTGGCGATGTGGATTTCTAAGTCGATCCCCAGCTCCCTGGCCCCCTGCTCGACTTCCTCCCGGTTTACCCCGGCGGCGAAGTTCTTGGAGCGGTACTTTTTCAGCAGGCTGGGCAGCTCGAGGGCTCGGATGTCCCGGTCGGGCCTGACTAGGACCGCTGCCTGGATCAGCCCGGTCAGCTCGTCGACTGCGAACAGGGTCTTGGCCAGGCAGGAATTCCTAGGGGTATGGGTGTACCGGGCATGACCCATGATGGCCTCCAGGACGCTCTCTGGGAGATCGCTGTGCGCGCGGAGATAGTTGACCCCGAAGCTGGGGTGCTCCTCCGGGTGGCGCTCGTAGTCCAGGTCATGCAGCAATCCGGTCACCGCGTAGAGGGCCTCGTCTTCCCCCCACAGCCGCCCGTAGCCCACCATGGCCGTCTCGACGTTGAGCATGTGGCGCTGCAGGCTGGGAGAGTCGACCCAGCTGGTCATGAGCTCGTAGGCCTCTTGACGGGTCATGCTTCACTTTACCTGGCCGCGGCCGCCTAAACCTCAGCGCGGGCGGTGTGCAGCGGAAAGTCTGCCCGCCTCCGCAGCGAGTTGCGAAGGGTGGTGGCGCCACCAGCCACCGCCCTGCAAGAAGGACCGGCGTCAGGTTCTGCGCCGCCGCGCGGTAGCGCGCTGGGCGCCCAGAGACCGCTCGGCTCTGGGTCCAGCGCGGTGGTGTCTGCGGACTCGCTGGCGACGTCGGCCGGTACCGCCACGCACTCCAACTGCGGCGCCGAGCCCGGCTCCCAGGCGGACGTCTTCTGCCGGGTGGCTGCCGGCTTCTCGCGGATCCGACCCTGGGCGCGGGGCGCGCTGCGCACGGTCCCCTCAGCTGCGGCGCAGCAGGTAGCTGGGCTCCTCGCCCAGATCCCAGACGGTGTAGCCCGAGGCCAGATAGTGGACCATGGCCGCCCGGAGGGCCGACTGCCAGATCTCCAGCCGGGGGAGATCCTCTGCCCGCAGCTCCTCTAGGTCCCCGGGAAGCGCGAGCTTCAGCAGAGCTGCGCTGAGCCCCAGGTCAGGTCGCGGTGGCCAGCTTTCGTCCCAGACCGGTATTGCTTGCAGTTCGGCCCGCTCTCGGGGTTCGCCGGGCCTCCACTCCACCCACAGGCGGTCTGAGGGAATGCCCGAGTTGATGCCGCCCATCTCCCCGTAGAAATCGGGGAGGTAGGCCGTCCCGATAGCGCCCAGCTGGTGCAGGTTGAGCTTGGCGTTAGCTAGCCTGAGCGGGTCGAAAGTCCAGCTGATTTTGGTGATTCCTCGGGCCAGGCACCACGCGGCTTGGTAGCGCTTGAGCGCCAAGCCGACCCCCTGGCGGCGCCGATCTGGGCGGACGCCGAGCATGTGGGAATGCTGGTGCTTGCTGTCCGTAGTCGGCAATCCCAGGACGAAACCGATCGGCTCAGCGCCCTCGGAGGCGGTGGCGATCAGCGCCCCTACCCTCTGCAGGGCGATCATCAGATCAGCTGGGACGACCTCGCGGTCCGGATACTGCCAGACTGCGATCTGCAGCTCTTCCAGGGAGCGCAGCTCCTTGGCGGTCAGCTCGCTGTGGATCTGCAGGTCGCTTCTGTTCAAGCCGGCTTCCAGGTCCAGCGGGCCTGGGTCACCTTGGCCAGGAAATCCCGGTTGAGGGTGACCCCGATGCCGGGTCCCTCCGGCAACGGCATCAAGCCGTTCTGAGCCTCCAGGGGCTGCTCGACTAGGTCGGTGGTGAAGTAGCGGCTGGCTGAGCTGGTGTCGCCGGGCTTGCTGAAGCCCGGTAGGGTGGAGAGCTGCAGGTTGTGGGCGCGGCCCACCCCGGTCTCCAGCATCCCGCCGCACCACACCGGAATCCCGAAGGCCTGGGCGATGTCGTGGACCCGCCGCGCCTGCAGGTGGCCGCCGACCCGCCCCACCTTGATGTTGATCACTCGTCCGGCGTCCAGTTGCAGCGCCTTGCGGGCGTCGGCGGGGGAGAGGACCGATTCGTCCAGGCAGATCGAGGTGCTGAGCTGCCCTTGCAGCTTGGCGTGGTCGACCAAATCGTCGTAGGCCAGCGGCTGCTCGATGTAGTCCAGGCCGAGCTGGTCGATACGCTGGAACAGCTGCAGATCGCTGACTTGATAGCTGGAATTGGCGTCCGCAGTGAGCACGGCTTCCGGGTGAGCGCCCCGCACCGCCTCGAGCACCTTGAGATCCCAGCCGGGCTTGATCTTGAGTTTGATCCGCCGGTAACCGAGCTCCAGGTGTCTGCCGACTATCTCCAGCGTCTGCGCGATGCTGCCCTGTATCCCCAGGGATACACCGACCGGGATATCTCTCCTGGTCCCTCCCAGCAGCTGCCAGAGCGGCAAGTCCAGCTGCCTGGCCCGTAAGTCCCACCAGGCCATCTCCACCATCGCCTTGGCCATGTGGTTGCCCCGGAAAGGGCGCAGGCAGGCTTGCAGGTCCTCCGGGCTCTCCAGGTCGCGCCCGGAGATGGCTGGCAGCAGCTGGTCACGCAGCAGTTGCAGGCTACCTTCGGTCCACTCCTCGCGGTAGACCGGCGAGGGTTCCATCACTCCCTCGCTGTAGCCTTCCACCCCCTCCGAGCGCAGGATCAGCAGGGGGGCCCACTTCTCCTGGCTGACTCCAAAGGAGGTCTCGAAGCGGAAGCGTAGCGGTAGTTTGGCCAGCAGGATCTCAGCTTCTTCGATGATCATCGCTCTCCCGTCCGTCCAGGCCTCAGCCGTTGTGGTCTTTCCAGTGACGGCCCAGGACGCTCGACGCCAGCATAACCGCTACCCTGGCCCCGTCCCCTGCGCTGACCACGGCGTGACCGGGTACCACCTTGGCGGCGACACCGCAGGCCCAGACCCTCGGGTGGCTGGTCCTCCCTTCGGCGCCGACTGCTAGGAAAGGACCGTCTTGCTCCAAGGCGAGCTGGCGGTAGAGCGGGCTGCCCTTGTGCGCAGCCATCACCAGGTGCTCTGCGACCACTTCCCTCCCCGCAGAGAGCTCCAGGGAGAAGCGGTCCCCCAGGTCCCTGGCTCGCTCGACGGTGGCCTCTAGGTAGAGTGCTCCGTGGGCGCTGGCCTGCCGGCGCATCCCGGCCAGCAGCTCGGCGCCGGTGATCCGCTCGATCCCGGGGTAGTTGATGAGCCCCTGAACCTGGGCCAGCCGGGAGCCGCCGGCGTCGATCACCAGAGGGGATAGGCCGGCCCTAGCCAGGAAGAGGGCGCAGCCCAGGCCGGCAGGGCCAGCGCCGATGACGCAGACCTGGGTTACCTGGGCAGCTAGGCTGCGCGCACCGGAGGGGGGCAGGTTTTCGGGGTCCTGAGGCATGGCCAGCATGCTAGCACCCGCGGATGCCCGCTCTGGCCGCTCCCACCCTGGGTCAGCTCCCGGAGCACCGGGCAGGGTGACTGGCAACACTATGATTATCAGGAATGATTCCTGATAATAGGAGCATGACCGTACCTCTGACGGCGGAGCAGCAGGAACAGAAATTCATCTTGCAGATCGTTCAGCCCGCGCTGCTCGGCCTGATGGATGGCTCGGTATCGACCCTGGCGCCGCTCTTTGCGGCCGCTACCCTGACCGGTGTCCCGCACGATGCCTTCTTGGTCGGTTTGGCTGCCGCCCTAGGGGCCGGAATCAGCATGGGTTTGGCTGAGGCGCTCTCAGATGACGGCGTGGTCAGCGGGCGCGGCCACCCCTGGCTACGCGGCGCGATCACCGGGGGAGCTACGGTGCTCGGGGGCATGCTGCACACTCTGCCCTTCTTGATCCCCCGCCTCTCGGTGGCCTTGTCCCTCGCTTACGTGGTGGTGGCGTTCGAGCTGCTCGGCATCGCCTACATCCGCTACCACTTCATGCACACGCCGCTCGGAAAGACCGTGTTGCAGGTGATCGTCGGCGGAGGGATCGTCTTCGTCACCGGTATTTTGCTGGGCCGCCTGGGTATCACCCATCCTTTAGCTGGGGGTTGAGCGCTCTCCTCATCGGCAGCGAATGCCGCGCGTGTTACCATGAGGCGCTGTGTTCCCGGACACAACGCCACCTGGGGGACAACATTGAGATTTGCTGACGATATCGGAATCGACCTGGGAACGGCCACGTTCCTGATCTACATCAAGGGGCGCGGCTTGGTCCTGCAGGAACCGAGCGTGATCGCCATGGCCAGGGACACCAAGGAGGTCATGGCGGTCGGCGAGGAGGCCTACCGCATGCTCGGGCGCACCCCGGGCAATATCGTGGCGGTGCGCCCGATCAAAGACGGGGTGATCGCCGACGACGCTCTGACCGAACAGATGATCACCCGATTCCTCAAAAAGGTGCAGACCGGCTATAACCGGCTGTTCGGGCTGCGGCCGCAGCTGATGATCGGTGTCCCCAGCGGGGTGACCGACGTGGAGCGCCGGGCAGTCCTGAGGGCAGCGATCAACGCGTCGGCCAGGCGGGCTTACCTGATCGAAGAGCCGCTGGCTGCCGCTATCGGTGCCGGTCTGGCCATCGCTGAGCCGGTCGGCAGCATGGTCGTTGACGTAGGCGGGGGGTCTTCCGACATCGCCGTAATCAGCCTGGGAGGGATCGTGGTTTCCGAGTCGCTGAAGATCGCCGGAAACGAGTTCGACGAGGCGATCATCCGCTACGTTCGGCGCAAAGAGAACTTGATGATCGGGGACCGCACCGCCGAGGAGATCAAAATCAAGATCGGCGCTGCCTTGGTGCACCGCGAGGGGGATCAGCGCGTCGCCGAGATCCGGGGCCGGGATCTGATCAACGGCCTCCCCAAGACCATCGAGCTCACCACCGAGGACATCGTGGAGGCGCTGCAGGAACCGCTCAGCCGCATCGTCGAAGCGGTCAAGCGGGTCTTGGAGACCACTCCCCCTGAGCTGGTCAGCGACATCATCGATCGGGGTATCGTGATGACCGGGGGTGGGTCGCTGTTGCTCAACTTCGACGAGCTGGTCCGCCGCGCCACCGGGATCCCGGTGGCGGTCGCCGAAAACGCTGTCGAGGCGGTGGCGGTGGGGACTGGGATGGCCCTGGAGATGATCCCGATCCTCAGGCACGGCTTGATCTCTAGCGACAACTACCTCAGGCGCTGATGGAGGGAGTCCGCGATATCCGCCGCGTCCTGGACCAGCTGCCGCACCGCTACCCTTTCCTGCTGGTCGACCGGGTCATCTCCAACGACCAGGGGAAGGTGTGGGCGATCAAGAACGTCACCTTCAACGAACCTTTCTTCCACGGTCACTTTCCCGGCCAGCCGGTCATGCCCGGCGTCCTGATCCTGGAGGCGCTGGCGCAGGCCAGCATCTTCTTGCTCCAGGACCAGATCAACCCCGGCCAGGTGGTCTATCTGGCCGGAATCGAACACGCCCGTTTCCGCAGGCAGGTGGTCCCTGGTGACCGCCTGGACCTGCACGCTGAGATGGTCTACTTCCGGCGAGGGGTTGGCCGCGGCAGCGCCTTCGCGGAGGTCGACGGGGAGCGGGCTGCTGAGGCAGACATCCTCTTTTCGGTGGGGCATGAATGAAACCTCTGCCCGGGGGCGCCTGAGGGCTGGCCTGGAGGTCAGGCTGCTCTTCCGCCGCCTGACCGGGTACATCATCAGGGAGATCTTGCCCCCATTCCTGCTGGGGATCGTGCTCTACGCAGCGGTGATCCTGTTCGGCTACTTCTACGTCAGCAGCCGCTATCTGACCAAGGTGCCCATCGCTTTGGTGGCTGAGTGGCTGCTCTACCAGGTCCCTGGGACGCTGATCAAGGTCTTCCCGATGGCGGTGGTGCTGATGGTGGTGGTCAGCTTCGGGCGCTTGGCAGTCCAGCAGGAGACCGTCGCCATCCAGTCCGGTGGGATCTCGTTGCTCCGGGCGGCCCGGCCAGTTCTGTGGTTGGCGGCCCTGATCTCGGTCGTCGCCCTGCTGCTCACCCAGTACGTGGTGCCCTACAGCAACGTGGAGACCCGCAGCCTCTACTGGGATCAGCTCACCACCAACCACGCCGGCCTCTACCGCCTTGCCGACAGCGTGGTCTCCTTGGGACACGGTCTCGACCTGTACTTCCAGAAGTACGACTTCAAGACCAACCAGATGGAGAACGTCCGCATCCAGCAGTTCCAGGGGCCAGTGGAGACCCTGGTGCTGGCCCGGCGGGGCAGTTACCAGGGCAATACCTTGACCCTGCTGGGCTACCAGATCTACCAGATGGACGATTCCAAGATCGTCGCCCTGCAGAACTTGCCGGCCTCGGCCTCGGCCTCCGAGATCCGAGAGGCGCTCAGAAAGGTTTTCCTGGGAGCTAGCTTAGCCCCCAGCTCCTCTGCCCCCCTCAACATCCAGGTGCAGATGTCCAGAGCCCAGGCGTTAGCCACCTACGCCGACCCCATCGCCGCCAACACCAGCTCGATCGGCCACTCCTTCCGGCGGATGTACGACGCCCGCCTCTCCAGGCTCCAGCGGCTGCAGGCCAGGGTCGACTTCAATAGCCAGTTGGCCCTGCCGCTGGCCAACCTGGTCCTGGTCCTAGTCAGCCTCCCCTTCGCTCTGCGCTACGGCCGGTCGACCGGCCTCTCTTTGGGGATCTCGGTGATCCTGGCTGTGGGATACTATCTGCTGTACTTTCTAGGCCAGTCCCTGGCTGGCCTAGGGGTGGTTCCGGCGGCGGTAGGCGTGTGGGCAGCGGACGCCGTCTTCGCCGCGGTCGGTCTGCGGATGCTGAGGAGCTGATCGTCGTTGATTCGAGCGCTTATGTTGTCGGCTTCCTTGGGTGGGGGGCATGCCATGGCCAACGAAGCCCTGGCCGCGGCCCTCAAGGCGGCCGATCCCCAGGCTGAGGTGCACTTCAGCGACTACCTCGCCTACCTCAACTGGATCCAACGGGGAGTGGTGCAGTGGCCTTATCTGGCCTGGTTGCGCTGGTATCCTTCGGGGTACCGCTGGTTTTACCGCTGGACCAACCGTCCAGGGGAGCCCCAGGTGATCACCAACTCCTTCTCCTGGGCCGGCGCCGCCCGGATGGAGCGCGATCTCGCTCGCCTGCGCCCCAACCTGGTGGTGAGCTCCTTCATCGCTCCAGTCTCCCTGGCCGGAGCGGTGCGCGAGCGCCGCAGCAAGAGTTTTTTCAATGCCCTGATCGTGACCGACTACGAGGCGCATCGCCACTGGGCTAGGCCAGAAGCCGATCTCTTCCTGGTCGCCACCGATCAGGTGAAGAGCGAGCTGGTCGCCCTGGGTATGGACGCGGCCAAGATCGCGGTGACTGGGATCCCGATCAGCCCTCGCTACGCCGATCTGGCCCAGCACAAGGAGACCAAGGCCGAGCTGAGGCTCCGGCTCGGCCTGGAGCCGGATATCCCGGTTATCCTGCTGTCCGCTGGCGCCAAGGGGATCTATCACTCGTATGACCGGGTGGTGGACCTGCTCAGCCATTTGCCGCTCCCCGTCCAGGTGCTGCTGCTGGCCGGGAGCGAGGCCAGCGCCGGCCCGGTGCAGACCGGGCCGGTTCGGCTACACCGCTACGGCTTCACCGAGCTGTTTCCCGAATTCCTAGCGGCAAGCGACCTGGTGCTGGGCAAGGCTGGGGGTCTCACCGTCTCTGAGGCCTGCTCGCTGGGGATTCCCATGCTGATCTACGATCCGATTCCCGGTCAGGAAGAGGGGAACGCCGCGTTCCTGGAAAAGGTGGGGGCGGCGATCTGGCCCAGGAACCTCCCCACGCTCAGGGCCCAACTGCTGGCCCTGTTGGGTTCGCCGGAGCGTTTGGCCCAGATGGCTGAGGCGGCGCGTTCCCTGGGGCGGCCCCAGGCGGCTAGCGAGGCAGCTAAGCTCCTGGTGGTCGCTGTGGAGGGACTTTCCAGCCAGAAGACCCCGCAGCGCATCCTGGAAGGAGGTGTCTGATGAAGCGGAACTGGAGGTGGCTGGGTATAGGGGCGGCCGGCGGGTTGGCGGTCTACTACTTGGTCCCCTATCTAGGCATGCAGCTGGCCAACTTCGGAGTGGTGCGGCAATCCAGCGGCGCCTTGCCTGAGATGGGCCTGACCTTTGACGACGGCCCGGATCCAGCCTGCACGCCGGCTATCCTGGATGCCCTGAGGGCCCACGGAGCCCATGCCACCTTCTTCGTGGTGGGGGAGCGGGCTTTGGCTTACCCCGAGCTGATCGCCAGGATTCAGAGAGAAGGTCACGAGCTGGCCAGCCACGGTATGCACCACCGCCACGCTTGGCTTCGGTCCCCTTGGGCGGTAGCCGCTGACCTGAGGGCCAGCGTGGCGACCTTGCAGCGGCTAGCCAGCCTGCGCCCTACCTTTTTCCGCCCTCCGCACGGGGGCTACACTGCGGCGACTTGGTGGGTGCTGCGCAGGGAGCGGTTGACCGCCGCGCACTGGAGCCTGGAGGCCCACGATTGGCACAGGGAATTTCTCCCTGAAGACGTGGTGGAGCGGGTGCTCTACCACGCTGAGCCTGGCCGGGTAGTGGTGATGCACGACGGCGGGCCCGGAGGACCGGTTACCGCCAAGATCCTGCCCCAGCTCTTAGAGGAGCTCTCGGGCCGCGGCTACCAGATCAAGCCCCTGGGGCAACTCCACGGTCTTCAAGCTTCCAGTCCCCGGGGTGTGCTCCGGCGGATCTGGGAGCTGATCGTCGACGATACCTTCGATCGGATCAACGACGTAGACTTCCTGACCGAGCCGGCCTATGGGATGTTTCGCTTGGCCAGGTCCCGCTTCAGCGGGCCGGCGGTGACGCTGAGCGACGGCAGGGTGGTGCGCCCCGGAGACTCGGTCGCCGAGCTACACGTTCACAGCCGCAGGCTGGTCGCGGCGGTTAGGCACAACCCGGTGCGGGCCTTCCGGATGGTCCGGCAATCCATCACCGACGTCGCGAGGATGATGCGGGACAACCCCAAGTACCGCGACGCCCCGCTGCTCTTCGCGGTGACTCCCTTCCACGACCTGGTCGACCTCTTGGGTTTCCAGGTCAGGGACTTGGATAGCCGGGTCTTCTACTTGCGCATGCAGGCCTTTACCGTCTACCTGCGTTGGCTCTATGCCTCGCCCGCTTCCCGGAAGCCGACCCATCCCAAGATGATCTACATCGAGCGGGACCAGCTGCTCAGCCGCTATTTATCGGCAGAGGTCCCCGAGGCAGTGACCAGCGGCAACTAGCTCGGTTCAATCCAGCCGCAAGGTTCCCTCCAAGACGGTGCAGGCCTGTCCGGAGAGCAGGACCCGGTCCCCTTGCAGCTCACAGCCCACCTCGCCGCCACGCCGGGAGGCCTGGAAACCCTTGAGAGCGGTTTTGCCTAATCTAGCCGCCCAGTAGGGGGCTAGCTGGCAGTGCGCGGAGCCGGTGACCGGGTCTTCGGGAACCCCCAACTTGGGTGCGAAGAAACGGCTGATGAAGTCGGTCTCTTCTCCCGGGGCGGTGACGCAGACACCGCGGTAGCCCAGGCTGGCCAGCTTGGATAGGTCGGGTACCAGCGCGCGCACCGAGGGCGCGTCGGGGAAGACCGCCAGGTAATCGCTGGCTACCAGGACCTCATCGGGGAGGCGCCCGAGTCCCTGGAGCAGAGCTTCGGGTGGGGCGCAGGGCTTAGGCAGCTCCGCTGGGAAATCCATGACCAAGAGCTCCCCGCGCAACACCACCCCTAGCCTGCCGCTGCGGGTCTGGAATTCCACTGCCCCCGCTACCAGCTGCAGCTCCCTGAGGAGGACGTGGGCGGTCGCCAGCGTGGCGTGGCCGCACAGGTCCACCTCGGCGACCGGCGTGAACCAGCGCAGCTCGAAGCCTTGCCCGGACTGGACGAAGAACGCTGTTTCCGCCAGATTGTTCTCTTCGGCGATGGCCTGGAGGGTGAAGTCCGGGAGCCAGCTGTCCAGCCAGCAGACAGCGGCAGGGTTACCTGAGAAAGGCTGGCACGCGAAGGCGTCGACTTGATACCAGGGAATTCGCACAGTTCTCCTTCCGGGAAGGCTGCGGCTTCCGGTGGGCCCACCGGGCAGCCCGAAGGGCCGTCTGCTAGCGCAGCTCGCCCGGGTAGCGCAGGCCCCACTGCGCCCGCAGCGCGTCCATGGTCTCCATGATCGCTACCGTCTCGGAGAGCGGCATGATTTCTGATTCCAGCCGCCCCGCCCGGATGCAGCGCATGGTCTCCATGGCCTGGAACTGATCGCCACCGCCCTGGTAGGGGAGGTGGATCTGCTCGGTTTCCTGGCCGCGGTGGACCACCAGGGTGCCCCCGTAGAACCAGCCTCTGGGCATCTCGATGTAGCCGGAGCTGCCGTAGAGGCAGGCGCTGACGTCGCTGTGGGCCAAGAAGCTGTCCAGTACCGTAGCGAAACGGCCCTGACCGTGGTCCAGCAGGATGGTCTCCTGCAGGTCGACGCCGGTCGGCCCCATCCACACCTGGCTGGACATCTGCAGCGGCTTGCCCCAGATCATGGAGATGAAGGAGAGCGGGTAGATCCCGATGTCCAGGAGCGCCCCGCCCGCCAGTTCAGGGTTGACCAGCCGGTGCTCGGGGCCGACCTCGGCCTTGAAACCCATGTTGGCTCGGATCAGATACAGTTCCCCGATGGCCCGCTCGGCGAGCAACTCGCGCAGCCGGA
The DNA here is from genome assembly GCA_021810505.1 of bacterium. GTDB lineage: Bacteria > Deinococcota > Deinococci > Deinococcales > Deinococcaceae > JAJZIR01. The sequence goes on from JAJZIR010000013.1 coordinate 44,080, forward strand.
CCATGTGCGGTAGGAAGCGCGACCACATCGCCTCCATCAGGAAGAGCCCCTTGGCCTTGGCCTTCTCGACCATGCGCCTAGCCTCGAGCGCGTTGTGGCAGAAAGCTTTCTCGCACAGGACGTGTTTGCCGTGGTCTAGCGCGAGCTCGGTGTGCACCAGGTGGTGGCTGTGCGGTGAGGCCACGTAGATGACGTCGACGTCTGGGTCGGCGGCCAGCTCCTCGTAGCTGCCGTAGCACCTGGGGATGGCGTACTCCTGGCCGAAAGCCTCGGCGGCTGCTCTGCTGCGCGACCCGACCGCCAGCAGCTCGGCCCCCTCTAGGTTGCCCAGCGTCTTGGCCAGCCTGGAGGCGATCTTTCCCGTCGACAGGATTCCCCAGCGGATCTTCTCTGAATTCGGCATGCTGCCCTCCGGGGTTAGTCTGACACGTTGGCCCCTCGGCTGAGCGCGGTGGGCTGGTCTACTGCGCCCGCCGAGGTGGTACCATCTGGCCGGGAGATGCGGCGATGTGGCGCGTGCGGCGGCGAGGTTGGATCCCGGTTCTTAATCTGATCTACCTTTACGTCTTGGTGCTTGGACTCCTGGAGCAGCCCCGGTCTTTGCTGCCGGTTCTGCTCTCCCTCATCCCCTTCCTCTGGGTGTACTGGCTGTTCTGGTACGCGGATAGGCCGGAGCGGCGTTGGCGCTGGGCGCTGGCGCTCTGGGGTCTGGGGATGCTCGGGATCTCGGTCAATCTGGGTGCTGGGGTCTACTTGGTCTACGCGGCGGCGATGGCCGGTGCCCTGTTGGCTACCGCCCCCCCTTGGCAGGGGCGGATGGTGGCTTGGCTCTGCGCCTTGGGTGCTCCCCTGGCCTACCTGGCAGCGCCGGGGCCGTACGGCGAGCGTTGGGGCTGGGGCTTGGCCGTGCCCAGCGTCAGCCTGCTGGTGGGTGCTCAGGTCTACCTCGGCCACCGGAAGGAGCAGGCTTACCGGAGGCAGCAGCGCAGGGACCTGGAGCTGGCCCGGCTGGCCGAGCGCGAGCGGATCGCGCGCGATCTCCATGATCTGCTGGGACACAGCCTCTCGGTGGTGACCCTCAAGGCCGAGCTGGCCGGAAAGCTGCTCTCCGCTAGCCCAACCGGGGTGGCTAAGGAGCTCGCCGAGATCGAACGGGTGTCCAGGGAGGCTCTGGCCCAGGTCCGCCAGGCTGTATCCGGGATGGCCATCCCTGGCCTGGAGGTGGAGCTCGGGCAGCTCGAGCTGCTGCTCGCCAGCGCCGGTATCCGCCTGGAGTGGCAGCTGACCGCTGCAGCTAGGACGCCCCAGCAGGAGCAGGTGCTCAGCTTGGGTGTCCGTGAGGCTGTCACCAACGTCTTGCGCCACTCCCGAGCCAGCCGCGTGCAGGTGCGGCTCAGCGAGAGCTTCAGGGCTGGCGGCCGCGAGCTGCGGCTGGAAATCTCCGACGACGGCAGGGGTGGTTCCCTGCAACCGGGAAACGGCCTGCGCAGCATGCAGGCCAGGCTGGCCGAGCTGGGTGGCTGCCTGGAATTAACAGGTGGACCGCGCGGCGCGCACCTGGCCCTCATCCTCCCAACTGAGCTCGGTGGCCAGGCGGCGCTGCCCGAATGGGCGGTTACGTGATCCGGGTCCTGATCGCTGAGGATCAGGGGATGGTCCTCGGCGCTTTGGCGGCGCTGCTCACCCTGGAGCCCGATCTCCAAGTGGTGGGCTGCGCGGCGGACGGTCAGGTTGCCAGGGAGCAAGCGCTCCGCCTGCGCCCGGACGTGCTGGTTGCTGACATCGAGATGCCCGGACTGGACGGTCTCAGCCTGGCGGCGCAGCTGCGCAGGGAATTACCGGGGCTCAAGGTGGTTATCCTCACCACCTTCGCCCGGTCGGGCTACCTGCGCCGCGCCCTGGAGGCTGGAGTCCAGGGTTATCTGCTCAAGGACGCTCCGTCGGCAGAGCTGGCCGCGGCCATTCGGAGAGCGCATCTGGGGGAAAGGGTGATCGCTCCGGATCTGGCGGTGGCGGCCTGGTGTGAGCCCGATCCGCTGACCCCCAAGGAGCGCGAGTTGCTCCAGCTGGCGGCGACCGGCTTGCGCAGCGCGCAGATCGCCGCTGCCCTACACCTCTCCGAGGGGACGGTGCGCAATTACCTGTCGGCCATCATCGCCAAGCTGGGCGCCAGTAATCGCCTGGAGGCGGTCCGGCGTGCCCAGGAAAAGGGTTGGCTTTAAGGCCCGCTGGGCTTGGGTCGCCTCCAATCTTGGCCTGCCGGATCCCTGGAGCTCGGAAGCGCGGAGCTACGCCGGCCTCTAGGCCCTCAGGTCAACGGTAAACCAGATAAAGAGCTGGACACGAACCCGGTCGAGCGCAGAGCATCCCATGGAGCGCGGCATACCTGCCAGCTCTTTCCTTCAAGACCGCGCCCCGTCTGCTCTGCGCTCTCCTACCCGAGCTCAGCCGCCGGCTGCCCGCGTAGCGGGGTGGCGGTCGGTTCCAGAGAATCGTGATGTGCTCCCGGTACCTATCACCACGGGATCGGCCCGTTCTCGTCCGAGAAAGTGCCTGTTGGGCCATCTGGACCGAGGAGTGCTAGCCGTACAGGCTCGCGGGCAGCCTCTTCGGCTGGGCGTCTCCCTTCAAAGTTGTTCATGGCTGTCACCGTAAAGCCCGGCGCCGCCGCGTTGACTTTGATACCTGACGACTCGAGGTCTAACGCGAACGCGACCGTCACTGCGTGGAGAGCTGCTCTCGGCGCAGTGTACGTGACGCCAAACATCTCACGGCGGCGTGATTCGGTCGGGTCTGAAGCCAAGGTGAGCGACGCTCTGCCGCTAGATACGTTGACGATGCGCCCAGCAGGTGCCTGGCGAAGCAGCGGCAGCATCGCCTGCGTGACGGCGATAACACCCAACACATTAGTCTCGAATACCGCGCGTACCTCATCGAGCGGTGCGACGCTCGCGCGGCTTGCCTCGACGATTTCTGCAAGCGACCGACCCCGCTTACCCGCGTGAGCGATACCGGCGTTATTGACCAGTACGTCCAGGCGACCAAGTTCGCTGCGAATGCGGTCGGCCGCGGAAGCGATGGATCCTTGATCGGTCACATCGAGCTGAATCGCGTGGCCATCACCTTCGGTGGTCCTGGCCGCCTCTTCGCCGCGCTGGAGATTGCGCGAGCCGACGAGCACGGTGAACCCGTGCGCTGCAAGACTCTTCGCGATCTGCAGGCCGATTCCCTGATTGGCCCCGGTAATTAACGCAACGGGTTGGCTGAACTTTTTCACCGAGCGCATAACGCCCGGGCTAAGCGGCGGCCGCAGGCGAGCGCTAGCGCAACCGACCCCCGACCATACCGCTCGAGCGTACAGCTAGGGTGACACTTCGGCAAGTCTGCGCAGCGCACGCTCGTAGCGAGCGATGAACTCGCCAGTGTTTGCTTCTGCGCTATAGAACATCTCTGAGCCCGCGTCCTTCTCGCTGAGGCCGCGTTGTCCGCGAATAGACTTGAGGGCTTTGCGGCCAACTTCTTGCCCTGGGGTGGGTAAGGGGATGCGAGCCAGGCGCTCTTTTTTGCAAAGGGACGCCTCCACTCCATCAGGATCCGTGCGCAGCGGCCTGCCTAGGGATGGAGGCCGGTGAACTCCAGCCCCAAGGTTTCCGGCCAACCCATGGCGGCGTTGAGAGCTTGCAGGGCGTGTCCGGCCGTGCCTTTGACCAGGTTATCTAGGGCGCTCACCACCACCAGCCGCCCGCTATCGGGATCCAACTCGAAGCCGATGTCGCAGAAGTTGCTGCCGTCCAGGATGCGGGGGTCCGGGAGGCGGTAGATACCCCGACTGCCCTTGACCAGGCGTACGAAGGGTTCCTCCCGGTAAGCCTCGCGGTAAGCGCCCCAGACGTCACGCTCGGAGAGCCCATCCATCAGAAAAGCCTGGGCGGTGCTCAGGATCCCGCGCACCCTGGGCGTGCTGATGGCGGTGAGGTGGACCCTGCCGCCTCCGGGCAGCTCTTGAACCAGCTCGGCGTGGTGGCGGTGCGCGGTGGCCTTGTAGACCCGCAGGGATCCCTCGCGCTCAGGGTGGTGGCTGCCTTCGCTGGGGCTGGCTCCAGCGGCGCTGGAGCCGACCAGGCTGGTCGCGGTGATGTTCCCGGGCAGCAGTAGCCCAGCTCGCAACAGCGGGTGCAGCGCCAGGATCAGGCTGGTGGCCACGCAGCCGGCGGCGGCCAAGCGGGTCGCGCCCCGCAGCCGCTCCCGGTGTAGCTCTGGGTTGGCATAGACGAAACTTCCCAGCAGCTCGGGTCGGGGATGGGGGGGGTAGTAGCGCTCGTAGAGGGCCCGGTCGGCGATCCGGAAGTCGGCAGAGAGATCCAAAATCCTAGGAGAGAGCGCCGAGAACTCGTCCCAGGCTACGGCCGCCTCGCCGTGCGGTAGGGCCAAGACCAGTAGGTCGGCAGCTTCTAGGTCGTGCTTGGTCCGGAACCTGAGCTCGCAGCGGCCGCGCAGGTTGGGGTGGATCAGGTGAACCGGTTGCCCGGCCTGGCGCTCCGAGGTGACCTGGGTGACCTCCAGCTGCGGGTGGCCCAAGGCCAGGCGGAGGAACTCACCCCCGGCGTAGCCGGAGGCTCCGACCACTGCGACCTTCAGGCGGCTCACGCTCGCTCCAGCACCCGGTCCAGAGCGTAGGCGGCGATCCGGCCTGGGATATCGACGCCGGTGGTGCTCACGCTGTTCTTGAACTCCATGGTGTGGTTGACCTCGCTGACCAGCAGGCCGCGTTCCGGGTCCTCGAGCAGGTCGACCGCGACTACCTCGCCGGAGACCGCCCGGGCCGCACGGAGGGCCAGATCGCAGACCTCTTCGGTCAGCGGACAGTTGCTGGCGCTGGCTCCCCTGGCCGTATTGGTGACCCAATGGGTTGAGCTGCGGTAGATGGCAGCTATGCAGGTGCCGCCCACTACGAAAGCGCGGATGTCACGCCCCGGCTTGTCCACGAAGGCCTGCAGGTAGAAGACTTGGTGAGAAGGACCTCCCAGCACCTCTTTGTGCTCGAAGACCGCCTCGGCTGCGTCGCGGTCGTTGACCCTGGCCAGCAGCCGCCCCCAGCTTCCCACCACCGGCTTGACCACCAAGGGGTAGCCGAGCTGTTCGGCCAGGATCAGGGCCTGCTCCCTGCTGAAGGCGGTGGCGGTCCTCGGAGTGGGAAGTCCGGCCTTGGCTAGAGCGGCGTTGGTGGACAGCTTGTCTCCGCAGCGCAGGATCACCTCGCTGGGGTTGATCACCTGGGCTCCTAGACCCTCGGCGGCTGCAGCGACGGCTGCGCCCCGCGTCTGGGAGATGCAGCGCTCCAAGCCGACCCTGAAGGGAGGGGCTTCCCCGAATTCCAGGCTCAGCTGCGGGACGTAGATTGCCTGATAGCTGGCGCCTAGGGCGTCTAGAGCGGCGAAGAGCAGCCGCTCATCTGGACGGACGCGGTCGTAGAGGACGGCCAGTTCGGTCACTCGCCCCAGTCCTCGGCTTCCTTGGGGGCGAGCTCCAAGCGCGGCGGATCCTGGCCCACCACTTCCAACTCCGCCCCGCAGTCTGGGCAGAGAATCAGCTCTCCTAGTTCAGTTCCTTCCATCGCGATCTTGGCGGCGCACTCCGGGCATTCTGCGTGCATGCGGATACCTTCCTTTCACATCAGGTCGCGCTGGGGACCTGTGTCCCCGCCGGCCTCGCCTTGGTCCTCTTGGTCTTCATCTGGATCTTCCTGATCCAGCTCCAGCTCTTCTCCACAGTTCGGGCAGCGGACTCGCCCTGCCTCGGCAGCGTCCTCGTCGACGGCCACCTCAGCCCCGCAATAAGGGCAGCTCAGGAGTAGGCCCAGCAGCTGGGCCTCGAAGTGGTCGGGATCGGGATCTAAGACTTCCAGTTCGGCGCCGCAAGACCCGCAGACCAGGCGGTCTCCCGCTTCCAGGCGGCTCAGGTCTTCTCCGGCTAGCTCGACGTCGTCTCCGCACAGCGGGCACTCGAGGTGGAAGGGTTCGGCGGACATAGACCCCAGTTTAGGCCTCACCGGGGAACTTCTGGTAGCGGCGGTAGTAGGCGAGGATGCTCCCCTCCTTGAGGGCCTCCCGAAGGAATTCCGGGACTGGGTGGAAATGGAAGATCTCCTCACCTCGCTGCAGCGTGCCGGCTTCCAGGTCGAGCGTGACCTGATCGCCGTCTCGTAGGCTGGCGGCGATCTCCGGCTCGTCTAGGGCGGGCAGGCCTAAGTTGAGCAGGTTGCGGTAGTGGATGCGGGCGAAGCTGACTGCCACGATGGCGGCGACGCCCAGGCGCTTGAGTGCCTGCGGAGCGTACTCCCGGCTGGAGCCCAGGCCCCAATTGCGACCGCCGGCCAGGATGTCCCCGGGTCGGACCTGCTCGGCGAATTCCGGCCGCAGGTGGTGAAAGGCGTAGCGGTGGAAGTCGTCGCCCACCATGAAGGGGGCGTACTTGCCAGGCAGGATGTCATCGGTGTTGATGGCGTCAGGGAACTTCCAGACTCTAGCCATGGACGGCCTCCAGGTCCTCCGGCAGCGCGATCTGGCCAGCGACCGCGCAGGCCGCGGCGACCGCCGGGCTGGCTAGGTAGATCTCGGCCTCGGCCGAGCCCATCCGACCTAGGAAGTTGCGGTTGGAGGTGCTGACGCAGACCTCGCCGGGGGCGAGCACCCCTTGGTGGCGGCCCATACAGGGGCCGCAACCCGGGGTTCCCAGCACCGCGCCGGCCTGCAGGAGGGTGAGCAGGGTCCCGTCCTCGGCTGCCGCCTCCAGGACTAGGCTGGAGGCCGGGATGACCAGCAAGCGGGTACCTGGGTTGACCCGTCTTCCCCTGAGCACCTGGGCCGCAGCGTGCAGGTCTTCGAGGCGGCCGTTGGTGCAGCTGCCCAGAAAGACCTGGTCGACTTTCCGCCCCCGCAGGCCGGCGACCTCCCGGACCTGGTCGACTTGGTGGGGTACCGACATCCTGGGGCTGAGCTCGGCCAGGTCGATCTCGAGGGTCGCTCGATACTGCGCCCCCGGGTCCGGGCGCAGCCACTCCGGAACTGCGTAGTCCCTGGCGACCTCGCCGCCCGGCAGGACCAGGCCGGCCTTGGCTCCAGCCTCGACGCAGAGGTTCGCCAAGGTCATCCGCTCCCCGCGGCTGAAGCGGTCTCCGGCGTCGATCTCGATGCTCATATAGGTCGCCCCGTCGGCTCCCAGGCGGCCGATCATCTCCAAGGCCAGATCCTTGGCGCCGACTCCTGGGCCCAGCTCTCCCCGCAGCACCACCTTCAGGCTGGCTGGGACTTTCAGCCAGGTCCTACCCGCCGCCGCGGCCAAGGCGATGTCGGTGGCACCCATACCGGTCCCGAAAGCCCCCACCGCCCCGTAGGTGGTCGAGTGGCTGTCCGAGCCCAGGATCAGCTTTCCGGGCTGGACGATCCCCTCTTCGATCAGGACCTGGTGGCAGATGCCGCGGCCGACCTCGAAGAGCAGGCAGCCGTGCTCTCTGGCGTAGGTCCTAGCTTGCCGCTGCGCCGCTGCCACGCTCTCGTTGACCGCCGGGGCGGCGTGGTCGATCACGAAAGATACCCGGTCCGGGTACCTCGGTTCGGCCCGGAGATCCTGGAGGACTTCCAGGACCGAGGGGGCGATGGAGTCGACCACCATGACGTGATCGACCTCGACGACGCAGAGCTCTCCGGCCCATACCGGCCGACCGGCATGCCGGGAGAGGATCTTCTCGGCCAAGGTCTGCGGCCTCATGCCGTGACCCACTCTCGGAGCACCCGGTTGAGATGCTCTTCGTCCAGGTCGCCCTGATCGGCTAGGCCTTTGATGTGGTCGGTGATCTGGCGCAGGGCTTCGTCCCCGAAGTGCAGCCCCAGCTCCCTGGCTCGGTGGGCCACGGCGTGCTTGCCCGTCAGGCGGCTGGCCGCTTGGATGCGCCGGCCCACTCCGAACACTTCGGGTGGGATGGCCTCATAGCTCCCAGGATTCAGGTAGATGGCCTTGAGGTGCATCCCGGCCTTATGGTTGTAGGCGAATTCCCCGGTCAAATAGTTGTTCCAGGGGATCGGCAAGCCGACCATCCTGGCGACCATGGCGTCGAGTGCCGGCAGCATGTCCAGGTGGTACTTGGCTTCTAGCCCGGAGGGGTCTAAGCTGTACATCCTGGCTAGCAGGCCACCCAGCGGTGTGATGCCGTTGCGCTCGCCGATGCCCAAGATGGTGGTGTCGACGTGGGTCGCGCCGCCGTCGATGGCCTCGTAGGCGTTGGAGACCGCGCAGCCGGTGTCGTTGTGGCCGTGGAACTCGATATCACAGCTGACCTGCCGGCGCACCTCGCGCACCAGGGCGTAGACCTGCCTAGGGGTGGCGACGCCCACCGTGTCGGCCAAGCCCACCCGGTCCACTCCCAGCTGGTCGACTGCCCGGTAGACCCGGAGCAAGTCCACCTCGTCGCTGCGAAAGGTGTCCTCGGCCGAGAAGCGCACCGCTACGCCCTGCGCCTTCACGTAAGCGATGACCTCGTTGGCCTGGTCCAGGATCTGCTCGATCGACTTGCCGTGGCTGAACTCGCGCAGGAACGAGGAGGTCCCGAACAGCAGGTCCAAGCCGTAGACGCCGGTGTCTACCGCGCGCCGGGCGTCTTCTAAGTTGCAGCGGACATGGGTGATCACCTTGGCCCGCAACCCCAGGTTGGCCAGCAGCCTGGCGTCGGCTTCGGATTGCGGGCTGGCTACCGGCGTGGTGACTTCCAGGAACTCGATCCCAAAGGCATCCAGGGCCCTGGCGATCTCCACTTTGTCTTGGCTGCTGAAGTTGGCCCTAGCAAACTGCTCCCCCTCCCGGAGGGTGCTGTCGATGATCGCCCAGGAACTGGCGGCTAAAGGATCCGGCCTGGTGTTCACCGGCTCGCCCTCGGAGTCAACCACATCGCTATCGCCATCACGATCAATAAACTAGCAGGTAGCTTTAAATTCTGTCAAGTAAAAAATAGAAAAACTTTTTATATGTAAACTACTGATCTTTGGCCGGGTGAGCTCCCCTACCCCGCTGTGTCACGTTACCCACATTGCTCGGCGCTAGGCTTGGACCATGCACCGGCTGATGCGCCGTCTATTCGGGCGCTGCGTGACCCTTCTCTGCTGCCTGGCCGCCGTCCCAGCCTCAGCAGCCAACCTCAGCCTCCACTACCAGCTGCTGCAGGGGAGTTCGGTGATCGGCCGGGCTACCATCCAGCACACCGGTCCGGGCCATTGGAGCGGGAGCACCTCCATCCCAGGTCTGCTTTCCTTCCAGGACAGCCTGGCGGTGGGCCGAAGCGGCCGCCCCCTTCGCTACCAGCTGAGCGGCCAGGTTCGGGGAGCCGAGCTGGCGATCCACCTGAGCTTGCGGGGAACCTCGGCGGAGCTGCAGGTGGTCCAAGCCGGGAGCAAGCAGCGGCTCAGCCTGACCGTTCCCGCAGGGCTTCCCGCCTTCCTCACCGACAACAACGTCTTCGATGGCTGGCAAATTCTGCTGCGCCACCTGGGGAGTCCCGGACACTGGACCGCCCGGGCTACCGGGCTGGTTCCGCAAGCCGGCGCCACCTTGTCCCTGCGGATCGAGGTGGGCGGGCTCCGAGACGCCCCCGCCCCCCACGCGGCCCTGCTGGCCAGGCCGGTGACTGTCCTGATCCACGCTGCTGGCCGGGTCGTCCGCCTGACCCTGTGGCGGCAGCGGGGAACCCATACCCTCTTGGAGCTAGACCAAGGCCCGCTGCGGGTGGTCCTGGGCTCTGCGCGGCCCGTGGCCGCGGCGGCGCGGGCCCAGCTCCCGCTCCCCAGCTGCCTGCGGCAACAGCCGGTGACGGTGGCCTCAGCGGGTGCCAAGCTGTTCGGCGAGCTGACCCTGCCGCTGGGCCCCGGACCTTTTCCGGCGTTGCTGCTCATTCCCGGCTCGGGCCCGGTCGACCTCAACGGCAACGCTCCCGGCCTCCTCGACGATGACATCTACGCCCGGCTAGCCGACCAGCTGTCTTGCCACGGCTACGCTGTTCTGCGCTACGACAAGTACGGCCTGGCCCCGAGCAGTGGGTCCGGCAACGACATCACCCTGGGAACTTACGTCCAGAACGTCGCCGACTTGGTGCGCTTCCTGCGCAGCGACCTGAGCATCGCGCCGCACCGCGTGGCCCTGTTGGGCCACTCTGAGGGTGGCCTGATCGCTCTGGCTGCGGCCCAGTCGGTTCCTGTCTCCGCCGTGGTCCTGCTGGAGGCTCCCGGGGAACCGCTGAGCCAGGTACTGCTTGCACAAACTCTCGCGCAGGCCCGGCTGCGCGGCGAGAGCCCAGCCCGGCAGCGGCAGCTGGCCTCCCAAGTTCAAGCCGCCTTGGGAGCGATTCGGGCCAGCCACGGTTTTCAGCTCCAGCTCAGCGGCCAGCTGGCGGCCAATCCCTTCGCCAGGCTGTTCGCTCCAGCGGCCGGCTTGCTGCGCAGCGAGCTAGCGGTCGAGCCGACCCGCCTGATCGCCGGCTTGCACCTCCCTGTGCTGATCGTCCAGGGTGGGGAGGATATCCAGGTGCTTCCGGCCAACGGCTCAGCCCTCGAGGGCGCCGACCCTGCCGCGCAGCTGCTCGAGCTGCCCAGGATGGGGCACGACCTGGTACGGGCCGGTGCCAGCCCCCTGGCTTTGCCCAGCCCCGGGCAACCTTTAGACCCGGCGCTGATCCGCGGCCTGCTGGCCTGGCTGCGCGCTCACTTGGGTGGAGCTTGAGGCTTCCCCTCAGCCGACGCCGATGTGGGGAGCTGATCTGGCCGGCAGAGTCCCTGCGCGGCTCTCCGGATCCCCAGACGTAGAGGCGCCCTGGCCCCGAGCGGACAGCTCGGGGGCCCGGGGGAGCAGTACCATCCAGGTCAGCAGCAGGTAGAGCGGCATGGAGTTAGGGTCTGTGGCGGTCCCGGTGGGGATACCGCCTAGACCTTGACCGAACAGCCAGATCAGGCCACACAGCGCAGCGCTGAACCACAGCGTGGCCCTGGGAGCCCAATTGCCGAGCAGCAGGGTAGCCAGGGCTGCCAGCAGCAGGCTCAGCCCACCCGCTCCCAGCGGCCCCAGGGGCAGCTGCCGGCCCCCCCAGGAGATCAGCGCAGCCAGTGCTCCGGGTTGTCCGGAGGCGTTGGCAAGTACCAGTTGGCGCAACCCGTTGTGAACCGCAGGTTGCCAGAGCAGGCCGGCGCTGGTGAGCCAGAGTGCGGCCAAGAGGATCCTGGCGCTCCCCGCCCGCAGCAACGGCTTAGGCCAGAGCAGTAGGCTGATGATCAGGTAGAGCGGCATGGAATTGAGGTCGGTGGCCTGACCGCTGAAGAGCGGTGCAGGGTTACCCAGACCCTGTCCGAAGATCCAGATGGCGGCGGAGAGCAGCAAGCTAGCTGTGAGCGCAGCCTTGAGCGGCCTGCCCAGGAAAATACCCAATCCGATCAGCAGCTCGGCGGCTCCGAGCAGGTCGTTCCAGAGGAGGGGGTGCGGGAGGAACAGCGCTCCCCCCAGATGGATCAGCGCCCGCAGAGGCAGCGGAGCGCCCTGACCCGCCCCCCTCAGCAGGCCGGCGAAGCTCGCGGCGGTGCCCGGAAGCCACTCCAAGACCGCGTCAGCGATCCAGATCGATCCGAATAGCCTGCGTGCCAAGGTTCTGTCCATCGCACCCCCTGCTTGGCAGATACACCGGCTGCGCGGATTTGGATGTGACTCCGCGCAGCCGGGAACCAGAGCCGCGCAGAGCCTCGGCGCTAGTCGGCCGGGGCCAGAAGCCCCCCCACCACCCCTCCGGAGCGCCACAGGGCCACGCCGGCACAAACCCAGAACAGTTCAGCCATGCCGATGCTGGGCACGGCGGTCAGCACGTCGACGGTGCTCATGGCCAGGAACCCCCAGAAGATGGCGGCCAGGAAAGGATCTCTCGATCTCCAGACCGCCAAGGCGACCAAGACGAACAGCGCGGCTAGGCCAACGGTTCCCACCACCCCGCTCTCGCCCAGACTCTGCAATAAGACGTCGTGAGCGATCAGCCAGGCCCCCCGGAAGTGTTGCAGCAGGGGAGGGCAGCCGACGTGGTTGGCGGCCATGAGCGGGGTGAGCATGCAGCCGTTACGGTAGAGGTAGGGGAGGTAGGGACCCAGCTGATAAGGACCGACGCCGCCCACCGGATGCGCCGCGAAAGCCCTGAGAGCCTCGTTCCAGACATGGTTGCGACCGGTTAGGCCGGTGGTGCCCAGCCGCTCGAACGGCGAGTGGTTGTGCAGGATGCCCAGCCCCAGAGCGGCCAGCCCCAGAGCGGCCAGGGTAGCGATGGGGATCAGGTAGCGCCGTCCTCCTCTGAGCAGAGCGGCCAGCGAGCCGAAACCCATGGCCAGCAAGGGGCCTCGGCTGCCGGCTGCGACCAGCGTGGCCAGAGCCAGCAGGGCAGCCAGGAGCTTCCAGAAACGCCAGCCACCTTTCCAGGCGATCACCATCCAAAAACCGATCACGGCGTAGAGTCCCAGCGAAACGATGTAGACGTAGGGGTGTCCCAGCCGCACGTGCAGCAAGTCGTTGCGGTAGGTATAGGCGCTGCTGACCCAGGCAGTCAGGTAGACCAGGATCAGCCCCCATAGAGCGGGGAGCAGTCGCCGGCTGGATCCCAGGTATACCCCCGCCCCCAACAGTGCCAGCATGAACAGGCAGCGCAGCGCGGCCAGGACCAGGGAATCGGCGGGGTAGGGGGTGAAGAGCGCTGCGACCAGCTGGCAGACCACGAACAGGGCCAGTACCCACTTGACCGGTCGAGTGAAGCGGCCGAGCTGGTTCAGCCCGCCGAAGGCGACGAAGTAGAGGGGGGGGATAACCGGGACCAGCGCGATCAGCCAGCTGAGCCAGCGTGGGGTGGTCTCATCAGCGCTCAGCGTCCTGGGCACGAGCCGGAGTATACCCAGTCCAGGTGAGAAGCTGCTCGATCCTTCAAAAGTTTGGTGACCCCAACGGGATTTGAACCCGTATTTCTACCTTGAAAGGGTGGCGTCCTAACCCTTAGACGATGGGGCCCGCCGCTGCTCTACTATACCGCAACCGCCTTCAGGCCGGCCCAGGCGGCGAGATGGAGATGCCCGCCCGCTTGTTGGCATACATCCGCTGGTCGGCTAGCCGCAGCAGCGTCTCCGGCGACAGGGAGTCCAGGGGACTGCCGGCCAAGCCGATGTTGACGTCCAGGTGGTGCGCTCCCCTGCCCAGCTTCCGGATCGCCGAGATGTAGCGCCCAGCTAAGACCATGGCGTCCCGGACGTTGGTATGCGGTAGCAGTGCGGCGAACTCGTCCCCACCCCAACGGAACAGCAGGTCTTCCTTGCGGCTGCAGCGCAGCAGGGACTGAGCGGCTTCCTGCAGCAGCAGGTCACCGGTCGGATGGCCCAGAGCGTCGTTCACCCGCTTGAAGCCCTGGAGATCCATCAGCAGCAACGACAGCGGTAACCCGTGGCGCTCGGCTCTGGCCAGCTCACAGGTCAGGTGCCGGTCGAAGGCGCGGCGGTTCCCCAGACCGGAGAGGCCGTCGGTCAGCGCAGCTTGCTCCAGGCGATTCCTGTCGTCGAGCTCGTGGAAGATGGTGGCCAGCTGGACCGAGAAGAGCTCGGCGGCGGCCAGGGAGTCGGCGGCGAAAGCCGCCGGATTGTGCTGGTTGTCCAGGTTGAGGACCCCCAGCGGGTTGTCCCCCTGGAAGACCGGCAGGCAGAGGTTCACCGCACCGGCCTCCGCCCGGATACGGGCTCGCTTCTCCCTCCAGCTGGCCTCGCCGTGCCAGTTAGCTATCTCCTCCAGGCTGGCGGCCTCACCTGCGCCCGGTCTGGGGCCGCCGGCCATCCTGCGGAAGACCTGCCGGTTGGGCTGCCAGACCAGCAGCTCGCCGCTCTCGGCTCCAGGGACGGCCGCGATGGCTGCTTCCAGCGCCAGGCGGTAGAGCTCCTCGGCGTCGCGCAGCGGCAGATTTCTCTGCAGATCTAGCAGCCGCCGCAGCTGCTCCTGCCCCTCCTGCTGCTTGAGGTGGTTTTCCAAGGTCTGCCCCAGGGCTCTGAGCAGCCAGCTCTTACCTTCGCTCCAGCTGCTCTCCGCTCCCCAGATCGATAAGGACCAACGCGCGGGTACCTGCCCCTGGGGTAGCCCGCAGAGCGCCAGCTCCTGCGGGGCCGGCGGGACTTCTAGCAGCACACCCCGCAGGAACACCGGATCCGCTCGGGCCTGCTGTTGGACCAGACCCGGAGCGCCCGCCCCGCCGGCTAGCTGCGCCAGCTCCGCCGGCCCGAGTTGGCGGCTGGCGGCCAGCAGGCGGGGGCCACCGGCTTCCAGGCGGAACAGCGCCGCGCTTCTCAGGCCCAAGGCCTGGCAACCGAGCTGCAGGGCTTGCTTTAGGGGTTGGTCCTCCTGTTGGAGGGCCGAGAAGATCTGGACCAGGAAGCGGCTGCCGTTCCTCTCCCGGAAGCCGGCGAGGACTTTACTGATGGCTCCGGAGATCTTGTGCAGCGCCAGGCGCTCTGCTGGATCCAGAGCCCGCTCCCGCTCTACGCTGAGCACCGCCAGGCGCTCCTCTCCGGCGGTCAGCCGCGTGGCCCAGATGTCGCCGGAGGCACCCCGGCGGTAGATGGGCGCCTCCGAGTTCCAGGCGCAGGCCAGCAGCGAGGTCGGGATCGCGCTCTCCCCGCTGCTCAGCGCCGAGAACTCCGAAGCGCCCGGTACCCAGACCCGGACCTGGCTTCCCTCCGGCCGCCGGATCAGGTCGGGCAATTCCTGCAGGACGGCCTGAGCGTCTCCCAGGCCAGCCAGGCGCCCGAAGGCCTCGATCAGCTGATCTAGGCGGCGCTCGGTCTGGACCCACCGGAGCTGGACCGATCTGCGCAGGTAGTGCGCTCCCAGAGCGGCGGCCAGTTGGGCCCCCAGCAGCCAGGCTAGATGGGCTGGGCTGGGCTGGGAGACCACCGAGAGCGCCACGAAGGCGGCGGTGAGAACTGCAGCCGGTAGCGCCGAGACCAGAGCGGCGGTGGCGGCCAGCGCCGAGACCGAGAGCGCCCCCCAGAGGAGGCTATCTCCGCGCCAGACCCAAGACAGCAGAGCCAGGGCGATCGAGCCGAAAAGCACTCCGGAGGTGGCGGCGCGTCGGTCCTCGCTGAGCTTCATCTTTAGCCGTCAGTGTAACACGCCTGAACTGGCCTGTGGCAGCTCATCTAGCCCCCGGATACAGTGATTAGGTGTTCTCTACCTCGCAGCTGCTGCTGTCTTTGTCCTACCTGGGAGTTTTTTTGATCGTCTTCGCTGAGACTGGCCTGCTGGTGGGGTTTTTCCTGCCAGCTGACAGCCTGCTGATCACGGCGGGGGTCCTGGCCGCTGCCGGAAAGATCTCGCTCCCCGCGGTGATGGTGGCCAGCCTGATCGGCGGGACTTTGGGCAACGCCTTGGGCTACCTGATCGGCCGCCAGCTGGGTCCGGCGGTGTTCAGCCGGCCGAGGAGCCGCTGGTTCAAGCCCGAATACGTCGAGCGGGCGCACGCCTATTTCGAGCGCTTTGGCTCCTACACCCTGCTGATCGCCCGCTTCGTCCCGGTGGTCCGGACTTTCGCCCCCACCATGGCCGGGGTAGGTAAGATGCGCTGGTCCACTTTCACCCAGGTCAATGTGATCGGATCGGTGCTCTGGAGCGTCCTGGTGTCCCTGGTCGGCTTCTTCCTGGGCCGCGTGGTGCCCCATGTGGATCACTACATTCTGCTGGTGATCGGAGCGGTGATCGTCCTCTCGCTGATCCCTGTCGCTCTGGAGCTGCGCCACGCCCGCTTGCGCAGCCGGGCACCCTGAGCGCAAAATTGGGGCAGGAGGCATTGATGCGCATCATCCTGATCGTGGTCGGCATCCTGCTGCTGTTGATCGGCGAGGTGTGGATCCTGCAGGGCCTGGGCGTGATCGGCGGCAGCTTCATGTCCGGCTCGCCTATCTGGGGCCTGATCGGGGACTTGCTGGTGCTGATCGGCGCCGCTCTCCTGATCTGGCGGCCTAGGTCTCAGCCGCGCCGCTGAAACCGCCCTTCCCTGTCCCTGCTGTTTCCCGAGGAGGCACCTGTGGGTCTATCGCTCGGCATCGTTGGACTGCCGAATGTCGGCAAGTCGACGCTCTTTAACGCCATCACCCGGGCTGGAGCCCTAGCGGCCAACTTCCCCTTCGCGACCATCGACAAGAACGTCGGCGTGGTGGCGGTGCCGGACCCCAGGCTGGACCGCTTAGCGCCGCTGTTCCGTAGGAGAGGGGAATTGCCCCCTCGCGTCCCCACTTCGGTGCAATTTGTGGACATCGCCGGCCTGGTCCGCGGGGCACACCGGGGCGAGGGTCTAGGCAACCAGTTCCTGGCTCACATCCGCGAGGTCGACGCCATCGTCGAGGTGGTCCGCTGCTTCGAGGATCCCAACATCGTGCACATCGGCGGCAAGGTCGATCCCGACGACGACATGGAGATCATCGCCACCGAGCTGATCCTGGCCGACTTGGCCAGCCTGGAGCGGCGGGTGGACCGCCTGCGCAAGAGCGCGAAGGGCAGAGCCGAGGCAGCCGAGCTGCTCGGCGACGCCGAGCAGCTTTTAGCTGCTCTGGAGCAGGGCCGGCCGGCTCGAAGCGTGCAGCTGGAGGGCGGAATTCCTAGCGAGCTGGAGCTACTTACAGCCAAGCCAGTCATCTACGCCGCCAACGTCTCCGAGGCCGACCTGGCGCCGGGGAGCGAGGCAGCGGCCCCCGTACGCCGGCGCGCCGAACGCGAGGGAGCCCGCTGGGTCGCAGTCAGCGCGCAGCTGGAGAGCGAGCTGGCCGAATTGCCTCCCGAAGAGGCAGCCAGCTTTCTAGCCGATTTCGGGGTTTCTGAGGGGGGGTTGCAGGCGCTGATCCGGGTCGGCTACGACACTTTAGGCCTGATCACTTTCCTGACCGCGGGCGAGAAGGAGGTCCGAGCCTGGACGGTGCGCCGAGGTGCCCTGGCCCCGCAGGCGGCCGGCGTGATCCACAGCGACTTCGAGCGCGGCTTCATCCGGGCCGAGGTGATCTCCTGGGAGAGGTTGCTGGAAGCCGGGAGCTACGCCGCGGCCAGGTCTCACGGCTGGCTGCGCATAGAGGGAAAGGAGTATCCCGTGCAGGACGGTGATGTGATGCACTTTCTGTTCAACGTCTGAAGCTTGCTCGGCCGGCTGAGTTTCCCCTGGGCTGTGCGCTGGGAGTTCGGCTCAGGGCCGGTGCGCGCCCACCTGTCCGCCTCTCGCCTCTTTGCGGGCGGGCGCTCCGGGTTGGGCCGCCGCCGGCTCTCCCAGCTGGATTTCCAGCTCACTCGCGGCGCAGAGCTTCTAGGGGGTCCTGCTGGCTGGCTAGCTGGGCCGGCCAGAACCCGAAGCCCAGACCCACTGCAGCGGAGAACAGGAAGGCTAGGGCGGGCGGACCTGGGGTGACTGTGGCCTGCAAGTGCAGTAGCCCACCTGCTGCGGGCGCGCCCAGCGTCCCCAGGAGCACGCCGAGCAGGCCCCCGATGGTTGCCAGAAAGGTCGCCTCGGCGAGGAACTGCAGCCGGATGTCCCGCGGCTTCGCCCCTAACGCCAAGCGCACCCCGATCTCTGGGATTCGCTCGCTCACCGAGACCAGCATGATGTTCATGATCCCGATCCCCCCCACCACCAGGCTGATCGCGGCGACACTGCCCAGCAGCAGGGTGAGCGTCCTGCTCACCGCGCCGAGCGTCTGCAGGAGCTGGGTTTGGTTGAAGATATTGAAGTCGGCCTGGCTGGGGGAATCCAGGTGGTGGGTGCGCAGCAGAGTTGTCTCCACCGCCCCCTGCGCAGCGGCTGCGACTCGGCTGCTGGCTGCCTGGACCAGGATGCTGCCCAAGTAGTGCCCGGACGCCCCGATAGGGCTTCCCAGGAAATCGAAATACGCCGAGATAGGGACGTAGACTTGAATGTCCTGCAGAGCCAAGCCGCCGGTTGGTCGCAGCACGCCCACGACCCGGAAGGGTACCCCGCGCAGGAAGACGCGCCGTCCCACTGGGTCAAAAGGGCCGAACAGATTCTGCGCGGTCACTGCCCCGAGCACGGTGTCCAGGGCGCCACCCTGCAGCTCCCTAAAAGTTAGAAAGTTGCCCAGAGCTAACTGAAAGCCCCTGGCCCTGAGATATCCGGGGACGGTTCCTATCACTGGAGCGTTGCTGTTCTGCGCCCCGGCAACGATCTGCATCCGCGCAGACACCACCGGGACCACCCGGCGTACCAGCTTTCTGGGGAGCTGGCTCAGCGCTCTCCAATCTGCCGTGGTCAGGGTCAGCTGTCCTCCGATCCCCGCGCGCACCAGACCGCCCACCCCGGCCACATTGGCCGAGGTGACGTTGAGCAGATTGGTCCCCAACCGGTCGATACGCCCGGTGACGGACTTTCTCGATCCCTGGCCGATCGCCACCAAGACGATCACCGCAGCGACGCCGATGATCATGCCCAAGGCGGTCAGGCCGCTGCGCAGCCGGTGTGCTGACAGGGAGTTCCAGGCCATTCGCAGCCCTTCGGTGGTTCTCATATCTCACCTTCGCGGAGCTCCCCGTCGCGGATGGACAGGATCCGCTGGGCTCGACCGGCGATCTCCGGGTCGTGGGTGACGACCAGAGCGGTAAGGCCTGAAGCGTTGAGCGAGGCGATCAGATCCAGCAGCTCTCCGCCGGTCCTGCGGTCCAGGTTGCCGGTCGGCTCATCGGCCAGCAGGAGGCTGGGCCGGGCGACCAGCGCTCTGGCGATGGCGACCCGTTGGCGCTGTCCGCCGGAGAGCTGGCTGGGCCGGTGGGCAGCCCATTGCTCCAGTCCGAACCGCGCGAGCAGATCCAAGGCGCGCTCTCGCCGCTCTCGTGCCGGGGTTCCAGCGTAGACCAGGGGGAGCTGCACGTTTTCCAGGGCAGTGTGTTGGGGGAGCAGGTGAAACGACTGGAACACGAAGCCGATCTGGCGGTTTCTGAGCCCAGCCAGCCTATCTCGGTCTAAGAGGCAGACCTCCTGGCCGGCCAATCGGTATCGCCCCCGGCTGGGCCGGTCCATGCAGCCGAGGATGCCGAGCAGCGTGCTCTTGCCGGAACCCGAGGGGCCCACGATGGCTACGAACTGGCCGGCGGCGACTTGGAAACTGACCTCGCGCAGGGCCTGAACCCGTTCGCTGCCCACCAGGTATTCTCTGGAGACGCCCTCGACCTCGATGACCGCTTCGCTCACTTGCGGCCCCTAGCGGGCGCCAGGCGCAGGAGGCCGGCCGAAGGTCCGGTTGTCCGCCTGGGGGAATTTCGGTAGGTACTCGGCGGGACGACCTGCGCGGACGGGCTGAGGCCCTCGACCACGATCTGGCTGCCGTTGTTGGGGCCGACCGCAACGCGCTGCTTGCGTAGGTTCCCTCTCAGGTCCACGGTCAGGGTGCCGGTCTTCTTTCCGATACGGCGGAAGGCGCCGATAGGGAGCAGCAGGGCGTGTCTGACCCTGGCGATCTCAATCTGCGCGGCTCCGCTCATGCCTGGGTGGATTGCCCGGAGCTGGCTGGGGCTGCCTGCCAGCGAGAGCGTGACCGGGAAGTAGGCCACATTGTTCTGGTTCAGAGCGGCGGGGGAGAGCTCGAGCACCCTTCCTTTCAAAGTTCCTGGAATACCGCTGACGCTGATCTGCGCGCTTTGCCCCACCTGGACCTCGGCGATGTCGGACTCTGCGACCTGGGCGCTGAAACGAGCGACTTTTAGATTAGCGACCGTGAGGAGCGGTGCGCTCATGCCCACAACGTCTCCGACCTGGTGGTCGACGGCGATCACGGTGCCGGCGATGGGGCTGGCCAACTCGGCCCGGTCGAGTGCGTCTTGGGCTGCTTGGACCTGGAGCTCTTCCCGCTTCACAGCCAGCTGGTCCGACTCCAGGGCCGAGTTCCAACTGGGGCCGGTGGACGCCGCTACCGCCCGTGCTTGTGCTAGCTGGGCTCTGGCACCCTCCAGCGCGGCGGCGGCGGCGGCCAGAGCCGAGCTGTCGCCGTTCAGCTGGGCCTTGGGGATAGCTCCTATCTTCAGGAGGGTCCGGTCGGCTCTGACTTTGGCCCGGTCGGCCTGCCAGGTTGTTAGGGCCCCGGCGACTGAGGTCTTGGCCGCATCGACCTCTTCCTGGGCCTGGCTGCGCGCCAGCTGGCCGGCGACTTGGTCGTGGTGGAGTTGGCTCTCGCCGCCGGCCCAAGCGGCTTTGGCTTGGTCGAGCGCATTGGTCAGTAGAGCGGTACCGAAGCGTACGAGGACCTGTCCGGCCTTCACCTGACTCCCGAGCTTGGCGATGGAGACGATCTGCCCGGCTTCTCTGGCCGCTAGGTTGACCTGCGCAGAGACCGGTAGGGTGGTGAGGCCGGGCGCGGCCACGCCGACCTGCAGGCTGCCCGGTTGGGGGTGCAAGGTCTTAGGAATGGGCTGCTCCGGGGTGCTCCAGGGTCTCCAGAGCAGCAGGGCTGAGGTGAGAATTACGGCCAAGGCGGCGATCCAGGCGATACGGCCGAGACGGCGATGTCGTCTGCCGCGGGGTTGCGCGACCATGGGAACCTTGTACTGCTGCGAGCGGTGAGATGCTTCTGGCTTGGCTGACGGAGAGGTGGTTTCCCGATAGCGCCAGGTCCGCTCGCCCAGCTGCCCCTGTCAATCCGCCGGGAAGGCGACTGTCCTAGGCCAGCGTATCCGGCTGAAGGCCAGCACGCCGAGCAGGGAGATGATTCCTAGCACCAGCGCCCCCTGCCGCCCCCCGAGCAGCTGTACGGCTAGACCGGTCAGGTAGGCACCGAGCGGCCCGGTTCCCTGCAGGACCAGCGAGTAGATCGACATCACCCGTCCGCGCAGCCGGTTTGGGACAGCGGTCTGCACCGAAGCGTTGGCGTTGATCAGCGAGGTGATCATCCCGAAGCCGCCGATCGGCCAGAACAGCGCTACCAGGCTGCTGGGAGCCGGAAGAGCCAGCAGCAGCAGGCTGCAGGCCACCAGGCCGCCGCCCAGCAGGACGCGCAGCGGTCGAGCTCCCCCCGTCACCGCCTGCAACACCGCGCCGACCAGCGCTCCCGCCCCCAGGGCCGAGACCATCAGGCCGTACCCGGAGGCTTGCAGGCCCAGTACCAGGCGGCTGTAGGCTGGGATCAGGGTCTGGAAGTTGAGCGCGAACACGCTGAGCCAACCTACCAGCAGCAGGACGCTGAGCACCAGCGGGGTGCTGCGGACGTAGTGCAACCCGTCCCTGACTTGGAAGATCAAGCTGCCCCCGGCCTCCTGGGGAGGATGGCTGGGCAGGCCGAACAGGACGAACAGCAGCGGGATGAAGGTGCAGGCGTTGATCAGGAAGGCCCATCCGATCCCTAAGGTAGCGATGACCAGGCCGGCCACCGCCGGGGCGATCAGCCGGTTGAAGTTAAAGGCGAAGGAATTGAGTGAGATGGCTCCGGGATAGCGCTCCCTTCCGGCTAGTTCCACCGTCATGGCCTGGCGGACCGGCACGTCCACCGCGCTGGCGCTGCCGAACAGCAGGGCAAAGGCCAAGAGCTCCCCGAAGGTGGCCCGGTGCGCCAGGATCAGCAGGGCCATGGTCAGGGCCAGGACCATCATGGCTCCCTGGGCATAGAACACCAGCATCTTGCGGGGGAGCCGGTCGGCCAGGGCGCCGGCTGGCAGCGCCAGGAACAGGGAGGGCAGGAACAGGAAGGCGATGACCAGCCCCAGCCGCTCCGCGGAGCCGGTCAGCGTGATCACCAGCCAGGCCAGCGAGGCGGATTGCATCCAGCCCCCGAACTGGCTGACCAGCAGGGCGATCCAGAACCTGCGATAGACCGGGTCCTTCAGGACCTGCAGCGCGATCACCGGGTGACCCTACCCGGTTCGCGCGCGGGGGAGCAGCCTCCCAGCTGCCAGGAGAGGCGCTCACCTGCCTCGCTGAGTTCGCGCAGCAGCAGGGGGCCGGAGACCGAGAAGCGCTCGGAGCGCATCGAAAGGCCTAGAGCGGCCAGGACTTGGTAGTCCCCTGACCAGATTGGGACTGCAGCGGCCGTGGTTCCCGGCTCCCACTCGTCCTCGCTGAGGACTGGCGCACTCCCTAAGAAGGTCCCCTGCCTCTGCGCCGCCGTGAGCAGGCGCCCGCTGGCGGTGCGGTCGGCTGGGAGCTCGAAGCTGGTCTCTCCGGCGACGCCACCGTCTCTGCGCCTCTCCGAGCAGCGCGCGATGCAGTAGACTTTTCCCTCCTGCCAGATGCTGAGAAAACTGAGAACCCCTGTCCTGCTGGCTAGCTCGGCCATGGCCCGGTGGGCTAAGTTGTACCAAGGCAATCCGCAGAGCAAAGAGCTGGCCAGCTTGAGGGTGCGCCAGCCCAGAGCGTAGTGCCCTCGACGGGTCCGCCGCAGCATTCCCAGCTCCGCTAGGGTGCGGACTTGGTCAAAGGCGCTGGACTCTGGAACCTTGAGCTGCCGAGATAGCTCGGCCAACCCCCACTCGGTATGCTCCACATCGAAGAGCTCGAGCAGGCGTAAGGCGCCCTGCAGGGTTTTGAGGGGTCCAGACACGGCCTAGCCTACACCGCTCTGGTCTACTGCTAGCAACCCAGCCTCTTCGCGGCCAACGACCCCTTGACCCTCCCCCCGGGGGATGGGATAGACTCTCTTTGGAGCCAGAACTCGGCTGGAAGTTCGGTGAAGGAGGGGGAATGAATAAGTACAGCCAGGCATCCACCGCGGGAGTGGATTGCGACCTTGCACCCTGGAGGCTTCGCGGCCTTGGAGTTCTGCGGATCCTGTTTGGTCTGATTTGGGCCGTGGACGCGTACTTCTGGCAGCCTGCCTTCACCTCCAGTGTCGCTAGCTATCTCACCGGCTCGCTGCACGGCCAACTAGCTCTGGTGCGCTCCTGGACCGACTTCTGGATTCGCGCCGTCAACGTCAACCCTCATGTCTTTGCGTACTTGGTAGCTATAGGCGAGACTGCCCTGGCCCTAGGGCTCATCTTGGGCCTTTTCAGTAACCTGACCGACCTGGTCGGGGTCCTTCTAGCCTTCATCATCTGGTCCACCGCCGAGGGCTTTGGTGGTCCTTACACACCCGGCTCGACCGATATTGGCGCCTCGGTCATCTACATCCTGGTCTTCTTAGGCTTCTATCTTTCCAGAGCTGGTCTATGGCTGGATTTGGACTCCTGCCTGACGCCGAGGCTGGGCCGCTGGTCTTGGGTTGCCAGCCGATGAGCGATCCGGGTACCGGCTTACCGGACATACCGCCCGCTCGGGCGTCCAGGGAAGGTTCCCCATGGGTGCAACCTCACAGGGTCGGTTTCCCAGGTATCTGTGCGCTGGGGTGCCCGGCTGATCGGAGGCGCACGTGACCGCTGTCTTAACTTCTATTGGCCACGCCTTAGAGCAAGCCCTGGTCATGGGTTGGGATATCTTGTGGGCGCTGGTCTTAGGTTTTCTGCTCTCCGGGGTCGTTCAGGCAGTAGTCACCAAAGGGGAGATGAGCCGCCTGCTGCCCGATCACCGCCCCCGTACCGTCTTGTTGGCTTCCGCTTTGGGAGCCGCCTCTTCGTCCTGCTCCTACGCCGCGGTCGCCTTGGCTCGCTCCCTTTTCCGCAAAGGTGGCGATTTCATCGCAGTCATGGCTTTTCAGTTCGCTTCGACCAACCTGGTGATCGAGTTGGGCGTGATCTTGTGGGTGCTGATCGGTTGGCAGTTCACGGTGGCTGAGTTCGTGGGCGGTTTGATCATGATCGTCCTGCTGACCGTGTTGCTCAGGCAGGCGATTTCTCCGGATCGGGTGGCGGAGGCCCGTGCCCAAGCGGAGCGGGGAGTGGCCGGGCGGATGGAGGGCCACGCTGGGATGGACATGTCTCTCTCGGGTGGGACGGTTCTCTCCAGGGCGCTCTCGGCCCGGGGCTACACGGCTATCAGCCACTTCTATGTGATGGACTGGGTGAGCGTCTGGATCGATGTCGCCGGCGGCCTGCTGATCGCAGGTGCCCTGGCGGCCTGGGTCCCCCACAGTTTTTGGTCCAGCCTCTTCGTTACCCGCAGCCTAGTTTGGTCCAAGGTGGTCGGTCCCCTGATCGGTCCCTTGGTAGCAGTTCTCTCCTTCGTCTGCTCGGTAGGCAACGTTCCCCTGGCGGCGGTGCTCTGGAACGGGGGCATCAGTTTTGGCGGGGTGATCTCCTTTCTGTTCGCCGACCTGATCGTCCTGCCGATCCTGGACATCTACCGCCGCTATTACGGGGCCAAAGTGGCAGCGCAACTCTTCGGCCTCTTCTACCTAGCCATGGTGGTGGCCGGGTACTTGGTCGAGTGGCTCTTCGGAGCTCTGGGGTGGATACCCGGCCACCAGAGCGTCCAGATTTTCCAGACCAGCATTACCTGGAACTACACCACCGTTCTGGACATCCTCGCCCTCCTAGTCTCTGCGGCCCTGATCTGGCGCTTCCTCGGCACTGGAGGACCTCGTATGCTCAAGGGAATGGCCAAGATGCCGGTGGACATGCAGCACCCGCCGCACCAGCACCCCATGTAGGTTTCTGGGATTCAGAGGCTACCCCCCCACCGCTGAGGTGGGGGGGTAGGGACGTAGGGGACAGGAACCCTAGGGACAGGAACCCTAGGGACAGGAACCCTAGGGACAGGAACTGCAAAGGGCTCACTCCGGAAGCTCGCAGGGGGACTCAGCCAGAACGGGAACTCCAGCCAGAACGGGAAGTGGGGAAATGCCCTTCGGCTAATGCCCTTCGGCCAAGGAAAGGACTCACTCGGGAAGCTCAGGTGGCTGGAGGAGAACTCCTCCAGCCACCATCCTTATCTCCCTCAAGCTCCCCCTCAAGCCGCCGGAGTCTCTCCCTGCTGCTCGAGGTAGGCCGCCAGGGAGACCCAGTGCCCGCCCTGCAAGATGGCCAGGGAGTTCAGATCCGAGACCTGCCGGTTCCCCTGCACCCGCACCTGGAAGCGCACCGGTAACCCACCGGGGAAACTGATCACCGCGCTCTGGGGAGCTTGGCTTAAGCCGGAACCCGAGAAGGTTCCCCCGTTCACCACCG
>JAJZIR010000014.1 GCA_021810505.1 bacterium
AGCCGCTGCGGCGGTGAAAGTGATCGCCGCCGTCAGCGTGGTCTTGCCGTGATCGACGTGGCCGATGGTACCCACGTTGACGTGCGGCTTGGTACGTTCAAAGGTTCCCTTGGCCATGGTTCCTCCGGAGGCGAAGCCTCACTTCTTGAGCAGCTCGTCCATCACGCCGCGCGGCATCTCGGCGTAGTGGTCGAAGAACATCGAATAGCTGGCCCGCCCCTGGCTCATCGAGCGCATGTCGGTGGCGTAGCCGAACATCCGCGCCAGCGGCACGAAGGCGCGCACGATCTGAGCGTTCCCGTGCGCCTCCATGCCTTGGATCTGGCCACGGCGGGAGTTGAGGTCCCCGATCACGTCGCCCATGTACTCCTCGGGGGTCGTGACCTCTACCCGCATGATCGGCTCCAACAAGACCGGCTGTCCCCGGTGGACCGCTTCCTTGAGCGCCATCGAGCCGGCGATCTTGAAGGCCATCTCCGAGGAATCGACCTCGTGGTAGCTCCCGTCGTAGAGCGTGACCTTCATATCGACGACCGGGAAGCCGAGCAGCGGCCCAGACTGCATGGCCTCCTCGATCCCCTTCTGGGCAGCTGGGATGTACTCCCTGGGGATCACCCCGCCGACCACCCCGTTCTCGAAGACGAAGCCGCTGCCCTTGGGCAGGGGCTCAGTCTTGATCTTGACGTGGCCGTACTGCCCGCGGCCGCCGGACTGCCGCACGAACTTGCCCTCGACGTCAGATGGCTTGGTGATGGTCTCGCGGTAGGCCACCTGCGGAGCGCCGACGTTGGCCTCCACCTTGTACTCGCGGCGCAGCCGGTCGACCAGGATCTCTAGGTGCAGCTCGCCCATCCCTGAGATGGTGGTCTGGCCGCTCTCGGGATCGGTCGCGACCTGGAAGGTGGGGTCTTCCTCGGCTAGGCGGGCTAAGCCCACCCCCATCTTCTCCTGGTCAGCCTTGGTCTTGGGCTCGATGGCCAGCTTGATGACCGGCTCCGGGATGTCGATGCTCTCCAAGACCACCTTGGGATCCCCGTCGCCGATCAGGGTGTTGCCGGTGGTGGTCTCCTTGAGGCCGATGACCGCGCCGAGCTCTCCAGCTCGCAGCAGCTCCACCTCCTCGCGGTGGTTGGCGTGCATCTTGAGCAGGCGGCCCACCCGCTCGCGGCGGTCTTTGGAAGCGTTGTACACGTAAGTCCCGCTGCGCAGGGTACCGGAGTAGACGCGCACGAAGGTCAGGCGGCCGACGTAGGGATCGGCCATGATCTTGAAAGCCAGGGCAGCCAGCTGGCCCTCCGGATCGGCCGGAAAGGCATGGGTCTCGCCGTCTTCATCTCGTCCCTGGATGGCCGGGATATCCAACGGGCTGGGGAGGTAATCGACTACAGCGTCCAGCAGCAGCTGCACGCCTTTGTTGCGCAGGGCCGATCCGCAGAGCACCGGGAAGAGCTCGCGGTGGATGGTCCCCTGGCGCAGCGCCGCTACCAGCTCGTCCACGGTCGGTTCGGCGCCCTCTAGGTACTTGCCCATCAGGTGATCGTCGATCTCGGAGACGGCCTCGATCAGCTGGGCCCGCATATGCAGGGCTCGCTCCATGAACTGGGGCGGGACCTCCCCCACCACGATATCGGTGCCCAAATCGTTGGTGTAGGTGTGGGACTGCATCCGAATCAGGTCGATGATCCCGACGAAGCTGGCCTCCTCGCCCATCGGGATCTGGATCGGGGCCGGCCGGGCTCCCAAGCGCTCGCGGATATCGTTCACCACCAGCTCAAAGCTGGCCCCGGTCTTGTCCATCTTGTTGGCGAAGGCGATGCGGGGCACGCCGTAGCGGTCGGCCTGCCTCCAAACCGTCTCGGACTGTGGTTCGACACCCTGGGAAGCATCGAAGACAGCTACTGCACCGTCCAGAACGCGCATGGAGCGCTCTACCTCGATGGTGAAGTCGACGTGGCCCGGGGTATCGATGATGTTGATGGTGTGCTCGAGGCCACCCCTGGTCCAACGAGCCGTGGTCGCGGCCGCGGTGATGGTGATACCGCGCTCGCGCTCCTGCTCCATCCAGTCCATCGTGGCTGCGCCGTCGTGCACCTCGCCGATCTGATGGGTCCGGCCGGTGTAGTAGAGGATCCGCTCGGTAGTAGTAGTCTTGCCGGCGTCGATGTGGGCAGCGATCCCGATGTTCCGGAAGCGCACCAGATAGTTTTCAGTCTGAGTGGTCACGGTCACCACCGGTAATGCGCGTAGGCGCGGTTGGCCTCGGCCATCCGCTCGACGTCATCCTTCTTCTTGACCGCGCCGCCGCGGCCCTGTGCCGCGTCGATGATCTCGCCGGCCAAGCGCTCGACAGCGACCCGCTCAGGCCTACCCTCGCTGGCCAGCAGCAGCCAGCGCAGCGCCAGGCTCTGGGTGCGCCGGGGATTCACCTCGACCGGCACCTGATAGGTGCTGCCGCCCACTCGCCTGGAACGCACCTCGACGCGCGGCTTGACGTTATCGAAGGCCTGACGGAAGACTCGGAGCGGTTCCTGGCCGGTCCGCTCCTGGATCAATTGGCAGGCACCGTAGAAGATCCGGCTGGCCAGATTCTTCTTGCCGTCGCGCATGATCTTGTTGATCATGGCGCTGACGATCGCGTCGCTGTAGACCAGGTCGGGGTTGAGCTCCCTGATTTGTGCCCTACGCCTTCTCGCCATCGCTACTCCTCTTCTCCGCCGCGCCGGGAAGGCGCGGTCACTTGCCGCGCCCCGCCGCGGCGCCCTTGGCCGCTGCGGCCTTGGGCTTCTTGGTCCCGTACTTGCTCCTGCTCTGGTTGCGGTCCTTGACCCCGGCGGTGTCGAGGCTACCGCGGATGATGTGGTAGCGGACGCCCGGAAGGTCCTTGACCCGGCCGCCGCGGATCAACACCACCGAGTGCTCCTGCAGGTTGTGGCCCTCGCCGGGGATGTAGGCGGTCACCTCGAAGCCGCTGCTCAGGCGGACGCGGGCGATCTTGCGCAGCGCCGAGTTGGGCTTCTTGGGGGTAGTGGTCTTGACCACGGTGCAGACGCCCCGGCGCTGCGGGCTGCTCTTGAGCGCTGGAACCTTGGTCTTCTTGCGCAGGGTCATACGGCCTTTGCGGAGCAGTTGCTGGACAGTGGGCAGCGCGATCCCTTCCTTGCTGGGGAAATTCCCCGGTCTAGAGCCTAGCAGTCAACAAGACAAGCCCCGTGAGGGGTTTTCGGAATACTCGGCTGTGTGCCACCTAGCGCTCTAGGTGGAACGTCAACTTAACGATTCTACTCTAAAACAGCGTTCCCGCGCAAGGCCCTTACGGCAGCGGCGGGGACCGGAGGGAGGCCCTGCGCAGCAGGGCCAAGCCGGCCCACAGCCACCAGAGGCCCTGGAAGGCCGAGAGGATATCGATGAGTGCCTGCAGGGGAATCAGGGAGTTGGCCAGACCGAGCAGCCAGAACAAGGCGGCCAGGACAAGGGCGCCGTAGGCCAGAGGGCGGCCGAGCAGGCCGGAGCGGAGCAGCAGTGCGCCCAGCGGGGCGAACACCAGGGGAGCCGCCAGGACTGAGTAGCCCCTCTGCACCGCAGCGATCAGCGGAGCACCGACCCGCACCACCGAGAGGTCTCCGGAAGTCACCAGCGCGTATCCAGCCAGCTCGGCCAGCGAGACGGCCAGTAAGACGGCGCAGCCCAGCAGGGTGAGCAAGCCATCTAGCCGAGCGGTGGATTGGGTGAGCCAGACCAGCCCCAGAGCGAAGACGATGGCCAGGGCCGTACCGGTCATCTGCATCCACCCGCCCAGCAGGATGTCCGCAGCGTGGACAAATCCGAAGGTGGTCATCTGCTGGAGGCTGGATCCAGGGGGTGGTCCGGGATTGATGGCAAAGGAGGCGAGCAGGGTAACTACCCCGATCAGGACGGCGACAGCAAGCCAACGCGCCGCAGAGGATGGGAAGCTATCCACGCTTCTCATGATAGCATACCGCTGCGCCCCAATAGCCCGTTTGGTCGGTGCCATGGACGCTTCAGAACCCCGCTCGAGCGAGGTGGTCTGCAGCTCCACAGGCCGTTGCGCTGGCAGCGTCACCCCCAGCCCTCCGGATCCGAGGCGGCAGCACCTGTACGGGATGGCGCACACCGGCGAGGCGAACGGCGCAGAGGCTGCTTTCGAGATCGACGTCCCGGCGCAACCGAGGTGAGGGAAAAACCGAGCCTTGGCCAATCAGCGCCAGCTCAGAAGTTGGACCAATCCGCCTGAAGATTTGGGCAGATGGGGATTCTGGATCACTTCCGAGTTGATCGCCGCGCTGCCGTTGGCCGTAATCGGTCCAGCAGCGACCACGTCACCGTTGAGGGTGGCGCTGCCGTCGTAGGTAAACGTCCCCCCGGTCCAGAACACCGCCGAGCTGGTCGAGGCGCCGTTGAAGGTCAGGTTCCCCCCGGCGATGACCGCCAAGCCATCGTTGAGCTGCATCCGGGCAGCACCGTCGAAGGTGAAGTTCCCGCCGGTCAGCAGGGTCGAGGCGCCGTCGGCGTTCAGGGTACCGTTGGCGTTCAGGGTATCCAGGGCGAAGATCCCCGAGTTGTCGAGCTCGGTACCGCCGCTCAGGTTGGCACTCTGCACCACCAAGTTGCTGTCGGTCAGAGACAGGCCACTGCCGTTGACGTCCACGCTACCGGCAACGACGGTGAGGTCGGTCAAAGAGATGCTGCTGGCATTGATGATCAGGTTGTTCGACCCCATGCACACAGTCAGCGGCTGCTTAGCAGTCCCGGAATTCCCCTTCTCGAGAAGGTTCTGGACATCGCTCTGGCTGTTGATGACCACCTGGCTGGTCAGCGTGACGTCACAGGTCTTGGGGACCTGGGAGTTCCAGAGCGTTTGGATCGGCGGCGCCCCGATGGTGACTGGAGGGACCAGATTGGTCGGCGTTCCGCCCTGACACCAGACCCGGTTGTTGCCGCTGGCATTGCAGGTAGCTCCCGGCGAAGCGGTCACCGAGGCGCTACCTCTCAGCGGACCATTCAGGGTGAAGCCGGTGTTCCCGTGTACGGTGCCGTTCACCGTGCTGGCTCCGTCCAAGGTCACGTTCTGCTGCGAGACCAGACCTTCGCCGAACACTGGGTTGACCGTGCCACCGGGGTTGAGCGCGACGATCGCCACGCTGCGGTAGCGGGTCTGCTGAGGGCCGGTGGCTACTGCGGTGATCTGGTAATCAGCCCCCTGCGGCTGGATGGTGGTGGTCACCTCCATGCCCTGGAGAACGTCTTGGAGGGATACTGGCCAGGCTTGGCCGCTGGGCACCGCGGACAGGAAAGCCAGGGCGTGGCCGACGCCGCCGTCCGCCGCGTATTTGGCTTGGCTCTGCAAGCGAACGGAGCGCGCCGAGCGCAGGTTACTGTTCGCCAGGTAGACTCCAGCCAAGCCCAGCAACAAGACCAGGGCCGCGATGGCCAACGCCAAGGGCAAGATGAAGCCGCCATCGCGGCGCGGTGCATCCTTATCGTCCACGGGAACAGCCTTTCCGACTCGCATCTGGCACCTCACCAAGATTGGGGACTAGCCGGATACACCGCCAAAGCGTCCTCGGTCCGAGCCAGCTGGCAGCTAGCCCCCTCCGGGGTGACGCTTTGGATTCCGAGCTGGCTGGGGCTAGCCGGCAGGCCAGCGCTGGCGGAAGGGTAGCTCTGGCAGCCACCCTCTCCGGAAGATCGGTGGCTGCGCAGGCGGAAGTACACGCCGATCGCAGCGAAATTGCCGACCGACGGCTGCGACGAGGTCCAGGAGCCAGAGCTGGTCAGGAAGTACACCGAGAAGTCACTGACCCCCCACATGGCCGGAGCGCTGTTAGAAGCAGCGCTCCCCGAGCGGGTCTGCAGCTCCAGTTCCTTGGCGGAGGGGAGGTACACGAAACCGACCTTGTCCACCTGACCTGCCTGAGCGTAGGACACCGTGAGGCAAGCGGTGCAGGAAGTACCGCTGACAGTCTGGGTGGCGGTGACCGTCGGGCTCACGGTGACCGTGAGGGAGGCGAGGTCCTTGCTCCCGGCCAAGCGCAGCTCGCTCTGCAGCAGCTCAGCCAGGGCCAGCTTATTCTCCTGAAGCGCGCTGATGGTCTGCTGGACCTGCTGGGCCTGATTGCTGCTGGCGTAGAGCTGGGTCAGGATGATCCCGAGCACGGCCGCAACCGCCAAGGCGATCAGCACCTCGATCAGGCTGAAGCCGGCCTGCTTCGGCCCCACTCCGCTCATCCGGCGGATCCCGTGGTCACATCCAGGGGGATAAGGGTCTGGATCTGGTAAAGGCCCGCGTGACCGATCCGGTCGCTGAGCGTCACTTGGTAGGCCACCGGGGAGCTGCCCCCGGCTTGGCAGGTCAACCCCTCCCCGGCCAGGGCGCAGGGGACGCTCTGGCAGGTCAGTCCAGCTGGAGCCTGGGCGCAGAGGGTAGGAACTGCTGCGGGCTTGGAGCGCAGGACCTCAGCGAACTGGCGCACCGCCAAGACCTCCTGCTGAAGGGCCTGAGCGTCCCGGCTGTAGCGCAGGGAAGCCGTCTGGGTGACGTAAGCAGCCAAGACGGCCACTGCAAACACGAACAGGGCGATCATGGCCTCGATCAGCGTGAATCCCTTGCTACCCAACTTACCTCCCCTCTTGCCGCAGCAACCAGGCCAGTCAACCGCAGGCGCTCCCGGAGACCACCTGGATCGCGCCGGCTGCCGCGACCTGAACGCAGTTCGAAGAAGTACCAGCCTGGACGGTGATATCCCAGCTACCGAGTCCACCGGTCGCGCTTTCCGGGAAGCCGTCCACCGTCCAGACGATGGGGCTCGCCGATCCTGCAGGGCTCAAAGCCAGGGAGGGCCGAGCGATCCCAGCCGACTGCCAAAGAACTACCGGTGTACCCGAACAGGACACCGGGGCCGTGGGCGAGGGAGATGAAGTAACCACGCAGTCCGAGATTCGGGAACTGCCGATCTGCACCACCACCGGATAACCCACGCGGGCAGCTTGCAGGCGGCTCCGCTGCAGCGCCGCCACCAACTCATCGGTCGCAGTGCTGGCCGACTGACCGGCGAAGTTGAAAACCAAGACCACCAAGCCCAGCACAGCCGCCGCGATGGCCAGGATGATCAACAGCTCGATCAGCGCAAATCCTTTCCGAAGCACCACTCCCGTGAGTGTACTCCGAGCAACTGCCCGGAATCTATAGACCAGGCTCATGATTCTGCGCTAGGTCTGGCGCGGCCTCAGGTAGGCGCAAGAATTTGCCCTCCAGGAGGTAAGTTACTCGCCTCCACCGGCTTCACGTCCCCCTGCTGCGGTCCCTCGGGGAGAGGAAAAAGGTTCGGCAAGTCCCCAGTTGACGGCAGCGGAGCAATCCGCTAAGCTTCGGGAGCCTGAGACGCCGAGGTGGCGGAATTGGTAGACGCACTAGTTTCAGGGACTAGCGCCCTCACGGGCGTAGGGGTTCAAGTCCCCTCCTCGGCACCAGCGACCGAACCAGTTCCCCGGTGGAGCCTAAGGCTCCACCGGGGAACTCCGCAGAAGCCCTCAGCAAACCCACCCTCTGAAAACCGAGCGGCCCAGGCCGCTGCTGGGTGCAGCCCCGGCACTCCGATCGGGCAGCCCAATCTGGCACCCCGAGCTGGCAGAGCGACCGGGCGCTGCACAAACTAGCACGGGCGGCGGCGCCCCGAGCTAACTCCTCTGGAGCGGCTGTACTAGGCCGCAGCCGGAAGCCCCGGAGAAGCCTCGCTGGGCAGCGCCCCTCCCCCGAGATCTCCCCGCAGGGGGCGGCGGGAAAGGCCGCCTAAAGCAACCACCTAGCCCGTCCTGGCCCGTCCTGCAAGCCGCCCACTGAATCCTGGACTGCCAGCCGAGTGGCAACGCAGCCCGGGAGAACTTCCCAGCTGCCGGATGAGGGTTTGGAGAGACCCCCAACCGCCCCCCTGCCGGTAAGGAGGCGGGATACGGTCTCTGGAAAGCTGCGGGGCAGGGCGCTGAGCGGGTACCCAGAGGAAGCGCCCTGAAGGGACGGCCCGGCTGCAGATCTGGGCGCACTACCCCCCAGCCAGGAAATCCTCGACGCGGGCTGCGAAGTCCTCCTCGGCGTCCAGGTGCACGCAGTGGGCGGCCCCGGGAACAACGGTGTGCACAGCGTCCGGAAGCAGCGCCCGCATGTCCGCAGCGACCACAGTGAACTTGCGGTCCAGCTCTCCGGTGATCAATAGGCAGGGAACACGCAGCTGGGGCAGCGCTTCCCACAGCGAGGGCTGCACCCCGGTGCCCATCCCGAGCAGGCTGCCGGCCAACCCGGCTGGCCGGCCGGCCAGCCGGATCCGGCGCTGCAGCAGCCTGGCTCGCTCCGGGACTTGCCGCTGCGAGCGGAAAAGCGCCAGGCTTTCCCATTCGTCCACAAAGCGCTCGATGGGCATTCCCAGGATCCGCTGGGCCAGAGCCCAGTCACTGCGCCGGCGCTCCTCCCGCTCCCGCTCGGTGCGCAGGCCCGGCGAACTGCTCTCCAGAACCAGGCGCACGGCCGATGCCGGCTGCGCCGCGGCCAGAGCCAGAGCCAGCCTCCCCCCCATGGAGTAGCCGAGCAAGCTCCAGCGCTTCACGCCCAAAGCCGCGCGCAGAGCTTGCAAATCGGCGACCGCCTCCTCCATGCGGTAGCGCTCGGGGGTCAGGGGTGCCTCGGTCGCGCCGTGACCGAGCAGGTCGGGCCGGATCACCCGAAAGCGCCGAGACAGGCGCTCCCCCAGTTCGGTAAAGCTCTCGCCGCTGCCGGTGAAGCCGTGCAGGAGCAGCAGGTCTGGTCCCGCCCCGGAAACGTCCAGGGCGTAGCGCAGCCCGCGCAGCTCCAGTTCCAGCTTCACGGCCGAGCCAGCTGCGAGGCCAGAGCGGCCCGCAGCTCCCGGTACATCTGCACGCTCTGCTCCGGGGGAAAGGCGGCTTCCAAGACCGTCAAGGGGGCGGTAGAGGGGTGCTTGACGGCCCGCCTGAGTTCGGGGAGGCTGTGCACCGGCCGGTGGGCGGCGCCGAAAGCCCGGGCCACCTGACCCAGGTCGGTACCGTGCGGGGTCGTGAACAGGGGGAGCTGCTCGGGGCGGCTCGCCTGCGCGAGGTGGTGGAAGATGGCCCCGCCGCCGTTCTGAATCAGGAGCACGGTGAGCTGCAGCTGCAGCTGCGCAGCCCAAGCCAGAGCCCCCACATCGTGCAGGAACGAGACGTCTCCGATGCACAGGTAGGTCGGCAGAGCCGAACCGGCAGCGCAGCCGAGCGCGCTGGAGAGCACCCCATCGATCCCGCTGGCCCCGCGGTTGGCGAATACCCGCTGGCCGGACTTCCACCAGACCAGCGCGTCGGCGTCGCGGATCGGGCGGCTGTTGCCCAAGACGACTTGGGCCGCAGGGGGTAGCGCCTGGGCGAAGGCGCGGATGGCCGCCCCCTCAGACCACCCCGAGCAGGCCGACCGGACCGCTCTGCCGGCCTGCTGGTCAGCCCATACCCAGAGCTCGGTCCAGGCCCGCGCCCGGTCTCCCGCGCTGGCCCGCGCCCGGGCCAGCCAGGGGCGCAGGTCCCCTACCAGAACGTCCGTGGCCAGCGCATGGGGATCGCGGAAGCTGGGCGCGCTGTCGAGCACGAAGGTCCTGCAGGGGCGCTCGGACAGGAAAGCACCCAGAGCGGCCGAAGTGGGGGGGGCGCCCAGGTGGAGCACTAGATCAGGGGCCGGGAACAGCTGGGGGGCGCAGGAGAGCAGCAGGTCGTAGTGGCCCAGGGCGATACCGCCGCTGCCCCCCACCCGCGCCTGCGAGAGCACGTCGGCGCACAGCGGCAGGTGCGCGCGGCGGGCGAAGCTGCGCAGCGCGGCGGCCAGACCCAGATCGGTGTTGGGTCCCAGGATCAGCAGCGGCCGCTCGGCGGCCTCCAGAGCCCGCTCCAGCTCCCATCCAGCCGCCCTGGAGACCGGCGGGGGCGGGGGCAGGCACAGGCGCGGGGCCCGCACCCGGGCCAAGTCCGCAGCCACATCCTCCCGCCTGGGCGGTAGGAGCGGCTCGGCCAGGGGCAGGTTGAGGTGCACCGGACCCGCTGGAGCCGCGCTGGCCAGCGCCACCGCCTTGGCTGCCGTCGCGGCGGCTGAGGAAGCGCGCTCCGGGCTCCGGCCGGGCAGGGGCAGCTCGGCGAACCACTTGACCTGGCTGCCGTACAGCGCAGCCTGCCGCACCACCTGGTTGGCGCCGACCTCGCGCAGCCAAGGTGGCCGGTCCGCGGTCACCACCACCAGGGGTATCCTGGACCAGAAGGCCTCCAACACTGCCGGGTGGTAGTTGGCCGCCGCCGTCCCGGAAGTGCAGCAGATCAGGACCGGCTCCCCCAGGGACCGGGCCAGGCCGAGGGCGAAGAAGGCCGCCGAGCGCTCGTCGATCGCGCTGTAGGTACGGACTCCGGGGTGCTCGTCCAGCGCCAGGATCAGGGGGGTGTTGCGCGACCCGGGCGAGAGCACCGCGCGGCGCAGCCCGCCCGCCACCAGGCCGTCCACGAAAGCGTGGATGCCGAGCAGCTCCGGGTTCACCCGCCGCCCAGGGCGCTGCGCATGGTGGCCAGCTTGATCTCGGTCTCCTCCCACTCGGCCTCGGGGTCAGAGCCGGCCACCACACCGCAGCCAGCGTAGAGCAGCGCCTGGCCGGAGCGGATCAGGGCGCAGCGCAGGGCGACGTAGAGCGCTCCCTCCTGGCCGCCGATCCAGCCGACCAGACCGGCGTAGTAGCCGCGCTCGATACCCTCGCGCTCCTCCAGGAAACGGCGGGCCGCCCGGGTAGGGTAACCGGCCACCGCCGGGGTGGGGTGTAGGGCCGCCGCAGCCCCCAGCGGGTCTACCCCCGGGCGCAGCTGCGCCGCGACCGGGGTGTGCAGGTGCTGGACTCCGGGCAGCTTGCGGAGGACGGGCTCGCCGGGGATTTGCAGCGCGTCGCTCAGCGGTGCGAGCTGCTCCGCCAGGAACCGGACCACCAGCTGGTGCTCGGCGCGGTCCTTGGGGCTGGCCAACAGGGCCACTGCCAGCCGGCTGTCCTCCTCCGGGGTCGGGGCGCGGGCCGACGAACCGGCCAGGGCGTCGGCCCTGAGCCAGCCGCCCCCTATCCGGGCTAGACGCTCTGGGCTGGCCCCCACCAACCAATCGCCGCCCTGGTGCAGGGCGAAGACCGCAGCTAAGGGATCGGCGACCAGCTGGGCCAAGACCTGCGGCAGAGTCCTGGAGACCGGGCTGCGCTGCTGCCGGGCCACCACCACCTTGGAGAAGCGGCCGCGCTCGATCTCGGACAGGGCCGTCCGGATCAAGCCGGCGAACTCCTGGGCGTCCGCGCAGAAGCCGCTCAGCGGCTCCGCAGCGGCCGGTTCCCCTTGACCCAGGGCCCGGGGCAGCCAATCCTCCCACCCCGACAGAGCCGGCCACAGCAGCGCGCAGCGCAAGGTAGCGTCGGGGTCCCGCTGCAGGGTCAATCTGGGCAAACTCCAGGTCGCACCGGGCCAACCGCTCCAGACCCCATCCGGCCCAGGAGGTCCAAAAGGCGAGGCGCCCAGCCAGCGCAGCCCCCCAGGGAGCGGCCGGCCAGACAACTGGGCCAGGTCGCTGGCCACCTCCCAGACCCCGATGCCCCACAGCTCCTCGCCGCTCTCCGGATCCCTCAAGTAGCTCATCGGCTCAGCCGCCGACCAAGCCAACCGGGCCCACAGCGGCTCTGGGCAGGGCAACTCGGCTGCGCGCAGCCACCCCCCCGGCATCGGCGCTGGCCGGGCCGCCGAGAGGGCCCCGGCCAACCCAGGGATGAGGGGGGAGGAGTGGACCGGTAGGGCAGTCACCGGCCACCCCCGGCCGGGGCACCGTCTCTCAGGGCGCGCCGGAGCAGCTTGCCCGAGGCGTTGCGCGGCAGAGCAGGAAGAAACTCCCAGCGTTTAGGCACCTTGTAGCCGGCTAAGTGCTCCCTGCAGAAGGCGGTCAGCTCCTCCTCGCTGGCTGAGGCCCCGGGGACCAGGACGACGCAGGCGCGCGGCACCTGCCCCCAGCGGGAGTCCGGCTGGGCGACCACCGCCGCCTCGGCGACGGCCGGGTGGCGCAGCAGCGCCGCCTCCACCTCGCTGGGGTAGACGTTCTCTCCCCCCGAGACGATCAGGTCGCTGCGCCGGTCGAGGACGTAGAGGTAACCTTCCGGGTCGAGCAGCCCCAGGTCACCGGTCCGAAACCAGCCGTCCTGGAAAGCGGCCGCCGATTCCTCCGGACGGTTGTGGTATCCGCTGACCAGCGTGGGGCCGCGCACCCAGATCTCCCCTTCCTCCCCGGGAGGCAGGGGGGCGCCGCCCGCACCCAACAGCCGTAGCTCGTTGCCGGCCAAGGGGAGGCCGGCGCTGCCCAGCTTGCGCAGGGCGTCAGACGGCGGCAGGGTGGTGAACTGCGCGTTGGTCTCGGTCATGCCGTAGCTCTGGCACACCGGAACCCCCAGATCGGCGGCCCGCTCCAGCAGGGCCCTGGGCGCCGGCCCGCCTCCCAGCAGGACCGCCCGCAGCGAGGGGGGGTAAGGGGCGGCGCACTGGTCCAGCAGGCGGGCGAGCATGGTGGGAACCAAGGAGACCAGGGTAGCGCGGCTGGACCGCAGGGCCTGGTCCACCGCCTGCTCGCGGAAGCGGTCGTGGAGGACGGCGGTGGTGCCGTAGATCAGGCTGCGCATGAGGACACCCAAACCGCCCACGTGGAACAGCGGCATGGGTACCAGCCAGCGCTCGTTCAGGTCCAGGCCGAGCTGCAAGCTGGAGCCCAGGGCAGCGAAGAGGTGGTTTCGGTAGGACAGAACGGCGGCCTTGGGGCGCCCGGTGGTACCGCTGGTGTAGATCAGTGCCTGGGGATCGGCGAGGTCGAAGCGCTCCCTGACAGCGGGGCGCGCATCCGGCTGCGGGAGGCCGGCGGCCATGACCGGGCAGGGGGCCTCCAAGCTCTCCGCCAGAGCAGTCATGGCCGCGTCGTGCACCAGCAGCGCCGCGCCGCTGTCTTGCAGCTGGAACTGCAGCTCCGCCGGGGTCAGGCGCCAGTTGAGCGGGACGGCCACCCCGCCCCGCTGCATCAGGGCGTGCAGCCACAGCGCGAAGAGTTCGCCGCGCTGGATCAGCAGGGCGACCCGGTCCCCCCTACCCAGTCCCCGGGCGCCTAGGACCTGCGCGCCGTGGCCAGCCAGCTCCAGGAGCTGGCGGTAGGTCCAGCGCAGATCTGGCGTCTCGATAGCCGGCTGCTGCGGCCTGCGCCGCGCCTGCGCCGCCAGCCAGTCGGGCAGCTCCCACTCAGGGCAGGCGCTTGAACTTGGCGAAGTTGGGCTTGCGCTTCTCCAGGAAGGCATTCTTCCCCTCTCTGGCCTCATCGGTCATGTAGTAGAGCATGGTGGCGTCACCGGCCAACTGCTGCAGCCCAGCCAGCCCGTCGGTGTCGGCGTTGAAGGCCATCTTGAGAAAGCGCAGGGCCATCGGGCTCTTCTCCAGGATCTCTCTGGCCCACTGCAGGCTGGTCTCCTCGAGCTCGGCCAGCGGGACCACCGCATTGACCAAGCCCATCTCCAGGGCCTCCCTGGCGCCGTACTGGCGACAGAGATACCAGATCTCCTTGGCCTTCTTGTGGCCGACGGTACGGGCCAGCAGCGTCGCCCCGTACCCGGCATCGAAGCTACCCACTTTGGGGCCGGTCTGCCCGAACACCGCGTTTTCCGCGGCGATGGTCAGGTCGCAGACCAGGTGGAGCACGTGGCCACCGCCGATGGCATAGCCGGCCACCACCGCGATGACCGGTTTGGGCAGCTGGCGGATCAGGCGCTGGAGATCGAGCACGTTGAGACGAGGAATACCGTCCCCGCCGACGTAACCGCCCTCCCCGCGCACCCGCTGATCCCCGCCGGAGCAGAAAGCTCGGTCACCCGCGCCGCGGAACAGGACCACTCCGGTCTCAGGGTCCTCCCGGATGCGGGAGAAGGCATCGATCAGCTCCGAGATGGTCTCGGGCCGAAAGGCGTTGCGCACCTCCGGGCGGTTGATGGTGACCCGGGCTATCCCCTCTGCCCGCTCGTAGAGGATATCGGCGTACTCCTGGACGCTCTCCCACTGCAACAACATCCACCTCCCAGCTGGGGCCTCGGCCCCCACGGCCGCTTATGCTACGCCACCCGGCCGGGCGAGGCAGTAGGAAGAGTTGCGCAGCGGCGGCGCGGCCGGCTGGCTAGAATAGACGGGTGCAGGTAATCCCGTGCGTGGATATTCAAGGCGGCAGGGCGGTACGGCTGTGGCGCGGCGACCCCGACCTCCCTACCGCCTATTTCCCCTCAGCCAGGGAGGCCGCCCTGCACTGGCAGGAGCAGGGCGCCTCCTGGCTGCACGTGGTCGACCTGGACGCGGCGACCGGGCGGGGGGGGAACACCGAGGCGGTGGCCGAGCTCGCAGGCGCCCTGCGGATTCCCTTCGAGCTCGGCGGGGGGATCCGCAGCCTAGAGGGCTTGGAGCGCGCTTTCGGCTGTGGGGCCGCCAGAGCGGTGCTGGGCACCGCGGCGATCCGCCAGCCGGAGCTAGTGGACCGAGCGCTGTCCCGCTACGGCGCGGAGCGGGTCTCGGTCAGCATCGACGCTGCAGGGGGGCTGGCGCTGGTCTCCGGCTGGGCCGAGAGCGGCAAGGTCCCAGCGACCACCCTGGCCAGGGCGCTGTGGGAGCAGGGGGTGCGGATCCTGATCTTCACCGACGTCACCCGGGACGGGACGCTGCGCGGAACCGATCCCAAGCCGGTCCAAGAGGTGCGGGCCGCCTGGCCGGGGGTGCTGTGGGCCGGGGGCGGCGTGGCCGGACCGCAGGATCTGGAGCTATTAGGCCGGCTAGGCGTCGACGCCGCCATCGTCGGCAGGGCGCTCTACGAGGGTGCGCTGCGGCTGACCGAGGACCTCTCCGAGCGGACCCGAAGACCCTAGAGCCGGCTGACCGCAGCGATCAGCGTGTCGTTCTCGGCAGGGCTGCCTACGCTGATCCGGATGCAGCCGGCCAGCATGGGATCGCGATCCTGGCGGCGCACCCGGATTCCGGCCCGCTGCAACCCTGCGGCCGCGGCCGCGGCGTCCGGGGTGCGCACCAGCAAGAAATTGGCGCTGGAGGGATAAACCGTCCAGCTGCGGTGGTGGCGCAGCGCGTTGTAGACGCGCTCGCGCTCGCGGGTAGCTTCCTGAACCCGCCGGGTGAGGTACTCCGGATACTCGAGGGCGACCCCGGCCGCAGCCGCGGTGAGAGCATTGACGTTGAAGGCTGGGACCAGTTTCTGGAGCTGCTCGGCGGTGGAGGGCGCGGTCAGGGCGTAGCCCAAGCGCAGCCCGGCCAAGCCCCAGGCCTTGGAGAAGGTGCGCAGCAGCACCCGGTCCGGATGGCCCGCGACCAGGCTGCGGTAGTCGCTGGCCGAGAATTCGCAGTAGGCCTCATCCAACACGGTGATCCATCCAGACGCCTCCTCGATCAGCAGCGCCACCTGCTCGGGGCGGTCCAGGAAGCCGGTG
This sequence comes from bacterium, assembly GCA_021810505.1. Lineage (GTDB taxonomy): Bacteria > Deinococcota > Deinococci > Deinococcales > Deinococcaceae > JAJZIR01. The sequence goes on from JAJZIR010000014.1 coordinate 15,555, forward strand.
GGCGCATGCGGCTGGGTCAGGATCAATAGGCCGGGGGAGCCGCGCAGCTCGGCCCTGAGCTGCTGGAAAGGCAGGGAGAAGTCCGGCTCCAGCGGCACCTCGCGGAGCTCGGCCTCCAGCAAGGTGGCGTCCAGAGCGTAGAGCGAGAAGTTAGGTCGGACCGTCAGCACCGTACTCCCCGCCCGGAGCAGCGCGACCAGATGGGCGATCAGGGCGTTGCTGCCCGCCGTGACCACCACCCCGGCCGGGTCCCAACCCTCCCTGCGAGCGATCGCTGCGCGCAGCTGGTCCGCGTGCAGGTCGGGGTAGCGGTTCCAGGGGAGAGCCGCCAAGCGCTCCAGGGCGATCTGCTTGAGCTCGGGCGGGAAGTCGTAAGGGCTCTCGTTCTGGTCGAGCTTGACCGGGACCTCGGCGGGTTCGAAGGGGTAGGCCGGCGTGCGCAACACCCCGGGGCGGATCAGCTGGGAGAGCTGGAGGGTGGCGGTCATAGCCTTCAGCATAGCCGGCCGTCTCGATCAGTGGCGGGGGTAATAGCGGTAGACGTAGGCGAGGATCGCCAGGTTGAAGGCGAGCACGGCGGCCACGGCCAGAGAGCGGTGCTGCCACAACAAGGCCAGCTCGGGGAGCAGAAACAGCCCGATCGCGGTGAGGACCAGCCCCCGCGCCGCAGGCCAGCGCTTGGCCAAGGCCAGAGCGGTCAGTGCCAATAGGAGCCCGTCGATCAGGAGCAGGACTCCGGTCCAGAAGGGCCCGGAGGCCGGAAGACCGCGCAGAGTCTGGCGCAGAGAGGCGCTGGCCAGGCCCAGCCAACCACCCTGCAGCGACCAGCGCTGCAGGGTGGACTGAACCGAAGCGAGTACCTGAGGGCCGTGGGTAAGCAGGTAGACAGCCAAGCTCAGCACGAGCAGGGCCAAGGCGGCCTTGTAGGCGGTCAGCAGGTAGAAGCCCAGCGAAGTCCAGCTCCAACGGCTCCTCGGCCGATCCGGCGCAGGCAACGGGGCGTCTACCAGGCGTAGGCCATCGGCGCTTCGCCCCCGGGGCCCGGCCAGATCTGGTCGAGGCGTTCCAGCGAGGCGGCGTCCAGGTGGATCTCCAAGGCGCGCAGGCTACCGTCCAGCTGCTCCAAGGTCCTGGGGCCGATGATCGGGCTGGTGATAGTCGGATTGGCCAGCATCCAGGCCAGGGCCACGTCGGCCGGCTTCTCGCCCAGCCCGCGGCAGAAGGCCTCGTAGGCTTCCAGCTGGGGGCGGTAGCGCTCCACCTCTTTCTGGATCCGCTCGCCAGCCCGGCGGCCTTCGGAGAGCTTCTGCAGGACGCCGCCCAACAGGCCGCCGCCCAGGGGGCTCCAGGGGATCAGGCCCAGGCCGTAGCGGCGGCAGGCCGGGATGACCTCCAGCTCGATCGCCCGCTGGGCTAGGTGGTAGATGCTCTGCTCGCTGACCAAGCCGAGGAAGTGGCGCTTGGCGGCGAGCTCGTTGGCCTGGACGATCTGCCAGGCGGCGAAGTTGCTGGAACCCACGTAGAGGATCTTGCCCTCGCGGACCAGCTGCTCCATGGCCTGCCAGATCTCCTCCCAGGGGGTGGTGAGCTCGATATGGTGCATCTGGTAGAGGTCGATGTGGTCGGTCTTGAGCCGGCGCAGGCTGTCCTCGCAGGCCTTGCGGATATGGTAGGCGGAGAGGCCGCGCTGGTTGACCCCATTGCCCATGCGGTTGTAGACCTTGGTGGCGAGGACGATCTGGTCGCGGCGGCCGCCACCTTGAGCGATCCAGCGGCCGATAATTCCCTCGGTCACGCCTTCGCCGAGCTTCTGCCCGTACACGTTGGCGGTATCGAAGAAATTGATCCCATGCTCCAGAGCCCGGTCCATGATCGTAAAGCTGTCGGCCTCGCTGGTCTGCGGTCCGAAGTTCATGGTCCCTAGGCAGAGCCGGCTCACCTGCAGTCCCAGACGTCCGAGCGGTCGGTATTCCATCAGAGTTACTCCTCCCTCCGCGAGTTTACCCGCCGGGTCCGGTTCAGGCAACCGCGCTCAGGTCACAAAGTCCGGGGAATTCTGCGCCCGGAAGCCGGATAGGGTTCCTAAGGGACCAGTGCGCGGGGCGGGCCTAGGTCCGGTAGGCCGCGCGGCCGCGGACCGGTGGGAACCCCTAGGGCCCAGCGGCGATGTGGTAAGACGAGGCATGCCTGTCGATCCAGAGCTCGCTGCCTTCTTGAAGTCCGGCGAGGAGGCGCAGCTCCCCCCGCTGCGCGCGCTGAGCGCCGCCGAAGCCCGCTGGACCTATCCTCCGCTCCTGCCGGAGCGGCTGCCCGAAGTCGGCACAGTCTTGCAGGTCACGCTGCCCACCGACCCCCCCAGGCCGGCGCGGATCTACCAGCCCAGCAAGCCGGCCCGCAACCGGCCCGGCTTGCTCTGGCTGTTCGGAGGCGGCTTCGTCTTGGGGAACCTGGACTCCGGGGAGTCCACCTGCCGCTACCTCTGCGAGCAGGGCGGCATCACGGTGGTCGCACTGGAATACCGCCTAGCCCCAGAGTTCCCCTTCCCGGCCGCGGTCAGCGACGCCGCGCAGGCTCTGAGCTGGCTGCGCGGGTCAGCCTCCCAACTGGGCGCTGACCCCCAGCGGCTGGTCGCAGCTGGCTACAGCTCGGGAGCCAGCCTGGCCAACGCAGCCTGCCTGTGGGCTCTGGAGCGGGGGGAACCGCTACCTCGCGCCCTGGCCCTGATCTGTCCCCCCGCCGGCGAGCCGCGCTCCCCCGAAGGCGACAGCTACCCCTCCCGGGAGCTGTTCGCGTCCGGCTACGGGCTCAGCGCCGAGGACATGGACTGGTTCGGGCAGCAATACCTGCGGGATGAAGCCGATCTGGCGGACCCCTACTTCTCTCCCATGCGCTCGCCGCACGCTGGCCAGCTGCCCAGGACGCTCATCTATACCGCCGAATACGACCCGCTGCGCGACGAGGGAGAGCGCTACGCTCGCTTCCTGCAGGAGGCCGGCGTCCAAGTGATCTCGCGCAGGTACCAGGGCGCCATCCACCAGTTCTTCGTCCCCGAGTTCCACCTGGGCCGGCAGGCCCACGACGACCTCCTGGCCGACCTAGGGAGCTGGCTGGGCTGATCAGGCGTTCTGGAACATCACCGCCCGCTTGACCTCCTCGATCAGCTGGGTAACCGGGATCCCCCGAGGGCAAGCCTCGGTGCAGTTGTAGGCAGTCCGGCAGCGCCAGACCCCGACGTTCTGGTTGAGCACGGCCAGGCGGGTAGCCGCCGCCCGATCTCTGCTGTCAAAGATGAAGCGGTGCGCCTGCACGATCGCCGCCGGGCCCAAGTAGTTGCCGTTGACCCAAAAGATCGGGCAGGAAGTGGTGCAGGCGGCGCACAGGATGCACTTGGTCCCCGCATCGAATTGCTGCCGCTCCTCGATGCTCTGCAGCCGCTCACCGGCCGGCGGCGGCTCGTCGTTGACGAAGTAGGGCATCACCGCGCGGTAGCTGTCGAAGAACGGCTCCATGTCCACGATGAGGTCTTTCTCTACCTTGAGCCCACGGATCGGCTCCACGGTGATCCGATCCCCCAGATCGCGCACCAGCGTCTTGCAGGCCAGGCGGTTGCGGCCGTTGATCAGCATGGCGTCCGACCCGCAGACCCCGTGCGCGCAGGAGCGCCGAAAAGCCAGGGTGGGGTCGTGGTACCACTTGACCTGGTTGAGCACGTCGAGCAGCCGGTCCCCCGGCTCCGCCTCGACGGCGAACTCCTGCCAGTAAGGCCGGTCCTTGCCCGGACGCTCTGGATCGTACCTGCGGATCTTTACCTTCAGTTGCATCGCTGACCTCTAGTAGACCCTGGGCTTGGGCTCGAATCTTCCGAGCACTACCGGCTTGTAGCACAACTCGACCTTGCCTCCCCGCGAGAACGCCAGAGAGTGCTTCAACCAGTTGGCGTCATCGCGCTCCGGGTAGTCCTCCCTGGCGTGGGCGCCGCGCGACTCCTTGCGGTTCAGTGCCGAATGGGTGGTCGCCTCGGCCACATCCAGCAAGTATCCGAGCTCGACCGCCTCCATCAGCTCGGTGTTGTAGCGCAGCCCCTGGTCGGTGACCGCCACCTTCTGGTAACGCTCCCTGAGTTCGGCCAACACCTCCACCTCGCGGCTCAGGGTCTCCTCAGTCCGGAACACCGAGACGTTGTCCATCATGGTGGCCTGCAGTTCCTTGCGGATCGCCGCCGGCGACTCGCTCCCCTTCGACGCTTTGAGCCGGTCGACCTCGGCCTGCGCCGCCCCCGCGGCGTCCCCAGGGACTTCCGGGAAACCGGCGGCCGCCGCGTAGCGCGCCGCCGCCACCCCGGCCCGGCGGCCGAAAACGATCAGGTCGCCTAAGCTGTTGGTACCGAGGCGGTTGGCGCCGTGCAACGACACGCAGGCGACCTCGCCGGCGGCGTAGAGCCCCTCCACGGTACGGCCCTGGGCGTCCTGGATCACCTGCCCGTCGATAGTGGTCGGGATCCCGCCCATGGCGTAGTGCGCGGTGGGCTGGGTGGGGATCGGTTCCTTGACCGGGTCGACTCCCAGATAGGTCCTGGCGAAGTCGGTGATGTCCGGCAACTTACCCTCGATGACCTCGCGCGGCAGGTGGGTGAGGTCCAGATGGATGTAGTCCTTATCCTTACCCAGGCCGCGGCCCTCCCGGATCTCCATGTAGATGGCCCTGGAAACCATGTCCCTGGGGGCCAGATCCTTGATGGAAGGGGCGTAGCGCTCCATGAAGCGCTCGCCCTCGCTGTTGCGCAAGATGCCGCCCTCACCGCGGGCACCTTCGGTGATCAGGATGCCCATCTTGGCAATCCCGGTAGGGTGGAACTGATAGAACTCCATATCCTCCAAGGGAAGGCCCCTGCGGTAGGCCACGCTCATCAGGTCGCCGGTGAGCGAGAGGGCGTTGCTGGTGACCCGGAACACCCGGCCGTAGCCGCCGGAAGCCAAAATGACCGCCTTGGCTTGGAAGACGTGCAGCTCGCCGCTGGCCAGCTCGTAGGCCACGATCCCGGCGCAGCGGCCATCCTCTAGGATCAGGTCCAGGACCTGATATTCGTTGAAGAAGGTGACGCCGGCCTTGACCGACTGCTGGTAGAGGGTCTGCAGGATCATGTGGCCGGTACGGTCCACCGCGTAGCAGGCCCGCTCGACCGGGGCCTTGCCAAACTCCCGGGTGTGGCCCCCGAACTTGCGCTGGGCGATCTTGCCGCTGGGCAACCTGGAGAAGGGCAATCCTAGGTGCTCGAGCTCGTAGACCGCCTCGATCACATCCTTGGCGAAGACCTCGGCGGCGTCTTGGTCGGTGAGGTAGTCCCCCCCTTTGACCGTGTCGTACATGTGCCACTCCCAGTGGTCTTCCTGGACGTTCCCCAACGCCGCCCCCACCCCGCCCTGGGCCGCCCCGGTATGCGACCTAGTGGGGTAGAGCTTGCTGACCACGGCCACCGAGACGTTCTTGTTCTTGCTGGCGTACAGCGCCGACATGAGGCCAGAGCCGCCGGCGCCTACCACCAACACGTCATAGCGATGCAACATACTCTCCCTCCGCGACCAACCAGGTTGGCCGCCAGTTAGCCAGCCAGCATGGCCTTCGAGATGATGAACAAGCCCATGGTCCCCAGGACGTAGATCAAGGCAGCTAGGCCGTAGACCAGCGTCTTGGTCCAGACCCGCCTGGAGACCTTCTGGACGTAGTCGTCGATGGAGTAGCGCGCGCCGTTGACGCCGTGCAGCATGGCTAGGGTCAGCATCAGCCAGTCGTAGATCTTCCAGACCGGCTGAGCCAGCTGGTTGACCACCACCGAGTAACTGGCCTGCAGCTCCGAGGTGAGCAGGAAGGTCATGTAGATGTGGCCCAACACCAAGAAGATCAGGACGACCCCGCTCACCCGCATGAACACCCACCAGGCCAGCTCGGGGTTGCTCCTGGCCTGAGCTCTGGCGTCTTGGTACCGCCTGGCGCGGATCATCAGTGACCCGCCAGGATCCTGGGGACAACCACCCAGGCGGTGATGAGCAGGCCGATCAGGCTGATCGCCAAGACGCCGTACCAGAGCTGGCGCTGGACTGCGGTGCCCCAGCCGGTAAAGTCCATGATGGCGACTCGCAGGCCGTTGAAGCCGTGGTAGAGCACGCCCCCGGTCACGGCGATCAATCCGACCCGGAACAGCCAGAAGCCGTAGATGTCGTGTAAAACGGTGAAAGCATTGGCTCCGAACAGGACGAGCGAGATGCTGACGACGTGGATGAGCAGGTAGAGCAGAATCAGCAAGCCGGAGATGCGGTGCAGCGCAAACGCCCATTGCCCTTCGCGAGCTCGGTACATGCAGCCCTCCCAAACTGTAGCCGCGCGGCGCAGCCAGAGAATCTGGTCCTAAGTCCTAGGGGGAAGCCGCAAGTTTCCTTACCCCCAATCCCACGGCATGGTAGCACGTACCGGACCCACACTCTGCTCAGATCGCTGCGCGGCGGTAGGTGGAGACACGGTGCAGCGTGCGGGCACCGCTCAGCTGAGCGGCCAAATAGTCATCGGGAAAAACTGCTCTCCTGGCCAACAAAATAGCTCGTTCCGGATTCCACAAATTGCCAAGATTCCGAGCGATCTCGCAAGATTGTTGACAGTGATACGGGCATGTGTATAATTCAAATTCGGCAGTGCCCCTGCGGCTGGCCACGGAGGAGGGTAAGTTGGAACTGTTTGGATTTGGTCCTCATCTGATGGTCGACGGATATCAGGCCAACCCCAGCAAACTGGACGACGAGGAGCTGATCCGTCAGGTCTTGGACGAGCTCCCCCGCGAGATGTCCATGACCAAGATCCTTCCCCCCCACGTATCTAGGCACCAGGGACGCACCGATGAGGAGAACGGGATCACCGGTGTGGTCATCATCGCCGAGTCCCACATCTCGATCCAGACTTTTCCGAAGCGCTCTTTTCTCAGCGTGGATGTGTTCTCCTGCAAGGGCTTCGACGCCCAGGCAGCCCAAGATTGGCTGGTCCAGCGCTTCGAGATCGGCCGCTGCGACAGCCACTTCATCAACCGCGGCAAGGAGTTGCCCCGGGACCTCGCCGAAGTCGACCGGATCCTGAGCGGGGAGCGCGAATACATCGGCGCCCGCATCGACGCCTAGGGACCCATTCAAGCACCGCTCCCGCGAGGACCTCGCGGGAGCGGTGCTTGAATCAGCGGAATTCTGCCAGGTTAAAGGGAATCTGGTACTGCTTGCCGTTCATGTCGGTGAAGCGGAAGTTGCCCCGGAGATCGTGGACGTCGACGCCGGCCCGCACCAGAGAAGCTAAATTGAAGGTGTAGATCACGTCGCCGAGCCAGCGGAAACGGGTCCCCACGCCGGTCACCTGGAAGTAGTCGTAGGAGGGACCATCCTGCTTGACTGCTTTGGTGCGCAGCGCCGACGCCTGACCGGAGATGGTCAGATAACCAGGCCCGAAGTGGTTGAGGAAACCGCGTTGGCTGGTCGCCGAAGACGGGGTGTGGGCGAAGACCAGGAACGCGATGGTGTCCCGGTAGCGCGAGGCCAGCTTGGACGCGGCAGCCTGGGACAGCGGCTGTCCCTGATAGGTTTCCAGGTAGCTCTGGAATTGGAGCCGCTCAAAGGGCGTAGCGACCACCACGGCGTCCACGACCGAGTTCTTCGGAACGTTCAGGCCGTCGTCGAACTGCTTGAGCAAGTACCCCTTCCAGGAGTAGCCGTGCCTGGGAGAGACCTGCACGGAGCCGGCCTTGATCGCTGCCTGGATCTGCTGGGCGGATAGGCTGGGGCTGAAGGCCAGGCCGATGGTAGCCAAAGCCAAGAAGCTTGCGGAAACAGCGAAGCGGATTGCCTGTCTCACAGATTCACACGCCTTCCAAAAAGTGCGGCTTCCGGGAGCCTGCTCCCGGAAGCCAGTTCGCTCAGTAGGGCAAGGCAAACACGAAGATGGTGCCCGAACCCGTCGTTCCCCAGATCGATCGCGAGGAGTTGCCCGAGGCGACCGCCACGTACTGGCGCCCGTTTACCTTGTAGGTGATCACGCCGCCGGCCATGGCCCCGCCGGTATCGAACTGGTAGAGCTTCTGGCCGGTCCGGGCGTCGAAGACCAGGAAGTTCCCGTTGAGGTCGCCGGTCATCAGCACGCCGCCGGCGGTAGGAGTCACGCCGGCCAACATCGGCGTGGGGGAGTGCCAACGCCAGAGGGTCTGCCCGCTGCTGGCATCGAAGGCGTCCAGCCACCCGCTGGCCTTAGCTACCGGGTCGAGGATCGAGGACCCGCCGAAGAACAGCTGGCCAGCGACGTAGCGGACCTCGCCGAGCTTGTCCACGCCGCACCAGTCGACCGAGTTGACGTAGAGCGCAGCGGTTTGCGGGTCGTAGGCCGGACTGCTCCACTCGGTGCCGCCCAGGTCGGCCGGGCAGGTGTAGACGCCCTTGACGGTGGGGTGCAGCGAGGCGTTGTGGATGGTGGTCGTGGGGACCTTGTAGGCCAACTTGTGGGTGGCCTGATTGTAGACAAACAGGTAACCAGCCTTATCGGCTACGGCCATGTAGTGGTGACCGTTCGAGGTCGTGAACAGGATCGGCGCCGCCGCAGTGTCCCAGTCGTGGGAATCGTTGGGAACCTGCTGGTGCCAGCGGACCAGCTTGCCGGTCTTAGCGTTGAGCTCCACCACCGAGTCGGTGAACAGGTTAGCCCCAGGGCGGTACTCGGGGGCGAAGTCGGGCGCCGGGTTGCCGATGGGCACGTAGACCAGGCCGTTGCTCCGGTCCAGAGTGATGGTGCTCCAGGTGGAACCGCCGCCGGTCGCCGTCGACGCCGCCCTGCCCCAGGTGCTGGCCCCCACGGCATTGCCGGTCGGGATGTCGTTGAAGGTCCAGACCCGCTTGCCGTTTTTGACGTTGTAGGCATAGACCTGACCCTTGATCCCCCAGTCGGCCCCGGCCAGGCCGATGAAGATCAGGTTCTTCCAGACGATCGGAGCCGCGCTCAGGAATTCCCCGATGGCCGAGTTGCCGACCTTGACGTTCCAGATCAGCTTACCCGTCCCTGCATTCAGGGCGATCAGGTGGGCGTCGTCGGTGCCGCGGATGACCATCCCCTTATAGAGCGCCACACCCCGGTTGGTGTTGATCGGCTCGGGGCCGGTAGGAACGTAGGTGTAGTCCCAGAGAGTCTTGCAGGTCGCGGCGTTCATGGCCACGGTCTGGTGCTGGGTGGTGACGTACAGGACCCCGCGGTACTCTACCGGAGTGGCCTGGAAAGCCGCCAGGGTGCCGAGCTGGTTGGCGCAGACCGGAGTCAGCTGGCTGGCGTCGGTGGTGTTGATCTGGGTCAGCGGCGAGAAGCGGTCGCCGCTGTAGGTTCGGTTGTACATCAGCCAGTTGGATCCGTTTTGCCTGGCCGCGTCGAGTTGGTGTTGGGTAGGGCCGGCGGCTAGGCCAAGGGAACTCACCGCCAGCGAGAGGACGGCGGCGGCGGCCAGGCGGAGGGAGAGGGGGTAAGCTTTCATGCGCACACTCCTTGCAGGGCGAGAGGCTTCGGTGTCGGGGGGCGGCTGGTCCAGCTCACGGGGCCTTGGGGAGGGTGGTCTTCTTGAGCAGCGCCACGGTCATCGCGGTCTTACCGGGAACCAGACCGTTCTGGGAGAGGATGTAGCTCAGGGCCTCGAGGTACTGGCTGGTCTTGAGGCTGCCCGGGGCGTTGAAGGGCATCTGGGTCGAGATGACGTAGAAGAGGCTGTCCGCGTTCTGCTTTCCGGTGAGCCAGACGTCCGCGAAGGCAGGGCCCTTGAGCGCCGGACCGATCTTGCCTTGAAGCTGATAGCCGTGGCAGACCGCGCAGTGGGCCAAGAAGACCTGCTGTCCTGCCTTCACTTGCGACTTGGTGAAGATCTGGGGGGCCGCTGGAGCGCTGCTAGAAGCGGCCAGCGCCAGGATCCATCCGCCGGCAGCGACCCCCAGACCGGCTATGGACAGCCCCGCCAACTTCCACCATCTCCTGCGATCGCGTACCGGTCGGTTCAAACTTCACCTCCTGTGGTCCAGGGTTCCCGCAAGGAGAGCAGTCAGCCCAGAAAGCCCCACCAAGCGGCCTCCCCGCTGGGCAGCGGGACTGGATTTCCCGGTCCACACCTCAAGGTAATTCCCAGATCATGATTCCCTGGTGAGCTGCAGCTGTGGGCACCGTTATATATACTTGGTACAGTTTTTCCGGGCACCCGACCCGGCCGGCCAAGCTCCGGCGGGGACGCCCTGGTCACCGCGGCCACCCCGGAACCGAGCAGTCCGCCAAGGTTTAGAATCGTTGCTGACCGAGCAGCCGACTACCCAGCCGGCTGCCAGCGCGCAGGGCTGGCCGGAGGCCGGCGGCCCAGTTCAGGAGGAGCAATGCTCACACCCTTCCAAATCCTCGCTGCGGACGGGTCAGTTACCCAGCCCGATCTGCTACCGCCCCTAGACCAGGTCGAGTCGATCTACCGGAAGATGGTGCGCCTGCGCCACTTCGATGACCGCCTGATGGTCCTCTACAAGCAGAGCAAGATGGGAACCTATCCTCAATTCGGCGGCCAGGAGGCCTCCCAGCTGGGCGCGACACTGGCGCTCTCCCAGGGGGATTACCTGGCACCGATGTACCGCAACACCGGGGCGGCCCTGGCCTTCGGCTGGAGTCCCAAGCAGGCCATCCTCTACTGGCGCGGGCACCCGGCGGGCTGGAAGATCCCCGACGAGCTCAACATGCTCCCCATCATCATCGACATCGCCTCCCAGTTCCCGCACGCTGCCGGCGCGGCGACCGCGCTCAAGCTGCGCGGGCTTCCCCAGGTAGTGCTCTCCTTCATCGGCGAAGGGGGGACCTCGCAGGGGGACTTCCACGTCGGGGTCAACTGGGCCTCGGCCATGCGCGCTCCGGCCGTCTTCGTGATCGAGAACAACGGCTACGCCATCAGTGTGCCCAGAGCGCTGCAATCCGGCGCCGACTACCTGTTCAAGCGGGCCGAGGGCTACGGGATTCCCGGACACTTGGTCGACGGCAACGATGTCTTCGCAGTGCACCACATCGCCAAGGAAGCGGTCGAACGGGCCAGGCGAGGAGAGGGGCCCAGCCTGATCGAGCACTTGACCTACCGCCTGCGCCCCCACACCACCGGGGACGACCCCAAGGCCTACCGCAGCGACGCGGAGACCCAGGAGTGGGCCGAGCACCGGGATCCGCTGCTGCGGGTCCGGCTGCTGCTGACCGCCCAGGGGCATTGGGACGACCAGCACGAGGCAGAGCTGCGCAAGGAAGCTGAGGAGGAGTTCAACGCCGCTTTGGCCGAGGCGGACGCAACCCCCGCCCCCGATCCGCACGCCCTGCTGGAGTACGCCATGGCGAGTCCCACCCCGGCATTGCGCGCGCAGGGCAAGATTTTAGAGCAGCGCATCCGACTATTGGAGGCACAGGCATGACCCAGACAGTGCAGCCAGCGGCCAAGGCGGCGCCAGCGTCTCAAAAGACTATGACGCTGGCCGCCGCCCTAACCGACGCGATGGACCTAGCCCTAGCTCGCGACCCCAACGTGATCCTGTACGGAGAGGATGTCGGGGTGATGGGCGGCGTGTTCAGGATCACTACCGGCCTGCAGGCCAAGTATGGCAAGGAGCGGGTCTTCGATTCGCCGCTGACCGAGTCGGGGATCGTGGGGAGCGCGGTAGGGATGGCCGCCCTGGGCTTCCGCCCGGTGGTAGAGCTGCAGTTCGGCGGCTTCCTGTATCCCGGCTTCGACCAGATGGCCAGCCACGTCAGCCGCTACCGCTACCGCTCCCGGGGCCGCTGGTCCACCCCGCTGGTGATCCGCTTCCCCTACGGTGGCGGGGTCAACCTGCTCGAGCAGCACCACGACAGCCCGGAAGCCTACCTGGCACACACCCCGGGGATCAAGGTGGTGATCCCCTCCAGCCCCAAGGACGCCAAGGGGTTGTTGCTGGCCTCGATCGAGGATCCCGATCCGGTGGTCTTCTTCGAGAACATCAAGCTCTACCGCTCGGTCAAGGAAGAGGTGCCTCAGGGCTACTACACCGTCCCGCTGGGCCAGGGGCGGCGGGTGCACGAAGGCAAGGACGTCACCGTCATCGCCTGGGGCGCCATGGTACAGACCTGCCTGCAGGCAGCAGTGGCCGCCGAGGAGGCCGGCATCGGCGTGGACCTGATCGACCCGCGCACCCTGGTTCCCCTCGATCTGGAGCTGATCCTAGAGAGCGTGGCCAAGACCGGTCGGGTAGTGATCGTCCACGAGGCGGTCCGGACTGCCGGCTTCGGCGCTGAGATCAGCGCCCTGATCGCCGAACACGCCATCTACCACCTGGAGGCACCGGTGCTGCGGGTCACCCACCCGGATACCATGCACTCCCCCTTCAACGCGATCAACCACTACTCGCGGCCGGAGCCAGCCTACGTGGCCGACGCCATCCGCCAGGTTTTGGAGGCCTGATGCCCAAGGAGATGAAGCTGCCCGAACTCGCCGAGAGCGTGGTGGAGGGCGAGATCCTCAAATGGCTGGTCGAAGAGGGCCAGAACGTCGCCCAGGACCAGCCAGTGGTCGAGGTGATGACCGACAAGGTCACCGTCGAGCTGCCGGCCCCCTTCCCCGGCCGGCTAGAGAAGCGCCTGGTCAAGGAGGGGGACGTGGTCCCTATCCACACCCCCATCGCCCTATTCGCCGAACAGGGCGAGAGCGCAGCGCCGCAAGCCGATACTCAACCGGCTCAGGCCGCGCCGGATCAGCCGGAAGAAGTGGCCCTGGGAGGAGAGATGAGCGCCACCGAGAGCGCAGTGGGCTCTAATTACGGGACTCCCCAGACCGGCAGCAAGGTCAGCTTCGCCAAGCCAGAGAAACCGCAGGCCGCTGCGCCCGCTGGGAGTCCAGCTCCCAGCGGGCGGGTCTTGGCCGTTCCAGCCGCCCGACAGGCAGCCAGGGAAGCCGGCGTCGACCTAGCGGCTGTGCCGGGCAGCGGACCCAACGGCCGGGTAGGTATGGACGACATCCGCGCGTACCTAGCTAGCCTGAGCCACCAGCCAGCCGCCCCCAGCCCCAGCTCTCAGGCCCAGGGCGGGCCGGCCAGGCCGCAGCCAGCTGTGGCCTACCGGACCCCCAAGGGCTACGAGGACCGAGAGGTGCGCCAGCCGCTGCACGGCCTGCGCCGGGTGATCGCCCAGCAGATGCTCACCTCGCACCTGAGCACGGTGCGGACCCTGACGGTGGCCGAGGCCGACCTGACCGAACTGGTCGCCCTACGGGCCCGGCTCAAGCCCGGAGCGGCAGCCAAGGGGGTCAAGCTGACCTACCTTCCCTTCATCGCCAAGGCGGCGGTAAGCGCCCTGCAACGTTTTCCCCACCTCAATTCCAGCCTGGACGAGAGCAGAAATGAAATCGTCTCCAAGAGCTACTACAACCTGGGTGTGGCCGTGGACACCGAGGCAGGACTGCTGGTTCCGGTCATCCACGACGTCGACCGGCGCAGCATCTTAGACATCGCGGCCCAGATCGAGCAGTTGGCAGCCAAGGCCAGGGAAGGCAAGCTCAGCGCCGAGGAGAGCAGCGGCAGCAGCTTCAGCATCACCAACATGGGCTCAGCCGGGTCGCTGCTGAGCTTCCCGATCATCAACGTCCCCGACGCCGCCATCCTAGGGGTGCATACCATCGTGGAACGGCCAGTCGGCCGCCAAGGACAGGTGGAGCTGCGCTCCATGATGTACCTCTCGCTCAGTTTCGATCACCGCTTGGTGGACGGGGCTGAGGGTGCCCGCTTCCTGCAGGACATCGTCCGGTTACTGGAGGACCCGGAGACCCTGCTGCTCGAAGCCGTCTGAAGATGGACTGCGCCCGGGTCGAGATCGACGCGCGGCGGCGGATCGCAGAGATCTCTCCCCTGCTCTTCGGCAGTTTCGCCGAACACTTGGGCCGCTGCATCTACGGTGGCCTCTACGACCCCGGCTCGCCGCTGGCGGACGCTGCGGGGTTTCGCCTAGACGTGCTGGAGGCGGTAAAAGAGCTAGGTGTCCGTATGGTCCGCTATCCAGGGGGCAATTTTGCCTCCGGCTACCACTGGCGGGACGGGGTGGGGAGGAACCGCCCGCGCCGGCTGGAGCTGGCCTGGCGGTCCACTGAGCCGAACCTATTCGGGACTGACGAATTTCTGGCCTGGTGCGAGCAGGCCGGCGCCGAGCCGATGCTGGTGGTCAACCTGGGGAGCGGGACCCCTGAGGAAGCCGCCGGCTGGGTAGAGTACTGCAACCGGCCACCGGGAACCCAGTGGAGCGACCTGCGCGCCGCTCACGGGCACCCAGCGCCCTACCGGGTGCGCTGGTGGGGGCTGGGCAACGAGATGGACGGCCCCTGGCAGATCGGCCACCTGGACGCAGCCAGCTACGGGCGGCTAGCCGACGAGACCGCCAGGCGGATGCGGGCAGTGGACCCGGAGCTCAAGCTGGTCCTGTGCGGGTCCTCGGGGACCGAGCTGAGCAGCTACCTCAGCTGGGACCGCGTCGCCTTAGAAGCCTCCTGGGACAGCATCGACTGCCTCTCGCTGCACCGCTACCTGCACGAGGAGGGGGATCCCGAGCGCTACTTGGCCTCCGGGCTGCTTCTGGAAGAGCAGCTGCTGGCGACCTGGGCCACCGTGGAGCACGTCCGGGCCCAGAAACGCTCGAGCAAGCGGGTACGGCTGTGCTGGGACGAGTGGAACGTCTGGAGCGGGCAGTGGACCCCCCCGAACTGGGAGGTCGCTCCTCCCCTGCTGGAAGAGAACTACACCTTGGCCGACGCCTTGGTGGTGGCGCAGTGGTTGAACCTCTTCCTGCGGCACTGCGACAAGCTGGAAGTGGCCTGCTTCGCCCAGCTGGTCAACGCCATCGCCCCGCTGCACACCCGCAGGGATGGCCTGCTCAAGCAGACCACCTTCTACCCCATCGCGCTGTTCGGCCAGCTGGCCAAGGGGGAGGCGCTGGAGCTCTGGGCCGAAGGCCCCAGCTACCGCTGCGGGGACCTGGAGGTGCCGCAGTTCGATTTCTCGGCCTGCCAGTCAGGCGAGCGAGGCCAGCTGTTCGCAGTCAACCGCAGCGACCAGCCGGCTGAGCTGGAGATCTCCTGGACCGATCCGCCCCGCAGCCTGAGCGGCCTGCAGCAGCTCAGCGGCCACCTGGAAGACCGCAATCTCTGGGGGGCCGAGGCGGTGCGGACCGTCCAGCTGCCCGCCCCAGCCCTAGAAGCTGGCCGCTGCCGGCTACAGGTACCGGGCCACTCGCTGAGCTGCCTGAGCTGGTAGGCCGCCGCCCCTGAGAACCGCCACCTCGGTACCAGCTCCTTCGGGACCCACCTCCGAGGGAGCTGGCGGATTCGGCAGCGGACGCCGCCTGCAGCGAAACCCCACAAAACCTTGCGCGGACAGGTGCCGAGCTCGGCACCTGTCCGGCGCCCTACTGGCGTCGCGGCGGCCGATGGAATCCTCTCCTCTACCACCGGAATTTGACAAATTTGACAGAGTTAACAAGAGTTGTTAACTCTGTCAAGTTCGGTATACTTTGTGCGAGTCGCCAGATACCTTCGCTGCAAATCAGTACCGCCTGCAGCATCGAGGAGAGGGATGATCCTAGAAACGATCCACCCAACTAGCCGGGGCCCCGGCCACTTCAGCGTCAGCTTCCCTGCTGCTCGGCCTTGAGCCGCAATACCACCCGCATGACGTCCTGCAGGATGTCGCTGCGCGGCGGCTCCTCCAGGTGGCCGTGGACCGGGGTGCTGATCAGCAGGATGTAAGAGAGAGCGGTGGTCTCCTGAATCAGGACGCTGGGCGCTTCGTCCGGCAGGACCCAGCGATTCTTCGTCAACTCGGCTTGGACGGCAGGGATGACGACTTGAGGGTCGAGCGCTTTCTCCACCTCGTACTTGGTGCGCAAGAGGATGTGCTCGGAGCGGGAGTGGTTGATGATCAGAGCCTGCATGAACACGCCAGCCGGCAGCTTGACGTGGCGGCGGTCGTCGGTGAGCAAGCTGATGTAGAGAAAACCCACGTCCTCGACGGTGCCGGTATAGCCGGGAATCAGCAGATCGCTGGAGTAGAACTTAGGTGGGTAGGCCGGCGCCACCACGCCGTACTGCCAGGTGGCGAAGGTGATCCGGTCGCCGACCCGTACCGGTTGGGCGAAGACAAACAGGATACCGGCCAGCAGGTTGGAGAAGACCGATTGGGAGATCAGTCCCAGCAGCAGGCCGGCGAAGGCGCCACCGACCAGCAGGCTGCCGACATTGATCTTGAGGACCGAGAACACCGCCAGGGCCAGCAGGATGTAAGCCAGCAGCTGGAACAGGAAGCGCAGCGTGGAGACCCGGCTCTGGTCCAAGCTGGAGGCCAGATAGGCCGGCATGGCGCGGGAGACCCAGGAGATCCACCAAGCCAAGGCCGCCCCGGTCAGGACCGCTAGGAGCAAGGGGGTGTAGGCAAAGTGCAGCCGGGAGAGGCCCTGGAAAGCGCCGTAGAGGACCAGGGCGATCAGCCCCAGCGCCAGCAACGTGCTGATCAGCAGCCGCTGCCAGCCGTGCCTCACCTAGATCCCTGCGGCGCGGGGAGAAAAGCCTGTTGGACGGTCACCTGGCCACCTTAGCAGATCAGGCTAGCGCAGCTTGCGGTAGGTGGTGTTGATCATGGTGAGCACCACCCCCAGAAGCAACAGGAAGGCGGCCAAGGTAGGAGCTCCCAAGCGGACCACCAGCCAGCTGATCAAGGCAGTGACCAGCACCCAGATCAGGGTCAGGTGGTCGCCGATCAGCAGGTTGTAGAGGACCTTCACGCCGTCCTCGCGGCGCGGCCGGAGATCCGCAGCACCAGCATGCGGGTGGCCAGCCAGATCACCAGCGCCAAGCCCAGCAGCGAGAGGTCACTCCCGGGCCAAGCCACCCCCAGGCCCTCCCCGGCCCAGAAGGTGCCGAAGGTGGTCAGAAAAACGCCGACGATGTACTTGAGGGTGTTCTCGGGGACCTGGGTCAGCGGCCGGTGCACCGCCGCGCCCAGCAGGGCAACCACTACCAGGGCCAAGAGGGCGCCGCCCACCGCGAAGCCCAGGGGGTGAGCAGCCGCCTGGCCGAAATGGTCGCTGACCCCGAAGGTGATCACGATGAAAGCGACCTCTAGGCCCTCCAGCAGCACGCTCTGGAAGGACACCGCCTGGGCAGCCCGGTCGGCCTGGGCGGTCATCGCAGCCAGCTTGGCTTGGTCCTCGGCGCTGCGCTGGTCCGGAGCCAGCTTGCGCAGGGCCGCCACCTGCCGCTCGAAGATCTGGTCCTCGTCGTGCAGGCCCACCCGGCCGGCGCTGCGCAGCACCGCCTTGGCTACCCAGCGCAGCCCGAAGAGCAGCAGCAGCAGGCCGATGACCAGCTGCAAGATGGTCTTGAGAAAAGCCAATTTGGCCAGCAGCAGGCCGAAAGCGGCCACGATCAGGGCCAGGGCCAAGAAGCCCAGCAGGGTGCCCCGCAGCGCCGGCCGCCAGCCCATGGTCAGTCCCGTCGCCAAGACGATGGTGAGGGCCTCGACCCACTCCACCGTCGCCGCCAGGAAAGTCAACAGCGCGATGATCCAGTTCACGTACGCTCCTCTCGAGGAAAGGCGAGCAGGCCCTGGGGCGAGAGGCGCAGCCACACCCGGCAACCGGGATCCAGGCGCTGTGCGCTGTAGGCTTGCAACTGCTCGCCGCCCTCCAGGCGCAGCCAACACTGGTAGCGCTCGCCGCAGAAAGCGGAGTACAGGGCAGTCGCGGGCAAGACTCCCGGGGAGCCCTCACAGGTCAGGCCAATGTCCTCGGCGTGCACCACCAGCTGCATCATACCGCAGAGCTGGGGAGCGGCCGGCCCCAGAGCGCAGCTACCCTTGTAGAGCTGGCCGGAACGGGCCTCCACCTCCAGCGGCCCCTGCGCGCCGGTGAACTGGGCGACGAACAGGTCGGCAGGGTGGCGGTAAACCTGCTCCGGGGAAGCGTACTGCAGCAACCGGCCAGCGCGCATGACCCCTACCCGATCGGCCAGAAAGAAGGCCTCCTGCTGATCGTGGGTGATGTAGAGGGTGGTGGTCCGCTGCGCGCGGACGATCTCGGCGATCTCTAAGCGCAGCTCCTCGCGCAGCTGAGCGTCCAAGTTGGAGAGCGGCTCATCGAAGAGCAGGAGCTCGGGCGCCCTGGCCAACGCCCTGGCCAGAGCCACCCTCTGCTGCTGGCCGCCGGAGAGCTGATGGGGGAAGCGGGAAGCGTTGGCCCCCAAGCCGACCCGCTCCAGCGCCGCCTGAGCCCGCTCCCTCCAATCCGGCAGGCGGGCTTCCCGGAGCGGCAGGCCGACGTTGCCTTCAGCAGAGAGGTGGGGCCACAGGGCGTACTCCTGAAAGACCATGCCGATCCGGCGGCGCTCCGGGGGCAGGTGCAGCCTCCGGGCTGGAGCTGCCACCAGCTGATCCCCCAGCCAGATCTCGCCGCTGTCTAGAGTCTCTAAGCCGGCGACGCAGCGCAATAAGGTGGTCTTGCCCGAACCAGAAGGGCCAAGCAGGACCACGAACTGCCCGCTCTCCACGCTCAGATCGACCGCAGCGAGGGCCTGGAGCTGGCCGAAGGCTTTGCTGGCCGCAGAAATCTTTAGATGCACGCTCCCCCTAGACCGCCCGGCGGATCCAGCCGGCCGGGGCCAACTTGGCGAACAGCGCCCTGAGAAGCCAGACCACCAGCACCACCGCCAGGACCGAGACGACCTCCAGAGCGGTACTAAGGCCGAAATTGAAGCCGTGAACGAACTTGATCAGGGCTACGGACAAGGGCGGCCGGCCCGGAGGATAGAGCAATTCGGAGGCCGGCAGCTCGAACATGACACCGCTCGCGGCCGCCAGCCAGGCGTAGAGCATGGGTTCGGACAAGATAGGCAGCGTGACCCGTCCCAGCACCACCTGTGGCCTCAGGCCGTGCACCCTGGCCGCCTCGCCCAAGCTGCGGTGTACCTGGGAGAGGGGACCCAGCAACAAGCGGCTGCTGCTGGGCATCGCCCCCCCGGCGTAGGCCATCCCCAGCAGGAAGGAGGTCCCATAGAGCGGCAAGAAGGGTAAGTTGTACGCGAAGATGTAGCCGGCAGCCAGCACCAGGCCGGGCAAAGCCATGGCGGCCAGCAGGGCAAAGTCCAGGCCGCGGGCCAGGCCGGAGCGGCGACTGAGCACCCCGGCCAGCGCCAGGCCCAGAGCCAGGGCGGCCGTCGCCGCAGCGCAAGCCATCCCGGCGGAGTAGCCCAAAGGCCCCAGGATGCTGCGGTGGGCGAAGACCTCGGCGTAGTTGTGCAGGCTGAGGTTGGTCAGGCTGAAGCCGTAGGCGATCACCCGGGTGAAAGACATGAAAGCGGTGCTCAGCAGCGGGACAGCGAGAGCGCACAGCCCGGTAGCGCCTAGGGTAGTCCAGGCTAGGACCCGGGCGTAGCGGGGTAGCGCCACCCGCCTAGGCGGCCTGGAGCGCCCAGAGAGCACGGCGTAGCGGGCAGTCCGGGCGCCCACGCGGGCCTGCACCCAGACCGCTAGGGCGCTCAGAGCCATCAGCAGCCAGCTGCTGGCCGCGGCCAGCGAGAAGCTGAGCGGGGTGGTGTAGAGAGCCTGGTAGATAGCGTAGGTCGCCAGGGGGAAGTTGGCGGTAGCGCCCAGGGTGGCGGCGACGCCAAAATCCCCCAGGGACTCGGCGAAGACTACGGCGAAGGCGGCAGCCAGGGCCGGCCAGAGCAGCCGGATCAGCAGAACGGAGCGGCGAAAGCGGCTCAGGCCGTGCACCAGCGCTGCCTCCTCGAGCTCACCGCCCACCGCGTTCCAGCTGGGGGCAGTGGCCAGGTAGGCGAAGGGGACGTGCTTCATGGCCAAGACCAGGATGACCCCGAAGGGGCCGACGAAGAGGTTCTGCAGCCAGAGCGCCTGCAAGCCGAGCTGGTTCAATAGCCCACCGCGCTGCAACAAAATCAGCCAACCGATCGCCAGCAGGTAGGAAGGCATCAGCAGCACCAACCAAGCCGCCGCGTCGATGATGCGCCGACCCGGCAGGTCGCTGCGCTGGGTGAGCCAGGAAAGGTAAAGCCCCAGCGCGGTGGCCAGAGCCCCGCTGGCCAGCCCGACCAGCAGGGAATCGCCCAGCGCCTGGGCCGCGTAGCCGTTCAGAGCGGCCGCGAAATAGCGCAGGGTGAAGCCGCCGCTGCCCTCACCGAACAGGCCAGGGAACCAAGCCAAGGCCAAGAAGCTGGCGAGAGGGTAAATCAGCAGCAGGGTGATGACTAGGACGGCGACGGGGAGGAGGCCGATGCGGAGCAGGCCACCAGAGCGCGCCCACACTCCTGGGCGCGCTCTGGTCCGGCCGGTGGCCAGGCTGGGCTCGGCCATCAGTGCACGATATTGTTGGTGAACCAGGTGTTGATCGCCGACTCCTTGGGTCCCCAGATCAGCGGATCGACCTTCTGGAAGTGGATGCCCTGAACCGGCGTGACCCCGACCTTAGGGTTTTCGCCCTGGACAATCGGGTAGAAGTTGGAGTCTCCCCCCGGATCGCCGGTCTGCATGACCCGCTGCCCCGCCTTGGACATCACGAAGTCGACGAACTTCTTGGCCTCGGAGATCACCTGAGGGCTGGCCTGCGCGTCGATCCCGATGTCTCCGGGGAGCAGGCTGACCGGATTTGGATAGATCAGCTTGACCGGCTCGTGCTTGAGCAGGGCGCCCACCCCGGCCGAACTCTGCACGATCGCGATCCCGATCGCACCGGAAAACAGCGCCCGCAGGGTGACCCCATTGGTGTCGTAAACGTGCAGGCCGTTCTTCTTGAGGGCCTCAAAATACGCCTTGCCGGCCTTGGTGCCGCCCAGCGACTGGAACAGGCCAGCTACCAAGGGGTAGGTCGGTCCCGAGATAGCCGGGTTGTTCATCCCGACCAGACCGCGGTACTCGGGCTTGAGCAGGTCTTTCCAGGTGGTGGGGATCTGAGCGGGCGCGATCACCTTGGTATTGACCACCAAGATCCCCGCGAAAGTCGCCGAGACCGGAACGTAGGCCCCGTCGGCGGGAACCACATCCCTGCCCAGAGCGTTCCACTGCACCTTGGGTTCGAAGTGCTTGAGCAGCAGCCCCTGATCGGCCAGCGCGCGCATGGCCTCGGCGCCGTCGAACCAGACCACGCCCCACTGGGGGTGCTGCTTCTGCGCTTCCACCCGGGCGATCAGCGGCCCGGTGCTGGAATCTACCAGTTCGGCGGGGATACCGGTCGCCTTGACGAAGGCGTTGACCACCGCCCGGTCATACCCCTGCGCCGAGTAGACGATCAGGGGTTGCGCGGCCAGCGCCAGGCTCCCCCCTAGGCCAGCGAGCAGGGTTGCCATCCAGATTCGCTTCATAAGACCTCCTAGATACCGCTTCTCTGCGAGTTGGGACCCAAACTCCGCCCGCAAGGTAGGGCCGCAGAGTCATCTGGGTGTCAGCGCAGGCCTAAGTTCGGATCCACTCGGACGCTGGTATCCTGGGGTGGAGGGAGCGTGACATCTTGGGAGAACTGCTCGAGTTCATCAGCGCAGGACGACCGGGCCCGGCCTACTTAGCCCGGCCAGCGCAGCCGGGCCCAGCCGTCCTGGTGATCCAGGAGTGGTGGGGGCTCAACGACCAGATCAAGGCAGTAGCTGACCGCTTCGCAGGCGAGGGCTTCTACGCGCTCGCCCCGGACCTCTACCACGGCGAGGTAGCGCAGGCCCCGGACCAGGCTAGGCGGCTAGCCATGCAGCTGGCCCTGAATCAAGCCGCCGACGACCTCAGCGGGGCCGTCGACCTGCTGATCGCCGAGTCGAGCCAGCCGAGGATCTCAGTAGTCGGCTTCTGCATGGGCGGCGGCCTCACCCTATCGCTCGCAGTCCACCGCAGCGAGGTGGCCGCAGCGGTCCCCTTCTACGGCATCCCCCGAGACGCAGCCGAGCTGGACTGGAGCAAGTTGCAGGCCAAGGTGTTGGGACACTACGGGGAACAGGATTCGGGGATCCCGGTAAGCGCAGTGCTGGAGCTGCAGGAAAAATTGCGCACTCTGGGCAAGGACGCCGAGCTGCGGGTCTATCCGGACGCAGGCCACGCTTTCTTCAACGAGCAGGGCCGCAATTACCAGGAGAAGGCCTCTCGGGAGGCCTGGGAGGCCACCCTCCGCTTCCTGCGCCAGGTGCTGGTGTGACCAGCAGCGCTACCCCCGGGCGGACCAGCGCAGCCACAGAGGAGGTCCGCTTTGCCAGCGGCACAGAGACCCTGTCGGCCTTCCTGGCCATCCCCGAGGGGACAGGGCCCTTCCCGGGCCTGGTAGTAATCCACGAGATCTACGGACTCAACCAGAATATCCAAGAGATCGCCCAGAGGCTGGCTGCCGAAGGCTACCTGGCGCTGGCGGTCGATCTCTTCTCCGAGCGCAACCGCACCGCCTGCATGTTCCGCTTCATGGCTGGGATCTTCACCAATTCCTTGGACCATCAAGGTATCTGCGACCTGCAGCGAGCGCTCGATTTTCTGGAAGCCCGGCCAGATGTAGCCCAGGGTCAGCTCGGCGCCATCGGCTTCTGCATGGGCGGCTCCTTCGCGGTTGCCCTGGGTTGCAAGGACCGCCGGTTGGCCGCCATCGCGCCGTTCTATGGCATGAACCCCCGCCCAGCTGCCGCCCTAGCCAGGCTGTGCCCGGTGGTCGGTTCCTACCCGGGTCTGGACTTCACCGCCAAAGCCGGGCGCCAGCTGGACGCCAGCCTCGACCAGTACGGGATCGCACACGACATCCGGATCTATGAGGGGGCCAAGCACTCCTTCTTCAACGACCACGGTCCGGCTTACCAGGTCGAGGCCAGCCAGGACGCCTGGAAGCGCGTCCTAGACTTCTTCGCCGACCACGTGAAGGGGCAAGCCAACCGGTGACCCCCGGCTCTGGGCTGCTCGATTGGCTGTTCGCTCAGAGCCGGGGAGGCTTGCCCAGGAACCCGGCTCGGGCCAGGGAGCTGTTGGACCAGCTGGGCGCGCCGGATCGGAACTTCCGGTCCATGCTGGTGGTGGGCACCAACGGCAAGGGATCGGTCTGCACCATGCTGGAAGCCGGCCTGATCCAGCAGGGTGGACCGCCGACCGGCTGCTTCACCTCCCCGCACCTGCAGGTCTTCGAGGAGCGGATCCGGGTGGACGGCCAGCGCATCCAGCGCAGACGCACCGAGCAGTTCATCCGGAGCCGGATGGAGGAGCCCGGCACTTTCGCTTTCTTCGAGCTGAGCTTGGGCTTGGCTTGCAGCTACTTCGCGGAGCAGGGCGTCGGTGTCGCGGTCATGGAGGCTGGAGTAGGGGGCAGGGGCGACGCGACCGCCGCCCTCGGGGAGGTCGAGCTGGTGCTGATCACCAACGTCTCCTTGGACCACACCGCCACCTTGGGAGCGAGCATCCGGGAGATCGCTACCGAGAAGGCGGGGGCGATCCGCCCGGGAAAGGCGGTCCTGACTACCGCTCGGGGAGAGGGGCTAGAGGTGCTCCGCGCAGTCGCGGCTAGCAAGAAAGCACCGCTGTATGCGCCCGGAGACCACCCTGAGCTCTTCCGGCTACCCCACCCGCCCAGGTTAGCCGGGCAACACCAGATCACCAACGCCCAGCTGGCCCTGGCGGGGTTGAGGTTTCTGGGCAGAGAGGAAGGAATAGAAGCAGCTCTAGGCGCCGAGCACCCGGGCAGGCTAGAGTGCCAGGCGTGGAGAGGGCGCACCCTGTGGCTAGACGGAGCCCACAACCCGGCAGCAGCGCAGGCCTTGGCGGAGAGCGTCGGTCAAGTTGACCTGCTGATCTTCGGGATCATGGCTAGGAAAGACGCCAGACAAACCCTAGCTCCCCTACTGGAGATCAGCAAGCGGCGCATCTACACCTGGCCCGGAACTGGCGGCCTAGACCCCGAGCTGCTGCGCACCTTGGCTGCGGGAGAGGTCGCCGAGGGGGCAGAGCTGGCTCTGGAAGCCGCCTACCAGCTGACACAGCCCGGAGAAACCATCCTGGTAGCTGGCAGCCTGCACTTGGTAGGGGCTATCAAGGACCTGCTCGGCGTTGACAGGGGGGCAGTCGGTCGGTAGAATCCCAGAAGTCGCTGAGGCGGCGGAGACACGGTGCGGGTCGTTAGCTCAGTTGGTAGAGCAGCTGACTCTTAATCAGTAGGTCGTAGGTTCGAGCCCTACACGACCCACCAGAGAAACAAGGTCTGAGAAGAGGTTTTTGTCAGAGGATGCATCGGAGATTTGGCGGCTCCGATGTACTTTTTGCAGCTAACGTACAGCTGCCAGTTCCCGATTGGCAGCAGGTCTCCGGCTTCATGCGGTCGCTCTGCCACACCTGCAGGATCTATGGGAGTGGCTACACGGTCATGTCTTCTGTCTCTTAGCAGATTGGGGGCAGGAATGATGTCGGTGCGCCCCACAACCAAAAGTTTCCCTTGATCTAAGTCTCGTATCCATAGTTTTATCAGCACCTTACTGGAGAAGCCTTTTTTTGGAATAGTCCTAGCACAAATCTGTTACAATCAAGGCGAGCTCGTGCAAACGGGTCACGTAGAATGAAAATTTAACTTGAATTAATTTAGTAGGCCGAGACATAGGGTAGGTAAGTGTGCTATTTTTGCCGTGCGCTTGATGTGCGTTCCCCACGCACGTGGGGATGGACCGAGCCCCCCGAGGCTCTGGGTAGCCTCGGGGTCGCGTTCCCCACGCACGTGGGGATGGACCGGCGCGGACCTCGGCGAGGCTCATGCCGCCACCGCGTTCCCCACGCACGTGGGGATGGACCGTAGCGAGCGGAGGAGACGATCTGGCTGGGGTCGCGTTCCCCACGCACGTGGGGATGGACCGTCAATCTCACCGCCGGCTCCATCGCGCCCGGCGCGTTCCCCACGCACGTGGGGATGGACCGTTCACGAAGCTCCATCATTTCCTCCTCATTAGGCGTTCCCCACGCACGTGGGGATGGACCGCGGGGATAACCCAGGTGCGGGAGGCGGCGTTCGCGTTCCCCACGCACGTGGGGATGGACCGCCGCGTCGGAGAGGGCCCCGAGGCTCTGGAGAGCGTTCCCCACGCACGTGGGGATGGACCGTCCCCCTCGCTGGCTGGGAGCTCGGACGGGGAGCGTTCCCCACGCACGTGGGGATGGACCGCCTCTCCGTCTCGAGCCCCTACTCGGCCGAGTGCGTTCCCCACGCACGTGGGGATGGACCGGCAAGGGCGGCACCGACCGGGTGACGAATCTCGCGTTCCCCACGCACGTGGGGATGGACCGCTTAATTGTTGCGCCAGCTGGCTCTGATAGCGGCGTTCCCCACGCACGTGGGGATGGACCGTGCTCGCCCGCCCTGGCGAGCTGTTGGCCGGCGCGTTCCCCACGCACGTGGGGATGGACCGCTGTCCTCCTCCTCGGGATCGAGCGCCACGACGCGTTCCCCACGCACGTGGGGATGGACCGCCCAGTCCAAAACCTAGGGTCTCCGCCGCCCAGCGTTCCCCACGCACGTGGGGATGGACCGTAGCCAACCGCCCGGAGATTTGCCGTGCTGGTGCGTTCCCCACGCACGTGGGGATGGACCGGGCAGCGCCTGGCGGGAGAAGACCCCTATCAAGCGTTCCCCACGCACGTGGGGATGGACCGAGTACGTTGGTATCGACGGATTGAAGGTTTCCGCGTTCCCCACGCACGTGGGGATGGACCGACTTTGCGATGGAGCTGCCGGCCGCCCAGGAGGCGTTCCCCACGCACGTGGGGATGGACCGACTACGATCTGCACTTCTGGTTAACCCGGGTAGCGTTCCCCACGCACGTGGGGATGGACCGGGTTCGCTGGATCTCTGATCCCCGCCGGGGGCGCGTTCCCCACGCACGTGGGGATGGACCGGAGGCGGTCCAGAACTGCCCGTTCTGGAAGAAGCGTTCCCCACGCACGTGGGGATGGACCGCGAGCGCTGGAGACGATGCGGCTGGGGTCGAAGCGTTCCCCACGCACGTGGGGATGGACCGATGCGGAGCGGGGCGGGCCGGAGGAGGAAATCGCGTTCCCCACGCACGTGGGGATGGACCGTCAACCTCGCCGCAGGGAGGGAGGTTGGCACAGCGTTCCCCACGCACGTGGGGATGGACCGGCTTAATTGTTGCGCCAGCTGGCTCTGATAGCGCGTTCCCCACGCACGTGGGGATGGACCGCCACTTGGCCTCCAGGGCGGGCCCGTGGCCCTGCGTTCCCCACGCACGTGGGGATGGACCGTAATCTTGGCGGCTACGCTCAAAGACTACCGGGCGTTCCCCACGCACGTGGGGATGGACCGCCCCCGAGACATCCCAGCCGTACCGGTTGGTGGCGTTCCCCACGCACGTGGGGATGGACCGCAACGGAGGAGACCGACACGGCGCGGCTAGTGGCGTTCCCCACGCACGTGGGGATGGACCGCTTACGCTGGGAGCACCGCCAACCCAGGTTCGGCGTTCCCCACGCACGTGGGGATGGACCGGCGCCGTGCGCCCCATGTCAATAGGCCCACCCGCGTTCCCCACGCACGTGGGGATGGACCGATAGTGGCCTCCGTCAGCGCCGACATGGTGATGCGTTCCCCACGCACGTGGGGATGGACCGGGGTTAAAGGTGGGGTCGGTGGGGACATAATTGCGTTCCCCACGCACGTGGGGATGGACCGATTGGCCGGTAGCGCCGTACATATTGATCAGTGCGTTCCCCACGCACGTGGGGATGGACCGTATGCCCAGTCAATCCGAGCTCAAGATGACCCGCGTTCCCCACGCACGTGGGGATGGACCGAGGGGCGCATCCAGGGCGCGATCCGGGAGGGCGCGTTCCCCACGCACGTGGGGATGGACCGTCCCTCACAGGATCAATCAAACGCGGCCATGCGCGTTCCCCACGCACGTGGGGATGGACCGTCAGCAGCATAGAGCCGTGCGCGCCAGATGTCGCGTTCCCCACGCACGTGGGGATGGACCGCGGCGTGGGCCGAGCTGGCCCACCCGATCGACGCGTTCCCCACGCACGTGGGGATGGACCGAAGATCGCGCGGATCAGCGCCGCGCTCGGGGAGCGTTCCCCACGCACGTGGGGATGGACCGGCGCCCGGGGGCACAGCTCGGTGGCGAGCTCCGCGTTCCCCACGCACGTGGGGATGGACCGGCCAGCGAGGCGGCGAGAGAGCGGGTGAAAAAGCGTTCCCCACGCACGTGGGGATGGACCGTCCTAGACAGCGAGCCGCTCTATACCGCGGTCGCGTTCCCCACGCACGTGGGGATGGACCGCTATCGGTATGTATCGTTCGTTTTCCGCCAGCGCGTTCCCCACGCACGTGGGGATGGACCGATGAGGAAGCCCCTGGCAGCCCCATCCGGGAGGCGTTCCCCACGCACGTGGGGATGGACCGGTGGGCATTAGCTATGCAAGCTCAGGTTATCGGCGTTCCCCACGCACGTGGGGATGGACCGCGGGAGCGAGCGGTTAACGGTTCTCCTATGGGGCGTTCCCCACGCACGTGGGGATGGACCGCCGCCGACATGGAGCCCGACAGCACCCCCAGTGCGTTCCCCACGCACGTGGGGATGGACCGCCGTAGATGCCGTCTTTTTCATTTCTTACCTCGCGTTCCCCACGCACGTGGGGATGGACCGCCGGAAGTACTGCGTGGGCGCACTTACAAGGTGCGTTCCCCACGCACGTGGGGATGGACCGGCCTTGGCGTGACGGCGGTAGACCTTTCGGGCGCGTTCCCCACGCACGTGGGGATGGACCGTCTCGGGTGTTCTGCGAGAACTCGACTATCCGGCGTTCCCCACGCACGTGGGGATGGACCGCGTACTCGCGAATCCATGATTTTCTTGATGGCGCGTTCCCCACGCACGTGGGGATGGACCGTACCACTAGGTCTTACCGCCGGCACCCCTGCTGCGTTCCCCACGCACGTGGGGATGGACCGCAGCAGCCGAGCCCAGGCATGCCCGAGCGCGCGCGTTCCCCACGCACGTGGGGATGGACCGATCAAGCAAGAAGATGGGCTCGCTGCCCGGCGCGTTCCCCACGCACGTGGGGATGGACCGAACTATTGATTGATCAATGATTGAGGGTTGATGCGTTCCCCACGCACGTGGGGATGGACCGCCTCCAAGTCGCGCTTACTTCCGCGGAAGAAGCGTTCCCCACGCACGTGGGGATGGACCGCTGTTGATATGTACCGTCCCTCCCCCGCCCGCGCGTTCCCCACGCACGTGGGGATGGACCGGTCATACCCTGCACCGGGAAGTCGGCCAACATGCGTTCCCCACGCACGTGGGGATGGACCGCCCCATGCATGTGCACGGGGCTTCTTAAGGGCGCGTTCCCCACGCACGTGGGGATGGACCGGCCGCCCACAATGGCTCTAGCCATACGGCCGGGCGTTCCCCACGCACGTGGGGATGGACCGCGGTGGAACCGGTCGTCGCCACAACGGACACAGCGTTCCCCACGCACGTGGGGATGGACCGTCATTATCGCAGATGGGATTCTCATTCCTGGTGCGTTCCCCACGCACGTGGGGATGGACCGCGAAGCACGCCGGCGGGCGCAGACGCGCCAATGCGTTCCCCACGCACGTGGGGATGGACCGCGCTGGTTGTGATAGCGTCCGCTGTTCTTCAGCGCGTTCCCCACGCACGTGGGGATGGACCGCCAAGCATCACAGGGACGCAGCAGCAACGTAAGCGTTCCCCACGCACGTGGGGATGGACCGCCCCCCTGGCTGGCCGGCTCCTGGCCGCTTGAGCGTTCCCCACGCACGTGGGGATGGACCGCGATCCGCCGGATTCAGCGGGCCATGGACCGCGCGTTCCCCACGCACGTGGGGATGGACCGGCCCAGGGCGGCATGGAGCTGGAGGGCCAGCTGCGTTCCCCACGCACGTGGGGATGGACCGTGGCGCCTGATCTGATCGACCGGCTGCGGGGAGCGTTCCCCACGCACGTGGGGATGGACCGGATACCGTTTGTCTCGGAGAGTCACTCATACCGCGTTCCCCACGCACGTGGGGATGGACCGAGGCTTTGGAGTTCTTGCAGGGGGCTCTGAACGCGTTCCCCACGCACGTGGGGATGGACCGGCTGCTGGCCGCCCCAACGGCTTTAAGAGTCTGCGTTCCCCACGCACGTGGGGATGGACCGTCGCTGGTTCCCGGTCCCGGCCGCTGGCCATGGCGTTCCCCACGCACGTGGGGATGGACCGGTTAGATCCTGATCCTCAGGGTCCCCGCCCACGCGTTCCCCACGCACGTGGGGATGGACCGCAGTCCCTGAAGGCGGTGGATAGGCGGCCGATGCGTTCCCCACGCACGTGGGGATGGACCGAGCGCCATGGCGGGGATTACCCGTGAGAGAAAGCGTTCCCCACGCACGTGGGGATGGACCGCAGGCGCGGGCCTCCCCGCCCCGGCCCTGTATGCGTTCCCCACGCACGTGGGGATGGACCGATACTCTCATACTCCCACCCGCGGCGCGGTATGCGTTCCCCACGCACGTGGGGATGGACCGAGGCGCGGGCCAAGGGCGCCGAGCTCTGGGGCGCGTTCCCCACGCACGTGGGGATGGACCGAGGCAGGGCCGAGCGGGGCAGCGGCAGCGAACGCGTTCCCCACGCACGTGGGGATGGACCGGAGGCGTCGCCATCTGGCCGGGCGACAGCCCCGCGTTCCCCACGCACGTGGGGATGGACCGCTGCCCCTGAGGGGTGGGCCAATAGGCTTGGTGCGTTCCCCACGCACGTGGGGATGGACCGCCCAAGAGCGGCGAGACCGATCAGGATCAGGGCGTTCCCCACGCACGTGGGGATGGACCGTCTCATCTAGCCTGGTCGCTGGCGTCAGAATAGCGTTCCCCACGCACGTGGGGATGGACCGGGCAGGGAGCCCGGCACCCGCCTCCCGGTAGAGCGTTCCCCACGCACGTGGGGATGGACCGTCTCTTCCGGTCCTGGGGGCTCACCACCTCCGCGTTCCCCACGCACGTGGGGATGGACCGCAAACCGGCCAGACCACGCGGACGCCCTCAGAGCGTTCCCCACGCACGTGGGGATGGACCGGGTGGTACTGGCTGGCCACCCAACCCAAAAGCGCGTTCCCCACGCACGTGGGGATGGACCGCGGCCTAGGGCAGCTAAGGGCTATCAATCGGTGCGTTCCCCACGCACGTGGGGATGGACCGTAGGGCACAGCCCGAGCAGCATGACCGAGGTGGCGTTCCCCACGCACGTGGGGATGGACCGCCGGGGTGACTGGGCGCGCCGTGGCGGTGGATGCGTTCCCCACGCACGTGGGGATGGACCGCTGTTCCTGATGCGCCGCGAGGCTGAGGCCCTGCGTTCCCCACGCACGTGGGGATGGACCGGTCAGGTAGCCGCTATAGGAAGAGGTGGATGAGCGTTCCCCACGCACGTGGGGATGGACCGCTTGGTACAGACCAGCGGGGACGGCCTGCTGCGCGTTCCCCACGCACGTGGGGATGGACCGGCGAAGGTCGTGCCGGCCTCGGCCATGGCCAGGCGTTCCCCACGCACGTGGGGATGGACCGCTCACCCCGCCGGCTCGGCCCGGGCGGCTGGTGCGTTCCCCACGCACGTGGGGATGGACCGAAGCATCGTTCATCGACGCGACCTCCTCGGGAGCGTTCCCCACGCACGTGGGGATGGACCGCTCGCTGGTCTCAGCACCGACCCGCTGCCAGCGCGTTCCCCACGCACGTGGGGATGGACCGAGGAGCGCATCCAGGGCGCGATCAGGGAGGGGCGTTCCCCACGCACGTGGGGATGGACCGTTACCGGTCAGCTGAGCGGCCGAGAGCTGCTGGCGTTCCCCACGCACGTGGGGATGGACCGGAGGTAGCCTCCTCGCTGCTGAGCTCCCAGTGGCGTTCCCCACGCACGTGGGGATGGACCGACCGAGTTCGACCCCAGCCGCATCGTCTCCTCGCGTTCCCCACGCACGTGGGGATGGACCGGGTGGTACTGGCTGGCCACCCAACCCAAAAGCGCGTTCCCCACGCACGTGGGGATGGACCGACCCACGCTACCCGCCCGCCCGGGCTGACGTAGCGTTCCCCACGCACGTGGGGATGGACCGAGCGCGGGATTAGCCGCGCTGGAGGGCTCCCAGCGTTCCCCACGCACGTGGGGATGGACCTGAGCGCCGTGAGGCCGCTGGGCAGCGGAGTGGGCGTTCCCCACGCACGTGGGGATGGACCGATGGGGATCTCGTAGCGGGCCACCTTGCGCCCGCGTTCCCCACGCACGTGGGGATGGACCGGCCACGGCCCGGCCCTGGAGGCTCGCTGGATCGCGTTCCCCACGCACGTGGGGATGGACCGAAGCGGGCGGAGGAGACGATCTTGCTGGGGTCGCGTTCCCCACGCACGTGGGGATGGACCGCTTATCGCCGGAATTGTTCGGCTTCCACGGCCGCGTTCCCCACGCACGTGGGGATGGACCGTTTCCGACCGACGGGGCGGTACTAGACCTACAGCGTTCCCCACGCACGTGGGGATGGACCGCTGAGCGCCCTGGCGGTGCTTACTCCCGGGTCGCGTTCCCCACGCACGTGGGGATGGACCGATTTATGAGCTTCGCGCGGACTCGGTCAACGTGCGTTCCCCACGCACGTGGGGATGGACCGGCAGCCCCAGCTCCTCTAGGGCGGCGCTGACGGCGTTCCCCACGCACGTGGGGATGGACCGGTCCAAGCTGTCTTGCCACAGTACCATGAGGCGCGTTCCCCACGCACGTGGGGATGGACCGCTTGGGCGGAGCGGCAGCCTAAGCCCCACCTAGCGTTCCCCACGCACGTGGGGATGGACCGTAGGCGGTTGTGAGCGGCGAGCGTGTAAGGGGCGTTCCCCACGCACGTGGGGATGGACCGTCCCTCGAGGACATGCTGCGCAAGGTGATCGCGCGTTCCCCACGCACGTGGGGATGGACCGGTAGCGCCCCACAGACATATACGGACAGGGATGCGTTCCCCACGCACGTGGGGATGGACCGTAGCACCGCACCGCACCGCGACACCGCGACACGCGTTCCCCACGCACGTGGGGATGGACCGTTCTTCTTCGGGGAATTCTTACAATCCTACTAGCGTTCCCCACGCACGTGGGGATGGACCGGGCAGCCGCAGCTGCCTGCCTGGCCAGTTTTGGCGTTCCCCACGCACGTGGGGATGGACCGAACCTGGATAATCAGGGACAACTCTTAAAGAGCGTTCCCCACGCACGTGGGGATGGACCGGGGACACCCTGACCGTCACTTTCCCGAATCAGGCGTTCCCCACGCACGTGGGGATGGACCGTCAGAGTCAAGGAACAAGTACCATCCGACGTCGCGTTCCCCACGCACGTGGGGATGGACCGAAGCGGTACATAATCGAAATGAGGTTCGTGCCGCGTTCCCCACGCACGTGGGGATGGACCGTCAGAATAGGCCGGGCTCCGGCGATTCTGCACGCGTTCCCCACGCACGTGGGGATGGACCGGGTGGCGGGCTTATGGTAAACGCACAAGCGCAGCGTTCCCCACGCACGTGGGGATGGACCTACCGGTCTCCATGTCAGCCCTCCCTCCTTCTCGCGTTCCCCACGCACGTGGGGATGGACCGCCGAGGCCCTCAGCTGGATCCAGCTACTCCCGGCGTTCCCCACGCACGTGGGGATGGACCGGTCCAGGTCGCGCTCGAGCAGCGCAGCCCGGAGCGTTCCCCACGCACGTGGGGATGGACCGGCGTTGCCGCCATACCGAGCCAACGGGCTCGAGCGTTCCCCACGCACGTGGGGATGGACCGCCTGGTGGAAGAAAGGGCAGCCGCAGGTGGCCGCGTTCCCCACGCACGTGGGGATGGACCGACGGGGCCTCGGCGGAGACCCCTGGCACTCTAGCGTTCCCCACGCACGTGGGGATGGACCGATTAACCAGTACATTGTCTCGCTTGAGTTCAAGCGTTCCCCACGCACGTGGGGATGGACCGTACCGGGCCTGGGAGGTTGCCGAAGACGACGGGCGTTCCCCACGCACGTGGGGATGGACCGCTCACCACGCGCATACGGGAACTCCTGGGTGAGCGTTCCCCACGCACGTGGGGATGGACCGCTGCGCACGATTCGCGCGAGCATCGAGCTGATGCGTTCCCCACGCACGTGGGGATGGACCGTGTCGGGGTCGCCTCCAGGGTCGACCGGAGGTGCGTTCCCCACGCACGTGGGGATGGACCGTGTCGGGGTCGCCTCCAGGGTCGACCGGAGGTGCGTTCCCCACGCACGTGGGGATGGACCGATTCCGCTGCTGTCTTCGGTAAAATCGGCTTCGCGTTCCCCACGCACGTGGGGATGGACCGGCCAGGGCATGGGGAGCGCAGTCGGCGTCCTCGCGTTCCCCACGCACGTGGGGATGGACCGATGGATTCCGAAGAAAATAGAGATTGGGACAAGCGTTCCCCACGCACGTGGGGATGGACCGACAACTGGAGTGACTAATCCTCCAGATTTAGCGCGTTCCCCACGCACGTGGGGATGGACCGCTCACCGTCCAATCATGAGGATCCCACCGAGGGCGTTCCCCACGCACGTGGGGATGGACCGCAGTCTCGCCGCGGCAGAGAGCCCGCAGCAATGCGTTCCCCACGCACGTGGGGATGGACCGGCCCGGCGGCTGGTGAAGCCGGCCTGGTACATGCGTTCCCCACGCACGTGGGGATGGACCTGAGGAAGCGCGCGCTCAGGAGTATTTAGCCGAGCGTTCCCCACGCACGTGGGGATGGACCGCGTACAGGATGTTCAGCGAATCAACGTAGGTCGCGTTCCCCACGCACGTGGGGATGGACCGAGGTGGTCAGCGTATAGATCTGAGCGGTGGTGGCGTTCCCCACGCACGTGGGGATGGACCGTAGACAGGGTGTAATAGGACTGCTGGGTAAGGGCGTTCCCCACGCACGTGGGGATGGACCGAGATGGGAAGATGGCGTACTCCCCAGACGCCGGCGTTCCCCACGCACGTGGGGATGGACCGAGATATCTGTATTGTCCACTAAACCAGCTTAAGCGTTCCCCACGCACGTGGGGATGGACCGAGACCAAGCCGTCTACCACCTCGAAATCGGTAGCGTTCCCCACGCACGTGGGGATGGACCGAAGTGTGCTTCGCGGCCCGGGAACGGGCCAAAGCGTTCCCCACGCACGTGGGGATGGACCGCAGGCGTGGGCGATCTGGGTGGCGCAGACCCGCGTTCCCCACGCACGTGGGGATGGACCGTTGGCCTTGCTGAGCAGGATCACCCGGCGGTGGCGTTCCCCACGCACGTGGGGATGGACCGTCATAGATGATGTCTTCCGGGATGCCGTTGATGCGTTCCCCACGCACGTGGGGATGGACCGCCTGCGGATCGCTCTGGAAGAGCGACTCCAGCGCGTTCCCCACGCACGTGGGGATGGACCGCCAGCTCAAGGTAGCTGGCCGGGGCGGGGATGGCGTTCCCCACGCACGTGGGGATGGACCGGGTTGGGTAATTACCGACGGTCGTACGCATACGCGTTCCCCACGCACGTGGGGATGGACCGGTCTGGCCACCTGGCCGGTCGGTACCCACCGGGCGTTCCCCACGCACGTGGGGATGGACCGCAGGGGCATGGGGCGGGCGCCTCCCAGGGCCCGCGTTCCCCACGCACGTGGGGATGGACCGCTGATCTGCCTGGTTCTGATCGGCCTGACCGCGCGTTCCCCACGCACGTGGGGATGGACCGCGATTGAAAAATTGCCGCGCATAGCCCCATTCGCGTTCCCCACGCACGTGGGGATGGACCGTCCCCTACTGTACGGTCAGTAGGGGACTTGGGGCGTTCCCCACGCACGTGGGGATGGACCGAGAGCGGGGCATCTTCTCGCGCTTGGCTTCGGGCGTTCCCCACGCACGTGGGGATGGACCGGTTACAACCCGATCACCCTCGGAAACTACAACGCGTTCCCCACGCACGTGGGGATGGACCGTCCGCTCAATCATCCTCCTTATCGCCGTTGTGGCGTTCCCCACGCACGTGGGGATGGACCGTCTTTACGGCTTCCCTCCAATACCTCCGTGATGCGTTCCCCACGCACGTGGGGATGGACCGACCAAGCGGTATATCGTCACCAGCAGGTTTGCGCGTTCCCCACGCACGTGGGGATGGACCGCATTGCAGGCGATTCTATATTCGGGCATGTCAGCGTTCCCCACGCACGTGGGGATGGACCGGGAAGGCAGAAATGACCAAGACCAAGCGCTATGCGTTCCCCACGCACGTGGGGATGGACCGAACTCACCGGGTTTGCGGAGCCGCGCATTGATGCGTTCCCCACGCACGTGGGGATGGACCGGTCACGTCTTGGGCACGCTATGTGCCCATGCCGCGTTCCCCACGCACGTGGGGATGGACCCCGACATAGCGCTGAAGCTCGTGCCGGTAGACCTCGCGTTCCCCACGCACGTGGGGATGGACCGCCTCTGGTTATGGAGTTGGACGCCCCCTATGCGCGTTCCCCACGCACGTGGGGATGGACCCAGCTATCCGTCCGATGGGGAGGAACTCATGAGCGTTCCCCACGCACGTGGGGATGGACCGGTAGCGCCCCACAGACGTATACGGACATGGGTGCGTTCCCCACGCACGTGGGGATGGACCTTCAACATGAACGGCGACCCCGCGGCGGTGATCGCGTTCCCCACGCACGTGGGGATGGACCGGGAGGGTTTCCAGTCCTGAGTACTCAGGCAAGGCGTTCCCCACGCACGTGGGGATGGACCGACGCGTAAGCTGCTCGACCGGCAGTTGAAGCGGCGTTCCCCACGCACGTGGGGATGGACCGACAGCTTGGGTGAGCTGCGCATCAGCGCCCGAGCGTTCCCCACGCACGTGGGGATGGACCGCTCTCTGGCCCTGGCCAGGCTGTCGCGACAACGCGTTCCCCACGCACGTGGGGATGGACCGGCCTGAGGGTTGGCCCGGAGGTCCGAGAGGCGGCGTTCCCCACGCACGTGGGGATGGACCGGGAACCTAGGGGATATCTGGCTAGATGGGCTAGCGTTCCCCACGCACGTGGGGATGGACCGTCTGCGGCATTTTTAGGCTCTCCAGAGAAGCCGCGTTCCCCACGCACGTGGGGATGGACCGTGAGCCAAACGCCGCGTGCCATAGCCCAATTCGCGTTCCCCACGCACGTGGGGATGGACCGGCGACGCTATCGATCACTACCAAGCTAACGCCGCGTTCCCCACGCACGTGGGGATGGACCGGCCAGATCCAGCGCGTCGGAGGCGGCCTGGATGCGTTCCCCACGCACGTGGGGATGGACCGTCTTCACGGCTTCCCTCCAGTACCTCCGTGATGCGTTCCCCACGCACGTGGGGATGGACCGACCGCCCGGAGCTTCCCGGGGAGGTCCTTCAGGCGTTCCCCACGCACGTGGGGATGGACCGATAGCCCTCCCCATTTTCTATACGCCAGTGGGCGTTCCCCACGCACGTGGGGATGGACCGACCGCCCGGAGCTTCCCGGGGAGGTCCTTCAGGCGTTCCCCACGCACGTGGGGATGGACCGTACGCATAAACCCTGGGACGGTAATCTCCCTCGCGTTCCCCACGCACGTGGGGATGGACCGTACGCATAAACCCTGGGACGGTAATCTCCCTCGCGTTCCCCACGCACGTGGGGATGGACCGCGTCCGGCGCCTTGGATTGGCAAGAAGGACGCGCGTTCCCCACGCACGTGGGGATGGACCGGAGAGAGGCTGGGCTGGGCTAATAGAGCTCGGGC
The DNA here is from genome assembly GCA_021810505.1 of bacterium. Lineage (GTDB taxonomy): Bacteria > Deinococcota > Deinococci > Deinococcales > Deinococcaceae > JAJZIR01. Next base: position 52,463 of record JAJZIR010000014.1, read on the forward strand.
GTTCCCCACGCACGTGGTGATAAGCGGGCTTAGAAAAGAGTTCCCAAACCCAGCTTTGGAAAATCTGGTAGGTATTGAAGTGGACCCGGGGTAGCTCAGAAAACACCTCGCCCGGGTCCTAAAAAGGAGGCCCCCCATCCTCACAGCCGGTTCCTTCAACTGTGGCAGCGGATCCGAGGCGACCCTTCGCTGCGGTTGATTCCATCCATTTAGACCAAATAGCGTCTTGCACAGCGGCTAGCTTGATTCCCTCTACGTCTAAGATCATGCGACAGGTAGGTCCATAACTGCGGACTTCAAAGCCTTGTTCGTTATTTGTCGCATATACTTGAATACAGTTACCAGTTCCCTCGCTGCGACACTTCTCCCATAAGCGATCACGGACAGCGGCCGACAGACGACCGATAAAAACACCTGTCCCGAACTCTATCATCCACCGGGATAGCTCGCCGCGCAGTCCCTTAGGAACTTCTTCAAGAATGATCAAGACCATAGGCGGTCCCGCCCGGTATATACACGTCACCCTCCCACAAGTCTCCTGGCAGGGCCGGATCATCTCCATCCACTCCATCCGGGACTACAGCTTCGCTAGCATTGGGTGGGAAAAGTGAGTTCAGATCATCTATGACCCGCTCTAGTAGCCGTGTTTCTCGGAATTGATCTCGAAGCTTGGTCCTCACCCTGGACTCAACGTGATTCGGGGAGTCAGCAACAGCCTGAAAAGCCACAGGAATTACGCTAGAGGCCTTATAGATATCCGCAACGTCATAGACGAAGGAGAGCTGCTTGCCGGTATGCAAAAAGCCGAGTGCGGTGGAATATCCAGCTGAGACAATGGCAGCGTGACAGACACCATAGAGGCAGGCTGCGCCACTGGATAATGCCCGGTTTACCGGGTCAGAGCTATTCCACTGACCTTTGTTGCGATCGTAACGGCGACCATACCAGGGCACTCCGGTCTTACGGCTCCATTCGGTATAGGTTGTCCGTACCCGTACTCCTTCATGACCGCGCAATTGCTCGAGAGTCCACTCCTCTGGGACCGGATACCCAAAGCGTAGTGCGTACATCTTACGGACCACCCGCAGATGCAGGCTCTGATCGCACCAGGCTCGAGCCTGCCGCTGAATCCGTAAACTACTACGGGTTTCCCCTGTACCGCAGGCATAGAAGCGCACCAAATCCTGGCCGACCCACAGTACCGAGCAACCTAGCTGGGCCAGCTGGTGCACCGCCGCGTGAGTAATCGAAGTCCCGGGACCAAGCATCAAGACTGAGAGCGAAGCAGCCGGCAGTTGAGATGAGCCCATTTCGCTGAGCCAAACTACCGCAAAATCGTGTTGGACGATATTCCCAGCTTCCAAGTAAAGGTAGCTGAGTCCATCGCGGAAACGCGGCAGCTCATTGAGGTCAGTTACCTTGCGTTCCACACGGATCCCTCATTCCTCAGCCTGCAACCAGAGAAGCCGAAGCCGCTGCTACAGACAACAAGCCCAAACCAAAAGCTTTGCCATGGCCAATCCCGAGGTGTAAGACCGAGCGGAAAATTTCCGGGTCACCAATTCGGAGGTGCCCTTGATAGGTGACAACCTGCAGGGTCATCAGGGCCGGATAGTCCCCTGATCTGCGCACTCGCCAGCGCTCGCTAGACTGCACCATCGCCCCCTTGAGCTCAAAGCCAGATTTCGAAGCCTGTCGTTCGAGCCAAGCCATCTGCTCATCCAGGCCAGCAAGCCCTCTGCGCTTCGGCCTAGCTTCGGCTTCCAGGCCCTCAGAGCGGCGAGTCACGGTAGGGTTGGCGCGCAGCAAAAAGCGCAGCAATTGGCCCGAACGAAGCGATGGGGCGAAAAGCTTCACTCCGGCGGGTTCAGTCAAGTACTCTCTGGGCAGGGCCTCCCAATCTGGCTCGCTCCAGGTCTGAATCAGCAAAATTGGACTCCTGGTACCTTCCAAACGCCACAACAAGCGTTCTTGGCCTCGATCGAGAGCCCCAGCCACGGCCCTCGACAATGTCCTGTGACATTCATAAGGATTAGAGAGATCTCTGCGCACCTGACTATTCCGCAAGTTAGGGTGCAGCTTAGAGAGATACATAGCGCTCCTTCAAGCGGCTCACAGTCAGGCTGGTGACATAGCGTGGACCGAAACGGCGCTCGGCAAAAGAGCTCAGTGGCTGATCCATTCGCAGAGCGCCACCTTCCCTTTCGTCCTGCGTTTCGAGGATTAACCTAGGGTCGGCTACCCGCTTTGACGCGCTATTTCCGAGCAAAGGGGGATACACCAGCAAGGCCTGTTCTAGGGAGGAATCAAGTAATCCCCCCTCTAACCAGACCGGCCGGCTAGGGACATAAGACTTACGCCCTAAAGAGAGAAGCCAGTGGGGATTCCGCAGAGCCTTATCGGCAGCCTTGAGAAGATTCTCCGGACCCTCCAAGCCGACCAGAAAGGCGGCGTCAGCAAGGTAAGCGCGTCTGGAGACAGCGGTATCTTGTGTTCCTTTACCACTTGCTCGGATTACCTCCTGAGCAGTCTGGAAGTCAAAGCGCAAAACACCCTCCCGATCAACTCGGACGCCCATACGTAGCTGGCAAAGGGGCTGCAGGCTCGGCCAGTCGGCGCGATCGATACCCAAGGCTGCCGCCAAGATCCCCAGCACGCCAGACTTAGAGGGTTCGAGGTCGCTGTCCCGATTATCGAAGCGGCTTCTCGTACCCCAAGACTGCATAGGACCGACCAGAGCCATCAACAACGTCGCCACTTCAGCCCTCCAGGAGCTCGCGTACCCGAGATTCCACCGAGCTCAAGAGTTCGCTGAAAGTCAGCGATTTCTCGGGATGGAGAGCGTTGACCTCCAGTGCATCGGCGCGGTGTCCATAGATCTTCTCCAAGCGGAGCGCTTCTTCCTTGAGGATGTCGATCGAGGCAGCTACCAAACCTGCGCCCTCCGCTCGAACCGGCTTCTCGAAAGCGTTGGCCAGATTGCGGGGGCTACCCTGATCGGCGGCGACCACCGCGATGTAGCTGGGGGGGTTGTGCGCAGCAAAGCTATTCTGTTTGCCGCTTGGGAGGCTCTCAACCGAAGAAGACACGAAGGCCTTGGCGGCCGATACTGCCAATTCGCGGTCCTCTCCCAGATTGTGCAGGAGCAGGTCGAGATCGATGACGGCGTAGCGGTAGAAGCAGCTCGAAGTGAACTCGACCGTACCCAACATATCAGCACCACTAGTGTCGTCTGGCCGAAGGTCGTCCACTGCGGTATAAAAATCGAACTCGCGCTCGACTCGGTGCGTCGATATAGCGTGGGCAACCTGACAAGCTGCGTCACGGTTGGCCTCAGGTAAATCAGCCAGCATCCGCCCAAACAAGGCCAGGTCGACTGCCTTACCACCATCCAGGCTCTCCTTGAGCCGCTTGATCAGATCAGCCGGGGCTGCTTTCTTGGCTTCTTTTTTAGCCGCCTTCCCTGACTTGCCTTCGGATCCGGCTTCTGCAGCTGCTAAAAGCGCCTCGAAGGTCTTTTCCTCAGCGATCAGAGAGGTGACCTTGGCCAGCTCGCGCTCGCCCAAAAAGACCAGGTATTGTGTCTTGGCATCTCCCTCACCTTCCGGATTCCGGACCACCTTGATACCCAGCCCACCCAAGGCGCACGAAACAGCCGCTTCTGCCTGGTCGGCAGGCTTGCCCATCTCCACCAAACGGCCGACCAGCTGACCGCTGAGGCGCTTAGTCCGGTAAGCCAGGTTCTCTGTGGGTACCAGCTGGGCATCCCGCATCCGGTCACGGGCCGCACGCTTGAGCGACTGGCTGCTCAAGCGTGCACGCCGAACACCACCGAAGATGCAGTCCTTGGGGCTACCGGTATCGTCACGGTTGAGGTTAGAAGGGGCGACGTTCTGGAGGATGTGGAGCTCGAGGTAGTGGCGCATATATGTCCTTTCTTGCCCTAGAGGGCTTCCGAGCTAGGTGTAGATGCCTCGGCTTGATCGGCTTGTGGGGAACGGTAGAAGTCTCTGGCCCAGGCCTGCTGAACCCGTTTGGACACAGATCCCCAACGGCGAAGATCTTGGGCTAACCCAGCCCAGTCGAATCCGAGCTCGTCCGAGCGCAGCAAAGAAATCATTTGCCTTAGGCGGTAAGACAGCTGGTCGGCGTCCGCATCCAGAAGAGCTAGGAAGTGCTGCTCGAAGCTGCTGCCAGCGTCTCGCTGCTCCAGATCCCTGCGCATCTCCCCGCACGCCGCAGCCAGGCTGCGGTCTCCCCGGCTGGGATGAAAAGCGAACAGGCCAGCGACCAGATAGAGAACTCTGCGCTCGAATTCGTTGCAGCTCCCCGTTATCGGCTCCACCCAGCGATAAACAGCAGGGTCCTCGCCGGGCGGGAAGCTCAGGCTGCGGCGCAGGGCCGCCAGAGCACGCCGCTCCGGCGGCGGCCCGGCTAGCTGTGCGAGTAGCTCGAGCAAGCGCTGCGCCGCCAGCCAGACACCGCCCCGACCAGGGGCGATCGGCTGAACTTCCGGCGCAGCAGTGTGAGGAGCTTGGGGGTTCTCAGTCACAGTTGACCTCCTCGGGTCTCTGAGGGTACTAGGTGCGGTGGGGGTGGAGCGGACGGCGCCGCGGTATCCATCAGCTTGGACTTGGCAAACATCCAGGCCCGGTCGGCCCGCTCAATAGCCCGCAAGGCTCTGGCACTCAGGCCGACCGACTGCTTGCTACGGTCCCATACCTCCTGAGCCAGCGAAAGCGCCCGATCGCGCCACCATATCCGGGTCTCCCCTAGAGCCGGCTCAGAGCCTAGCCGGCTCAGCAATTCCGGAAAGCTCTGAGCCAGCTTGGACCAATAGTCTGGCGATAATGGCAGCGTAGCGACCAGATTGTCGACGTCCTTGCGATCCGGCTTGCGCTCGCCGACCGTGAGCAGTCCGGTAGCCAACGACCATGCTGCGGAGCGTAAGGCTCTATCCACCTGGTCGCAGAATTCCAGAGAGCTCTGCGCCACTTCATAGGCAGAGGGGTTCTCTAGCAAGCTGAGCGGTAGGCGGTAGTATTCCTGGTACCATCCCTCGATCTTGGCCTGCTCATTAGCTTGTCCCAGGACCAGAAGGTGGATGGGGCCCTCGGCCAGTCCCTCCTGGCGAAGCCGCCAGGCCCGCTCTACACAGGCCGGGGGGATGTCGCGAGTTTTAAGCTTGCTATAGGGAACCAAGGCCAGCAAGTCGCGCCACAGGCCCCTAGAAACATCAAAACCCACTAAGCGGTAACGCGCAGGCTGCCCCTTGGGCTCTACCCAACGGTAGGCGCAGAGAGGATCGGGCTGCACTACCTCGGGTTCGAGAGGGCGAATACCCGAGGCGTAAGCAAGCCAGCGCAGCTGCACCCCGCCTTCCGACTCCTCGGGACGAAAGTGCACAGCCCGCGACAGCCAGGTGTAAGTATCCGTGATCCCCCGGGGGCGGCGTCCAGGGCCAGGGCGGAGCGCATCCAAGGGCACCGGGTCCTGCTCCCAGATCGGGGTGTCGATGGCCCTACGCTCCGCTGGGTAATCGGGCAGGTTGGTGCACAGCGTCTCGAACAGATTGCCACCCAAGACGATGGCCATCGCCCCCGCTGCTACTGGAGCGGTGCTGGTGTAAACTCCAGCGAAGGGGCTCTTACCTGCACTAACCGCAAAGGTCTGGTGGGCGATGAGCAAGCGGGCGGCCTCCGCCGGCTTGATAGGTGGTGGATCGTCGACCATCAGGTGGTCGAAAAGTACTTTGTTGTTGTCGGTGTTGCGCTCGGCAGCCAGGACTGCCCAGGCGCGATCGGGCAGTTCCAGAGCCCGGTCGACCACTTGCCAAAATGGCTTTTCCGGATGGAACAGATCGAAGCGCTCTCTCCAACGATCCAGGTAAGCGTCCACTTGGGGTGGAAAACTACCCCCTTTCCATAGGTCAGACAGCTCGTCGATATCGTCTGGTCCATCTAGCGACCTATGTAGGATGGCTAGGAGCAGGCGATGCAGAGCCGCCGTCACCAGCGGCGAGGCGTCTTCTATACCTCGGATCTGGTGCGCGCGCCGCAGGGTATCCCGAATACCCAAGGCGCTGCGTTCGCCGTTCAGCAGGCGCACCGGGATCCAGGGCTCTAAGAGCAAGTCGAAAGTGTACAGGCGAAATTCACCCCTTTCCATGACAACCGGAATGTAGCTGGAAACCGGTCGACGAAGGGAGTATAGCACACTATGCTGTAATTGATTACCAGACGTATGACTGAAGTCATAGAAGTCCTACCGGACCCAGCAGCTCTCGAGCGGAGCATGGTGTGTCTCTCCACATCAGGGCGAGAGACAAACCCCACAGACGTGGGGAGGGGCCCAACGTCATCAAATACAGCGGTTCATCCCGGAGAAGTCCTGGAAGCGCAGCCGCAGAAAACGGGTGCAGGCCCACTCTAGACCAGATCGCCATAGACCACCCCCAGTTCTGGATCCAGGGAGATCTTGAGCTGGCCTACTTGAGCTGAGCCGCCGACCAAGGTGAGCACCTTGCAGCCGCCGAGTAGCGGGTGGTCGGTCCAGCCCGCAGGCACCTCGACTCCGCGGAGCCCCTTAACCGCTGCGGAACGGCCGAGGGTAACCATCCGGCCATAGATCGAGACGGCCTGGTCCCAAGAAGGCTTGCGCGAGGGATCGACGGCGACCCGTCCCTCAGGATCTAGGCTGAGGTGACCGGCCGAGGAGTGGAGCAAGACGGCTTGGACGGAAGGACGGACCAGCCGGGTAGAGAGGTGCTCTTCCGTGGAGCAGAGAGCGGCCTCAGCACCGCCCCAATCCCCGAGCTGAGCTGGGGGGTCCGAGTTCACGAACTTCTCCGGGCCAGCAATCCAGCTATACGCTGCCGCCCTCTTATAGTCCGCCTTTTCGGCTTCGTATTCCTGCCAGGAAGTGCGCAGCAGGGGCCCTAGCCAAGCAGGGCTGCTCTCGGGCAAGCCTTGGGAATAGACCGCATCGATCAGGGTCTCCAGGTCATCTGGAAGTTTTAAGGAGGTGCGGCCCTGGAGCTCCCACCAGGTCCGCCACAGCAGATATGAAGGATAAATCAGGCCCGAATACCCCAGGTCCGGATTTTTGGGATCCTGCTCTAAGTAGGCCACCTGCAGCTGGGCTTCGCGCAGCAATCGAGGTCTAGGGTCATTCTCGCGATGGCGGTGCAAGCGACCAGCCCTCTGCAGGAGCAGATCGATCGGGGCCAGGTCGGTGATCATGCCATCGAAGTCCAAGTCCAAGCTCTGCTCGGCAACCTGGGTAGCCACCAGGATCGCCCGGGGAGGTCGCGTGCCGGCAGCGGGGGCAGCAGGACCGAAGCGGCGCAGCACCTGCTCTTCGAGCCTCTGGCGGTCAGTTCCTGGAAAGCGGGCGTGGAACAGCAGCAATTCGGTCGGCTCTGGCAGAGCCGCAGCTAGGTTACGCAGCGCGAGGTAGACTTCCTGAGCCCGCTGCACGGTATTCAGGATGATCGCCAGACAACCTCCCGATCCCAGGCGCCGCAGGGCCAGCTCGGCCAGCTCGGCCGGGGCAGAAGGCGCTGGGTTCAGGCGGATGATGGGTAGCGGCCGAGCTTCGACGTGAAGACTCTCGGTCCCCTGGGCGTCTACCCGCGTGACCCGGGGATAGGGCGCAAGCCGGCCTCCTCGGTCCCCGTAGGCTTGCAAGAGCTCCTCGCGCAGCGCGCGGGGCAGCGTAGCCGACATGATCACTGCCGAAGAACCCAGAGCCGCCAGCCAGCGCACCAGCTGAGCCAGCAGCGAACCGGTATAGCTGTCATAAGCGTGTACCTCGTCGAGGACTACTGTGCGGTTGGTCAGTCCCCAGAGCCGCACGAAGTGGTGCTTACTGCGGATCACCCCCATGAGCATCTGATCGACGGTCCCAACACCATACTCGCTCAGGAAAGCGCGCTTGCGGTGACTAAACCAGCTGGAAACCCGCAGCGCCTCTCCTGGCCCATCTTCATAGCTAACGTCACGCAGGCTCTTCAGATCAGCGTATTCAGCGTTGAGCAGCGCTGCTCCGTGCTGCAGCTGCAAGTCAGTAAGACGAGGAGCCGCTCCGCTACGCATGGCGCAGGACTCCAAAAAAGCACGGGTACGCGAGAACATGGCGTTCCCGGTCGCTCGAGTGGGCAGAGCCACGTACATGCCCCGGTGACCAAAACGCTTCTGCAAGATCAAGTGGGCATGCAGCGCGGCCTCGGTCTTACCTTCGCCGGTAGGCACCTCGACCAGCAGGAGGCTAGGTCTCGAGGCGCCTTCAGCTAGCTGAGCAGCCGCGCTCTGCAGTGGCCTGGGGAGGCGACCCGCGAAGACCTCAGCAAAAGCGATAGGTAAGGGGCCTTCCCAGAGCGCAGTTCTCGGTTGCCAACCGATCTTGTCTAAGGCAGCCGCCGCCAGCTGGGCCGCCTGCTTTAGATAAGTCACAGAGGGAGTGCGCCCATAGGGAAAGAATTCAGAAGCCGAGGCGATCCAGTCACAGAAGCTGGTCAGACCGGCTAGGCGGATCCAGGCGGGGCCCTCTAAGGCGCTGACCGCAGGGAACACCGGTGCCCCGAAGGCGAGAATCACCTGCTCTACCAATTCTTTCCGCACCAGATCCCAAGAACCTGATCCCCACTGGCTTGGGCGGGAAGCCAGTGCTCCGAGCTCGGAAAAGCTGGGCCGGCGGCCGTGATGGCAGCCTACCGACTGCGCGATCTGCCGAGCTAGCCTGCTGGGAAAGCCCCGTCCAGCTAGCAATTTACTCAACAAAAATTCAGTGAGCAGCCCATGCGGACAGCGATCTGATTGCAGCTCGATAGATAATCCAGTTGCCAAGACACCTTGCTTTCCTTCGTCCCAGAGAGACTGAAACGCAGGTGTCGCTTTACCGAGATCGTGCAAAGCGGCTAGGATCTGCACCCAGTGCACAGCTTGTTCAACCGGCAAACCCAAATCAGCCGCGAGCTGAGCTTTGCTCTGTGCAGGCTCACGCCCGAGCACCTCTCCAACCACCGCGCCGACATCTAGAAGGTGGGCGAGTAGGCTGTGGCGGGGCTCACCCTCCCGGGCGCTTTTGGCCCATAGGCTGTCGAGTTGCTCGGACACTGATACCTCCAATAACATGTAGCGACGCTCTCGCGACATCCCGTGGCGCGCGGTACAGAAGTTCAAGACAATCTAGCTCATGCCGGGGAGGGGTCCACCCAAACCCTGCGTCTCTGGGTAGGCAGGGTGCGGCGCGGCTCACCCCCCCGGGCGCTTTTGGCCTACAGGCTGTCGAGTACCCTACCGAAATCCTGTACTAACACGCTTTTAGCAGGGCAGACCGGCGTACACGGTGAGCGGATTGACCGCGAGGGGCCAAAAATCCTTTGCAGCAGGTTGCAGCTGCGCCGACAGCTGGGCGGAATCTTTTAAGCCGGCCGAGCAGGGTTCCCGATCCACTCCGAGCGGGTCTGAGGCGCGCCTCTATCGCGCCGGCGCTGGTCAGCTGCGCGCAACCGGTCAACGGGATACGGGATCTCCTCTTGAACCGGACCCTACGCGCGGGCAGCGCACCGAAGCGACCCGCGCCCCCAGATGAGGACCCCTGTCCACCAGAAGACCTTATCTAGCCGCGCATCTCATTCTAAAAGCTACTTTTGCCGCCCCTAGAGTCCCCGCAGGGGATGGGCTCGCAAAATACCTGCGCAGCTTCGGGCGGGCGCTCGGCTCAGCGCTAGACCCGGCCGCCCACTCAGGGCCCGACCTCCACCCTCACCTCGACGCTGAGCTGCTCCATACCCCCGCCCAGGCGCACCCCCCGCAGCGGCGGACAGTCATCGTAATCCCGCCCGTGCGCTACCTTGACGTGGGAGATACCGGCTGGGCAGTCATTGGTCGGATCGATTCCGACCCAGCCGGTTCCAGGGAAGAAGGCTTCGATCCAGGCGTGGCTGCCCTCGGCTCCGACCCCGGTAGCCAGGTAGCCTGAGACGTAGCGGGCCGGCAACCTAGCCTGGCGCAGGAGAGCCAACATGGCCTGGGCGAAGTCCTGGCAAACCCCTTGACCGGAGGCGATAAAGTCCTGCAAAGGTGTATCGACCGATGTCGCGCCTACCCGGTAGGTGAAACGCGCGTGCAGGTGATGGGCGGCCGCGAGCAGGTAGCTGAGCAGGTCATCTCTCATTCCCGGCAAGGGAAACCCGAGCAAAGCGGCCCAATCCCCCTGCAGGGGAATCCGCCTGGTCGGGGCCAGAAACTCGAAGAAGCGGGGGCGCAGCGGCTCCAAGCTGGCCACTTCCACCGCCCGGGGCTCAGCCGCCGGAAAGGTGAGAACCTCGGCGCGCGACGCGATGCGGAGCAGCCTGTGAGAAGTTGCCACGTGGAAATAGTGCACCCGGTTGCCAAAATAGTCGTCGCGGCTGCGGACCATCACCTCGGGATCCACCTGCAGCTGGAAAGCCTGTAGGCTCTGGGTGGCGCTATCTACCGGAGAGACCCAGAGCTCATTGAAGGAGTCCTTGGCCTCCAGGGGATATCGGTATTCGGTGCAGTGCTGCACGCGCAGCTGGGTGCCCTGCGCAGTCATCCGGCGCTCCCCAGGTAGAAGTACTGCTGGGAGAGGCGAACGTGGACCGCTGCGATACGGGCCAACAGCTCTTCCAGACCGGGCTGCTCGCGCTCCAGCACCTCTGAGGCGCTGTCACAGTACTCCAGAGTGGCAGCCAGGCGCCCCGCGTCCCTGAGCGCCGCGTCGGAACCGCCCACCAAGCGCCGCAGCGCTTCCAGAGAACGGTGCAATCCGGAGAGGCTGAAGCGCACGCTGCGCGGAAAGTCGCTGTCCAGCAAAAGAAATTGTCCGATACCTATTGCCTCCAGCTTCCGGAAACGCTTGCGGTAGGCCTCTAGGGCCGAGACCGAGCGGAGCAGGGAACGGAACTGGTGGTCGCGCAGGGCCGGTTCGGGGGAGACAGCGGCCAGCAGGCCCAAGGTGCGCAACATGGTGTCGGCTCGCTCCAGGTAGCGGCCGCAGCGCACCAGGTAGAAAGCCTGATCGCGCGGCAGGGTCACCTCGGTGATGCCCATGACCAAGTGGCTGGCCTGGCAGATCTGGGTACAGAATTGGTGGAGGGCGACCGGCTCGTCCAGCAGGGGAATACCGGTCAAACGGCGCAACCGGTTGACCGCTTCCCAGATCTCCAAGTTCAGATAAAACCGCGTCAATCGGGCATTCTCATGCACCCTATAGAGGCAGGAGCGCAACCCGTTGGGATTCTCACCCTGCTCGGCCAGCCAGGACACCACCGCCTTCTCCGCCGGTTGGATCGCGGCGGGAGCCTCGAAAGCGTCCAGAACCTTCCTCCACCAGGTGCTGGGCCACTCCGGGGCGGCCTGCGCGGTAGCCTCGAACTGCACCTCCAGGATCCGGGCGGTATTCTCAGCCCTCTCCAGGTAGCGCCCCATCCAGTAGAGGTTCTCTGCGATCCTGGCGAGCATCTAGCCGACCACCCAGGTATCTTTGGAGCCGCCCCCCTGCGAGGAATTGACCACGGTCGATCCCCGCTTCAAGGCGACCCTGGTCAAGCCGCCGGGCAAGACCTGAATCTGCTCTCCCGACAGGATGAAGGGGCGCAGATCGATCCGGCGCGGCTCGAAGCGCTCGGTATCCGCGCAGTAGGTCGGGTGGGCGGAGAGCTCCATGCGGGGCTGCGCGACGTAGCAGGAGGGTTGGCGGCGCACCTCAGCGAGGTAGCGGGCCAGCGCATCCGGCTCCGCCTCAGAGCCGATCAGCATGCCGTATCCCCCGGACTGGTCCACCCGCTTGATCACCAGCTCGCGGGCGTGGGCCAACAGGTATTCCAGCTGATCCGGGTCCGATCCCAGGTAAGTCTCTACGTTGGCCAAGATCGGCTCTTCCTGCAAGTAGTAGCGGATGAGCCGGGGAACGTAGGCGTACAGGGCTTTGTCGTCGGCGACGCCGCTGCCCGGAGCGTTGGCCAGAGCAACCCGGCCCTCGCGGAACACCGAGATCAGGCCGGTGACGCCCAGCATGGAATCAGGCCGAAAGCACAGCGGGTCCAGGTAGGCGTCGTCGATACGGCGGTAGATGACATCCACCTGGGCGGGCCCGGACAGGCTGCGCATCCAGACCCGCCCGCCATCGACGTACAGGTCGGCCCCCTCGACCAGCTCCACGCCCATCTGCTGGGCCAGGAACATGTGCTCGAAATAGGCGCTGTTATACGGTCCCGGGGTGAGCACCACCACGGTGGGATCCACCACGTCTCTGGGGGAAAGAGAGCGGAGCGTCTCCAGGAGCAGATCTGGATAGTGCTCGACCAAGCGCACCTTCTGGCCGCGCAAGAGGTCCGGGACCGCTTGGGTCATCACCCGGCGGTTCGCCAGCAGGTAGGAGACGCCGCTGGGGGTCCGCAAGTTATCTTCCAGCACCCGGTAGGTTCCCGAAGCGTCCCGGATCAGGTCGATCCCGGCCACATGGGTGTAAACGCCAAAAGGCAGGTCGATCCCGGCCACTTCACGGCAAAAGGCCGGGTGCGCGAGCACCAGGTCAGCCGGGACGACCTGGTCTCTGAGCGCGCACTGGTCATGGTAGATGTCGTTCAGGAAAGCGTTGAGCGCGCGAACCCGCTGGACCAGCCCGGATACCACTTCCTCCCACTCGCGGGCCGGGATGAGGCGTGGCAGAATATCCAGCGGGAAAGGGCGCTCCGGTGACTGCTCCTCCGAGTGGAGCCGAAAGGTGACTCCCTGATCCCGAAACGCGAGATCGATCAAGCCGAGGCGCGCCCGCAGCTCCTCTCGGGAGAGCGATGTCATCCGGGAGAGCAGAGAGCGGTAGTGGGGCCTAGGTTGTCCAGGAGCTGCAAACACCTCGTCAAAGGTCCCTGGCAGCAGCTCTCCGAACCAGTCCTGGGTCTCCATTGAACGAGTATAGCGGACACCAAATCCGCCCAGAGGGGGTATCTGTGCTGCTGGTCGCAGACGTCGGGAATACCACCATCCATATCGGAATCTACGGCAGCGGCCGGCTCCACCGGGAGTACCGGCTCAGGAGCAGGGCGGACGACCTTCCCGACGACCTGGCCATCAGGCTATCGGGCCTGCTCGGCAGCGCGCCGCAGGTCGAGGCCGCCGCGATCGGCAGCGTGGTCGCCAACCTGGGAGAGAACCTGCAGGCTGCCCTCTCCGGCCACTTCGGGATCGAGGCCGAGCTGCTCCGGCCCGAAACGGTCCGGCAAGCGGATATCCGGGTGCAACCGCCCAGCAGCCTCGGGATCGACCGGCTGGCCAACCTGTTCGGAGCCGAGGAGCTGCTGGCGGGGGGACGGTACGCCGTGGCCGTCGATCTAGGGACGGCCACCAGCTTTGACGTCCTGCAGGGAGAGCGCACCTTCCTAGGTGGAATCATCGGTGCGGGGCTGGCCAGCACGGCTGGAGCGCTGAGCAGCGCAGCCTCCAGGCTCCCCAGAGTTCCCCTGGAGCCGCCGCCCTCCGCCATCGGCCACAATACCCAGGAGGCCATGCAGAGCGGCTTGGTCTTGGGCCACGCCGCGATGGTCGACGGTATGCTGGCCCGGATCCAGGCCGAGCTCCCCGGACCAGCAGCCATCCTGTTGACGGGTGGGTACGCTGGCCTGATCGCGCCGCTGCTGCGGACCCCCCACCAGTGGCGTGCCTCCCTGACCCTGGACGGCCTGAAGCGGATCTGGGAGCTGACCCGGCAGCCCCCAAGTTGAAAGTCTGGCCGCGTTGAAGCGCGGGACGCACATCCGTTGAGTGTGGTGTTGTAAAATAGCCGATATGGCCGATTACTACGAACTCCTCGGCGTTTCCAGGAACGCCTCGAGCGAGGAGATCAAGCGCGCCTACCGGAGCCTCGCGCTCAAGTACCATCCGGACCGCAACAAGGAGCCGGGGGCGCAGGAGCGCTTCGCTCAGATCAATACGGCCTACGCGGCCCTGAGCGACCCGGAGCGCAGGGCCCACTACGACCGCTTCGGAGAGGAACCGAGTGGGGCGACCGGATTCGGGAACGGCGCCACCGATCCTTTCGACCTGTTCGAGAGCCTGTTCGGCGGCAGCCTGTTCGGCCGCCAGAGCGGGAGGGGAAGGGCCAAGGGTGAGGATCTCGAGGTGGACGCCGAGATCACTTTGGAGCAGGCCCGCGCCGGGGCCGAAATCCATGTCCAGGTCGACCGCCTGGCGCGTTGCAGCCGTTGCGGGGGAAAGCGATCGGACCCGGAGGGTCGCCCCAACCAGCCCTGCCCCACTTGCCACGGCAGCGGGGTGGTGCAGTTCCAGCAGCGCACGATTCTAGGGAACATCGTCTCGCAGCAGGTGTGCGGGACCTGTCGGGGTGAAGGAACCCTGGTGATCGATCCCTGCCGAGCCTGTCACGGGCGGGGAACCGTCTTGACCCAAGAAGACGTCGCCGTACAGCTGCCCAGAGGGATCGACGCCGGGTACCGTATCCGGGTCCCGGGGAGGGGCAATGAAGGTCCGGGGGGCAGCGGGGATCTCTACGTCCGGCTCAGCGTGGTTCCCCACCCGTCCCTGCAGCGAGAGAACGAGCACCTAATATACGTCGCCGAATTAGGCGTCGCCCAGGCCGCCCTGGGTACCAGCCTGGAGGTTCCGACCTTGGACGGACCACAGCGGGTGGAAATCAAGGCTGGTACCCAGCCGGGCGACCAGGTGCGGTTGCGCGGCCAGGGGATGCCCCGGCTCCAGGGAATCGGCAGCGGGGACTTGATCGTGGTCTGCAAGGTCCGGATCCCCAGCCCGAAACAGCTCGACAAAGAGGCCAGGGAACACCTCCAGGCCTACGCCGCCGCTATGGGCGAAGCGGTCAGCGAACCGCACCCGGGGTTCTTCGAGCGGCTGGGGAAAACGCTGCGCGGCGAGAGTTGAGATCAGCTGGCCTCTCCCGCCCGATTGCGGTATCGTCTTGCCGGGTTGAGGCAGTACAGACAAGGATTTCAGCCAGGCCCGGGAGGCGTGCATGGCGATATATGACGGTTCACGGCTTCTGGTCTTCTCGGGCCAAAGCAATCTTCCACTCGCGCGCGCTATCTGCAGCAACCTGGGGATCCCCTTGGGGCAGAGCGAGACGCTCAAGTTCAGCAACGATAACCTGATGGTCCGCTACAAGGAGTCGCTCAGGGCCGCCGACGTCTTCATCGTCCAGTCGCTCTCCACCCCGGTCTCCGACCATTTAGTCGAGCTCTTCTTGATGTTGGACGCGGCGAAGGGAGCGTCGGCAGCGCGGGTCACCGCCGTGGTCCCCTACTACTCCTACGCCCGCAGCGACAAGAAGGATGAGGGGCGCATCCCGGTGGCCGGCCGCCTGGTGGCCGACCTCCTGCAGGTATCCGGCGCCGATCGGATGCTGACCATGACGCTGCACAGCCCCCAAGTGCACGGCTTCTTCAAGATCCCCGTCGACCACCTCTCCTCGGATGTGGTCATCGCCGACCACCTCAGCTCAGCCATCGAAGAGGTGCAGGACGCCGTGGTGTTGGCCACCGACGCCGGCGACATCAAGCGGGCCAGCCGGTTGGCGCAGCGCTTGGGCGCTTCGCTGGCCCTGATCGACAAACGCCGTCTCTCCGATACCCGCGTGGAGGCGCGCAGCCTGATCGGCGAAGTCGCCGGCAGGAAGGTCGTGGTAGTCGACGACGAGATCAGTACTGCCGGCAGCTTGGTGGAAGCAGTCAACGTGGCCCGAGAGGGCGGGGCCGCTGAGGTCTACGTCGCAGTGACCCACGGTGTCTACGTCGGACCAGCCATGGACCGCATCGCTGGGTTGGAGGCCAAGCGGGTCACCTCGACCAACACCGTCGACGTTCCGGACTGGAAGATCGAGCGCAGCGGGGGCAAACTGGAAGTGCTGGACGTGGCCCCGCTATTCGCGGAAGCGATCGAGCGCATCCACACCGGGGAATCGGTCTCAGCGCTTTTCTCTTAAGTCACCTCAGTCCACGATCGCCCTAGCCAGGCGGCGCACTCCCTCCTCGATCTCCTCTGGGGTCTGGGTGGCGAAGCTGAGGCGCAGGTAGTTGGCCTTGGGGTGGGTGGCGAAGAAGGGGCGACCGGGGACGAAGAGGACTCCCTCTGCGGCAGCTTTGGGCAGCAGCTCGGCGGTGTTCACCTGGGAGGAGAGCTGCGCCCAGATGAACATGCCACCCTG